>NZ_JBBOCG010000001.1:3640000-5431908 GCF_038002365.1 Paenibacillus sp. FSL P4-0338 | reverse complement strand
ATAACATATAATAAGTGTTATTTTAAAAAAATATAGCGTAACGTTTCGTTATGTAATATAATAAAGCCAAAGAAGGGAGGTATTTACTTATGGATCTACAGGCAGTTGTTCAGTTAATCGGAAACGTTGGATTTCCCATTGCTCTTTCTCTGATTCTTCTCCAGACGATACTCATCAAATTCAACAAACAAATGGATGGATTAGAGAAACGCTTGGCTCAGCTTGATAAGACGATGAATCTGATGGTTAAGACGTATCATCAAAGTACATCAAAATCTGCTATTCGCCAGGATAAAAAAGAAGACGGTTGAGATTAGATTATCTGTATCTTATGAGCAAATAAACTCCATTCAATTGAATGGAGTTTATACTGCGTTATGTACCCCGTTATATCGTATTGGTGAAAAGGATCTTCTCCAGCGATTTTTCTTGGTGAGGATCTCATTGGTACAACGGAACTGTCAGGGGAATCTTGGCGGATTTAGCAGCTACGATTACCTGGTTTAGTTCGCTGGATCTGTGAAGAGTTTCAAAAAAGAAACTTATATGAGAATATTATGCAACTTTTGAATGAGCAGTTCAGTCTATTATTATGAGGACAGATCAACGAGGAGGATATTTAAATGGACTACAAAGGGAAAGTCGTGATTATCGGCCTGCTATTTGGGGCTTTATTAGCAGGATGCAGTCAGAATGAAAATTCGCCTTCAACTCCTTCACCCACTCCTACAACTGAACAAAGTCAGAATGAAAATTCGACCAATAAAGCAGGTGAAGAAATGACAGAAGCAGAGCCACTATCTTATACAGCAGAACAAAAAAATGAAATTAGTGAAGCTGCTAAGAAAGCCGGATTAGATAAAGTCTACATCCCCACAGTAGGTTTAGGTAGCGATGATTACATGGATCGTGTTGAAGTTAAAGACAATCAAGTCCGTATTGTATTTATTCGTGGTTCAATCACTCAATCCAAAGAAGAACTTAAACCAACTGCCGAGATTGCTTCGACTAAAGAAGTAGCGCTTTCTAAAGATGTATCTGGGGAGTGGATTGCTAAAGAGAATGAAGTACCGTATTTATACTTTGAGAAAGACGGATTGTATTTCAGTATGAGTTCAGCAAAAACCTTTTCTCAGGCTGAGTATGAGAGAGCGGCCGCTTCGCTTGAACCCTTAGAGTAAAGTTTTCTAGCTATCTGCTCACTATGAAGAGATAGTTTTTTTGTGCCATATTACTGCGTAACGTTACGCTATATAATATTATAATAACTAAGCAATACCAACTGACCTTTGGAATGTGTGGGGTACACATCCACAAGGCCATACCCCGTTCAGGTTATTGCTATACCAAATAGACGGAGGTAATTTATTATGGCAGCAGGTGTTGATACATTAAACGTAGTAAGTTCATCGATGGCGAATTGCTTGGTTAGCAATGGTCAAACTTTTGTAGGTCGCTACTATCGACCGGCGGCTTCGAATTTTTACAGCAGTCGTTTGCAAAATGCTGAAGCACGTACCATTTCCAATGCGGGTCTTTTTATCATTTCCATTTTTCAGTACAATTCGAGAACAGCGTCTTACTTTACCAGTAGCCAAGCTCATGCAGACGGTGCTACTGCTGTAAATCAAGCAGTGGCTGCCGGTCAGCCCTCTGGCACGCCCATTTATTTTACTGTGGACTACGACGCAAGCGCAAGTGATCTGAGTAATTCTATTATTCCTTACTTGAACATTGTAAAAACCTATACCGACAGTTACGGCTATCAGCTAGGGATTTACGGGGGATATAGAACAACGACAACAGTCGGTGCAGCTATTCCGGGCATTTATCGTTGGCAGGCTAGTGCTTGGAGCAGTGGTCAGAATGACCCCAATCGACGCCTTTATCAGTACGCAATCGAACAATCCATTTGCGGTGGGACTTTTGATAAGAATGAGAGCAACGGGAACGCTGGAGGATGGAGATTGTAGTAGACATTCAACGAAGAAGGGGCTGTCCCAAAAGTAAATATTATTCTTATAAGTGGAAACAAAACCTATAGCTTTTTCAAAGCGTAACAGGTAAAAAAGGAGCGATTCTCCGTTATTGGAGGACCGCTCCTTTGCGTTTCTGGTCGTTCGCTGCTTGCTTCAGCAGGTTGTGGGCGAGCGAAAGCCAACCGACCTCCAGCGTCACTTTTTCCAAGCCGCGAAGCAGAAAGCGCCGGAAGCCCCGGTTATTCTTTAATTGTCCAAATACACTTTCCGGCTCCGTCATTCGACGTACGGCCAATAGATAGCCTTCCTCGCTTCGGAGGATTTCTTTCGCCTGTTTCTGGTATCTAAGCCGCTCCAGACTGACTGCGATTTCCCGGTTTCCGCTTCCCTTCGTGCAGTTTTCTTTTAGCGGACAACCTCCGCAGCTTTGACTTTGGTAGTGACGCTTCTTAATTTCGTATCCACTCTCTGTGGTTTCCTTGCTTTCTCGTTGGAAATACAGCGGGTGTCCAGCTAAACACGTCCAGCGATCCTCGGATCCGTCGTAGGTCCAGTTCTCGATTTTTCCGACGTCGGCTTTCCAGGCTTTGCTCTTTTCTTTGTGGTAGGTGCTGTATTTCACGACGGCCTGTATCTCGCTCTTTTCCAGATAGGCGTAGTTTTCTTCACTTCCATAGCCGGCATCTGCAATGACCGTCTTTGGAAGTTCCCCGAGGAATTGCTTTGTTTTTTCCAGATGTGGTTCTAAACAGCGGGTGTCACCCGGTCTTTGATGGAGACTGTAGGCCACAATAAACTGGTTTTCGGTCCCGATCTGTAGATGATAACCTGGCTTCAGTTGGCCATTTCGCATGTGATCTTCTTTCATCCGCATAAACGTTGCCTCTGGATCGGTCTTGCTGAAACTGTTACGGTCCCCAAGCAGTTTTTGATATTCTTCGTACTTCTGCAGTCGGAGAAGCAAATCCTTACGCAACTTCCGAACCGTCTTTTTTAGGGGCTTGTCTTTCGGTTTTTCGGCAAGCTGAGCTTCAAGCTTTTGCACGGCTTGTTCGAGTTTCTCAATGTCCATTTCTGAACCCGTGCTGAATTCAGCCAGATCTTTGCCCTGGTTCTTTTGTTCTTCCTGCTCTTCCGCTGCGTCAATGTCAGCGAATAGGGCCTGTACCTTATCTTGCAGTTTCGCTTTGTGTTTGCTGACCGCTTTGCTCCAGACAAAGGTGTAGTGATTGGCATTCGCCTCAATCTTAGTGCCGTCCACAAAATAATGCTCCAGAGACACGTATTTTTCGTTAGCCAGAAACTGAAGCACGGCGGTAAATACCGTTTCGAGGACATTTCTCATCCGCTGGGAACGGAAGCGATTCAGCGTGCGGAAGTCGGGTCGCTGCCGTCCGGCCAGCCACATGAAGGGAATGTTCTCCCGGACCGCTTTAGCGATTTGGCGAGACGAATAGATTCGCTGAGTGTAAGCGTAGATGATGACTTTGGTAAGCATTTTAGGATGGTAGCTGTCACGGCCGCCGCCGGGATAGGCCGCGTCAAAAATGGCGTTGTCCAGCCGATTGACGGCGGCATTCACGACGCGAACGAGGTGATTTTTCGGGATATCTTCTTCCAGATCCATTGGCAAGCAAAGTTGGTCCATGGTATATTGGATGTACAAAGAAATCGCTCCTTTGGGAATGGTTGGGTGGTACCTCCATTTTACCAAAACGAGCGATTTTTTTGTTTCTTTTTTAAGGATGGACGAGCCATTTCCCGCTCAAACAGCGGAGAGGACGGAACGATTGTGGAAAAGCGGCAGCGGTCGCCTTGGTCTCCGGATTTTCACCGCTAGGGGAATGAAAAAAAATCTGGAGACCACAGCGATTGGAACAACGGTCCGTTCGCGCAGCGTTCACCCAAGTACTCACGTTGATCCTACTACAAACTAAAGAGCTGTCCCAAGCAGCCACTTCATGGCTTTTGAGACAGCCTCTTCTTTGATGGCTTCAACTTCTGTAACGTCAACATAGATGAAATCCATACACGAATGACATCACGGTTAGGTACAAAGTTATCAAGACCGCTGTACTCCGTTGCTAAGAAACGCCGAAACCAGTTCATATGCTTCCTGTATTCTTCTAAGGTGCGCTCTGCCGCCCCTGCCGCTTGCCTTGCGGCATAGTAGCGGGTAAACAGCTTGTCCAGTGTCAACGTCTCAGGGCGAGGTTTCTCGGCTTCCTGAAGCGTGGAGCGGGCCGTTTCCAAGACCGATGGAGTAAGGCGGTCTAATAACCGCTGAGGGATGTCTAAATTATTCTTTCTTTGTCCCCGTTTATGTTTATGGGCTGTTTTTCCTTTGTTCACATTCATAATGGATACCTCCCGTTAGATTCTCCTCTAACGGTCACGAACACAAAAAAAACGCACCAGACCGCTGTTCAACAGTCTAGTGCGTTTATGTCATATCCACCACAATATCTTATGTGGCGGGGCATTTTAAGGAATGGCGGAGAGGATGGGATTCGAACCCATGTGGGCTTTCACCCTAACGGTTTTCAAGACCGCCCCGTTATGACCGCTTCGGTACCTCTCCAATGCATTTGAATTTCACATGCATTAGGAATTATACCACGCCCGACAAATAATATGCAACTATTATTATTGAGTTGTTTTTGCAGAAATGGATTTCACATTACGCATATACGGCTGCAGGCATTCCGGAATCAGCACACTTCCGTCCTCCTGCTGGTAATTCTCCAGGATAGCTGCAACCGTACGTCCTACAGCCAGCGCAGAGCCGTTCAGTGTATGCACGAATTCAGGCTTCGCCTTCGGCTCCTTGCGGTAACGGATATTGGCCCGGCGCGCCTGGAAGTCCTCGGTGTTGGAGCATGAGGAGATCTCGCGGTACATGCCGCTCTCAGGCAGCCACACCTCAAGATCATACGTCTTGGCAGAGGTGAAGCCCATATCTGCCGTACAGAGCAGCAGGACGCGGTAGGGCAGCCCCAGAAGCTGTAGCACGCGTTCAGCGTCGGCGGTCATCTTCTCCAGTTCCTCGTAGGAGCTCTCCGGATTGGCCAGTTTCACCAGCTCCACCTTGTTGAACTGATGCTGGCGGATCAGACCACGGGTATCGCGTCCGGCTGAACCGGCTTCCGAGCGGAAGCAAGAGCTGTAGGCCACATGATACTTCGGCAGATCGCCAGCGGTCATAATCTCTTCACGGTAATAGTTCGTCACAGGCACTTCTGCCGTAGGAATCAGATAATACTCTGTATCCCGCAGCTTGAACAGGTCCTCTTCGAATTTGGGTAGTTGTCCCGTTCCATAGAGGCTGTCCTTATTAACAATATAAGGCGGCAGCATCTCTTCATAGTTATGTTCCCCGCTATGCAGGTCCATCATGAAATTGATCAGGGCACGCTCCAGTCTGGCACCCAGTCCTTTATAGAAGACAAAGCGGGAACCCGTAACCTTCGCCGCTGCCTCAAAATCAATGATATCCAGCTGCTGTGCAAGCTCCCAGTGGGATTTCGGAGTGAAACCAAGCTCTTTGGGCTCTGACCAGCGGCGCACTTCAACATTGTCTGCCTCGGAGGTGCCCACCGGCACCGATTCATGCGGAATATTCGGGATGCTCATCGTCAGCTCGTCAATTTTGACCTCAAGCTCACGCACCTCGTCATCCAATTCCTTAATCCGGTCAGATACCGTTCGCATTTCTGCGATCAGATCATCAGCCGGTTCACCATTCTTCTTCTTCTTGGCTACGTCTCCGGACACAGTGTTCCGGCGGTTCTTGAGCCCTTCTGTTTCCTGAAGCAGCTCACGGCGGCGCTGATCCAGCGCCGGGAAGCCGGCAATCAAATCCAGCGACTTTCCTCTCTTATTCAGTGCTTCCTCTACTCTTGCATAATCGCTGCGCAATACTTTAACATCTAACACAAAGTTTCCCTCCTGAAAACAGCCCAAACTCTTTCAAATTGCTGTTTTGTTTGCAGCTTTGAAAGAGTCAAAGTGTCCTTATATGCGGTTCTATAGATTGGCTGCAATACTGTCCTCTACCATGTCGGCAAAATATTGATGCAGCCTGTAATCATCAGTCAATTCCGGGTGAAACGAGCAGGCCAGCAGATTGCCTTGGCGCGCAGTTACAATCTCATCCTTATAGAGGGTAAGCACATCAACATCAGGACCCACCTCGTCAATAAGCGGGGCGCGGATAAATACCGCCCGCACGGATTCAGCAATCCCCTTAACCTCCAGGTCACATTCAAAGCTTTCCCTCTGGCGGCCAAAGGCATTCCTGGCCACGGTAATATCCATCAGCTCCAGATGGCCGGCTTCATCTCCGGCAATCCGCTTCGCCAGCACGATCATACCGGCACATGTACCGAAAATAGGCTTACCTTGACCCGAGAACTCACGGATCGCTTCAATAAAGCCATATTTGCGCATCAATTTGCCAATCGTCGTACTCTCACCACCGGGAATGATGAGGCCCTCTATCCCGTCAAGCTCCTCTATACGCTTAATAGGCAGGCCTTGTGCGCCGGTCTTCTCAATACTGACAATATGCTCTGTAACAGCGCCTTGAAGCGCCAACACTCCAATTCTCATCCGGAAGCCTTCTCTCTATTAACGGCCGCGTTCCGACATACGTTCAGCCGGGGACAACGTGGCGATATCAATCCCCTTCATCGGAGTGCCCAGATTCTTGGACACTTCAGCAATCAGCTTGTAGTCCGTGAAGTGGGTTGTCGCTTCGACGATGGCACGGGCGAATTTCTCAGGATTGTCCGATTTGAAAATTCCCGAGCCGACAAACACCCCGTCAGCACCCAGATGCATCATGAGCGCGGCATCAGCAGGCGTAGCTACGCCACCGGCGGCAAAGTTAACAACAGGCAGCTTGCCCAGCTCGTGAACCACCAGAAGCAGCTCATAAGGAACACCCAGCGTCTTAGCTTCATGATATAGCTCATCAGGCGAGAGGCCGGTTACCTTGCGGATTTGGCTGTTGATGTGGCGCATATGGCGGACAGCTTCCACGATGTTGCCGGTTCCCGGCTCACCCTTGGTACGGATCATAGAAGCCCCTTCGCTAATCCGGCGCAGTGCTTCTCCAAGGTCCTTGGCTCCGCATACAAAAGGAACCGTGAATTCGCGTTTGTTGATATGGAACACTTCATCGGCAGGAGTAAGTACTTCACTCTCATCGAGATAGTCTACACCCAGAGATTCGAGAACCTTGGCTTCCACATAGTGGCCGATCCGCGCTTTGGCCATCACAGGAATGCTCACTACCTTGATAACCTCTTCTACAATAGTAGGATCAGCCATACGTGCGACACCACCCGCTGCGCGGATATCAGAAGGTACACGCTCCAGAGCCATAACGGCAACTGCCCCTGCGGCCTCAGCAATTTTCGCCTGTTCTGCATTCATGACGTCCATAATGACGCCGCCTTTTTGCATTTCTGCCATGCCTCTTTTGACTCGCGAAGTTCCTGTTTCCATGTCTACGCCTCCCGTTAGATCTAACCTAATCTAACTTGTAATTCTACCGCAAGGCTGTAATATACACAACCTATTTACTGGGATTTTATCGTGAAACCGAGGTCAGCGCCCCTATGAGACTAGAACAGGTTTTTAATTCCTTTGAACAGATCACCGAAAAAATCACCGATGGCTCTCAGCAGCAGCTTGAACCAGCCCGCTTTCTCCGCTTCCTCGGCAGTAATCAGGTTCACCGTCTTCTCTTGCGTCTGAGACATTCCTTCAATCTTATAGGAATACGTGACCTTACCTACCTTGCTGGCTCCGGCAATCGGTGCAATCAGCGTAGCCGGATCATTCGTGACCACTGTAGTCTTGATCTGCGGCGATACAGTACCCTTAGGAACCATGAACGTTACACCAGCGTCCGTTACTACGGATACGTCTTTATTCTTGCCCTTCAGCACAGGCACAGTTTCAGTGCCGGCAATCACGGCCTTAGGCGCAACTACCTGCTTAATCTCAAAATTATTAAAGCCGAAATCCAGCACCTTCTTCGTTTCGGTGAAACGGTGGGCTTCGGAGTCTGCTCCCATTACTACGCTGATAAGACGCATACCGTCACGCACCGCTGTACCGGTGAAGCAGTTACCGGCGTTAGTCGTATGTCCGGTCTTCAATCCGTCCAGTCCCGGATAAGCGTAAGCCTTGAAATTGGGGATATCCTTGTTGGCTTCCAGCATCCAGTTATAGTTAATCATCGGCTTCGAATCACGCTCACGGAATTTATACGATTGGATTGTCGTAAAATCTGTAAACTCCGGATGATCCGTAACAATATACTTAGCAAGAATAGCCGCATCCATTGCAGACATTACCGTCTCACGGTCCTCTTCAGGCCGGTATTTAGCAGGCATGTCTTTCCGGTCAAGACCGGTGGAATTAATGAAATAAGCCGTCTTCATGCCCATCTTCTGTGCGGTCTCATTCATCTGGGTCACAAACTGCTGCTCCGAGCCCGACACCAGTTCAGCCAAGGCAACGGTAGCATCATTGGCAGAGCCTACCGCCATAGCTATGTAGAGTTCTTTAACCGTATGTTCATCGCCCGCTGCCAAAAAAATACGCGATCCTATCTGCTTGGAAGCATTCTCCTGTATAATTACTTTCTGGTCCCAGGAAATCTTGCCGCTATTCACCGCTTCTGTGACAAGATATTCTGTCATCATCTTCGTCATACTCGCCGGAGGCATAGGCTGGTCCGCATTAAGCGAGAGCAGAACCTCACCTGTAGTAGGCTCAATCAATACTGCCGATTTCAATTTCAATCCGAGGGATTCCACGGTTGGAATCTTGGCTACTGCCGTTTTGGCAGGGGTAGCCGCCGCCTTGGTTCCAGCCTCTGTTGTAGCCGGTTTATTCACTGCCTCTGCCATCGCAGAAGCCGCAGGAAATGCTAACATATTTAAAAGCAGACCTACTGTCGCTGTCTTAATCACAATTTGCTTACTGCTTAGTTTTCGCTTGGACTTCAATGATTACTACTCTCCTTTAATCCTCAGATCAGTGCTTGTTCTATTCTAACACAGGGGTATCTGCAAAAAAAGACAGACAGGACTAAATTAGTCCTGTCTGTCAGCAAAAATAGGCGATTCTTCCCGGCTTATAGGGAATAGTTCGGAGCTTCCTTGGTGATCTGCACATCATGAGGATGACTCTCACGCAGGCCTGCTCCAGTGATCCGGATGAACGAGGTATCATTGCGCAGTTCTTCTAATGTCTTCGTTCCGCAATAGCCCATACCGGAGCGCAGTCCGCCGATCAATTGGTGAACCGTGTCTGACAACGGCCCTTTAAAAGCTACACGGCCCTCAATACCTTCCGGTACCAGCTTCTTATCATCATCTTGGAAGTAACGGTCTTTACTGCCCTGCTTCATGGCGCTCATGCTGCCCATGCCACGGTACACCTTGTATTTACGTCCCTGATAGATTTCCGACTCTCCGGGGCTTTCTTCCGTACCAGCGAACAGGCTTCCCATCATGACTGCAGCAGCACCAGCGGCGATGGCCTTGGTAATCTCTCCGGAGTACTTAATCCCCCCGTCTGCAATCACTGGAATACCGTATTCACGGGCTACTGTCGCACAATCGTAGATCGCAGTAACCTGCGGAACGCCGATCCCGGCAATTACGCGGGTAGTACAGATAGAACCTGGACCGATACCCACCTTGATTACGGAGGCTCCTGCTTCAATCAATTCGCGGGTAGCTTCGCCTGTAGCCACATTACCGGCTACAATCGTTAGATCAGGATAAGTCTCGCGCAGCTTACGCACTGCATCGATAATATTAATGTGATGGCCATGTGCGGAATCCACGGTAATCAGATCCACACCGGATTTTACCAATGCTTCTGTCCGTTCAAACGTGTCCTTGGAGATCCCAATTGCCGCTCCAACCAGCAAACGTCCGTGGGCATCCTTGGCACCGTTGGGGAACTGGATGGCTTTCTCTATATCTTTAATAGTAATGAGACCTTTGAGAATATTATGCTCGTCTACCAGCGGCAGCTTCTCAATCTTGTGACGCTGCAGAATGCCCTTCGCCTCTTGAAGAGTGGTTCCTACAGCAGCCGTAACGAGATTCTCATGAGTCATCACTTCTTTGATCTGAATATTGAAATCATGGATGAAACGCAGGTCGCGGTTCGTCAGAATACCGACAAGCTTGCCCTCTTCATCTACGATAGGCACACCCGAAATGCGGTATTTGCCCATCAGGACTTCAGCGTCGGATACCCAGTGGTCCGGCGTAAGTGAGAATGGATTGGTAATAACCCCGCTCTCCGAGCGCTTCACACGGTCCACCTCTTCTGCCTGCTGCTCCACGGACATATTCTTATGAATAATGCCGATTCCGCCCTCACGGGCGATAGCAATCGCCATAGCGGCTTCTGTGACTGTGTCCATACCTGCACTCATCAAAGGAATATTCAGCTTCACATTCTTGCTGAGTACAGTGGTTAGATCCACTTCCTTAGGTAATACCTCGGATTTACGCGGAACCAGCAGCACATCATCGAAAGTGAATCCCTCTTTACCAAACTTATCTTCCCACACCTGGGTCATTCCTCCTCTAAATTCTTTTCTCTACCCGCCCGCCAACTTATGAATAAAGAAACTCCTGCGTCAAGTCCATACCCGATAGACAGCGGTAGAGGCCTGGGAGTTATACATAATCGTGTCTTCTGTTAAGGTTTGAGAGGCTTGTCCAAAAATATATTAGAGCTATCTTAGCAAAGGGCATTTGGCCTGTCAAGAATATTACACTGCCCTGTGAAGGGATTAGGCAATCCGGCCTCCGGTAAGCGAATTCTTGGACTAAAGTCCGTCTACAGTGGACAACGGAGCAGCTCTTGGCGGCATGGGCTAAGTAATTGGATAAAATTCAACTGCTTCCTTTAAATGTTACATCGCTATCTCTCAGACTGTGTCCAGGCATTCCAGAATATACAAAAAAGCCATTGTCGAATTGTCGACAATGGCTCATGTGTGCTTGGCAACGTCCTACTCTCCCAGGACCCTTCGGTCCAAGTACCATCGGCGCTGGAGGGCTTAACGGTCGTGTTCGGGATGGGTACGTGTGGAACCCCTCCGCTATCGCCACCAAACATGCGTCTGTGAAACAGACGCTGCCGCTAGAAATTCGGTTCATCACGAATGTGTGAATGAATTTCGTTGCGTTCAGGAACTTGATTCCTGAAAACTGAATCCGAAACAAATCTGCGTGATAGAAATTTGGATAAGCCCTCGACCGATTAGTATTGGTCAGCTCCATGCATTGCTGCACTTCCACCTCCAACCTATCTACCTCGTCGTCTTCAAGGGGTCTTACATACTGGGAAATCTCATCTTGAGGGGGGCTTCACGCTTAGATGCTTTCAGCGCTTATCCCGTCCGTACGTAGCTACTCAGCCATGCTCCTGGCGGAACAACTGATGCACCAGCGGTACGTCCATCCCGGTCCTCTCGTACTAAGGACAGCTCCTCTCAAATTTCCTGCGCCCACGACAGATAGGGACCGAACTGTCTCACGACGTTCTGAACCCAGCTCGCGTACCGCTTTAATGGGCGAACAGCCCAACCCTTGGGACCTACTTCAGCCCCAGGATGCGATGAGCCGACATCGAGGTGCCAAACCTCCCCGTCGATGTGGACTCTTGGGGGAGATAAGCCTGTTATCCCCAGGGTAGCTTTTATCCGTTGAGCGATGGCCCTTCCATGCGGTACCACCGGATCACTAAGTCCGACTTTCGTCCCTGCTCGACTTGTAGGTCTCGCAGTCAAGCTCCCTTATGCCTTTGCACTCTGCGAATGATTTCCAACCATTCTGAGGGAACCTTTGAACGCCTCCGTTACTCTTTAGGAGGCGACCGCCCCAGTCAAACTGCCCGCCTGACACGGTCCCCGTACCGGGTTACGGTACTAGGTTAGAACCTAGATACGATCAGGGTGGTATCCCAACGGCGCCTCCAGCGAAGCTTGCGCTCCACTCTCAACGGCTCCCACCTATCCTGTACAGATCGTACCCAAATTCAATATCAAGCTGCAGTAAAGCTCCATGGGGTCTTTCCGTCTTGTCGCGGGTAACCTGCATCTTCACAGGTATTAAAATTTCACCGGATCTCTCGTTGAGACAGCGCCCAAGTCGTTACGCCATTCGTGCGGGTCAGAATTTACCTGACAAGGAATTTCGCTACCTTAGGACCGTTATAGTTACGGCCGCCGTTTACTGGGGCTTCGGTTCACAGCTTCGGGTTTAACCCCTAACCACTCCCCTTAACCTTCCAGCACCGGGCAGGCGTCAGCCCGTATACTTCGCCTTACGGCTTCGCACAGACCTGTGTTTTTGCTAAACAGTCGCTTGGGCCTTTTCACTGCGGCCCCCTCGGGCTATTCACCCTACCGAGGCACCTCTTCTCCCGAAGTTACGAGGTCATTTTGCCGAGTTCCTTAACGAGAGTTCTTCCGCGCGCCTTAGAATTCTCTTCTCGCCTACCTGTGTCGGTTTGCGGTACGGGCACCTTCTCCTGACTAGAGGCTTTTCTTGGCAGTGTGAGATCATGACCTTCGCTACTATAATTTTCGCTCCCCATCACAGCCTGGCCTTAATAGTGTGCGGATTTGCCTACACACCAGCCTCACTGCTTAGACGGACATCCATCAGTCCGCGTCACTACCCTCCTGCGTCACCCCATCGCTCATAGCGGATTACGGTGGTACAGTAATTTCAAACTGTTGTCCTTCGACTACGCCTTTCGGCCTCGCCTTAGGTCCCGACTTACCCTGAGCGGACGAGCCTTCCTCAGGAAACCTTGGGCTTTCGGCGGATCAGATTCTCACTGATCTTTTCGTTACTCATACCGGCATTCTCACTTGTATGCTGTCCAGCGCTCCTTACGGTACACCTTCAACCCACATACAACGCTCCCCTACCCCAGATGCAAAGCATCTAGCCATAGCTTCGGTGGTGTGTTTAGCCCCGTTACATTTTCGGCGCAGAGTCACTCGACCAGTGAGCTATTACGCACTCTTTCAATGGTGGCTGCTTCTAAGCCAACATCCTGGTTGTCTGTGCAACTCCACATCCTTTCCCACTTAACACACACTTGGGGACCTTAGCTGATGGTCTGGGCTGTTTCCCTTTTGACAATGGATCTTAGCACTCACTGTCTGACTCCCGGCAAGAAGTTAATGGCATTCGGAGTTTGACTGAGCTTGGTAACCCTTGCGGGCCCCGCACCCAATCAGTGCTCTACCTCCACCACTCCATTCACCGAGGCTAGCCCTAAAGCTATTTCGGGGAGAACCAGCTATCTCCGAGTTCGATTGGAATTTCTCCGCTACCCCCACCTCATCCCCGCATTTTTCAACATGCGTGGGTTCGGGCCTCCAGTGCGTGTTACCGCACCTTCACCCTGGACAGGGGTAGATCACACGGTTTCGGGTCTACGTCCACATACTCAGTCGCCCTATTCAGACTCGCTTTCGCTGCGGCTCCGGCTTCTCACCTTAACCTTGCATGTTAAACGTAACTCGCCGGTTCATTCTACAAAAGGCACGCCATCACCCATAAAGAGGGCTCTGACTTTTTGTAAGCACACGGTTTCAGGTTCTATTTCACTCCCCTTCCGGGGTGCTTTTCACCTTTCCCTCACGGTACTGTTTCACTATCGGTCGCCAGGTAGTATTTAGCCTTAGCAGATGGTCCTGCTGGATTCATACGGGGTTTCACGTGCCCCGCACTACTCGGGATCCGTCTCGGAGAGAACACAGTTTAGGCTACAGGGCTTTTACCTCTATCGCGGGCCTTTCCAGACCTCTTCGCCTACCATATTCCTTTGTAACTCCATGTGAGACGTCCCACAACCCCAAGAGGCAAGCCCCTTGGTTTAGGCTGTTCCGCGTTCGCTCGCCGCTACTGACGGAATCACTATTGTTTTCTCTTCCTCAGGGTACTTAGATGTTTCAGTTCCCCTGGTCTGCCTCTGCGTATCCTATGTATTCAGATACGAGTAACTGCGAATTACCACAGCTGGGTTTCCCCATTCGGACACCCCCGGATCAAAGCTTGCTTACAGCTCCCCGAGGCAGTTTCGTTGTTCGCCACGTCCTTCGTCGGCTCCTGGCGCCTAGGCATCCTCCGTGTGCTCTTAGTAGCTTAACCAACGTTCCGGTGTTTTGCTTGTTTGCACAATCAAAAACCTTCACTTTGTAGCAACTAATAACTATTTCAACTTGCTTACACAAGTTTCAGCTAAAAGATGTTCTAAAACGCAAATTCGTTTCGGTATCCAGTTTTCAAGGATCAAGGTAAAGATGAGAGCTTAAACTCTCAAAACTGACCAACGAGTGAGTAACAGGCCTAAACCTGATTGGTGGAAGCAAGCTTCCGATTTGAATGTCACCGTTGCAGGTGACAATTCTCCATAGAAAGGAGGTGATCCAGCCGCACCTTCCGATACGGCTACCTTGTTACGACTTCACCCCAATCATCTACCCCACCTTCGGCGGCTGGCTCCCTTGCGGGTTACCCCACCGACTTCGGGTGTTGTAAACTCTCGTGGTGTGACGGGCGGTGTGTACAAGACCCGGGAACGTATTCACCGCGGCATGCTGATCCGCGATTACTAGCAATTCCGACTTCATGCAGGCGAGTTGCAGCCTGCAATCCGAACTGAGACCGGCTTTGCTGGGATTGGCTCCACCTCGCGGCTTCGCTTCCCGTTGTACCGGCCATTGTAGTACGTGTGTAGCCCAGGTCATAAGGGGCATGATGATTTGACGTCATCCCCACCTTCCTCCGGTTTGTCACCGGCAGTCACTCTAGAGTGCCCAGCTTAACCTGCTGGCAACTAAAGTCAAGGGTTGCGCTCGTTGCGGGACTTAACCCAACATCTCACGACACGAGCTGACGACAACCATGCACCACCTGTCTCAACTTTCCCCGAAGGGCACCTGATGCATCTCTGCTTCGTTAGTTGGATGTCAAGACCTGGTAAGGTTCTTCGCGTTGCTTCGAATTAAACCACATACTCCACTGCTTGTGCGGGTCCCCGTCAATTCCTTTGAGTTTCAGTCTTGCGACCGTACTCCCCAGGCGGAGTGCTTACTGTGTTAACTTCGGCACCAAGGGTATCGAAACCCCTAACACCTAGCACTCATCGTTTACGGCGTGGACTACCAGGGTATCTAATCCTGTTTGCTCCCCACGCTTTCGCGCCTCAGCGTCAGTTACAGCCCAGAAAGTCGCCTTCGCCACTGGTGTTCCTCCACATATCTACGCATTTCACCGCTACACGTGGAATTCCACTTTCCTCTTCTGTACTCAAGTCACCCAGTTTCCAGTGCGACCTCAGGTTGAGCCCAAGGTTTAAACACCAGACTTAAATAACCGCCTGCGCGCGCTTTACGCCCAATAATTCCGGACAACGCTTGCCCCCTACGTATTACCGCGGCTGCTGGCACGTAGTTAGCCGGGGCTTTCTTCTCAGGTACCGTCACTCCGGCAGCAGTTACTCTACCGGACGTTCTTCCCTGGCAACAGAGCTTTACGATCCGAAAACCTTCATCACTCACGCGGCGTTGCTCCGTCAGGCTTGCGCCCATTGCGGAAGATTCCCTACTGCTGCCTCCCGTAGGAGTCTGGGCCGTGTCTCAGTCCCAGTGTGGCCGTTCACCCTCTCAGGTCGGCTACGCATCGTCGCCTTGGTGGGCCATTACCCCACCAACTAGCTAATGCGCCGCAGGCCCATCCCCAAGCAGCAGATTGCTCCGCCTTTCATTCTCTCCTCAGGAGAAAAAAGAAATTATCCGGTATTAGCTACCGTTTCCGGTAGTTATCCCAGGCTTGAGGGCAGGTTGCCTACGTGTTACTCACCCGTCCGCCGCTAAGTCTGAAAGGAAGCAAGCTCCCTTTCAGACTCCGCTCGACTTGCATGTATTAGGCACGCCGCCAGCGTTCGTCCTGAGCCAGGATCAAACTCTCCAAATTGGTATTTAGAAAGAGCGATTGCTCATTTTAAAACATCTGACGAGAATTTACATTCTCTAATTTGGATCTCGCCGAAGCGATCTCCAGGTACTCACTCGTTGTTCAGTTTTCAAAGATCAAGCTCGTTGTCAGTGCCGCTCACCGCGTCACCAGCAACTCTTATAATATATCACATCCAACCGATCAATGCAAGCTCTTTTTTCAACTTCTTTTCGAGCTCGGCGTTGATGTTTCGCGGCCAGAAATAGAATATATCACGGATAGAGATTCATTGCAAGCATTATTTCTAAATCATTTGACCAGAGCATTTAATCCCCCGATGCCAAGAGAACTGCCTGAGCAGCTCTCTTAGTTATCCGGGTCGGACTAAGAGAAACCCTTAGTCTTTATTACGCATATGTGGGAACAGCAGTACATCACGGATAGACGCTGAATTGGTCAGCAGCATGATCAGACGGTCTACACCGATTCCAAGGCCCCCTGTTGGCGGCATGCCGTACTCCAGAGCACGGATGAAATCATCATCCATCTCATGGGCTTCATCATTGCCCTGCTCTTTCTCGTGAATCTGTGCTTCGAAGCGCTGGCGCTGGTCAATCGGATCATTCAGCTCGCTGAACGCATTGGCATGCTCGCGGGCTACAATGAACAGCTCGAACCGGTCGGTGAAGCGCGGGTCCTCTTCATTCTTTTTGGCAAGCGGTGAGATCTCTACAGGATGTCCCATAACGAAGGTCGGCTGAATCAGCGTCTCTTCCACAAACTGCTCGAAGAACGCATTGAGGATATGTCCAAAGCTCATATGCTTCTCCACTGGTACCCGGTGTTCCTTAGCCAGAGCCTGTGCTTCTTCATCCGTCATCTGAACACCGAAGTCCACCCCGGTTACTTCCTTAACGGCATCCACCATAGTCACACGGCGCCAGCCTGGAGACAGATCTACTTCCTGTCCCTGATAATTAATCACCTGGGAGCCAAGTACCTCCTGGGCAATATGAGCGATCAGGCTCTCTGTCAGATGCATAATGTCCTTGTAATCCGCATACGCTTCATACAGCTCGATCATTGTGAATTCCGGATTATGGCGTGTTGAAATACCTTCATTACGGTATACACGGCCAATCTCATAGACTTTCTCCAGACCGCCGACGATTAGACGCTTCAAGTGCAGTTCAATGGCAATCCGCATATACAGCTGCATGTCCAGCGTGTTGTGGTGGGTAATAAACGGACGGGCCGCTGCTCCGCCTGCGATAGCATGCAGGGTTGGAGTCTCCACCTCCAAATAGCCCAGCGAGTCCAAATAACGGCGCATCGACTGGATGATCCGTGAACGCATGATGAAGGTCTGCTGTACCTCAGGATTAATGATCAGGTCCACATAACGCTGACGGTAGCGGAGTTCTACATCCTTCAGACCATGATACTTCTCAGGAAGCGGGAGCAGGGACTTGGACAGCACCTCAAGGTTATCTACTTTAATAGAGGTTTCGCCGGTCTTTGTCTTGAACAGGGTTCCCCGGATACCGACGATATCGCCAAGATCAAGGATCGTGAAGGCTGCATATTGTGACTCAGGGATACTGTCCTGGCGCACATAGATCTGGATTTTGCCGCTAAGATCCTGGATGTGAGAAAAGCTTGCCTTGCCCATGACCCGTTTCGCCATAATGCGTCCAGCCACACTGACCTCCAGCGCCAGCTCGTCCAGCTCTTCCTTGGTTTGCCCGTCGTATTTGGCCAGAAGATCGCCAGCAGCAGCGGTACGCTCATATTTCTTGCCAAAAGGATCGATCCCGAGTGCGCGGAGCTCGTCCAGCTTACCCCGGCGGATCTGCAGCAATTCACTTAATTCATTCTCTGTAGTTTCGACGTTGTTGATTTCTTCCGTCATGTTCTTCATCCTCTCTTACTCACTATACAAAAGAAGAAACGGCTCCACCCCGATCTTGAGGACAGTCCGTTCCGGTACAAAATATAAGCTGTATGTGTTCACCCATATTTTACGGCTGGTATTTACTTTGAAAAAAGCTTCCCTAAGGAAGCTTTCGGAACCGTCTTACTTCATTTTGATATCAAGAATTTTATATTGAATGACGCCTGCAGGGACACTAACATCCACAATCGTACCAATCTTCTTGCCGATGATCGCTCTGCCTACAGGGCTCTCATTAGAAATTTTGTTGTTCAGCGGATCGGATTCGGCAGTACCCACGATAGTGTACTCCATAATGTCGCCATACTCCATATCCTCAACGTTCACCGTTACCCCGATGCTTACCACATCTGTCACGATCTCATCGCTATTAATGATACGGGCATTGCGGAGCATCTTCTCCAAAGTAAGAACCCGTCCTTCAATAAAAGCCTGTTCATTCTTCGCGTCTTCATATTCCGAGTTTTCACTGATATCTCCGTAGCCGATGGCCACTTTGATACGCTCCGCCACCTCGCGGCGCTTCACGGATTTGAGGAACTCCAGTTCTTCTTCCAGACGCTTAAGTCCGTCCGGTGTAAGGATGACTTCTTTATCGCTCATCTCAACCGATTCTCCTGTCGTATACATTTATTGAAAACACCATACTATATGCGAATCCGGAGGGATCAGAACCCTCCTTCACCATTGCTCCTGCTGTAACGGCGATTTTATACTGTGAAATTATATTGGAACCGCTACAAAATGTCAATGACGCCCCATATAATGTTTAGCAATACTCAATAAAGCACACAGGAACGGGGCTTAGTCCCAGGAATATGTGAGGCTCATACGGCGAAAAGCTCGCTATCCGCGCTATTCTGGTCCTCATCCTGCCTAAGCTGACCGACAAAATCATTCAAAATCCGCACCATCTCGTCACGTTTCGTTTCTTCCATAATAACGTCCTTCACGCGGGCCGCCGCCTTAAAGCCCTTCAAATACCAGGCCAGATGCTTGCGCATCTCACGGACTGCCACCGCTTCACCCTTAAGGGCAATCAGGCGGTCCATATGAAGAATAGCTACCTTAATCTTCTCTTCGGCGCCAGGCTCCGGCATCAGCACACCACTATCCAAATATTGAATCGTCCGGTACAGCATCCACGGATTGCCCAGTGCGCCACGCCCGATCATTACACCGTCGCAGCCGGTCTGGTCCAACATCGCCCGCGCATCCTCCGGCGTATTCACATCGCCATTGCCGATCACCGGAATCGATACTGCCTCTTTAGCCATACGGATATAATTCCAGTCGGCGCGTCCAGTATAGAGTTGTTCGCGGGTCCGCCCGTGTACGCTAACTGCCGCTCCGCCAGCCCGTTCCACCGCACGCGCATTCTCTTCAACGAAGATATGCTCGCTGTCCCAGCCGATCCGCATCTTCACGGTGACCGGTTTGTCCACGGCCTCGACTACTGCGGATACCATCTCATAGATTTTGTCCGGATTCAGCAGCCAGCGTGCTCCGGCATCGCATTTGGTCACCTTCGGCACCGGGCAGCCCATATTAATGTCGATGATATCGGCATTGGTTTCTTTGTCGACAATTCTCGCCGCATCCACCAGCGATTCCCGATCTCCGCCAAAAATCTGCAGGCTCAGCGGTTTCTCGCGCTCATCGACAAACAGCATCTCACGCGTACGCTGGTTGCCATGTACGATCGCCTTGCCGCTGACCATCTCCGCACAGACCAGGCCAGTCCCGAATTCCTTGGCAATCAGACGAAATGCCGGGTTACATACGCCAGCCATAGGCGCCAGCACGACCTGATTCTTCAATTCAATATCACCAATCTTCAGCATGGCCCAATCACTTCCCTACCTCAATTTGTAACGTTCAGCCCAGTCTTATGGTGCCGGATGGGCCAATTCCTCTACTGTCACTTCCAGAAAATCCGCAATTTTATTTAAAATTTGATCTTCCAAACGTCGGTTGCCCCGCTCCACTGCGCCAAGCACAGCAAGTGATATTCCGACAGAATCCGCCAGTTCCTGCTGCGTGTAGCCCTTCAGCTTCCGGAACGCTCTGACCCGCATTCCCATACGTTTGTTGTCCACAGGCGAATTCCTGCCTTTCCGTCTATGTCTTGCAGCGCTGTTGTAATTAATCTGCGGAATCCGGAAGACTCTTCGTTCTGCGATAGGATATCGCTTAGCGGCAGAAGGACAAACGCCCGCTCCAGCATCCTCGGATGAGGCAGCGTCAGATCCGGCGTGTCCAGGGTCAGCCCCTCTACCCACAACAAATCCAAATCTACCGTTCTCGGTCCATACCGCACATCCCGGACCCGGCCTAACTGGTTCTCTGTGTCCAGCATCACATGAAGCAGCTCCTCGGGTGCCAGTGTGGTGCGCAGAACAGCCGCCATGTTAAGAAACTGAGGCTGATCCAGATAACCGACAGGCTCCGTCTCGTAGACCCGGGAGGTGCGCACTACTTCAATCTTGTCGTGATGCTCCAGCCGGTGCAGGGCTTCTCTCAAGGTGCCTTGACGGTCACCCAGGTTAGCCCCTAAAGCAATATAAGCCTCTGATGCCTCAGAGGTGGAAGGTATGTTCATCAGTCTGTCTCACTTTCTCGTCCGGCGCAATTCTACAGTGACTCCCTGGAAATGAATATCAAAAGGAGGATGCGGCTTGGTCACCTGGACCGTTACTGCATTGATAACAGTATAAGTGTCCAGTAACCCGGATGCAATATGTTCCGCCAAAGCTTCAATCAGCTTGAAGGACTGGGTTTCGACAATTTTTTTGACTACAACATGAACTTCAGCATAATTCACGGTCTGCTCCAGATCATCGCTGAGCCCTGCTCCCTGCAAATCAAGCTCCAGCTCAAGGTCGATATAATAACGCTGGCCGAGCTTCCGTTCCTCTTCAAACACTCCGTGGTAACCGTAGTACTCCATGCGGTGCAGCTTCATTTTATCCATTAAGGGTACCTGCCTTCTCTTGAAGAATATAGTCTATACGCAGAGCACAGGTGTCCCTGCATATAACATGGCGTCACACATCTCTACGGTACGTTTCATCGCCGCAATATCATGAACCCGAACAAGCTGACAGCCCTGCGCAATCCCGAAGGCGACAGTAGCCGCGGTTCCCTCAAGAACATCATCTGCGGGCAGACCGAGGGCGGTGCGGATGAATTTTTTGCGCGAAGTGGCCAGCAGCACCGGATATCCCAGCTTCGTTAGTGCGCTCAGACCGGTCATGACCTGAAGATTCTCTGTATAGTCCTTGGCGAAGCCGATTCCGGGGTCCAGAATAATATTCTCCGGCTTCACTCCCGCTGCCAGCGCCAGGTGAATGCTCTCGCTCAGGTCATCCGTCATATCGCTGATCAAATCGTTATAATTACGGTCATGCCGGTTATGCATCAGAATGATCGGACAGTCTGCCTGCGCAGCAACCGCCGCCATCTGCGGATCGGCCTTGGCTCCCCATACATCATTGATGATATGCGCACCGGCCTGAACCGCCTGACGGGCGACTTCCGCCTTGTAGGTATCTATAGAGAGGGAGAGATGCGGGGCGGCTTGATGGATGCGCTCAATGACAGGAAGTACACGGGCCAATTCCTCTTCAGCACTCACCGGCTGGTGACCCGGACGCGTGGATTCTCCGCCTATATCGATAATATCGGCCCCCTCTGCCGCCATTTGCAGCGCATGCTCTACGGCTCTATCCCGCTCCGTCCACAGGCCCCCATCCGAAAAGGAGTCCGGCGTCACATTGAGTATCCCCATAATCAGCGTACGCTTGCCCAATTTCAGCTCACTGCTTCCGCAGCGGTAAGTCCGTTCATAGATCATCGGCTTCATATCAGCATATCCGTCCTTTCTCTGTACAGCTTCATAAGTGCAGCCGTCTGCTCTCCACAGCGCCCGCTGCCTATGGTTACCCGCCGGTCTCCATTCCATAAGGTGCTTACTGGTACAATCTCCTGCACAGAATTGGTGAGGAAGATTTCATCCGCAGCCGCAAGCTGCTCCCAGCGGTACAAGCCCTGTTCAGGCTGAAGGCTGGCCGCTGCCAGCTCAAGCACCATTTCCCGGGTAATTCCCGGAAGAATCCCGGTGGCTACATCGGGGGTATAGAGCCTTTTATTGGAGATGAAAAAAATATTGCTCACAATGCCTTCGGCGAGCTCTCCCTGTGCGGTCAGCATCAGCCCCTCGGCCCCTCGCTCTGCAGACGGATATCCGGCCAATTCACGTTTTGCCAGAATGTTGTTCATATAGTGCAGCGATTTGAGTCTTACCGGGCCCTCTGGGGTATTGCGCCTGTGGTTCAGGAGCTGTAGCTCTTTGCCTTCCGTGTAAAGGCTGGCTGGTGTAACCGGAAGGGCTTTGATATAGAGCAGATGATTAGGCTGCTTATAGGCTACGGATGGCAGACCCAGAATATCCTCACCGGCCGTAACGGTGTAGCGGATATACGCCTCGTTAAGCTCATTCTTGTCCATTACAAGCCGAATCCATTCCCGCAGCCCCCGTACATCCGGCTCGAAGGGAATGCCCAACTGGCGGCAGCCCTCTGCCATTCTGCTCAGATGACGCTCCAGCAGGAAGGGCTGCCCCCCATAGGTGCGGAAGGTCTCGAACAGACCCATGCCGTACAAAAAGCCGTGATCCAGAGCGGAGACCACGGCGTCTTTGGCGTCGACTGCTTTGTTGTTAAGTCCTATATATTTCATGCCGGTTCTCCGGCTCTCCGTTTCAGGAAATTGCGCAGTATGGTATGCCCGTGATTCGTAATGATCGACTCGGGATGGAACTGTACCCCTTCAATCGGGTATTCCTTATGCCGCAAGGCCATAATCTCGCCTTCAGCGGTCTCGGCGGTAATCTCCAGACAATCCGGCAGACTCTCGCGTTCCACGATCAGTGAATGATAGCGTGTCGCTGTGAATGGAGACTCCAGCCCTTCAAATACGGAGGTGCCGTTGTGATGAATCGGCGAGGTTTTGCCATGCATAAGACGTTCTGCACGGATGACATTACCGCCAAAAGCCTGTCCAATCGCCTGGTGTCCGAGACATACGCCGAATATGGGGATGATGCCTTTGAAATGCTGCAGCAGCGCAAGGCTGATGCCTGCCTCATTCGGTGTGCAGGGACCCGGAGAGATCAGAATATGATCGGGGGCTAATGCTTCTATCTCCTCAATGCTGATCTCATCGTTGCGTGCTACCTTAACTTCTTCCCCCAGCTCACCCAAATACTGCACCAGGTTATACGTAAAGGAATCATAATTATCGATGACCAAGATCATAATGCGCTTCCTCCTTCGGCGCCGAGGGCAGCCCGCTCTTCCTGCTCGCGTTCACTGCAGAGAATGGCTTTGACTACCGCTTTGGCTTTGTTGTGGCATTCCCGGTACTCACGGTAAGGGTCCGAATCGATCACAATTCCCGCACCTGTCTGAATGTAGCCGATTCCGTCCTTCACTGCGAGCGTACGTATGATTATATTTAATTCCATATTGCCGTTATAGTCAATCCAGCCCATTGATCCAGTATATGGCCCCCGGCGGACCGGCTCCAGCTCTTCGATGATCTCCATGGTGCGCACCTTGGGCGCGCCCGTGATGGTGCCGCCGGGGAACAAGGCGGCAATGACATCGTACGCATCCCTGCCGGGTGCGACGATTCCCTCGACCTGCGAGACGAGATGCATCACATGCGAGTATCGCTCTACGGTCAGCAGCTCCGGCACGCTGACCGTTCCGTAGGCAGCGACACGGCCGATGTCGCTGCGCTCCAGATCGACAAGCATAATATGCTCGGCGATCTCCTTCTCGCTCCCGCGCAGTTCCGCCTCCATGGCGGCGTCCTCCGCGGGAGTATGGCCCCGCCGCCGGGTGCCGGCAATGGGGCGGGCGCTGACCTTGTCCCCGTGCAGCTTGACGAGCAGCTCCGGCGATGCGCTGGAGAGCGCGAAGCCGGGCGTGCGGAGCAGCCCCATGTACGGGGACGGGTTGAGTCTACGGAGCCATTCGTAGACGTCCTCGGGTGTCGATTTGAGCTGCGCCTGCTGGCGCAGCGAGAGGTTTACCTGGAATACATCCCCGGCGCGGATGTATTCCTGGACCTTCAGCACAGCCTGCTGGAAAGGCGCAGCAGAGAAATCCGAGCTCATGCCGGGCCACTCGCCGGTAATCTCGGCCTCGCTCTCTACCCTGCGGGTAAGCCCGGCGTACCTTGCAGCGGCGGCTTCTTCCGGCCCTGCCGGTGCGTAGAGAAGGCTCCACTGCTCCAGCATCCACTCCGCACGGTGCACAGCAGCCTCATACAGACTCCTTAGCCCGTCCAGGTTACCGGATAAAGTATCCGTTACAGGAATATGAACTGCACAGTAGAGCTGCTGCTCCTGCTCATCGTAGATCCACACTTCTTCCAGTCTCATGAACAGATAATCCGGAAATTCAGGGTTGTTCCTAGCAAGCGACGGCAGCTTCTCCAGGGAACGGGCCACATCATAGCCAAGAAATCCGATACAGCCTCCGGTGAATGGCGGCAGACCGTCAAGCGGCAGGCGGGGAGACGTATATTCCCTCATCCATTCCTGCAGCACTTGCAGCGGTTGGCCTTCCGTTACGGCAGACTCTATATGCCCTGAAGCCTTGGCTCCGGGAGTATAGCTCTGTGCAACAGCTCCTCGGCCTTCAATGATGGAGACAGGACTTAGACCCAGATAGGTGTAGCGTCCGCCCTTGCCGCTCTCCAGGACAACCGAATAGGGGGAAGCCTGTTCCCAGGCCTGCTTCCAGCTGCGGGGCAAGCCCTGATTGTCCTGCCGTTTCCTCAGGATCAGGGGCAAGACGCTCCAGGCTTCATCTGCCTCTGCCCACTGCTCCCAATCCTGCCAAGCCGTTAAGATCTCCACAACCATTCTCCCGCCTCATCGATAGTTTATTGCCTGTCAGTATACTGTACATAGGGTTACTTTGAAAAGCCCAAACGCCGCATGAAATATATTCATTCTTATATTTTCACAAAAAGAGCCTGCGCTATCCCTGTGAAAGCGGATAGGGCAGGCTCTTCTAACGAGCTGAATTCTCAGCAATTATACTTCAAAGTTATAGAGCGGAGTGCTCAGGTAACGTTCGCCGTTACTTGGGATGATAACAACAATCTTCTTGCCTGCGCCCAGTTCCTTCGCTACCTTCAGTGCAGCAAACACAGCCGCACCGGAGGAAATGCCGGACAGCACGCCTTCTTCCTTGGCTACGCGGCGGGCAGTTTCGAACGCTTCATCATTCTCAACATGAATAATCTCATCATAGATATCCTGGTTCAGAATTTCTGGCACGAAGTTAGCGCCGATACCCTGAATCTTGTGCGGGCCCGGTTTGCCTCCAGCCAGAATCGGTGAAGCTGCAGGTTCTACCGCATAGATCTTCACGCCCGGATATTGACTCTTCAACACTTCACCCGCACCGCTGATCGTTCCGCCTGTGCCGACACCGGCAATGAATGCATCCAGCGGGCCGCCGACAGATTCAATCGCTTCAACGATCTCCGGTCCAGTGGTCTCGCGGTGGATCTTCACGTTAGCCTTGTTCTTGAACTGCTCCGCAAGGAAATAATCCGGATTCTCGCTCAGAATCTGCTCAGCCTTCTTAACCGCACCGTTCATTCCTTCCGATCCCGGAGTCAATACCAGCTCAGCGCCGTAGGCACGCAGCAGGTTGCGGCGCTCAAGGCTCATCGTTTCCGGCATAACAATAATGGCCTTGTAACCTTTGGCAGCTGCCACAAGCGCCAGGCCGATCCCTGTATTACCGCTGGTTGCTTCTACAATCGTGCCACCCGGCTTCAGCTTGCCTTCTTTCTCAGCCTCTTCTACAATGCTGATGGCAATACGGTCTTTCACACTGGAGCCTGGATTCTGGTATTCCAGCTTCAGGAAGATCTCTGCCGAACCTTCCGGAACAATCCGGTTCAGGCGGACGAGCGGTGTGCCACCGATCAAATCTGTTACACTGTTGACGACTTTAGCCATGAGTAAAAACCTCCTTGGAATGATAAATGAATTAGGGTGCGGAACTTATGACAGA
Source organism: Paenibacillus sp. FSL P4-0338 (assembly GCF_038002365.1). Taxonomy (NCBI): domain Bacteria; kingdom Bacillati; phylum Bacillota; class Bacilli; order Caryophanales; family Paenibacillaceae; genus Paenibacillus; species Paenibacillus sp. FSL P4-0338. The sequence continues at coordinate 5,405,843 of NZ_JBBOCG010000001.1, read as the reverse complement.
TGCTATCAGCATATATTACCGTAGCTCCCGGTTCGCAATGCCTGGGTAACTAACAGTTGAAATTGTACCGCTTAATATTCCCGACTAAATCAGTAGGTTTTATATTTAATTTCATATTATCAATCTTGCAGGCTGTTGTCAATATATATTGCTGTATCGTATTTGACCCGTAATTCACGCTCCACCTGCTGCAAGGGCGCTGCCTGCTCCAGTCTCAGCTGCTGGCCGATCATCCGGTGCAGCTCCTCCTGGTCCGGCTTCACAGGATCAATCAGCTTCTCCAGACGGATCACCGCATACCCGCCGTCAATCTGCAGCGGTCCTGCGATATCCCCCTTCTCAAGCCCGGCTGCTGTCTCCAGCAGCTCCTCAGGCCAGAACGGGTCCTTCTCCTCGACCGTTCCGATACTGCCGCCGTGCTGGCGGCTTTCCTTGTCGATCGAGACCTCCCGGGCCAGCTCTGCAAAATCCTCCCCCTGCTCCAGGCGGTCCATCACTGTACCGGCCTCGTTATAGGTGGAGGTCTGGATGATAGAGAGCTGCATTTGCTTGCGGGGCATGAATCTCTCGCTATTTTGCTTCAGATAATCATCAATTTCCGCTTCACTGACCGTAATTCCGGCCGTAGCTATTGCCTGGAGTGTCAACCGGTATGCCGTCTCCTCACGCAGCTCCTGGCGGGATAGTCCAAGCTCAGACTCCATCTGCTGATAATACTGCTCTTCTGAGCTATAACCGGAGATACCGCGCAACAGTTCCTGCTCAATCTCTTCATCCGTGACCGTAATTCCCAGCGCTGCAGCTTCCTTACCCACCACAATGTGATTGAGCATATTCAGCAGCACTTCTTCCCCGTGCTTCTTCTGAAGCTCCTCTATCCATTCCTGTTCCGTGACCGGCTGGCCTCCGGCAGCAGCGACATCCGAGGCTTCTCCTTCAGCCGTCTCTGCCTTCAGCAGTGCCATGGCACGCAGGCTCCAGAATAATAGCCCTCCCAGCACCAGCGTTGCCACGGCAAGTAATATAACGGCATTGCGCAGCGCGCGCTCCTGTCTTGTCACCATCTCATATCCCTAAGACTTCGCTTGATCGAGGATTACCTGCAGTTCATCCTTGTTAAATACATAGCTCTCATTGCAATAATGGCAGACGACTTCTGCCGTATCATCTTCTTCAATCAGCCGTTCCAGTTCGTGCTCACCCAGGCTGACCAGAGTCTGCTCAATCCGTTCCCGTGAGCACTGACATACAAAGCGGACCTCCAGCTCATCCAGGATCACAGCATCCGGCAGCAGCAGCCGCAGCATTTCCTCAGGCTCAAGCCCCTGATCCAGCACGGACGTAACCGAAGGCATGGCTCCAACCGCTTGCTCAACCTCGGTAATTTGCTCATCTGTCAGGCCGGGCAGCAACTGAATAATAAAGCCTCCAGCAACTCTAACCGAATTATCAGTCTCCACCAATACTCCAAGTCCTACAGCAGCAGGCGTTTGCTCCGAGAGAGCAAAATAATAAGTGAAATCCTCACCCAGCTCTCCCGAAACGATAGGCACACTGCCGCGGTACGGCTCCTTCATCCCCAGATCCTTGCTGACATCAATGAAGCCTTCCGTTCCTACCGCCCCTGCGACATCCAGCTTGCCCATACTGTTGCTTGGCAGATGAACATGAGGATTGTTAACATAGCCGCGAACTTCTCCCAGGGCATTGGATTCAGCCGTAATCTGCCCGAGTGGACCGTTTCCTTTGACCATAATCGCGAGTTTCTCCTGCCCCTTGAGCATGGCCCCCATTATAGCTGCGGCCGTAACCGTACGTCCAAGCGCTGCCGTAGCCGTCGGATACGTATCATGTCTGCGCCGCAATTCATCGACAAGCTCTGTGGTACGGACAGCGAACGCTCTGACTCTTCCGTTCATAGCCGTCCCCCGGACCAGCCGGTCCTTCTTATTATCCATTGGGTGCATACTCCTCCTATCTATCTGTTCTGTATAGGTTCATCTTTAAGATTATTTGTTACGGTTGTAAATAATGCGCAATCCTTCAAGCGTCAGCATCGGATTAACCTCGTCGATACATTCTGTCTCACTGGCAATCAGTGAGGCCAGCCCCCCGGTGGCAATAACCTTGAGAACAGGAGCGTTCATCTCCTGCTTGATGCGTCTGACGATACCCTCAACCTGACCGGCATAGCCAAAAATTATCCCTGCCTGCATCGCATGTACAGTATTGCGTCCGATTACCTTCTTGGGCTTCTCCAGCTCGATCCGTGGCAGCTTGGATGCCCGCAGATACAGGGCCTCCGTGGAAATGCCCAGACCCGGCACGATAGCACCGCCCAGATAGTTGGCCCCGGCATCAATGCAGTCGAAGGTGGTTGCCGTACCGAAATCAACAACGACAAGCGGACATTTATACTGCTCAATCGCCGCAACGGCGTTCACAATCCGGTCCGCCCCCACTTCGCGCGGGTTCTCATAACGCAGATTAAGCCCGGTTTTGATACCGGGTCCCACAAGCAGCGGGTCCTTGCCAATGAATTTGACACACATCTCCACGATGACCTGCACGAGCGGCGGAACAACGGATGAGATGATGACCCCCTCGACATCCCTGAACGACAGATTCGACATGTTGAACAGATTATGAATCATCACACCGTATTCATCGACAGTGGACCCGCGGGCAGTGCTCAGCCGGAAATGGTGCAGCAGCTCACTGCCCCGGTAGACACCCAGTACGATGTTTGTATTGCCGATATCAACGACAAGTATCATCAGAGGGTTCCCTCCTTCTTGGCGTTCAGGTCCAGACTGATATCGAGACTCGCGAAGGAATACGTTAGCCGTCCTACCGAAATCACATCCACACCCGATTCAGCAATGCCCCGGACCGTCTCCAGAGATACATTGCCCGATGCCTCAATGGTGACATGCTTCGCCTTGGTCCGGATTCTTCTCACGGCTTCAGTCATCTGCTCAGGAGACATGTTATCGAGCATAATAATATCCGCTCCGGCCGCTAGCGCTTCCTCTACCTGCTCCAGACTCTCCGTCTCTACTTCAATGGTCATGGTGTGCGGGATATTGGCACGGGCACGCCCTACTGCCTGACGGATGCCACCGGCCCCCTTGATATGATTATCCTTAATCATTACCGCATCATACAGACCGTAACGGTGATTGGCTCCGCCGCCTATACGGACTGCATATTTCTCCAGCATCCGGTGGCCTGGTGTGGTCTTGCGGGTATCCACCAGGCGGGTCGGCAGTCCTTGAAGCTTCTCTACAAAGGAAGCCGTTCGTGAGGCCACACCGGATAACCGCTGCATCAAGTTGAGAGCAAGCCGTTCACCGGTCAGGATGGCATGGGTGCTGCCTTCTACTTCAGCAAGCACAGTGCCCTTGGAGACAGCCTGCCCTTCCTGGACCAGCGCCGTGAATACAAGCCCAGGATCAACGACCTCGAACACCAGCTCGGCCACGGGGATTCCACAAATAATCCCGTCCTCCTTAGCATGGATAATTCCCTTGGACTCATGCCCTGCGGGTATGGTTGTACGGGTGGTAATATCCCCCGAGCCGACATCTTCCTGCAGCCAGCCCTTAATAGCCTTAAGCAGGTCTTCATTATATCCGTTAAACATCATCACTTAATTCCTCCACTATTCCAAGTTCGCGAATCTGGAGCAGATGCTTCTGCCACTGTGCGTCACTGCGCAGTGGATAATCCTCACGATAATGCGCACCGCGGCTCTCCTCCCGTGCCAGGGCCGATTCGGTGATCAGCAGACAGCATGTAAGCATATTGGCGAACTCGTATTCTTCCCGTGTTGTCAGTTTGGTCTTAAAAATCGGCAGCTGGCGCTTTATCTCATCCAAGCCTTTATTCAGCATTTCCCGGTTCCGCCTCAGTCCGGCGTACCGTACCATAGCCTTTTGCAGCTTGAGCCGCCGTTCTACAATCGCCTGTGCAGGAGCTTCCACCCTTGCCTGATGATAGGCTGAGGGCAGGTTATCCCGGTCAAGCGGCGGAAGCTGGCGGATGCGTTCAATAATCCGGCGGCCGAACACAACGGCTTCCGACAAGGAGTTGCTGGCCAGCCGGTTAGCTCCCTGCACACCAGTAGATGATACCTCACCACAGGCAAACAGGCGGGCAACTGTGCTCTCTCCACTCAGGTCGGTCTTCACGCCCCCCATCATATAATGCGCAGCAGGAGCCACCGGAATCCAGTCACTTGTAATATCCAGCCCGTAGCTCATGCAGGTCGCATAAATGGTCGGGAAGCGGCGTTTAACCATATCCGCCGGTTCATGTGTAATATCCAGATAGACAAAGGTTGATTTGGTCAATTCCATCTCGCTTACAATGGCACGGGCAACAATATCCCGCGGGGCCAGCTCCTGCAGCTCATGATAACGTTCCATGAACCGCTCACCTTTAATGTTCCGCAGCACAGCACCTTCTCCCCGCACAGCCTCCGAGATCAGGAAGCGCGGAGCACCAGGATAGCTGAGTGCAGTCGGGTGAAACTGAATGAACTCCATATCCCGGATATGGGCACCGGCACGGTAGGCAATAGCTACCCCATCTCCGGTAGCCACCTCAGGATTGGTCGTGTAACGGTATAGCTGCCCTGCTCCACCGGAGCACAGGATTGTTGCATCTGCCTGCAGGAATAACCGCCCTCCATCAGGCCGCTGTACAAGCGCTCCCAGACACTCTCCGCCCTCCGTAATCAGGTCAATGACATAATGGTCATCCCAGGTCTCAATATTCTGATGCCGGGCAGCCTGTTCAGCGAGTGCGCGGACAATCTCATATCCAGTAGCATCCCCATTTGCATGTAAAATACGGCGGTGGCTATGCGCCCCCTCCTGGGTTAAGGCTAGTACACCATTCTCCTTATCGAAAATAGTGCCAAGCCGGATCAGCTCGCGTACGCCTTCGGGTCCTTCATTGACCAGCACATCGACAGCCGCAGAGGAGTTCAATCCCGCGCCGGCCATCAGGGTATCCTGACGGTGATACGCCGGCGAATCGTCCTCCGAAATGACGGCTGCAATTCCGCCCTGGGCATACCGTGTGTTGCTCTCCATTACGGTCTTCTTCGTAAGCATAATAACCTTCCGGTCTTCGCTGGCCTTGATTGCTGTGAATAACCCGGCAATACCGGAACCAATGACAAGGCAGTCTGTCTTAACTACAGGAAGTCCCTGAAGATCAAAATCAACCAAATATTGTGGAATCATGACCGCTTTTCACCTGTTTCAACGAAAGAGTAGCGCATGCTACCGGACTTGTAGCATGCGCTCTAGGGATGTTCTGGCTTTGTCGGCGACTGCAGGCGGTACATAGATCTGCGGCTTCATCGTCTCCAGGCATTTGACCAGCTTCTTCAAATTATTAACCTTCATATTAGGACACACCAGGAATTTGGTGGCAAAATGAAACTCCTTATCCGGGCTGTCCAACCGCAGCTGATACCCGGTTCCATCCTCAGTACCTACAATAAACTGCCGGCGGTCCGATTTCCGGCAATATTCCAGAATTGAGGTAGTGCTGCCTACATAATCCCCCATTGCCACGACTTCCGGGCGGCATTCGGGATGTACAACAAATTCAGCTTCCGGGTATTTGGCTCTCATCTCCATCACATCTTTGACGGTAAGCATGTCATGAGTATTGCAATAGCCCTCCCAGATAATCAGCTTCTTACCGGTCTGATCCTGCACATATTGACCCAGATTCTTGTCGGGTACCCAGATGATTTCTTCGGCATCAAGCGATTCGATCACCTTCACCGCATTCGCTGAGGTGCAGCAAATATCTGTCTCCGCCTTAATCTCTGCCGAGGAATTGATATAGGTTACTACCTTCGCACCCGGATGCTGCGCCTTCAGTTTCCGCAGCCCATCCACATTGACCATGTCAGCCATCGGGCAACCCGCACGTTCGTCAGGAATCAGGACCGTCTTGTTCGGCGCCAGAATCTTGGCACTTTCCCCCATGAAATGAACGCCGCAGAATACGATTACATCTGCCTCTGTCTCCGCTGCCTTCTGGGCCAGCAAAAAAGAGTCTCCCCGGAAATCGGCGACTTCCTGAATTTCATCACGCTGATAATAATGAGCCAGAATAATAGCATTCCGTTCCTTCTTAAGCTGTTCGAGGCGCACACGAAGTTCACGATTCTGTTCCTGCTTGCGCTCAAGCGCCAGAGCTTCCACGGTCAGTCTCCCCCTTATGTCTTCATGGCTTGCCGCCAATACATTTCTTATAAATGATAAATTTAATATTTATTCACTAATGTACACAACGTTCCACCCCCTGTCAATCCAAGCGGGTGCTCTGTTTCAGAGCGAAACCGGAGGACAAGTTACCATGTGAAACCTATACATTCTTATATTGTAAAAGAAAAGCCCGGAGAACCAGTGGTTCTCCGGACTAGATTACACAATTTCCTACGGTACAGCTTAGATTAGGCTTCCGCCACCCTTATTCCCGTCATCCGGTCCGTTGCCCTCTTCAGGGTCCGGCTTGTTCGGAATATCCTTAGACAGGTCTAATGGGGACTCTTCGTCATTCTTACCTTGAATCCGGACACGCACATCACCGATGGAATCAATAATCGGCTCGCCCGCTTCATTGGTAATAGCATCGCCTTCTTCTGGCTTACCATCCTCACTCAGGTAGCCTTTCTCAATCAGTTCTGCGATCTGATCAAGTTCCAGCGTTTCCTTCTCAAGCAGGGTGTTGGCAATCAGGTGCATTTCTTTGGAATGCTTAGTCAGCAGATCTCTGCAGCGCTCATAGCTGCTGCGGATAAGGTTCTGCATTTCCTGATCAATCTCATAAGCGATGGAATCGCTGTAATTCTGTTCATGTCCGATATCCCGGCCCAGGAAGACTTGGCCTTGGGTTGCGCCGAACTGCAAGGGCCCGAGCTTATCACTCATCCCATATTCCATAATCATCGCACGCACAATGCGCGTAGCCTGCTGGAAGTCACTATAAGCGCCTGTGCCGATTTCACCAATGAATAATTCTTCAGCAACACGTCCTCCAAGCAATCCGGTAACCTTATCCAAGAGTTCCTGCTTGGTAACGATCATCCGGTCTTCCTTAGGAAGCATAATGACATATCCGCCGGCACGGCCACGCGGGATAATCGTAACCTTGTGAACCACATCAGCATGCTCAAGGAAGTAGCCGGCAATGGTATGGCCTGCTTCGTGATAAGCGACAATCCGTTTCTCGCGGTCACTGATGACGCGGCTGCGCTTCTCGGTACCGACGATGACACGGTCAATCGCTTCATCCACTTCACGCATCGTAATGTCCTTGCGGTTACGGCGTGCAGCAAGCAATGCCGCTTCGTTCAGCAGGTTCTCCAAATCCGCACCAGTGAAGCCGGTAGTACGCTTGGCGATAACGTCAAGTCTTACATCCTTAGTCAGCGGTTTGTTGCGGGAGTGAACCTTCAGTACAGCTTCACGGCCCTTCACATCTGGACGGTCAACCGTAATCTGACGGTCGAAACGGCCCGGACGGAGCAGCGCCGGGTCAAGAATATCTGCGCGGTTGGTAGCCGCGACAATGATAATGCCTTCGTTGCCGCCAAAGCCGTCCATTTCAACGAGCAATTGGTTAAGGGTCTGTTCACGTTCGTCATGTCCGCCGCCAAGTCCTGCGCCGCGCTGACGTCCCACAGCATCGATCTCATCAATAAAGATAATACAAGGTGCGTTCTTCTTCGCGTTCTCGAACAAGTCACGTACGCGGGATGCGCCGACACCGACGAACATTTCCACGAAGTCGGAACCGGAGATGCTGAAGAACGGAACGCCTGCTTCCCCTGCAACTGCACGGGCCAGCAAGGTTTTACCTGTTCCCGGAGGACCTACAAGGAGTACCCCCTTCGGAATCCGGGCACCCACCGCTGCGAATTTGCGGGGGTCCTTAAGGAATTCAACAACCTCAACCAGCTCTTGCTTCTCTTCATCAGCCCCTGCAACATCCTCGAAGCTGATCTTCTTCTTCTCTTCATTATATAACCGGGCCTTGCTCTTGCCGAAGTTCATCACCTTGCCGCCGCCGCCCTGTGCATTATTGAACAGGAAGAAGAACAGGATGAACATGATGACCAGTGGAATCATGGAAGAGAGGAATGTCAGCCAGATGCTGTCACCTTCCATTTTTTTCTGGCTCAGTTCTACGCCGTTCTTATCGCTTGCAGCCACAAGTTCATCAAGGGCCTGGTCTGTAGGAGGAACATAAGTGGAGAAATTCTTCGATTTAGCCTCGGGTGGCAGCTCTCTATATTCGCCAGTAACCAGAAATGCATTCCCCTCAAACTGAACCGTCATGCTCTTCACATTATTGTTCGAGATCTCCTGCCGCAACTCGTCATATCTAGGGAGATCGGCGGATTCATTTCCATTGCTTACAAACTGGACTATGCCCACCACGACTAAAAATAAAATCAAATAAAAACCAGAATTCCGGATGAACCGATTCATCCCCTACCTCCTCTCGCAACGCTCAAGTTATTGTACCATAGCCTGACCGGACTCCTCAAATTGTCAGGAAATCCAGAAAAGTGATCCGTAGATCTAAGGCTGTCGGGTAGTTCATTTGGTATAAATCTCAGGCTTCAGTACACCGACATAAGGGAGGTTCCGGTACAGCTCGGCATAGTCCAGTCCATAGCCTACGAGGAATGCATCAGGAATCACAAAGCCGGTATACTGGGCTTCAAGATTCACTGCACGGCCTGACGGCTTGTCGAACAGAGTGACTACGTTGACAGAAGCAGCGTTGCGCCCCTGCAGCATGTCAATCAGATAGCTGAGTGTAAGGCCACTGTCGATAATGTCCTCGACAATCAGAACATCACGGCCTTCAACCGATGTGTCCAAATCCTTGATGATTTTGACTACGCCGGATGATTTAGTTGTACCGCCGTAGCTGGATACCGCCATGAAGTCCATTTCAACGGGTACTGTAATCACTTTAACCAGATCCGCCATAAAAATAAACGCACCTTTGAGTACACAAATCACTAAAGGTGTGCGGTCTGCATATTCCTTGCTCAGCTGGGCGCCAAGCTCCCTGATTCTTTGTTGAATTTCTTCTTCGCTGATCAAGATTTCCTGAATATCATTCTGCAACTTGCGAACCTCCTAAGATATACTTATGAAAGACTTACTTCGGCCATTACGATTCTTCGCCCTGTTCCAGGTCTTCCAGGGTCAGGAGCAGAACCGAGGCCGTGTGCCGCCCAACTGCGGCATGCACCGAGCGCCTTACGCCCGGAATCCAGACGATATTGCCGAGTGCATCACATACGAGGGGAATTGCAGGCCGTTCGGAAGAAGGTATTTTATCATCAATGTAAATATCTTTTACCTTTTTGCTTCCGTTTAATCCCATAACCCTTATGGTATCTCCAGGCAACCGGGAACGAATGGTGAGCGGCAGGACAAGATCATCCCAGTCAAACCAAGCCGAGTTCTTCCCGTAATCCTCCTCCTGTGCAGAAAAAACTTCCCCCGCAAGCCCCCTCATCGTCATAACCTTTCCTATCTCCATAAGCTTAATCCGGGGATGAGTCAAAGACAGCCGGTATGTATAGCCTACCTGCCGGGTCAAGGGCTTGGACGAGAACACAATGGTATCATATTGCCGCACGCAGACATAACCGCCACCCATATCCAGCGTCCAGACGGTAGGGTATTCCTGCAGCGTTCCCCGGCGTACTGCTTCAATCTTGGAAAAATCCATGAATGATGAATCCGCCGACAGATAATTTAATATTAGTTTAATCAAACGCCGTTGTAAAGCGGAGGGTATGGCCGCAAAGGCAGCTCTTTTCAAGGTGTATTTTCCATGCTCGGTGAAAACAAGCTCATCAAAGCATTTTGCCGCATTCGCCTCCATATATTCATCTTCCGCCGAGGCAATTTCAGCCAGCTGCAGAAGCGATTGTCTCACTCTCGGATTATGCTGCTCCAACACAGGCAACAGCTCCAGCCTAACTGCATTCCGCTTGTACTGCGTCAGAAGGTTTGTCGCATCCTCCGCATAGGCCAGGCCCTCCTCCCGGCAAAAGCCGACAAGAGCCGTTTTGTTAATACGCAGGAAGGGGCGGATGAGTTCCACCTTTTTTTCAGTCCGTTTCCAGCGCATGCCGGCAAGGCCCGAAGGCCCGCTCCCCCGCAGCAGCCGCATAAGCACCGTCTCGGCCTGATCGTCTGCATGATGGGCCAGCGCCACCGATCGCGCCTGATAACGGTGTGCGGTTGCGATCAGGAACTGGTAACGCTTCTCCCGTGCAGCGCCTTCCGGGCCAAGCCCGCTCTCCTTAATGATGGATGGAATATCGAATTCGCCCAGCTCGAAGGGAACGCCCAGCTCTGCCGCGAGGGTCCGGACCAGCTCTGCTTCCTCTGCCGATTCGGCTCTGAAACCGTGATTGACATGGGCGCATATCAGCGTCAGCGGCATCCGGGTCTGGGAGATCTCATGCAGAATACGCAAAAGAGCCACAGAGTCCGGCCCTCCGGAAACTGCGACTACAATGGTGTCATGAGGCGCCCACAGCTCATATTCAACCGCAGCCTCCATTACGGATTCCACCAGTTCCTTCCTGTGCTCCATAGGGGCTTCCTTTCCTGCCATCCCTAACACGGCCTGATCCGGCGGTCAGCATCTTGGTGATTATGTACGATTACAGCATACAATTAATTATCAGAAACGGAAAACCCAGTATAGCGTGAATGCCAGCAGAAATAAAGACAGCGCGAACGCATTTTTGAGCCAGCGCGGGGTCGCCATCGTCTCATGTCCGGTCTTCCGTCCTCTGTAGATGTGGCTTCTCCAGATCTCCGCAGCCTGCGCAGAACCGGGGAAACCGCCTTTGAGCGCGAGGCATAGCCAGGAGGACAGTTTCTTGTCCGGCAGCTCCCGGGCCAGCTTCATCAGCTCCTCTACGCTCCTTGTCTGCGGCAGCTGCTGGGCGGCAGACTTCAGCCCTTCTTCATTAAGGAGACGCAGGCACAGGACGGCAAAAGCAAACAGGTCATAGCTCTGGTCACCTGTCCGGCTGCCGGCATTCCAGAATCCGCGGTCATGCCATTCGGTGAACTGCTTCACGCTGCGTCCGATGGGACTTGCCCCTCCGTAATCAATCAGCTCGGCTTCCCCGTAGCTGGATACCATGACATTCTCCGGCTTCAGGTCTCCGAATACGAAGCCGCACTCATGTAGCGTCTGCAGCTTCTCCAGAATCGTCATTCCGACAAGCCCCAGCCAGGAGGCACCATTCCTGGACAGGAAATGATGCAGCGGCCTTCCTTCCACATAGCGCATCACATAAAAGGGCGCCTGGTCCCGATCCTTGAAATCATCCGATTCCAGCAGGTAGGAGGATAGCGGCGATTCCTTGCGTGCCCGGTGCTCTCTGCGTTTGCGGCAGGACTGCAGGGAGGTCAGCACGTTAATCTCAGACTGCAGCTCCAGCGTATCGTATCCGATCTTAAGCGCATACCGCTCCCGTCGGCCTTCCCGCTGCACCAGATATACGGTTCCGTTTGCCCCTTTCCCCAGCACACGTTCCACGACATAACGGTTCCCCCGCCATTTGCCGGTAATCACTGTGCCTGCCGGATAGGATGGATTAGACGACATACCCATCAATCATCCCTTCTCTTGCCCCGTCATCTTCCCCTGGAAGATAATTACGATGTTCCTCCAGTTTATCATAACGATAATGTTCCAGCACCTTGAAAATAGCCGGTCCGGTCGGCGTTGCCCCCCGCATCTTCAGTCTGGAAAAGAGGGAGCGGACCTCGGACACATTCCGGGTCCAGTCGATATCCAGCATGGCATCCTCACTGCCTGAGCGGCCGGGAAAATGGAACACGGCAATCTCGCTGCGCCCTTCCCGGGCCTCCAGACTAAGCGCCAGATCACGGATGGCGTCCTCTACCGCGCCAAGCTTCGGCTTCATGCTCGCGCTTGCGTCAATTAACAGCGCTATGCGCAGCGGCGATATCTCGGTCAGCTCATCGACCACGGTAACCACCTGCGAACGCTGCTGCGGAGGCAGCTCCGCCAGCGAGCCGTCGCCGAGAATTTTTTGCACCTCTTTATTAACCGCCTGCTGAATGGTTTGAACCACCGTCTTGCGTGTCATCATCTGAATGGTCTGGGCCAGCTGCGGGGTTCCCACGATCCGGCTGATACCGCCCCCTGCCTTGGCAATATCGGCAATCTCACGGCTGCCCAGCTCACCGATGGTTCCATAATCCACAACCCCCACAACATTGACCGTGATGCCCTCCTGACGGGCGTGTGCAGCCGCCAGCACCGGACTCTCCCCCACATTTGAACAACCGTCCGTGATCAGCAGAATTTGCTTCATGACCGTTCCTCCCTTCCTTGTCTAGTTACTAGCATTGCCAAGGTAGAGAGATTTCAAACGCCGCTGGACACTGGAAGTTGATTTGAAAATACTACGTAAAAATGAGTCTCTGCGAGACTTTTGGGCCTCCGATCGCTGTTGTCTTCCGATTTCTTGATTATAGTACCGCGGCTGGCGGTTGAAATCGGAAGACAAAGGCGAACGCTGACGCTTCTGCGGCTCCAAAATTCTCTCCGTTCCGTTTATTTTACTATGTTATTCAAACCCTACCCTTCAACCCCCTAACCAGCAGCGGTTGAAACGGAGCGGAGCAAGGGCTGGCGAGTGGCTGGAATGCACCCGCCGAATAATTTAAAGACACCCGCCTTTCAGCACTGACTGTGCACTCGGCCCTTGAATGTTACTGTTACTCTAACTCATATTGTTACTCATGCTTCATGCACTTACACCAGTCCCCTACTCTGCCTACAGCCTCCTACTCTTTCTCCAGCTCCGAATCCAATAATCCTGCCTAAAATGCAACATTCCTCTCAATAATCCCTCCTGGTAAGGAATATGTTGCACAAAAGGCAGGATTCCTCCCCCCGTAAGTCAATTAGCCGAAAGAATATTGCAATTTATGCAACAATCCACTAAAGTACCGGGGTATCTTCAGCGTCAAGCTGCATTATGTGCAACATTTCCAGCTTACTCACTCAATAGACTAATTAGTTGTCAGGTCAATGGCTAGCTGGTTAGCTAACCGTACGCGGGCGCTCCATCCGGCCGACGCCAGGCATATGCAGGCTGGACCATTCCGGATGGTAATGATCCACACGGCTGACCACGATGGTCATATCATCATGGACCTCATTCCCCTGATAGCGGATTACCTTATCCAGCAGCTCGTCCGCCATATCCTGCGGGTCATCGCCCTCCAGTTCCTGAATCAGACGCTTCATCCATATCTCCTTATTAACGGCATATCCGGGCGCATCATAAATACCATCGGTCATCATAATCAGGATATCGCCGGGACGAAGCTGCATGGTGACCAGATCCACCTCGATGTCTTTGATGATGCCGATCGGCAGATTGCTGGCCGTCACGGGAATCACCTCGCTGCCCCGCCGGATGAAGCTCGGAGCAGAAGCAATCTTCATGAAGATGGTCTGTGCAGAATACTGGTCGATCAGCGCCATATCTACTGTCGCATAGAATTCATCTGGGGAGCGCAGCAGCAGAATAGAGTTGACGGATTTCACCGCCAGCTTCTCATCCATTCCCGATTGCAGCAGCTTCTCCAGCATGGATAACGCAGCGCTGCTCTCCATCCGGGCCCGCTCCCCGTTGCCCATTCCGTCACTGATAGAGACGGCAAAGGTACCGTTACCCAGCTCCACCGTGCTGAAGCTGTCCCCCGACAGCATATCGCCTCCCATGGCGGCGGCAGCTACGCCGGAGCTTATCTCATAAGCCTTGGCCGAGCCAAAGGTCACCATCGACAGACCCTCGCGTGGATGGATGGCAGTCTCACTGACCACTGCGATATTCTCCTCCAGAATATCCGAGAGCAGCGGAGCGATCATTTTGCGGCATTCATCGAAGCCCCGGGTGTAGGCATGTACAACCTCAATCTCCACACGGCCGGGATCGAGACTCAGGATCTCAATGCTGTGAATGGAGAGGCCCAGCTTCTCCAGCGCCTCCCGGATCTGGCTCTCCTGCCGGTACATCGCCTGCCCTTCCCGCTTAATCTCTTTCGCCAGGTCCTCCATGACCTGCGAGACGCCGGATAATTGCTCGGCCACAAATTGGCGGCTGTCGTATATTTGCCGCTTCCAGCGCATATCATGCTGGTATAGCTCATATTGGCCCTTCATCACCTCAAGAACCTCCCCCGTCCTGCCGCAGATCCGGCTCCACTCCGGCGGCAGCTGGGCAGCGGTAATGTCCGGGCACTCCTCGACCGTGGTCATCATGTCCGTCATATACCTGTAGGTCTGATAGAACTTGGCATCCCAGCAGTGGGTCCGCCGGATGCACCCGGCGCAGGCTCCTTCTGTTACCGTATTCATAAAGTCCTCCATCTCACGGTCGCTTTTGCCCGCCTCTGCGGCCCGGGGAATCTGCCCGAAACTGCTGGAGAGCTGCTGGAATACCTGTGAGAACTGGGTCACCCGGTCTGCTGTAATATCCCGGACCCTCCGGGCATATTCATGCTGGGTACGGCTGTGATCGGCCGTGCCTGGTACATATTTGGCAATGGCAGTAATCATCCCCTTAGGTGTTAGAAGAAACAGCACTATGGCTGCGCAGGTCTCCCAAGTAGAATTCATGACATCGCCCGGTCCCATGAAATAGACGGATAGGATCGTTGATCCCAGCAGCATCCCGATCGAGACCGCCCCTTTGCGTCCGGACTGCATCATGCCTGCCAACATCCCAGCAAAAGCCAGCAGGCTCATTTGATAGATGGCTCCGATATCGGCCAGACTGAGAATCAGCCCGGTCACTACGCCAACCGCAGCACCAAGCGGCGCGCCTCCGGCCAGGGCAAAGATCAGAATCAGAAACCTTGATAACACATGCTCCAGCGATAGACCGTTAATGGTCCAGCCAACAAGGCCGGTCATGACGGAAGCCAGCAGGATGATCAGACAGAGTACCTCCTCATTGCGGAGTGCCCTGCTTTTCTGCTTATAGGTGAATACAGGAAGCGCCTGCAGGAATACAAGCGTCAGCACGAACCCAAGTATGGCATCAATGGCTGCCATCATCAGCGGATACCATGTGAGCGAAGGACCGATGACGACCTGGAACAATCCCACCATAAAAGTAGCCACGAACACCATCAGCGGGGCATAAGACAGATCCACCCGCTGGAAATTCTCCAGCCCTTTATAGATCAGGTAAAAAATAATCAGCTCCGCAGCAACCACGATGGCACCCGGAAACGGTGTGAAGAGACTGCCGAGCACGATGGCTACGGCCACAGGCAGCATGGAATCCCTGCGCATAAATACAATGACGGCGAAATAAGCAGCAGCAAACGGGGTAAGCTCATCCAGGATCATAGCCCGTCCCAGCAAAAAGCCCATTAGGCTAAGCAGCAGCACCCACTTCTTGACCGCGATGAACTGGACAACCGGCAGCTTGGTGCCCCACGCCGTAAGGCGTGTACCTAAGGCTTCTTTCTGATTTTTGTCTTTGCTTCCTGCTCTTGTCCACTCCGGCAAATTCACCACATTGCTTTTACTCATTCCCTGCACCACCCGTTTATGAATTTTATGGTTCTCATTATATAGCGGGGGTCTTAAGAAAGTTTGTCAGAAACGGAGAGCAATCTGTAAAAAATTTCCGACAAAAAAGCCTGTCCCGACATTCTGCGGAAAAGCCTCCCAATCCCGTACGGGGTAAAAGATTGGCTGCGGACTGCCGCAGTCGCACTGCCGGTTGCAGGTAATGCCCGCGCGGACATTCGTCAGCGATTGCCCTAGAGTTATGTGAGAATGGCATGGATGCTGTCGGCAATTTGCCGGGTACCGACAAAAATAGCCGGAAGCTGGGGCGCGCGGTATAGAGCTGGGGCGCGCTGGGCTGCTCATACTCTGCGTTGCGAGCAAATTGTAATCGGTTTTCCGATTACATTTGGTCAATACACCTCCACGTTGCCGATTGTAGTCGGTTTTCCGATTACATTTGGTCCGTACGCCTCCACGTTGCCGATTGTAGTCGGTTTTTCGCCTACATTCGGCCCGCGGGCACAAACACAAAAAAACCGCGAAGGGCGTAAGCGCCCCAGCGGTTTATTTATGATGTGCAAGACTCAGATTATACGCGCTTGGCTCCACGGCCGCCGCGCTTTCCTTCTGTGTTCTTCTTGATCGAAGATATCCGTTCTTCGCTGTCTTTCAGGAAGCGTGACATTTTATCCTCGAATGAAGGTTTACCGGCTGCAGGCTTGAATGGACGCCCACCCCGTTCACGATTGAATCCACCGCCGCCTCCACCACTGCCGCCACCACCGCCGAAACGGTCTCCACCGCTTGGACGTTCAGGTCTTGGAGCTCTGGGGGGACGTACTTCCGATGCCGGCTTATCAACGGCTTGCTTAATGGAAAGTCCGATCTTGCCGTCCTTGTCAACATTGATCACCTTAACGGTTACTACATCCGCAATCTTCAAATGATCGTTAACATCCTTGACGTAGTTATCGGCGATCTCCGAGATGTGAACGAGACCTGTGACACCTCCTGACAGATCCACAAATGCTCCGAAATGCGTGATGCCTGTCACCTTGCCCTCTAACTTGGTGCCCACTTCAATTGCCATAGAATAAAATGATCCTCCCTTAAAAATATACAGACGAATATAATGTCCATCCTGTCTGCGGTGATTTGATTATACAGTAAAGAGCAAAGCAAGGCAACACAGCGTAAGCCTCTTTTCGCCTGCTTTTATTGCCCGGATTGCTCGGTACGGATAGGTGATTCCCCTGCAGGATACATATTGTACCATTTACGCGCTAATTGTCCGATATACTCATCGTCATTCAGCCGCGAGACCTCATATTTCAATTGATTCAGCGTAGCTGTTACACTCTCACTGTTCTCTGTCTTACGGGCGAGCTGTTCACTCTTGTCGGCGATTGCTGCGCTCTGGGCAAAGAAAGTGTATCCGGCCCAGCCGAAGAAAACAGCCATCACAAGAATCCATATAAACTTTCTTCTCTTCGCGCCTGCGGCCGAAGCATTGTGGTTCGTATTCTTCTCTTCCGCAGAGAATCTGTTCATTCAGCTTACCTCCAGTTCCAGGGTTCAAGGTCAGCGCTTCCGCCACCCTGATATCCACTCGGTGATTCTCACGATCCGGGCGCTATGAACGAACCGGGATGTATACGGAGAGGCCCACCTTACAGGAAGTACCCAGATTGGCTTGGTTAGACGCAGCAGCAGCTTACAAATATAAAGAAGGACCCGGCCGAGCAGCAGCACTGTTCCCTTAACCAGGCGCCACAGCCAGAGAATCGGACCTCCGATGACTATGGTAACGAAACGCCATAACATCCTGCATACATACTGAACCGACTGAATTAACCTTACCACAAAACGCTGCACCGTAATACTGAAGATCAAAAAATAGATCCATACACCTAGAAAGAGGCCAAGAACGACATAAAACCTCAATTGTCCCTGGTTTCCGGCATAAAGCATGCGAAAGACCAGTAGGGCCGCCCCTATCCAGTACAGCAGATCCAGCAGCGCATTCAGCCAACGGGGAAACCTCAGCTTCTGCGACAGCACCCGGTAGCTGTCATAGGCCAGTCCCATGGCAATGCCGGCCAGAATCATATATAGCAGGGTGATCCATTGTACGGAGGGATTCATTTAAACAGCTTGCGGAGAATCCCTTTATTTTTGCCTTGCGTCCCGGGGTCCAGATAAATCAGGGAATGAACATTGCCTTCAAGGGACAGCATTCCATTCTCCAGACTTAGATTCTTGATATGTAAATGAGTACCCCGTATAGTCAGTTGGCCGAGTTCTGTACTCAGCAGAAACTCTTCGCTATCAAAGCTCTCCACATTCTGCACACCGGTAAGCTCAATCTGCTTGCGGCTGCGCATGTGCAGATCATGCTGTTTGCTCACTTTGGCTGGCTCGATCATAGCATGTACCCCTCCTTCTTGGTTCTAATCTATGAAGGAAGGACAGGGTATAGAACCGGTTAAAAGAAGAAAAAAGAGGTATTCCGCTCCGCCGTCTTCCGGCTTTGGGAATACCTCTTAACCTTACACTTCGATGATCTACTACCAATCGAGTCCAGTACTTTTGACAACCGGCTCTTCACGGAGCAGGGTATACATTCCGGCGGCCTCGTCCTTGCGGGTAGTTTCCACCAGCTTTTCCACTTTGACCGTCACAAGCTTTTGGCCGAACTGCACGGTAATCTCGTCACCGATCTTCACCGTACTGCTTGGTTTGGACTCCCGTCCATTGATCAACACGCGGCCCTGTTCGGACACATCCTTGGCCACGGTGCGGCGCTTGATCAGACGGGAGACCTTCAGGAACTTGTCCAGTCGCATTAGTTAACGGCTTCTTTGAGCTTGTTGCCTGCCTTGAAGGCCGGCACTGTGGATTCAGGAATTTCGATAGGTGCGCCCGATTGCGGGTTACGGCCGGTACGGCCGGAACGTTTGCGCGTTTCAAAAGTACCGAAACCGATCAGCTGTACTTTATCTCCGCTTGCTAGAGCTTCTGTAATTTCGCCCAGAACTCCGTTGAGTACGGTTTCTACGTCTTTTTTGGCCAATCCGCTTTTCTCGGAAATGTTGTTTACCAGATCTGTCTTGTTCATAATTTGAAGTTCCTCCTAGGATACAAAAAATAAATGAAAATCAGGTTTACCGGAAAATCACGGCAAATCGTCATTTCGTCTTTATGATATTCTGGATTCCACCCTCAATTCCTGCCACGTTCCGCCGTTTTTTTTGAAAAAGTAACATCTTGCGTAGGATATGGGGGCATATAGCACTATAACATTATAAACCTCTCATTGCATTTCAAATCAGAGATTAGCGCCGTAGTCACAGCATTGCCGTGAACCGCGCGGGATATACTGCAGAAGACTATAATTCTAGAATCTATTGCTTCCGCTCTTCCGCCTTGGCTTCCTGCCAGAGGGCTTCCATCTCTTCGAGCGGGCTGTCCTCCAGCCGGACCCCCTTATCGCGCAGACGCCGCTCAATATATTCGAACCGGGCTACGAACTTACGGTTGGTGCGGGTCAGTGCTTCTTCCGGATCGGCTCCAATGAAGCGGGCCGCATTGGTGGCTGCGAAAAGCAGGTCGCCCAGCTCCAGCATCTGCTCCCCGGCAGACTGTCCCGTCTCAATCGCCTCCTGAAGCTCGTCAATCTCCTCGCGGATCTTAGCCAGCACATCGCTGGTATTGTCCCAGTCGAATCCGACTTTAGATGCCTTCTTCTGCAGCTTGTACGCCTTCATCAGTGCCGGCAGATCCCTTGGAACCCCGCTAAGTGCGGACAGGGCTTCGGGCTCCACGCCTTTGCGCCGCTTCTCCTCGGCCTTCATCCCTTCCCAGTTCTGCAGTGCCTCCTCGGCATTGCCAGCCGCTTGATCACCGAAGACATGCGGGTGGCGGAACAGCAGCTTCTCATTCAGCCCCTCAATGACATCGTAGACACTGAAGGCTCCCAGCTCTTCTTCCATCTGGGAGTGCAGCATAATTTGGAGCAGCAGATCGCCCAGCTCTTCCTTCATATGGTCCGGATCATCCTCGTCAATCGTCTCCAGCACCTCATAGGTCTCTTCGATTAGATTTTTGCGCAAGGATTCATGCGTCTGCTCACGGTCCCAGGGACAGCCCTCAGGGCTCCGCAGAATATCGACAATTTCATGCAGCCGGGCAAAGGTGCGGTTACGCGCTTCATCCGCACGGCTCGCCGGAACATATACCAGTGACAGATTACCATAGCCGTCCAGCCGGTCCAGCTCGTACAGCGGCACACGGAGAATCTGCTCCTCGCCTTCCACACCAAGCGCATGTGCAGCGATCACCTCATACTCAGGCGGGTACAGTTCCATCAGGCAGAGCTTGGTTTCAGATGCGGTGAAGCTGTCATAGACCTGCCCGATCAGGGTATGCAGCTCCGGGTGAAGCTGGGAGCTACGGATACCAGAGGCATCCAGCAGCTGGAAGCCTTCAATCGGATCAAAGCCCAGACGGACGAACGCTTCATCCAGGAAGCTCTCTCCGCCGAGGATATTCAGCTCAATGCCTGCCTCCGGGCAGCGCCCGCGCAGCAGGGAGACAGCGGATTCGGCCACCATGGGATGCCCCGGCACGGCATAGACAATCTCCGTCCCCTGCGGAGCGGCCGCAGCCTTCTCGATCAGCGTTGCCGTAATGGCTTCATAGACCTCAGGGAAGGACGACAGCGTCTCATACAGCCCGTCGAAGGACTCCCAGGCGATCTCCATCTCCGCCAGTGCAGCCATAACAGGATGCTCTGCGGTCCGCACGTATACGGCCGAGGCCGCCTTCAGCTTCTTGATGATGCCCAGTGTCAGCCGGTCCGGATTCCCGGAGCCCAGGCCGACGATCGTTAATGTTGCGCTCATGCCAGTCTACTCCTTCCAGGCAGCCGCCCTCTGCTATGCGCAGAGGCGGCTACGCTATGTATGGTCAGCGCCTTAAGGGAACAGGCGCAGCTTTTTTAGCTTGTCCGCCAAGCGGGGGCCGAAGCCCGGAAGCTGGCGCAGCTCGCTCTCGCTGAGCAGCCGCAGCGTCACTGCGCCGAGTGCGAAGACGGCGCAGCCTGCGAGCACGCCGAGCAGGCTCTGCGCCAGGGCCGCGGTCCGCCCGCCTCCGAAGCCGGCGGCGTCTGCCGCCCTGGCTGCGCCGTGGCTCACGGCTGCGGCAACCAGCCCCAGGCCCGCGAGCAGCGCCGCGGGCTTCAGCAGGACATCTGCGGCGCGCAGCCGCAGATGTCCCTGCCGGTAGAGCAGCAGCACGTTCAGCGCTGCTGCGAAAAGATGTGCGGCCACGCCGGCGATGGCCGCACCGGTAATGCCCTGCTGCGGGACTAGCAGCAGGTTGAGGGCCGCCTTGAGCAGAGCGGCGGCCAAGAGATGCAGCGCCGGCGCGCGCACGGCGCCCAGGCCTTGCAGCAGCGCGGCGGAGATGATGCTGACCGTACCGCCTGCGGCGGTGAAGGCCAGCCAGGTCATCGCGCCGCTGCCGGCGGCGTCCCCGTACAGAGCCGTGTTCACCGGCTCTGCAAGCACGGCCAGGCCTACGGAGGCGGCCAGCCCGAGCAGCCAGAACCAGCGCAGCGACAGCGTGATGCGCGTGCGGATCAAGGCCTCATCCCGCTGGTACTTCGCTTCGGCCAGCGCCGGAATGAAGACGACCGAGAGTGAGGTCGCCAGCATCGTTACGATCTGCACGAGCGGCAGCCCGCGGTTATAGATGCCGAACTGGGCCATCGCCGCCGTCTCGCTGCTCCCGCTCCCCGCCAGCAGACGGGGAACTGTGAAGACATCGACGAGGCCGATTAACGGAACCGCAAGTGCGCCAAGCATCACCGGGAGGCCATAGGCCAACAGCTCGCGGGCAGGAACGCCCTGCTTAGCACTTCGTACGGCTGATGCTGTTCTGTTCTTAAACGAAGCTTGGGGCAGCCTGTCCTGCAAGTCCCGGCGGTGGCTTCGCCAATACAGCAGCATTACGCCAAGACCGGCGATACCGCCTCCAGCGGGCCCCAGCATCGCACCGGCAGCAATTCCTGCCGCATCTGCGCCAGCGCCCGTCAGATACAGCAGAAGCGCGATCATGACCGCCACGCGGACAGACTGCTCGACCACCTGTGATACGGCGGTCGGCATCATATTATGCAGCCCCTGGAAGTAGCCGCGCAGTGCCGCCATCAGCGGTACCACCGCCAGCCCCCAGGCGCTGCTGCGCAGAGCAGGGACAATATGGGAGCTGCCGACCCATACCGCAATGAGCGGAGCCCCGGCGTAGACCAGAATGCCGAGCAAAAGGCCGCTGGCCGCCGTAATTCCGGCTGATAGCAGCAGCACCCGCCGCCCCTTCTGCGTGTCCTGTGCCGCCGAGGCCTCGGCCACGAACCGCGAGATGGCGGCAGGCAGCCCGAGCATCGCCACCGTAACCAGAATGGTATACAGCGGATAGACCGTATTGTAGATGCCGAACGCGGCGTCACCGCCCATATTCTGCAGCGGTATCTTCTGGAGCGTACCGATCAGTTTCGAGAAAATAGCTGCCGCGCTAAGAATAAAAGCGCCCTGCAGCAGCTTCGAGCCTTGAGTATTGGATGTCATCGTTTACCTGCTTCTACAGCCATAACTGCCATAATATAGAGCTTGCTTTAACCTAAGCAAATGAATTTCTATATTATAACTTATCTAAGGGAAGAAGTGTAAATGGCCATGCATACATTCCTGAGGGACCGCCTCCACAGCAAAAACCCGCCATTCCCTTAAGGTTATCATAACCAAAGGAAAAGCGGGGCTCTCCAGCACCAGCTGATTACTGCTCCATTTGCTTGCCCAGGAAGGCAGCGGCTGTCTCAGCCATTTTCACTTCCATCTGGGCCATCTTGACCGAATCATCCTTATTCAGCAGCACTACGCAGCCGATGGGGTCTCCTCCGGAGATAATAGGCGCTGCCACATACGTGGATAACAGCTCCGTGTGGTCCTTGCTGATGTCATAGCTGCCTGCATTGTTCTCAAGCATCGTTTTACGGCTTTCCATTACCTTTTCCAGCAGTACACCCACTTGCTTCTCCAGATAATCCTTCTTGGAGCCGCCGGCGAGCGCGATGAACGTGTCCCGATCCGTAATCATGGTAATATGCCCTGTTCCTTCATACAGCGACTCTGCATATTCCTTGGCGAAATCGCCCAATTCACCAATCGGCGAATATTTTTTCAGTATAACCTCACCATCGCGGTCTACAAAAATTTCCAGAGGATCGCCCTCACGAATCCGCAATGTGCGTCTAATCTCTTTGGGGATAACAACTCGTCCGAGGTCATCAATACGTCTTACAATACCAGTAGCTTTCATTTCACATGTTGCCCCGCTTTCTTAAGAAGTATGGTCCAACTACTGTCCATTATGGGAATGGTTAATCCCAGTGATTTATCGTAATATCTGACCATAGTATTCATCTCTTCCCAGTTCCTTATACATCCGTCACCCCGCATATAATTGTTCATGCAGAATGAGAACGCCCCGGTCCCGCATCATTCCAGTTATGATCACTAACGGGGGTTTCTATACCACCACACCATTCTTCCCGGTTCCTTCTGTATCGACAAAAAATAACCCCACAAAGTGGGGCTTTAGCTTGGATGATGACTCAGGTACTTTGCGGGGACCCCAAAACATATAAATTCTTTTAAAAAAGCCGCCCGGATGCGTGGCGCATCCGGCGGCTTGTCCAGCCTAAATTTATTTTGCGGCTTCTGTAGCAGCCGGTGCATCTGTAGCGGCTGGCGTGTCAGAACCCGCAGCAGGAGCTGGTGTAGCTGTGGCTCCCGCGCTGCCTGCAGCAGCAGAGCTCTTCGGCAGATTGATTTTAATCTCCAGACTATCCAGGTCCTTCTCCAGGAAGGTCTCCAGGCTGGCAGAAGCCGCAGCGTTCTTCAAGGCTTTGAGCTGGTCGGCAGTCAGCGTATCGAAGGTAGTGTCCTTGCGGCCCTCCACCTTGATAATGTGATATCCGTAAGTAGTCTTGACCGGCTCACTGATCGTATTCAGCGGAAGACTGTGGGCCGCAGCCTTGAACTCTGCTACATAATCTACCAGAGCCTTGTCCTTATATTCACCGCCGGTTTCCTTCGTGCTGGTATCATCCGAGTATTCCTTGGCAACGGCAGCAAAGTCCGCACCGCCATCCAGCTTCGCCTTCACTTCCTGAGCGCGCTTCAGCGCATCGGCATCCGTCCGCTCCTTGCCGGCGCTATCAGTAAGGCCAACCAGGACATGGCGCAGCGTAGCCACACTATAATCAGCCTTGGTGGCTTCATAATGGGTCTTGACCTGCTCGTCCGTTAATTTCAGCAGCATGTCCTGATATACGGTAAGTACACGCTGCATATAGGAACGCAGGTCCGACTCGCTCAGATCCTGTTCCTTCAGCGTGCTTTTGTATTTGTCGCCCAGCGCAGTCTTGATCGAGCCGATCTGTGTATCGACTTCTTTCTCCGCAGCCTTCTTCGCTTCATCCGTGGCCTTGTCCGCCAGGTATTCGAATGCGACCTCCTGCTTCAGGATGGACTCCTTGAACATATCAATCTCCAGATACTGCGCCTGCTCGGGGGACAGGAATTTCATTACGCGGGTATCCAGATTGAATTCCTTCTGGGTAATGGTTCCGCCCTTATACGTTGCCACCGCAGTATCATCACTTTTATTGCTGCAGGCAGCAAGCATGGAGAAGGACAGGGCTGCGGTCAGCGAGACCACCAGTACCTTCCAGGATTTTTTATTTAACGACATTGTGTAATTCTCCCTTCGATTTTAAAGACTGTTTGGCTGCCGTCAGGAATTGCTCCAGCACATCTAGCAGCTCCTTATCACCTAAATCCTTAGCTTTGATCCGAATTGTTGCCTGGGCATCCTTATCAAATTGTACACGCCTTTCAAAGCTATTACCAACTTTGGCGAGCTTTGCCGTATCAAAGGCCCCGAGGCTGCCCTCGTGGAAATTAAGCAGGACCTCATCCCCGCGCCGGACCATGGATTCCATGCCGTACAGCTTGCCGTATACCTTCAGCCGGGCCACAGAAAGCAGATTAATAACGGCTTCCGGCAATTCGCCGAACCGGTCCAGCAGCTCATCTTCAAGCTCGGAGGCATCCTCGAAGGAGTCAACTGCAGCCACTTTTTTATAGATTTCTATTTTTTGGATACTGTCGTAAATATACTCGGAAGGAAGATAGGCGTCAATCGACAAATCAATGACCGTATTCCCCTGCTTAAGCGAAGTATCCTCTTCGCCCAGCACGCTCACCTTGCGTTTGCGGATTTCCTCCGCCAGCATCTGTGAGTACAGATCGAAGCCGACCGAGGCGATGAAGCCATGCTGCTCCGCCCCCAGCAGATTGCCTGCTCCCCGGATGGAGAGATCGCGCATAGCAATTTTGAAGCCGGACCCGAGCTCTGTGAATTCCTTGATGGACTGCAGACGCTTCTCAGCCACCTCTGTCAGCACTTTATCGCGCTGGTAGGTGAAGTAGGCATAAGCAATCCGGTTGGAACGGCCGACTCGGCCGCGCAGCTGGTAGAGCTGGGACAGGCCCATTTTGTCAGCGTCATGAACAATAAGGGTATTAACATTAGGAATATCGACACCCGTCTCTATAATACTGGTGCTGACCAGCACATCATACTCCCCGTCCAGGAAGTCGAGAATCGTCTTCTCAAGCTCCGATTCCGACATCTGTCCATGCCCGATACCCACTCTTGCCTCCGGCACCAGCATGGAGATCTGCGCCGCCATTTCCTGAATCCCCTGTACACGGTTGTACAGATAGTAGACCTGCCCGCCACGGGCCAGCTCGCGCTCCACAGCTTCCCGGGTCAGCGTCTGGCTATGCTCCACCACATACGTCTGTACGGGAAAGCGGTTCTCCGGTGGTGTCTCAATAACTGACAAGTCACGCACCCCGAGCATCGACATATGCAGCGTGCGGGGAATCGGTGTAGCCGTCAAAGTCAATACATCAACATTGGTCTTCAGCCGCTTCAGCTTCTCCTTGTGGGTCACGCCGAAACGCTGCTCTTCATCGACAATCAGAAGGCCGAGGTCCTTGAAGACCAGATCCTGTGACAGCAGCCGGTGTGTGCCGATAATGACATCCACTGTTCCCTGGCGTACTCCCTTGATCGTATCATTCTGCTCCTTGCGGCTGCGGAAACGGCTCAGCACCTGAATATTCAGCGGATAATTGGCGAAGCGCTCGCGGAAGGTCTCGTAGTGCTGCTGCGCCAGAATCGTCGTCGGCACGAGCACCGCCACCTGCTTGCCCTCTATTGCAGATTTAAAAGCAGCCCGGATCGCCACCTCTGTCTTGCCATAGCCTACATCGCCGCAGAGCAGCCGGTCCATCGGACGGTTCTGCTCCATATCCTTCTTGATCTCTTCGATCGCCCGCAACTGGTCACGGGTCTCCTCATACGGGAACATCTCTTCGAATTCGTGCTGCTCCTGCGTATCCTTCTCGAAGCCATAGCCAAGCGCGCTCTGGCGCTCTGCGTACAGCTTGATCAGATCATCGGCGATATCCTGAACCGAGCTCCGCACCTTGCTGGTAACCCGGGTCCATTCATTGCCGCCCAGCTTATATACCTTCGGCTCCTTGTCTTCCGAGCCGACATATTTCTGAATCAGGTCAATCTGTTCAATTGGAACAGAGAGCTTGTCGCCTCCTGCATAGAGGATATGCATATAGTCGCGGTGGATGCCGCTGACCTCAAGCGTCCCGATACCCATATATTTACCGATCCCGTGATTCTGGTGAACCACATAATCCCCGATCTTCAGCTCGGTATAGCTCTTTATCCGTTCGGCATTATCAATGCCCTTGGAGACCTTCCGCGCCTTACGCTGCTTCTGCGAGAACATCTCACCTTCAGTGATCACCGCGAGATGAATCGAAGGAAGCTCGAAGCCGGAACCCAGGTTGCCCTGCAGGATCGTCGGCTCCTCAATGCCATAGTCATCCAGTACCCGGCGGATACGCTCCGTCCGCTCCTCGCCGTTCGCCAGCATGATAACCTTCACGCCGGACTTGTGCCAGCGCTCCATCTCGGATTTCAGCACATTCATCTGGCCATGGAAGTCCTGCATTCCGCGGCTGATGAAGCCTAAGATATTCTGTGGCTGAATATGCGGAACCTGACGCAGAAATATCGACATAAACAGGCTCTGGAACGGACGCTGGTACATAATAACATCGCTGTCAACAGAGAGCTGCAGCTCAGGCAGCGTTTTGCCGTTCTGCAGCAAGTGCATATTCCATTCCGACTCATCACGCTCCAGCTGCTTGGCGGTCTCCAGAAGTCTGGCCGGCTCATCCAGGACAAGCAAAGTATCCTGAGCCATGTAATCATACAGATGAATGCGTTCAGGGTAGAGCAGACTGATATATTTATAGACTTCCGGGAAATAGGTGCCCTGCCGCAGCATTTCCAGCTCCCGGCCCATCTCCTCACGCAGACGCAGCTTGGCCTGACGGTCACTCATCTTCTCAAGCTGCCGCTCCAGCATCGCAGACGCAGCGGTAGAAGCCGCATCCTGGCGGAGTTGATCGAATATAATCTCCTTGGCCGGTGTAATCTTCACACTGCGGACCTTATCAATGGAGCGCTGATCCATAGGGTCGAAGGTGCGGATGGAATCTACTTCATCATCAAACAGCTCCACCCGGTAAGCCAGTGGAGAGGTCATGGGATAGAAGTCGATAATACCGCCGCGTACACTGAGCTCACCACGGTTCTCTACACGCTCCACCCGCTCATAGCCCATCTCAATCATGGACATGAGGAAGTCATCCAGTGGCAAGGTTCCGTCCTGCGAAACCGTAAGCTGGGCTTCAGCCATGACATGCGGAGCGGGTAGCAGCCTCCGAACGCCGGAGTAGGGAACGACTACAATTCCACGGAAGCCTTGGGCGCAGCGCGTCAGTACATCAATCCGCTGGGCCAGCGTCTCCGGGCTTGAGACAGCGGCCTCAGCCGCCACAAGCTCATTCGCCGGGTAGAGCAGCACCCGTTCCGGGGAAAGCGCTTCCTGTAAATCATCAGCCATCTTCTGGGCTGAGAACATATTATGGGTCACAACCAGCAGCGGACGCTGCGTCTCCTCATGCAGGGCAGCCAGCATGATTTGTCTGGCCGAGCCGGACAGACCGGAGATAAGCTGTTCCTTCATACCTGCTGCGATGCCACGGGTGACAGACTGGAAATCAGTATCCTTGGAAAAAGCTTCTATAAGACCTTGTAACAACAGGTGCACCTCTCTTACTAAACAGGCTGACAGCAGCAGCGCCGCTGTCACCTATTATAATTGGAATCGAAAACAAGCCTCAGCGGATAAGGCCAAGGCTTGCGGATGACGATAGAGACAGGCGCTTCCACCTTACTGAAGCGGACTGGCCAGCAGACTGAGCTCAGGGTTGTTATCCAGCGCCTGCTTGCAGTAATCGCAGGTCACCTTCACCGTAATCTCGCCTTCTGAATCATACGCTATTATATCTCTGCGCTCCGCAGGGGTCAAGGATTGCAGCCCCAGCTGCATCTCTGTAATATCGCTTCTGCCAATGCTTCCCAAGAACGTCCGGCAGTGCCTGCATACATAGTGTATTGCCATCTATATGCCTCCTGAAGGTAGTATATACCTCCAGTATGCCCCGCCCGGGAAGGCTTTAGCCGCAGGGTCTTGAACCCTATGCCTTATATTTCATCCGTTGAATTTGGCCATGGTCTGTTCAAAGGTATGCTGCAGGCTGAATTCCACAGCATCGCAAGTATCACTTTTCATGCTCTCAAGCCTTGCTCCATCCTTCTTGGCGAAGGTAGACAGTACGTAGTCCACGATAGCAAAGCCAGGCTCCGGACGGGATATGCCCATCCTCACCCGGTTGAAGCTCTGGGTGCCCGTATGCTGAATGATGGACTTGATGCCATTGTGCCCGCCGGCACTGCCCTGATAACGCAGCCTGATCTTACCCAGCTCCGTATCCAGGTCATCATAGACTACAATCATATCTTCCAGCTGGACCTTATAATAATCCATATAAGCCCGTACCGCTTCCCCGGACAGGTTCATGAAGGTCATCGGCTTGATCAGCACCGTCTTCACACCGCCGATTATCCCTTCACCGATTACCGATTTGCATTTATTCTGGTTAAAGGCAATTCCGTGTCTGGACGCAAGCTCATCGAGGGCCATGAAGCCGACATTATGTTTGGTCTTCGCGTACTGCGTTCCGGGATTCCCGAGTCCAACAATCCATTTCATATTTATGGTTTTCCTTTCCGCCCGGTACTCTCAGCAGAAGAGTTCCGTTTTTGGTACAATAAGTTTATACTCCGGAGACAGGTGATGAACATGCCACATCAGGGCGATATCTTAACACTGCAGCGCCATTTCCAGTACCATATTCAATATGCTGTGCCTGTTGAAGTCTATAGGGGGAACGCGCACGTAGACATCGGTGTGATTACAGCAGTGGACGAAGGCTTCGTAGAGCTGCAGGGTACTTTGTACAACCGCAGCCTCTTCACCTTCATCTCCCGTCCGGGATATTGAAGCTTATAAGAGCCTCAGTCCCAGCCGCTGAATCACGCCGATAAGGGTTACACCTTCCGCTTGACGAAAGGTGTAACCCTTTTTCTGCTGATCTGCCTGCGGCCTATTCGATTTCGAACAGCTTACTGATCGACAGCTCTTCATGTACGCGAATGATAGCTTCGCCCATAAGCGGAGCTACCGACAGCACCTTGAGCTTGGAGGTCGGGTTGCTGCTGCGAATTGGAATGGTATCCGTCACGATTATTTCTTTGATCGGAGAGTTTTCCAGACGTTCATGCGCCGGACCGGACAATACAGGATGCGTACAGCAGGCGTAGACTTCTTTCACGCCGCCTTCCATCAGAGCATTGGCTCCCAGAACGATCGTTCCTGCCGTGTCGATGATATCATCGATCAGGATCGCCGTTTTGCCTTCAATATTACCGATAATGTTCATAACCTCACTAACGTTCGGTTCAGGACGGCGCTTGTCGATAATCGCCAGCGGAGCGTTAAGGAAGTCGGCCAGCTTTCTGGCACGCACCACACCGCCATGGTCAGGAGAGACGACCACCGGGTTCTGAATTTGCTTCGAACGGAAGTATTGGGCCAGAATCGGAACACCCAGCAGATGATCCACAGGAATGTCGAAGAAGCCTTGAATCTGCATTGCATGAAGGTCCATAGTAATGACGCGATGTGCACCCGCCTTCTCAATCAGGTTCGCTACCAGCTTGGCCGTAATCGGATCACGGGAACGGGCCTTACGGTCTTGACGGGCATACCCGTAGTAAGGAATCACGACATTGATGCTCTTCGCTGAGGCACGCTTAAGCGCATCTACCATCACCAGAAGCTCCATCAGATTGTCGTTCACCGGTCCGCAGGTGGACTGTACGATATAGACATGACAGCCCCGGACACTCTCCGACAGCTTAACCTGAATTTCTCCGTCACTGAAGCTGGTCGTATGGGACTCGCCCATCGGAATGCCGATATAATCAGCAATCTGGCTGGCCAGCTTAGGATTGGAGTTGCAGGTGAAAATCTTGAGTTTGGAATCACAATAAGTCATAAAATATAAACCCTCCGTGACGGAATTTAACTGGCCAAAGCACCGGCGCGGATGTGCAAGAAGTCCGTCCGGCGCTCTAAGCCTACAGCTGCTTTCGTGCTTACACGCTTTACGATGGACTATGCTGGCCCTTCTTCGCCTTGGCCCGGGAGCGGATCTTCTCTGCATAACCCGGCTTATTCTCCTGCCTTGCTCTGGCAATCGCCAGATCGTTCTCCGAAACTGGACGCGTAATGGTGGAACCGGCGACAATAAATGCGCCCTTGCCCACTGTAACCGGAGCAACAAGGTTCACGTTGCTGCCGATAAAGGCATCATCGCCAATCTCAGTTCTGAACTTATTATAGCCGTCATAATTTACGGTGATCGCGCCGCAGCCAATATTTACATTCTTGCCGACCTCAGCATCGCCTACATAGCTTAAATGAGATACCTTGGAGCCGTCGCCGATTGTAGCATTCTTGATCTCTACGAAGTCGCCGACCTTAACACCCTCACCCAGAACGGTGCCGGGACGTAAATACGCAAAAGGCCCAACGGAAGCCCGTGTGCCGACCTGAGCCTGATTCAGTACGGAATGCTTCACAGCCGCTCCGTCCATAATCACGCAGTCTTCAATTTCACTTGCCGGACCGATCACACAATCTTCGCCGATCACTGTCTTGCCCTTGAGCACCGTGCCTGGATACAGCACCGTATCTGCTCCAATCTCAACCTCTGCCCCGATATAGGTTGAAGCCGGGTCGATGATAGTGACTCCGCCGAGCATATGCTTCCGGTTGATGCGCTGACGCATATAGCCTTCGGCTTCAGACAACGCCAGACGGTCATTTACACCAATGGACTCCGCTGAATCATGGGCCTGATAACCCAGAACGATATCGCCCTGCGCCCGGAGTATGCCGATAACATCCGTCAAATAATACTCCTGCTGGTTGTTGGTGTTCGTAACCTTCTCCAGAGCGGCAAAGAGCTTAGCATTATCAAAACAATACGTCCCTGTATTGATCTCATGAACCGAAGCTTCACTCTCTGTGCAGTCCTTCTGTTCCACAATCTTCAGCACTCCGCCGTCTTCGCCGCGGATAATCCGGCCATATCCGGCAGGCTGCTCCATAACAGCAGTAAGGACAGTTGCAGCAGCATTCTGTGCTTCATGCAAAGCCATCATGCCTTCAAGTGTCTCGCTCATGACAAGCGGCGTATCGCCGCAGATAACAATGGTGGTTCCTTCTTCACTGCCCAGAAGATCCTTGGCCTGCTTAACAGCATGACCGGTTCCAAGCTGGACATCCTGCAGCACATATTCGGCATCCTCGCCTAAATATGCCTTAACCTTCTCAGCGCCGTGGCCTACAACAACTACATTACGCTGGCATCCGGTCGCTTTCACTGTATCAAGCACGTGCCCTACCATCGGTTTACCGCAGACAGGGTGCAGCACCTTGTATAATTTAGATTTCATGCGCTTGCCTTGACCTGCAGCAAGTACAACAGCCATTCTTTTCAAGAATGCCAACCCCCTACTTCTTGAACTCACTACTGAATATATCTCATTCCGGGCAAAAAGAAAAGAGAACCATGCAGGCATGGTTCCCTTTTCTTCGAACCCCAATAAAATCACCCCACAAAGTGAGGCTTTGGCTCCGAGGCTGACCCACGTATTTTGCGGGGACCCCGAAACATATAAAGCGGTGTGGGCTGGTGCCGCCCTTGGGGAGGCAGCAACTCCCAGAGAGTCAGCGGTTCACCGCTTAAGCTCCCTCTTCAATAACTTCCTCTTCCTCCGTAGCGGCACGTTCGTACTCGGCCAGAACCGCAGATTGAATCTTTTCGCGCGTTCCCGAAGAAATCGGGTGTGCGATATCGCGGAATTCTCCGTCAGGTGTACGCTTGCTGGGCATTGCAACAAACATCCCGTTATTCCCGTCGATGACGCGAATGTCATGAACAACAAACTCGTTATCGATTGTAATGGATGCGATTGCTTTCATTCTCCCCTCAGAGTTGACGCGGCGGAGTCTGACATCCGTAATTTGCATGTGTGTGTTCACCACCTTTTTCCATCAGAGACTTGGTGTATAATTCCACACAGCAAAGCGAATTCCTTCTTTTTCATTCCAAATAATGCCTGATTAAGAAGATTATTTTTGCTGAAACCCTAATTTCGACAGATTTCGTGCAGTTATCTTAAGAATCCTCACAGTTTCGACATTATGCCCTACTTTTCAGAACCGGCATTTATCACTCATTCAGGAGGAGAAATAGTTGCCCGGAAACGCCGAAATACGCCGTACCTTGGAGTCCACCTCTGTCAGCTTCACCAGCGATACGTAGTCATGCAGCAGACGCTCTTCGTTCTCCACATCGCCGGACTCTACGAGCACGCCTACACCTGCAACCTCAGCATTGAACTCACCCAGCAGATCTACCATTCCGCGTACGGTGCCGCCCGCCTTCATGAAATCATCGACAATCAGCACCCGGGATTTCTCGCGCAGTGCCCGTCTGGACAGGGACATCGTATGGATGCTCTTATGGGAGCCCGATACATAGTTGATGCTTACAGCTGAGCCTTCCGTTACCTGATGGTCACGGCGGACCAGCACAACCGGCAGCCCCAGCTGCGCAGCCGTTGCGTACGCGAGCGGAATCCCCTTGGTCTCCACCGTCATGACGACGTCAATCTCCACGCCGTAGAAGGCGGTGGCAATGATCTTGCCGGCCTGCTCCATCAGGGACGGGAGGCCGAGCAAATCCGACATATACAGATAACCGCCCGGCAGAATCCGGTCACTCTGCTCAAGCTGCCCGCACAGACGGTTCACGAAGGCAAGCGCCATATCCATGGGCATGCTCGGAATATACCGCACTCCGCCCGCTGCCCCGGCCAGTGTCTGCAGCTCGCCCATCCCTTCGCCTTCAAATACCTCTTTTATAATAGCCAGGTCCTCGCTGATCGATGACTTCGCCGCACCGTACCGCTCTGCAAAAGTGGACAGCGGCAGCAGATCATGCGGCTTCTCCAGTAAAAATTGGGTCATGTCAACTAACCGTTGGCTTCGTTTAAGTTTTTTCACGGAATGCTCCTCGCCAAAACCGAATATTACTATGAATAATATCATTATTGTACGGATTTACACAAGCGGAAACCGCTTTGCCGCCGTTATGAGAGCATGGTCCCGTTCCGCTTAGCTAAGCGAACGCACTGCATAGACTTCCTTGCAGAATCCGCGCAGACCGTTATAGATTCTCGCCACCTTGGAGTGCTTGGAGACAAGGCCAAATACGGTCGGACCGCTTCCCGACATCAGCACGCCGTCCGCACCCAGCTTCAGCATCGCTTCCTTGAGCTGCTGCACTTCAGGGTGCAGCTTCAGGGTCACATCCTCCAGCACGTTGCCGAGGCCCTCACAGACGGCTGAGAAGTCACCGGCCTCCAGAGCCTGCTGCATGCGGAGCGCGGACGGATGCACCGCTATGTTGCCAGCGCGCACACGTCCGTATACCTCAGCCGTCGATACATTGATCGGCGGCTTCGCCAGGATAACCCACATTTGCGGCGGATTCGCGATTGGGGTCAGCCGTTCGCCCCTGCCCGTCGCCAGGGCAGTGCCTCCTGTGACGCAGAACGGGACGTCTGAGCCCAGCTCAGCGCCCAGCTCCTGCAGCTCCTGCACCGGGATGCCCAGGCGCCAGAGCCGGTTCAGGCCGCGCAGCGTAGCCGCGGCATCGCTGCTTCCGCCGGCGAGACCGGCAGCAACCGGAATTCTTTTGTCCAAATGGATATGTACGCCGCTTCTGACGTTATACCGGTCCTTGATCAGCCTTGCCGCCTGGAAGGCCAGATTCTTCTCATCCAGCGGAATATATCCGGCCTGGCTTGAGATAATAATCGAATCCCGCTTCAGCTCCGACAGCTCCAGACGGTCCGCCAGATCGACCATTGTCATTATCATTTCCACTTCATGAAATCCGTCAGCCCGCTTATGCAACACATCCAGCATCAGATTAATTTTTGCCGGTGCCTTCTCATACATTTTCAAGGCGTTCACCCACCCTCAGCTTTTCCCGTACAAAACAACTTAACATATTATATGAGAAACTGACAGTGAAGTCCATTAAATATACATCCGGTTCTATGATGAAGAAAAGGTACCGCCCGCAGGCGATACCCGGTGCGGCATGACACCGCTACAGCAACTTACGATTTCCGCGCAGCAGCCTGCTCTGCCAGCTGAATTGCCCGCTTCACCATATTCCCGGCGTCGACTGCCCGGATTCCGCCCCAGCCCTCCTGCTCAACCGTTTCGTAGAACCCAAGCTCCTTAGCCAGCTCCGTCTTCAATTCCTCCGACATCATGCTCCGTCTTCTGCGGCTCATTACAAATTCCTCCCTTGTATGTTGCTCTATGATGAATGTACTGCCTATGTAGTATGCAGCCAGGAGGCCAGTGTCATGCAGCATAATTCAGGAAGACCCCTACATGCAAAATAACCCCACAAAGTGGGGCTTTAGCGTAGGTGATGACCCAGGTACTTTGCGGGGACCCCAAAACATAAAAATTCTATCAAAAAACAGCCCCCCTGCAGGGAGACTGTCATGACGCTAAGCTTTGATATACATAATCCGCATCTGCCCATCGTCTTCGGTAACTGTGATTTCCACAGATTCAGTAAGTATATCGGCATAGCTATAGGAGACACGCTTGAATGTCTGCTGCTCCTGATCGAGTTTGACAATAAATACAGAAGGGTACGTTTCTTCCAGGACACCGGTGCGTTCAACGGTCTTCCGACGGCCACCGTTAGCCCGCAACGTGATCTTATGACCGACGTGAGCTTCAAGACTGCGTTTAATTTCCAACAGCGCGTTATTAGCCATTGCCTGACGACCACCTCTTTCCTTGTCCATTATACAACTTCTATAACCACTTGTCAAATTAAATAAATAATTATAGATGATGATAAAAAAGTTGTCAACGGAATTTTTTTAGACGGGGAAAGTCCTGACTCAAGCACCTTGTTATCAGTAATGAAGACTGGCTGCTCCCTGGCCCATCTTGTGTTAGAAGCTGCTTGCATGGCAGCAAAAATAGGATAAGCACGAATGCTTACCCTATTCCTTCCGCCTGTTCAGTTATCACTTGCCCGGCTACAGCATCGAAGGCGCTACCTTCAGCGTAGCCAGGTTCTGCAGTTGGGGCATTCCGATCCGGAAGCTGCCCCGCGTCTCTATTCCGCCCATCCCCTGATTGCCGCTGATCGTATGGCTCAGCACATCGCTTAAGTTCACTGTATCCCGGATGGAGGTAAAAGAGGCCTTGGCCGCGATATACACCGGATCCAGGGCATGAATGAGTATTCTGCCCGGGGAGCTGGCGAAGTTGGCACCATTGCCCAGGAGAGCCTCAAAGTGCGACTGGCAGGCTCCGGCTACGATCGTCAAGGCATCGAAATTCCGCTCGTACTCACGGGCCACCCGGATGGCTGCCACAAAATTCTGTGAATTCTTATAGCTGCTCAGACTGTACAGATCATAATTCTGCTGTTGCTTAAGTACTCCATCATGGCCGGTAATCACTACGATATCGGGACGCACACGGGGCAGCAGGCGGTACAGCGTCTCTGCCATTTTGGATTCGTTGACATGATGTCCCTCCGCCGGTATGCGCAGCTGCTCGTAGAGGCTCAGGCTCTTCTTCAGATAGAGCGCATCCCCGTCCAGATGCAGGACCTTGCCCGGCACTTCAAAGTAAGCCGCCTCCTTCGGAGATTGGCCCCAGGTTCCCGTGGACCCCGATACACTCTCTCCGCTTCGCTGGCTCTGCACCTGCCGGTCTTTACGCAGCCAGGTTAGAGATTCTGTTGCCTTGATCTGTGCACGCTGTCCCCGCTCGGTAACCCGTGTAGGAGGCACCTGAACCAGATCCTCCAGCGGAGAATCCGCCAACAGACGGAACTCCGTGCCTTTGATGACTGCTCTATTCTGCAATATATTGTCTACCCGGAAGGTCACATCGCCGCCATAGGATTTACGAATGACCAAGTCTCCTAGATTCATCACAACACCACCTCTACCCCATGTTATGGGCAAAAGCCCCGGTTGGTTCATCCGCCGGGAGGGTTTTCTGTATTCTATGCGATGCCTGCGGCCAGAAGAACCGCACTGAGCCGGGCATACTCTTCAATGCTAAGCGTCTCGCCGCGCCGCGAGGGTTCAATACCGGCTTCGGAGAGCAGCGCCTCCAGGCGCTCCCGCCCTTCTTCCGGGAAGAAGCGGGCCTTAAGATTATTGGCAATCGTCTTGCGCCGCTGGGTAAAGGACGCCTGAACCACACCAAAGAAATGCTTCTCGTCCGCTACCTCCACCGGAGGACGTTCTCTGACCTTCAGCCGGATCACAGCAGATTCAACGTTCGGCTGCGGGATGAACACCGTACGCGGCACCATGCAGACCAGCTCAGGCTCGCTGTAATACTGGACGGCAATACTCAGGCTGCCGTACTCCTTGCCGCCCGGAGACGCCGCCATACGCTCGGCAACCTCCTTCTGGATCATGACCACGATATTATCCAGCGGCAACTTCTCCTCCAGCAGCTTCATGAGGATGGGAGTAGTCACATAATACGGCAGATTAGCTACTACACTAACCCGGTCGTTACCCGCGAAATCCTCAGCGAACAGCTCCTGCAGATTCACCTTCAGCACATCGTCATTGCGGATCTTCACATGGGGATATGGCGACAGGACATCCCTGAGAATCGGAATCAGCCTGCGGTCAATCTCTACTGCAGTAACAGCCCCGGCCGTCATCGCCAGCCGTTCCGTCAGTGCTCCGATTCCCGGCCCAATCTCAAGTGCACCGGCTGTGCTGTCCAGACCGGCGGCATCCACGATTTTGTCCAGAATATTCTGATCGATCAGAAAGTTCTGGCCCAGACTTTTTTTGAAAGAGAATCCGTAACGCTGAATTATTGCTTTGGTTCTTGTTGGGGACGAGATATTCTCGATACCGCTCATGAAGTAATGCCTCCCTGATCAATTTGGGCGAGGGCCTGCGCGAATTCTTCGCGGGTAATGCCGAACATCGCCAGACGTTTGTATAGCTGTTTGCCATTGCAATAACCGATACCGAGCAGATTGCCAAGCTGCATTCTGCGCTCAGCCGCCCGAGGATGCACCATCAGCCCTGCGGCCATGAGCTCATCCAGCCCGATAATAGGCGGCGCCCCCTCGAAGGAGGTATGTACATGCTCCAGCGCATGGCGGATAGCCTCAGGCGAAGCATTCTCTATTCCGATATCGCCTTTGCGGGTTGCATCCTTCTCAGGGATGAAGGCATGCTTGCAGCCCGGTACCTTGGCCGCAACGATTTTGCGGATTCGCTCTCCGGCATGATCCGGGTCGGTAAGAATAATTACACCCCGGCGCTCCATGGCCAGCTTGATCTTGGCAATGACCCTGCTATCCACTGCCGAACCCCCGGTTTCAATCGTATCGGCCTCAACCGCCCGCTTAACGGCAACAGTATCGCTTTTCCCTTCAACCACAATTAGCTCTTTAATCATAAATATTTTTACTCCTTACTCCAGAACGCAAAAAGAAGAGGATTCGCTCCCCTTCTTTTTGGCTAAAGAATGTATAAGTGATGAGCGGCAGCTCTCTGAAATTTCGTAAGTGCTTCCCTCACTATATCGTATTAACCGCTAATTTGCAAAAGACTTTACGTTTAGTTCAGCTCCGGCTTCACAGGTCCGATCACATAGAGTGTGCGCGACTTACGGCCGAAATTACGGGCATGG
The DNA here is from genome assembly GCF_038002365.1 of Paenibacillus sp. FSL P4-0338. Classification (NCBI taxonomy): domain Bacteria; kingdom Bacillati; phylum Bacillota; class Bacilli; order Caryophanales; family Paenibacillaceae; genus Paenibacillus; species Paenibacillus sp. FSL P4-0338. Next base: position 5,367,694 of record NZ_JBBOCG010000001.1, on the reverse strand, counting down.
CTCAATGAATCGTAATAGACATCCACCTTGTTGCCTTTGATGGCACCGCCGGTATCCTCTGCTCGGCGAAACCCTAATCCTTCAATGTACACCCACCAGCCAATCGGTATAACACTAGGATCTACAGCTATAGTGCGGCCTTCCGTTACGCGTGTGCCGGAGGCAGTACGTGTTCCAATACCCGGTTCCTGCGACGAATACGCAGTCATGGATACGTTTTTGATCATTCTTTTGTACTCGAAATCCAGACCAGCCTTACTGGTAACATTGCTGACCCTTGCACTGGCTTTAGATGAGTTGGAGGTTGTTACAGGTTTGGAGACTTTGGCAGTAACTACGACGGGCTTAGGAAGCGGCTTGGTTCCAATGGCAATGACTTTGTCCTTGGTAACAGTCTGTACTTCCTTGCCGATCATGCGCATGGATGCCAGCTCGCCATCTTGATAGATCTTCTCGATGTGCTGAATCATTACGCCCGGCTTACCTGCCTGTGCCACTCTTACGGTTCCCTTGGTCAATGAGGGGTCTGCTGTCTTAATGACCCGGAAAGGCAAATTAGTTGTCCGTTGAACCACATGCTTGTTAATCCGGACAATTTTGATTTCCATGTCTGCAGATACTGCGGTTTCTAGCGAAGGGTAAATCTTGTCTAAGCCTTCCAGGCTATAGCCCAGCTTGTCGATGGCCTGACCAATAGTATCCTCGGTCGTAAATAACGTCTCGGTCTTTCCGTCTACGGTAAGAGCGAACTTCTGCGCAGTGTTAATCACGATACGGTCGCCGTCTTTTATTTCATCACTAAGGCCAATAGATAATTCATCATGCGCCTGCAGCGAAATCTGTTCCTTAGCCAGCATATCACTGAACAGCGTTTCCCGCGTCTCCAGTGTCTGTACCTGTCCGTCTATTACTAGGGTAATTTCTTTTTTGCTCTGACCGTGTACGTACAGCAGTATTAACAGTGCGATAACAATCGATGCCACACCGGCAAGTAAAACTACGCGGGGATTCACTTGCTTCAACCGTAATGCGAAAGACCTGCTGGATGATTGCGAATCATGGGATACCTCTGGTTGGAATACGCCCACTCTTTCCATCCTCCTTACATAGCCCCGTCGTCCAAGTTATATCAAGGTGACTGTATCACTTCTGACGAAACTAAGTTTGAGTTTGCAACAGGATACGCCCGCACTTGCTTCAGCGTTTCCTGCTCATGGATCGCCTGCTCGGCATAGTTACTCCGGAGATCTGTTATATAACAGTATGCCGGGAGCATTCTCATTATTCAAAACAAAAGAAGCCTAAAAAAGAGTTCTTAGAGGACTCTTTCGTGGCTTCCCGGTGTCGAATACGTCGGAATGCTTATGCACGAGGTTTCCTCTCTTACTTGCGCTTACGGGGTTAGCTGTCGGGTTCGGACATAAGAGAGACGCCCTATCTCAGGTCACCCGCTCACGGCGGTTGCCCTCAAATTCACCCCAAAGACCACGTAAAGAAATCAAATAATGCCTGCGGCAATTCTGTGCCAGTACTCTTGTACGTTCATGCGGCAGCGCATTATTGGTTCCCCCGTTCTCCATACGGAGACTCAGCGAGACGATCCATGAAATTAGTGACTGTCACAGTTACAACAGCTCACTGCACTGAAAAGATGATATCCTGTTTTGATACATGTTGTAAAGGACGATTCAACCACGTTTACGTAAAAAAATGATTAAAATATTGTAATAATCGGCCGTTTTTCAGTCAAAAAAGTTTAATACATCCGCTATACTTCATTTTTCACCGCTTTTACTCCCGTTTTCAGAGTATCCCAAATCGTTCCAGTGCGTTCGCATACGTAATTTCAGCCAATTCCTGTAATTCAATCCCTTTTATTGCCGCGGCCGCCTCCGCTACCAGCCTCACATGAGCGGTCTCATTTCGCTTGCCCCGGAAGGGGTGCGGAGTTAGATATGGGGAGTCGGTTTCGATCAGCAGCCGGTCTAGCGGAGTCTGGGCAAGCACCTCTTTGGGCACCCGGGCATTCTTGAACGTAATCGGTCCACCAAAAGAAAGATGGAATCCTAGTTCAAGACACATCTTGGCACTTTCCCAGCTGCCGGAGAAGGAGTGCATTACGCCGCCAACCTCGCCCGCCTTCTCCTCGCGGAGGATACGGATCACATCTTCATGAGCATCTCGGTTATGAATACAGATTGGCATCTTCAGCTCACGGGCCAGACCGATCTGCTTGCGGAATACATCATGCTGTACATCCTTAGGGGAGGTGTCCCAGTAGTAATCCAGCCCGATCTCACCGATGGCAACCACCTTGGGATGAGAGCATAAGGAGGCGATCCATTCCAGGTCTCCGTCCCTCATCGTGATGGCATCCTGGGGATGCCATCCTACGGCTGCAAAAATATAATCATATTTCTCGGCAAGCTGCATGGTCGTCGGTATCGTGTCCCGGTTAAAGCCAATGTTGATCATCTTGCTGACGCCGGCTTCCAGCGCTCTGGCAATGACCTCTTCGCGGTCTTCGTCGAATTGTGGAGCATCCAGATGGGTATGGGTGTCGAATAACTGCATTACATTACATCCTTTCGGCCTGTTGTGTTATCTATAATTCCAAGCTTGATCTGATTATTTGGCAAAAATCTCTGCGATGGACGGCGGCAACTGTGAAAGGGCTTTCTGCAGCCTGTCCTGTGGAAAATACAGATGGTATCTGCCGCGGTGAATACCGCTGATGGAGCGTACAATGTCCGATACCTCGGAGATTTCCCTCAGCCGCTCATGCTTGTCCAAAAGCAGGATCTGCTTGCTGTCAAAGCCCTCTCCCGGACGGAACACATCATAGGGAAGATCGGTGGGATAATCAATTTCCAGGTCATAATCGGGCCGGAGTCCCGCACCGGCGAAGCTGCGGCGGATTTCGTCAATTGTGTCAGAATCCAAATGCTCCATTTCCACATATTTATACAGTTTACGATGGATAAACCGGCTGCACAAGTCGCTCAGGATGTCATCCTCCTCCAGCGTCCACTGCATGAAGGCAGTCTGCATCAAGGCTTCATCCAGCAGCAGATACTGCCCTACCGTTACCTCTCCGCTGAACAGATCACTTAAGGGCTCAATCATGAAGCGGAAAGCATGCTGCTGCTGCACCAGCTCCTTGGCCCGGCGGAGAATCTGTCTGAGAATAATCTCTGAGCTGCGGGTTACCGGGTGGAAATAGACCTGCCAGTACATCTGATACCGTGACATTAGGTAATCCTCAATCGCATGCATCCCCGATTCCTTCACAACCACCCGGCCGTCATAAGGACGTAGCATCCGCAGAATCCGGTCGATGTCGATGGTTCCGTAATTCACCCCCGTATAATATGCATCCCGGAGCAGATAATCCATTCGGTCAGCATCAAGTGGTCCCGACACCAAATTGACAACAATTTCATGCTCGTAGGTTTTGGAGATGACTGAGGCCACTTTATCGGGGAAATCTTCAGCCACATCACGCAGAATAGCAGTGATCTCTGTATCCTCCAGAATGATACGGCAGGTCCAGTCTTCATGATCCATTTCGAAAGCTTCTTCTATAGAATGGGAAAAGGGTCCATGCCCCAAATCATGCAGCAGTGCCGCACACAGGGTAAGTAGTCTCTCCTCCGGCATCCAGTCCTTGTAGCCGCTCCGTTCAAACTGGGAGATAATCCTCCGCGTAATCTCATATACCCCCAGAGAATGGGAGAAGCGGCTGTGTTCTGCCCCGTGAAAGGTCAAATAGGAGGTCCCAAGCTGCCGGATGCGCCGCAGACGCTGGAATTCCATAGTATTGATCAGTCTCCAGATAATAGTGTCCTGTACGTGGATGTAGTTGTGAACCGGGTCCTTAAATACCTTCTCTTCTGACAGCGGTTGCTTCATGAAATCATCTCCTTTTCTTGTTTTATATAATATATTGTCGCTCTTTGTCGAATATTAGCGATTCATATACTGCCAAATCGACAAACATCTTAATAAGCTATTTTAGACTCAGTTGCCCTATCAAACGCGGAGTAAATGTAGTCTCAAAATATTCCTTAAAATTCGCCTGAAAAAAGGTTGACTGTTTTGGGAATGGTTGGTATTATAAATATCATAAAACAGTGAAGAATGTCGAATAATGACGCTTTTGAACATTGAGAGGAGCAACGATTGTAATGATGAAATCAACAGGAATTGTACGTAAGGTAGATGAGCTTGGACGGGTCGTTATTCCAATAGAATTGCGTCGTACCCTAGGCATTGGGGAAAAAGATGCGCTCGAAATTTACGTGGACGGTGAGCGGATCATGCTTAAGAAATACGAGCCTGCTTGCATTTTCTGCGGCAATGCTGAGAATGTAACTTACTTCAAAGGTAAAATTGTTTGTCATGAATGCATTTCGGCTATCCCTACCCCTGTGACAAACTAAAATAAATAGGGTATAATAGGAACTAATCCAATTGTTAATTCTAACCTTTTTATATCTCCTTGGCCTCCCGTTCGCGCGGGAGGTATTTTTTTATGTCTACCCTCTCTACAGGGAGGGCCCCAGCCCTCTGGACACCCGGAAGCTTGGTGGATCTCTGTAGCTAGCGCGGAAGGAAGCGGGGTTCGGTGGTGGACCGACCCTGTTCGGCCTCCCTGCGGGATACACTTTACATCGGAGCGTTCTGCCTACAGGATACGGCTTTACGAGGGAGCGCTCTCCGTGCGGGATACACTTAACTGCACTGGTTACTGGCTATACAAAGTAGAATATTTTCGGATGGAAAATTTGGATAGCTGTATTCTATACAGTTATTTACTGGTATAATGTCCGCCCGGGCAGGTTAGTAGTACTTCATGTATTTATATCCAGATAAAACCTTTATAATATCTATTTACCTATACACATAAATGTATAAACTACATCTAAAACTAGTTTAAGGTAGATTTTCAACCATAAAAGTGTTCATAATACATTTATTTCAATGGTTTCACTGATTATATAACCCATTTATAAGTTCCAACTTGGTGTCAGCCTTATCCCTTATTCCCGCTCCAGGAGTTCATTATAAATATCGCGCTTGGACAGGCCACGGTCAGACGCTGCCTTTTTCATAGCATCCTTACGTGTTAAACCTGAGGCTTCATAATGAGCCACATGCTCCCCGGTACTAAGCTGGCGCCACCAGGAAGACTCGGCCAACTCCGCCTCCTCTTTACTCTCTCCCTCAAGTACGATCACGTATTCGCCAAGCGGGGGATGCTCCTCCAGCCAGGCCAGACACTCCTCAATGTTTCCGCGCAGGAACTCCTCATACCGCTTAGTCAGCTCACGAGCCAGTGTAATCCGGCGGTTGCCGAAGGCCTCCTGCAAATGAACGAGTGTCTTGGCAACGCGGTGAGGTGATTCATAGAAGAGAAGTGTCCCTTGGGCAGAACGCAGAGGTGCCAGAACAGCCCGGATATCCTTGCGCTCCCTAGGCAGGAAGCCGATGAATGTGAAGCTGGCGGTAGGCAGTCCTGAGGCAATCAAAGCCGACAATGCGGCATTCGCCCCAGGCACTGGAATCACCGGAATCTGATGGCTGACAGCCAGAGCTACCAGATCGGCACCAGGGTCGGAAATCGCCGGCAGACCAGCATCGCTGACAAGTGCCAGATTTTTACCTTCTATTATATAGCGTATCAGCTCCGGCCCACTGGCCGCCTTGTTATGCTCATGGTAACTGAACAGCATGGACGGTGTAATTTCAAAATGGCTCAGCAGCTTACGCGTCTGCCTCGTATCCTCAGCGGCGATAATATCGCATTCCTTCAGCATGCGCACTGCCCGGTAAGTCATATCCTCCAGATTGCCGATCGGTGTAGCCACCAGATACAGGCACCCGCATCCTTCGGGCTTCGCTCCGTCATGGTTGTTTTGAAAGCTGCTTTGGCATTGTATGGTCATTGGCTCGTATCCTCTTTGTTTCCGTAATAAATATCCATAATCTCAGGGCAATATTGATTGTCCTCATTATATACGATTAAAGGCGGTTGTAAACGCACCTCGGGCTTCCCGTCACGCGCAGCCTCAATCAGAACCATATTCGCTTCCAGATGGGCGCGGGGATGCACAAAGCGGATCAGCTTCGGCTCCAGCCGGTGCTTCCGCATCAGACTGATAATATCTACAAGGCGCTGCGGCTTATGCACCATGCTGACTTTGCCTCCGGTACGGACCAGCCGGACACAGGCCTGAATGACCTCCTCCAGAGTACAACCGATTTCATGACGGGCCATCGCCTGATGGGAATTCAGCTTCAGATCACTCCCGTTCAGCGGCATATAGGGGGGATTCACCGTGATCGCATCGTATACGCCATAGCCCGCTGTAAGATGAAGTTCCCGCAAATCGCCCTCATGAATTTGTACCTTCTCTTCCAGACCGTTAAGCGATACACTACGCCGGGCCATATCCGCCAGACGGGGCTGAATCTCGATTCCTTCAATAGAAGCCTTCGTCCGTGTAGACAGTAGCATGGGAATTACCCCGTTACCCGTACACAGGTCAAGCACCCGTCCGCGCGGCGGTACACTGGCGAACCGTGCCAGCAACACGGCATCCATCGAGAAGCTAAATACTTCGTCACTCTGGATAATTCTCAGATCATGGGTGAGCAGATCATCAATCCGTTCTGCTTCATGCAAGGATACAGGTGTATTGTTCATTGAATGGGTCATTGTAATCTCCTAAAAGTTTTTGTTGAGCATATGCTTCAATCTGTATATTCTTCGAAACAAAACTTACTTCGGAAGCATAGCCTTACATTCAAAAAAACCGTAGGCGACAATCTCCTACGGCTGGATATCCTCATTTATTAAGAAAAGAAAGGCAGAACAGACAATCGCCTTCCGTCCGCAAATGCCCAAAGTAGACATTGCAGATGTGGAAGCCTTCGTGATACAGCCGGGCCAGATTATCGTAGCCTTCCCCGACAACCTCCTCTTTCCCTTCGGCAGCAAGTATAGCCTCCGCCTCTGCAGACAGCGCGGCCTTATCTACAGGCGCTTCCCTTTTCAATATGATACGAAGTTGCTCGTTCTCCAGACTCAGCTTCTGATTCGCTTCCATCAGCTCTTTGACCGTCTGCTTCCAATCGCTCAGAGTGGTGCGCATCTCATCCATCTGCGCTTCCATCTCCTGCATGTGTATAAATATATTTTTCTTCTCCAAGTTTCCACCCCGAAAGTAACCTTATAATGGTTTACTTGACGACAACATCATCCATTGGAAGTTCTTTAACTTTACCCACTTCAAACAGCTGCACATGAACCGTGCGGCTACCGGCATTGATACCGACTACCTTGCCGTCACCCAGTGAAGTAACGACCATTTTGCCTACGGCCGGCATTTCTTCCTTCGTGCTCTCATAATTATCATGCTCAAACTTCAGACAACACATCAGCCGTCCGCATAATCCCGAGATTTTGGTCGGGTTAAGCGACAGATTCTGATCCTTCGCCATCTTGATGGACACCGGCTCGAAATCACCAAGCCAAGAGGAGCAGCAGAGCACACGTCCGCATGGTCCTAGTCCGCCCAGCATCTTGGCTTCATCACGCACACCAATCTGCCGGAGCTCAATGCGGGTACGGAAAATGCTGGCCAGGTCCTTCACCAGCTCGCGGAAATCCACGCGTCCCTCGGCCGTGAAATAGAAAATAATCTTGTTGCGGTCAAACGTAAACTCCACATCCACCAGCTTCATTTTGAGGCCATGATCGCGGATTTTATTTAAACAGGTGGTAAAAGCATCCTTCGCTGCACCCTTGTTCTCTTCCACCACGCGCGCGTCGGTCTCGCCGGCAATACGCATGACTTTCTTGAGCGGCAGTACAACGTCTGCTTCCTGCACCTCTTTTTTGCCTACGACAACCTTACCGTATTCGACCCCTCTTGCAGTCTCAACAATTACGCATTGATCGCGTTCAATCGGGAAATCAAGCGGATCGAAATAATATATTTTACCCGCTTTTTTGAAGCGGACACCTACTACGCTGTACAAAAATTAACCCCCTTGTTTGACGGTAAAGGAACCCTTAAGCAAGACTGCTTCCCTGATGATCCATGCTTGTCCTTCCTCGTCCGCTATACCCGGTCTTTCCAGGGCTGAGGATTATATCCCGGAGGATCTATTATAAATAACCCGAACCTCTAGCTTTCCAGCCGGATTAAAAACTGCTCCAGACACAGCTGGGCATTGGCATTGGAACGCAGCTTCCGCTTGCTCTCCGCCGCATATTCCATATAAGCCACCCACTGCTGCGTACTCCTCTGACGGGCAGCCCTCGAAATAAAGTCTAACTGATCTATGAAAACGATACTTTCGTGCTTTCGGTACAGGAAGTAGAGCATATCTTTGAACCATAAGTGGAACATGCTGAATAGAGTATCCAAATGTTCACCAAGTCCGGTCTTGAACAGCTTCGAACCCGCGGTTGCCACCGCAGTGCTGCCCTTGCCCAGAGACTCCTTCGCTAATTGTAACACTAGATTTCTCATTTCTGCAAACCAATTCTGTGCCAAAAGTTCCCTGCAGCCGTCAAGACCGGCAGTCAGCGATACCGCGCATCGCGCCAGCGGCACCGGAACCCCTTCGCCGGACAACACCTGCAGCATAATATCTGGATGCAGCGGGCTAAACGGAATGCGCTGGGTTCTGGACTGGATCGTCGGAAGCAGGGAACTGCTGTTATCCGAAATCAGAATACCAACCGCCGGGGCTGGCGGCTCCTCCAGAAATTTCAGCAGACTATTGGCGGCTTGCACCGTCATTTTGTCCGCTCCTTCTATAATATAGACCTTCGGGTTAATCCCTTCCGAGCGGTAGGAAAAAACACGTTGAAGCTCACGAATCTGGTCGATCTTAATACTGGCCCCATCGGGACGCAGCAGGGTCAGATCAGGATGATTGCCATGCTCCACCTTGCGGCATTCCAGGCACTCTCCGCAGGCATCATCCTTGCTGGCGGTACAGAATATCGCCTGGGCGAACGTCAGTGCCATCTTCACCTGCCCGCTGCCTGCCGGACCCGTGAACAGATAGGCATGGCTGACAGCATCCTTACGTAAGGCATTCTGAAGCAGCCGCTTGGCGTCCTCCTGGCCTAATAGTTCATGAAAAGACATAGGTTCCTCCAAGTTGTCAGAAAGAAAGATTAATCAGCAGCCCGCGGATCTCTCCAACCCGTCCCAGGAGATCGATCCGGCCCTGCTCGCTGTCGAGCAGATCATCTGCCATATTCAGCAGAGCGGCATCAACCTCCTCAAGCAGCTTGTAGCGTTTGCCGCGGCCCCGCCGGTCCCAGCCTTTGGTGTCCTTCAGCATCACTCCACGGCGGGCCGTCTCCTCCAGAAACCGTTTGATCAGGTTCCGGTAGATCGACAGCTCACGTACAGTCATGGATTTGGAGAGCCGGTCGCCTTGCAACTGGATATCTTTAATCTGACGGTTCAACTCATCTATAGTTTTCTGCTGGCTTTGCTGTTGAAATACATCGTTGAAGTTTTTTTGCTGGACCGGCCGCCTCTCAGCCTCCGTGGTCAGCATTTCGCTTTTTAAGGGCCTGTAGCCCGGGTTGATTTTCAAGGATATCTACCGCCCTTATGGTCTAATGCTCATTATGCTCAATAATGCTCGAAACGATCGACGGGAAGTACGAATACGGTAGCTCCGCCCACCTGCACTTCGACAGGAAGCGGCAAATAGGAATCTGTCGTGCCGCTCATCGGCGTGACCGGAGTGACCAGTTGCTCACGCACTTTGCAGCTGTTACGGATTACATTGAGTACTGCGTCTACCTGAATATCATCTACCCCAATCAAAAAGGTAGTGTTACCCGCACGGAGAAATCCGCCTGTACTGGCCAGCTTGGTGGCGCGGAAGTTCGCCTTCACCAGTTCACTGGATAGCCGGTTGCTGTCTTTATCCTGGATAATTGCAATGATCAAATTCATCTTCGTATCCCCTCCTATTAGTTATGTTCACAGGCTTTCCGCACAGCATTAGTTCAATCTGCAGAGAAGCCCTGTTCATTCATTATACCTCTATGTTCTATTTGACAAAACACCTTAGAAATCCTTTAATATCCTGTCCTTCAGTACACGTACAATATCCTGCTCCACCATATGGATGGGACGATTGGCATCAAGCACTACAATCCGCTCCGGATCGGAGCCGATAACCAGCTCATAGCCCGCTTTTACCTTCTGGTGGAACTCAAGGCTCTCCAGATCCAGCCGGTTCACTTCCCGGTTCTGATTGGCGGCAATCCGAGATAGGCCCACTTCAGGATCTACATCCAGGTAAAAGGTAAGATCGGGCATTCTCCCGCCAGTCGCAAACCGGTTAATCCCCCGCACCTCTTCGATGCCCAGCCCTCTGGCGTAACCCTGGTAAACCAGACTGCTATCTACAAAACGGTCGCAGAGCACGGTAATTCCCTCCTGCAAGGCAGGCTCGACTACCTGCGCCAGATGCTGGCTTCTTGCTGCCGCATATAGGAGTGCCTCTGTCCGGGCATCCATGGCCGTATGCGCCGGGTCGAGGATAATAGAGCGGATCTTCTCGGCAATCTCAATCCCTCCCGGTTCACGGGTGATTAAATAGGGCATGGAATGGTTCTGCAGATAAGCTGCCACCCTGCCTAGTACGGTTGTTTTGCCGGAGCCGTCGCCTCCCTCCAGTGTAATGAAGAATCCTTCTCGCTTCACTTATGCTTCTCCGCCCTTCTGAATGTTGTATACCTTAATATGCTGTAAGGCCGGATCAGTACAGGCCTGGAATTTCGCCCCGCCTGTACGCAGACGGATCAGCCTGTCACAGACAGACGCTGTAATGCTCTCTCCTGGATACAGGAGCGGAATGCCAGGCGGATAGGGAATAACCATCTCTGCCGCAATCCTGCCCACACTTGCCTCAAGCTCTATGCTCTCTGTCTCACCGGCAGCGACCGGCCGGGTTGAGAACGCAACCGGAGCTGATGCTGCCGGAATGTCAAAATTGTTCCACGTGGAAATATCGCCGGAGAAGGTTGAGTCCCCTTCTCTGCTATTATATGACACTGCCTGGGCTGCGTTCCGTGAGCTGGAGAAGGATTCTCCGCCTTGGGGAGCGGGAGCTGAGGCAGTGTCTGAGTAAGTAGACTGGCCGGGCCCAGCGGTAAGATCTAGACCAGAGACAGGTTCAGGATCAGAGATATGATCAGAGCCAGCAATATGATCAAGGTCTGATGAGGCAGTGGTCCCGCCTGTCTGCGGCTCTGCCAAGGAAGTCAGCGCTGCAATGTCCTGCAGCACTGTCAGCAGCTCCGCTGCCTCTTCAGCCTTCGAGCCGAGGCTGAAGGCCAGAACCACGTGCCGGTCGTCGCTCATCTCCGGCACGATTCCCCTCTCTTCGAGCCTGCGCTGCAGCTCGAAGCCCCCCAGGACCCCTGCGGCGTCATAAATGACCGCCTTAAAGGGGTCCTGGGTCACGTACGCCGCCCCGCGCAGCGGCGGCGTACTCGCTCCTGCGGCGCCCGCCTCGCCGCAGACAGGCTGCTGCAGCGAAGCCGGCTGCAGCAGCCCGAAGCGCGGCAGCGCCGCCAGGCCGCGCCGCAGGACATCCACGGCGGCGAGCCCCGCCGTGAAGGCACTGGCGCCCTGGCTGTGCAGCAGGCGCCGGGCCAGATCGAGCGAAGCCATCACGGGGTACGATGGGCTGGAGCTCTGCACCATGGCCAGGCGCTGCCGCAGCAGCGCGCGGTCCAGCCATGGCCCTTGCACATGCAGCATGGCGCCCATCGTCAGCGCGGTCAGCATCTTATGCGTGGACTGCACCACTCCGTCTGCGCCCCCGGCAAGCGCCCCGGCTGGAAGCGCCGGGTGCTGTCCGTAATGCGCCCCGTGCGCCTCATCTACCAACAGCGGCACGCCGCTTGTGTGACAGGCCTGCGCGAGGGGCGCAAGGTCAATGCCCATGCCGTAGTAGTTCGGCATTGTGACCATGACACCGGCTGCCTCCGGATAGGCATTCAGCGCCGCCTGCACCGTCTCAGCAGACGGAGCCACGGCGAGTCCGCTGCCCGGATCAATCTGCGGCTCCAGGAAGACTGCACGCGCTCCTGCCAGCATCAGTCCATGGATTACGGACTTATGGACGTTGCGCTGCAAGAGAAGCAGCCTTCCGGGCTCTGCACACACCGTCAGGATCAGAGCCAGATTGCCGGCGGTGCTGCCACCCACCAGCATATAACTCTCCTCCGCGCCATAACAATCGGCGGCCAACTCCTGTGCTTCCCTTATTACCCCTTCCGGATGATGAAGATCATCCGTTCCGGTAATCTCCGTCACATCGTAACGCATTACTTCCGTGAGATACCCCGCACTCTCTGCACTGACAGTACGCCGGTAAGCCTCCCCGTTCTTGTGTCCCGGCACATGATAAGATATATTACCCTTAAGTCTATATTGTTCCAGCATTTCGTATACAGGTGCCCTGCCAGGCTGTAGCTTGTCCATAGATTCTTCCTTCCCTGGGGGTTACCTTCTATTTTAACGCAATTACACCCAAACGCCTATCACTTCCGCAAGGGACCCCACAAGCAATAAAACGGCTCCCCTCACCCGGTCAGGGCGGAGAAGCCGTTAAGAGGAACTTTGTATTTGCAGCCAACGCGACACAGATTCACCGCCCGCTCTTTATATGTTGCTTGTTACAGGTACTGCAATTCGTGCATTAAGCATGCATACGCAGATTGATCTTCTTCATCCGGCTAATGAAAAAGTTGTACTTCACATCCTCAGCCTCCGTACGCACCATCTCACTCTCACAGTCTTCACAGATGAAATGCGAGACAATCACAATGCCCTCTTCCTTTTCCTGCCCGCAGATAATGCAAGCCTGCCCTGTTTGCTGTTCCATTTTCATCCCACCTTGACTCTTTTAAGAACAGTATGGTACACCTTCTATCATTTTAAACCTTTTCATAGTTTTTTCCTAATCCTTCATAGCCTAAAATATATATATTCGCCTGATACCCATTCTGTGAATCTGAGCCCGTTGTTTAATAAAACACAGGAGCAGGCCGATAATAATAACAAGAGAACTTGCGAGGAGGTCCGAATTCCAGGTATGGAACCAAACACCAAAGGTGCCGCTACATTCTATCAATACAAGCTTATCAAAAAAATTACTATTACAGCATTACTGCTGCGGGTCTATATCACCCTACCCTTTATATGTCTTGTGCTCGAAAGTGTCTTTCTCTCCTGGCTGAGTATCCTGTTCATGATTATAGCCGGACCTGTCATGCTGTGGATTCAGTATGTCATCTCACGCTCCGTCCTGCTGATTAGCGGACACCCTATCGCCAAGCGCTGGAAATTGTCCCTGCGCCTGCCCTGGCCCGGTTACATGCCTGATCAATATATCAATTACGGCATCTTCCGCTCCGTACAGCTGCATAACCTCTGGATCGGTCTTTGTATAGCCGCACTCTTCATCGTCTGGGCTCCGCCCGCCTTCACGGCTTCGCTGGCGGTATGCCACCTGTGGCTGCTGCTCCCCCGTCTGTATGCGCTGCTGCGGTTAAAGAGTGTAGCCAAAGATGGGATGCTCAAGTTCAATGCAGCAGACGCCTCCTATTACGCCCAGTGATCCCAACCAGATATACATAGCTCTGTATTTAAGCGGCCAAGCATGCACACAAAAAATCGCCATCCATAACCGGACGGCGATTTTTTATCTGTTCTTCAAGCCTTTGGTTGTGACCTTCTTTTCCTTCGGAATCATCACGATGAAATAGTCATCATGCACGGTCAGATGTACAATAAGTCCTTCTTTCTGAAAAACACGGGAGCTTCCGGAATCGTCTGCTTTCTGTTCCTGCTCTTCCCAGCCCCACGCCTTAATGGCAGCAAGATAAGGCTCCGGAACGCCTTTCTTCTCCTTCAACCCCGGCAGGGAGTACCGTACATAGTCCATAGCTACGTTTGTAGTTGTTCTGTCGGGTGAGCTTGCCTCTTTGGGCACGGGGAAGTCTTCCTCATTAAGTGCACCGTTAAAAGTCTCCCAAGCCGGCTCCTTCGTTCCGCAACCCGCCAGCATTACTCCGACTATACAAAGAATAACTAATATCCACAAAGGTTGAGTTCGCTTCATACCTTAAATCCTCCTTACCTCTACCATGCATCTAAAGACGCAAGAAAATTCCAAGATAGAATTTATACGTAGTTCATTCGTATTAAGGCTTTTGCTTATTTATTGCACTTTCCCATTATACTTGGAACCATCGCCTCGTCGGTAACAAAAATGTCACTCGTTTGTAAGCGTTTTTATACTAAAGCGCCATACCCCTTCCCGCTTTTTATATACGCGGATATACAAAAAAGCCATTGTCGACAATTCGACAATGGCTCATGTGTGCTTGGCAACGTCCTACTCTCCCAGGACCCTTCGGTCCAAGTACCATCGGCGCTGGAGGGCTTAACGGTCGTGTTCGGGATGGGTACGTGTGGAACCCCTCCGCTATCGCCACCAAACATGCGTCTGTGAAACAGACGCTGCCGCTAGAAATTCGGTTCATCACGAATGTGTGAATGAATTTCGTTGCGTTCAGGAACTTGATTCCTGAAAACTGAATCCGAAACAAATCTGCGTGATAGAAATTTGGATAAGCCCTCGACCGATTAGTATTGGTCAGCTCCATGCATTGCTGCACTTCCACCTCCAACCTATCTACCTCGTCGTCTTCAAGGGGTCTTACATACTGGGAAATCTCATCTTGAGGGGGGCTTCACGCTTAGATGCTTTCAGCGCTTATCCCGTCCGTACGTAGCTACTCAGCCATGCTCCTGGCGGAACAACTGATGCACCAGCGGTACGTCCATCCCGGTCCTCTCGTACTAAGGACAGCTCCTCTCAAATTTCCTGCGCCCACGACAGATAGGGACCGAACTGTCTCACGACGTTCTGAACCCAGCTCGCGTACCGCTTTAATGGGCGAACAGCCCAACCCTTGGGACCTACTTCAGCCCCAGGATGCGATGAGCCGACATCGAGGTGCCAAACCTCCCCGTCGATGTGGACTCTTGGGGGAGATAAGCCTGTTATCCCCAGGGTAGCTTTTATCCGTTGAGCGATGGCCCTTCCATGCGGTACCACCGGATCACTAAGTCCGACTTTCGTCCCTGCTCGACTTGTAGGTCTCGCAGTCAAGCTCCCTTATGCCTTTGCACTCTGCGAATGATTTCCAACCATTCTGAGGGAACCTTTGAACGCCTCCGTTACTCTTTAGGAGGCGACCGCCCCAGTCAAACTGCCCGCCTGACACGGTCCCCGTACCGGGTTACGGTACTAGGTTAGAACCTAGATACGATCAGGGTGGTATCCCAACGGCGCCTCCAGCGAAGCTTGCGCTCCACTCTCAACGGCTCCCACCTATCCTGTACAGATCGTACCCAAATTCAATATCAAGCTGCAGTAAAGCTCCATGGGGTCTTTCCGTCTTGTCGCGGGTAACCTGCATCTTCACAGGTATTAAAATTTCACCGGATCTCTCGTTGAGACAGCGCCCAAGTCGTTACGCCATTCGTGCGGGTCAGAATTTACCTGACAAGGAATTTCGCTACCTTAGGACCGTTATAGTTACGGCCGCCGTTTACTGGGGCTTCGGTTCACAGCTTCGGGTTTAACCCCTAACCACTCCCCTTAACCTTCCAGCACCGGGCAGGCGTCAGCCCGTATACTTCGCCTTACGGCTTCGCACAGACCTGTGTTTTTGCTAAACAGTCGCTTGGGCCTTTTCACTGCGGCCCCCTCGGGCTATTCACCCTACCGAGGCACCTCTTCTCCCGAAGTTACGAGGTCATTTTGCCGAGTTCCTTAACGAGAGTTCTTCCGCGCGCCTTAGAATTCTCTTCTCGCCTACCTGTGTCGGTTTGCGGTACGGGCACCTTCTCCTGACTAGAGGCTTTTCTTGGCAGTGTGAGATCATGACCTTCGCTACTATAATTTTCGCTCCCCATCACAGCCTGGCCTTAATAGTGTGCGGATTTGCCTACACACCAGCCTCACTGCTTAGACGGACATCCATCAGTCCGCGTCACTACCCTCCTGCGTCACCCCATCGCTCATAGCGGATTACGGTGGTACAGTAATTTCAAACTGTTGTCCTTCGACTACGCCTTTCGGCCTCGCCTTAGGTCCCGACTTACCCTGAGCGGACGAGCCTTCCTCAGGAAACCTTGGGCTTTCGGCGGATCAGATTCTCACTGATCTTTTCGTTACTCATACCGGCATTCTCACTTGTATGCTGTCCAGCGCTCCTTACGGTACACCTTCAACCCACATACAACGCTCCCCTACCCCAGATGCAAAGCATCTAGCCATAGCTTCGGTGGTGTGTTTAGCCCCGTTACATTTTCGGCGCAGAGTCACTCGACCAGTGAGCTATTACGCACTCTTTCAATGGTGGCTGCTTCTAAGCCAACATCCTGGTTGTCTGTGCAACTCCACATCCTTTCCCACTTAACACACACTTGGGGACCTTAGCTGATGGTCTGGGCTGTTTCCCTTTTGACAATGGATCTTAGCACTCACTGTCTGACTCCCGGCAAGAAGTTAATGGCATTCGGAGTTTGACTGAGCTTGGTAACCCTTGCGGGCCCCGCACCCAATCAGTGCTCTACCTCCACCACTCCATTCACCGAGGCTAGCCCTAAAGCTATTTCGGGGAGAACCAGCTATCTCCGAGTTCGATTGGAATTTCTCCGCTACCCCCACCTCATCCCCGCATTTTTCAACATGCGTGGGTTCGGGCCTCCAGTGCGTGTTACCGCACCTTCACCCTGGACAGGGGTAGATCACACGGTTTCGGGTCTACGTCCACATACTCAGTCGCCCTATTCAGACTCGCTTTCGCTGCGGCTCCGGCTTCTCACCTTAACCTTGCATGTTAAACGTAACTCGCCGGTTCATTCTACAAAAGGCACGCCATCACCCATAGAAAGGGCTCTGACTTTTTGTAAGCACACGGTTTCAGGTTCTATTTCACTCCCCTTCCGGGGTGCTTTTCACCTTTCCCTCACGGTACTGTTTCACTATCGGTCGCCAGGTAGTATTTAGCCTTAGCAGATGGTCCTGCTGGATTCATACGGGGTTTCACGTGCCCCGCACTACTCGGGATCCGTCTCGGAGAGAACACAGTTTAGGCTACAGGGCTTTTACCTCTATCGCGGGCCTTTCCAGACCTCTTCGCCTACCATATTCCTTTGTAACTCCATGTGAGACGTCCCACAACCCCAAGAGGCAAGCCCCTTGGTTTAGGCTGTTCCGCGTTCGCTCGCCGCTACTGACGGAATCACTATTGTTTTCTCTTCCTCAGGGTACTTAGATGTTTCAGTTCCCCTGGTCTGCCTCTGCGTATCCTATGTATTCAGATACGAGTAACTGCGAATTACCACAGCTGGGTTTCCCCATTCGGACACCCCCGGATCAAAGCTTGCTTACAGCTCCCCGAGGCAGTTTCGTTGTTCGCCACGTCCTTCGTCGGCTCCTGGCGCCTAGGCATCCTCCGTGTGCTCTTAGTAGCTTAACCAACGTTCCGGTGTTTTGCTTGTTTGCACAATCAAAAACCTTCACTTTGTAGCAACTAATAACTATTTCCACTTGCTTACACAAGTTTCAGCTAAAAGATGTTCTAAAACGCAAATTCGTTTCGGTATCCAGTTTTCAAGGATCAAGGTAAAGATGAGAGCTTAAACTCTCAAAACTGACCAACGAGTGAGTAACAGGCCTAAACCTGATTGGTGGAAGCAAGCTTCCGATTTGAATGTCTTCATTGCAGAAGACGATTCTCCATAGAAAGGAGGTGATCCAGCCGCACCTTCCGATACGGCTACCTTGTTACGACTTCACCCCAATCATCTACCCCACCTTCGGCGGCTGGCTCCCTTGCGGGTTACCCCACCGACTTCGGGTGTTGTAAACTCTCGTGGTGTGACGGGCGGTGTGTACAAGACCCGGGAACGTATTCACCGCGGCATGCTGATCCGCGATTACTAGCAATTCCGACTTCATGCAGGCGAGTTGCAGCCTGCAATCCGAACTGAGACCGGCTTTGCTGGGATTGGCTCCACCTCGCGGCTTCGCTTCCCGTTGTACCGGCCATTGTAGTACGTGTGTAGCCCAGGTCATAAGGGGCATGATGATTTGACGTCATCCCCACCTTCCTCCGGTTTGTCACCGGCAGTCACTCTAGAGTGCCCAGCTTAACCTGCTGGCAACTAAAGTCAAGGGTTGCGCTCGTTGCGGGACTTAACCCAACATCTCACGACACGAGCTGACGACAACCATGCACCACCTGTCTCAACTTTCCCCGAAGGGCACCTGATGCATCTCTGCTTCGTTAGTTGGATGTCAAGACCTGGTAAGGTTCTTCGCGTTGCTTCGAATTAAACCACATACTCCACTGCTTGTGCGGGTCCCCGTCAATTCCTTTGAGTTTCAGTCTTGCGACCGTACTCCCCAGGCGGAGTGCTTACTGTGTTAACTTCGGCACCAAGGGTATCGAAACCCCTAACACCTAGCACTCATCGTTTACGGCGTGGACTACCAGGGTATCTAATCCTGTTTGCTCCCCACGCTTTCGCGCCTCAGCGTCAGTTACAGCCCAGAAAGTCGCCTTCGCCACTGGTGTTCCTCCACATATCTACGCATTTCACCGCTACACGTGGAATTCCACTTTCCTCTTCTGTACTCAAGTCACCCAGTTTCCAGTGCGACCTCAGGTTGAGCCCAAGGTTTAAACACCAGACTTAAATAACCGCCTGCGCGCGCTTTACGCCCAATAATTCCGGACAACGCTTGCCCCCTACGTATTACCGCGGCTGCTGGCACGTAGTTAGCCGGGGCTTTCTTCTCAGGTACCGTCACTCCGGCAGCAGTTACTCTACCGGACGTTCTTCCCTGGCAACAGAGCTTTACGATCCGAAAACCTTCATCACTCACGCGGCGTTGCTCCGTCAGGCTTGCGCCCATTGCGGAAGATTCCCTACTGCTGCCTCCCGTAGGAGTCTGGGCCGTGTCTCAGTCCCAGTGTGGCCGTTCACCCTCTCAGGTCGGCTACGCATCGTCGCCTTGGTGGGCCATTACCCCACCAACTAGCTAATGCGCCGCAGGCCCATCCCCAAGCAGCAGATTGCTCCGCCTTTCATTCTCTCCTCAGGAGAAAAAAGAAATTATCCGGTATTAGCTACCGTTTCCGGTAGTTATCCCAGGCTTGAGGGCAGGTTGCCTACGTGTTACTCACCCGTCCGCCGCTAAGTCTGAAAGGAAGCAAGCTTCCTTTCAGACTCCGCTCGACTTGCATGTATTAGGCACGCCGCCAGCGTTCGTCCTGAGCCAGGATCAAACTCTCCAAATTGGTATTTAGAAAGAGCGATTGCTCATTTTGAAACATCTGACGAGAATTTACATTCTCTAATTTGGATCTCACCGAAGTGATTTCCCACTCACTCGTTGTTCAGTTTTCAAAGATCAAGCTCGTTGTCAGCGCCGCTTATCGCGTCACCAGCAACTCTTATAATATATCACATCCAACCGATCAATGCAAGCTCTTTTTTTAACTTCTTTTTCGAGCTCGGCGTTGATGTTTCGCGGCCAGAAATAGAATATATCATGGATAGAGATTCATTGCAAGCATTTATTTCAAATCCATTATCTAAAGCTACGCTTCCCATAACTAGCCTTATCCCGGCAAGCAAGTTAGCATAGCTCTACTCCTCTGTCCGCGTGCTTAAGCTATAATCTCTTGAATATGCAGCTCCCGTTCATTAATCAGATTAACGATGTTTCCTTCAACCTGAACCATAGGTCTTGTCGGGTTGTTACGGTCGGTAAAGATGATTTCCCCGTGACGTCCGTCGCTGAGCCGTATCCGTGTACCGTTATATAGGTCTGTCGTCTTTTGAATGAAGGTCTGTACGATTACCGGATCGAGCTTCCCGAAGCTTTCTTTCTGCAGCTGCTCCAATACCAGATAAGGCGACTGTGCCTTTCTGTAGGCTTTTCCCAGCGTCATGGCATGGAAGATATCAGCGACTGCCACAATCTTGGCGTAGAAATGAATCTGGCTGCCATCCAGCCTAAGCGGATAGCCTGAACCGTCTATCTTCTCATGGTGCTGCAAGGCGGCTAGTCTAACCCCTTCGTTAATGGCTGTAACATTGCGCAGCAGCTGATAACCGTATGTAGTGTGCCTGCGTACCTCGTCGATCTCTGCAGCGCTAAGAGGGGTCGGCTTCAGCAGCAGCGCTTCGTCCACCTTAATGTTACCTATATCGTGCAGCAAGCCGGCAAAAGCAGCCTGCATCCAGTCCTTCTGCGGATATCCGCACCACTGGGCAATTCGATAGGAGGTCAGGGCAGACAAAACAGCATTATGATAGTTGTATTCCTGGTCAATCAGCACACGCGGCGCAAACTTTAGGACATGGTAATCCTTCAAATGGGTAATCAGCTGCTCCAGCTGACTCCGCAGTTCGAAGATCGGAAGAGCCGCTGCGGCCGCTGCACGGTAGCTTTGCTTGATGAGCACCAGCATTTTCTCATACTCATCATGAAGCGGAGAATTACTCTTGGCCAGCACCGATTCATTAATCAGGGCACCCGCCTTGGCCGCTTGCTGCTTCACTGCCGGTTTAGCGCTCTCTGCCGGCTTATCCTCCCCTTGTGCCCCTTCAATCTCAACCTGTCCGATCAAAAAAGCCTGCAAAATCTCAATATCCCGGGGGAGAATGATCTTGCCCCTCCCGAACAGTACTCCTCCTAAAGGAGTAATTACATCCTTTATAATCTTTGAACCCGCTTTAATCTCTCCAACGGATATGTTTGGCATTAGCCTAAGCCCCTTTATGTCGGTGACACCTGTAATTCTCTAATTATAGTATGGAACCCGGGAAGCGGCTAGATAGAGAATTCCCCGTTCGTTAGTTAATAGGGTATAAAAAAAGAGCATGGATTTCTATACATCAGAAACCCATGCTCTCCTGCAATCCTTATTCGAGGTTGTCGTCTTCGTTCACGGTACCCGCTTCAGGCTGGCTGACTTCGCCCTCGCCTTCTACCGGAGTTCCTTGAATGTCTTCGCCGTCCTCATGTTCAGACAACTCTTCATCCTCTTTGTCAGCTCTGCACAGTGTAGCTACAGCATCATCCTCACGGATGTTAATCAGCTTAACCCCCTGCGCATAACGGCCCATGGTGGATATTCCGTCCATACTGGTACGAATCAGGGTACCGCTGGTCGTAATAATCATCAGATCCTCGTCCTGCTTGACGACCTTCAGCCCGACAACCGGCCCGTTCTTGTCCGTAAGGTTAATCGTCTTGATACCCTTACCGCCACGGGTCTGGGACCGGTAGTCACCGGCAGGCGTCCGCTTGCCGTAGCCCTTGGTGGTTACGATCAGTACCTCAAGCTCCGGATCTACGCAGTCCATGCCAATGACATGGTCATTGGAATCAAGCGTAATCCCCTTCACTCCGGTAGCACTGCGGCCCATTGAGCGCACATCATTCTCCGAGAAGGTAATCGACATTCCGCGTGCAGTCCCGATAATCAGATTCTGCTCTCCGTCGGTCAGCTTCACTTCAATCAGTGAATCCTCTTCACGGAGATTGATGGCAATCAGGCCGCCCTTGCGGATGTTATTGTAATCTTCCAGAGGCGTCTTCTTCACAATCCCCTCACGGGTAGCGAAGAACAGGTATTTATCGCTGTCCGCTTCTTCCACCTGGATAACCGCGCTGATCTTCTCTCCCTGCTCAATTTGAATCAGGTTAATGATCGGCGTCCCCCGGGCAGTGCGTCCAAGCTCCGGAATCTCATAGGCCTTGATCCGGTACACCTTACCCTTATCGGTGAAGAACATCAGGTAGTTATGGGAGTTGCTCACGAAGAGATGCTCCACAAAATCCTGGTCCTTGGTGTCCATCCCGATGACACCGCGCCCGCCGCGCTTCTGGCTGCGGTAGGTGTTGACTGGAAGACGCTTAATGTAACCGGTGTGGGTGATTGTAATTACAACCTCTTCACGCGGGATCAGATCCTCGTCAAGAATACTCTCTTCCCCAACCGTAATTTCTGTACGGCGGTCATCGGAGTACTTATCCCGGATCTCCTGCAGCTCATTGCTGATAATATCCAGCACGAGATGCTCATTAGCCAGAATCTCACGGTATTCTGCGATTTTGGCCAATAATTCATTATATTCATTCTCAATCTTCTCGCGTTCCAGACCGGTCAGGCGCTGCATCCGCATATCGAGGATCGCCTGGGCCTGCTCTACGCTCAGACTGAAGGTCTCCATCAGGCCCTCACGGGCAATGTCGGTGGTGCGTGAGGCGCGGATCAGGGCAATAACCTCATCCAGATGATCCAGTGCTATCCGCAGACCTTCCAGAATGTGTGCCCGTGCTTCCGCCTTCTTGAGGTCGAAGATGGTCCGGCGGCGGATGACTTCGATCTGATGCTGCAAATAGTGATACAGCACATCACGCAGGTTCAGAATCTTCGGCTCCTTATTGACGATCGCCAGCATGTTGATCCCGAAGGTGGACTGCATAGAGGTGTGCTTGTAGAGATTGTTGAGTACAACGCTCGGGTTCACATCCCGTCTCAATTCAACCACTACGCGCATTCCGTTACGGTCAGACTCATCACGCAGATCCGTAATGCCCTCGATGCGTTTCTCACGCACCAGCTCCGCAATCTTCTCTACGAGCCGGGCTTTGTTCACCTGGTAAGGAAGCTCATGCACAATAATCTTTGCCTTGCCGTTATTCTCTTCAATGACCGCTTTGGCACGCATGGTAACCGATCCGCGTCCGGTGCGGTAAGCCTGACGGATTCCTTCCCGGCCCAAAATATAACCGGCCGTCGGGAAATCCGGGCCTTGAATATATTCCATAAGCTCCATAGGTGTAATATCCGGGTTCTTGATCATCGCCTGTACTCCGTCAATGACCTCACCGAGATTATGCGGAGGAATGTTGGTAGCCATACCCACCGCAATCCCGCCTACACCATTGACCAGCAGGTTGGGATAACGTGCAGGCAGAACTACAGGCTCATTCTCTTCGCCGTCATAGTTGGGGGCGAAATCAACCGTTTCCTTGTTCAGATCACGGAGCATTTCTCCGGCAATTTTGGACAGGCGCGCTTCGGTATAACGCATCGCAGCTGCCATATCTCCGTCGATGGAACCGAAGTTACCATGACCGTCTACAAGCATATAGCGCATGGAGAAATCCTGTGCCATACGTACCATTGTTTCGTAGACTGCCGAGTCACCGTGAGGGTGATACTTACCGATAACCTCACCGACGATTCTAGCTGACTTCTTGTGTGGCTTATCCGAGGACATTCCAAGTTCCGACATCGCAAACAAAATGCGTCGGTGAACAGGCTTGAGTCCGTCCCGCACATCCGGCAAAGCCCGGCTTACAATGATGCTCATTGCGTAATCCATAAAGGATTCGCGCATTTCCACGCCAATGTCCCGATCCCTGATTTGCGGGTTATTTTGTTCAGCCATGAGTTGGTGGACCTCCTTCAGTTAAAAACCGCTACCCTATATTATATTACTTTCACAAAACCAGCACAATTAAACATGATAGCCTGTTATCGTCTATATTGATTTTCTTTTAGTACGGATAAGGATATACGCCCTCTCCGCTGCTGTCTTCAGTACATAGACTGTAGAGACAAGAGGATTGGCTTCATGCCCCTGTTTTCGTCCCAAATAGCATAATCTCATATCCTTATATTATAACATTATTTAGCTTTCTTGTCCTGAAAATTCGCGATGCGTAAAGAAACGGAGGCAGAACATGAAGATTCAGCGCGTGTCCAGCAAATGGGCAAAAACGAAAGTCATTCTGCAAAACCGTCAGCTCTCGGTCTACATTCCCGAAACGCGTAAATACAGCCTGGAGGAGCTTAAAGAAATGCTACATCTGCACGGCACGGTATATATCAAACCTGACCGCGGCACCTATGGCAGCGGAGTGATGAGAGCCGAGCAAAGGATAGTGCACTTAAGTCCCAGCGGGCAGCAGCCCGATACCGATGGGCCGGAGGCAGAATCCGAAAGCAGTGAAGCAGAAGTACCGGCAGAGCCGAAGCTGATGTATATCCTGCGCTATGCAAAGGACGCCGAGGTCTTTTATAGCCCCGAGGAGCTTCATGCTGCACTGTTGCCCCGGGTTGGAGACCGCACCTACCTGGTCCAGCAGGGCATTGATCTGCTTCAGCATCAGAACCGTCCCTTCGACCTGCGCGTGCTTACCCAGAAGAATCCTCAGGGAAGCTGGGAGTCTACAGGCATGCTTGGCCGGGTCGCCGCGCCGCAGAAGGTGATTACGAATTATCACAGCGGGGGCAGTGTTTTCCCGGTAGATACCCTGTTCAAGGAGCATATGAGTTCTGACGAAATGTCTGCAACCATCCAGCAGCTGAAATCCCTGGGCGTCCGAATCGGCGCGCAGCTCGAGACGGCTTATCCAGGTCTTAAGGAGCTGGGGCTTGATGTAGCCATGGACCAGCATCACGATCTATGGCTGCTTGAAGTAAATACCTTACCCTCCATCATTGTCTTCAAATTGTTCCCGAACAAAGCAATTTACCGCAGAATCCACCGTTATGCTGTGGCCTATGGACGGTTGAAGCCTAAACGGAAGTCCGTAACCAGCCGCCGCAAGCGAATATTGAACATCTAACTCTATGTATTCAAGTGGCAGGCTATATACCCTCCATCTAGAGTAAAGGGCTGGTGCAACCCAGCCCCTCCTCATCAAACCGTACGTGAGGTTTTCCCTCATACGGCTTTCCGATGTTTGTCATTCATCGGCATGCAGATTACAATAGCGTTTTTAGTCCATATTGGATGGTCAAATATCTAACTTCTGACCGGGATCTCATCCATCTTCCTCGTTGTCTCTTCTTCGCATACCACCGGGTAAATCGTTGCAGAATATACCAATCCAGTTTTGCTAACCTCTTTTGGCTGTACTTTGTGTAATAGTAGTTTCTCCATCCTTGAATCTTGGGATTGAGCCATTCCACGTGTTCCGCAAACGATTTCGAACGCATGCTGGGCGGTGCTAATCTTTCTTTAACCACGCCTCGAATTCGTTCCTCCGCCTTCTTCGTTAGCCACTGCTGCGTGGTGTAATACACCTTGCCTTGGGATGTTTCTGCCTTCTTTTTCCGGTGGTGCATTCCTAAGAAGTCGAATCCTTCGTCTCCTGTCCATAAGCCGACAATACGGGTTTTGGTTGGGTGTAGCGTCAGCTCCAGACGTTCCATGATTCTGCGTATGAGTTCATACGCATGTCCGGCGTCCTTTTTAGTTTTACAGACCACCACAAGATCGTCTGCATACCTCGTGAGTTCACCTACTCCTTTCCCGTGTTTTTCCCACAGTCGGTCAAAATAGTTCAGATAGATGTTCGCCAAAAGTGGTGAGATCACTCCACCTTGTGGTGTGCCTAAATCGGAACGTCTTACGTTTCCTTCTTCCATGACTCCCGCCTGAAGCCACTTCCGGATTAACTTCAGGATTCGTCTGTCATTGATACGCATTTGTACCAATTTCATCAGTTTCTCCTGGTTAATATTGTCGAAGTAACCTTGGATGTCGACGTCGACTACCCAATTTCCTTTGCGGTTGCAGGCTTTCCGGATTCGATCCAGTGCTCCTTTCGCACTTCGCTTCGGGCGAAATCCGAAGGATACTTCTTCGAAATCCGCTTCGAAGATCGGTTCAATGACGAGTTTGGTTGCCATCTGCACCACTCGGTCGCGCACGCTGGGTATGCCCAGCGGTCTTGGTTTCCCGTCTTTCTTTGGGATATAGTGCCGCCGTACGGGCTGTGGGTGGTAGTTACCATCCTTTAATGCTCGCTCGCAGTCTTTGAGAAATTGCACTTCTCCTTGTTTCTCAATATCCGCGAGCGTCACCGTATCTACTCCGGCAGCCCCCTTGTTCGCTTTCACCCGTTTCCAGGCTTCACTCAGCACATCCCAGCGGTAGACTTTGTCGTACAGTGCATGGAATTTACGCTTGTTGTTCTCCTTGGCCGCATGACCTAGCTTTTCTTGGAGTTCTTGAACTTTTTCCTTAGGTGTCGTTAGCCTACTGGCATTCACTCACTCGTACCTCCTCCAAAAGCATAAACAAAGCAGGGCTCCTTCTCTCCCTAAGGTTATGTTGTCCTTAGGTTCCTCGGTACTATGAGCCCCTCGGACTCCCTTCCCACAGACGGTTCATTTCATCTTTTGGACTTATAGAGCGTCTTTTTACGGGTTTCTAAAAAAAAAATCCTCCCGTGTGGGGGAGGGTCTCCCCAGTTCACTATGTCTTCTTTCCTTCCATGCCGATCCCCATACGCCGGAGGATTCTTCACTGCCGTTCCAAGTTCTCTGCAGCTTCCATGGTCTTCACCCATATAAGCGAGGTTCGACTTCCTCTCTTCCCCCTTGCGGGGCCTTTATGACGACGCGGCAGGATTCACTTCATGTTACGGCCTGGCGGGTTGCTCGCCCTGTCTCTGACCGGACTTTTGTCGATGCGCTTCTACGCACGGATTTCGCCGTACGCAGGCATCCTAGCTACACGGGGGCTTGGCCCCTCCCGTGACCGGACTTTCACCGGTTAGAAGATACGCGCTTTCTGGGCACGCCTTATACTTAAAAACCTCCGGCTTCACCCGCAAGGGATGATCCGGAGGTTCGCTGTAAACTGATCAAATATCCAGGTTCTTGACCGATTGCGCATGCTCCTGAATGAATTCGCGGCGCGGTTCGACATTGTCCCCCATCAGGGTGTCAAAGATACTGTCTGCCAGCATGGCATCCTCAATGGTCACCTGCAGCATGGTGCGGCTCTCAGGGTCCATCGTAGTGTCCCAGAGCTGAGCGGCGTTCATCTCACCGAGACCCTTGTAGCGCTGAACGTTAACCTTCACGTTCTCGCCGAAGGTCGAAATGATCTCATCGCGCTCCCGCTCGCTCTGTGCATAGCGCACAACCTTGTTGCGCTCGATCTTGAAGAGCGGCGGCTGGGCGATATAGATATATCCCGCATCGACAATCTTCCGCATGTAACGGTAGAAGAAGGTCAGCAGCAGCGTTCGGATATGGGCACCGTCAACGTCCGCATCGGTCATGATGACCACCTTGTGGTAACGCGCCTTCGAGAGATCGAAATCATCGCTGATCCCGGTTCCGAGAGCAGTGATAATTGCCCGGATTTCCGCATTGGACAAGATCCGGTCCAACCGGGCCTTCTCCACGTTCAGGATCTTGCCGCGCAGCGGCAGGATGGCCTGGAAATGACGGTCCCGGCCCTGCTTGGCAGATCCGCCCGCAGAGTCACCTTCGACGATGTACAGCTCACTAATGGATGCATCCTTAGAGGAGCAATCCGCCAGCTTGCCCGGCAGGGCACTGACTTCAAGCGCGCTCTTGCGGCGGGTTAGCTCACGGGCCTTTTTGGCCGCTTCACGGGCACGAGAAGCCTGCAATGACTTCTCTAGCACCTTGCGCGAAACGGCAGGGTTCTCTTCCAGGAACTCCTGCAGCTTCTCGCCGAACAGCGATTCTACAATCCCGCGGACTTCACTGTTGCCGAGCTTTGTCTTGGTCTGACCTTCGAACTGCGGCTCAGGAATCTTGACGGAGATAATCGCCGTCAGACCCTCCCGGACATCATCACCGGTCAGATTCTGACTGCTGTCCTTGATTACGCCTGCCTTGCGTGCGTAGTCATTAATGATCCGCGTCAAGGCACTCTTGAAGCCGGATTCATGCGTTCCGCCTTCATGGGTATTGATATTATTAGCGAACGAATAGATATTCTCTGTGTATGAATCGTTATATTGGAGAGCCACTTCAACCGCGATCATATCCCGTGAGCCTTCCACGTAGATGGGATCCTCATGAAGAGCTTCTTTTTTCTCGTTAAGATATTTCACATACTCCACAATACCGCCTTCATACTTGAACGTATTGTTGACCCCGGTCCGTTCATCCAGCAGTGACAACTCAATGCCCTTGTTCAGGAAGGCCAGCTCTCGGATACGGGTAAGGAGCGTGGAGTATTCAAAAGTAGTGGTTTCGGTAAAAATATCCGGGTCCGGGTGGAAGGTGGTGGTGGTCCCCGTCTCCTCTGTATCCCCAATCACTCGGATGTCATATTGCGGCACACCGCGGTTGTACTCCTGCTGGTAGACATGCCCGTCACGTTTGACAGTGACAACTACCTTCTCGGACAAGGCGTTAACCACAGAGATCCCTACGCCGTGAAGACCGCCGGACACCTTGTAACCCCCGCCGCCGAACTTACCGCCCGCATGCAGGACAGTCATGACCACTTCAAGCGTGGACTTCTTCAGCTTGACGTTCTCACCGACAGGAATTCCCCGCCCGTTGTCAATAACAGTCACACTATTATTTTCAGTAATTATGACTTGAATCCGGTCGCAAAAACCTGCCAGCGCCTCATCGATACTATTATCGACAACCTCCCAGACCAAATGATGCAGACCTTTGGAGCTGGTGGAGCCAATGTACATGCCGGGACGTTTCCGAACTGCTTCCAGCCCTTCCAGTACCTGAATCTGGCTCTCATCATATGTCGGTTGATTCATTGACATGCCTTCACCTACTTCTTTCAGATTATCTCCTGTAGCTTACGAAACTTATATTTCTAACAAGATCTTGGCTCTTTTTTTGAGAGTGGAGGAGGAGATCGGGGAGTAGTAGACAATATTCCTGGTCACGACAATAGACTTCGCTTCCTCTTCACCAATGCGTTCCAGCTTCTTATCCTGCTGGGAATGAGTCATAAACTGCTTCGATACCTTGGAGGATTTCTCAATCGATATATCAAATATAGCAATCAGCTCTGAGGATCGAATAATTTTTTCTCCGCCCAAATGAATATACATGGTCTTCCTCCGCTCTTTATAGCCCCACTTTGCCGCCATGGACATGATACAGGATTGCACCCTTTAATTTATCAGCATTCAGTCCCTCAACACCGGTAGCAGTGATGAAGGTCTGCACCTTGCTCTGAAAGGTTTCGATAAGCTGGGTCTGACGATAGGGATCAAGTTCGGACAAAACATCATCAAGAAGCAGCACAGGGTATTCTCCGATCTCCTCATGGATCAGTTCAATTTCCGCCAGCTTGAGCGATAAAGCTGCCGTACGTTGCTGCCCTTGGGAACCGTAGACCTGAGCTTCTCTTCCGTTGATAAAAAAGGACAGGTCATCCCGATGGGGACCCGTCAGCGTCATGCCGCGCCTGATTTCCTGATCTCTTGTTTGTGATAACTTTAACATAAAATTGTCCAATAAGACAGCTTCATCTTCCTCTTCACGCTCACCAAACGAGGGGACATAGAGCAGTTTGAGCTCTTCTCCGCCGTTTGTGATGCCCCGGTGGATGCTTTCTGCCCATATTTGCAGCTTCTTTATGAATTGTTTCCTTTTTTTGACGATTTTAACACCATGTTCTACAAGTTGGGCATCCCAGATGTCCAGAAGCTCCCTGCCGCCAGCCTCTTTGCCCCATAGCTGCTTCAGCAGATTGCCCCGTTGGACGAGAATTTTCTGATACTGCTGCAGATGGAACAGGTAGCTCGGCTGGACCTGGCCAATCTCCATGTCAAGGAACCGCCGCCGGATTCCCGGAGTGCCTTTGACAATCTCCAGATCCTCCGGAGCAAACATCACCACATTCAGCGAGCCTACGAATTCGCTGAGCCGGCGCTGCTCCAGCCCGTTAATTCTGGCCTTCTTGCCTTGCGGGGACAGGGTCAGCTCCAGCTTAAGATCCCCGTATTTACGCTCTACTTCAGCAACAATCTGCGCGGAGCCCGCCGGAGCATCGAAGGAGATCAGCTCCTTGTCCTTGGAGGTCCGGTGGCTTTTGGTCATCGCAAGGACAAACAAAGCCTCCATGAGATTGGTTTTGCCCTGGGCGTTCTGTCCGAGAATAAGATTCACATCACCCAGATGCTCAAGACGCAGCAGCCCATAGTTGCGGTAATCCTGCAGTCCGATATTTTTGACAAACAAGAGTCTGTTCCTCCTTAGGGTTACTCCTCCTTGACGCCGCCGCCCTCAACTTCAAACACGCCGTTATCCTGTACCTCGATAGTATCACCCGGGTAGAGCTTCCGGCCACGCCGTTCCTCCACCTCACCGTTCACCTGCACATGCCCTTCCTGCAGCAGCGCCTTAGCCATCCCCCCTGTGGATACACAATCGGAGAGCTTCAGGAACTGGTCGAGCTTAATATATCCACTGTGGATAACTATTTTTTTCATGTTTTTGATCCTTTCGGCCACTTATCCACATGTTGATGAACAGGGCGTTAATTAGTTGTCCGGTATGGCAGAATCACATACAGGCTGCGGCTCTCATCGAGCGGTCTGAGAATAATCGGACTCATCATGCCGGTGAAGGCAATCACGAGCTGCTCACTCTCCACAACCTTCAGTACATCGAGCATATATTTGGAGTTGAAGGAGATGCGCAGCGGCTCGCCTTTGAAATCCATGACTTCCAGCTCTTCACGGACCTTCCCTAGCTCGGAGGAGCTGGAGGAGATCTCCACATCGCCGTTCTCCAGGGTCTGCATCCGGACGATGTTCGTTTTCTCTTCACGGGACAGCAAATAAGCGCGGTCAATCGATTCGCTTAATTTTTTTGTGTCCAAGGTTAGTTCTGTTTTGTAGGTGGTTGGAATAATTCTAGAAGTATCCGGATAAATGCCATCCAGAATCCGCGAATAGAACAGCACTTTGTCGATTTTGAACAGCACCTGGTTATCGGCGACGACAATATCCACCAGCATATTCTGATCAGGGATAATTTTGCTCAGCTCGTTCAGCGTTTTGCCGGCAATGACAATATTCGCGAACTGGATATTCTCTGTACCCTCCAGGTGTGCAGCTCGGGTTGCGAGCCGGTGGCGGTCGGTAGCCGTGAACTTGAATTCATTGTCGGCCAGATTCCACAGAATGCCTGTCAGGATCGGTGTTGTCTCTTGAGTGGAGATGGAGAAGGCGGTCTGCTTGATCATATTCTTCAGCAAATCACCGGGCATGGAGATGGTTTCATTCTCCTCAATGCTTGGCAGAACAGGGAATTCTTCAGGATCGAGACCCACAATCTGAATCTCCGTAGAGCCGGAGGAGATATAGGTCTGGAAGCCTTCTTTAACTTCCATGTGAATTTCTTTGGAGGGAAGCTTCTTGATAATCTCTACGAAAAATTTGGCGGGAAGCACTACGCTGCCCGGCTGCTCTACCTTAACGATCGTCTGGCTGTCATTCTCAGCAGGGATGAAGGATTGAATGGAAATATCCGTATCGCTTGCAGTCAGTGTAACGCCCTGATGGCTAACCTCAAACTTAATGCCGGTCAGAATAGGAATCGTTGTTCTGCTGGAGATAGCCTTGGAGACATGGCCGATGGATTCGTTAAGTTCGTTTTTGAGAATGCTGATTTTCATGATTTCACTCCTAGCTGAAAAATTGGGAATTGGGTGTACGTAAATGCTCTTTGAAACCTGCTCTTAGAAGATGAATTATTATAGTTATTTAATAGTATTAGTAGTAGGGGCTCCGTTTATGTGGATAAGTCGCTAAACAGCATAAAATTAAGCCTACCCACATGTGTATAGATTGTGTATAGGCTCTTTGTTCCTCTTAGGAAGGATTTTTAATTTTCTCCGAAAGATTATTTACCACTTTGTAGAGCTCCTGGTCCACCTTTAATTGCTGCGTAATCTTCTCATGGGCATGGATAACCGTTGTATGGTCGCGTCCTCCGAAGGCCTCGCCGATCTTGGGAAGCGAATAATCAGTTAACTCACGGGAGAGATACATGGCAATCTGTCTTGGAAAAGCTACGGCCTTCGTGCGTTTCCGCGCTTTGAAGTCCTCCATGCGTAAATTGTAGTATTCACCGACTTTTTGCTGAATATCGTTAATGGTGATCATCTTCGGACGGCTCGAAGGGATGATATCCTTCAGCGCTTCGGCTGCCAGATGCGTTGTCACATCCTGGTTCGTCAGAGACGAATAAGCCACTACACGGATCAGCGCGCCTTCCAGCTCCCGGATATTCGTATCGATCTGGTTGGCAATATACATCATGGCTTCATTCGGGATATCCAGGTTCTCCGCCTTCGCCTTCTTGCGCAGAATGGCAATCCGCGTCTCCAGATCGGGAGGCTGAATATCTGTAATCAGTCCCCATTCAAACCGTGAGCGCAGCCGTTCTTCCAGCGTAGGAATTTCCTTCGGAGGCCGGTCGCTGGAGATAATAATTTGCTTGCGTTCTTCGTGAAGAGCATTGAACGTATGGAAAAATTCCTCCTGCGTTGACTCCTTGCCGGCCAGGAATTGGATGTCGTCAATCAGCAAAATGTCAACATTGCGGTACTTGTTGCGGAAGCTTTCGCCGCGGTTATCACGGATGGAGTTGATGAATTCATTCGTGAACTTCTCGGAGGAGATGTAAATCACCTTGTTGTTGGGGTTGTGCTCCAGCACATAATGGCCGATCGCATGCATCAGGTGAGTCTTTCCGAGACCAACGCCCCCATAGAGAAACAGAGGGTTATAGGCTTTGGCCGGTGCTTCGGCTACAGCAAGGGAGGCTGCATGCGCAAAACGGTTGCCTGAACCGATCACGAACGTGTCGAAGGTGTATTTGGGATTGAGCAAATGCGTCTGTGCTTCTTCACGTGAAACAACGGGAGTAGGCGCACTTTGCTGAACCACAGGCTCAGAGGGCTTGTTCTCCTCAATGACAAATTTGACTTCCACTTGCTGTCCGGTAACTTCATATACCGTTGCTCCTACCAGTTTGGTGTAGCGACTTTCCAGCCATTCTACGGCAAAGGTTGTAGGCGCCGAGATGATAAGAGCCTGGGAATTGAACGTCATGGCCTTGGTGGCCTTGAACCAGGTATCGAAGCTCGGCTTGCTTAGTTTGGTTTGAATAATCGATAATATTTGCTGCCATAATTCGGAAGTATGGCTGTCCACAGACTGTCACTCCTTTAAATCTTCCAAATGTGGCATCAGCCATGAAGTGGAAATGTCGAAGAAAATGGGTTAGTGCTGAATCTTATCCCCAGTATGCAACTTCAAGAGACAAAAAAACATGGATAAATTTGAATTGTTCACAACTTTATCCACAGCTTGTTGATAATTTATTGAACAAACAAATCTATTCACATTCAAAAGTAATACCATCATAGCAAAACGCCCCTTATTTTTCAATGAGCCACGCTATTTTATCCACAAATTCAATCACTTGTGTATAATTTTTAGGCACACCACTACATATTGTTGATAATTTGTTTACGGTTCGACAGTTTCCGCGACTGCGCCAATTTTTTTATACACAGGTTGTGCTCATCTGTGAGCAAAATCTGCCCGGAATTAATCACAGGTGGATAACTGGACAAGCCTGTGGATTATTATTTTGGATGTGTTCCTTTGTGGATAAGCGGTTAAAGTTAGGATTAGTGAGGAGACGGCGCAAGCTGGGGATAAGATTCTGGCTTTCGGGCTGTTCCAAAAAACGAGTGTACAAGGGGAGCAACCTGAAAAAGAGGGAGAAAGAGAGATAGTTGACTTTTGGAGCAAAAATATGTTTAAATATATAAAGGTGTTTTCTGTGAGGATATGTCTCCAAATTAAATTGATAATACTTGTAGATACTGTCCCTACTTTAAGGACGGCTTAGTCCGTTTCTGCTTATATGACAGTAATTAGTTCCTGTAAGGGAGGTGCAATACATGAGACCGACGTTCAGACCAAATGTGAGCAAACGCAAAAAGGTGCATGGTTTCCGCAAAAGAATGAGCACGAAAAACGGCCGCAAAGTGCTGGCAGCCCGCCGCTTGAAAGGCAGAAAAGTTTTGAGTGCGTAAGATAGGCCACTTTGGGACCACTGCTGTGGTCCTTTTTTACGCTTTATTTGCAGAATGCATCAGCTGTTTTTATTTCTCTTCTATATATAGCGCAGAATGGGATGACGCTCAGCGAGCAGATACCCACGCATTACTTCTGCTGCCGCAACAATAAATACTAGGCTCTGCAGGGGATGTAACGCTACTGCGGGGCTTTTTTTTAAAGGTATCTTCCTTTTGAAGGACTGCAAAGCTGTTTCCACTTGATTATAGATCCACAAACCGTCTGTTTTTGTCAGCAGGGTGTCTCCAGGGCCGCGGGACTAACCGTTTATGGTCTCCCTTGAATGACAATACTAATAATAGAAGATGAAATGCCGGAGCCTGGAGAAATTCCGGTATTTGAATAGGAGATTCCCGTGCACAAAAGTTTACGATTACGAAATCGTGCCGACTTCAGCCGTGTATACCGCCATGGGAAGTCATTTGCGAATCATCAGTATGTAGTATATTGGTTCCCCAGAAGAGAAGTGGAACGATTCCGGGTGGGCATATCCGTCAGCAAAAAGGTCGGGAATGCTGTAGTCCGCAACCGGATGAGAAGGCTGGTCAAAGAGATTGTCCGTCATCACGAGGCGGAAATTGCCGGCAATCTGGATATCGTTTTCATTGTCAGAAAAGGAGCACTCTCCAAAGATTACGCCGAGCTGGAGAAAAGCGTGCTGCATGTGCTGCGCAAAGCCAAGCTGCTCAAGGCTTTACGCAAGTAAAAGAGCCTGAAGAGGGCTTGTTTATTTGTATCCATAATTATGTTATGATTTACGGTGCAATGGAATGTTTATGAGAGGGGTTTTGAAGTGTCTCTAATGAAGACTAAGCGAGGAAAAATGTTTCTTCTCCTCGGGTTAATGGTTCTAATGATCGCTGTTCTGTCGGGATGCTCTCCGTCTGCGACATCAGTGACGCACACTACGGAGGATTTGAAAAATGGAGGCTTCTGGCAGAGTAATGTAGTCTATTATTTCGCCATTGCCCTGGATACTTTTGCGAAATGGTTCAACGGCCAATATGGCCTAGCCGTTCTTGTAATGGTTATTATTGTCCGTACGCTGATTCTTCCGCTTACGATTAAGCAGGTGAAGAGCTCGCGCGCCATGCAGGCGATTCAGCCGGAACTTGAGAAGATTAAGAAGAAATATAAAGATGAGCCCGAAAAGGTTCAGCAGGAAACGATGCGGCTGTTCCAGGAAAACAAGGTTAATCCGATGGCGGGCTGTCTGCCGCTGATTGTGCAGATGCCAATCTTCATCGCCCTATACAACTCGATCTACTACAATCCGGATCTTAGATTACATGACTTCCTGTGGCTGCAGCTCGGCAAACCCGATCACCTGTTCATCCTGCCGGTTCTCGCTGCCGCAACCACCTTCATTCAGACCCGCATGATGACCAAGATGAACCCGGTCCAACAGCAGGGGCCAATGCAGTTCATGATGATGGTCTATCCGGTTCTGATCTTCATCATGTCCTACAATTTCCCGGCTGCTCTGCCTCTGTACTGGGTATACAGCAATATTTACACCATTGTCCAGAACTACTTCTTGTACCGCAACAATGATAAGCACAAAGCAGCACTTGTTGCTGCCAATGCTACGGTAAGTGCAGGCAACAGCAAGGCCAAGGATGTAAACCTGACGAAGAGCAAGAACAGCAACTCTAACGCCCGCAAAGATGTAACTCCTACTGCTAAAGGAAACGGAAGCAATGGGAAGAAGGGGGTCAAAAAGTCAAAATGAGCAAAGTCGTCGCGACAGGGAAAACCATTGAAGAAGCTGTAGAACGGGGACTTAATCAGCTTGGAGTTCACAAGGACCGGGTAACGGTCAACGTACTTGAACAGCCGTCAAAAGGATTCCTTGGATTGATCGGTGCGAAGGGAGCCAAGGTAGAATTGACCTTGATCCCGGAAGCCGCACCGGCATCAGCGGCGAGTGCTCCGCTACTGTCTCAGCAGACAACAAGAGAGAGCAATACAGAGGCGATCAGCGGTGTACCGCGCCAGGATTCCGGACACCCGGTAGAAGAAGCATACGGTCAGGCCGTTCATTTCATTGTAGATGTCGCCAAGAGCATGGGGCTTGAGGTGGAAGTTGAAATTGTTCATGCCAAGGAATCAACTGTTCTGCAAATTTCCGGTCCGGAGCTTGGGCTGCTGATTGGCAGAAGAGGACAAACTCTCGATGCTTTGCAGTATCTGGCTAATATTGTTGCCAACCGGTATTCCGACAGCTTCATCCGGCTCGTGCTGGATGCGGAGAACTTCCGGGAGCGACGTAAGAAGACACTGGAGGAGCTGGCTGACCGTCTGGCCGGGCGTGTGGTGAGGACCCGCAAAGAGGTGGTCCTTGAGCCCATGTCCCCGCAGGAACGCAAGATCATCCATTCCAGATTACAGGATCACAAGCAGGTGAACACCCTCAGCAAGGGTGAAGAGCCGAACCGCCGCGTCGTTATAACTTTGAAGTAGAACCATATGCCGCAATGACTCCTTGACCTATGCGAGGAGTCATTTGTTTTTTGATACCATACCCAGAGGTGAATTACAACATGCTTAGTGACACTATTGCCGCTGTATCGACAGCCTTGGGTGAGGGCGGTATTGCCATCATCCGGGTTAGTGGACCGCAGGCAATTCCCCAAGTAGCCCCCTTGTTCAAAAGCCGCATCCCCCTTACGGAAGCTGAGTCTCATACCGTGCATTATGGACATATCGTGAGTCCACAGGACGGGGAACAGCTGGAAGAGGTGCTGGTAACCGTCATGAAGGGACCACGCTCTTTTACTACGGAGGATGTGGTGGAGATCAGCGCTCATGGCGGTGTAATCTCTGTAAGAAGAGTAATGGATCTGCTGTTGCAGCAGGACATCCGGCTGGCCGAGCCAGGAGAGTTCACAAAGCGTGCCTTCTTGGGCGGACGGATTGATCTCTCGCAGGCCGAGGCCGTGATAGATCTGATTCGTTCCAAGTCGGACCGGGCCTTCTCGGTTGCCCTCAAGCAGGTTAGCGGCTCATTATCCGCACGTATTCATGAGCTTCGGCACACCCTTATTGAGATGCTGGCCCATATTGAAGTAAATATTGATTACCCCGAGCATGACGTGGAATCCTTAACTGCCGATTTCATCAAGGATAAGAGTCAAGAGGTTATGCAAGGCATAGATAAGCTGCTTCGAACCGCCAATGAAGGAAAGATTCTGCGCGAAGGGATTACGACAGCTATTGTGGGCAGGCCCAATGTTGGGAAGTCCTCACTGCTGAACGCGCTTGCCCGCGACAACAAGGCGATTGTGACCGACATTCCGGGAACAACGCGTGATGTGATAGAAGAGTATGTAACGATTAATAATATCCCTCTGAAGCTGCTGGATACTGCCGGTATCCGTGAGACGATGGATGTGGTGGAAAGAATCGGTGTGGAGCGCTCGAGGGCAGCTTTCAGTGATGCGGATCTGATTCTGCTGGTGCTGAATGCCAATGAGGAGCTTCATGAGGATGAGCTGGCGCTGATGGAACAAATCCACGGTAGACAAGCGCTGGTCATCATGAATAAAATGGACTTACCGTCCCGTCTGGACACGGGGAAGCTGCACTCCTTTTTCGCTGACACGAGTATTGTTCCGATGTCGGTGCTGGAAGAGGAAGGACTCGACACACTGGAAGAGGCGATCTCCGCACTCTTTTTCGGGGGCAAGCTGGAATCGGGCGATCTGACCTATGTAAGCAATGTAAGGCATATAGCCTTGCTTAAGAAGGCACATAAATCTCTACAGGATGCTTATGAAGCAGCGGATATGCTGATTCCTATAGATATGATACAGATTGATGTACGTCTGGCCTGGGAGCAGCTAGGGGAAATTATTGGAGATACGGCAGCTGATTCACTGCTGGACCAGATCTTCTCGCAATTCTGCTTGGGCAAATAAGAAGGAGGAACCGTTATGAATTATGATGGAGGCAGCTATGATGTTATCGTCATCGGCGCCGGTCATGCCGGCTGCGAAGCAGCTCTGGCTGCTGCACGGATGGGCTGCCGCACACTGATGATCACAATTAACCTGGATATGGTGGCCTTCATGCCATGTAATCCTTCGATTGGCGGACCCGCCAAGGGCCATGTGGTGCGTGAAATCGATGCACTGGGCGGAGAAATGGGCCGCAATATAGATAAGACCTTCATTCAGCTGCGAATGCTTAATACAGGCAAGGGACCTGCAGTTCATGCCCTGCGTGCACAAGCAGACAAGTTCCTCTATCAGCATGCGATGAAAGAAACGATGGAGAAGACTGCTAACCTGACACTGCGCCAGGGGATGGTAGAGGAGCTGATCGTGGAGGATGGACGCTGCGCCGGAGTGGTGACGAAGACAGGGACGGTATATCACAGTAAGACCGTTATTCTAACTACAGGGACCTATCTGCGCGGCAAAGTGATTATGGGTGAGCTGACATATGAGAGCGGACCAAATAATCAGCAGCCGTCCGTACGCCTGTCCGAGAATCTACGCGAACTGGGGTTCGATTTGGTCCGCTTCAAGACCGGAACGCCACCGCGTGTCCACAAGGATTCGATTGATTTCTCCAAGACAGAAATCCAGCCGGGCGATGAGAAGCTGAAATTCTTCTCTTTTGAAACCAAATCCTCGGATAATGAGCAGTTGCCTTGCTGGCTGACCTACACCTCTCCGGTTACCCACCAGATTATTAATGACAATCTGCACCGGGCACCGATGTTCACGGGTATTATTGAAGGAACGGGTCCGCGTTATTGCCCTTCCATTGAAGATAAGGTTGTCCGGTTCAGTGATAAATCACAGCATCAGATCTTCCTGGAGCCGGAAGGTAAAAATACATCGGAATACTATGTACAGGGTCTGTCGACAAGCCTTCCTGAGGATGTGCAGCTGGCGGTCCTGCGATCTATTCCCGGCATGGAGAAGGTAGAGATGATGCGCAACGGCTATGCCATTGAATATGATTCCATGGTTCCTACGCAGCTCTGGCCATCTCTGGAAACCAAACGTCTGCCAGGACTATTCACTGCAGGACAAATCAACGGAACCTCTGGTTATGAGGAAGCGGCAGGGCAAGGTGTAATTGCCGGAATCAATGCAGCGCGTAAAGTACAGGAGAAAGAGCCAGTGGTGCTGGACCGTTCGCAGGGCTATATTGGCGTTCTAATCGATGATCTTGTCACTAAGGGAACGAATGAACCTTATCGCCTGCTGACTTCCCGCGCGGAATACAGGCTGCTGCTCCGTCATGATAATGCGGATCTCCGCCTGACACCAATCGGCTATGACATTGGGCTGATTACAGAGCAGCGCTATGAAGCCTTCCTTGATAAGAAAGGCCGGGTCGACCGTGAGATTATCCGTCTGCAGGAGACGAAGGTTAAGCCGATTCAAGTGAATGAAGCTCTAGCCAGTTATGGATCTGCACCAATTGTTGACGGAAGCAACCTGCTGACCATAATGCGCCGCCCTGAGATCGCCTACAGCTTCGTGGATATCATCTCTCCTTCTCCAGAAGAACTGGATGAAGAGATGAAGGAGCAGGTGGAGATCCAGATTAAGTATGCCGGCTATATTGAGAAACAGCTCCTGCATGTGGAGAAGCTGCAGAAGATGGAGCAGAAGAAGATCCCTGACGATATCAACTATAATGAGATTCATGGACTGGCGATGGAGGCACGGCAAAAGCTGACCAAAATCGCTCCAATCTCCATTGGGCAGGCTTCGCGTATCGGAGGCGTTACCCCGGCAGATATCTCAATCCTGCTGGTCTATCTGGAGCACTACAACCGTGTAACAGCGGCGAAAGGATAATTTATGGATACAACGGTAGCCGAGTTCACCTCCCTGCTCAAGGAGCATGGGCTGGAACTCTCAATGAAGCAGCTTGAACAATTTGAACTCTATTATCAGGAGCTGATTTCCTGGAATGAGAAGATGAATCTAACCGGAATCACAGAACGGAGCCAGGTATATACTAAGCACTTCTATGATTCTTTATCTTTAGCCTTCTACGTGAATATGCAGGAGACGAAGAGTCTTGCTGATATCGGATCAGGGGCAGGGTTCCCTGGAATTCCGCTAAAAATATGCTTCCCTGATCTCAAGCTGACGATTGTGGATTCACTTAGCAAACGGATCACTTTCTTGCAGCATGTCTGTGATACCCTGGGGTTGAAGGGTGTAAAGCTTATTCACGGCCGGGCAGAGGATGTCGCCAGACAGTTTGTTCACCGGGATGCTTATGATGTAGTCACTGCCCGTGCGGTGGCGCGCTTATCGCTTCTGAATGAATTCTGTCTGCCGTTCACCCGCAAGGACGGCATCTTCGCTGCCATGAAGGGGAGTGATCCGACGGAGGAATTGCAAGAAGCCAAGCGCAGCTTCAAGGAACTGCGTGCTGAACTGCATAAGGTAGAATCCTTCAGTCTGCCAGTGGAAGAATCTTCCCGGCATATTATTCTTGTACGTAAGACTGGGGCCACCCCCTCCAAGTATCCGCGTAAGCCGGGCGTACCTGCGAAATCACCGCTCATCTAATTGTTTCACGTGAAACAACATTTGACAGTCTTCTGTTATACTGGATCAAGCTCATGCGAATGTGAGCTTGATCTTTTTTTGATAGATAAGAATTTATATGTTTGGGGTTGTTTCGTGGAAAGCTGGGTCAATTCGGGTGGGTTTGCAGGAAAAATAGGTCATTATGGAGAATAGGATTATTAGTGGAAAAGTGATAGAATAATATAGTAAGACTTTTAATAGATGTGATCAGAATGAATGCTAGGCCGTCTTTAAGAGAAGTGGCTAAGAATTACTTATGGATACTTTTCTTACGCTGTACGATAAGCTTTTCGCAGGAAAGGTTAAGAAGATCGTACTATAACGAAATTAGGTGGTTATGAACGGAATGAAAGAACAATTCACCAAGCTTTTTGGATTTACTGAGCGGAGCAGCGGAGAAGAAGTCAAACAAATCCCAGTTCATGAGGTCATCAGCAGTCCTTATCAGCCACGGACTATTTTTGATGATGAGAAGATAGAAGAGTTGTGTCAGACTATCAAAACTCATGGAGTAATCCAGCCCATCGTTGTGCGTATGCGTGATTCCCAGTATGAGATTATTGCAGGCGAAAGACGCTGGCGGGCGGTTAAAAAGCTGGGCTTGGACACCATTCCGGCGCTTGTCCGCGAATTCAATGATTCACAGGCTGCGTCCATCGCACTGATAGAGAACTTGCAGCGTGAGGGCTTAACCTCTATTGAAGAGGCGATCGCGTATCAGAAGCTGATTGACTTGCATCAATTGACCCAGGAGAGTCTGGCTCAGCGGCTTGGTAAAAGCCAATCCACCATTGCCAACAAAATCCGCTTGCTGAATTTGCCTGAACAGGTCAAGACGGCATTAATGGAAAGAAAAATCACCGAGCGCCATGCACGCTCACTCTTGTCGCTGGACACGGAGGAGATGCAGCTTAAGGTTCTGGCAGAGATTATTTCAAAGGAATTAAATGTAAAACAAACGGAAGCACGTATCGCCTTCTACAAGGCTGTTACTCAGACCAAAAAATCAAAACGGACCTCCTATACCAAAGATGTTCGTCTCGCTCTTAATACAATTCGGCAATCTATAGACATGGTGACCGGTTCAGGAATGGAGATTAAGACCTCCGAGAATGACCGCGGAGATCATTATGAGATTGTGATCCAAATTCCAAAACGATAAATGGAAACAAAAGCTGAAGGCGGCCCTGAGGTGTTGGCCGCCTTTTCTATGACTAGCTTCGAACGTTATCACATATACACTCTAAGGATAAGTTGTTGTCTAATTGTTATTTATCTACATCTCCGCAAAAGTGATGCCGTAGATCAAGATTATTATGCCGTTAACAACTATGAACTACAAGATGATTCTTTCTAAACAATTCGAGGTGAAATAAGTGTCCAAGATTATTGCCATAGCAAATCAAAAAGGCGGGGTAGGTAAAACAACAACCTCTGTGAACCTGGGTGCCAGCATGGCTACTCTGGGGAAGAGAGTGCT
Organism: Paenibacillus sp. FSL P4-0338; assembly: GCF_038002365.1. Taxonomy (NCBI): domain Bacteria; kingdom Bacillati; phylum Bacillota; class Bacilli; order Caryophanales; family Paenibacillaceae; genus Paenibacillus; species Paenibacillus sp. FSL P4-0338. Next base: position 5,325,553 of record NZ_JBBOCG010000001.1, on the reverse strand, counting down.
GCTTGTTGATATTGATCCGCAAGGCAACACTACGAGCGGCGTTGGCGTCAACAAAGCGGATGTAGAGAATTGCATTTATGATATTCTTATTAATGAAGTGGATCCACAGGAAACGATTCAGGAGACCCGGATTGAAGGCCTTCATATTATTCCGGCAACCATTCAGCTGGCAGGAGCAGAGATCGAGCTGGTCTCTACGATATCGCGGGAACTGAAGCTGAAGAAGGCGCTGAATGCAGTTAAGGCGAATTATGATTACATCATCATAGATTGTCCTCCATCATTAGGGATTCTTACCATTAACTCTCTAACGGCTGCAGACTCAGTGATTATCCCTATACAATGCGAATATTATGCGCTTGAAGGATTAAGCCAGTTGCTCAATACTGTAAGACTGGTTCAGAAGAATCTTAATCCGCATCTCAAAATAGAGGGAGTATTGCTCACGATGCTGGATGCCCGGACCAACCTGGGAATTCAGGTGATTGAAGAAGTGAAGAAATATTTCCAAGAAAAGGTATACCAAACGATTATTCCGCGTAATGTACGCTTAAGTGAAGCCCCTTCACACGGGCAGTCAATTATTACCTACGACTCCCGTTCCAAGGGAGCGGAAGTATATTTAGAGTTGGCAAAGGAAGTGATCTCTTATGAGTAAGCGCTTAGGGAAAGGCTTGGATGCATTAATACCTTCTCTGTCGATCAACGAAGACGATAAGGTATTAGAGATTCCATTAACGCAGCTCAGAGCCAATCCTTATCAGCCGCGCAAGGATTTCAATGAAGAGGCTATCCAGGAGCTTGCAGAATCCATACGGCAGCATGGAGTGATCCAGCCGATCATTGTTCGCAGTGTGTTGAAAGGGTATGAGATTATTGCCGGGGAACGCAGATTCCGGGCCTCGCAATATTGTGGTAAAGCTACGATTCCGGCAGTGGTCCGCAGCCTCAGCGATCAGCAGGTAATGGAGATTGCCCTTATAGAGAACTTGCAGCGTGAGAATCTTAACGCGATGGAAATAGCAGTTGCTTATCAAGGGCTGATGGATCAATTCTCACTGACACAGGAAGAGCTTTCTCTTAAAGTCGGAAAGTCCAGATCGCATATCGCCAACTTTTTGCGGCTGCTTAGCTTGCCGGAAGAAGTAAAGGATTATGTTTCACGTGGAACAATTTCGATGGGACATGCCCGGGCAATTGTGGCTCTGAAAGATCCAGAGGTCATTAAGCAATTGGCTGCACAATGTGTAGAGCTTCAGTGGAGCGTTAGAGAACTGGAAGAGGTAGTTAAAAATCTCGACCGCAAACCTGCTAACGGGATCAAGGCCAAGGTCGTTAAGCGCGATCCTTATATTGACAATGTAGAGGAAGTATTACGGGAGCGGTTCAAAACAACGGTCAAAATCAAACAAGGCAAGGAAAAAGGGAAAATCGAATTAAACTATTACAGTGCCCAAGACTTGGAAAGATTACTGGAGTTGCTGGGGAACTGATTTGGATATTTGTACCGAAGACATATCCTGAGATATCCTTAATACGGATATGGAGGGGTATGTTTTTTAAATCGAAAAGAAGGAGGGTGGAAGATGGAGAAACTGGTATATCTCGATCACGCAGCCACTTCGTGGCCCAAGCCACCGGAGGTGGCTGCAGCAATGGTGGAGGCCTTGGAGCTGTCAGGGGCTAATGCTGGGCGGGGCAACCACTCACTGGCTATCGGTACGGGGCGGGTATTGGTTCGTGCACGAATGCTGTTGGCAGAGTTGTTTGGTATAGCGAATGCCCAGGATATTGCGTTCACTCATAATACAACTATGGGGCTAAATATGGCTATTAAGGGTACACTTCAACCAGGAGATCATGTCGTGTCAACGATGACGGAGCATAACTCTGTGCGCAGACCCTTGGAGTATTTGCGCCGGAGCATCGGGATTGAAGTCGATTATATACAGGCAGACCGCGAGGGCCAAATCAACCTTCAGGAGCTTCAGCGATCTCTGCGTCCTAACACCCGAATGGTGATCTGCAATCATAGCTCCAATCTGCTGGGGAGTATTCTGCCGATTGGGGATATCGGCGATGTTGTGAAATCGCATGGGGCTGTATTCCTGGTTGATGCAGCTCAGAGTGCAGGGGCGCTTACTATTGACGTGGCGGCCATGAATATTGATCTGCTGGCATTTCCGGGACATAAAGGGCTGCTCGGTCCACAAGGGACCGGGGGGCTGTATATCTCTCCTGGGCTGGATCTGGAGCCGCTGATGCATGGAGGGACTGGCAGCCAGTCGGAGAATAGCGAGCAGCCCAATGTTCGTCCGGACCGTTATGAGGCAGGGACACAGAATGCCGTTGGAATAGCCGGTCTGCTGGCTGGCGTGAAGGCGGTTAAGGCACTGGGAGTGGAACAGATTCATATGCAGGAATGGAAGCTGACACAGCTCTTGATGGAGGGTCTAGCTGCTATTCCGGGCATGCGGGTTTTGGGTCCAGCGCCAGGCGCTCCGCGTAGTGGGATTGTGGCTTTTGTTGTAGAGGGGCAGGAGTCGGCGCATATTGCCCACCGGCTGGACCGCGAATACCAGATTGCCGTACGGGCAGGAATGCACTGTACACCGCTGGCCCATCAAGCAGCGGACACTCTGGATAGCGGAGCGGTAAGGGCGAGCGTGGGAGTAAGCTCCACGGAAGCGGATGTTCAGCGGCTGCTGTTAGCCATGGAGGAAATGTATGGCGTATCACACTCAAGCTAATAAGTGAATAAGGATTCAGGTGGATTATACAGGTCGGTATCGTTGCAGCGTGGGAATTCTTATTTTTGTATAAAGGGTGATTCAACATGTCGGAGTTAAATGAAATCATAAACGAGTATTTATCGGCATTCATCATGAGCTTTGCCGGGGTAATCATATTGATGGCCATTCTGATGCTCGTCCAGGGTGCCAAGCTTCGTAAAATGCGCAGCCGGTATGAAGCCATGATGAGCGGGAATGGAATCGAGGATCTGGAGAATCTGCTGGTCAACCTGAAGAATCAGGGGGACATGCTGGAGGAGACTCAGCAGGAGCAGAAGGCGCTGCTTGAAGCGGCACATACCAAAATGCGCGGCATGAAGTCGAAGGTGGCCATGAAGCGCTATAATGCTTTTGGAGAACGAGGTAATGACCTGAGCTTCTCGCTTGCCATTCTGGATGACAACCATAGCGGAATTGTGCTGAGCAGTCTGCACAACCGCGAGAACTCATATATCTATGCAAAGCCGATTGAAAAGGGAGAGTCCCCTTATGCTCTGTCACCGGAGGAGAAGGAAGTTATTGCTCTCGCGTTGCAGCAGATCTAGCATGCAGGTTCCACTGCTTCAAGGCAGAGTACAGGCTGGATGAAATAATATCCGACAAGCGCATCACCAGGCTTAATCTGGTGTTTTGCAATACGAAGTATTCCATGAATCCTCCCACATTAACGATGCCGGTCAAATGGATATCGCCAACAGGGGGAAGCTGCTTGTTGACCCCTGCGCCGGGACGCAGCGGACCTTCAACCACCTGGATGCAGCCAACGCTAGTGGACTGGCCGAGGCAGGCGTCAATGGCGATGATGAACGGGTTGGCATGCTTTTGGTACACAAGGTTAACTGTCTCTTCCAGGTTAATGGCATGTACCGGCTCCTCCAGCGTTCCGTAGAGATGGAACAGCGGACTGTGGAAGCGGGCCAGTGTCGTGCCGACCAGGGGGCCAAGTGAATCGCCGGTCGAGCGGTCTGTGCCCACGCAGATAATGACAATGGGCGTATCTGGACGGGTGCGCGAAAAGTGGAACAGCAGACGGTGGGTAATGGCAGAATAGATATTGGGGTCGGCATGTGATATTTTTAAACAAGATGGTTCTTGTAGTGGTGGAGCTTTGGAAGAGAAATTCATATAATCGTCCTTTCTGAGGCAGCGACTGCAAATCACGGGAAAATCAGCTGAATAAGCGGTCAGGCTGCTGATTATGCAAGGCTTACGTCCGCGGGAGCGTGTTCTGATGATCCTAGTATATGGATGGAAGTGGTTTTTTATACTATGGCGGCAATAGATAGGACCAATAGCCCAGGGGAGGCGTGGAGTGTGGAGGAGGAACTGCTGATAGCGTTTGATTCGACCCAGCAGGCGCTGCGCGCCGAGATGCTGCTTGAATATGCGGAGATTGAAATCGATATCTTCCCTACGCCCAAGGAGATCACTGCCGGCTGTGCGATGTCGATTCAATTCTCCCGGAGTGCACTGGAAGAGGTGCGGGTCATTGTAGCAGAGCAAAGTATAGAGATCCGCGGGATCTATGCCAAAGCTGCTGAGGGAGACGGTTATATAGAGGTAGGGGAAGAAGGAGGGGTTAGATGAATAACTGGCTGCTCGAGACAACAAGCGGAGAAGCCCTCGAGGAAGCTGCGCGCTTCAAGGATAAGGTATGGGACTGGCTAAGCAATGCGGATATGTGGGCCGCGGTGCTGTTTGCCGGGATACGGATTCTGCTAATTTTCATTCTGACCCGGGTGATTATCAAAGTGGTCTCCAATGTGATTGACCGGTCTCTTGAGCGGGAGACGAGGGGGAGGGCATTAGTCAATAACCGGCGCTTCTCTACAGTTGGCGGACTGATGAAGAATGTGGTTACCTTCTTCTGTAACTTCACCATGATTCTGCTGGTTCTGTCGGAGTTCAACTTCGATCTGAAGCCGCTGCTTGCCGGAGCAGGGGTAGTCGGGCTCGCTATAGGGTTCGGCGCACAAAGTTTAGTCAAAGATGTGATTACGGGCTTCTTTATTATTTTTGAGGATCAGTTTGCAGTCGGGGATGTTATCCAGAGCGGGACTTATAAGGGAACGGTAGAGATGATTGGCCTGAGAACGACCAGACTGGTAAGTGCTACGGGCGAGGTACACATCATTCCTAACGGCACGATTGTTAATGTGACGAATTATTCGCTGGCGAATGCACTTGCTGTAGTTGATGTTCCGGTCAAAATCGAACGCGGGCTCGAAGCCACTCTGTCCCTAATCGGCGAGGCGCTTCAGGGCATCGAGGAACGCAGCTCCAGTGTCATTGCCTACCCTAATATTCTGGGAATTCAGTCGATGAGCACCTCTGAGTATGTCATCCGCATAGCGGCGAATTGCCTGCCTAATGCCAGAGATGCCGCCGAACGGCAGATTCAGAATGATATCAAGCATGCTCTGGAGAAACAGAGCGCCCTGGAGGCCGCTAAGGCCGAACAGGAGGCGCTTGAGCAGGCGGAGAGAGAGGCAGCCCGCAGAGCCCGTGAGGAGCAGGAGGCCAGCCCAAGAAGGCAGATGGCAGCTGCGCAAGAGGCAGAGGAGGGGGAAGAGTAATGGAACGCAAGGTATTCGGGCTGGGTGATATTGTGCAGATGAAGAAGCAGCACCCGTGCGGAACGAACGAGATGGAGATCATCCGTATGGGAATGGATATCCGGATTAAGTGCACCGGATGTCAGCACAGCGTCCTCATTCCCCGCGCCAAATTCGAGAAGAATCTCAAGAAGGTCCTACATTCAGCGGATAGTGGAGCAGTGAATGATTAAGCTGGCGCAGGAAGCGAAGCGTAAATGAATAACGCTTGCAATTGTGAGCTTGGCATGATATGATAATTCTTGCTGCGGAGAGGTACCCAAGAGGCCCAAGGGGGCTGACTCGAAATCAGTTAGGCGTGTCACAGCGTGCGTGGGTTCGAATCCCACCCTCTCCGCCACTTCAGCAATTATATTCTTAAATGATGAGACCTCCGTTCTGATACGGGGGCTTTTTTGTGTCTAAATGCTTCATTGTTCAGCCTTATATAGAGAGAACGCAAAAAGAGAGACCTTCGCAGGTCTCTCTTCCAGAGGCAGTACATCAATGACGTTCGGATATCTCTGTCTATAGCTACTACTGCGATAGGGTAATGCCAAAGCTGTTACTCCTTTTTACAGAGCCAGCTTCACTCTCCCCGGGTACGATAGCTGCTGAATTCAGAATCCCTGTGATCGTGTTCGTCTTCGACGTTCAACGGAACCACACCTCTCTTTTGTACTGCCTGGGTATAGTATGTGCAGTCTTTAGTGTTTTATACCTGGCTGCTGAAATTAATGGACACGGGCTTTCTCGACCTTTTTCCACTTGCGGTTCTGGTTGGTGGTCTCCGGGAAGGTGTCGCCTTTCTCCATTGTGATCCGCTTCGGATTCTGAATCTCCGTGTGGAAGCTCCGCGCTTCGCCTACTTCGGTGTAAACGCCCGGGTTGGGGGCTTTGTCGCCCTTTTCATACTCAGTCTGTTCGCCCATTGGTGAATAACCTCCTGTTATCGAATGATGAAGCTGTTATATTGTGGCCCTGACGTTGAGGGATTACTCTAGGGTTCTTACGGAATCCGGCAACAGTTTTTTCTTGGGCTCCAGCATCTGGTACGTATTAATAAAACTTGCAATCCTCTGCTGGGTTTGGTATATTGATTTGGTGCGAGTCTATGTTTGTGCTCGTTCCTTGCTCCTGACCTGATCAGGGGCCGCAGACCATAAGGAGGTGAAAATTATGCGCAAATATGAAGTCATGTACATTATTCGTCCTGACATTGAACAAGAAGCCGTTCAAGCAGCAGTCGAAAAATTCCAAGGCATCATCTCCAACGGCGGAGAAATTACAAAGCACGACGTGCAAGGTAAACGCCGTCTTGCGTATGAGATCAAGAAACATCGTGATGGCGTTTTTGTTTTGGTTAACTTCAGTGCAGAACCTGCAGTAGTTACTGAACTTGAGCGTATCATGAAGATTTCTGACGAAGTAATTCGTTATCTCATTACGAACGACGTTGCCTAAGATATTGACAAGCTTTGTAACGAATCGCGCTATTAAGGAGGGGACCTAATTGTTGAACCGTATCATTCTGATCGGTCGGTTGACCCGTGACCCGGAACTTCGTTATACTCCTGCTGGTGTTGCCGTAACACAGTTTACGCTTGCCGTAGACCGTAACTTTACGGGCCAGAACGGTGAACGCGAAGCGGACTTTATCCCGGTAGTAACCTGGAGACAGCTGGCTGAGACCTGTGCCAATTACTTGCGCAAAGGAAGACTGGCAGCCGTGGAAGGACGCATCCAAGTACGGAATTACGAGAATAACGAAGGCAAACGTGTATACGTTACTGAAGTTATTGCCGATAATGTCCGTTTCCTGGAATCCGCGCAGAGCCGTGAAGGCGGAAATGCATCAAGTGGTGGAAGTATGCCTGAAGAGCCAGCCTTCGGTGGCGGCGGTAACGGCGGGAACAGTGCTCGCGGAAATGGAAGTAACAATAATTTCTCGCGTAACAACAATACCCAAGATCCTTTTTCGGGCGATGGAAAACCGATCGATATATCGGACGATGATTTGCCATTTTAATAAGGAAGGACTGAACTGAACATGGCTTTCAAACCAAGAGAAGGTGCGGACAACGACAAAAGACCGGCACGTCGTGGTGGACGCAACAAGCGTAAAAAAGTGTGCTATTTCACTGTGAACAAGATTACTCACATTGATTATAAAGACACTGAGCTTCTTAAGAAGTTCATCAGCGAACGCGGAAAGATTTTGCCGCGTCGTGTAACTGGTACAAGTGCAAAATACCAACGCGCTCTGACTATTGCTGTAAAGCGCTCGCGTCAAATCGCGCTGCTGCCTTACACAACAGAATAGGACGTTTTATGAAGCAGCCGGCTATGCCGGCTGCTTTTTTTCTTTTAAATAGAATTTATAGGACGATAAAAACGGGATTACCTGGGTGATGAACTGCTCACCTATAATTGACAAATGGATTCCAGATGTAGTAAATTACAGGTATCCTATAACTAAAGGGGAAATATTGATGTTGGTGAGCGTTCTTAACTAAGCAATTTCATATCGTTCCGGCTGAAGCCGCCGCATGCTCTGATTTTGCCAGGGGCATGTCTTGTTAGAGTCTGTCCTGGCGACATCTCTGACTGATTAGACCGCGGGCTGCTGGAATGAATGATTTAGTTAAGAACACACGCGAAGCGTCATGATGGCCTCTTGATCCGGCTATTGTTCTCTTTGTGATTAACCGTGCTCTTGCAGCACGGTTTTTTCTGTTTTCAGGTGTCCTCCCGAAAGGGGCGGGCCTCTGAGGCAAAGAGAAAAAGTAGCAACAAAAAGAGGGCGAAGACTGCCGTGGTGGCGGTTCTTTGCCCTCTTTTTGCGTTATGCGCAGTTGATTAGGATAAGAAATATACTTGTATACAAGGAGGAACTTAGATTGAATCTGCAGAGTCTGCACACATTGGAATATGAGACAATTAAGCAGGAATTGATGCGTCATGCGGTATCTTATGAGGGAAGAAGGTATGTCAGAGAGCTTCAGCCGATGATCTATCTGCCAGCGATACACAGGGCGCTTGAAGAGGCGCAAGAAGCTAAGGAGCTGCTGGAGCGCGGAGCAAGTGTGCCGATTCCCTCGCTGGAGGGCATTGAATGGGTGCTGTCACTGCTCGGGACCGGCTATATGTACAATGAGCAGGATTTCACCGCAGTCTTGCTGTTTCTGAACAGCTGCGGGCAGCTCAGGAAGTATATGGCCGCCAAGGAGCAGATAGCGCCGCGTATCGCCGCATACGGGGCATCGCTTCAGGAGCTGAATGGGGTCCGGGACGAGATAGAACGGTGTATCCGGCTGGGCGTCATCGATGACCAGGCCAGCAAAGGGCTGGAACGGGTCCGCAAAAGGCTGGCGGTTGCCAAGGAGCGTCTGCACCGGAAGCTGGACAGTATCATGAACCGCCACAAGTCCATTTTGCAGGAAAGTCTGGTCAGTATGCGCGGCGGGCGGTATGTCATCCCGGTGAAACGGGAGTATCACAAGCAAATTAAGGGCTCGGTGCTGGACCAGTCTACCAGCGGGCTGACGGTATTCGTGGAGCCGGATGAGGTGGCCTCATTACAGGGAGAGATTGAGCTGCTGACTGCTGACGAGACCCGTGAGGAAGGAATAATCCTGAGTATGCTGACAGGGCTGTTAGAGCAGGAGCAGGCCGCTATCCGGCTGAATATTGAGGTAACTGGTATGTATGACTTTATTTTCGCCAAAGGGAAGGTTGCCCGGGTAATGGATGCGGGGCCAGTTGCGCTGAACGAACGCGGCTATGTGAGGATGAATGGAGGCCGGCACCCGCTGCTGAAGGATATGGTGCCGGTCAGTCTGGAGTTGGGCCAGGGATATAAATCGCTGATCGTAACCGGGCCGAATACTGGTGGTAAGACGGTTGTGCTCAAAACCCTGGGTCTGCTCGTATTAATGGCACAGTCCGGCCTGCTGGTACCGGTTGATCCCGGCAGTGACTTCGCTGTCTTCACCAATGTAATAAGCGTTATCGGAGACGGACAAAGCCTCACACAGTCCCTAAGCACCTTCTCGGCACAGATGAAGAGTATTGAAGGAATGCTCTATGATGCTGGCAGAGGCGTGCTGCTGCTGATTGATGAGCTGGCTGCCGGTACAGACCCGGGTGAAGGGTTCGCGCTGTCCATCGCGATTCTGGAGGAGCTGAACCGAAAGGGGGCTAATATCGTGGTAACGACTCACTTCAATGAGCTGAAGGCCTTCGCGGCGGCAACGGCAGGCTTCGAGAATGCGCGCATGGAGTTTGACAAGAATACTCTGCAGCCGCTGTATAAGCTAACGATTGGTGAAGCTGGCGAGAGCTACGCGCTGCAGATCGCCGAGAAGCTGGGTATTATCCATTCCGTCATCGAGCGGGCGAAACAGCTTGTGACAGAGCAGCAGGGACACAGAGGCAGCCTCAACCCGTGGAAGGACGCTATCAGAGCTGCACAGAGGGCTAAAGCAGCTGAAGCTGAGATACCCGCAAGAGCGGGTAGAACGGCTGACGGAGAAGACAGTGCATCACAGGAGACGAATGCTCCGGCACCTGAATTTGCGGTAGGGGATGCTGTCTATGTCAGCTCTCTGGGGCGCACTGGAATTGTCTATGAGAAGAAGGACAGCCGGGGTAGGGTCGGAGTGATGATTCAGAAGCAGAAGATGAGCATTAACCATAAGCGGTTGAAGCCTTATCTGTCCAAGGAGGAGCTGTATCCCGAGGATTATGATTTTGATATTATTTTTGAGAGCAAGGAGACCCGGAAGAAGCGTAAGCTGATGCGGAAAAAGCATGTGGAGGGCCTGAGCATCATCCATCCGGGAGAGGAAAATTAAGGCGCTGCTGTGACTGAAGTCTGCCCGTCAGGGCAGGCTTTTTTTAGTATCAGAAGGGTTCTTGGCTGCCCCGGAATAAATTAAAGACTTCACATTACAGCGAATATTGTATATCCTCTATAATGTGGAATAATTAATTGTCCATAATCTGCATAATAGGCATTACAGTAAAATCTAGTGAAGAAACCGCTTACATTACTGTGTGATCCAACCCGGGAGGGAAGAAATATATGTCAAACCGACTCATCGGCAGACTGATGCTACCGCTTGCGCTCTTGGTGGCATTGTCGGCATGCAATGGGCCAAGCCCGGCCGTCAAGAATGTTGTGGCGCGCTTTAGCGAAACAGCCGATGAACCCATTACAGGCGGGACTGTGACCTTTGGCTACCCGTCCTCTTTTCAAGGTATCTTTGAACCGGCATTCTTCGAAGGAGAAGATGATTCCAATGTGCTGGAGTTCACCACTGAGGCTATGTTCACCGTGAAGGATGATTTGTCCACAGCTCCTAATATCGCCAGCTGGCAGGAGTCCGAGGATCATACGGTGTTCACATTTACCATTAAACCAGGGGTCCGCTGGCATAATGGGGATGAGCTGACGGTGGAGGATTGGAAATTTGCCCTGGAAACTATCGCCAGCCCGGAGTATACGGGTTCCCGATACTATAGCGTTGAGATGATCAAGGGAGCAGAAGCGTACCACCAGGGCCAGGCGAAGGAAATTACAGGGCTTAAAGTGATGGACCCGTATACGCTGCGCATTACAATGAATTCAGCACGGGTGAACGTGATTGATAGTCTGTGGGCCTACCCCATGAACAAGCGGTATTTCGAGGGAGTGGCCGTTAAGGACATGATGGACAGCGATCAGGTGCGCAAGCAGCCAATTGGCACGGGTCCGTTCATGGTAAGCAGCATTATACCGGGCCAGACGGTGGAAATGAAACGGTTCGATAATTATTACAAGGGCGCAGCGCTTCTGGATGGGATTACTTATAAGGCAATCGACAGCAAGGATATCACCGCTCTGCTGGAAGCAGGAACTGTCGATATGGCGGCTTTACCGCGTGATGCCTATGAGGCTGCAGGGCAATTGGATAATGTAGAGATTAGGGTCACACCGGGAATGTCGTTTGAATATATCGGGTTCAAATTTGGACACTGGGATGAGACAGACGGTCAGGTGGTGATGGATAATCCCAAGTTCCAGGATAAGAGCCTGCGTAAGGCAATGTATTATGCAATTGACCGGCAAGGGATTCTAAATAAATATTCCTATGGCTTGGGAACGCTTATCGAGACGCCTATTCCAAGTTCTAGCTGGGCCAAGATCGCAGATGAGGAGATCGATACCTACCCTTATTCTCCCGAAAAGGCCGGTCAGCTTCTGGATGGGGCCGGGTATCTGGATATGGACGGGGATGGACTCCGCGAAGATCCCGGCGGCAAGAAGCTCGTTATTCACTATGATGCCATGAGCGGCAGCAAAACGGCTGAGGCGCGGACGGCAGCCATTCTTCAGAATTGGCGTGATGTCGGGCTGGATGTGCGGCTCAGCGGAGGAAGCCTGAAGGAGCTGAATGCCTTTTATGAAGCGGTGGAGTCGGATGATCCGGCAGTGGAGCTGTTCAACGGCGTGTGGGGACTGGCCAGCGACCCTGATCCTTCGGGCTTATGGCGGGCTACGGATTCGTGGAATTACTCCCGGTGGACCTCGAAGCGCAGTGAGGACCTGATCCGGGAAGGAGTCAGCCTGAAGGCGTACGATAAGGACTTCCGGAAGGAAATCTATTATGAATGGCAGAAGCTGATCAATGATGAGGTTCCGATGATCTTTTTCGCTGAACGCTCGGATATTACTGCGGTGAATAAGCGCCTGCAAGGGGTAACAATGAATGCTTTAAGCAATATCATCGATCCGCAGAGCTGGTGGATTAAGGATACTGAATAAACTGTGGAGGACGGTCTGGATTGCTGCGTTAAGTGGCTGAACAGACTGTCTTTTTTTTATTTTTTTCCCTGAAAAAGAATCAAAACGCCATTTGCTGCGTCATATACTTTATGGAATATAAGCGGCCTAAGTGTCAAAGTTGTCGTTATTTGTTGTTTCTTTTTAGTGGTGAAGTGATTACAATAGAAATATTGTTTATGTGTCAAAGCCGTTTCCCAGGTTTATTCTACAATTAGAACGACCCGAATCCCGGAAAGGGGGGAATAATACCATCTGAAGCAGGGCGGCGTACAGCAGCTAGAACAGCCCACTCATGACTGCCCTGGAAGCCCAGGCGGCCATTGTAAATAGATTACGTTCATAATATGTACATTCCACCATAAAGAAGGAATCAAAAATGATGAATAAGCTTAAAAAAATAAAGAAAAGATATATTGCGCTCATTCTGGTACTGGTGATTGCTGCAGGAGCGTTTCTGTTCCAGAAGCCGCTTGCTGTGCTGGCCTTTGACCTCTTTTTATCCGATCAGGTAGAGAAGAAGCTGACGGATGAATCCTTTGTGCCTCTGGAGAATAACACCACCAAAAATCCGACAACCGTTAAGGCCGAACCCGTGGCACTCAAAAACGATCCGTTCTCTCTGATGCTGCTGGGTACAGATCAGCGGAAGAATGAAACCGCACGCTCAGATACCATGATGTATGCGGTGATCCGGCCGGAGGATTATAAGATTCTGCTGATCTCCGTACCCCGGGATACCTACACTGAAATTATTGGATACAAGGATAATAAGAAAGATAAAATTACACATGCTTATGCGTTCGGCGGACAGCAAATGTCCAAGGATACACTGGAAGCGCTCCTCGGCCATGATATTCAATATTATGCCACCATTAACTTTCAGGGGTTGAAGGATGCTGTCGATGCCATTGGCGGTGTGCCGCTCCCGATCAAGAAGGATATTGTCAATAAAGGCAAAGACCATGAGAAATTCACAATTAAGGCCAATAAGTCGAACTACAGCGGCGAAGAGGCACTTAACTATACTCGCTACCGTGAGGATAGCGACTTCAACCGGACCAAACGTCAACAGGTCTTTATTGATGTCGTAGCGAATAAAATGTTATCGATCAGCCAGATCGGCAATATCCCTGAACTGCTGGATATCATGGGCGACAATTTCAAAACGGATATTCAGCCCTCAATGATCATCAGTCTGGCTAAGAAGTTCATGGGCGGCAAGGATATGGATATCTCCAGCTTCACGGTGATGGGCGAAGGCAAACGGATGGACGGGATCTATTACGATATCGTGAACGAAGAGGATCTGACTAAAGCCAAGGCCCTGATCGACAACTGGATGAATCCCAGTACACCTGTTGACCAGCTGATTGAACCAGGCAAGGCCGGCAATGCGCTTGAGCCTTCGGCCACACCCGCAGTACAGTAAGGATCAGACCGGATATTCTTGACCCGTTATAAAAACAGCAGCCATTCCCGCAAGGTTAATGGCTGCTGTTTACTGTCTTCATGCTATAATGGAATGGAACTTATTGCTGTAGGCAGACGTATAACTACGGTGGGCTTTAGTGCAAGGAAGGTAAAGTAGCATTCCTTCGGAATTCTTTGAGGAGGATCAAGAGATGAATATTGCGTTTTTTTTACTTCCGAAGCAGGAGGTCGCATGTGTTACCATGGATTCCACGCTGCGGCAGACCCTGGAACGGATGGAGTTTCACCGCTATACAGCAGTGCCGATCCTGAACCGCAACGGAGAATATGCCGGAACGGTTACAGAAGGGGATCTGCTCTGGTATATGAAGGATTCGGGCGGCGCGGTCACTTTTGAGAATGCTTCCAAATTTCTGCTTAAGGATGTCCCGCTGCGGATGAACAATCTGGCGGTCTCGATTGATGCTGATATGGAAGATCTGATTAATTTGGCCAAGGTCCAGAACTTTGTACCGGTGGTCGACGACATGAAGCGGTTCATCGGCATTGTACGCCGGAGTCAGATTATTGAATACTGCGAGAAATTTGTCTCACGGCAATCGCTCGAATCGTTATAAGGAACCAAGGCCTGTATTTCCGGCGAAACGGAATGCGGGCCTTTTTTGAAAGATGGAAGGCGATATTCAGGGGCGGCAGGCGTCCGTGTGGCTCGGAAATTTTTATGCTATAATGGAGAATAATGCTTTTTGCCGGAGGTAGAGAGACAGTGCCCAATGTGCCGAAGGATCTGGATGTGGCCAAACGCGCCAAGGTAATTGAGTGGTTAAAGACGGAAGTAATTGATCAAGTCTCAAGGTTATTCAAAGCGCTGTGGGAAGGCAGTACCACGCGTGTCGGCGACAGTCTGGCCAGCCTGATTATGAGTTCGTACATCTTAGGGCGCAGACTCGGTATCCCTTATCGCGAGCTGGATGATTTACTGCTGGAGAAGCTGAGAAAGCACAGGCAGGAAGGCCATCAGCTCGAAGAATGGTACCAGGATATATCTGCATTAGAAGAACATATGCGTAAGAGGTGAATACTGTTGAAATTTCGCTGGACATCTGTGGCTTGGAGCATAGCTTATCTGTTGCTGCTGTTATCTCTGTCAACCCCGCTACTACTTATTACAACATTCTTTATGATTATTCCGGCCATAGTGCTCTTTACGACCCTTAACACCAAGCAGTTCATTCTGCATCTGTTACCGGTTCTGCTAATTGTGGGTCTGATTACCCCGATGTATATCCTGATTGCGGCCTATTTCCTGATCCCGGCCCTTGTGATGGGACGATGGTACAAGAAGCGTGCTTCAGCGATTTCTACTCTGATTGCCGGCATGGTCGCTATACTAGCTGAATTCCTGCTGATCCTGCTGATCAGTACGACGTTCCTTAAGTTCAACCTATACGACTATGTCTATGATGTTCTGAAGACCTATGCGGACTGGCTGGCAAGTATGGGTGCAAGCAATCCGCTGCTGTCCGAGATATCCATCTCCTCTGATCAGATTGGCCAGATGAGCTGGCTGACGATCCAGGCGATTCCAATGACGCTGATCCTCAGTGCGTTCGTGATTGCGGTTATTACCCATTCCATTGTCCGCCCTATTCTGAACAGTATGGAATATGCGGTGCCTAAGCTGAAGCCGGCGCGGGAATGGAGACTGGCCAGATCGTTCATCTGGTATTATCTGCTTGGCGTGGTCATCAGCCTGCTGTTCGGCGGTGCCGACAGCGGCTTCATGCTAATGGTTTCAGCCAATCTGCTGCCGCTGCTGCAGATTGCGTTCAAGATCCAGACCGTCGGCTTCCTCTTCTTCCTGGTGCATGAACGGAAGTGGAGCAAGATCATCGCTCTTCTGCTGGCAATCCCTGTGATTGCTCTGCCGGGATTCTGGATTATTGGTGTGGTAGACCTGGCGTTTCCGCTGAGGGAGCTTGTGAAGAAATCGAAACGATAGGGTGAGGGCTCATGCCAAAATTTCTGCAAAGACGCTGGCACGGCTATCATACCGTGTGGGCGTTCTTACTGCTGCTGGTCCTGATTATAGTAGTCAGTATCTATAACTGGGTCCTCGGTGTTGCCAGTCTCTTCCTGGCCGGCACATTGTGTTTCACCATGCTGCAGGCCGAGCTGTCGTTCCGCCGCAACCTTGTAGATTATATCAACGGCCTGTCTTTCCGCATCAAGCGGGTGGAGGGGGAGGCTGTAAGCATGCTTCCGCTCGGGATTATCCTGTACAGTGAGGGCCGGGCAGTGGAATGGCATAACCGGAATGCCGGCCAGATCTTCTCCCGCAAGTCGCTTGTTGGTGAAGATATGCAGGAGCTGATGCCGGAGGTTATGGCTTCTCTGCAGAACCTGCCGTCCAAGCGGGAACCGGTTAAGGAAGGGGTATTGAAGGAGCACCGCCATGAGCTTACGGTCGATGACCGTTATTATGAGGTCGTGGTGATTCCAAGTGAACGGCTGCTGTATTTATTCGATATTACCGAGCTTGTTGTGCTGCGTGAGCGGTATGAGGAAGAGAAGCTGGCGATTGGAATTGTCATGATGGATAATCTGGATGAAGCCGCTCAGGGGATGGATGATCAGCAGCGTACTTCGCTGATCGCCAAGGTAGCCAGTGAGATTACCGAGTGGAGCAAGCAATTCGAGGTATATCTGCGCCGGTTGTCTTCCGAGCGGTATCTGATGCTGCTGAATCACCGCAGCCTTCAGGCTCTGGAGGAGAGCAGGTTCGTGGTGCTGGACGAGGTCCGTGAGATGACGGCCGACCTCAAGGTGCCGATGACGCTGAGCATAGGCCTTGCCTACGGTTCGGAATCGGCCAGTGAGCTGGGAGCGCTTGCCCAGTCGAGTCTGGACATGGCACTCGGCAGAGGCGGGGACCAGGCCGCTGTGAAGGCGGGCCAGCGGCTCTCCTTCTACGGCGGCAAGACCAATGCCGCCGAGAAACGCACCCGCGTCCGGGCGCGGGTGATCGCCCACGCCCTGCGGGATCTGATGCAGGAGAGCGACCGGGTGCTGATTATGGGGCACCGGATACCGGATATTGATGCGGTAGGAGCGGCGATTGGCCTGCTTAAGGCGGCACAGATGTACAATGTGGAAGCAAGCATAGTGATGGAGACGCCGAATCCTTCGATTACCCGGATGATGGAGGAGATCCGCAAGGATGAGGCGCTCTACAAGACCTTCATCACGCCAGAGCAGGCTCTCCAGATGATGACGGAGCATACGCTGCTCATTGTTGTGGACACCCACAAGGCTTCCATGACTATGGAGCCGAGACTGGTGCAGTATGCCAGCCGGATTGTGGTGGTTGACCATCACCGCCGGGGTGAGGAATTCATCAATGACGCTGTGCTCGTGTATCTGGAGCCGTATGCGTCATCGACTTGTGAGCTGGTGACGGAGCTGCTGCAGTACATTCATGACAAGATTAAGCTCAGCCCGCTGGAGGCCACGATGCTGCTGGCCGGGATCACGGTCGATACGAAGCATTTCGCACTCCATACAGGGTCGCGGACCTTCGAGGCTGCCGGGTTCCTGCGCCGGGTCGGGGCGGATACGATTCTCATTCAGCGCATGCTGAAGGAGGATTTGCAGGAGTACATCTCGAAGGCGGAGATCATCAAGCATGCGCGCATGGTGTATGACCAGATAGCGTTAGTGGTCACACAGCCCGGGATGAAGATCCCGCAGCTGCTGATCGCCCAGACGGCGGATACGCTGCTGGGGATGACGAATGTGGTAGCGTCATTCGTCATCAGTGAACGTCCTGACGGCCTGATTGGTATCAGCGCCCGTTCTCTGGGACGGATGAATGTGCAGGTAGTCATGGAGAAGTTGGGCGGCGGCGGGCATTTGTCCAACGCGGCTGTACAGCTTGAAGGAACAACAAAAGAAGCGGAAGCCAGACTGCTCGCAGTGCTGGCCGAAATCGAGGCGAAAGAGGGGTTATTTGAATGAAGGTCATATTCTTGAAGGATGTTAAGGGTCAAGGCAAGAAGGGGCAGGTTAAAGAGGTGTCGGAGGGCTATGCAGCCAATTTTCTGCTGCCGCGCGGGCTGGTTCGTCCGGCTACAGACGGCAATGTGAAGACACTGGAGAACCAGACGGCAGCCGAACAGCGCCGCAAGGACCAGGAGAAGGAGGAAGCGGTACAGCTGGGCAAGAAGCTGGATGAGCTAACCCTGACTCTGAAGGCCAAAGCAGGCGAAGGCGGCCGTCTCTTCGGCGCTATCACCAGCAAGCAGATCGGCGAGACACTGGCAGCTACTCAGGGGATCGTCATCGACAAGCGCAAAATTGAGCTGAGCGATTCGATCCGCCATGTAGGTACGTTCCAGGTAACAGTTAAGCTGCATACTGAAGTAAAGGCTAACCTCACGGTTCAGGTAACGGAGGAGTAGGATGGGTGGAGATCTCTTTTTCGATCGGGTTCCCCCGCAGAATCTGGAGGCAGAACAGGCCGTACTGGGTGCAGTTCTACTGTCGGATGAGGCGTTAATTACCGCGATGGAGCGGGTGAATACCGAAGACTTCTACGACAAACCGCATCAGATGATATTTGAGGCGATGGTGCAGCTCGGAGAAGAGAGCCAGCCGATTGATCTGATTACATTGACATCCCGGCTCCAGGATAAGGGGGAGCTAGAGGATATCGGCGGTGTCAGCTATCTGGCGAAGCTGGCGCATGCGGTGCCGACTGCGGCCAACGTCGATTATTACGCCCAGATTATTGAAGAGAAGGCGATGCTGCGGCGGCTGATCCGTACAGCCACGCAGATTGTCAGCGAAGGCTATACCGGCGGCGAAGATGTGGGCATTATGCTGAGTGACGCTGAGCGGAGAATCCTGGAAATCTCGAATCGCCGTAGCGGTAGCGGGTTCATTGCCATCCGCGATGTGCTCATGCAGGTATTCGACCGTGTAGAGCTGCTCCATCAGAATAAAGGCGGAACCTCGGGGATTCCAACCGGATTCGTTGACCTGGACCATATGACGAACGGCTTCCAGCGCAATGACTTAATTATTGTGGCGGCCCGTCCTTCCGTTGGGAAGACGGCCTTCGCCCTGAATATCGCGCAGAATGTAGCGGTACGGGCGAAGGAGACGGTAGCCATCTTCAGTCTGGAAATGTCGGCGCCCCAGCTGGTTCAGCGTATGATCTGCGCAGAGGCCAATCTGGACGCCAATATTATGCGTACCGGCGATTTCAAGAGCGATGATGACTGGTCCAAGCTCACGATGGGCATCCAGTCGCTGTCCGAGTCCGAAATCTACATCGACGACACCCCGGGCATCACGGTTACCGATATCCGTGCAAAATGCCGCCGGCTCAAGAAGGAGAAGGGACTCGGAATGATTGTCATCGACTACCTGCAGCTGATCCAGGGCCGGGGCAAGGCCGGTGAGAACCGCCAGCAGGAGGTATCGGAAATCTCCCGTACCCTGAAGCAAATCGCCCGTGAGCTTGACGTTCCTGTCATTGCCCTGTCACAGCTCAGCCGCGGTGTGGAGCAGCGCCAGGACAAACGGCCGATGATGAGTGACCTTCGTGAATCAGGCTCTATTGAGCAGGATGCGGATATCGTAGCGTTCCTGTACCGTGATGATTATTACAATCAGGATACCGAGAAGAAGAATATTATCGAAATTATTATCGCCAAGCAGCGTAACGGTCCGGTAGGGACGGTGGAGCTTGTGTTCCTCAAGAACTTCAACAAGTTCGTCAACTACGAGCGGGCCCATGCAGAACCTTTTGCAGGTTAGGCAAATTTCGCACAATACACGAACGATCGCACATTCAAGCCTGTGATCGTTCGTTTTTATTTGACTTTAAAAAGTGCCGCTGTTACACTGATTATTGTGCTTTGGCGGCCTGCCCGCCTGGTGTCCGGAGGGCTGCGTAAAAGATGAAGCGCGTACAGAGCCCCTATGATAAGCGGAAAAATAATGGTGCTTGCTAGCACCTACGGAGGAATGTACATGTCAACGGTAGTCGTCGTGGGAACACAATGGGGAGACGAAGGCAAAGGCAAGATCACGGATTTTCTGGCGGAAAGTGCAGATGTGGTCGCCCGGTATCAAGGGGGTAACAATGCCGGTCACACGATTCTGATTGACGGAAAGAAGTTCAAACTGAGCTTAATTCCATCTGGTGTATTTTATAAAGAGAAGACTTGTGTTATCGGCAACGGAATGGTCATCAACCCGGAAGCGCTGATCCAAGAAATTAATTATATTCATGACAATGGCTTCGATACGAAGAACCTGGTAATCAGCGATCGTGCCCATGTCATTATGCCTTATCATATGGTGCTGGATGCGCTTGAGGAAGACCGCAAAGGCCCGAACAAAATTGGTACAACACGCAAGGGGATTGGCCCGTGCTACATGGATAAGGCTGCCCGTAACGGCATCCGGATTGCCGATCTGATGGACGCTGAGGAATTCGAAATGAGACTTCGTCCATTGATGGAAGAGAAGAATCAAGTGATCACTCAGGTATACGGCGCTGAGCCGCTGAATGTGGAAGAGATTCTAACCAAATATCTGGAATATGCAGAAGTGCTGCGCGGCTATGTAACCGATACTTCGGTGGTGCTGAATGATGCGATTGATGCGGATTCCCGTGTGCTGTTCGAAGGTGCGCAGGGCGTGATGCTCGATATCGACCAGGGAACTTATCCGTACGTTACTTCATCGAATCCATCAGCTGGCGGAGTCTGCATAGGCTCAGGCGTGGGTCCGTCCAAGATCAAGCAGGTTATCGGTGTGGCTAAGTCTTATACTACCCGCGTTGGAGACGGCCCGTTCCCTACAGAGCTTAACGATGCGACCGGTGATTATATCCGCGAGACCGGGCATGAGTACGGAACAGTAACCGGACGTGCCCGCCGCGTAGGCTGGTTCGACAGTGTGGTGGTGCGTCACGCCCGCCGTGTCAGCGGAATTACCGGCCTGTCGCTGAACTCGCTGGACGTACTGAGCGGTCTTGAGACTGTGAAGATCTGCACCGGCTACAAGTACCGTGGAGATATTATCACACATTACCCGGCAAGCCTCAAAATGCTGGCAGAATGTGAAGCGGTCTATGAGGAGCTTCCAGGCTGGAGTGAGGACATTACTGCGGCGAAGACGCTGGAGGATCTGCCGGCTAACACACGCAAATACGTGGAACGTGTATCGGAACTTACTGGTATTCCGATCTCGATCTTCTCTGTGGGCCGCAACCGTGAACAGACCAATCAAGTGCTGCCAATCTATATCTAGACTGAAGCAGAACTGAATAAATACGTATAGGAGCAGGGGCCTCGATGAGGCTCCTGTTTCTGTATGTCTAGAAGATTTTTCAGCAGGTTAAACAGCCTTTCTGTGCTTCGGGGACGTTTCCCGGACGTTGTTCTAGTCAATACTATGAGAATGGGATCATAGCGAACTGATTCTTTAGAGGTTGAATAGAGCAGGGTGTAAGGGAGTGATGGTGGTGAAAATAGTGAAGCGTACGCTGAGCGTCTGCCTGATTGTGGTGCTGGCGAGCGGTCTGTCCATGCTGACAACGGCATATGTGGTGAATACGTATATCCAGTCGGTGCTGGCCAGCTTCGATATCAAGCTGGACGGGCCAGGGCCGGGAATCGGCGGCTTCGTGAAGAGTCTGACCGGTATGGGCGGCAGCGGGGCTGCCTCTAAGGAGAACTCCAAAGCGGCCTCAAGCGAGACTAAGAACTCCATCAAGGAGGCTGATTCGGGCAAGACGGACGGTGAGAAGAAGGACAACAGTAGCGGAAAACCAGGGAATCTTCAAGAGAAACCGGTGGACGAGACAGTGCCGGATAATGCACTGCCTGTAATGGGACAAGCCGCGGCGGGAGAAGAACAAAGTGAGCAGGGGCTGGACCAGAATCTGGTGATGACGCCGGAGGCTATGAACGATCTGAAGCAGAGTCTGCCCGCTAATGCGAAATCCAATATCTTCAATATGCTGATGAACAAGCTTCCCCAGGAGGAGATGATCAAGATCTCCGCTGCCCTGGAGGGCGGCTTGACAGAGAGCGAAGTTACGGAACTGCAGGATATCATTGCGAAGTACGTAGATGAGGATGAATATAAGGCGTTGATGAAAATGCTTACACCGGATAGCGGAGAGATGAATCAGAATTAATAATTGTCACTTTTTGGTCACGGGATCGCCGTTTGAAACGCATATTTTGGGTATAAACCCGCGAATTTCGCGGGTTTTGCCATGGGAGCAAAGTTGAAATTTTTCTTCAGGCTATGGTACAGTAAAAAAGGACTAATAAGGGTTAATATTTTGTAACCTTTTTCGTGTGCGTCATACAGTCATATTCGTACTCATGCAAATCGGATGCGCAAAGCATATACATTCTTGTTTTTACAGCCGAAAGGGAGAGTTTGATGAAAGGATTTAAGTTTATACGCCGGATGGGGAACCTGCGGAACCGCGTAGAAGCATCCACAGGATCTGGTGCAGCAGGTGAACAAGGTACAGATGCAATGACTTCGGGTGAACCCCGTGTCTTTCAGCCGGAGATGAAATCCCGTCGCCGCCGGCGGTCATGGCTGCTGGCTTCAGCCGGTCTGGTTCTGCTGACCACCTTCCTCGTGGGGGCACAGAAGAAGCATGTAACAGCGAATACAATAACCTACTACAAGGTGCTGGTGAACGGCGAGGAGATTGGTGCACTGAACCAGCAGGCGGAGTTGAACAAGCTGTTCGAGGAGAAGAGACGGGAATATCAGCTCAAGTATCCTGACTCTGTGATGGTCCTGCAGACTGGAGGTATTACTACCGAGGCCGAGCGGGCCTACAAGCCGGAGGTGAACAGCGAGGCTACACTGGACAAGCTGGATGGGATGCTCAAGGCTTATGCCGTAGGCGTACAACTGGCTGTGGATGGTGAACCGCTGGGGATCGTGAAGGATCAGGAGACAGCGGCGGCAGCGCTTCAGGCCGTTAAGGCGCATTACGCTCCGCAGAATGCGGCAGCTCCGGGGGCGAAGCTGAAGAAGACGGCGGCCAAGGCGGGAGCGGCTGGTTCAGCCGCCAATGATCAGGTGGAGTCAGTCAAGATCCGGGAGGAAGTGAACGTCGTTCCGGTGAAGGCAGATCCCAATAAGGTGCTTAGTGTAGAAGAAGCAGTGAAGGTACTCACCGAAGGCAGGGAAGCGCCGCTCCGCTATGCAGTTCAGGAAGGCGACACAGTCTCTGCTATTGCTTCCCGGTTCAACATTACCCAGGCGGAGATTTTCCGCAATAATCCTGAGGTGAAGGAGCTTAGTCTGCAGATTGGAGATGAATTGCAGCTAACGGTGCCGCAGCCTGACCTTACGGTAGTGACCGTAGAACAGGTAACTGAAGAGGTGGTTACGGAGCCTGAGGTTATTATCCGCAAGAGCGACCAGCTGCCGGCAGGCAAGCGTAAGGTTGTCCGACCCGGACAAACCGGGCTCAAAACGATGCAGTACAGGCTGACCAAAGAGAACGGACAGGTGGTTCAGGAGGAGTGGCTGGGTCAGAGCGTAGTAAAGGCTTCTCTGCCTGAAGTGGTCTATTCCGGTACCAAGGTTGTAGGTGAAGGAACAGGAATGTTCGCCTGGCCGGTTAGCGGAGCGATGATCTCCAGCAGCTACGGCGAGCGTTGGGGACGCACACACAAGGGAGTCGATCTGGTATCGGGTAACCGTACCATCAAGTCTGCGGATGCAGGGACGGTCAGCTTCGCCGGTGTGCAGAACGGTTATGGCAATGTGGTGATTGTTGACCATAACAACGGATACGTTACGTACTACGGGCATTTAAGCAGTATCTCGGTCTCAACCGGACAGAAGCTGGGACAGGGAAGTTCCATCGGCATTATGGGCAGCACCGGGCGCTCGACGGGGACGCACCTGCATTTTGAGATCCGCAAGAACGGGACGGCCATCAATCCGATGAAATACCTAAAGTAATGAATGACAGATAGGCTTCCATTCTATAATTCCCTGCCGTCCGGATGATTTCGGGCGGTTTTTATTTTCCGTTGTAACGCATTTCTACTTGAATAATAGGCTTTTGGGGCCCCCCGGAAAGTACCTGAGTTCTCTTCGAAGCTAAAGCCTCACTTTGTGGGGTGAATTTGATGTGACGCCAAGGCAGGTATGTTAAAATAAAGGAATCAGGGTTTCGAGTATCGTTAGAAAGGTGAAGCTGAGCTTATGCAAATGGGAACGATTCTGGTAGTGGATGATGAACAACCTATTGCTGATATATTGAAATTCAATCTGGAAAAAGAGGGCTACGAGGTCATCTGCGCCTTCGACGGCAACAGTGCGGTGGAGCTGGCTCTGTCCAAACGCCCCGATCTGATGCTGCTGGATCTGATGCTGCCCGGCAAGGACGGAATGGATGTCTGCCGTGAGGTACGCTCTGCCCATCTGGATATTCCTATCATTATGCTTACCGCGAAGGATGGAGAGATCGATAAAGTGCTGGGTCTTGAGCTCGGTGCGGATGATTATGTGACCAAGCCGTTCAGTACACGTGAGCTGCTGGCCAGAGTTAAGGCCCAAATGCGGCGCCAGCATAAGCCATCGCAGTCGGAAGCGCCGAGTGAAGCGGTGGAGAGCAAGCAGGGCGTCTATCATTTCGGATTATTCATTGATACGGATATGTATATGGTGTACAAGGATAGTGAGCCGCTGGATCTGACGCATCGTGAATATGAGCTGCTCTATTATATGATCCGCCATGCGGGCAAGGTAATGACCCGGGAGCATCTGCTGCAGGCTGTGTGGGGCTTCGAATATTTCGGCGATGTGCGGACAGTGGATGTGACCATCCGCCGGCTCAGAGAAAAAATTGAGGAGAATCCCAGCAAGCCGGAGTATATTCATACCCGGCGCGGACTCGGTTATTTGATGCATAGCCCCAAAAACGGAGGGTTGTAATGAAGGCACTGTCCTTTTTCCGGACGATCCAGGCCAGGCTTATCGTGATCTATGTACTGCTGATTCTGATTGCGATGCAGCTGATCGGCGTATACTTTGTCAGCTCGATGAAGAACTCGCTGACGGATAACTTCACCAAGGATCTGAAGGCACGGGCCGAGATGCTCTCGATCCTCACCGCTGACAAATTCGGCAGCGAGACAGGAACAGCCGATGAGGAATCGGCGGTGGAGAGCCTGCGCGGCATGGTGAACAATCTGTATATCAATGGCGCAGAAATTCAGGTGCTGGATGCGAGCGGCAAGATTATTACCACCTCGATCCCTTCCCAGAATGACTATGTCGGCCAGCGGAACACGCAGACCGTGGTCAGCCGCGCCTTGCAGGGCATCAGCGATAATGAGGAATATATTATCGCTGATGATAATGTGCGCAAGAAAGTAGTGGCAAAGCCGGTAATTTCCGGTGATAAGGTAGTAGGCGCCATATATATAGCGGCTGATATGAAAGACTTATATGCCACCATGAGCCGGATTAACAGTGTGTTCCTCTCGGGGCTGCTGCTGGCGCTGGCGCTCACGGCAGTGCTGGGAGTTATCCTCGCGCATACGATCACGCATCCGATTAAGGAGATGACCAAGCACGCCACGGCTGTGGCGGAAGGGCGCTTCAACCGGAAGGTTCCTGTGTTCGGCAATGATGAGATTGGGCAGCTGAGCCAGGCCTTCAACTATATGACGGACCGGCTGCGCGAGGCGCTGCTGCAGAACGAAGAGGAGAAGGAGAAGCTGTCCTCCATTCTTGCCAATATGAGTGACGGTGTCGTAGCAACAGACGAGAGCGGCGCGGTCATTCTGATGAATACACGCGCCGCCTTGATACTGGGTGCGGAAGGACCACTGCCTGCAGGGGCCTCGCTTGGCGGGCTGCTGGGTCTGGAGCCTGAGCAGTCTGTCTCCGTAACCCAGGGAATTCCCCAGTCGGCTATGCTTCACCTGTCTCCCATGGGCGGAGAGGATCCCAACATTGTGCGGGTGACCTTCACCCCGATTCACCGCCGCGAAGGCGGACGGATTGCCGGGACGATTGCGGTGCTGCAGGATGTTACGGAGCAGGAGAATCTGGAGGAGTCCCGCCGGGAGTTCGTGGCGAATGTATCGCATGAGCTGCGGACGCCGCTTACGACGATCAAGAGCTATGCGGAGGCGCTGGATGACGGTGCGCTGGAAGATCCGCAGCTTGCCGTGCGGTTCGTCGGAGTTATCCGCAATGAGACGGAGCGCATGATCCGGCTAGTTACGGATCTTCTGCATCTGTCGCGGCTCGATTCCAAGGAATCCAGTCTGCGCATTCAGCAGACGGATATCTCCGAGATGCTGGAGGATGTGGCGGACCGCTTCTCCTTCCAGATCCGCCAGAAGCGGATTCACATCAGCACCAGGGTTCGTAAGGATGTCGCCATAGCCTGGCTGGACCGCGATCAGATTGATCAGGTGCTGGGTAATCTGGTCTCCAATGCCCTCAAGTATACACCAGAGGGCGGGACGATCCGGCTGGAGGCACATAAGAACGAGGACGGCATGTTGGCCGTGTCTGTCCGCGACTCCGGGATAGGGATTCCGAAGAAGGACATTGAGCGCATCTTTGAACGCTTCTACCGGGTTGATAAGGCACGCTCGCGGAACATGGGCGGAACAGGTCTGGGACTGTCCATTGCCCGGGAAATTGTCAAAGCCCATGGCGGCTCCATTTCCCTGCAATCGGAGCTGAATGAGGGCTCGCTGGTCACGTTCACGCTGCCTTTGATGAAGCAAAGGGGGAGTGAGGCGTGAAGGAGAGAATCAAGTCATGGATGCTGGTCTTGCTTATACTCGGAAGTCTCGTGGAGAGCTATTATCTGATCTACAGGCTGCCCGGTAGCGACTCGGCAGTGTTGTCGAAGACCTTATATGTGAAGACGGATAATATGGGGCCGAAGGAAAAGGTGGAGAACCTGCTCTACCCCGATAAAATGATTATTCATATGGGCGGAGACAAGCATACACTGTTCTACCCCAGCTCCACTTTCTATAACCTGATTATGAACCGCCTGAAGGGCCGCAGTTTCGAGAGCTTCCAGCGGCGGTCCGTACAGGATTTCGACTGGGACAAGATCCGAAGTGAGAATCCGGGCATTGAGCTGTCGTTCGGGGCAGGCATTCCGGTAACGCTGCTGCAGCGGGTTATGCAGATCTCGTCGGATTCGCTGTTCGAGGGGGAGAGCATTGACCGGATCTGGATCTACAATATCAAAAATGACTCCAAAGCCCATGTTATCTTCTTCAGCACACGCGGGGATATTGTGTACGAGGCGGCTAAGGCTGATCTTACGGTCCAGGATGTGCAGCAGCATGTGGACTTCGGTAAGAATCTGACGCTGTATACAGCCGTAAACGGTGAGTATTATGTCCCTGAGGCGGATGTTCCGCTGGTTAAAGTTGTGATGCCTGCGAGTATGTATACCATTGAGCAAATGCAAAGCAATCTGTTCTTCGATGCAGGCAATACAAGGTATATTCCTGAGAAGGACGGCTCCAAAATCTATACTGACAGCAAACGCAGCCTGCAGGTGGACCAGGAGCAGAACTGGATGAGTTATAGTGATCCTGCAGCACTTCCGGACGGGGACAGCACACCGGCGAAGGATGCACTGGTGGCGGTGGAATTTGTCAATAACCATGGCGGCTGGAACGGAACCTACAGGCTGGCTGCTACGGAGGAGAGCCGGCAGGACCGCAAGGTTTCTTTTCAGCAATATTATGGTGCTTATCCGTCCGGCTCCTATCCGATTATGAGCAATCCGCAGCTTCAGTATGGCGTAATCCATCTGGAGCTCCAGCAGGGAACGGTCTCTTCCTATGAGCGCTCCCTGATGTACACGAATGAGGAAAAGTCTGAAAAGACCATTGTTAAGCTGCCCGGCGGCGAACTGCTGAAGCAGCGGCTGGCGCAGATCGGCAGCTCCTTGCGGATCATTGAGCTTACGCCTGCCTATATGCCTGCGCTGGCCGGGGAGAAGCTGCAGCTTCATCCGGTCTGGCGGGTTACACTCAGTGACGGCAGTGAGCTTACATTGAATTAGGGCGGAGATAAACCAAGCGGACAGGATACGATTCGAGGAGGGACGTTATGGACTGGGGAAGGGCTAAGAGTGTATTGATATATGCCTTTCTGGTGCTGAATCTGCTGCTATGCTATCAGCTATGGATTGATGTGCGTGATCAGGTCAGCGCTGGACTTGACTTCACTTCCCTGTCTGCTGAAACTAAGGCGGTGATGGAAGAGAAAAACATCAGGCTGCTGTGCCCGATTCCGGCTGGCACTCCACAGCTGCCTGATATCACGTACCGTTATTCGGCCGAAGAGCAGAATGAACTGCCTGTGAAGCTTAAGGAGCCGATTGACAGCAAGCTGATGTACTCCTCGTTCTCGGAGCTTAGCAATCTGCTGAAGAGCCAGATTCCCGACATTGCCAATTACCGGTTCGATTCACAGGAGAGCGAGGTTGGCAAGTTCGTCCTGCATCCGCTGGTGGATAACAAGTGGTCTCTGTTCAGAGTGAGGCTGGAGCTGATCAACAGTGACCAGAAGATTGTGGCCTACCGCTGGCCGAAGATTGAGATCGCAGCCAGCCGGAGCGAGGATCTGCAGAAGGTTCTCCCGGCATCGCAGGCGCTTAGCAGTCTGATCGAGAAGTATTTTCCTGCGGATGCCGCAGTGAAGGAGATTGAGCTGGGCTATTATGGTGAGCTGTTCAACTCCGAGAGCCAGGTGGCTTCGCCGATGTGGCGGTTCATCTTGGAGGACGGCAGCGCCTACTATATGGATGCGATCAGTGCGGACATTATCAGTCCGAAGACAACAGAGTAGAAGGAGCAGGAGAGATATGGGGATTTCATTTACAGTACTGTCCAGCGGTTCTACCGGGAATGTGACAGTAGTGCGTAACGGCGAGACCACACTTATGATCGACGCGGGGCTGAGCGCCAAGCGGATTGACGAGCTGCTGGCCATGCGTGAGCTGACGGGAGCGGAGCTGGACGGGATTCTTGTGACTCACGAGCATTCGGATCATATTAAGGGGCTGGGCGCGATGGCCCGCAAGTATAATCTTCCGATCTATGCGAATTCGAATACCTGGGGAGCTATAGAGAAGGGGATTGGCAAGATTGAGGAGCATAACCGGGTCATTATGGAGACCGGGCAGCACCGGGATTTCGGCAGTATGCGGGTAGAATCCTTCGCCATCTCCCACGATGC
Organism: Paenibacillus sp. FSL P4-0338; assembly: GCF_038002365.1. Lineage (NCBI taxonomy): Bacteria > Bacillati > Bacillota > Bacilli > Caryophanales > Paenibacillaceae > Paenibacillus > Paenibacillus sp. FSL P4-0338. The sequence continues at coordinate 5,296,604 of NZ_JBBOCG010000001.1, read as the reverse complement.
TGCGGAGCCGGTAGCTTACAATTTCTATGACGGCAAGGAGAAGCTGTGTGTAGCGACAGACCTCGGGTATGTCAGCGACAAGGTGAGAACGGCTATATCGGATGCCGATGTGCTGGTGCTGGAGTCGAATCATGATATCGAAATGCTGCGGATGGGGCGTTATCCCTGGAATACGAAGCGGCGGATTCTTGGCGATCTGGGGCATCTGTCCAATGAGGCGGCAGGCGCAGCACTCAGCGAGATTCTGAGCGGGCGGACCAAGCGTGCCTATCTGGCCCACTTAAGCAGAGACCATAATATGATGGATCTGGCGAAGATGTCCGTGCGCGGGGCGATGGAGGACCGGGGCTGCTTTTACAAAGACAGTGAGTTCAGACTCTGCGACACCTACTATGACCGGCCTACGCCATGGGATAAGGTGAGCCAGTCATAAGGCGTTCAACCTCGGTAATCTTGTGCTCCAGCTCTTGGCGGGAGAATAGCCCTTTATCAATTAACAGCTCAATCATTGCATGCTGGGCAAGAATCAGCTGATAATGTTCATCCTTAAGGTCCCCCAGCTTACCAATGAATTGCACCAGATCCTTACTTGTTGAAAAAGACTCCATAGTCCGTCCCTCCTTGTGAAATGGATGTATTGAGACTGTGAATAATTTACATTTTTTTAACATAGAAAACATGTGGGCAGCGCGGCTGCCTGTGATACAATCATATAGAGCGTTCTAATCCTATTGTAGTCTTTTAAGTTGCAAAATATTCCGGATACAAGCTGTTAAACTTTTTAGTAGCTTATTAGAGTAATAGACATCCCTTGCGCTTAGAACCCACTGGAATGTGGTGAATAAATCAAGTGAAACCTTTTAGTACTTCGTGAAGTCTAAGAGATATAGCGGTTAAGCTCGGGCGTGGTTGCTTGGCGTTCAGGTCGTGAATGCGGTGGCAATAGAGGGGAGAGAGTGTAACATGGGATTATTCGATGATGATTTCTATTCAACCAAGGTGTCACGGCGCAAAAGCGGCAATTCTAAATCAACTGGCGGATATACTGACGGCAAGTGGGCTGTCCGCAAATCGAAGCGGTCGCTGGCAACCTGGCAGATCTCACTGATCAGCTCTGTCTGCAGTGCTGTGGTGGCTGTGCTGCTGTTCAGTCTGGTAACGGGACAGTTCACCGCTGAGAGAGCTCAGGCTCCGGTGGTTATTGATAAGGTGGCTGCGAGCAGCTCAGATCCGTACGACCGGATTATTCAGGCTGCTGCCCATGTCCGCCCTGCGGTAGTAAGCATCATTAATCATAAACAAGACAATAAGGAACTTAATATTCTCGATGAATCCGCTCTAGGCTCGGGAGTTATCTATAAGAAGGATGACAATAAGGCATTTATCATTACGAATAATCATGTCATTGAGGGTGCCGGCAAGCTGGAAGTGGTTACAGTAGACGGCGTGACCCACAAGGCGGAGCTGGTAGGCGCTGACAAGGTGAGTGATATTGCTGTGCTCTCCATTGACGGCAAGGGAATCGACCGGATTGCTGAGATCGGGGATTCCTCCAAGTTGCGTCTGGGTGAGACTGTCATTGCCATCGGCAACCCGCTGGGGCTTGGGGATACACTAACTTCCGGCATTGTCAGCTACACAGAGCGGACGATACCGGTGTCACTGAACCAGGATGGCGTGTACGATTGGGAGCAGGAAGTGATCCAGACGGATGCGGCCATTAACGAGGGCAACAGCGGCGGCGCACTGGTGGATCTGGACGGCAAGGTGATTGGTATCAATACGATGAAGATCTCCGATACGGGGGTAGAGGGGTTGGGCTTTGCGATTCCCGCCAATCGTGTAGTGGACACAGCCAATGAGCTTACCTCCAAAGGGCGGATAGCACGTTCATACCTGGGTGTATATTCGGTGGATTTGAATAATCCGTATGTTCCGCTGGCCGATGACCAGCGCAAGGAGCTTAATCTTCCGTCTGTAGTTACTGATGGGGTTGTGGTTCTGGATGCTGTAGGACCGGCGAAGGATGCAGGCCTGCAGCTTAACGATGTGATTACGAAGTTCAACGATAAGCCGATTACCTCCACGCTGTCGCTGCGCAAATATCTGTACGATCATACCAAGATCGGCGATAAGCTGAAGATTACCTTCTACCGCAATGGTGAAGTGAAGCAGACAACAGTTCAGCTTCTTGAGAAGCCGGAGGAATAAAATTGGAAATGGCCGTATATAATAATGAGGCAGTCACGATTACGGAAACAGTTGAAGCCGTCCTTTTCAGGAAAAAAGAAGAGGGCGGGGCTGTTTCAAGAATAAATAAATGGGGTAACTGGTAGTAATGGGTATAAATATTACAAATTAATACGACTGGTAGCCCTTACATTGGGAAGTGGCCCTTATAAGGGGAAAAACGGAGAAATTAGGATAGAACAGCTTGCCTTTGTTATTAAGGTGTGGTAACATGAAATTATTCATACATTGATACCTTATTCTCGCATTGAAAAGGGCTGTCAACCAAAGATACAACCTTTCTCAATGTGTGAATTTTTTCTTTGTCTGAAGATAAAAAGAACATATTAATTTAAATTTGTGGAGGTAACACACATGCAAACAGGTACAGTTAAATGGTTCAACGCAGAAAAAGGATTCGGTTTCATCGAAGTTGAAGGCGGAAGCGACGTATTCGTTCACTTCAGCGCAATCACTGGCGACGGCTTCAAAACTTTGGACGAAGGCCAACGCGTTGAATTCAACGTTGTTCAAGGCAACCGCGGACCACAAGCCGAAAACGTTGTAAAACTGTAATTAATAGAAGACACCGTCCCCGCTTGTGAAAGTTGGGACGGTCTTTTTTTATCATTACTTGCTTGCAACATAAAGGAAGGAGGAACGGCAATGAACTACCGGAAAAAGCCTTTGGAGGAAGTACCGGAAGAAAATACCGCAATTTGGGCCTGTACCAATGAGGATTGCAATGGATGGATGAGGGATAATTTCGCATTTGAACACGCGCCTTCCTGCCGTCTCTGTCATTCCCCAATGGTTCGTAGCATGAAGATGCTGCCGCAATTGCTTAATTCAAATGGCGATCTCAAATCGCTTAAGAAAGGTATTTCCATTACCTAGACCAATACCTTTATGAATCAAGACAACTATATACTATACATGCTGGATAAATGTAAGACGGTGAAACCGTCTTATTTTTTTTGCTTTCTATATGCAATATTGTGATATTTGTCACAAATATTTTGTTTTTCATGCCTAAACAGGGTGTATAATGTGACAATCATCACACTTAAGGCGTCGGAAATTTGACAAAATAGACATAACGAAATAGGGAGAAGGAAGGGGAGAAATATGGATACAGTACTGCTGTCACGTATACAATTTGCGTCGACGACAATTTTTCATTATTTCTTTGTGCCAGTATCGATCGGACTTGCGCTCATAATTGCCATTATGGAGACCATGTACGTAAGAAAGGGCAATGAAGAGTACAAAAGAATGGCGCAATTCTGGGGGAAGCTGTTCCTGATTAACTTCGCAGTAGGTGTAGTAACAGGGATTTTGCAGGAATTCCAGTTCGGAATGAACTGGTCGGATTATTCGCGCTTCGTCGGTGATGTGTTCGGGGCTCCGCTTGCGATTGAAGCCTTGTTGGCCTTCTTCCTGGAGTCCACATTCATCGGAATCTGGATCTTCGGCTGGGATAAGGTGTCCAAGCGGATTCATCTATTATCGATCTGGCTGGTGGCCTTCGGGACGATGCTGTCGGCATTCTGGATTCTGGCGGCTAACTCCTTCATGCAGCATCCGGTCGGCTTCCAGATTAACAACGGCCGGGCTGAGATGAATGACATCTTCGCACTGATTACAAACGGCCAGCTGCTGGTGGAATTTCCGCATACAGTGCTTGCCGCTTACGCTACAGGTGCCTTCCTGGTAACAGGGATCAGTGCTTACAAATTGCTTAAGAAGCAGGACGTCGCCTTTTTCCGGAAATCATTCGAGATCGCAGCAATTGTAGGGGTTATCTCTTCCTTCGGCGTTGCGGTTGCAGGACATGCACAGGCTCAATATCTGGTAGAGACACAGCCCATGAAGATGGCGGCTTCCGAAGCGCTGTGGGGTGAGAGCGGCGACCCGGCACCTTGGACGGTATTTGCCAATATCGATGTGAAGAACCAAACCAACAGCAATGAAGTTCAGGTTCCGTATCTGCTGAGCTTCCTGTCCTACAGTAAATTCTCCGGTGATGTGAAGGGGATGCTGGAGCTACAGAAGGAGTATGAAGTAGCCTACGGACCAGGAGATTATATTCCGCCGGTCAAAACAACCTTCTGGAGCTTCCGGATCATGGTTGCTGCCGGCACGCTGATGATGCTGTTCGGGGTATATGCTATCTACCTCATGTGGCGCAAAAAGATGGACAGACCCAATACCTGGTTCATGCGCTTCATGTTCTGGGGACTGCTGCTTCCGCCGATTGCCAATACGGCCGGCTGGATTATGACAGAGATCGGGCGTCAGCCATGGACTGTATTCGGACTTATGACTACAGAAGACAGTGTGTCGCCTAATATTACCAGCGGACAGGTGCTGTTCTCGGTGATTACTTTTAACGCGATCTATGCCATATTGGGTGCAGTGCTGGTCGGCCTGTTCGTCAAAGTGATTAAAAAAGGTCCTTATGCTATGGATAACGAACACGGTGAATCCCACGATCCGTATAACAAGGAGGGCTAACCAATGTCACTTAATGAATTATGGTTTCTGCTGATTGCGGTGCTGTTCGTCGGCTTCTTCTTCCTGGAAGGCTTCGACTTCGGTGTAGGGATGGAGACACAGATATTGGCCAAGAATGATACGGAGCGCCGGATACTGATCAATTCGATCGGGCCGTTCTGGGATGCGAATGAGGTATGGCTGATTACGGGTGCCGGTGCAATGTTCGCGGCCTTCCCGCATTGGTATGCTACGCTGTTCAGCGGTTTCTATATACCGTTTGTAGTTGCTCTGCTGGCGTTGATCGCCCGTGGTGTCGCATTCGAGTTCAGAGGTAAGCGTGATTCCAAGACTTGGCAGAAAACATGGGATGTCTGCATCTTCTTCGGCAGCTTCCTGCCGCCGTTCCTGCTCGCCGTGGTATTCGCCAGCTTCATCAAGGGCTTGCCGATCGACAAGGATATGCAGATGTATGCCGGATTCTTCGATATCGTCAATACGTATACAGTGGTTGCAGGGATTACGGTTGTCCTGCTGTGTCTGGTACACGGGCTGATGTTCACTACGCTCCGTACGCTTGGAGATCTGCAGGAACGGGCGCGTAAGCTGGCCCAGAAGCTGCTGATTCCACTGGCGGCGCTGCTGGTAGCCTTCGTTGTAATGACGTATACTATGACGGATATCTTCGATAAACGCGGAACGCTGCTGTGGATTGTAGTCGTTCTGGGTGTAGCAGCTTATCTGCTGGCCGGATATTTCATGACTAAGAAGAAGGACGGCTATGCCTTCGGGATGACTGGTGCTGTGATGGCCCTGTCTGTTGCATCGATCTTCATCGGACTGTTCCCGCGGGTTATGATTAGCTCGCTGGATCAGGCGTTCAACCTGACGATTACGAATGCGGCCTCCGGCCAATATTCGCTGAAGGTGATGACGATTGTAGCACTGACTCTGCTGCCGTTCGTGCTGGGCTATCAGATCTGGAGTTATTTCATCTTCCACAAACGGGTTCATGAGAAGGAGCATCTTGAATACTAATGGATAAAAATTTGCTTGGGTACAAAGGAGTTAAGCCGGTCTTTCTGCTGGTTGGCTTCCTAACCCTGGTGCAAAGCTTCTCCATTCTTCTGCTGGCGAAGTCGTTGGCAGAAGCTGTCTCTGCGCTGTTTGCGGGAGAACCGCTGAAGGAACAAGGGGCTAGAGCGCTCTTGTTCCTTCTTGCGTTTCTTGTGCGTCATGCCTGTGCCATGCTGATGAGCCGGGCGGCGTACCGCTTCGCGGAAGCGACCGGCAGCAGCATGCGGAGACAGATGATGGACAAGCTGTTCCAGCTGGGACCAAGGCTGGCTGGCGACCGGGGGACCGGAAATATGGTCACATTAGTGCTTGAAGGAGTAACGAAGTTCCGCACATACCTGGAGCTGATTATTCCGCGGATGGTCGGTATGGCGATAACACCCGCTCTGCTGCTTGTCTATGTGTTCACCCTGGATACGTCCAGCGGTGTGATTCTTACCTTAACGATGCCGATCATTATTGTATTCATGATCCTGATCGGGATGACGGCCCGCAAGCAGATGGACCGTCAGCTGAAGTCTTACCGTACCTTATCGAATCACTTCGTGGATTCGCTGCGCGGTCTGGAGACGCTGAAATTCCTTGGACGCAGCCGCAGCCACAGTGAGAGTATTGCCAAGGTCAGTGACCGCTACCGTTCAGCAACTATGCGTACGCTGCGAGTCGCCTTCCTGTCTTCGTTCGCACTGGACTTCTTCACTATGCTGTCTGTCGCTTCGGTAGCGGTAAGCCTTGGTCTGCGTCTGGTCAATGAGCAGATGACGCTGGTTACCGGACTGACGATCCTGATTCTCGCGCCGGAATATTTCCTGCCGGTGCGGCTGGTGGGCGCAGATTTCCATGCCACCTTGGACGGTAAGGAAGCCGGTGAAGCGATGAAGAGCATCATTGACCGCGAGACGGTCCAGGCGAAGCTGCTGGAGCAGGGTGGGCAGAAGGAGATGGCAGGTCAGAGCGGAGCTTGGTCAGGCGACTTTTTCACGTGGAACAATAATAGCGACCTGAAGCTTGACGGGGTAGGCGTGACTTATGAAGCGGACGGAGTGTCGTCACTGGAAGCTGTTCATCTTGAATTCAGCGGGCGTTGCAAGATTGGTATTATCGGGGAGAGCGGCGCAGGCAAGTCTACACTGATAGACGTTCTGGGCGGCTTCCTTCATCCAACCTCTGGAACCCTTACGATTAATGGAAGCCTGGTCAGTGCGCTGACCGATGAGGGCTGGCGGAAGCAGACGGCTTATATTCCGCAGCGCCCGTATATCTTCAGCGGCACGCTGGCTGATAATGTCCGGTTCTATTATCCCGAGGCTTCACAGGAGGCGGTAGCTGCCGCGCTGGAGTCGGCCGGTTTATCGAAGCTGGTGTCCTCGCTGCCGGAAGGTCTGAACGAAATGATCGGCGGCGGCGGCCGTACGCTCAGCGGCGGGCAGGAGCAGCGTGTGGCTCTGGCCCGCGCCCTGCTGAGCAGCCGCCCGATTATGCTGCTGGATGAGCCGACGGCTCATCTGGACATTGAGACGGAATATGAGTTGAAGGAGACGATGCTGCCGCTATTCGAAGGCAAGCTGGTATTCCTGGCTACACACCGCCTGCACTGGATGATCGATATGGATCTGATTGTCGTTATGCAGCAGGGACGGGTGGCTGAAATAGGCACACACGACGAGCTGACTGCGCGGAGGGGTGCTTATTATGAGCTTATTCAAAGTCAATTGGAGGGAATCCATTGAAACGTGAAGGATGGTTTGCTCCCTATTACTCTGCCTACTTCTGGCGGTTCGTGTTAATCATCTTGCTGGGCGCTCTGACTATCTTTTCTGCGTCCTCGCTGATGTATACTTCAGGCTTTCTGATCTCGAAGGCCTCGATTCCGCCGGAAAATATACTGATGATCTATGTCCCCATTGTCGGTGTGCGCACCTTCGGGACCAGCCGGGCTGTTATCCACTATGTGGAGCGGTTGGTGGGACATGACACGATTCTGCGCATTCTGTCGAAGATGCGGGTCCGGCTGTACCATATGCTGGAGCCACAGGCGCTGTTCTTGTCCTCACGCTTCCGTACCGGGGATATTCTCGGTATGCTTGCCGATGATATCGAATATTTACAGAATGTGTATCTTCGGACCGTCTTTCCGAGCATTATCGCGCTATTGATCTACGCAGCGGCGATGATTGCGCTCGGGACGTTCGATGTGGCCTTTGCTCTGCTTATGGGACTCTATATGCTGGTGCTGGTTGTCGTATTACCGCTGATCTCCCTCCTGCTGACCCAGAAGCGTCAGCGTCAGGTGAAGCAGGAGCGCAACCGGCTGTATCAAAAGCTGACAGATGCTGTGCTCGGGCTGGGAGATTGGGTAATCAGCGGACGGCAGAGCCAGTTCGTCGATACGTACGAAGCGGACGAGCAGGCGGTTGCCCGCATAGACGGTTCGCTGCGGCGCTGGGCACGGCTGCGTATGTTCATCGGGCAGGCGGTTGTTGGCCTGGCCGTGTTGTCTTTGTTATACTGGGCGGCTGGACAGTATGCTGAAGGGGCGATTGCCGGAACGCTGATTGCGGCGTTCGTGCTGGTGGTCTTCCCGGTGGCGGATGCCTTCCTGCCCGTATCCGAGGCTGTGGAGAAAATTCCGCAATACCGGAATTCACTGGAGCGGCTGGAGGGTGTGGAACCCCCGGCGAAGGCTGTGCTCTCTGAGGCGGAAAAAGGCAGGAATGCCGAAGCTGCGGCTCAGGTCGCTACTGCTGCCGAGGCTGCCAAGGCCAGCGGACAGGTTCAGATTGAACTGAGGTCGGCGGGCTACCGCTATGCGGCAGGTGACGACTTCTCTGTTCAGGGGTTGGATCTTACGCTGCCGCAAGGGCGGAAGGTTGCAGTTATCGGCCGCAGCGGAGCGGGTAAATCGACGCTGCTCAAGATGGTGCAGGGCGTGATTGCGCCCACCATCGGCTCCGTGACGATTAACGGGATCGATGCTGCGGCTTACGGTGAGCGGATTCCACAGCTCATCGCGGTGCTGAACCAGAGCCCGCATCTGTTCGACACCACGGTGGCGAACAATATCCGGCTCGGGGACCCGGGGGCTTCGGAGGCAGCGGTCCAGCAGGCGGCAGCCCTGGCGAAGCTGGATACGCTGATCTCTTCGCTGGCGGAGGGCTATGATACTCCGGTACGCGAGGCGGGGCAGCGCTTCTCCGGCGGAGAGCGCCAGCGGATGGCCTTGGCCCGTATTCTGCTGCAGAATACGCCAGTGGTTGTACTGGACGAGCCAACCGTTGGCCTCGACCCGCGCACGGAGCGCGAGCTGCTGGCCACTATGTTCGAGGCGATGGCTGGAAAGACGCTGGTCTGGGTCACGCATCATCTGGTGGGCGCCGAGCAGATGGACGAGGTCATCTTCATGGAGAACGGCCAAGTGGAGATGCGCGGCACCCATGCCGAGCTGATGGAGCAGCAGCCGCGTTACCGCAAGCTCTATGAGCTGGACCGGCCGGGGCAGGCGAAGAATGTGGCGGACGGCGAGTAAAGGCTAGGATTAGAATCGAGGCAATGTAAGTACGATCAAAGAAGCTCTTCCTGTCCCGTTGGGGACGGGGAGAGCTTCTTTGATCGTAGGCCGGATGTATGCGAAAAAGCGACTACAATCGGTGAGCGCAGGGGATTGTGAGCCAAATGTAATCGAAAAAGCGAACACATTGGGTGAGTATGCTGGTGTGTGGCCGGATGTAATCGAAAAACCGAATATAATGAGCGAGTTGGTATTATCCCCTTCAAGTAGACACTCGTAAAAACCCTCATGTGTTAACATGAGGAAGTGAGTGACCATGGAGGGGATTTTGGTATGGCCAAAAAGGGACAAGTATTTCAATCGTACACAGAGGAATTCAAGAAAGAGGCTATTCAAGCCTATTGTACAGGAGGGGAGAGCTATAAGGTCGTCTCCGACAGGTTGGGGATTGTGAACTGTACCCAGCTTAAAGTATGGGTAAAGAAATATCGGAATGGGGAGCCACTCCATACACCAAAAGGGGTAACAAGCCCCTTAAAAGGACGTCCACGATCTACATTTGCCAGTATAGAAGAAGAACGAGATTACTTAAAGGCACAGGTGGACTACTTAAAAAAGCGGTATCCAAATCTATAAAGGGAGGGAAGCTTGGACTACACGACAAATACGCCATCCTTGAAGAACTACGTGACCAACATGGCGTCACCCGCCTATTAGCCATTGCAGAGGTATCGCGGGCGAATTACTACAAGTGGCGAGGTACACAGGCTCGACGAATGGAGGCCCATGAGCAAGAGCACGCTATGAAAGAGCATATGGTGGCGATTCACCTGGCTCATCCCTATTTCGGGTACCCTCGAATGCAGGCAGCCCTGCGGGAGGCAGGCTACCTCGTCAACCACAAGAAGGTATGGCGGCTCATGAAAGAGCTATCGATCCAGTCCGTCATTCGCAAGAAAAGGCGTCGTGCGGGCTCTGCTCCTTCCGTGGTCTACCCGAACCGGTTAAAGCGTAAGTTTCATGCGACAGCCCCACAGCAGAAGCTAGTCACGGACATTACGTATATCTCAGACGGCACCCGCTTTTATTATCTGTCTGCGATTCAGGACCTCTTCAACAATGAGATTGTAGCTTGGCAGATCTCGGAGCGAAACGACGTAAACCTCGTCCTGGATACGGTGGAACAGTGGACACGGAAAAGAGACGTGTCTGAGGCCGTGCTCCATTCGGACCAAGGCTTTCAGTACACGTCTCAGGCGTACAACACACGATTAGAGGCATTCAGCGTCAAGGGCAGCCACTCTCGCAAAGCAACCTGCCTGGATAACGCCTGCATCGAATCCTTCTTTTCGCATCTGAAGACAGAAAAGTTGTACCTTCACCAGTGTAAGTCAGAAGCAGAGATTCATCAAGCGGTGGAGGAGTATATCTACTTTTACAATTACCAACGTTTTCAGGCAAAACTGAAACAGCGCGCGCCGATTGAGTATCGGCACGCGCTGGCTGCTTAGCTTTTTTTATCTGTCTACTTGACAGGGGTATGACCAAGTGCTGGGATGTGCGGGCCAGATGTATGCGAAAAAGCCAATACGGCTGCTGCTGTATACCATTAGAAAGTTGGTGGATGATGGGAGAAACTAATGAATTAAGGTATACTGAAATGGATGATCCTGTCAGGATCAATTAGAACGGGGTGGAAGCATGTGATAACGGAGGGCTCCTGCGATTATAAATAAGGAGAGATTAATCAATGGAATTAACAACGTGCGAATTAACATGGAATCTGGACCGGATCTATCCTTCGTTCGAGTCGGAGGGATTTCAGCAGGACCGCAGGCAGGTGGAGAGCCTTGCCGGGGAGCTGAATACATGGTCGGCCTCGCAGCCCGTTAACGGGCAGGACGCTGCAGACCTGATGGAAGAGTTCCTTAAACAATATAATGCGTATCAACAGCTATATTTGCGTCTGTTCAGCTATGCGGAGCTGCGGTTCAGTGCGGACAGCCAGTGTGAGGAAGCTGTGAATCTGATGGACGAGCTGGAAGAGGTGACTAGCGGGGCGGGTGAAGCCTTGGTCCGCTTCAGCAAGTGGTTGGCGGGGGTAAGCGCGGATGAACTGGAGCGGAGTTTCCGTTCTAGCGCTTATCTGGAGCAGCATAGCTTCTATCTGCGCGGATTACAGGGGAAATCGCAGCATATGCTTAGCGCAGAAGGCGAAGCGGTGATTGCCAGGATGCAGAACACCGGCTCCAAAGCGTGGGAGCGGCTGTACATGCAGACGCTGTCTACACTGCGGACTGATCTAGATCTGGCCGGGGTGACCCGTAGTGTGACGCTGGCGGAGCTGCGGAATCTGGTCTACGACCCCGATCCTGCGGTACGGAGGGCGGCGGCTGAAGCAGAGCATGAGGCTTGCCGCAGCGTGGCGGAGCAGAGTGCTGCCTGTATTAATGCCGTCAGTGGTGAGGCGGCGACCGTCTATGAGCTAAGAGGATATGCCTCCCCGCTGCATAAGGTGCTGGAAGCAGCACGGATGGATCAGGAGACGCTGGAGGTGATGCTTCAGGCCATCCGGGAGAGCCTGCCGGTCTTCCGGCAGTATTACGCCGGGAAGGCTGGGCGGCTGGGGCATTCGGGGGGACAGCTGCCGTTCTGGGATGTTTTTGCGCCCATTGGCATGGAGACTTCAGTCCGCATAACCTATGCTGAGGCTCAGGCGATGATTATGGCGGGGTTCAGCAGGTTCAGCCCCGAGCTGGGCGGGTTCGCCCGCAAGGCGTTCGGGCAGCGCTGGATCGATGCTGAGCCGCGCAGCGGAAAGGGGAATTTCGGGATGTGTGTCGATATCGTTCCGATAGGGGAGAGCCGAATCATAACAAGCTTCCACGGCCAATATATAGATGTGAGTGTACTGGCTCACGAGATTGGGCATGCGTATCATACCAGCCGCCTCGCGGGACATACGATGGTCAACATGGATTATCCGGTGCCGATTGCGGAGACGGCATCGATTTTTTGTGAGAGTCTGATTCATGTTGAACTCTTGAACTCGTTGCCTGCGGAGGCAGCGGATGCGATCCTGGAACGGAGTCTCTCGGATGCAGGGTATTATATTGTCGATTTCTATGCCAGGTACTGCTTCGAGAGCGCGCTCTATGCCCGCCGGTTATCCGGTCCCCTTTCATTGGAGGAGCTGAACGCATTGATGCTGGAATCGATGGCTGCGGCTTACGGGGATAGTGTGCTGCCCGGGTCCATTCATCCTTACCAGTGGATTAGCAAGGCGGGGTATTATATGGCAGGCAATGAGTTCCTGAACTTCCCGTATTCCTTCGGGCTACTGTTCTCCAAGGGGCTGTATGCCCAGTACCAAAAGCAGGGGCAGGTGTTCGTGAGCCGCTATGAACAGTTCCTGTCAGCAACCAGTACCCGGAGCATCGCAGACGCTGCGAAGCTGATGGATATTGATGTACATTCTCTGGAATTCTGGCAGGAGGCGCTCGGATTCATTGCCGGGGATGTCCGGAAGTTTACAGGGCGGGAATAAGGGCGCGTTTTGCGCTGCGGGAGGTTCCTTTTTGCAGGGAAGTGTGGTAGAACAGTAGTATAAGTCTACGCCGCAGCGGCACAGAAAGGGATGCTTGATTGAATGTATGTAGTCTGTAAGGAACACGTAGAGCTGGCCATCGACAAATTTGTGGACGAGTACGAGGATGCACCGGATGTAGTCGATCTGAAGGAGACGGAGTTCTCGGACTGGGACCCGCCGGCGAAATGTGCGGAATGTGAACGAAATGCGGAATATCTGGTCGTCTGAGGACGGCCGGAATAAGAAACACCCTGTGGCTGTGAAGGCTGCAGGGTGTTTTGGCGTGCGGGTGTATGCGCGAATGGTACAGTTGCGGATTTAGCATTACCTAAAATGTATCTAGCAGTCCGCGGCTTTCGCCATCTCGGACAGCGGGCTGCGCTGACTGCCCCGCAGGTAGATGGAGGCGGAGCCAATCGCCACGATTGCCGCAACTGACAAGCCCCAGTAGATGTTGGAGTAAGCGGCCTGAAGCGGCAGGCTGCGCTGCCATTCCAGGGCGCTGGCGGCCATCGCTACGCTGAAGGCACCGCTGAAGAACTGCAGCAGCTGGAAGAGCCCCATCCCGGAGCCGATCTGCGAAGCAGGCAGGATACGCGAGATTTCATTCGACACACTGCTCGACAGTACAGTGAAGGACAGGCTCATAATCATGTAGACGAGCATGACGGCGATCCAGGATTGTCCGGCGAATAAGGCGAACAATACGGTGGCGGCCAGAACGAGCAGCGGTGCGAAGCGCAGAATTCCGGTGTTACCGTAGCGGTCAATCATCCGTCCGACCAGGCGGGAGACGAAGATAGCCAGCAGTGAGCCCGGGAAGATGACCAGACCGGCATGGCTGGCGCTGAAGCCGAAGCGGTGAGTCAGAATCTGCGGCAGCAGGAACAGGGTAGCGAAGCTGCACAGGTAAGAGGCAACCCCGATCAGTGCGAGTACGAGATATGGCCGGTTGCTGAATAGCGCGGGCAGTACGAATGGATCAGGGGTTGTGCGGATACGCCCTACAAATAAGGCAATCGCGGCGATGCCAGCGATCAGCGCGATCCACAGTCCGCTGGTCAGGAACAGCAGCAGACCGGTAGTACCCACGCCGAGGAAAATTCCGCCCAGGATATCGAATGAGCCGCTAGCCGGAACTTCCTTGGGCAGCAGGATCAGGAACAGCGGCACCAGCAGCAGAATGGCGGCAGTGACTGCGAACAGCCAGGTCCAGCCGAGGTATTCAACAATGGAGCCGCCAGCTACCGGACCCAGACCCAGTCCCAGGGAGACGGCCGACATGATCGTCGCCATGGCTTTGCCGCGCCGGGCCTGCGGAATGTAGCGGGTGAACAGGACAAGGGACAGTGACATCACGGCGCCTGCACCTGATGCTTGCAGAATACGCACAATCAGCAGGAAAATGAAGCTGGTACTGAAGAATCCGGCCACAGCAGCAAGCCCTAAGGTGAGCAGCCCGATAATCAGCAATCGGCGGATCGGCAGGAAGTCCGAGAGCCGGCTGTATGTGATTGAGGCAATAGAGAACATGATGGAATACCCGGTTACAATCCAGGAGGCGGACGCTGCGGTGATGCCGAAGGTCTCGGTTACATCAGGCAGGGCCAGATTGAACATCGCTGTGTTCATAATAACGAGGACGACAGCAACGCTGAATAGCAGAGTTAGCAGTCCTTCCCGTGGTAGAGCCGCTTGCGGAGCAGCCATTGAATGCTCTTGATCGCCCTTAGAAGCAGGTGATGAGGTCATGAGAAAGCCACTCCTTCATTATGTTATTGTATTATTCGATTACTTACGAACTATTGAAATATAGCATGGGCTAATGTAAAATGCAATTAGGAAATCATCGTGAAAAGAAGTACTATTATATACTCTGAAGGAGTTTTATTCATGAAGCAGCTCCATCATCCCGACCGTAAGGACATTCAGCTCGCCTCAGTGTTGTACGCGCTTAGCGATCCGATCCGTCTATATGTAGTGTCGGAGATCTGTAACCACGGCCCGCAGTCCTGCAACAGCTTCAAGGTACCGATTGCCAAGTCTACGCTGACCCACCATGCCCGGACGCTTCGCGAAGCGGGTGTCATTCATACCCGGGTGCAGGGTACCCAGCGTATTCTGTCCCTGCGGACGGAAGATCTGGACGAGCGGTTCCCAGGGCTGCTGGATTCCGTATTGCAGGCTTACGTCAGTCCTGGTCCAGATGAGGGGTTCGGGGAGCCGGAAGAGGAAGGGCAAAAGCAGGGATAATCAATCATATACCGTATGAAGTCATCGCCACTCCAGGTTCTGGGGTGGTTTTTTGATCTGGTTAGTGCATACAACCGTTACCATTGACAGAATTGTGTAGGTTGCAGTAATATTTTAAATTGTAATGATAATCATTCTCGATTGGAAAAGAGGAAGTCAACGCTATGTTCGCATCTAAAGGTAAGAGGCTGCTGCAGGGCCTGCTCGTATTAGTGGTTATATCCATGGTCGCTGCAGGCTGTTCATCGAATAATACAGACAAACCATCGGCTGCCGGCGACGCGCAAGCCACGAAGACCCTTACAATGGCGTGGCCCCGGGATATCGGACCAATGAATCCGCATTTATATAATCCGTCCCAGCTGTTAGCCCAGTCTATGATCTATGAGCCGCTTGTCAGTTATCAAGACGGGAAGATTGTCCCGGCTCTGGCCGAGTCCTGGACGCTATCGCAGGATGGCAAGGTATACACGTTCAAGATCCGCAGCAACGTCAAGTTCTCGGATGGAACGGCTTTTACCGCACAGCTGGTGAAGAAGAATATGGATGCGGTCTTACATAATAAGAAGCTGCACACATGGCTGGGCATGATCCCGCTGATTGAGAAGACAGAAGCGGTCGATGACACTACGTTCCGGCTCACGCTGACGGAATCCTATTATCCGGCACTGTACGATCTTGCGGTGGTGCGGCCGGTACGCTTCCTTGGCGAAGCGGGCTTCCCCGACGATGGCGATACGTCCAAGGGTATTCGCAGCCCGATTGGAACCGGACCTTGGGTGCTAAGCGAGTATAAGAAGGATGAGTCGGCAACCTTTACACCGAATCCTTACTACTGGGGTGAGAAGCCGAAGGTGGACAAGGTGGTGGTGAAGGTGATCCCGGATGCGGAGACGCGCGTGCTGTCTTTTGAAAAAGGAGATCTGGATCTGATCTACGGCGAAGGTCTCATCAGCTATGACGCCTACAAGGGGCTTGAGAGCACCGGAAAGTACGTCACTAAGCTGTCTGAGCCGATCGCCACCCGCAATCTGGTGCTGAATACCATGAACGCGAAGCTGGCTGATCTTAAGGTCCGTCAGGCACTTAGCATGGGCTTCAATAAGGAAGCGATGGTCGAAGGGGTGACGCTGGGACTGGAGGAGAAGGCAGACAATATCCTGCCGCCGAATCTGCCTTATGCCAATATCAAGGTGAGCCCGGTGAAATATGATGTGGAGCAGGCGAATGCGCTGCTGGATGAAGCGGGCTGGAAGCTGCCTTCAGGTGGGGGCGTGCGGGAGAAGGATGGACAGAAGCTGGAGCTGGAGCTGATGTATGACAAGGCGGATCAGACGATGAAGGGGATGGCGGAGACCCTGCAAGCTGAATGGGCGGGGATCGGTGTGAATCTGAGAATCACCGGCGTCGAGCTGACCGTCTACATCCAGCGCAGAAAGGCCAATGAGTTCGATATGAATTTCTACTCGACCTTTGGTGCGCCGTATGACCCGCATTCCTTCATGACAGCCGTGCTTCAGCCGGGCTATGGGGTCTCGGATACCCTGGCGGCTCTGCCAATGAAGGCGGAGATTGATAAGAAAATCAAAGCAGGTATGGCAACAATAGACGATAAGGCCCGTACCGAGCTGTTCGGCTCTGTGCTCACTACGCTGCAGGAACAGTCCTCGATTCTTCCGATCTCTTACATCAAGCAGATGGCGGTGTACCGGGACAATGTGGCTGAATTCAAGTTCCCGTCCAACCGGGATGAATATCCGCTTCATGGCACCAAGAAGAAGTAGTAGTCACGCAGGAGGGTTCTAAGTGGGCGTATATATCGGAAAAAGAGTGCTGGCGATCATCCCCATCCTTCTGTTCTCCTCATTGCTGATGTTCGTGATGATCCGGGTGGGGCCGGTAGACCCGGCTGAGGCCTATCTGGCAGCGGCCCATATCCAGCCGGATGATGAAGTGTTGGCCGCCAAGAGGCATGAATTCGGGCTGGACCAGCCGCTGCTGGCGCAATATGTTCAATCGGTAGGCCGGCTGCTCCGGCTGGATTTCGGCCATTCCTACCTGTCCAATATGCCCGCCTGGGGAGAGGTTGCCCAGAAGCTGCCCGCAACGCTTCAGCTTGCGTCCGCCAGTATCGTGCTGGCGCTGGTGGTTAGCATCCCGCTTGGGGTGTTAGCAGCGATTTACAAAAACCGGCTGGTGGATCATGTGATCCGGGTATTCGCCTATATCGGCGCCTGTGTTCCGGTCTTCTGGATCGGCTATCTGCTGATGTTCTTCATCTCGGTCAAGCTGGAATGGCTGCCTGTGGAAGGCAGAGGGTCCGTGCAGCACCTAATTCTTCCGTCAATTACCCTGGCGCTCTGGCTGATTGCCATCTACGCGCGCCTGTTGCGGACGACCGTTCTGGAGGAACTGAAGGAGGCTTATGTCCGATATGCCCGGGCCAGAGGGATTAAGGAACGTGTGATTCTGTATAAATACGTGCTGAGAATTGCCATAGCGCCGCTTATTACAGGACTGGGTATCAATCTGGGGAAGCTGCTGACAGGAGCAATTATCGTAGAGCAGGTATTCTCCTGGCCGGGCTTCGGCCGGTACTTCATTGAAGCGGTCATTAACCGTGACATTCCGGTGATTCAATGCTATGTCATGCTCTCGGTCTGTGTGATTGCCGGGAGCAATCTGATCGCCGATCTGCTCCAGCTGTTCCTGGACCCGCGAATTGCGCGTAAAGGGAGGGCCAGCCAAGGATGAATAACTTAAGCAGCCGTTTCAAAGGCAGGAGAGTCATCATGATCTGCGGCAGCCTGCTGATCCTGTTTGGTCTTGCTGGCCTGTTGGCCCCGTGGATCTCACCGCATGATCCGATCCGGGTGAATCTGGCAGCGAAGCTCAGTCCGCCTTCATGGGAATATCTTCTAGGGACAGATCAGCTGGGCCGGGATAATCTATCCAGGCTACTGTATGGAACACGGATCTCACTGGGCTTTGCTTCACTTATTTTTGCTGCTTCCTTAGGGGTTGGACTGCTCGCAGGAGTGGTTTCGGGGTACATCGGCGGGTGGCTGGATGCTGTGCTGATGCGGTTGTGCGATGGCATTATGTCTTTTCCCAGTATGATTCTGGTCTTCGGTCTGATCGGGATTCTGGGGCCGGGCCTGTCTCAATTGGTTATTGCGCTGATGCTGGTGCAGTGGGTGTACTTCGCCCGGATGTTCCGGAATATGATTGTCAGCCTCAAGGAGCGGAATTTCATTACGGCAGCGCGGATCAGCGGCTCCTCCCCCTGGCAGATCATGAGCAGACACCTTATTCCCAACATCCTGCCGTCGATTGTGGTGATAGGGACGCTTGAGATGGGCTGGGCGATTATGGATATCTCCGCGATGTCCTTCCTGGGCCTGGGCGTCCAGGCACCTACACCGGAATGGGGGGCAATGCTGAACGAAGGGAAATCCTTCATCCGCAATCATCCCGAGCTGATGCTCTATCCGGGCCTGATGATTATTATGGTTGTAGCTTCGTTTAATCTGCTGGGCGAGGCGCTGTCTGAACGGTACGGGATCAAACGAGGCTCCTGAAAGAAGGAATGAGCGAATCATGGAACAAGCGGAAGTTGTGCTGCAGGTGAAGGGTCTGAAGGTATCTGTGAAGACAGCGGCAGGAGTTCTGCCCCTCATAGAGGATGTTAACCTGGAGCTGAAGCCGGGGCGTGTGCTGGGTCTTGTGGGAGGCAGCGGCAGCGGAAAAACCGTTACGTCGCTGGCGCTCCTCCAGATGCTGGACCGGCAGACGAGTGTAATCGAAGGCAGTATCCGGCTGCATACCCGTGAGCTGAACGGACTCCCGGAGAAGGACATGCGAAGGCTTCGCGGCAGTAGTCTTGCGCTGATTATGCAGAATCCGATGACGGCCTTCTCTCCGGTGTATACCATTGGTGCGCAATTCGTGGAGTCGATTCGTACACATATGAAGCTGGGGAAAAAAGAAGCCAGAGCCTGCATGGTCCGTTCCCTGGCCGATGTGAATCTGCCCGATCCCGCAGCGCTGCTGCACAAGTATCCGTATGAGCTGAGCGGCGGGATGCTCCAGCGGGTGATGCTGGCGCTCACCCTGTGCCTGAAGCCCTCCGTGATCATTGCCGATGAACCTACTACGGCTCTGGATGTGTCCAATCAGCTTCAGGTGCTGCGGCAGCTGGACCGAATTCGGCAGGAGCATGGAACTGCTATTCTGCTGATCTCCCATGACCTCGGCGTCATTGCGGAGCTGGCTGATGAAGTTGCGGTCATGCAGCACGGGCGAATTGTTGAGACCGCTGATGTATTCGAGTTGTTCGACCATCCCCGGCATGAATATACCCGGGAGCTGCTTGCAGCAAGGCCGCTGCTTCAGCTTGGTCCGCAGTTAGGGGGTCAGCTATGACCGGAATAGCGGCAGAATACATGCTTGAGGTCAGGGAGGTTACCCATAACTATGCTGCATCCCGCCGGTGGGGGCGTTCAGAGGAGCAGGAGCATGTGCTGTCCGGCGTGTCTCTTCATATAGAAGAGGGAACCTGCCTGGGGCTGCTGGGATCAAGCGGAGCCGGTAAAAGCACACTGGGCCGGGTTATTCTCGGGCTGGAGCCGCCCCGCGCGGGCCAGGTGCTGATTCAGGGACAGGATCTGTATAAGCTGAGCCCGCAGGCGCGCAGGACCATACGCCGCGATCTGCAGGTGGTCTTTCAGGATTGTTATTCAGCCGTGAATCCCCGGATGACAGCCGAGCAGATTATTGGCGAGCCGCTGTCCAACTACGAATCCTTGAGTGTTCAGGAGCAGAAGCGTACGGTAGGCGAGCTACTGGAGTGTGTCGGACTAAGCACGGCAGACATGCAGAAGCAGCCCTACCAGTTCAGCGGAGGACAGCTGCAGCGGATTAATATTGCCAGAGCGATTGCGCTCAAGCCTAAGCTCATCGTGTTGGATGAGGCGGTTAGTAGTCTGGATATGATTAACCAGACTACTATTCTGCGGCTGCTTGGTGAGCTCAGGGCTGCGTTCGGCCTCTCATATCTGTTCATCACCCATGATATTAAGGCCGCCTGTATGATCTCAGACGCACTGGCTGTCATGGATCAGGGCAAGATCGTGGAATATAACGACAGCAAGGAGCAGTTCCTGCAGTCCTCTCATCCTGCGGTTCGCAGCTTGCTCGACTCCATGCTTGCGGAGCATCCGCGCAGCCGGCACAGGGATCTGCCCGGGAACGCTGTACAATAATGGTAAACATCCGGTGAGCAATCGAGGAGACTACAGTCTCGCTTTTTGCTCACCTTTTTGATGTGGATCAAGCTTCTTATAGGACTCATTTGCTTCCGCCAGTACCTCCGCTCCGCCCGCCGCCAGGAACTCCTCCACGAACTCCCCGAATTCCTCAAGCGGACGCTCCCCGGTGATGAAGGCAATATACGCCTGGTCTCTTAGCTTAATAAGTCCAGGGCCGTTCCTGATCAGAGAGGGAGTAGCCACCTCCAGGGCATTATAAATGCCGTCGTGATCCAGCCCCAGGGTTGCCGCCCACTGCTCGCTCCGGCCGGCAGGAAGGATGGGCAGAGTCATACCGATCCCCGCGCCGATTGTATTCTGGTAGCTGAACATATGGTTATACGGCGGCAGCAGGATGATATCCTTCTTGTCCGTTCCGGCCCAGTCCCAGTGTGTCCCCTGAATACCATACTGTAGAGCTGCTGCCTCATCGGGGTCAGGATTTGCGCTGATGTAGTCCAGCAGCTGGAGGATCTTCTCCAGCTTGCCCGGCTCCCGGGTGGCATCCGCGCCAATAGCGGTGAAGCTCATCATCATATCATAGGCTTTGGAGCCGCGCCTGCCGTCCGGGCCGCTAACCGGCCGCCCGAAAGCGATCTTGGCCTGCGGATGCTTGGCGGTTAACTCCTTGACGTTAAACATGGCTTCTACCGGAACCAGCCTGGCTGCCTTCTGGTCATCCAATCTCCAGTCCGTATAAGCTCCTGCCTGTGTCCAGTGATAATAATTGCCCATGGAGGTCATGCCGATCCGCCCGTTAATGAAGGCGTGCGACAAATGCTTGTAGCCTCCGCTATTCTCCCCGGTGATGAACTCGGGATCAATGACCCCGTCCTTGTACCATTTGCGGAGATAACGCAGCGCTTCCTGCATATCCGGCTCCAGAGCGCCAATGACCAGCCCCTGATCCTTCCGGCTGAAGTAGAGCTGATCCGTGAAGACCATCTGCCCGAATGCGCCGAAGACAACATTCATGCCCTCCTGCGACAAGCCGTAGGTGTCCCGGATCCCGTTGCCGTCCGGGTCTTCGTTCGTAGCCGCATAGATGAATTTCTCGAAATCGGCCAAGGTGTCCGGCACCTTAAGGCCGACCTTGTCCAGCCAATCCTGCCGGTATACCACAGGGACCCGATAGATATTGGTAGGATTAATGACCGGAATGCCATAATAGGAACCGTTAATGCGGCCATATTGCTGATAGGCCGGTGCATTCTCGCGGATGGCCTTAAGAATATTGGGAGCGTAGGTGTTCAGTAATTCCTCAGGAATTGGAGCGAGCACGCCCTGTTGCTGGTACTTCAGCAGATCCTGGGTCTGCCGGACCCGGAACAGGTCGGGAATGCTGCCTTGCACCAGCTTCAGGTCGAGCAGGGATTCGTATTTGTTGTTCGGCAGATTCCAGAAGTCCAGATCTACGTTGAACTTCTGCTCCAGCTCCCGCACCATTACGGCATCCTCCGCAACCGGCAGATTCTGATGCATGGTCCAGGAGATTTTGAGCTTCGGGGCAGAGGCAGCAGGAACAGCAGAATTAGCAGAATTAGCAGAATCAGAAGCGGAAACGGATGGATCCGGCAGCTCTTGTCCAGGCGCAGACGGAAGGGAAGCTGAATGCCCGCTGCAGCCGCAGATCAGCCCCAGAAGGGGTAAGAGCACTAATCTTTTATACATATCCATATGGCACCCTCCCTATCCCATGCTAATCTCCGCCTGCGGCGGCAGTGTATTCACGGTCCGCAGATAATTCCCCGGTGTACAGCCGTAGATCTCCTTGAAGCGCTTGATGAAGTATGGAGTCGTTCCATAACCGACCGTGCCGGCAATTTGTTCAATCGACATATTGTTGTTCTCAATCAGCCGCCGGGCCTCTTCCATCCGTATGCCGGTAATATAGTCGGTGTAGGTGATCCCCAGCTCTTCCTTGAACAGCTTGCTTAGATACTTTGGACTGATGAAGACCTTGGCAGATACGGCATCCAGCGATAGATCCTCGGACAGATGCTCCCCGATATAGGCCTTGGCCGCTTCAATGGTCGAGAGTGCGCGGTCACTGTTCCGCTTCTGCGTCTCCATGATGAAGGTGCCGATGGAGGCGGCGAACCACTCCTGCAAATGCCGGATATCCGGCAGGGCAATATATTCGTTATACAGATCTAGTGGCCCGTGGGCGGAAGGGGTGTAGCGGATGCTTTTCAGATAATCCGAGTACATAAATACGGTATTCGCCAGAACGAAGTGGCAATAATCCGCCGGGTAGCTGCCTTCCCGCATGACGGCTATCAGCTGCTCCAGCGCGGCCAGTGTCTCATCCAACTGACGGGTCTGCAGCTTATCCTTGAATCTCATCAGCACAGGCTGCGGGATTTCATCAAGACTCTGCTCCTTCTTCAGCAGCTCCCGGTCCTTCAAGACCCTGCTCTCCGGCAGAAAATAAGCATACTTCATCAAGGTCTGCGCTTCAGCGTAGCTCGTGTGGAGAAGGCTGACGGCATCCACCCAGCAGCCCTGCGAGAGCTGAATATTCAGCTGGAAATGCTGCTCCGCTGCTGCTGTAATCCGGTCCGAGAGCTGTTCGAGCAGCGTCTCGGAGGCTTCGCGCGCGCTGATAACGACAACCGTCTGCTTGTCCGGCAGCTCCTCAGCCAGAATGCGGATTCCCTGAAGCCGGATCGCCTCAAGCGTCCCGGTCATCCCGCTCATGGCTGCCTGTAAGCCGCTCAGACTCATACGGGCGTAGGCTCCACGGGTGTTGAGGAGCAGGCAGCAGTAATAACGGTGCTCCGGAGAGAGTCCCAGGAATAGCGGATCTACGGTTACACTGCCTTGGGCAGGGCTGTCCTGAAGGAGATTCAGGATCATATTCTGCCGGATATGCGGACTGCTGGCCTCAAGCGTCCCCTCCAGTGTGGTGACTTTGTCGTTCAGACGGATGAAGGCGGAGTCAATAATTCCGAATTCGTTAAGGGCGGGTCCCGGCACTCCTGGCACCTCAGGCCCCGGGCCGTAGAGGTCCTTAATAGTGCGAAGCAGCCGCTTAAGCGGACTGTAATTCAATTTGGCCAGAATGCCGGACAGACAGATTCCTACCAATAGAGCAATCAGACACAGGGAGAGGATGACCCTCTGGACAACGAGCCATTTCTCATAGAACAGGTTCGCCGGAGCCGCACTGAAGAGCTTCCAGCCGGTAGTCGGCAGGTCCTGATAGGAAATGACATAGGTGCTGCCCCCGATCTCCTGGCTCATGTTCCCGGATGTCTCAGGAGAGGCTAGCGCATTCGAGATACTAGCAGCATAGGTATCGGCCTGAGCGGCAGCATCCGGACTCGAACCGGCCAAGATTCCCCCGGTGGGCGTAGCAATGAAGCTGCTCTGATAGCGGGCAGGCATCATATTCTGCAGAATGGCGCGCAGCGCGCTCTCCTTCAGATCAATGGCAATTAGCAGCTCACTGGCTGCCCCGGGGGACTGGAACGGATAGCTGTGCACATAGGTGATCAGCTGGCTGCCGCTGCCGCCGGGGATGCTGGAGACGATATCGTCCGGCACGAACCGGGCCTCTGTCCAGAGGCTGTTACGGGAATTAAGGTTCATGCCGTTCACCCAATCCATCCAATAGGCGGCACCCGCCTGCTGGTCCGCACGGAATTTCAGCCCATACAGCGAGGACAGCAGGAGATGCTGCCTGGGAGCATACAGATGTACGGCTTGGATCAGATCCGAATGATTGGATACCTGCATGTTCAGCGACTCCTGGAGACTGCTTACCTTGCTGAGATTCGCTGGAAGTGAAGCATCTGGCAGCATACGGAGCGCCGACCGCTGGTTCAGAGAGACTTCCAGATAGATCTGCTGGACCCGCTGAAGCACGGAGGCTTCAAGGGTACGGGCGGTATTGTCAAGGATGAGCCGGTTGCGTCCCTGAAGCTCTTCCTTATAATGGTTCGAGAAATACAGATAGAAGGCAGAGCAGAGCAAGAGGACAATGACTAGCACAACAGAGATGTATGAAGCGGCAAGGGCAGCAAAGGCAGAGTTCCATTTTCGCAAGTTGTATTCTCCTCCCAGGCGGATTATACACTAGCCCCTCACAAATCTGTTCGGGATTCATGTTAAATCAATGTAAAATAGCCGGAAAAAAGCTGAATTGTTCCCAAAATCATAGAATTGCGAAATTGTGTTATTGAGCGCGGTGGAGGCAGGTGCTATATTGAGTCCGATTCAGGCAATCAAAATAACAAGATAGGGGCTGACACATTGAACTTGAAGTCGAAAAGAAAGCTGTTGTCTGTTACGGCAGGTCTGGTACTCCTCACGAATTCTATCGCGGTACATCCTGCAGAGGCGGCCACGGGTAATTCATTAACCGAGCTGCCAGCTGCTCCGGCATGGGGACATTTCGTAGATACTTATAAGAATAACACACCTGTGAATATGGCGGTGTATTCCAACCCCTCGATCGGTGTTCTCTCCGGCTTCCTGGATCTCTGGACACCGGGCGCCACCTGGGATACCGGAACGAAGCTGAACAACGAAGTGCTGGATTACAACATTCAATATGTAGCGGATCTGTCTAAGACCCGTACTCCGGCAGAGGAGGAGGCAGCGTATTACGATGACCGGCGGAACCAGACCTATGGAGCGGCTGACGGCCTTGGTCCGTTGTCTGAGGTGTACCGATCCAAGTCGGGAACCTTCACGACCATTAACAGCATCCCTGCTGATGCCACCTCTGTAAAATATAATGACGGAAATGACAGCAACAAGGCTGGCGATTCCGGTTCTGAATTGGGCAAAATGGTAGACTTGATCGGAAAAGTCCGCGGCGACTATGCTTCAACGAGTCAGGCTAAGAAATTCTACAGCTACATGCGTCCATTCCGCTGGAAGGATACCTCTGTCATCGTGCCGACGCTGGTGCCGGCGAGAAGCAGTACGCCTGCCACAGACGGCGGTTTCCCGAGCGGCCATACCAACGCTTCCTATCTGGCAGCCCTGGCTCTGGCGTATTCCGTACCTGAGCGCTTCCAGGAGCTGATGACCCGGGCCTCGGAGATGGGCAACAACCGTGTCATTGCCGGGATGCACTCACCGCTGGATGTTATGGGCGGACGAGTAACGGCGATGGCCTTCGCAGCGGGAGCACTGACCGACCCGGATAATGCGGCGCTGAAGCAGGCAGCTTACACTCAGGCCCATGAAGTGCTGCTTACACAGACGGGTACCGCAGAAGACCGGTTCACAGATTATACGAAGAATAAGGCCCAGTATACCCAGCGGCTGACCTATGGCTTCCCGCAGATTCACTCCACGACTGAGCCTGCTGTTGCTCCTAAGGGAGCAGAGGTGTTGCTGGAGACCCGTCTGCCTTACCTGAGTGCGGATCAGCGTAGAGCAGTTCTCGTAACAACAGCACTTCCATCCGGCTATCCACTACTGGATGATCCTGAAGGCTGGGGACGATTGAACCTATTCGCCGCTGCCGACGGGTACGGTGCATTCGCTGAGCATGTAACAGTAGCGATGGACGCTGCGAAGGGCGGCTTCTACGCCGCAGACCGCTGGCGCAATGATATCTCCGGCACAGGCGGGCTGACCAAGGAGGGTACAGGCACGCTGAAGCTGGCCGGCAGCAATACGTATTCCGGCGGTACTGAGGTGAACGCAGGTGTCCTGGAAGGAGACTCGGCAACAGCCTTCGGCAAAGGGAATGTGACGAATACCGGCGGTTCTGTAATTGAGAACGTCTACGGTAAAATAGTGATCGGCGGCAGCTTCACCCAGGCCTCCGAAGGTACGCTTGTACTGGGCCTTACCGGAGCAAAGGATGTCCTTGAGGTTGAGGGGGCCGTGAAGGCTGACGGGAAGCTGAAGGTGAACTTCGCAAACAGCTACGTTCCAGGCAGCGGCCTGATTCCGCTCATTACGCATGGCGTCAGCCAGCGCAGCGGGCAGTTTGCTTCCGTGCAGGTTGAAGGATTGCCAAGCAAATATAACGCCCAGGTAGTATACCTGAGCGATCAGATTGCGCTTAGTATTACAGATACGACAAGCGGTGGGACGGGCGGCGGTAATCCGGGCGGAACGCCAGGGACTCCGGCTGGAAATACCGGAACGGTACCAGGGACCACCGGCACCACGCCAGGGAACGGCAGCACTACTCCTGCTGAACCGGAGAAGCAGCCACAGGGCGGCGTTAATCCGTTCCAATCCGGAGTGGTCAGCAGAGAAGTGGTATACAAGACCGTGACTGAAGCCATTGCAGCCACGAAGAATCAGAGCCTCAGCTTCAAGGACACCACAGGACACTGGGGCAGCGGCACCATTGCTACAGCTGTGAAGCTGCAGATCATCAGCGGCTATGCGGACGGCTCCTTCCGGCCGGATGCACCGGTGACCAGAGCTGAATTCGCAGCTATGATTGCCCGTTCCTTCGGGATAGACACTACATCGGCAGCCTCTAAGTTTGGGGATACAGCCTCCAATTGGGCGGCTGGCTATATCAGTGCCTTGGCCGATAAAGGTATCGTAACCGGCTACTCAGACGGCAGCTTCAAGCCGGGAGCGACCATTACCCGCGCTGAGATGGTTACAATCATCGGCCGTGTGCTTGATCTCGGCGTGCTCCAGACGGGCACTCCGGCAAGCTTCAAAGATGTCGGCAGCAGCTACTGGGCAGCTGACGCCATCCGCCAGGCGGCTTCGGCTAATCTGGTGAAGGGCATCTCTGCCTCAGCATTCGCACCGAAGAATCAGGCTACCCGCGCCGAAGCGGTGGCGGTGATTATCCGTGCGCTGGAGAGCGACAGTTCCGTTAAAGCTCTGATTGCAGGGTTGTAAGCTGCAAGTGAGTGACAGGAGTAAGTAAGTTCTTATGAATAGAATTCTTATGGATAGAAAGCAGGAAGTACAAGCCGCGGGCTTGTGCTTTTTGCTATGTACCGTTACTGTGAGTGTCGTTCCGCGTGCTTTCACCACGGTGTGGGCATATTTGACAAATTAAATCTACAAGTGTAATGTATAGAACAGAGCTTGTATTTACATTTGTAGATTGAACGCCGCCGCGATGGAATGGAGCTGTTATGATGAGTACAACCCCGAAGATTTCGGAAGCTGAATGGGAAATTATGAAGATTATCTGGGAGCATCATCCGCTCACCTCAGAACAAATTACCCGGCTCCTGCCTGCATCTGTGGAATGGAGCGAGCAGACGGTGCGCACCTTCGTCACCCGGCTGCTTAAGAAGAACGCGATAGCGTATGAGAAATCCGGCCGGAGCTATCTGTATTATCCGCTGGTGTCAGAGAATGAGTGTGTCCGGGCCGAGAGCCGCTCCTTCCTGAAGCGCGTATTCGGCGGAGCCACCCAGTTAATGGTGACCAGCTTCCTGGAGGATGTGGAGCTGTCCAAGCAGGAGATTGAACAACTCGAACAGCTGCTGAGGGAGAAGAAGTCGCAGGGCACCAGCGGAAACTCAGGTAAGCAGGAATGAATATGCTCTACGGATGGTTTGCCGGGATCGCAGAACAGACACTTGCAGCAAGCATGGTAATTCTGGCCGTGTTGTTCCTGCAATACGTTCTGCGGAGGTTCATCAACGCCCGGGTGCGTTACCTCCTGTGGCTGCTTGTTATCGCCCGGCTGTTATTGCCTGCCGTACCGGACAGCCCTGTCAGCATGCTGCATATTCTCGGCAATAGTAAGCATTTCTTAACAACTATCCTGGATAAGGGGCCGGACACTGGAGCTTCTAAGGGTGAATATCAGGAGCTTCTGCCGGGAGAGGGAGATCCGGTTACATATCCGGTCGATAACACCGCTCTGAATGTACAGGGGCAGACAGACACCCTCCGGGCAGAGGATGGTGCTGTAGCGGATAACCGCAGCTCTGCGGGGGCCGTGGGCTATCCACTCTGGATGAAGATAGGCACAGCAATCTGGCTGCTGGGCGTCGTGCTTATGCTGCTGAATGGATTGTTGTATATACGGAGGATGCAGCGTGAGCGCAGACGGCTTAGACGGGTGAATGCCCCGGAGATTCTTCAGGTGGTTCTTGCCACCAGACGCCAGTTTGGAATAAAGAGAGCGATACCTATCTATACGGGAGGTTCTGCTAACAACCCATATCTGTCAGGATTAATGCGTCCATGGATCTTTGTCCCGGAGCAAGCTCTACAGGAACTGGATGCTTCCCGGCTGCGGCACATCCTCGCGCATGAGCTTGCCCACTGCAAGCGGAGGGATATGCTGTGGAACCTGCTAGGGAGCCTGGCCGCCACGATACATTGGTTCAATCCTCTGATGTGGCTGGCGATCCGGCGGATGAAGATCGATAGGGAGGTCGCCTGTGACGCCTATGTGTTGGAGGTATTAGGGGAAGAGGAGGCCATCGATTACGGGCTTACTCTGGTAGAGTTCCTGAAGCGCTTCTCACGAGTCCGGGAGAGGAGGGGGCATCTCTATTTCTCCAATCCGCAGCAGCGGCAACAGATCAGGAGAAGAATCAGTATGATTCAATCTTTCCGCAAAGGCTCCTACCGCATCTCCGCAGCAGCTGTAATTCTGGTCGCCCTGCTCAGCATCGTGACGCTAACGGGTGCCTCAAGAGAGCCTAGTGACTCTGCTGCCACAGGAACTAAGGCCAAACCCGCTGGCACACTGACTGAAAGCGTTCCCGGAGAGGAACGTGCAGAACCGGCAATGGAGCAAGGGGAGGCCCTGGTGCCGTTATTGAACATGGATGTAGAGCAGACGGAGTATGTGAGCCGCCATCATCTGCTGAAGCCGATGAATGTGGAGGTTGCCCAAGACGGCTATAAGGTCAACGTCACAGGCTTCATGGCAGACAGGCATCAATTGGTTATTTTTTATACGGCGCGTGTTGACGGCGGGAGATCACTAGTCTCCGATGATCCTCGTTTTGTAGAATGCATCATTACGGATGGTGTGACTGGCAAGGTGATCAATGGCCGGACTCACCCCATAACCAGCACTAGCAGCCCGGAGAAGCATATTCAATATACGGCTGCCAGACTTCGGTTCGATACGCCTTTGACGAATCCGCCCTCAAAGATCAAGGTTGAATTCCGGTTGCGCTCACAGGCAGCAGGCGGAACTAAGATACAGGAGTCCCCGGCACTCCAGACCACCTTCGATGTGAGCGCAAGCTACTGGAAGCAAGAGAAATATACGATCCAATCGAAGGAAACGCTTGATGTTGGCGGACACAAGATCAGAGTGAAGCTACAATTGACACCGCTCACAACAATAGCCACTTTTTATTCCGATGAACCGGTTTTTAAAAACAATGAATTCATAAAAGCTTTCCATGAGAAGTATGGCTCTCCATTGCTCTGGTGGAGCAAGACAGGAACGGGAGACTATACGCAGCAAACAGGCAGCGCATCTGTTACGGTTACAGATTATGAGATGAAGATGATTACAGAAACCTATTTCTTGATGGATAAACCGCAATCTCTGCGGCTGGATTTCATAAATTCAGCGATACTCACGGGAACGAGAGAGCCAGAGTCTACCTATCAAATGATATTTGATACTACCGGGCAGAGTCAGAGCTGATTGAGCGGGAACACCCACTTATATTGAAGGAGAGTGTAACAATGATTAGAATGAAGCGGAATGAACTGGAGATCTCACATGCGGCGCAGGCGCAGCCTGTACAGGAGCAAAAGCAAGGGTCAGCGCCAGATAAACGGCGGTCCTCCAGGACCCGGCTATCTACCGCCATCGTCGCAGTCATGACAACCGCAGCGCTGGTGCTGAGTCCTTTTGCTGTGACAGGTCAAGCTTTGGCCGCCTCGGCAACCGCCGCGAAACCGTCGGCAACGCTTGCCCCCTTTGTGAATTCGGGGATTCAGGGTTATCGGCAGGTTGAATATGCAATTAAACACAATCTGGTACAGCCTCTGAACACTGTGGTCAAAAAAGACGGTTACCAGTTGACGGTAAATGGTTTTATCGCCGACAAATATGAGCTGATCGTTCTTTTTACAGCCCAGGCTGACAGTAAGAGAGCATTCGTGTTCATGCCGCCCAAAGGTCATAGTCTCCAATTGACTGATGCCGTTACCGGCAAGGTCATTAGCGGGAAGAAAATGAATGCGGCTACCATTCAGAGTGCAAGTCCGGCAAAGAAAAATCATATTATGTATGGAATTGCTAAAATTCCGTTAAGCAGTCCATTGACCACGCCTCCTAAAAAAGTAGCTGCTGAGTTTCAGCTAGGCACATTAACCGCCATTGAGCTGAATCAGTTAGAGGCACTGGATGCTGAAATGCTCGTTGTCGCCGAAAAAGCCCGTGCGAACGACCCGGACCAGACCACACCGTTCAGCTGGAGTCCTGAACTGCTTAAGAAGTATAATACGCTCAAGTCCAGCGTGAAATATAGCCCTGTGCTGAAGGCGGCCTTTGATATTAACCCCAAGGTCTGGAAGCAGGAGACCCGGACATTGTCGCCGGAGGAAACCATTGATGTGGCAGGGCATAAGATCAAAGTTAAGCTGGAATTGACACCGTTCACGACTGTCATCACGCTATCCTCCGATGAGGCTTTGTTTAAAAACAAAGAATTTTTAGAGATTTTCAATAAGGACTACTCTCCTTCACTCTTGGTCAAGAGCGGAACCGGTGATTACAAAACGGAAGAGGGTACTTCTATCTATACCTATACAGACCATGAGATGAAAATCATCTCACAAAGCTACTTCTTCTTAAATAAGCCGCAATCGATTCGGCTGGATTTCACCACTATGAAAGAGCGTACGATTAAACAGCAGTTGATTGTTGATTTGTCTAAGCAATAATTGCAGGTATTGCAGGTTATTCGTAGTGTCTAAGGGCCATCCGTGAAGGGTGGCTCTTCTTTTGGCGTTACAGGGTGTGCGGGGAATGTCGCCTAGGCAGGGCATGTTATGGGCAGGGATGTGATAAAATACAGGGACATGACAAGATCAGACCGATGGAGGAATTATGTTAATTCAACTGATAAGCGTAGGCAAATTGAAGGAAAAGTATCTGACGCTCGGCATCGCGGAATATGCCAAACGGCTCACGCCCTACCTCAAGTTCCAGATGATTGAGGTGGCGGATGAGAAGGCCCCTGATAACCTCAGCGATGCAGAGGTTATTCAGGTGAAGGTACGCGAGGGTGAGCGTATCCTCGCGCAGATTAAGAGCGAGGCGCATGTCATTGCGCTCGCGATTGACGGCAAGCTCTGGAGCTCCGAGGAGCTTGCCGCCGAGATCGACCGGCTCGGCACCTACGGGACGAGCCATGTCGTCTTCGTCATCGGAGGCAGCCACGGGCTCTCCGATGAGGTGATGCGCCGCGCCCAGCAGCGCATGAGCTTTGGCCGCATGACGCTGCCCCACCAGCTTATGCGGCTGGTTCTGGTGGAGCAGGTTTACCGGGCGGTGAAGATAAATCGGGGGGAACCGTATCACAAGTGATGGTAAAGGAAAAGTTTGAGATAACGATACCTTATGAGATGGTGACTGAAAATCTTTATAATAGTCGATAGTAAATAGACAAAAAACTCAAAGGCCAGTTACTGAAGCCTTTGAGTTTTTTTGTTAAGGTATATGCTAAAATATGATTAGGTGAAACAAATACGATAATTTTATTATGAGGAGTAAGAGCAGTGGAAGAGCAAAAATGGATTACCTCGAATCCCGATTTTCATAGAATAATGGATGATTTTGTTAATGTGGTGGGCAATAGCGAGTTGGAACAAGAATTTTATAAATATGCCTTAAATTATAAAAAATCAGCACACATACTTACGAATCATTTGTTCGAATCTTCCCCTAATATAAGAAAGCTTGATACGTATTTTTTTTCTGTAGCATACCTTTACAGACATAGTCTTGAATTGATTTTAAAATCAATTGGCTTCAAGTACATTACAGGCATGGACGATCGTAAATTTTTTGTAAAGGATACATTTCATAATTTATCAAGTGTTTTAGATGTTATAACGCCTTACATTGATAGTTTTATTAACGGAGACATTGCAGCATATAATTGGCTTGTATCATTGTTTGATGATATGAGCCTTATTGATAAAGAGTCTGATTCATTCAGATACCCATTTGGTATTACAGTGGTGAAGGATGATGATCCATTTTCAGAAAAGCCTAAGCAATATGCTATAAAACCATTTATCGAAAAGCAGACACATATTGATCTTGTTGCATTTGCTAATAAAATGGAGATAGCTTTTGATATACTCAATAGTTACTACTTTGAATCAGTACAAATAAAAGATTACTATAAAAAATACCGCCCTATCTTATTGGAAGAAGGTGGTAGTTATTATGGGCAAAGTGTGCTTGGCTATTCATATAGTAGAAACCGTTTTTCTCCCTTTGTTGAATCATACACCGAATCAGCTAAGTGTCTTTTAGACTTTGTTGCTGATAACAAAAGCGAGAAAGAAACGCTTCTGTTTCCGATTTGTTACTTGTACAGAAACGCGATTGAATTGGCATTAAAAGAGATTTTATTCGAAGAAAGCTCGTACGATTACCAGTCGGCTCTTAGAAAAATCTCTAAAAGTAAACATAAAATCTTAGGCCTTTGGAACTCAATAAAGGGCGATATAGGAAGGCATGCAAATGCACCTGAGAACGATTCAAATCTAAATAATGCAGAAAAATATATTAATCAGCTGAATGATTTTGACAGTGCAGCTGATAAATTTAGATATCCAACAAATAAGTATTTGGAATTACATTTTAAAAAGGCAAAAAAATTAGATATTAATAATGTGGCGGAGTTCTTTGGACAATTGGCGTATTTTTTACAAGGTGTTTGTTTGATGATGTCTCACCAAAATGATATGCAAGCGGAGATGGAAGCAGAATATAGGGAAGAAAGTGATGACTACTATTCTGATTATTATTAATTGAATAGTGTTGGGGATTATAAGAATGGTAGGGGGATTGGAAATGCACCCACGGCATATTTCCTCGAAAGATTACGATACCTTAATGCATCAGGCGTTAGAAATGGGGGATAGGAAATGGTTTGAGGAACTGGCAAAGCAAAAGAATGAACTTCAAACCTTAGAAGAGGAAGCCCGCAAGGATTTGGGGCTTAAGAGATAACTAATAGTTAGAGAAGGAAACAGGCCGATTTGAGGCCTGTTTTCTTATTTCTGTGGAAAAGTATTAAAAATCTCAAGCAAGATATTTTTTGTCATTCTGATGTGCGTTATATCTTTGGTTTTTAATATGGCCATCAGTTCTTGAAGAGCGAATTCCCTTTCTTCTGGTAATGGGGTAAGGAAAGGCTCGTCAAAATCAAACAACATCTTGGGCTCAACATCTAATGCGTTAGCAATTTTGGATATATTTTCAATAGATATATTACGCTCCCCTCGCTCTACGCCACCGATATATGAGAAATGAAAGCCGCATATTTCGCCGAGTTGGTCTTGTGATAATCCCTTGGTCTTACGGTAATCTCTTATTTTTGAACCTACTAATTTTCTAATATCTGGCATTGTAAACACCTCTAAGTAAAGTGTAGACAATGGTTAGCGGTGCGGTAAGTAACATAAAAGTATCTTGCAAAATAATACTTATTAGTATCGTAAAACTGCATTAAATCATGTATAATTTTGGATGTCATACTATGTCGAAAAGGGGATTGATTTATGCAGGGGAAGAACATATACTCACAGAAAACAGGGAATAAGCCAGTAGATCAAAATCGTCAACCCTCTAGTAGCATCAATAAAAGTAAGGGGGTACCTTCTCAATCGTCTCAAAAATCAAAACCTCCTAAACAAGGTGCAACTAAAGTTCAAGAAAAATCAAAAGGTGGATTTTTGCAGGGGTGTCTTGGATGTCTAGGCGTTACGGTACTATTAGGAATTGTTGTAGTTGTGGTTTTTGCTATTCTTGGGGACGACAATAATTCCTCGGAAGTCAACGTTGCATCAACTGGCACTATTGCCACATCCCAGCAGGGCATTAATGAGCAAGTTTCCTCATTGATCGCGAATGCTGTAGGGGCTAAGACCAATAATGATGAGGAAAAGATTATTGAACTTCAAGTAAATGACCATATGGGGACGGAAGCAAAAAGCGATAAAATTGTAGTAGCGAAACTGCATGGAAACG
Organism: Paenibacillus sp. FSL P4-0338; assembly: GCF_038002365.1. Taxonomy (NCBI): domain Bacteria; kingdom Bacillati; phylum Bacillota; class Bacilli; order Caryophanales; family Paenibacillaceae; genus Paenibacillus; species Paenibacillus sp. FSL P4-0338. The sequence goes on along the minus strand of NZ_JBBOCG010000001.1, from coordinate 5,261,991 downwards.
ACAATCTCAGCAGTAATATGATTAAAGGCGGTATGCAACTGGAATCAATTAAAATATTCAAACAACTCTTTCAACTTAAAGAAGTTGAAGAAATTGATCTAATTTGGCAGTTTCCAACAACAGACAAGCTGGGCAACTCTACACTGAATACAGCTCTGAAAATCAATCTTTCGCGTACAACATTTTCAAAAATTAATTGGGACGGCTTTGATAAAGACAATTTTGCTTATGTTGCAGATAGCTATTGGGAGCATCCATCATTACGTGAAGATTAATTCTCCGGTTTACATTAACAGGAGTTCGACTGTAAACTATAAATGTAAACTTCTAAACTTAAAAAACCTTCAAACTTGTAGCCTTTTCCACTTACGGAAATGGCTTTTTATGTTTCTAAGAGAGGGTGAATGATATGACGAAGAAAGAAGCTAGTGAATTTGTCGGTCAGATTAAACAGGAAGAATTGAAACTCCAGGAGATTGAAGATCGAATCGAGTCGTATTCATCAAAAGCACGCGAATGCCGAAACATTATAATTTCCTTGCAGGCAGGGGAACCAAGTCCTGATATACCAACTAAAATTTCAGAGTTACTCAATCAGGCAAGTTATTATGATTCTCTTGCAGAGCATACGATGCATACCGAGAGATACACTCAAATTCAAAATTATGATTTTGTGAAGGAGACAGCATCAAGGATACGTCATACCTTAATGTACAACAAGGGCATTCTATCTAATTATCTTGAAAGCTTAGATGACATAAAGCAAACAGCAAAGAAAATGATTATTGAAGCTGAACAAAAAATCAATAACGTAGAATTTTTAATAACGCAACAGGAGAGAGAATTGATTGCCCTTGAGGGGGAATGTTCTAATGGATAAGGAGCTTTCACCTGAGGCAATAATTGCAAGGCGTCAGTATAATCGCGATTATATGAGGAAATGGCGGCAACGTCCAGAGAACAAGGATAAGGAAAAAGCGTACGAGAAGAAACGTTGGGAGCGTTATGCCACCCGGACAGAGCAGTGAGACAAACGAGAAGGGGGTAAATTCACCTTGGAGAAGGTAATGGGGTGTATTTATTTCGATTAACGGTAGAAACGCTTTAAAACAAACTATAGCAAGGGAGAATTTAATATGTCTGAAAATGAAGATAAGTTTATCTTAGAGCAATTAGAATTGTCCGATCAATCCAATTATCGACTAACTTGCCTATTAGAAAATTACATTGATTTTATCAATAAGGAAGGCTTGAGTAATCAATTTAACGAGTTTCTAAATAGAAAACCGCGATATAAACCGAACTGAGAATTATTAGGGGGCATTTTAAGAAACAGTACCCCATGCAAAGAAAGGGGTGATGACATGGATAGCCCGTTGTGCGGCGCAAAAACACGGTCTGGTGCTACCTGTCTTAAGAAGCCAATGAAAAATGGTCGTTGCTATATGCATGGAGGAGCAAGTACAGGGCCAAAGGATAAAGGAAAGCATCGCCAGAGCATGAAGCAGAACAAGAATAGTGTCAAAACTGGCGAGTACGAACGAATATGGTTTGAATCTTTGGCCCCTGAAGAGGTTGGGCAATACGAAGCCACCCCAACGGAAGCATTACAGCAACTTGACCATGAAATCCGTATAGCTGATATTAGAGAACGACGAATGATGGAGCGTGTTACGGGGGCTAGAAAATCGAAAGACAAGCATCTGGATGAGAAGTTGTTAAGACTGGAGGACGGACTAAGCCGTGTTCAGACGGTCAAGTCGCGTCTGATTGATCAGAAGATGCGTCTTCAAGAGATTACAGACATAGAGAATGATAATGGTTCTTTAGGTCAGTTGGTTGCTATTGTCGCGCAAGCACGAAAACGCTATGACGTACAAAAGTAATTGAGTAGAAAAGCGTATGGGAGGATTAAGTGTGAAAAAAACCGACGAAACACCTGTTTTCGTTATAAACGGCGATATTTATATTGAAATTGAGGACGAAGAAATCATCGAAATCGATTAGAAAGGAACATGAGAGCAGCACCGATATGGTAGCTGCTTTTTGTTTATGGTGATAGATACGCGCAAACCGGGGATGCTGACGCGAGACGAGTATAGTCCACGAGTATATAATCGTATGATACTTGAAACGGTGCAGACGCAAAGCTCGTAGGTTTAAACGTTAGAATTGACCGACACAAAAGAGTATGTAATAATCATTTCATAGTGGACAGTCATGAATAGGCTGCGAGCAACTTCTTAAACTTAGAGCACTTGAATGATGCCATAATGGGCGGATTTCAGGTGCTCTTTTATACTTCAAAGACGATGAGTAGAAGGGGAATGGTGGTGACCATATAATACTTATTAGTCGTCTAACTGTTAAATTTTAAGCGTAAACAGAACAAAAATACCGCAGTAGCATGGGAGAGGGCGTAATGGTTCAAGTATCAACGGACAAGTTGGTAGTCGAGTACCGGGAAGTTCCAGTTGGGTATTTCATGGGTTGGTATGGAAGGTTGTTATTTCAGCAGAAATATAAGGTCAGGCGGACGGAGTACAAGAAGATATTCGTATATCAGCTCCATATCCGGTTGGAACAAAGCGTTTATTTACATGTGTTCTACCAGAATTTCAGGGAAACAGGCGGCGGCTTGTATACGCTCCGACTTGAGACTCGCCCGGAACACTATGAACGGTTCATCGAATGGTTGGAAGAGTTTAGGCTGAAGGCTGCTGGTATTGACTTTGTAAGCTGCGATGTCGCGTACGATGTTCCTATGCCGTTAAAAGATGTATTTGTAGCGAGTCAGCATCAACGGCGCAAGTTACGACTACATAAAGGAACGAGGTATTTTGGTTTACAGCATCAGCGGAAATGGAACGGATACTGCCGGATATACGATAAGAAACTTGAACTATGGCAGAGGCACGGAATCAAAATGGATAAGGACTTGACTCGGATTGAGATCGTATATAAGCCGGAAATGCGGATACTGCTAAGTGACATATATCAATACCCGCCGGAGCAAAGCCAGCAATACTTTGCTAGCGTGATTCAAGATTGGGCGGCACTTCCAGCTAAACGGATAGAGCAGATCCGAAACTGGCAGACTGGAGCCGATACGTACACCCGGCATATTAGAGAAACCATAAAAAGGACACTTGCCGACCGAGCGATAGATTTCAATCAGTTAGCAAGCGAACAATGGACGAATATAATTAGTGAACCTGTGATGACATTGTTACACGGTCAAACAGTTTGACTGGTATCTTGAATAATAAGAACCTGCTCTACTGAGATATTCAGCTTCAAACAGATGATTGCGAGAGTATTAAAGTAAACTCGATCGACTTGATTTTTACATAGAGAACTAATAGTGCTTTGGCGCAACCCAGTTAGTAGGGCTAACTGACGTTGCGTCATTTTTCTTTCGCGGAGAATTTCTTTTAGGCCTATATGAACTGTACCCATAACCTATAACCACCTCTAACATCATATTGATTAACAACAGTTTAAGACCAAATGGATGTAGAAGTAAAATAGTTTTAAAAATTGGGTTGTGTAAAATATTGGAAATGTCCTATAATGCTTTTAACGCTTAAGCGTTATTTTATGGAATATATCCACAATTCGTAACATGGACTCAAATTACTGTAACGGGAGGACTAGAACATGGAGCAAAGAGCGGTTGGTTATATTCGGGTATCGACCTATGGACAGATGAAGGATGGATACAGTCTGGCTTATCAGCGTGAGGAAATTGAGGGTTACTGTAAGAAACATGGAATTGAACTCTTAGACATATATGAAGATCAGGGACAAAGTGGAGCTACAGTTGATGAAGAAGGTCTAACGGTTGAACGTGAAGGTCTTCAAGATTTATTGGCTGATCTAAAGTGTCATAATGTTCAGCTGGTTCTTGTACTAAATACTTCTCGCTTATGGCGTTCCGATATGGCCAAAGTGTTAATTCAACGAGAGTTAAAGCGAAATCATGTTGATGTAAAAGCGATCGAGCAACCCAATTATAGTATCTATGCCAGTGATCCGAACGACTTTCTAATAAACGGCATGATGGAACTGCTAGACCAATATCAACGCTTAGAAATAACAATGAAGTTGAGCCGCGGCAGAAAGAAGAAAGCAGAACAAGGCGGCTATGCAGGTGGTGGTGTTCCATACGGTTATTCATGTCCGAAGGGTCAGAAGGAGTTGAAAATAAACCTGAAAGAAGCATCTGCTATTTTACGATTGTTCGAACTAAGGGGATTGTTCCCCAGTTGGTCGTTGTCTGAGTATGCTTTTCAGCTTAACTATGATGGGTTTTCTACGGCAAAGGACAAGCCATTTACTAAAGTGCAAGTTAAACGGATTTTAGACAGGGAAGATTTTTATAAGGGCCTTTATTGTTATGGTGATATCTCTGTCATGGGGCAGTATTCTGCCATTATATAAAAAGTTGAAAGGTTATTTTCAATCCACTTAAAAAACGGGGCATCTTTGCAGTAAGTTAGGTCAGATACCTAAAGGAGGACTTAACATGAGTCAAGAAAGAAAGCCCCTACAACAACCATTAGAACAGGTAGAGCAGGTACTAAAAGGACAAGTCTATGCTCTGGACATTGCAATGAGTCAGTTAGTCAAGTATAAGCCGGAGGAGTGGGGAGAATCCGTCGATCCTGTAGGGATGAAGTGGGTTCTTAACCACCTTCATGCGAAAAAGATGCAACTTGAAGGTAAGTGCTTCTTAGTTAGAAGCAAACTTCAGTTGCAGAATCTTTGTCCTTCATATGAAAAGAACATTGATGGGTCTCAGTTATGAGAAATGAACGAACATCACCTGTAGTGATACCGAAAGAAACCGAAATAAAACGGCGTGAACTTATCGGCGTACTAGCAAACATCATCAAAAACTATGCAACATTAAAAATTAACAAATAACATATTGGGCAGGTTATCTATGGGTAACTTGCCCGATTCTCGAATCGGAGGGATGAACGATGAGTGATAAGATGCTTGCAGTAATTTATACCCGAGTATCAACCGAGGAACAAAAAAAAGGAGGGTATTCCCTTCAAGCACAGGAAGATGAACTTATGAGATATGCTGAGCAGAAGGGGCTAAGAATTGTCGATGTATATTGCGACGGGGGCTATTCAGGCAAAGACGTAAATCGACCTGAATTTCAGCGGATGATGAAAGGTTTGGATAGTGGTAAGTTTCAGGTCATATTGTCATGGCGGGTAGATCGGATTTCCCGAAATAACAAGGACGTGTTAATACTTATCGAAAATGAGTTGAAGCCCCGGGATTGTAAACTTTTAATAAGCTCAGGAGACATTGATAGTTCGACAGATAACGGTTTAATGTTTATATCGTTATTGGGGTCATTAGCGCAGTATGAACGCTCGTCCATTATTTCAAGGGTAAAGTTAGGGATGCAGAAAAGGGCTGAAGACGGTCTGTGGAACGGTGGATTAATTTATGGATATGATTGTGTAGATAAGCGGCTTGTTATTAACGATGTAGAAAGTGAGGTTGTACGAAATATTTATTTGATGAGGCTGGATGGCACGGGCTATAAAGCAATTGCGAGTAGGCTAAATGAACGTGGGATAAAAACAAAGACAGGAAAGTTATTCAGTATTTTTGGGATTAAGACGATTTTATCAAATCCAACTTATGCCGGTCTAAACAGATGGGCGTACCATCAAGAATGGAATACACTTCGCCGCAAAGGTAAAAATGAAGATGTTCAAATTGTTGAAGGGCAGCATGAAGCTGTTATTAGCATGGAGCTATGGGAAAAGATACAGGCTGTCCAGTTGGTAAGCAAGAATAGTGTTTCAACAAACAAAAATTTTAACGGGGAGTTCCTTCTATCTGGTCTGCTTAGATGTCCTAAGTGTGGCTCAGGGACGGTAATGAGCAAGACTAAAAAGTACGATGGTTCAGGGTATAATCATTATTACATGTGTCAGGCATACCACAGCAAAGGGAAACTTGCTTGTAATACAAACTTAATCCCTAAAGAACGCATTGAAGAACAGGTAATACTAACCATTAAAGCCCTTCTTCATTCAGAATCAATAATTGAAGAAGTATTAGAGAAATTGGAGCAAGATGTGGAGCGGGATACCCATGAAATATATCAAACTATGAAGTTTGTTCAAAAAGAATTGTCAAAGAATGAAGTCATGCAGAAGAAGTTGGATACTGATTACTTTGAAGGTTCCATAGCTGTTCAGCAATATAATCGTCTATCAGAGCAGTTACGGATACAAAATGAGGAACTTGAAAATCGGAGTGAAAAGTTTCAAAGGTTGTTGGATGCCGAATACGCTAAAATAAGAATTGACAGGGAAATGGTGAATCAAGCCCTAATCAATTTCAATACATTATTCGACTCGGCAACCAACGAGCAAAAGAAGGCACTAATAAGGGCGCTAATTAAACGTATTGAAGTTGAGTCTGACAGGCGAACGGTTAAGGAAATAACGTTTTGGTTTTTTGACACGCCTAGTTTACCACTTAGTAAGGTCAGGGGAACCGTATCATAAATGACGGCTAAAAAGTTAAGGTTTTGATGTGAGAAGAATATGAGTAATTGTAGATAATCTAGCACCTTGACCGCATCAAGTTTCAAGTACAGTTCTGCGATTAGAGCACACTGAATCAAGCTGCTGCCTCATGGGAAAACCTGTATTTGGCTCAGTCAAGATACTAGAGTGTAGTTTTAGTTTACTAGTGGGTTATTATTAATGTTTTTCCATAGTGTGGTATTATTAGAGAGTGACTTAGTTTCGAATATAGGTTATAAAGTTTCATGAATGAGCAATCTTAAATAGAACTCAAAATTTGAAAGAGAGTGGTTAATGATGAAGTTAATTAGTATATTTAACAATAAGGGCGGGGTTGGAAAGACGACTTATATGTATCATATTGCAAATATTTTATCAGATAGAAAAGTCAATACTCTTATGGTTGATTGTGATAGTCAGTGTAATTTAACAGCATATTCCTTGAAAGATAATGAAATTGAAAAAAGCTGGGAGGAGAAAGGAAATAGTATCTACAGGAATATTGAGCCCGTAGATAAAGGACTGGGTGATATCAGAATTAGAAGTCCTTACAAATTAAACGAGCACCTTCATATTGTTCCTGGAGATATTAATCTAAGCACTTTTGAAGATAGATTAGGTGATACTTGGACAAGTGCACCTAATCAAGAATCAGCAGTTAGAGTTCAAACTGCAATATACAGATACATAAAATGGGCTGCTGCTAAAGTTAAGGCAGAAGTTGTTTTGATTGATTTAGGCCCTAATTTAGGTGCTTTGAACAGAGCTATATTAGGTGGGAGTGATTATTTTATTGTGCCGGTGTCACCTGATTTATTTTCTATAAGAGGAACAGCGAACTTAGGGAATAAGCTAACTACATGGAATTTAGAGTGGAGACAAATTTTTGATAGATGGAAAGATAAAATTGATGTTCCAACAGGGACCCCTACATTTGCAGGGTATGTTACTCAACAGCATAATTTAAGAAGCAATTCAAATGGGATGACACAAGGATGGAACATATTCGGAAAAAGATTAGAAGCAGCGATAGAGAAGAATATTGTTAAAAAGTTAAAACCACTTAATCAGGTTGTAGAATGGGATGATGATAACTATAACTTAGGACAGATACCTAATTTGCATAGTTTAATACCATACTCACTTGAAGCTAGGAAGCCGGTTTACAAATGTGGTTATGCAGATGGTTTGCAGGGGGCTCATATTACAAGGGCTAGGGAAAGTGAAAGCTTCTTTTATGGGATGGTGGATATTATTCAGCAAATAACAACTTGATTGTAGCAGTGATTAACCCTATATTGACTACTGCTCTCAATGATTCGGCAGTAAAATAATTTGGAAGGAGAGAACAGACAGACAAGGGATTAATAGTGGTCGATCTTTTGCAGATACTTATAGATTTAAACATGGGGATTTTTCTTAACGTAGTTAAATATTATCCAGAGGCGGTGTGTAACTTGACTTACAGCTTAGTAGATGTGAAGAAAAAAGTAGAGGAATTTGATTCTATTTGGAAATGTAGAATTATATCTGGTTGTTTCCATCTAGATATTAATAATATTCGAAGAGGTGAAATTAATTTTAGAACGATCACTGCTCAGTCCAGTATTATTTCAGGAATATCAATTAAAAGTAAATTGAATCAGCCAGAATTTTCATTCTATGCTAAAGATATTAATCCAGAAAAAATTGAGATTGGTGAAGGTTTGATTACAATTCATTTCAAATCAGAAGGTGTTATTAAATTCTTTTGCAACCCACCATCATAATTGGTTTTAACATTGCTCTTAACTCAACTTTTGCAGAGTCAAAATTGAGTTGACCCCAAACAGGGGTGAAGGGGAGCTTGTTCTAGTGTTGATATTCAAACTGTTTCATTTAAATGGAATGGTAAATTCTTGGGATAATTGATCTGCAATGCAGACCACTACCACCAAAAAAAGGATATGCAATAATCTTCATACCTAGTAAAGCAACCTCTATCCAATTGGATGGAAGTTGCTTTCTTTTGTCTTGAATGGATTATCAAATACTAAAAATGAATAGGGGAATAACAATGGATAATACTTGGCAGGACCGATTGCTTGACTACCTCAAGCTAGAATTTTGTCCAGATGATACGACTCACATATTAGCTGTTTCTGTGGTTAATCCGAAGCACGGTGAATACAAGCTTAAGAGAAAATTCAAGGTTCGGGTGGCCTTGACCTTTTTAGAGGACGAGGGTGTAAATCCCTACTTCGACGGTACTGATTTATACGTTTCCATTACCCCTACTGATATTTATTTTGAACGAGAAGACGAGTGGGCAGATGGTCCTCCAATTATGGAGGGTAGCCCGATTGAGCTGGCGCTGGGGTGGGTTTCCGAATTGGCCCTACCATTCTATGTTTCTTTGGAAGCTCAGGAGACCGCAAATAAGGAAAGGGGGTAAACAGCCATAGAACGCCTAAGAGCCGAACATACCCGCTTGATTGAACATGAGGAGGACTTGTTGGCACAAACAGATACCTGTCATCTAATTATGGTTCAACTATTGAGGTTTATCAGAGAGAGCAAGGAAACACTTCATCCAGAATTACTAAAAGAAATACTGCTGGCTGTACAAGCCATTGAATTACGCGTACAAGCTAAGCTTCTAGAAATTCGACTTGAAGATCTAATTTTAGAAAAACAACTACGTCAGAAAAGGGAACTTAATGATTCTGATTCCGGTGTTAGTTAATGTTTGTTCCCTTCCCTACTCGTATCAAACGTCTCCAGCATATCCTTCACTATCCGATGTACCATGCGTACTTCTTCCAGGCTTCTCCCTCTTAGCAATGAATTATGTATTTTTAAAACCTGCTCTATCTCAGTTGCATCCTGTTCAGGGTCAAGATCATGAAACCGGAACGCCTCGGAAGTTTCTACCTCAAGAACGTTCACAATCTTCTCCAACGTCAGTAAGGAAATATTTCGTTCCCCTCGTTCTACCCCGCCTATATAGGTATCCTGCAACTCGGCACGGTGCGCGAGCTCCGCCTGTGAAAAGCCTCTTACCTTTCTGAGTCTACGTAATTTTGCTCCAACCAATTTAAGAAATTCAGACATTCTTACCACCTCTTATCCCGATAGTAGTGAAGGAATAGAAAGGTAAGAAGTCCATTAAACTATAATATAGTATTGAATAAATACTTATAAGTTCTTATAATCGTTATATAGTACGTGAGTCCCAAGTTTTTACACTGTGATATCAGCTTACCATCCGATGGTATTACAAAACGTTATAAAACAAGATAAAGTATTATCTTTTCTTACAAAATCAAACCATATTACAACTACAAGGAGGCTCATCCCATGATTCTCATGAATGAAGTAGAAGTTCTTATTAAGTAAGGTAAGGCCAATCGTGCGCGTTTTACGCTGATTTCCCAATCCCTTTAACATCCATAAATACAACAACAGAGCATTGATAGGCTCATAAACCGGAGGAATATACAGATGAAAGTAAAAAACCAAATTATCACTACGCTTACCGTGGCTACCTTGCTCTTCACACAAGTTGGGACCGCTCTTGCAGACAGCACAATCAACGTGTATCTGAAAGGAAAACTACAAACCTTCGAACAATCGGCAATCATCAAGGACGGATCAACATTGGTTCCCATGCGGGCCATTTTCGAGGCACTAGGTGCAACGGTCAAGTGGGATGGCAAGCAGCAAATCATCGACGCTACAAAAGGTGAAAAGGTCATTCGCTTGCAGATTGGTTGGAAAGGCGCTTGGATCGGGGAAACCAAAGTGGCATTGGACGCTGCTCCACAAATTATAAATGGCAGTACAATGGTGCCACTACGCTTCATCGGTGAAGCTCTTGGTGAGAAGGTGGAATGGGATAGCACTTCTCGTTCCGTCCTCATTTCAACTGACAAATCCCAGCTTCCGAAAGCGGATAGCGGGGTGTATAAAGGCTATGCCACTGTCATGCGGGACGCGATAAAGAGCGAAACGTCAACAGGTGTCAAGATGCCAGATGCTACCTATAAGATTCTGGAGAGTAACAGTGACGCGTTCTTTGCGGCTAATCGGGACAAGTTCTCTCTCTACGACAAAGCAAAACAGGTAAGTTCAGCTGAACTATCAAAAAAACCAGCCCAGTACAGCTCCACGATTGCTGAGGTTAATCGAATCCGAATCTTTGAGGTACAGGAACTGACCGCTAAAAGTGGTCAAATTACCACTATGGCCTATGGAGAGAGTGAAAGCGGGGGCTTGTTCTTCCAAATTTTCTACGCCGGTTCTAAGAAGCTGGCTAAAGAAGATGTCATCGAAATGGTGGGGATTTCCGCAGGCAAGTCTCAAATCAGTGTGCTCAATCGTCAAGGCAACCAGTACGATGCCCCTGTGACAGTTATTGTAGCCGGTAACATCTTTACTGCTTTAGAAGAGTATCAGTTGCAGGCAGAACGCGGCAAAGGTCAGGCCATCGAGTTCGACGATGAGGCGCAAGCGCGTCTGGATAAAGGAAAAGAGACGAGTTACACAGGCGAGATGGGTCTCGTGCAGGCGGCTGAGGACGGAGTGCTTAGCGAAGTACAGCGTCTAATCGGAACAAACCATGTCGATGCTAACGCTCTACCCCAAAACCGGACACCGCTGATGGCAGCAGCACTTAAAGGCAACGACGAAATCGTCACGTATCTGCTGTTCCAGGGAGCCGACCCGAATTTAGGCTATTCCTTTACCTCACCACTTAGTTCAGCAGCATACAGCGGAAAAGCTTCAACCGTGAAGCTGCTGCTTCAAGCAGGTGCAGTTCCAAATGACTTTGCCCTAAGTACGGCAAGGGATAATGGATATGCTGACATCCTGACGCTTCTGGAAGCTTCTACGAAGTAACCAGTCTTTTACAAGTCCCCATGTCGCTTCTAAAGGACATGGGGAATCTATAAATAATAGATAGTAGAATGGAGGCGTAGCACTTGGCAATTCTTTTTTTTGACATGCTGAAAAACAAAATTGATATGACAAAAGCGGAAGCAGCGGTGAGAAGAGCAGAGAAACAAGACAACAAGCGATTCCGCCAAGCACAGACGTTCTCAGATCGGCAAGTCACGATCAGCACTAAGGCGGAGCTGGAGGATGCTGTAAGTAAGAGATACGGTACAATCATCGTTGTAGGAGAGCTAGCTAAACATGTCAGCGCAGGTTATAAGGCCAAGCATAAACTGGCTGCGTTGGAGAAGGCTCCGCCAGTAGTGTCGGCCGGAGCCTTAGTTGCTGTCGGCATAACGGAGTCTGTTGTCATAACCGCAATTATTGCGCTAGCCGTTATTCTAGTTGTTGCATTATTCAAGAATTACGATATCGATACCGATATTCAAATAACCAGTGAACAAGGGGAGTTACAGCCGAAGCTTAAGCTGAAACTCTTAAGGAAAATGGAGTCCCAATAGATTTCTTTCCCTCATATGAGAAATTCATTTTTTGTATGGTATTGTTTATTCTTTGGTAAAGAAACATCGTGGTTGGAGCAATACCCCGAATGTGAATCAACGCCTTAAATAGCTCGTAATAAAACTGTGGCGTCCAATTTCTATTGGGCGTTTCTTTTTTTGAGATAAGCTGGGCTATAATAGTATGTAAAACCCATTTCGAGGTGATTGGATTGGACCATTGGTGTGACCACAAAATCAATGAGTGTAAGTCTCTTACTGACTTTGTAAAGGATTTGAGGGGTTATCGTAAGATAAGCAGCAGGAAAGATGAAGTGTATAAGCAATTTGTGCATCTGTTAAATATTGTGTTAAATCTGGATATTGATCCGAAGGAAAAAAAGGAAATATATTTTGATACATCTGAAGAAGTAATAGTGAAGGAAGTCATAATCGAACTTGAAGGCCCTTTTTTAAAGAGGTTGGAAAAAGAGACAATAAGCGACACGTTTAATGAAAAGGATACAGATGCGGTCGCCTTTAGAGATAGGATGCTTAAGTTAGCTGAGGCCATTAGCGATCCGGAATTGAGCGGTATTTGGACAGAAATCATTGAAACGCTGAGCCGATTAGAAAGCAGAAAGTACCTTTTTGAAATCATGGGGGAACTAAGCAATCAACTATTTCTAAGCAAAGATACGCTTTATGATAGATTTATGGATTTGATGCGTTTTGGGGATATGAATATGAAGAATTTAAAGGAAAACGGAAGACAATACTGTTTCTTTGTGGAAGAAGAAAGGTTTATCAAAGATATGGTAACTGAAATGGTGCAAGGCAATTATCTTTCCAAGTTTACAAAAGGAAAACCAGCAGGAAAGAGCATAGAGGAAGACGATAAGATTGCTTTAGAGTTCCGTGAGCGAATGCTTGAAAAGTGTAAGAATATTGAAAATGAGGATTTATACAAATCATGGCATGGGATTATAGAATTACTTAGTCAACATGAGCTTCGATTACAGAGAAGGAAGACTATGGAGATTCTGAAAGAAGGCATGGAGGGACTAGTGACAGTTACCAGCGACAAAAATAAGACCTATGAAGAGCGCATTGATACATTATATAGATTAAATGGTGTTCTCAATGCCATATTTAAGCAGTATAATACCCCAAAAGATAAGTAAAAAGATAAATAGATATTATTATCATAATCCGTTGACAATGTCAACGGATTATTTTGCATTTCCATTGGGTTTTTCCTCATCTGATTTTGCCCAAATGCCTAAATATCAATGTCATGGCACAATACAAAATGTAAAGAGAAAACACACCTTCCAGACCCCGAGGGGCTGCAAAACAAAAGGAGCAATCTACAATGCCAAAGAAGATTGAGATTCAAATTCGTGACCGCAATAACCAAAACCTTTTTGAAGAAGCTTACAAACCATTGTATGTTCTCATCCGCGAAATGGGCATCGAAGGAGCTTCTTGCAAGATTAGTGAGATGATGAAGAGCGAAAGACATTCTGCCATGATCCGTCTTACCCATGAAGTGGACGGAAATACTGAAATGATGATGCCAGATTTCGAGCTTGTCTTCAAGGTTGTTGGAGATTCCCAAGAAAGAAAGGAATCCATTCGTCAAACCGTTCTTAGTACTTTTAAAGTCATTGAATACGAAGAGGCCGATGATGAGATGCGGTTTACTAGCTACAGAGGTGAAGGGCCGCGTGTTTACGACATAAGAGATGTTATCACGGTCGCCAATGGAAAGTATGGGCAGGAAATTGACAAGAGAATGGCTTCAGTCGATTTGACCGACTATAAAGTCATTTTCACTGTTTGTGATTGCTGGTGAATTCCTCTCAGCTATGAGCTTCAAGTAGCGTAAGTACTTTATTTTCCGAATACAATACTAAACCATTAGGAGAGTGCGTTAACCATGTTTACAAATAACCTGCAACCGAAGGCACAATTGAAACTGAGCTTAGAAGATTTCGGCGGAATCATACATTTGTGTGATGGGAAATCACCGATGTACAGGCTTAATGCTGAGTTTGACAACTATCAAGACACGAAGTTGTCTCAATATCCAAATAAAGAAAAGGCACTACAAGACTTAACGCAAGCTCTAAGCAATACTAGCTGCCCTCCTGACCGAGTTTTTATTTCAGATATTTCTGACTTGCACGTAAGTGCTGACTGGTACCCTCCAATTCCGCTATTGTTTACAGATGTTGAGCATTATTGGATGCTGATCAATAACTTTTCGAAGTATATTGGTACGTTTGATTTTACAAAAGGACAATTTAATACGGGAGTATTTGCTGATAGCCCAAACGAATTAAGTGAACGTGAGGAGCAATTCATCACTACATTTGGCATAGGTGTTCAGATTATGTCGAAAAGCAGGCTTGATTTCTATGCACAAACTAAGAAGTACTCGCCGCAAAAAATTGAAGTGGTTGATGCGAGATAACACATTAAAGTCTTCATTTAATTAAAAATATGCCTCAATTAGCGTCTGTTGCTTCTTACACAATTGACGCTAATTGCGGGACTTACAATCGAAGGGTAGTGATAGCAACCATGAGCAGCAAAAATTCTAAATTTAAACTTCAAGATTACGCCATTCCAACTGACGAGGATCCCTTAAATGATGACGTAAAAACGAAGCTAGAGGTACGTGGCTTTTATCAAGATGAACAAGGTAAAATACGACTTAATGCAAACATATTTGTTGACTATGTGCTAAAGCGCCTTCGTTTACTTTACAATAACAGCTTGTTCCATATTTATCATATCAGTCGTGGTCAATGGATCGATATCACGGAACATGAGTTGCTCATTCTTACTCGTGAGATCATCCATGAAGCCCAAGAAAACTTGTACCATAGCAGTTTCAGCAGAGAGTATATGCAGGTACTCAAGCTAGAAACGCCGCAGGTAGATCGGTTAAACCCTAATAAACATCTTATAAATCTGAAGAACGGAATGCTTGATATGGTGACGAAGGAGCTTCTCCCGCACTCGCCTGAGTACTATTCGACGGTCCAGATTGATTTGAATTACGTTCCGAAGTTTATTGCTCCGCGATTTATTCGTTTTGTAGAAGAGATTACACAAGGAGATACTTCACTTATGGCTCTCTTACAAGAGATATTGGGTTATATTCTTTCAGCTGAAACATGCATTCAGAAAGCATTTTTCTTTGTTGGAACTGGTTCCAATGGAAAAGGTGTCCTTACAAGGTTAATCACGTTACTAGTAGGGGGACAGAATGTCTCTAATCTTTCGCTTAAGGATTTAGGAAACCCCTTTCGATTAGCAAACCTTGTTGGTAAAACGGTGAATATCGCGGCTGAAAATGAGGTTGGTCAACGTGGATTCCAGAGCGAAATTTTTAAGCAGCTCATCGGGGGGGATGACATTACGGTTGAACGAAAGTATGAGAATTCATTCAGCTATTCTCCGACATCTAAATTTATCTTTGCTGTAAATACGTTGCCTTTTACCAATGATCGCTCATATGGGCTCTACCGAAGGCTCCTCCTGTTTCCTTTTAGCCGAAAATTTAAGGATGACGAGCAGGATCTTAAACTTATTGATGAATTGACGAAGGAACTGCCTGGTATCTTAAATTGGGCTCTTGAAGGTCTGAATCGACTTCGTGAGCAAGAGTTTAGGCTAACAACCTCTGATAGAGTAGATGAGCTTTTGAACCAATATAAACAAGAGCAGAATCCGCTGATTTACTTTGTTCAAGCCTATATATCAGTAGGTGATGATTCAGAAAGGTTGAGCCGCGATGAGATACGTACAGTTATAGAAACATGGTCGAGAAGGAATGGGTATGATGAAATAACGAAAATGTCAGGGCAGCGGCTGTGGTCACTATTCAGATCGGTGCTCACTGAGATGGAAATACCCGTTTTTACACAAGACAGTAATGGGAAGAGGTACTTTCGCCGCATTAAGTGGAAAATAAAACCTCCAACAGCTATTACTCTCAATCGCTAATAAATTGTAGGGCAGAGCAGTGCAGATGCAGTGCATCTAATGTTAACTCTAAATGCTTATGCCATATAGGAAAGTGCAGAAGTGCAATTACATTGAAGAATAATATTTATAGAAAATGGTAGGTTCAGAATCATATTTAGAAAGTTTTTTCTATGATCCGCACTTCTGCACTATCCCAAACGCTTCAAGGTCTTTTGAATGATTCAATCAGCGCTTTATCCGTACTTTCATTGTACTAAGTTACTAAATACGACTAATCGGGGGAATCTTTCATGGCTATAATCCGGAGATCGGCTCAACCAGAAGATAATAAATGCTATCAAGGTGAAGTGGATAGGGTGGACTATCTCCCCAACACGACAACCAACTTTGGAACCAGAGATATACTGAGAATCGTATTTAAGCTGGACGATCGGGGCATGCAAACAAATGTAAGTGAACGGTACAATCTCCCACTTATCCCAGAGAGTAGGTTGGGACGGGTAATAACGACCTTGCTTGGTGGCATACCCGAAGAGTTAGACACGGATCAACTTATAGGTCTGTCATGTCGCGTTTTGATTGAACACAGGTATCTTTCCGATGGCAATTTGTGGAATGGAGTTAAGGAGGTCCTACCTCTTCTACATGCTACCGATAATGACACATTGGAGGTTATTCCAGCTATCACTAATAGTGTATCTCCATCAACAATGGATTTATCAATTCCAAGCATAATGAAGAAGACAAAGGTTCTCCCCATTTCTGGAATTAAATCAGCACTTGCCAAAAGGTCACAAATAAAGAGTTCGTCATCTTTTGACGCCGCACTCCTATTTGAAAGTGACGAATCAGACGAATTAGAAAGTAACGAGGAATGAAAATATGGCTATTTTACGTCGCAGTCGATACGATGGTAGCTATATTCCCGAGGGTATTTATCAAGCCGTTATACTCTATGTTTACATTGACTCTGCGGTGAAGGTTGGAGATAACCTAAGCGATCAAATAGTTATCGTTTACCAGGCTGCTGTTGGTCAGTTCCTTCGGACGGTTAGGGAGAGATACTTTCTCCCGTACCGTGAAAACTGCCGCTTAGCATCTGTATTACAATCATTTCTTGGCTATGTACCAGACCAATTTGATAGTGATAATTTAATTGATATGGATTGCTATATTAGGATTCATCACAAAGAATTAGCTTCAGGTCAAACTTGGTGCTATGTCGATGAGGTCTTTCCTATGGTAGATGAATCATAGGGGACAAGAACCGGTGTAATATTCGTTGATAACCTAATTAATGCGGAAAGGGGTAACCTTAGTGCGTAAGCACTCTGTATTGTCCCTTATACAAGAAAATAGGTTGATAATGTAAATAAATAGATTTTAAGCAGATATTATTCCTATAGAATCCTGATTCTTTCAGGATAACTTCTATAGGAGATGAGTTCAATGCATACCATTATGAGTCACGAACATATTGGCAAACTGCTCGAAAGCGACCAGTTTCCTGCTGCTGTGAAAGGATACCTAAGAACCGAATATGAATCATTGCAATCTGCGCTCCATTATGATGAGGAGCAGCCCTACTCCATGGAGACTCACGGATACAATATGGCCGTGTTGGAGTCTAAAGATGGCAACGAAAATCTATTAGTGGGTACCCGTGGTCTTGACCTTCTGAATTCGACTCCAGAGTACGTAGAAGTGGTAGAACTGCCCGATGGAGTTTGTATGTACCGAGCCTGCCTAATGCCCGACAATGAGTGCTTTCTGCTGATATACGCGCTCAGGGGCGCTTTAAGGCTAGAACTGGAACAGTGGTTTGCGGAGCAATCTGAATGCCTGGCTAAGGAGGACTTCGAATGATTAATTCTAAGCCTAAACCAGCTAAACGTATTGAGGTTATTTCTCTGCGAATGGTACGGGAAAAAACATCATTGCTCTATCCCAATCGGGTGATTCGCTCACCTCTAGATGCAGTTGACTTGTTCCGCCAATTCATCGGTGATTGTGATCGGGAATCGTTTTGTATACTATGCCTCAATACGAAAAATGAGCCAACGGCTATACATCAGGTATCCTGCGGGTCGCTGAATGCCTCAATTGTCCATCCTAGGGAGACGTTCAAGCTGGCCATATTAAGTAATTCGGCATCTATCTTGGCCTGTCATAATCATCCATCAGGCCAGCCAGATCCCAGCCCTGAGGACATTGAGATTACAGAGCGACTGCGGGATAGCGGATGCTTACTTGGCATTGAGCTACTCGACCACCTTATTCTTGGAGAAGGCATTCAATTTACAAGCATGAAGGAAAGGGGATTGATGTAGTGTCTTATACATTTGATTCCCAACGATACGTAACGCGAGGCGTAAATAATGAGCTCAACCCTGAACTGCAACTGCTTCTATGGGCGTTACTGGATGAACAAATCCTAAGCAACGTACAGATGGACTACCTTCAAGTATTTGATTTGACTACTGAGAACGAGGGAAGTCATAGGGTTCAACAGCTCCTCCACTCTCAAGAGCAACCGGAACGTACAAAGACCTATAGTTATCCTGGCATTAATAAGCCTCTGCATGGTATTACCGTGTGGATAATTGATAGCGACGAGTATGTGACCATGCTCTTGCCATCAGAATATTGAGAGGGTGGGACAGATGAATCCAAGGGTTATTAATCTCATTATCGTAGCGCTTCAAATAACTATCGAAATCATCAAAAGTAGTAGGAATCAAAAATAGATTGAACAAGCCTGCTTGTAAAGGGCAGGCATACTTTGAAGGGGGAAAAGCTATGAGCGAGGACTTCAATGTACAGTACGAATTTGAATCCGCTATTGATTTGCTCTCGGATATGGTCATCAACTACATTTCCAAGCAAGAAAGAAGAGTATCATACCGCGCAGAAGTTATGCTCTGGTTGGAACCGATCGAATTGCTGGAAATGGAAGAACTGGCCAACCATGAACTGACCTCACAACTTCTTGGGACAGCAGACTACCAAATGGTCGCCTGAGAATAGGAGGTCAACCTAATGGAATCAACAGTAGCCGTCTACATTCGGGTCTCCACAGATGAGCAGGTGGATGGTTACAGCATAGATGGTCAGATGGATATGCTAAAGGCATTCTGCGGACGGCACAATTTAACTATATACAAAGCATATATAGATGCAGGAAAATCAGCGAAGTCGATTCAGGGCAGACCCCTTTTGCAGCAGTTACTTGTGGATGCACAACAGGGATGTTTTCAAAATGTCTTGGTATGGAAGCTAAATCGGCTTTCACGCAACCATAGTGACTTACTGCATATGGTGAAAACTCTTAATAAGAGCAATATCGGAATAAAGAGCGTGACAGAAGATATTAATACCGATACGACGATGGGCAGCTTTGTCGTACAGGTACTGAGTGCTATTGCTGAGCTAGAACGAGAACAGATTTGTGATAATGTTCGTTTAGCTGTACAAGAGCGTAATCGGCAGGGACGCTGGAATAGCGGGAATATGGTGCTCGGTTACCGGTGGCATAAAAATCCTGACCCTGGACAGCAACAGCTTGAAGTTGTGGAACCTGAGGCTGAGCTAGTCCGAACTATTTTTACCATGTATGCAGATGGATTAGGGTACATGGCAATCACCAATCGACTAAATGCTGCAGGCTATCAGACCAAGAAAGGCCTAGCTTTTGGCATCGCAGCGGTGAGAGGCATCCTAACTAATCCCAACTACATCGGTAAAATACGCATTGGTACAAGCCAGCGCCATACAGGGGCTGAGGTAAAACTGGTGGAGGGTGAACAAGAAGCAATCATAGCTTTGGAACTGTGGGAGCAAGTCCAAGCCAAGCTACGAAGTCGATCGAACCCACCATTGAAGATGATCAAACGGCATTTTCCATTGTCAGGATTGCTCAAATGTCCTAGGTGCGGGTGCAGCATGGTTGCGGCACACACGAAGAGCTATAACAAAAACGGGACAATTCGGAAGAACTACTACTATGTGTGCTCGATCTATAGGAGTAAGGGCTCCGCAGCGTGTAGCTTAAACGCGATTCGTGCAGATGATATGGATTGCTGGTTCTCTCAACAAATGCAGGAGCTTGTGACTAAACCCCCTTTACTGAATCAAATCATCTCGGCAGTGAACGATAAGCGGGATCTAAGCCGTAAACCTCTTGAGGATGAAAAGAGAGGTCTGACTAAGGAGTTGGCTGCATTTGATCAGCGGCAGCAGAGATGCTTTGAGTTATTTGAAGAGGAGCATATCCCTCAGGAAACCCTAGTGGTGCGGCTTAAGGAACTTGAAGAGAAGAAAGCTGTTAAGCAGGAGGCCCTGCGAGGTATTGAAGAAAAACTTGCCAATCAACAGATGCAATTGGTAGATAGCAATAAGATTCTTACAGCATTGAAGAATGTGTGGGCGATGGTCCAAACCTCCTCGCATGAACAGCAAAAGAAGCTGCTTAAGGGTTTATTTGATAAAATTACGCTCCCTACTGACAGGGATATATCAAAAGCTGTCTTACATGGCAGTGCATCGTTAAATCATATACTACTCATAAAGGATATGGAGGAACTACAATGCAAAACCAACAACAAACCTGCATAAATCGAGTCGGGCTGGAACCAGAGTGAGTACTCCAATGTTAATGACCTCTGATAAGGTGCGCCGAGTCGGTATTTACGCCCGTGTGAGCACGGAGGAACAGGCTGAGCATGGATATTCCATTGATGCTCAAATTGGAACATTAAGGGATTATTGTAATCTTTATGGTTATGAAGTTTACCGAGAGTACGTGGACCGAGGGATCAGCGGTAAAAGCATGGATAATCGCTTTGAGCTGCAGCAAATGCTTCAGGATGCAAAAAGCAATCTAATAGATATTTGCTTAGTGTGGAAATTTAATAGGTTGGCGAGGAATGCAGGTGATCTTCTTCATATCGTTGATACACTGCATAAGAATAATGTAGCTTTCATGTCCATGTCCGAACAATTCGACACCTCAACCTCTCATGGAAAATTCATGATGCAAATCATGGGTGCTGTAGGGGAATTAGAAAGAAATACTATAGTTGACAATGTTAAGTTGGGTCATAAACAACGTGCTAGGACAGGGAAACATAACGGTAAACTACCGCTTGGGTACCGAAGTGTAGAAGATGTCGTGAATGGAGTTCGGATTCGGGAGTCAAAAGTAGTGATAGTCCCCGAGGAAGAAGTCATCATTCTCAAAATATTTGAACGCTTCGCAACCGGACGAGGTTTCAAGTCGATTGCTAATGAACTGAATCATGAGGGCTATATAACCAAATCGGGAGGAGCCTTCTCCATCAGTGGTGTGAAGGAGATTCTGGACAATCCATTCTTTGTTGGAAGGATACGTTATGGAAGATATGAAAACTGGAGTGAGAAAAGGCGTAAGGGCCTTAACACCAAACTGGAGACTTTTGATGGGATTCATCCCGCTATTGTTTCGGAAGAATTATGGAACAAAGTGCAGTACCTACGCAAGAAAAAATCAGTAGTCTCCCTGAAGCGGTTCGATGGCGAGTTCCTGCTAACCTGGCTCATCCGCTGTCCAAAGTGCGGAGCGCCGATGGTAGCTAATCGGACTCAGAATCGTAAGAAGGACGGTAGTAAGGTCATGCGTCTATACTACTCTTGTAGCAACTTCCGTAACAAGGGGAGCAAGGTATGCAGCGCCAACAGCATTCGGAAGCTGGAGGCAGAGAATTATGTAATCGAACGGCTTAAAGAAGTATTAGCAAAGCCTCAAATTCTGAAGGCCATCGTGAAAAATATTAATGAAAGGAAAACGAAGCGTGTCAAACCCCTCCAGCAGGAACTTGAGCATATTTTGGTTAAGATAACAGAGCTGGAGGGGAAGCGGCGAAAGTATTTTGACATGTACGAAATGAACGGTTTAGATAAGACGATGTTCTCCAAGCGGCTTGATGACATTGGTGAAGAACTGGAACGACTACATCTCAAAAAGGTGGAGCTGGCTGCTGAAATGAAAGACGACCATGCGGAGCCCGTCTCCTACGAAGTTGTCCGCGCTCTTCTGAACAAGTTCGATAAGCTGCTGGACTCGTCATCCTTTGACCAACGAAAGACCCTGATGCATTTGGTCATCAAGCAAATTACAATCAAGGATTCAAAAACCATCGACCAAATCGATATGAACTTCGATGAGAATACGGTACACCATTTTTTAAACACAGACCCTTCTGTGACCCATGCAGAAGGGTCTTTTGCTGTCCAGATGAAGCGAGAGATCCATGGTCGAAGTATCTCTATTGCAATTTGACTGTTCGGGTGACCGTAACCCACTGTATGCCTAGAATTGCGTCAGTTGGTTCAAACGTTCTTTTTAAGCTGCTGAGGTTGCTTCTTACAACACTGACACTAAATACAGTTCAAAAGGGGGAGCGGGCAGCGAATGAGATTCTGCGGGTGGGGAGGGCGTACTCAGAGCACATAACGGATGACATTCCAAATGGCTTATGGGAAACTGAATCTAAGAGAATATGGAGAGATGTTAAATGCTTGAATTGACGAAGAAGGAAATTGAGTCAATAGCCAAAACTATTTCAGAACATTTTGTAGAATATACATCTAAATACGAGTTAAACAAATATCCAGAAGAGCCATATTTAAAATGGAAGGAAAGCTTTTCTGATCCTAAAAACGTTGAACATAATGAAATAAGTCAAGCGTTCGAGTGGAAATACGGCCATTGGGAAAAGCCAAGTTACGTCCCCGCCCATAAAGTTATTATTGCCAAGTTACAAAAATATTGGCCTGAGTTTGCTGAAACAGGCAAGCTGGAGCTTGATGACATTTTTGCATTTTGGGAAGAGAAGTTAGCAGGACATCAATCCTTCATTACAATAGCATTTTTATCACATCTAATAAGCTCGAAGAAAGTGGAGCTTATAGATCAGCATAATTTTCGGGCAATGAACTATTTGATGTCCACTGTAAGGCCGGATTGGGTGTGGAAGAGACAGCCTGTCAGCCAAGAAGACATTACGGATTTTTCTGTGTTCTTACGCTCTGTGCTCCCTGGAGTCAAAGAGGCGAAGGGGAACAAACGTGACCTAGACAAGTTTCTCATGATGTTTGGGAAGCATAAGGTGAAGAGCATTCCGGTGTCCCGTTCCAAAGTAGCTCCAGCAATTTCTAAAAAGCATGACTGGAATTCATTTTCATCAGAGGTCTTCGACATAGGAAAGATCACATTACGATCCAATGCCGATTTGCTCTTTGCTCTACTACTCCAATCACTCGATGCAGATAAAGCTGGTGATGGGGTCACATATACAATAGAAGAAATCCAGAAAAGAATACCGATGCAGAAGACAGGAATTGCGGTTAGCTCCAGCTACAACTACGCGATGGTTGCCTTGTTCGGGAATCAGAGAGGAAGGGATTACTTCAAGTTTGATAATGGAAGCTTAGGTGTGTACTTCACAGAACAGGCTAACGACCCATCCAGGGATAATACTTGCTGGAAGAAATATCTCGATGAGATGGTCAGCATTAATCCGAAATACGTGAGAATGAGTAAATAGTGGGCAGTCCGAAGCTCCCATCCAATTTCCAAACTAAAAATGCGTCAGAAGCGACAATAGTGTCAAACGGCAGAAAATCAATGGACACTACTGACACTTCCCGCAGATGGTTCGAGTGAAGAGGCTGTTGCGGTAGTCGCATTTAAGGCAAAGAGACATCAGAAATTTAGCCTTTCCCGTTATAGTGTGTAAGGCCGAAACTGAATGAATAATGAGTACGAAAGACACTGGAGCGCACCCGAATGTAAAAGAATCGGGTGCGTTTTTATTTTTAATTCAGAATCTAATGCATTATATTGGTTAATTTAGTGAATTTAATTAATTATTTCCTATAAATATGTGAATGCTAAAAAAGGAAGAGAGTAAATATAAACACGGAAATTGAGTTTCGTTCCTGGAAAATCAGCAACTAAGTAATACAAGTCGAAGTAAATGTGAAATTGATGCTCCATACCGAATTGCAGAGATTGATCAATGCCTAGTCCAGTATCATGGTTTCAGAGTTGTCAAAGTAAGAGGCGCGTACTACAAACTACATACCAACCTGAGGAGGGAACGTTAGTTCGTTCCCTAATATATAAATATCGTTCATAAAAAATAGGGACAATAAAAGAAAAAAAGATTAATTCGTTCTTTATTTATTAGATTCGTTCAAGTATAATGATAAGGGAGGTGGATGGTTTTGAAGTATTCAATTGAGATAGGAAAGATTGTTGAAGGAGCTTTGAAACACGATCAAGTCAAGGTGCTGAATTACACTAGGCAATTAATCGCGAAGCTGGAAGAAGATAAAGAGGAACGTGCAGTAAATAAATTTACCAAGTTGCTTACTATGCAACAGGAATCAACCCTATCTGCCATGGGTACCACAAACAACAATAACATTCCAGTTGATGCAGAGTCTCGGACCACATTAGCTGATGTTATCTATCCAAATGAAAATAACATTGAAGTCGTCTTATCACAAAGCAATTTAGATAAATTAAATTCATTCATTTTAAGTTATAAAAACTCAGACACATTAAACTCTCTTGGGTTAGGGGGTTCAAACACACTGTTGCTCTATGGTCCTCCTGGGTGTGGGAAAACAAAGTGTGCATATCTCATTGCTAAGGAACTGAAACTTCCATTGATTGTAGCGAGACTTGATAGTTTGATCTCATCATATTTAGGTACCACGGCAAAGAACATTCGCACGCTCTTTGAATTTGTTCAGAAAACACCATGTGTTTTATTCCTTGATGAATTCGATGCTATAGCGAAAGCTCGTGATGATAGTAATGAGCTAGGAGAGTTAAAAAGGGTTGTAAACAGCCTGCTTCAAAATGTTGATGCTATGAGTAGTGATAGTTTGCTTTTAGCTGCAACCAATCATGAGAACCTTTTGGATAGTGCAGTTTGGAGAAGATTTAATTATAAATTGGAAATAGAACTTCCAGATATAGAGGCTATTTACAAAATGATTAGCTTATTCACGAATAATAACTCGATATTTACCCATAAGGATAAGCGTGAAATGGCGACTTCATTTGTAGGTTTAAGTGGGGCGGATATTGAGGAGATTGTTAAAAAGGCAATGCGAAATTCGGTAATCTACGGTTATGCATTATCAAAAACCAGCATTTACGATGAACTATTTATATTTATGAAGATCCTTCCGCAGAATTGTAAAGATGAAAGGGAAATTCAGAGAAAAAAAGCCAAATTTCTACGCAACCGTGACGATAAGGTATTCAGCTATGCCGTAATAGCAAATATCTTGGGCATATCAAAAACATCTGTATCTAAACTAATTGTAGAGGAGGAAGTAGTATGAGTGATAAAAATCTACCAATTAAATTGGTTCTTCAAAAGGCATCAGATACCAAGAGAAATCTGGGTGGAGGAAAGGTTAAATATTTTGGGGAAGTGAATTCAAAGTTGCAAGAAGAAATGATAGGCAAATTTGATCATGTTTTGAATTTCTACAATGATGTATTTACAGAAAATGAACACATCCCTGCTGTTGGGAAAATTGTAATGAAACAAGAAGCAATTGCAAAGTCGCATAAACCTAGTGATTTTTGCCGAGAACTTCCAATCATTGGCGGCGAGGATTTAGATGAAATATATATTAAGGTAACAAAGAAAAATATTAATAAAACGATCGATTTGATTCGGAATCCTCCATCCCAAAAATTTAGTGCGAATTTGACTGCTGTATTAGATATTAAGCCAATAACTGTTGAAGATAAAATCTCTAATGAATTAGTGCAGTTATCACAGCAGGGGCTCTTTGACAGCGTTAAAAGCAAAATAAAAATAAAGTACTTTGATTTTGATGATGCTTATGACGACAGCCAAATTGTTGATTATATTACAAAAAAAATAAATGCAATAGGTTTAGCGAATAATTACGAATTCATCACTTATGGAGATGGAATCAAATTTATCAAAGCTGATGTATCTTCTTATAATGATATAGAAAAAATTGCTGCAATAAATGGGGTGAAATCTGTTGATTTTTTTCAAGAGTATTCACTCCCATTGGGAAGAATTGTAGGAACTGATTTGGAAGCATTTTTGGATGATGATTATTCAGAAAGTGAAATAATCATTGGTATTATAGATGGCGGTATTAGTGACAATAATGATCTACTATCATCTTCTATTTTTGCTCGCGAAGAATATGTAAATGAATCCTACCGTAACCCCAGCCATGCAACTTTTATAGCATCTACAATCCAATATGGTAATAAATTGAATGGAATAAATGCAAGTAATCCAAAACGTTTCAAATTTTTGGATGTTGTAGCCATACCTAATAGTGATGAGAAATTTGGACCTATAGATACAGTTGGCGAAGAAGAGTTAATGGAAATAATTGAAGATATTATGCAAAAATACTCTACAACTGTTAAGGTGTGGAACATATCGTTAGGAATTGAAAGTTTAATATGTCAAGGAGCAATGTCTGACTTGGGTATTTTCTTGGATTATATTCAAGATAAATATAATGTCCAAATATTTGTATCAAGCGGCAATTATAAGAAAACATTTCGAACTTGGCCTCCACAAGACAATATAGGTGAAGAGGATCGTATAATTTCCCCTTCTGATTCAGTAAGAGCTATTACTGTAGGTTCGGTAGCCTTATATGATTCGAATAATTCCATTGTAAAAGGTAACGAGCCATCACCTTTCAGTAGAAGAGGTCCAGGTGCTAACTACATAGTAAAACCTGACGTAGTAGACTTTGGTGGTAATATAGATGAGACTTTTAACATCACAGGTCTTGGTATGAAAGGATTAGGTATTAACGGCGAAGTAATTGAAGGAATCGGTACTAGTTATTCCAATCCTAGAGTAGTTCAAAAATTTTCTTCTGTTTATGATGAAATGGTTGAAAAAGATTTGTTGCTGGCAAAAGCAATGATTATTCATTCTGCGAGAATGACTTCACGCGAACTACTAGAACAGAATCAAGATAATATTAAATACTATGGTTTTGGTATGCCATCTGTTCATACCAAAGATATTCTCCAATGTAGTGAAGATGAAATAACTCTGGTTTTTAGACAAAAGATAGTGCAAGGAACACATCTTGAGTTATTTGATTTTCCATATCCAACTTCACTAATTCGTAATGGAAAATGTATTGGAGAAATTGGAATGACGCTTGCTTATAGCCCAGTGCTTGATCAACGTTATGGTCAAGAATATTGTAGAACGAATATAGATGTGAGTTTCGGCACATATAAATATGAATCTGATGGTAAAATTAAGTTTGCTGGGTGCGTCCCACTAGAGTGCTCATGGGATGAAAAGTTTGAAAAATCCAGAGTTGAAAACGGATATAAATGGAGTCCTGTGAAATCGTATTACCGTAAAATTAGCAATAAGGGTATTCAAGCAGGTGACGGTTGGAAGATTCGAATTGATATGAACTCAAGAAGCGGACTAGTTGTTCCAGGACAAGAATTTGTACTGATTGTTACAATAAAAGATCCTAGTGGCAACGACATCTATTCCGAGATGGTCAATGGATTGAGAACGCGAGGTTATGTAACAAATAATCTAGAAACAAAACAGCAACTTCGTCAACGTCAATAATACCGTTAATAGCAATATTATTTATAATACTTTGAATTTCAGAGAAAATAAACAGACGAGGGACTTTGATCTCTTGTCTATTCCTTTTTTCGTGAGGACGTTCATTATCTTTAAATCGGCACGCTGCAAGCGTATCATAAATGACTATTAAATAACTAATCCTATTCCAAGGCAAACTTTAGCCGTTATAGTGTGTAAGCTGAACCGTATCACAAGTAGGGCGAAATATTATGAATTTTTAACTAAGCATATCGTAGCCTAGAAATGAAATCATATATCAAAGTTAAAATTAGAAGTGAAAGTAGATCTCCGGTTTAATAATGGATATGTGGTTATTATTCTAAGTTTATAATTATCTACAAAATGATTGGGAAACATTGTATAGTAATTTTATATACACTAGGGAGGCAGGCTATACAATGGTTGTAAATCATACTACTAATGAAAAGTTTGAATTGGAAAACTTAATACAAAAGATTAAGGATCCGCGATATAAATTTTTAACTTTAGGAATAAAAATAACAGATGAAATATTAAGTGCTATTATTAAGCAAGCTATGGAAGAACAGTGGGAACATATTAGATTTGCTAGCGCTGGGATTTCATCCATACCAAAGGATATTGGTAAAATAAAATCTCTTAAAAGTTTATCATTTGAAAGTTATGATTTTTTTGATGATGAATTTATCAATTCGATTAAGGTGATACCTGAGGAACTCTGTGAACTTGAAAATCTTGAAGCCCTTGATGTATCTGGATGTCCCATTATAAGTTTACCTAGTGGAATTAGTAAGCTTCAAAAATTATCATCCCTTCATTTGGCTAATACGAAAATTGAAATGCTGCCAGAAGAGCTATTTAGGCTAAAGAATTTAGAACTATTGAATATAGTAGGTTGTCCAATTGAAAGTTTAACTCCCCAAATCAGTAATCTTAAGAAGCTATCATCACTATATTTTCATGGAACTAAAATTTCAACTTTTCCTCAAGAGATTTTTGGACTAAGAGAGCTGCGTAACTTAGGCCTCAGCAATAAAATAGTTGAAATTCCTCAAGAAATCACAAAGCTGCGTAATCTCACTTCTATAATGCTTATTGGTTCGGAACTTACTGAAATACCTGCTTATTTTGGTTCTTTAAATAAATTACAGGAACTTTACCTACATGGAAGCAAAATTAATTATTTTCCGGATTCACTCAAAAATTTGGTTAATATGAAGAAGATCGATATCGATAATACTCCTTTTGTAGATTTTATTCCGCCGGAGATAATGAAACAGCCTGCTATTGATGTTGTTAATTACATTCTTAGGTATCAAGCAGACCCGAACAAGCTAAAATTGAATGAGTCTAAGATGCTCATTGTCGGACAAGGAGGTGTAGGAAAAAGCTCTCTGCTTCAACGATTGGTACATCAAAACTACAGCGAACCAGGGGAAATTGATTCTACGGAAGGCATTGATATCGAGCGATGGTGTTTCCAAGTTGATGGACATGATTACAAATTAAACGTGTGGGATTTCGGGGGACAAGAAATTTATCATTCTACACACCAATTCTTTTTAACGAACCGCTCAATGTATATCCTCGTATGGGATGCAAGACAGGAAGATGAGTATGGGCGTATTGATTATTGGCTCAACACTGTAGAGTCATTTGCTGGTGAAAGCCCGATACTACTTGTAATCAATAAATGCGATGAACGCAAAAATATAAAGCATGTTGATCTTAAAAGTTTGCAAAACAAATTTCCTCAAATCGTTGATGCTTATAAGGTGAGTTGCAGTAACGGAATGGGGATAGACGACTTAGAAAAGAGTATCAAAGAGGAAGCAATTACACTCCCATTAACCAATATAGTGTGGTTGTCGTCTTGGATTAAGATACGTAGTCATCTGGAAAATCTCGCGAGTTTTAAACATTTAATTTCTTACACAAAATATTTGGAAATATGCAATCAGTATGATGTCAAAGAAGGTGAGGCAAAAAGTTTAAGTCAGTATTTGCATGATTTAGGTATAATTTTGCATTTTAAAGAAGATATGTTGCTAAAGGACTTCGTTATTTTAAATCCCGATTGGGGAACAGATGCTGTCTACAAAGTATTGGATGCGGAAGACGACTTACTGCAAGATCGCAATGGAATGTTATACATAGATGATCTCCCTGCAATATGGACGAATCGAGAAGTATATCCAGAAGATAAATACTCTCTTATCCTTAGATTAATGGAAAATTTTCAGTTGTCATTTGAGGTTGAGAGGAATAAAACATACCTAATTCCTGAACTTATGGAAACTGAAGAAATTGAACTGAAAGATATTAATTTTAATGATGAAACTTGTTTAACATTTCAGTATGAATATGAATTTCTACCTGCTGGTGTGATGACGCGTTTCATAGTCAAAGCACATAGTTATTTGCTAAATAGGAGTGGAAATAATAAGGCATGTTGGAAGAAAGGTGCTTACTTACAGTACAGGGGGTCTATGGGAAAGGTTAGATTATTTGATAATGTTTCTAATAAACGTATTGAAATTCATATTGCTGGTAGGAACAAAAGACAGAATCGGGAATTACTACAACGTATCCGTTATTATTTTGATGAAATTCATAATAGTATTAATAAGTTGAAATTGACCGAGAAGATTCAATGCAATTGTAATATAGGCTGTGAGCATAAATATGATTACAAAATGCTACTTAGGTACGAAGAGTATGCTTATGAGGAGGCTGTATGTGAAAAATCAATGATGAAGATTTCAGTCACCTCACTCCTCGATGGAATCGAATCATTTAAAGAAAGACAAAAGGAGAGGAACGTATTTATGGATGGAACTCCACATATTATATTTAATAATTCTATTCACAATAACAATCACAGCGATAATAAAAGCAGTAGTGAAAATAGCAACTATAATGATAATGAAAATCGTAATAAGAATGAAAATACCACAACGATTAGTATTGAAATTAGAAATACAATTGATGCCCTGCAAGGTGATCTGCAATATATGAAGGAAGAAGTATGTGCTGAGCAACCTGAATTAGTTATTGAGTTTGAAAAATTAGAACAAGGATTGAATAAGCTAAATTCAGTCGAGTCAAAGGAAGAAATTGTTAGATCAGGAGCATTGGGGAGATTCAATCGTTTCATGCAGGAACTTCAGGATGACAATTCGCTGCTTGGTAAAACGATTAGAAATTTTAGACATGGCGTCTCAATTGCACAAGATGTGGCAGATAAATATAATTCGATCGCAGAATGGTGTGGTATGCCGATTGTGCCAAAACTATTTTTGAAAAAATAGTAGTAATTTCCTTAAGAATTTGATTTAGGTTACTGTGAAATGCACCACAAATAATATCGCCTTTGTATGGTAGGGGATCGTAACATTCGTAAGGCGAATTTTTGCACGTGTAGGCACAGGGAACTTCACCCTACAAATGTTACGGTGAACCTTATCATAAGTAGAGGCAAGTTTTTTGAAAAAAAGCTCGCAGGAGCCTGTATTTACAGCATATAGACCATAGGAGTGGGGTAGGTCAGACTCTGGTCAGGATGGTGAGTAAACGGGCTTCTGCGAGTTTATTTGTACTACAGAGTATGTAGTAAGATAGTAAGATATTTTTTTTCATATACTATGAAATTTAGTATTTTTATGAGGCGGATAGAATGAAAAAGGAACAGAAATCCGTTGAATATATGGGATATATAGGATAAAATAAAAAGGGGCGGTGAAAACTGTTCCCTACTACGGGCATTGTACTCGTAGCTCTGCAGTTCGGAGGAATTTTAAATTGCCGCATATGTGCGGAGGAGAAGATCGACCCATTGGGCCGATCTAAAAAGAAGAGTTAAAAAGGCGATAATTCGCAAGAGAAAGTAGAACCTGTTAAAGCAGGGAATACAAAAACGTGTTCTGCCTAGTTTCGGTACGTGCCTTCATTATCTGGAGGTAGCGGATGAAAAAAGGTAAGAAGAACAAAAACAAAAAGAATAGCTTATTGGAGCAACTAATAACGGGCGTAGTGATCAGCGTAACTGCTGAATTAATCATTGTGCTTATTCATAAGCTGTTTCAGTAAGCTTGAAAGGAAGAGGGGGTGCGCACCCCCTCTTCCTTTCATTATATTCTCAACGAATTTATTGATTTGTGAATCGATGGGGCGACTATATTGTCAATATCCGTAGTGGAATGTTACATGACGGACTATATAAAAGTAAACTAATATTGCTCTGAAACTATAGAACACTGTCTACATAAATGATACACAAATAAAAATTATGTTAGGGGGAACAAAATGAGTGAAAGTTTTTTAGTATCTGCGATAAAAGCATTCTTTCCAAACTCGCCGTTGGCAATGTTTTATATCCTAATATCCCTTGTATCCATTTGGATGTACAAACAGTTCCGGGCATATTTAATTGAGAATCAAAAAAGTACAATAGGAAAAACAGAGAAAGCAATAGAAGTATATTCTGAGCTTGAAGTAACGATTCGGAAAATATTACGGGAAAATATAGTATCGACATCACTTGATGAATGTATTACCAAATCAAGTTCATATTTACCTTATGAATTATTAAAAGATTACTATTATTGGGTGGAGACTGAAGAGGAGGTAGAAGGGGATAGAATTAGAAAGCTTAAAGAATTGCATCAGAAAGTAAAGGATGAAGTATTAAAACTAAAGAGAACGCAGTATGATTCAGTTACATATAGAAATAACGGTGGAATGATGGAATTTATAGAAGTTTATTATAAAACTAAGCTTGTTTCCTTGTTTGAACCGTTGTTTCATACGGCAATAAATTTGCTTATTTTACTGATAACAGTTTTAGTTGTCGGAACCATTGCGGTTACTGATGAATGGACTCAAAAAGTGTTTTTAATATCAATCTTAATTTCAGGAATTTTTTTCCTATTAGTACTTGATTTAATCCTTTCGGAGGTCCTGTTAAAGAAAAGGTTTAAACACTCATCTAAAAACTGGATCATATTTGGATTATTTATAATTGTACCAATCCTTTTAGCACTTTGGGGGCAATGGTATATTGGTGTAATTATAATAGTTATCATTATTGCTTATGCTTATTATGCTGCGAAATTCAGTATTAGAACTGTAAGCGGGGCATAATATTTAACTTGCATTAGCCTGTGTTTCTATCATAGGACATGACTTGTGGCCAGATAGCGTTCATGTGGAGAAAAGTGAACTTTCATAAGGTTGACTGAACTGATACAGACAAATTAAATTTTTGCTTTTTTGGAATTTATAATTTCTACTTTTTCCTCAAAAGAAACTGTCCTTTTTTGAAGATGTATCGCCCTGTTGTATTGTTAGAAATATAATAAGGGCAGTGTTACAAAACATAAGTGAAGACTGGCGGTGATTTTTATTAAAGAACTACTCTGGAATCTGTATCCAGATATTAAAGAAAGAAGGCACTTTGCTGGGGAGTGAACTACAATATCTCATGGCCGAGACAAATATTAGACCTAATAATAAAAAGCTCGTAGGAGCCTGTATTTACAGCATGCCAACCGAAAGAGTGGGGGGGGGGGGGGGGGGGGGGGGGGGGGGGGCCCCCCCCCCCCCCCCCCCCCCCCCCCCCCCCCCCCCCCCCCCCCCCCCCCCCCCCCCCCCCTCTGGTTGGAACGGTGCGTAAACGGGCTTCTACGAGTTTGTTTGGTTTTATAGATGTAACGATTAAGTTTTTCTATTTACTTCAAAGCCCCCTCCAAATGTAGAAGGAAGATATACTACCCAAACCACGCGTATCTTGCCGCTCTCGATGTCCTGAAGGGCAGGGCGCTTGCCCATGGATTTACCGGAAATACTGGCATCTACATATTCCTTGTAAACAAATAACATCAATATTCTATTTAGCGGACTTCCAGATTTTTAGTCGTCTGGGGTATTGAATGGGCGACTCTTCATTATCTTCATTTTCATAGCTCTTGGAGTCATCGGTGTAGGAATTAGGCTTCATGCTATAGGAATCGCAAGAATTGAACTGCAAATACTTGTTCGATTCACCATAAATGTCGCCCAACAATTCAAGGATTTCGCCCTTAGAAGGATCAGAAGGGTCTACAAATGGATACCACTGCCGCGAACCTCCATTGAGTTCAATATCTCTGTAACGAACAGAATTTATAAGAAAACATGATTTTGTGACCAGTAAAGGTCTGAAGTAGATCAAAAAGCTTTGAACTGGGCTAAGAAAGAGATTAAGCACTAGAAAATATTGACACCTGACTGGTACAATGGACTTATGTATCTAGTTGTCCAAAAAGTATTCGGCTAAAGAGTAAGACCTCCTTGTATCATACATATGAAAAAGCAAAGGTGGTTTCAAATGAAATTAGTCAGTTTTAGAGTTAAGCAATTTCGTTCTGTTGAAGATAGCGGTTGGATCAACATATCTGATGTAACAGCATTTATAGGTACAAATGAATCAGGTAAGACTAATTTGCTTGTTCCATTGTGGAAATTAAATCCTGCAAAAGATGGGGAAATAAATGCTATTCAAGATTATCCTCGCGACGAATATCATATAATTCGTGCTCTCAAGAAAAAACCAATTTTTATTGAGGCTAAATTTCATCTCTCAGAGAGAGTGAACGATAAAATTTCAGAACTAACTGGTCTTCCCAAGGTACAGGAGTATTACCATAGAACCTATAAAAAATTGAGAAAATTAATAAATTGAGTATAAAAACAGGAAGGAAGATTGGCCGAAGAAAATTGTATTCTTTATACACACATTTGGGGTATAACTACAAGGGTCATGGTAACTTTATTTCTTACTCCAAAAGGGCCCATCTGGTATTTAAAGAGAATGACAAAATTGAAAGTTTAATAAACCTTCAAACCAAAAGGCACTGGAACAAGATACAAAGGAGATTGATTAGAATTCCTTAAGAGTATTCATATAAGGTAGAAAATTATACATTCTAAAATAAAAAGTGATAAGGTCGCCGAATAAGGTATGGTCTTATCACTTTTTATGTGACTTCATAATTGCTTTGTAGTCAAAAACTTGCCGCTTCAGCTAGCACGGTGAACCGTATCACAAGTAGGGGCAAGTTTTTGGGGAAAAGATAGTTGAAGCCACAATTGGCTAGAAAATCTGTTTAGCTCCAGGAATAAGGTGCAGCAAAGCAGATATCAGGAAAAGAGGATGATGCTGAGAGTGGACGGAGGCCAGTAATGTTGTGAAAGGCGATCATCTAGAACACAATGACAGCTCAGCCATTTACTTAAGGCCCCAACTGTGTGGAATCAAGAGCTCCAGTTAGGGTTAGGCCGATTGGCAGAATCGGAATGGCATAGGTAGCAGCCCTCCCTCCCACAATATCTGAGTTCGGGTAGGATGCGACTATGCCGATGTATTACAAGGATTTAGGACCATGCTTTCGACCACATTTCCCGGTGGCAGGCCGTTTCAAAACCAATTTTGGGATAAAAGTCGGGAGCGCCTCCGAAACAATAAGTAGCTCCTAATGCTTCCGTGCGCTTCATTAGCTCGGTTACGGCTACAGTTGCCAGCCCTAAACCGCGATATCGCGGATCTGTAGCAAGGGGTTCAAGATATGCAAAATCGTTCACACCATCCACCCACATTCCGGCAAAACAGGCGTACTCTCCATTGGGGGCTTTAATAATTGCGGTAAGGTCCTTTCTGAAATGAGGACCACTCTGCATGAGCAGCCTGGAATCAAGGTCATCGTCCGGTTCGTCTCCATGATCAAATCCCCGCCAGATGACATCGTTAATTTTACGTAGGTCATTTTCGTTTTCTAAAGTGATGAGTGTAAATCCCTCGGGTAAGGTGCGCTTGGAAAAACCTGAACTGAAATTGTAAACTCGGATCGGCTCACTGTATGTCTTGTGATATCCTTTTTGGACTAGTGATTTGATTAGTGGTTCTTCATAATCGTATACCCTAACATCGAGGCTGTATTGATCAGCTGATCTCTTGGATAGTTCTGTCTCTGCATATTCAAGCATTTCTTGTTTTAAAAAGTCGTATCCTTTTTTGGTTGAAAAGTAGCATTCGCCAATGTTCATTTCATAGCAAGCTACACCTACAATTTCATCATTCTCCTCCCATATGCCAAACCGGTGTGTTAGAGAATGGTTGAAATAGGGATGCGTATGCGCATATTCCCAAAAAGGTTGTGGGACATTACCTCCCAACTGATACTTCTTGAAGTTTAATCGCATGAACTGAGAGACTCTTTCGAAATCAGAAAGTAATCTATACCTTCTTAACGTGGTCTTCATGTTTTACCTCCGGGGTATAATAATAGATCATTTGTGCTGGAAGGATGAGCCTGAACAATTCTTTAGGATTGGAATAGGAAATAGTAATGTTCACTTTATAGGTCCCCTTTTACGTTTATACAAAATATGGTATCGAAAAAATCATTATAAATCTATGCAAAGAACATATTAAATAAAACTTGCCCCTTCAGCTATTGCGGTGAACCGTATCATAAGTACCCTACAGATGTTACGCCGAACTGTATCATACATGAGGGCAAGTTTTTTGCTGACTTTTTCGTGCAGAAATTGCAAGGTATTCATTTTTTATTTCCGATAAAATTACCTTGAAGGGAGGGAATACGATGGATTGGTTGGACAGGATGAATAGTGCCATGGAATATATCGAAACAAATCTAGTGGACACTATTTCATTAGATGAAATAGCACAGAGAGCCTGCTGCTTCACCTATCTTTTTTAAAGAATGTTTCCATTTATTACTGGCTTATCTTTATCGGAGTACATTCGACATCGACGGTTGACATTGGCGGCATTCGAACTGCAGACAATAAATTTATCGCTTCCTTTCCTTACTTGCTTTTGCGAATACGCTTATTGCGTTTTTTCATCTGTAAAATCTGCCGAAGAGGCAATACGGGAACTCGGTCAGCGGTAAATGAAATGTAATTATTGTCTGCTAATTGAGGAAGGAGGATAAATTCATGTTTACCTATATAGGAAATGGGGCGTATTGTTATTCCAATTCCACTTCCATGCTTCTTGACACTGTGGGGGAAAGAATACCTGCGGAATCTATTGAAGTCTTGTCTGGCGTTGGACTTGGAGCGCTCTGGTTTAAAGAGGACAACATGGTATTCTTTTCGAACGGCGTTCCACATATCGGAGTAAGCAAGGCACTGGACATACTGGGATTCACCATTACCGAATATTCAAGCATAGATAGTTCAAATATTGAAGGAATACTTACAACTGCAATCAAACAACATCCAGTATTGCTAGGACCGTTGGATATGGGTTATTTAAGATATATGCCTAATCATAGTTATCTACATGGTTGCGATCATTATGTGCTGGCTTTTGGGGTAGAGAATGGAGTGGTTAGACTCCATGACCCTGCAGGATATCCTTATGCAATGCTTCCAATGGAAGACTTGATAAAAGCAAGTAAAACAAGTCATCTTCAATACCGATTGTATCCACATGATATGACCTATCATTACTGGTGTGCCCCCAAACGAGTTAAGCACCCGAATCATCAGGAAATATGCGTTGAGGCTATCCGGTATTTCAGACAAGTTTATAACGATATAGAAGGACAATGCTCGGAACGTAACTGGTTAATAGGAAGTGATGCCATAGCAGAGTTAAAGAGATATATTCTGGGTGGCGATATTAACCCTAGTTTGCTGGGTCATTTGACACATTTTGCGTTTCAGGTAGCGGCAAGACGTGCATTGAACTTTAGCGAATTCTTCCGAAGTGAGAATGGTGGTTTAGCCGAAATTAAGCTGTTACAGTCAGAAGTGTATGGCAGGTGCCACTCGCTGGCGGTAAACGGTGATTGGCGTATGATAGGTGAAGCTTTAAGTCATTTAGCAGAGCTGGAAATTAAGTTTCAAGAAGCTATATTTATGTAATGTTCGGCGGTACTAAAATATCAGAGCCATCTTAGACATTCAGGGCTTGGCTGCGGACGATAATATGAGGGAGCTCGAAGAGACGCGGCATTTAACCAGGAGCTGTATTTGTTTACGGAACCGTGAGCCGGACGGCGTCACGTACAGGCCAGCGAAAGAAATCCACTACACTCCCAAGTTGGGGAGCTTGTTAAACATGTCCCAAGCGAAATAGTCCTCAATCTGATCGAGGAGTGCCGCCGAAAGTGTTCTGGCGCTGCGCAGCATGTTAACGCTCTGCTGTGTTTTGATGATCCTCAAACTTAGAAGCCTCCTAAAAATGAAAATGAACCCATTAGAAGGGGTCAGGGTAATTGATTCAGAATATGGTATCGATTTTTTTCAAAATATTTAGCAGTGCCCGTTTCTTTTTCGCGGTAGCTTTCGTTATATATTGCGAAGAACGATTTGAAGGAGGATTACTTTATGGCAGTCAACGTTAAAACTATGCGGTTGTCTAATTATTGGTTCGTGATCTGGAAGCTTCCGTGAGGTGGTACAAGGAGATGCTTGGCATTCCATTCACGTTTGAATATGCCCCAGGCGACCAAGAGGCTTGGCTAAACGTCGGGGGTGTCGGTTTGGGACTTATTGGCTGCCCGGAGGTACCGAAGTTGGACTTCACGAACAGCCGGGGTCAGCTACAGCCGATTATCTCACTT
Source organism: Paenibacillus sp. FSL P4-0338 (assembly GCF_038002365.1). Lineage (NCBI taxonomy): Bacteria > Bacillati > Bacillota > Bacilli > Caryophanales > Paenibacillaceae > Paenibacillus > Paenibacillus sp. FSL P4-0338. Next base: position 5,223,691 of record NZ_JBBOCG010000001.1, on the reverse strand, counting down.
CAGGTGGATAACATTCATGAAGCGTACGACCCGGATAGACATATGGGCAACTCGTGGGGCGGTTGGCCAAAGGAAGAAGGTTAGTGCTTGCAAGGCAGGATAAGAAGGGGTGTTCTTGTCATCTGAAGATGACAGAGGCCCCCCCTTTGAACGGTTGCGAAGCATTTTCTCAAAGGTATCTTAAAAGGGGCTTTAAATTTGCCGTTACAGACAGCGCGGTGACCATATCATAAGTGACGGCGAAAAGTTGGGTTGAAATTTCAATACTAATTCCATGAGAAGCGCCTAAGACCCAACTCATGTGGCATCAGTCACATATGCCAATACGAGCCCCTAATCAAGAATAGTTCTCCACCATTTGATCTAAAAATTTACGAAAGTCTTCTACATAGGTTAAGGGCTCCGCAACTTTTAGATGAGTACCGAAGCTTGCTAAAAGTTGAAATCCTATATGATTTTGAGGGACATACAGGGTTGCTAATAGAAGTCCGGAACCATGGTCCTCAATGCTTTTTCGACCGTACCTTTCGATGATTTGATCTTTTATGTTAGGTGATATCCATGCCTTAATCGTGACGAATTGCGGTAGATAACTTGATTCATGTCCTTGCTCCGGCCAATCGTCTCTGGGCTGAAAAGCGCGTTCATTCATCGTAATATGATCGATCCTAGATAGCTTGAATGTTCGAGATCCCTGTCGATGCAAACAGAAGCCTTTTAAGTACCAACTCGATTCGCTGAAATGCAGCTCATACGGCTCGACCATTCTATTCGTTACAGCCCCGTCTTTATCTGTATAATCAAAGTAAACAAGCCTATTCTTTGAAATGGATTCTTGACAGGTCTTTAAGGTTTCAAGTATTTCGGACCGACCTTGCCAATCATAAAACGACAGTCGAATGGAACGATTCAGAGACAAGGGGCTAACCATTGCCTCTATTTTTTTTATCGTTCTTTCAACGTCTTCAGTAAGGAGAAGTTGTTCCAATCCGCCCAGCGCGGTTAATATATTTTGTAAATCGGAGCTGCTTAATAGGCGTTTATCCACCTTGTATTCATCCATTAGGCCAAAGCCGCCTTTGACCCCGATGACAGAGTAGATCGGAATGTTGCATAAGCTTAATGTTTCCATATCGCGCAGGATCGTTCTTTTGGAAACATGAAATAGCTGCGAGAATTCCCTTGTAGAAACAACCTTTTTTTTCAGCAATATCATGATAATCGAAATGAGTCTCTCCACTTTGTCCATAATGGCCCTCTTTTTTGTACATGATTTTAGAATGATGACAATAAGATGTCATCCTTTATCCATTATACTACATGTATCACAAGAAGGAGGTAATTACATTACATGTTTAATCCAACCGATTTTCCCAAGTCAACCCTTATTTCAGTCAACGGTGTGGAACTCGAAGTTTTTGAAGCAGGCCGGCAAAATGCCGGAAAACCCATTGTCCTCTGTCACGGCTGGCCAGAGCATGCCTTTTCTTGGCGCCATCAGGTGCCCGCCCTTGTCGCAGCGGGCTACCATGTCATAGTACCCAACCAGCGGGGTTACGGCAACTCATCTCGTCCGACCGAAGTAACAGACTATGACATTGAACACTTGTCGGGTGATCTTATTGCGCTTCTCGATCACTATGGATACGAGGACGCTACCTTTGTCGGTCATGACTGGGGTGCATTCGTCGTTTGGGGACTGACCTTGTTGCATCCAAACCGCGTCAATAAAGTGATAAATCTGAGCTTGCCTTACCAAGAGCGCGGAGAAAAACCCTGGATCGAGTTCATGGAAGAAATACTTGGCGGCGATTTCTATTTCGTCCACTTCAATCGACAGCCAGGCGTCGCGGACGCCGTATTCGAAGACAATACATACAGGTTCCTTCGCAACCTGTATCGGAAGAACGAGCCTCTCAGAGCACCTGAACCAGGTATGGCGTTGATCAATCTCGCCAGAGCAGAAACACCGCTCGGTGAGCCCGTATTGAGCGAAAGCGAGCTGGCCGTTTACGTCTCCGCTTTTGAAACATCAGGGTTCACGGGCAGCATAAATTGGTACAGGAACCTTGACCGCAACTGGCGCTTATTGGCGGAGGCGAACCCCATCATCCAGCAGCCGACCCTCATGATCTACGGCGACCGGGATGTGGTTGCGAAGTCTGAAAACCTGACGAAGTTCGTGCCCAATGTGGAAGTGGTCAATCTGGACTGCGGTCATTGGATCCAGGAAGAAAAGCCGGAAGAAACAAACCAAGCGATTCTGAGATGGCTGAAACAGCAGGATGCCATCTAGCTGAGACTGCAAATTTGCAATTCCTTTTTTTATGCTACTAACGTGCGTTCTTATTTTGCATAGGGTATTCCACTATCGAGGAACGTTAGTTTAATTAAGCGAGATCTAAGAAAGGGCCACCCCACTAAGGATGGCCCTAAAACTTGCCGCTTCAGCTAGCGCGGTGAACCGTATCATAAATAACGGCAAGTTTTTACACACTGCATTTGCTGTTTTCTATTAAATAAAGAAACCCCGCTGTCACTAAGGCGAGTTCCCTGATTTCTAGGCCTGGATTATAGTGATTTCCTTTTCTATTTAAGAGTAGGCGTACAACCCGTATCGTTAAAATCCGGATCCTGTATAATTTCATGATAGTGATCTAATTTATATTCGATGATCTTCTGAACCTCCATTAATCTAGAGATTTCATTTTGGATCTTTTGCTTATGAATTTCTAGCATAGACATCTTTTCAGGAATGGCATCGGTACCGCGGCTTGAAAGCTCCCGATATCGCTTCATTTCTTCTATCGTCATACCCGTGGCCTTCAGTCTAGTTAAAAATAGGATACTTTGCACCTGTTCACTACTATAGACCCGATGCCCATTTTGTTTTCGATCCGCATAAGGCAGCAAGCCGATTTTCTCATAGTAGAAAAAACACCGCTTCGTTTGGTAAAGTAAGATTGTCGAGATTCACTAGAAGTATGATAGAAGTCGAACCGGATGGAAAAGACATAAAAGAAATTGTGTTTTGGTTACGCGGTGAACCGTAATATAAGTATGGCGAAATAAATCTGTGGCAGGCGCTGTCCCCAGGTACCGTCATCCCAATCAAACCTAAAGATCAAATTTATAAAGAAATAGCGGCGTAGGGATCACCTCCCTTACGCCGCTATTATTCTAGGTTAATTCATTGTATTCCAACAAATCGTTAACGACAGCTTGGAGCTGATTGCTGTTAGTTAAAGAAAACGGCGGGTTATATTCATATCTGTGATCATGGGCATACCCAATCCCTTCCAATACTTGGTCTAAATTGTTAGTGGTTACTCCCGTTATCCCTGCAACGGCAAATGTTGTTGCGTCAGGCTTAGGGGCATATCCAGGATCCCAAAAGTAATTACTGATCTCTGTCAACGCTAGTCCAGCACGAACTTCATTAACTATCGCTTGAATATCAGTTACGGTCCATGGAGATTTCGCGTCCGTGCTCAATGCATAATCAATATAGATTAAGTTCGATTGAGTGACACCTGTTACTCCAGCAATGTCAAATATGGATTCGTCAGGCGTATCGACATTTGGCTCTGGCTGGCCATAGTAAGCATTAATCGCTTCCAACGCAGCTTGTGGAGTCATTGGTGTTGGCGTCGGTAATGGTGTTGGTAATAGTGTTGGTAATGGTGTTGGTAATGGTGTTGGTAATAGTGTTGGTAATGGTGATGGTAATGGTGTTGGTGTTGGTGTTGGTGTTGGTGTTGGTGTTGGTGTTGGTGTTGGTGTTGGTGTTGGTGTTGGTGTTGGTGTTGGTGTTGGTGTTGGTGTTGGTGTTGGTGTTGGTGTTGGTGTTGGTGTTGGTGTTGGTGTTGGTGTTGGTGTTGGTGTTGGTGTTGGTGTTGGTGTTGGTGTTGGTGTTGGTGTTGGTGTTGGTGTTGGCGTCGGTGTTGGCGTCGGTATTGGCGTCGGTAATGGTGTTGGTGTTGGTATTGGTGCTGGTGCTGGTGCTGGTGCTGGTGTTACTGCTGGTAATGGGGTTGGGGTTGGTATTGGTGCTGGTGTTGGTGTTGTTCCTGATGCTTCAGCTTTAGCTTTGTCTATAGCTTCTGTTGCTGCATAGGATCCGACTACAAGATCGGCGCGAGTAGCAAGCTTGGCTCCATCGTTGCCTAGATCAATACCGCTCACTTTGGCAACATCTAAGTAACCCTGATACCATGGAGTCGTCGTTTGCACCTCAGATTTTTTACCAAACCCCTTAACTAGCATTGTAGCAAGCTGCCCAGTAGTTACGTTATCCTTTGGTGCAAATGTGGTGTCCGTCATGCCATTAATGATTCCAGCTTTTTTTGCCGCTTCAATAAACGGAATTGCCCAAGCCGAAGAAGCATCCGTATCGTTCACATCTTTAAAGGACGAATTGGCTCCCGGCTGGACGGTTAAGTCAAAAATTTTAGCTACAAGTTTAGCAGATTCCGCACGCGTCATGTTTCCCGTAATATCAAATTTGTCGGTGCCATTACCTTCTATGTATCCCTTGGCTAGCAATGCATCAATTTTGGCAAGAAGAGACGCATCCAGACCTGCCAAATCTGTAAAATCTTTAGAAGTCTTTGTAGGTGGCGAGGTATCCCCTGCTGCGGCAACTACACCTGGAATGAGTAAGCAAGCTACTAACGATAGAAGAATCGATTTTGAAACTTTCCTTTTCATAGAAAAACGCTCCTTAATTTATTTTTTTAAGTGTAAATCTGACTTAAGGCTTATATCGGCATTTAATTTAAATTTAAATAGATTTTCGATGAAAAATATTCTACGCCCCGGGGTTATTTAGCAGCTGGTGACTTTAAGGATAGTTGGGCATTCTCAACAGGAACCCTCAAAAATTCTTATCGATGCCGAATCTCGGTCTCAGAAATTTTGTGGCATAGGAACGGAAGAGCCATGGCCCTGATTTTTCGCCGATAGACTCGTTAAGCTGAACCGTATCGTAAGTAGTGGTAAAGCAGAGGATCGAATTGAGGGTGGAAGCTGCAATGCTCTATCTGCGGATAGGGGCGTAAATGCTCCACAGATGTGGAGTGCTGTGTGTTGCTTACGCGAATATAAGAAATACGTAGGAGATGAGGGTAAATATGATTAAAATAGATGGTCTTTACAAAATTACGAATGAAAAGATCACGCCTCCCCACTGTCCTAGCTTTTCGGGAATTGTTGCCGGCCAGTGCAAAGGAGATTTATGGGTTGATAATGCTGAATATCCCACTGTTGCAATTGCAAACTCTTATCCAGTTGGGGGATTTGCTTTTTTAGGTGAAATCAGATCCCAAGAGACATACAACACAATTTTAGCATTTGTTTATGAAGAATTATTCCCACTGCTAAAGTTGAGAAAGATAGACTGCTTTGAGTTTTCAATTGAAAGCGAGAATTTAAGAAAACATGTTTTGGAGATGTTTTCAACCGAATCTATACAAAGCGAAAAAGAGTTTCATTACAGAAAAAATGAGAGGTACCCTAAACAGATTAATCTGCCTGAACAATATTCCGTACATGAAGTTAATTCTGAATTATGGAATCTGATAAAAGAGAGGAAGATTGAAAATCAAGAAATGCTTACTGAACGAATACTAGGGTCTTGGGAGAGCATAGACGACTTTTTTAATAAGAGCCTAGCTTTTTGCATCATGTGTGTTGATAAAATTGTTGCTGTTATTGTTGGAACTGCCAGATTTAATCGTTATATTGCAATTGACATTGCAACAGAGGAAGAACACCGAAAAAAGAGTCTCGGGCAGATACTTACTCAAACGTTTGTTAATGAATGTATAGAAAGAGGGTTACTGCCCCAATGGTCATGTGTGGAGTCCAACCTTGCTTCTAGAAAACTTGTTGAAAAAGCGAATTTTAAATTTCTAAAGCAAAACGATGTGTATTGGTTTAATATATAGTCACTTGAAAAATGGAGATTTCCAAATGCATCACATGTGGAGTGCTGTGTGTCGCTCATAAGAGAATAGCATTTAAGAGCCGCATTTAGGAGACTTGTCTACACTTTGGACATGGAGAGGTGAACACGGTGATGGATAAGGAATTATTGAAGCAGGTAGGCGCCCGGATTCGTGCTCTGCGGAAAGAGCGGGGCCTGTCGCAGGAGGCGCTTGGGGAGATAGGCGGGTTTCAATACATGGTTACTGCAGCAGAGCGTGATATTTAGGATATGGTAGGCATGCTCCGTGAGGCTAATGAGGAGAAGGTACGTGTGGCTAAGAATGTACTGAAGGAATTATTATAAAGAATCATTATGAAGCAAGCCTATCTATTCATAGTATAAACAACAGAGGCGGCCTTCCAGGCCGCCCTTTGTTTTCGCAGATAGACCCTTTAAGCGAAAGGGATTAAGGCTGCATAACCTTCACCATCTGCGCCTCGAATTCCGCGTAAGTGATTTTACCCAAAGCCAAATCCATGCTATGAAGGTAGATTTGTTCTGTTTTCGAATAGTCGCGCTCCACTTTCAGTGACTGCTCCTCGCCCGGGAGGGGCTCCAGGACATGACACTTGTTCGCAAAAGCTTCGAAATAGCGGTAGCCAAATTTGCGTTGCGAAACCGCGTTGATATGAATGCCATCAGGATTCGCGGTCAACTCTGCTGCCGTTACGAAATAACAATGTGGCTGTTCGTTAGCGAAGCGCAACAATTGTTCATTGATCTGTCTATACTCTGTCGCTTGCTGTCCAAAACCAGTCTTCCCAAGGAAATCGCCAAGTCCGCCAATGATGAGCGGCACCTCATCAAGATTCAATTCGTTTCTTAGGGTCTCGATGATAAGGGTTAATTTCTCGTAATACGTTTCATGCAGCGATTGATAACTGTCGCTCTCACCCTGGTGCCACAGAATCCCGCAGATTTGACTGGACCGCAAGGCGAAGCGGGCTTCGGACAAAGCATGCTGAAAAAGGATGCCCTCCGGATGCCAATCATTCAAAGAACTGCCACCTTCTGCACAGGGAATCAACCCAATTTCTTCGTCAGAATGGGCTTTCGACCAGGCATTGGCGAAAGACGCCGCCAGGCTTACTCCGGAGACCGGACGGTCATAATTAATCGGCTCTGTCATCATCTGCCACTGTCCATTACGCAGCATTTTTATTTTTTCATTATATATAGGGTCGACTTCATGCAAAAATCCACGGCCTGCCATATTAGATTGACCCAACATTAAAAATGATTTTATCATTTAATCTTCATTCCTTTACATAACTAATATAGGCTAATTGAGTCATTATATAGTCTGATTAGACTAAAATCAATTAATGATCATTATGCCTGGAATTAGAGATAAACCAAGAAGATTTCTTTACTATCGCGGAAGTGATACATGCGGTCATCCAATAAAGCTGAGAATTCCGTTGAAGGAAATTCAAAGGATTCTGCAGAGTGATGAGTCCAGGATCGCACTTGCTGTGTTCCAAGAAAAGATGTATGAACTATCCAGCGAAATGACGGCATTGTCTGTCATTCACAATGTACTGCAAAACTTGGTAGATCAACTCAAGCTCCATGCCGAAGTGAAGCTGAACCCGGGAGTCTGGAAGGATAAAACTCTGCTACAGATCGTTGAAGCCCTTCCTTTATCCAAAAGTAATCTCAAGGAGGACCTATCCATGAACGATTTGATCAAGGCAGATCAACATTTATCCACGCTTAAGGATGTACGGATTGTTTACCTTCCGCCTTCACCAGTGGCTTCGATCCAAGTAATTGGAAAATCACCGGAGTATGAAACGGGGATGGAGTTGCAAAAGTTTATGATGTATGTATGGTTCAAAGGAAGAGCATTTGAATTACATCAACCAGTATCATTTAAGCAATGAGGAAATCGATAAGGTGGTACAATTGGATTTACTACTTCCGATAAAGTCAAAGTTGAACCGGTAAATGATACAAGGCCATCCCGTAAAGGATGGCCTTAAAACTTTTGAAGAGAAACGGCCAGTTGATTGGATCCGTGAGTCTTTCAAAATTCCATGGGCCGGAACTTGCCATTCCAACCGTTACGAACCGTATCATAAGTAGGGGGAACAGTTTGACGTGAAGTCCTTGCTGGCAGTGGAACGAGAGGGTGTTCAGCTACCAGAAGCTTGCTTCATTTAGTTTGATCGGGATGCCGAATTCCATTTCGCACTGTCCATCCGGATGGTGAAGGGAGTTGGGGAAGTAAATCTCTAGGGCCGGACGTGAAACGTCCCATATATACGGGCTTAGGGGAAGCCACTCGATGGAGACCAGGTGCAGCAGATCTTTCACCGTATCCGGTCTGTCGGTCATCCGCACAATGGCGTATTTGCCTCCAGGAATCGTCCGGATGCCCAGATCGCCAGTCGGCGTCATCCGTTGCTCCGTTGTAATGCAAGCGTCATACCTGTGTCTGCCGTCCGGCGTGATGAAAGGGTCGTCGAGGATGAGTCCGACCGTCATACTTCCTTTTTTTAGTGCTTCTCTCGCGTCCAACCACGAGGCTACCCGCTCAAATAGCCCCGTAATGTCCGAATTGATTTTTCCTTCATTGATGGTTCCCCTATACCGGGCGTAGATAGCAGTCATTGGAGCAAGGTTCCGAATCTCAATCGGGAGTTCCGCCAGCTTGCGGGACAGTTCGGTGGACTTTTCAAAGGTGAACCGGGCCCTAAACCGTTCCGCAATCGTCTGGAGAGGAAACCTGTCCCGGCATTCGGAAGCACTCAGGCCGGTATGCTCGCGGAACACTCTGCAAAAGTGGGCCGGGGTTTGCATACCACAATCCAAGGCGATATCAGTTATGCTCCGGTTTGGGTGGAACAACAGTAGCTTGATTGCCTTCTCGATGCGGATCCGCCGGGTAAACCCGTGCACGTTCTCACCCATCACCGCTTTGAACACCCGATGGAAGTGAAAGGGGGAGAAGGCGCCCACGTCCGACACTTCTTTAAGGGTTAATGGATCCGTAAGATGCTCCTCCATGTAGTTGACGACATGGTTGACCCGGTACCGGTATTCCAATTCCAAGGCTTTGGCTGTCACCATCCGTTTCACCGCCCTCCCTTATTCCCATTATTGATTAAATCCGATCTCTATTATAGCAAGAATTGTTAATCGGGTAGCAAGAAATTGGAAGACGATCCACGCCCATTACACTACCATAAGGGAAGATAGAAGAATAACCTTAAAGGGTGTGTTCATGTATGACCGAAATATTCCGTTATGCCAAGCTAGCCGTGTTGGCAGGGGCAGCTTGCCTGATCCTTACCACGTCCGCTTGCTCTCCGGAAAAGTCCTTAGCCCCTGCGTTGTCCCCCGGCAACTCCAAGGTGATCAACTTGCCAAACGGGGAGTGGCCGATCGGCACTCCAGAGCAGGTTGAGATGGATCCCAAGGAAGTCGAAGCAGTGATGCAATATGTCAAGGAATCGCCGGTTCTCTCCATGCTAGTTGTTAAGGACGGCACAATTGTCTCCGAGTATTACAAGGATGGCATGTCGGATACCAAGCTGGCTATAAACTCGATCACCAAGAGCGTGACATCGCTCTTGATCGGGATAGCTATCGACAAAGGTTATCTGAAAGGAATAAATGAGCCGATAGAGCCATTTTTCCCCGAATATAAGGAGTTGTTCGATTCACCCGATAAGAGATCCATTACATTAGAGCACTTGCTCAGCATGACAAGTGGCTTACATTTCCCGGAATGGACTGATTGGAATTATATGATCCAGCCTATGACGGAGACCAAGGACTGGAACCAATTTGTACTCAGCCAACCGATGGATTCTAGGCCAGGTGAAATATGGAATTACAATACAGGCGGTTCCCAATTAATGGCGGCGATTCTCAGGAAAACGACTGGGCAATCCGAACTCGATTTTGCCAAGGAGCATCTGTTGGGTCCTCTCGGAATTGATAGCATGAAGTGGCCCCATTCACCGGACGATTCGAATTCAGGGGGCTTCGGCCTGAAGATGAAGCCAAGGGATCTGGCCAAGATTGGCCAATTGGTGCTTAACCGTGGCGTATGGGATGGCAAGCGCATCGTCTCGGAAGCATGGATCCGGGAATCGACCTCTCGGCATTCGGAGGGAAATGTGTTTTTCGGCGAATATGGCCACCATTGGTGGATGAATCAGTACGGCGGGCACGAGGCAGTTTTTGGTATGGGTTATGCCGGCCAATATCTGACCATCGTACCCGACCTGGATCTAGTGATCGTCGTGAACTCGGCTGCCACCGGGAATCCCCGGGATACCACCCTTCCTATTCAGTTTATCGAGAGCTTGGTTAAAGCGGTGAAGAACAAATAGAGGACATAGTCCTAGCCTGCCGCTGTTTTATTGAGACTCCAATCAACGTTGACATTTGAATTTATACCACAATTAAAGGGCACCCACACGAATACTCTTTAATTTCGCAATTATGACCCAAGTGTTTGATAATGAAGCATCACGATCTGACCCATTCTCTCGGAATGGGTTAAAGTTAGATTCTCTGGCACTGTTCCGGCAGGGAATAAGGGAATGCCTTCTCCCAGAATGGTGGGAATAAGCGCAATTTGGAGCTCATCCAGCAATTGAAGCTTCAGGACGCTCTGGACAAGCAATCCACCGCCTACAATCCAGACCTTGCCTTCTGAGGTTTGTTGTAACCGGGGGATAAGCCGGTCAATGGATTCGCCTGTAAAAACAACATGTGGCGCAGGAGATTGCCCGGAACGCGTAAGGACAAAAGCCGGTTTATCTGCATAGGGGAATTCATCGGCTAGCTTCAGCACCTCTTCATAAGTATTCCGCCCCATCACTACGCTTCCCACAGTTCCATAGAATTCACTATACCCGTTATCCCCTCCATTCCCTTCGATCTCATACAACCAATCGACAGAGCCATCGGGCTTTGCGATGTAACCATCCAGACTCATAGCGATGTATAGCACAACTTTATGTTTTGACATTGTTATCGCTCCCTTCTAGATTCAATGATACACTTGAACTATGACAAAATATGACGTAGTTAGGTGAAGCCATTGATTAATCGAAGACTGGAAATTATGCGGACATTGGATTCAAGGACCAAATTTACGGCCCGCCAGCTGGCGGAACGATTCGGAGTATCGCTAAGGACGATCCAACGCGATCTGGATTATCTGCAGCAGATGGGGGTTCCTCTGTATTCGGAGGTAGGCATACACGGGGGGTACCGGGTGCTGCCGAACCGGATTTTGCCACCCCTTCAATTAACACAGCACGAGGCGTTGGGATTGTTCCTGATGATTGAATATTTGGAGCATATTCCGGATTTTCCCTATGGAATCATCCGGGCTCAACTGGCAGATCAATATTATTCCGGATTGCCGGATGATGTGCGGGATCTGATTAGGCGTTCGAAGCAGCATCTTGCCGTTCTTCAGCACTCTTCGATACGCCCAGCGCCGTTAACGACCCAGGTGTTAGGTGCAGCCGTGGAGAAGAGAGAGATTTCATTTGCTTATCATTCCCGCAGCGGCAAGAAGAATGTGCAGGTCTATCCGCTCGGGATCTATTATGAACAAGGGTATTGGTATATGCCCGCCAGCAAGCAGGGTGAGATTCGCCTGTATCGGGTCGATCGGATGGAGAAGCTGGAGGAAGGGCCTCACCGAATAGAGGAGTCACTTCCAACGCTCGCAGCATGGATGAAGGCCGGGGAGACCAGGGATAGCACCGAGGTCATATTACATTTTACAGATATGGGCGTAAGGCTGGCGGAGTCGGACTGGGTATTCGCTTCAGTTCTGGACAGGGAATGGCGGGGCCTTATTCCTGTGGAAGAGTTCCCGTTCACGGCGCAGAAGCTGCTTGCATACGGACCGGAAGTGAAGGTGGTCTCTCCAAGGGAGTTGCAGGAATGTGTCAGAGAGTTGCTGGAGAAGACTATAAGTCAGTATTCATAACATACTCAATATCCATTTTCTTGGGGTGTTGACGTTTTTTTGTATGATAAAGTTGACATGGTGTATGGTTTGGTATACATTATGTTTAGTGAACTATACTAAAGGCGGTGTCATACATGACTTATCAGGAAAAGAAGAGCATCGTATCGCTAATCAGCACCCTGCTCATTTTTACAGTGTATTTGCTGTACAGGTACCCGCAGTATCCAAATGAAGTGTTGGATTCAAAAGTAACCTTCCATTACTGGGGTTCCTTCATTCTTGTATTGACCTTGGTTTCCATCGCGGCACATATCGTGATCAGCATTGTTTTTAACATCATCTTCCGCATGACGACAGGTGAAAAGGAACCTGCATTCGCGGACGAACTGGATAAGCGCATTGACTTGTTGGCCCTCCGAAATTCATTTGCTATGTTTGTCAGTGGCTTCCTATTGGCTATGGGCTCATTGGTTATAGACCAGCCTTTGAAGGTAATGTTCATCATCCTAATCGCCGCTGGATTTCTGTCAGACGTAACCGGTTCAATATCGAGACTGTATTACTACAGGAGAGGAGTCTAAGATGGGCAAAGTTCTTGTTGGCAATTACATCAGAAAATTACGATTCGATCTTAATGAAATGACCCAGCAGCAGCTGGCCGACAAGGCAGGTGTAACCAGACAAACGATCGTAGCTCTCGAAAAAGGAAATTACTCTCCTTCACTGGAGTTGGCCTTTCGTATAGCCCGCACCTTTAACTTGCCGCTCGAAGAGGTATTCTTTTACGGGGGAAATTCAGAGGAGCCAAGTGGGAAATAGATAGGGGGTAAAGGATGAGAGCAATGGTATATGCCAAATACGGTTCGCCTGATGTGCTTCACCTGAAGGAGCTAGAGAAACCTGCACCGAAGGATAACGAAGTACTTGTCAGAATCTATGCGGCAACGGTAACAGCGGGGGACTGGCGTATGCGAAAGGCCGCCCCGTTCCTTGCAAGATTGTACAATGGTCTCTTAAGGCCCAAAAAGGTAACGATATTGGGGTTTGAGTTAGCCGGGGAAGTTGAAGCCGCAGGCAAAAATGTAACACGCTTTAAGATTGGCGATCAAATATTTGCGTCTTGTGGTTTCGGCTTCGGTGCATATGCCGAGTACAAATGTCTGCCTGAAGATGGACTGGTGGTCATGAAGCCGGTCAATGTGAGCTATGAGCAGGCTGCTGCTGTTCCCGTCGGGGGGCTCACCGCGCTGAACTTTCTAAGGAAGGGGAACATCGCGAGCGGAATGAAGGTGCTTATTTATGGAGCCTCTGGAAGTGTGGGAACTTATGCGGTCCAGCTTGCCAAATATTATGGGGCAGATGTAACAGGGGTATGCAGTACTGCTAATCTTGAGCTGGTAAGATCTATAGGAGCCGATCGGGTCATAGATTATACGAAACAGAAGTTTATGGCGCATGAAGAAAGCTATGATCTGATCTTTGATGCCGTCGGGCAAACGATATCGAAAATCAAAAAATCGGCATTCAAAAAAGCCCTGCGTACGAACGGGACGTATGTGAGTGTGGATATGTCACACAAGCCTCGCGTTGAAGATCTTATCTTCCTCCAAGAGCAGCTTGAGGCCGGTACCCTTAAGCCTGTTATTGATAGATGCTATTCGCTGGAACAAATTCCGGATGCCCATCGTTATGTCGAACAAAAACATAAGAAGGGGAATGTCGTCATTACTGTAAGTTCCCTATCCTAAGAAGCAGCTCAAAGGGAGTGTGAGAACACTCCCTTTGAGCTGTTATGGTATGTTATCCGAATGTCAAATTTAAAGCGCTTACTATTATAGTTTTATATAAAATGTATTTATTAACATTATTCGACAAAATTCACCTTACTTTTACGTGGTAGCTATGATATATTCTGGGTGAATATGGATAGTAAAGAAGTGAATGGGGAAGGAGAATGCGTATGGAGGCGCTTGTGTGGACATCGAATCATAAGCTGGAGCTCTGCGAATGGGAAGAGCCTAGAATTGCAGCACCGGATGAAGTCAAGATCCGGATTGAGATGACGGGTGTATGTGGAACAGATTTAGCAGTCATCACGGGGAAAGAGGAGGGGGTTCCAGGCGTTATTCGCGGTCATGAGGCTGTGGGGACCGTAATTGAAACCGGCAGCAACGTTGACCGCGTTAAGGTAGGCGACCGCGTGGTTATTGATCCGAATCAAAGCTGCGAGAAATGTTATTTTTGCTTGAAGAAACAGCCGCACCTCTGTACGGGCACCGATGGAAATGGGATGCCTATTGCAGGTTTGAATCGAAATGGGACATTCACTTTTTTTTACTCTACTGTACAAACGTTTGCACACCAGCTTCCTGACCATATGAGCTGGGAAACAGGGGTTTTGATCGAGCCTCTTGCCTGTGTGCTGCACAATTTCAAAGAGGCTAATGTCACTGCAGACGATAAGGTGCTCATTCTTGGATCGGGTCCGATGGGATTGTTAAGTCAAATTGTGAGTAAATCCAAGGCGGCGCTTACCGTTGCGACGGAGATTAATCCTTACCGGCTGGCTTTTGCCAGAGAAATCTCAGATTATGCTCTGACACCTTCCCAATTACATGAAGCTACTGTAGACGAGATCTGCTCGGGACATAAGTTTGATGTGATTATCGACACGGTAGGCACTCAGCTCGAAATGGCGGAGCAATGGATTGAGCGTGGAGGCCGCATCGTTCCTTTTGGTATTAATGCGAATTACCGGTACACCTTTTCTCCTACCAAATTCGTACAGCATGCCATCAAAATTATCGCAGCAGGCGAATACCGCTACATGTTCGAGGAAGCTATACGGTTTGCTGCTGAGACACCTGAACTGGAGAAACTGGTGACTAGAAAAGTTAAGCTCAATCAGCACGAAGCAGCAATCAACGAGTTGATCGGCTATGAATTGAATTCTTTGAAGGTGGTTGAGAGTGATACCGTGAAGACGGTTTTTGTTCCCTAAATGTGGAGCTGTAATTAGCGAGGGGTGGATCTATTCATGGGCAAAGAAGGAAAAATTAGACTTGTTCAGGATTACTTGTCTATGCACAAGGCCAGAGAGGTAGAGCCAATTTGGATACCTGCAGTGTGGAATGAGTGCAGCTATAAGCCTATTCTCTTCGAAAAAGACGGTGAAATATGTGTGCATCCGTACGATTTTTTGACAGAGCATTTGAGGTATGTAGACAAGCTTTCCTGGAGGTATTTGCTCAAGGAACGCACGAATTTAGACGAAAGCACGATCTATTCTGCGTTAATTCGTTATTCGACGGCCTGGGATTACAACCATGACGGAACAGTCGAATCGGGCACTTTTCTAAGATTCCTTATTCTTCTGCCGCTGTTAAAGAAAATGGGCGTCAATATTCTGTATATGCTTCCAGTAAACCAGTACAGCAAGTTAAATCTGAAGGGGGATATCGGGTCACCTTACGCTGTGCAATCGTTATTCCACTTGGACCAGAATCTGCATGACAGCTTGTTGGACGGTATGGAAGAGTTCACCATCCACGATGAGCTTAGCGCTTTGGTAGAAGCTTGTCATTTGCTTGATATCAAGACGGTTGTCGATTTCATTCCTCGTGTAACGGCGAGAAACAGTGCATTCATTACTGAGCATCCCGAATGGGTGTACTGGATCAAGCTTGAGGAATTAGAAGGCTTTGCGCCGCCGCCGATTCCTGAGCTTGGATTCTTTGAGGAATGTACGCCTGACCACTTGGAGACGGTCTACCACAGCCAGGAGACCGCAGCATTCCTGCGGAAGTTCTCACCGCCGCCCCATGAACTTCATCCCAGCCTTTGGCAGCAGTTGAAGGAAAGAGCTGCTAATCATGGAGACGAGCTATTAACTTTGGTGGAGCAAGAGATGGGAATAACAACCTCTCCGGCGCATTCGGATTGGATTAATGATGTGCAGCCGATTTGGACAGACATTACGTTCTTGCGCCTCTATAAAGATTTCTCTCCGCAAGTGAGACATCTTATCAGCCCGACTCAGGCGCCATATGTCCTTTTTGATACGATTAAATGCAATGACTACCCGGGAGAGGAGCCGAATTGGGAGTTATGGGACGTTCTGGAGCAGGCAGTACGCTTTAATCTCGAAAAGTATGGGATTGACGGCTTTCGCATCGACATCGGACATGTGCTTCCTATTCCGTTGTTGACTCGTATTTTTGACACGGTTAAAGAGATGAATCCGAATGCGCTTCTGATCAGTGAAGACTTGTTCAACCGCAATCACAGGAAGGCAGCGAACACGGGCTACAACATTATGCTTGGAAGCGGATGGAACGTGATGACGGAGATTACTAAGGAGAACCTGGTTTCATTCTTAGAGGAACTGCCTGAGTTGAATATTCATGTGTTTGCTTGTGCAGAAACGGCAGATACTCCCCGGATCACGAGCCGTGGCGGTGTCGGGGTTGCCCGGATGATCGCAGTATTTAATCAATTTCTTCCGAACGCAATTCCTTACGTGACAACAGGCTATGAAATGAATGAGGAGCAGCCCCTCAACTGTGGTCTTGGTGACAACACGAACGGTGAGGAGATTTCCCGCGCTTTTTTTAATGTCATGCAAATTAATTGGACTAATCCTGCACCCATGCTGCCGCTGCTGGCGGAGCTAAGTGAATTTAAGGAAGCTTGGCACCACCTCGTGAAGCCGGAGAACTTTTTCGTGGCTCAATCCCCGGAAGGTACTGCTATATACGGGTATATGCAAGGGGATGAGATGATGCTGTGCTGCTTTAACTTGAGTGCCGATGCTTTCTGCCAAGTCGATTTAAACGTGGCCGTACCCGGCCGATGCCCATTGACCGTAGCACTGGATAGCTCTTTAACGGGTAGCAGCGTAGGTCAGGCGTTCGACTTCTTGCAGCTTGCGCCTAATCAGGCTCTAGTGCTCATAAACAATTTTTAGAAAAGGGAGAGAGGCTGCGAATGGAAAAGAACAACAAGGAAATCGTGCTATGGCATGAGTTTGACGGTCCGGGAGATACCTCGATTGAAGTGCTGGAGGGGATTTGCAAGCTGTATACAGAGCGCTTCAGCGTACAAATTACGCCACAAGTGATGAACATTACGGATCTGACTGCGCGCTTGAACCGAATCAAACATACCCGCCAAGGTCCGTATCTGGCGATGGTTCCTGCCGATATGTCCTCCTATGTCGACAATGGTCTTTACTCCGAGGTTCCGGGCGGGTTGTTTGAGGATGTGCTGACTGAGGAGGCCCTTTCCACGATGCAAATGGAGGGTGTCCAGTATGGTATCCCGGTCTTGCGGGGCAATCATCTGGTTCTATATTACAATCCGGAGATTTACCCCAGTGCACCGGCGACATGGGACGTGTTTGAAGAGGCAGCAGAGAGGTTAACCGCCCAAGGAATCGTACCCATTGGGGCGGATCTACAACAGGGCTATTGGTTTATTCCGTTCCTTACAGCTTTCGGTGGCTGGCCTGTACAGAATGGAAAGCCGAATATCGTCAGCCCTGAGATGAAGCAAGCGCTTGAGTTCATCCGCGACAAGATGGATCAGGGCGTACTCGTCAGTCTCGACGGTTCTACAGGACTGCTAGAGCAGTTCATTGACGGTAAGATCGGCGCTATTATTTGTGGGGAGTGGATCTACAACCATCTGGACAAGCATATGAACGATAGGCTTGAGGTTTGCCAGCTTCCAGTCATAGAAGGCCAGCAATCGCTATCTATGTCTTCTTCCATCGGCCTGATCTACCCGAATTTTTCGTTAACCACGGAGGAGCGGGAAGATATTTTGTCATTCACGCGTTTTATGCTGAGTGACGAATGCCAAACCCTGTGGACGCAGGGCGTGCAGCGAATTCCGGCTCAGGAGCAGGTGCTACACCGCCTAAGTGCCTCTGCTGCACCTAATAAAAGAATGATTTTGTCGCTTTTAGACCACACACGGCCGATGCCGACTTACCCCTTCATGATCCATGTCTGGGAGGCGCTCAATGCGGGTCTGATCGAGTTGCCTTTAAGCAATCCCGAACAAGCCTTGAAAAAAATGGAACAGACCCTCCAAGCATCCTGGGGCGCATTAAAAAACTAATCAGATAAGGGGAAAAGAGAAATGAAAACAACGATATTCAGCCAAATTTCAATCGACGGAAAGCTCACGATGGGAGCCGGGAATTCGAGTAAAGAGCTTTTTTCTTTATTTTCCAGTGAGGATATGGAATTCATCCATCTGTTCCGGGGGAATGTGCAGGGCATTATGGTTGGTAAAAATACAATCCTGACCGACAATCCATTTCTTACGAATCGGTATGAGGAGAACAAAAATCCAATCCGTATCATACCGACGACTACCCTGGATATTCCGATGGACTGCAATGTGCTTTCGGATCAGGGAAAGACGATTATTGTCACGACCGAGAAAGGACGGGATGAAGGTAAGATCAAGCAGATCCGGGAAAGAGGGAAGGAGTGCCTCATCTGCGGCAAGGATACCGTTGATTTTGTGGAGCTTGAACGTCAGTTAGAGGAACACTACGGGATCACCAGCCTGATGGTCGAAGGTGGCGGATTTTTGAACTGGCATATGTTCAACCAAGATATCGTCGATGAAATTATTCTGATGCAGCTCCCGATCATCATCGGCGGCTCCACGAACATTACATTAGTGGATGGAGACGGGTATCAGCAATTGAGCTTTGCTAAGAAGTTCAAGGTTGTAGAAATTCAGCCAAACGATAATTACACACTCATGCGCTACAAAAAGGTGATATGACCTCACACTAAGTCATAGACTGCAATGGCTATGGGTTAATGGAAAAATATAGAATATGGGGGTTGTGTACGAATCATGTCAGAGAAAAAAGAGTTCTATAAAAGTGTGTATAAAATCGCTGTGCCCGTTACGCTTCAAAGCTTGCTGATGGCGCTGCTCAATTTGACGGATCAATTGATGATCGGGCAGCTTGGAGATGTGGCCATTGCCTCGGTGGGGATATCCACCAAAATATATGGGATCATCGCGGTTGTCTTAGCCGGTTTATCGACGGGTGTATCCATTTATGCTGCCCAGTTTTGGGGGAACAAGGATTCCAAAAGTGTCTCCCAAGTGCTGGGTCTCGGGCTGATCGCCGGTTTCACGTTTTCTTTCCTGTTCTCTGCGGCTGTCTTCATGGATTCGCCGCTCTTTTTGAGCCTGTTCACTACAGACGTGAATGTAATAGATAAGGGGTACATTTTCCTTCAGGTCATGTCGATCGGCTTTGTGCCTGTTATGCTCACGATGATGTATTCCGCGATTTTGCGCAGTACGGGCCATGCCAAATGGCCGATGTATGTAAGTTTAATCTCAGTGGGTTTGAATATTATACTGAATTACGTGCTTATATACGGCCATTTCGGCGCTCCTGCGCTTGGTCTGAAGGGCGCGGCCATTGCTACCCTTATTTCCAGGGTCTTAGAATGCTTGTTGATCATTGGTGCCGTGTACCGATATCGTTTACCGGGAGCTGTCGGGTTAAAGAACTTGTTCATCATTCCTAAACCGCTCATTCGCAAGTTTTTTGGAACGACCTATCCGCTGCTATTGACTGAATTGATCTGGGTATTGGGTGAAACGGTATATGCGATCATATATAGCCGTATGGGGTCAACGGAAATGACTGCGATGACTATTACCTTCCCACTGCAGGGTCTTTGCATCGGCTTATTATCGGGACTGGCCAGTGCAGCAGGAGTAATGGTTGGTAACCGTTTGGGTGCGGACGAAACTGAACTTGCACTCGATCACGCGAAAAGGTTCATTCGCCTTGGCATCATTATCTCTCTGATTGTCGGGGTTATTATTGCGGCAGGTTCGAAGCTGTATGTCTCTGCATTCAATATCTCCGAGGATGCTAAACAAATGAGCATGTATATCGTTATCGTGTTTGCTGGATTTCTTTGGGTCAAGGTGTCAAATATGATTATAGCTGGCGGAATTCTAAATAGCGGGGGAGATAGTAAGTTCGTGTTCACCTTGGAATCGACCACAACGTGGCTGATAGGTGTCCCATCCGGGCTGCTGCTGTCCTATATCTGGAACCAGCCTGTCTACCTTGTGTATCTCGTCATCTCCCTGGAGGAGGTTGTCCGCTTTGGCTTCGGATACGCCCGGATTTACTCCCGCAAGTGGATAAGAAATCTAGTTCATGATGTGGCTGAAAAGGCCATGTAACAGACGACACTGCAATGCGGGTTGACACAAAAGTAATTAGGTGCCATACTATGTGTATGAACAACAACAATAGAAAAATAAATGACATGGAGGCTATTCCCTCCCTTGTACAATCCCAGCGTCAGATTGATCGCTATAACCTGGACATAGACGCACAGGCTATACTCGTCGCATCTAGGCTAATGGCAGCGGGAGCCCAGCTTGGTCAGGCCTCGGAGATTCATTTCTCCAGATTCGGCTTATCAACAGGCCGATATCGTGTATTGGCAGATCTCGAAGATCACGAAGGAGAAGAGTTGCCTTCGCAATTAGCAGAGCATCTAGGCGTTACACGTGCTACAGTGACTGGTCTGATCGACATTCTTGAACGGGATGGCCTAGTATCCAGGCGGTTAAGCTCAGAGGATGGCCGTCAGAAATCGGTTATTTTGACGGAAGAAGGAGCGCAGAAGCTACGTGAAATGGCTCCTGAGCATTTCGCTTGGCTGGAGGCCATGGTGGGCTTACTCAGTATAGACGAGCGCAGCGTATTCCTCGACTTGCTGGGCCGGGTTACACTAGGCATCTCTGCCCTTATGGACGAACCAGGCTCGAAACCAAAATGAAACATCAGTAATGAGTAGAATGGGCTAGTAATGCTAGCCTCTTTTTACTCCTATATAGTTAGGTTCCTAATTATATCTCGCTGAAAGCACTCGACGGAATGATCTCAGAGAAGGAAGGGGTAACGAAATGAACCAGATGAAATACCCGTATCCGCCAGATGATGCTTACGGTATCAAGACGGTGGGTTCCAGAAAAAAGCCCTTTGCACTATGGCGTGAAGTTGTAATGGCCTATGCTGCTCCTGCCATCATGGCAGGTATTGGGGGATTGGTTACTGCTGATAGGGGGCTTCAAATCGGAGCATTGACCACAATTGGCGGTGCATCAGCCTTGATGGCTTTGATGATTGGCCTTATATTGCGCAGCCGGGTGGGTCATATGCGATGGGTCACAGGTGCACCTCACTTGGTTGTGGTAGGAGGGTTCGCAATAGCCGGGTCCTTGTATGGCCTATGCGCGGCATGGGTGACATCTGGTGTACTGGAACTTATGATGCCGGGCCATCACTTGGCCTGGGTCGATCGCGTCTGGATCGATTTCCCGTTGTCTGGATTCATAGCAAGCACGATAGTGACATGGCGGTGGCGTCTTGCCGTTACCACCCATTTGACATCCAAAAGGAGAAGAAAAAAATGATAGTTATTGTGGGAGCAACAGGTACGATAGGCAGTGCGCTGGTGGAACGGTTGGCTGATCTTGGCGTGCCCGTCAGGGCTCTGAGTAGAGAGCCGGAGAAGTTGCGTAAGCAGATCGGAGAAAAGGGCCGATCAGCTATCGAGGTCGTATGGGCAGATGCTGCTGACCCCGAATCGCTGCGCCGCGCATGTACAGGTGCCAGCCAGCTCTTCCTCGCCATGTCCAACAGTCCAAGACAAATTGAATTGGAAACTTCAATCATTCAGATTGCAGGCGAATCTGGAATCGAGCACATCGTGAAAATATCCAGCCCTGCCTTTGAGCAGAGCTCTCCAGTAGCAGTGGCGGGCTGGCATCAAGAAATCGAGCAAGTGCTGAGGGGATCAGGTCTCACCCACACCGTGTTGCGCCCTTATGCATTCATGCAAAACCTAATGCGCTTTGCACCAACGATTACAACCCAAAATGTTTTCTTCGGCTCCATGGGCCATTCACCGTGTAACTTCATTGACTGCCGCGATATCGCAGATGTTGCCGCAGAAGCTTTAACTAACCCTGAGGTATCAGGCCAAATATATACGCTTACAGGTTCAGAGATTTTCAGCTATCCTCAGATCGCGGCTCGGCTATCCGCCCTGCTTAATCGGCCAATAAGTTACATCAATATGGAACCCCAAGAACTACTCCGTAATCTTATCGAGCACGGGCATATGCCTCCTTGGCTTGCGAACCACGTTGTGGAGATTCAAACCATGTCCAGGGTGGTTCCAGAAAGTCCAAATGACACGGTGAGGCGCCTGCTCGGCAGAGAGCCGCGTAAGCTGGAAGCCTTTCTGCATGAGAGTGTGGAGAATTACCGGTAGAGAATGTCAATAACACGGGGTTGTGAAATCACACCGTTTTGGCTAACGTATCAACGATGGTTACAAAAAGGGAGATTAGCAGCTACGAACAACTGTTAATCTCCCTTTTGCAACCCTGCTATTCGCTTACTTCTTTCTCCGTCTGCCGAAAAAAATACTAATATTATGAATAAGGATAGCTATGCTGATTAGCACCAATATATATGAATAATCCGTTTTATCTGCCAGTAAAAGAGACACACCAAACAATGTAAAAGTAATTATAAAACTCAAAGATGTGTTTTGAGGGTTACGGTCTTTTTTGTAGGCTGAGTATATGCTAAAAAACATAAGCCAGGCAATACCAATCACTATAAATATCTTTAAATACATAGGGGATCAAACCTTACTAGTGAATTTTAAAGTTGGGTGATGTAAATGTACGACTTTTGCATATCCATCTTTGCAGTATTAAATTCATTAATAGTTACACCTGCAAGAACTGCCAGGCCTCCTCCCGCAATAAGCCATCCTGCAGAAGACCAGACAAATTCGCTCCCGCAAACCCTGATGATCCAGCTTTGGCTAACATTAGTTCAGAGTACACGTTAAGACTTTGTCTCCAAATGCTTTAATATCCTCCAAGTAGTCGTACCCTGGTGGATTTGGACCTGCTTGATTGTACATTCTAACCGCGACTAGCCGATGTTCAGGAATAACCAAACAGGCAAGATTGGCTTCCCCCCTTGGTCATCAGCATATTCTTCATTTAACCATACTAAATTGTCATCGCTATTCTTACACCAACCTGTCTCAATGAAATTGCAGGGTTTGAAAACATATTGTTGCATAACCTCTGACAGGGGTGCCTCAAATAACTTCCGTATTATTCTAATCAGCATATTGATCCCTATATTGTTATAATTCCAACCCGTTCCTGGCGGGAAAAGAAGTGTTCATATGGATCGGCTGTCGACAGAAGAGATACAAGATCAACAGGAGTTACTGGAGGCGATCACTCTTTATGTTAATAAGTTGGACCTAATGGTTAAAAAAAGCTCGTAAACCTTACTCTCTCTGTATGATTTGAATATAGAACCTCAATATACGTAGAGAGGTTAATCCCATTGGACTTTTTTCAAAGGTAAATTAGCTGATCAAATTTTTTCACTTAATCATTGATTGAAATACCTGCGGCTTTAAAATGTCCTTGAGTTAGAATTTTACCAAATTGAGAAGCGAGTTCCTTTGGGGTATAGGAAAAATCATTTTTAACCCACCACACCACAATACCCATAAAAGTAGATGCGATATATTGGAGTAATAATTCCTTTGAAATCTTCAATGGGGCATCATTCAAGCCGTCCTCCACTGTGTTTTTTATAATTTCCTCCATTTTTGACTGAAAACCATAAATTCTATTCTCATCCACTAACAATGCTTTGTAAAAGGGGATATTGTCCTGGATTTTCTCCAGGATGGTTTGCATTAGTTGTTCAAGCATAGAACCGCTTAACGGAGTTTTGCTGCTTGAGCATTGCTTGAGTGTACTCTTTAGTTCTTCGATTAACTCGTCCATAGATGCATTTAACAAATCGGGTTTGTTCTGATAATGAAGGTAAAAGGTATTCCGGTTAATCATCGCTTTATCGGCAATGTCTTGAATCGTAATTCCTTCGTATCCCTTTTCCGTAAGAAGCTCTATAAACGCTTTTTTGATTGAATGTTTGGAGCGAATGATACGCAAATCGGTTTTTTTGTTCATTAGAACTCATTCCCTTAATTTTTTTGTGAGATATACGACATTTGAGCTGAAATTGCATGTTATCTCTCAAAATCAGAAATATTAAATATTGAATGCTGACCTTTTATTAATCATAATAAACACAAGACAAATATACAACACATTGACCATTATTTATCTTATTGACCATTAATTCTAATTGAAAGGGAGATATCAAATGAAAACTATAGCTATTGTTGGAGCAGGAGCAGGTTTAGGAATGTCCATTGCGAAGAAATTCGGACAAAACTGCTTTCGCGTAGCTCTTATTGCCCGAAATGAAGATAAGCTGAAACAGCTGGTTATTGAATTAGAACAATTGGGAATTGAAGCGGCTCCATTTCAAGCGGACATATTAAATAAAGAAGAAATTGAGAGAGCCTTTGCCGCTGTTAAAGAGAAATACGGATTTATTGATGTTCTTGAATACAGTCCAACGCCGGGCTTCAACACCGTAGCGCCAACATTAGATGTAACCGAAGAAAATGCGTTATACCAATTTCAATTTAATGTTTTAGGTGCGTTATCGAGTGTTCGGCAAGTGCTGCCGGAAATGCTGGCTAAGCAAAGCGGTGCCTTATTATTTACTACTGGAGGCGCTGCAATCCACCCGGTACCGACGATGGGTAATGTCGGAATTGCAGTTTCGGGGCTTCGTAATTATATCTTTAATTTGAACAGCGAATTAGCGGACAAAGGTGTGTATGCGGGTCACCTTTCGATCGTCTGGATGCAGCCGAACTCAGGAGTTCAAGACAAAATCGCTGATATTTGGTACGACATGTACACCAAAAGAGACAGAGTAGAAGAATTTATAACTGAAGACCGGGTGTGAATATGAATATCACCATTTTTGGTGCAAGTGGTGCAATCGGACAGCTGGTAACACGATTAGCTCTAGATCACGGAGATTTTGTTAAGGCATATGTTAGAAACTCCCACAAAATTAGCCTCAAACATCCCAATTTGAGCTTTGTACAAGGGGAACTATCGAATGCTACAACCATTGAGCAGGCTGTTGCTAAATCAGATGTCGTAATCAGCACACTAGGACCAGCATCCGATATGTCACGAAAGCTTAAAGGGACGCCGATTGCAGACGGACATGAGCTGATGATTAGGGCTATGAAGAAGCATAACAAAACAAGGTTAATTACACTTGCGACGCCGGCTTTGCAATCAGATGACGATAAGAAAAACATGTCGACGATACTTCCAGGTGTGATGGCCAAAGTTTTCCTTCCAAACGGTTATGCAGAGATGAAGAAAATGGAAGGAATTATTAAACAATCGAACCTTGATTGGACAGTTGTCCGAATTATTAACCCCAATGTTAAACACAAAGGGCAATCCTATGACTATTCATTCGGAGATCAATCGGCTAAATTATCGGTTTCCAGGGAAAATGTTGCTAATATCATGTACGCTGCCACCCGTGACAACCATATGATTAGAAAAATGCCTATCGTCTACAACAAATAAGCTCCAAAAAGGAGGCTTGGAAATGAAAATCGAGATATGGTCGGATTATGTTTGTCCATTCTGTTATATTGGTAAACGGCGGTTAGAATCTGCACTGGAGCAATTCGCTCATCAGAATGAAGTGGTGATTGAATTTAGAAGCTTTGAACTTAATCCGCAAGCATCATTGTACTCTGGCAAAAATATGCATCAAATGGCCTCTGAGAAACATGGTGTGAGTATCGAGCAAGCGAAAGAGGCAAATGCTAAGCTTGGGCAACAAGCGGCGATGATGGGTCTGGTGTATAATTTCGACGGAATGAAGCCTACCAATACGTTTGATGCTCATCGTCTAACCCAATATGCCAAATCGGTTGGTAAAGATAAGGAATTATCCGAGAAGCTGTTCTATTCGTATTACACGGAAGCCAAGCTGATTAGCGATCATGATACATTAGCAGATATTGCAGAATCCGTTGGAATGAACAGGGACGAGACAAAGGCAGTTCTTCAGGACCCATCCAAATATGCTAACGAAGTGCGTTCAGATGAAGCCACAGCCAAACAGTTAGGAATAACAGGAGCCCCTTTCTTTGTCATTGACAGAAAATATGCAGTTTCCGGCGCACAGCCCGTTGAGATATTCTTAAGCGCCCTTAACCAGGCAGCTCAATAAATAAGCCCCGCAAGAATCATGCACAAGCCACTCGCTTGTGCTTTTTGCCGTAGCTTAAGTTGCAGCTCTTATTTTATGATTAATGGTGCTGAATTTGAGCGGTTATTGAAGCAGGAGGTAAGGATCATTTATGACTGAATTATTAGCGCCAGCAGGCAGTATGGAAGCTTTGAAAGCTGCAATATCCAATGGTTGTGATGCAGTATACTTAGGCATGCAAAAATTTGGTGCACGCGCATACTCCTCTAATTTTGACTTGGAAACGTTAAATGAGGCTGTTACGTATGCGCACCTGAGGGATGTTAAAATCTATGTTGCCATGAATACCATCGTGTTTGAGAACGAAGTGGAAGAGATGAAAGAGCAGATCCGCGAATTAAATGAAATCGGTGTGGATGGCATTATCGTCCAGGACCTGACGGCGTTTGATTATATTGTTAAAAACTTTACTGATCTGGAAGCACATTGTTCCACTCAGATGGGAATTGACGATGTAGACGGAACTTTATTATTCAAAGAACTTGGCGCGAAAAGAGTGGTTCTGTCCCGTGAGGTTAAGATTGAAACAGTCAAAGAGATCAAAAGAGTAGCTGACATCCCTTTAGAAATCTTCGTTCACGGTGCGTTATGTGTATCTTATTCGGGAAACTGTCTAATGTCTGGATTAAGCGGCTTTCGGTGCGCAAATCGCGGAAGATGTGTGGGTTCCTGCCGTAAGGAATACGATCTGATGGATCAGACAACAGGTACATCTTTAGGCAAAAGCTATATTTTATCCACTAAGGACTTGAACACAATTGATTACATTCATGATCTAAAAGAAATCGATTCTTTAAAAATAGAAGGCCGAATGAAAGTGCCTACGTATGTGGCTAATGTGGTATCCAAATATCGTATGGCCTTAGATCATAAAATCACTGAAGCAGATAAAGAAAATCTGAAGAAGACATTCAATCGCACCTTTACCAAAGGATATTTGTTCCACGAGGACCGGAGGAATATTACAAACATCGCAAGACCTAATCACTTTGGTTATGAGATTGGAACCATTAGCAGGGTTGAGAAGGACAGGTATGAAATCACACTTACACGTACTTTAAATCAAAACGACACCATCCGGATCAATCATGACAATGAAGATGTTAATTTGACGGTTGCCAAGCTATACAACAAAGACGGTGACTTAATCAACACAGCAGATGATGTCTGCTATATCAAAGTCAAAGAAAAGATGTCTGCGGGAGATGTAGTCTATAAAACGAAGGATTATTTCTACCACAAGGAATTAGAAGCCTCACTGGAAAAAGAATTTAAGCGGTTTGACCTAGATATTAGCGTATATGCATATCCAGATTCAAAGCTTGTCATAGAGGCGGAGGGCTTTGGTTTTAATTATTCCTATGAAAGTGAGGAAGTATTAGGCGAAGCCATTAATAATCCAACCACCAAAGACCAGGTCATCAAGCAATTCTCCAGATTAAATGATACGATATTCGAACTCAATAAGGTCGATTATGAGGAAGGCAATGCGTTTATTCCAGCCAAGCTGTTAAATGCAGCAAGAAGAGAAATTGTAATGGGCTTATATGACCTAAAGCTTAACAGCCAGCAGAAAAGAACCAAGGCTGCGAAAGCCAAAGAAAAAATAAGCTTTGCCCCTGTACAACCATACCTCACGGCTTCTGTAACGACTAAGGAACAGTATGATGCTTGCGTGAGCTGTGGAATTACGGAAATCTATTTTGACAATGTGGTTAGAAGAAATCAGAACGATTATCAGGAAAAAGAAGGGCAGCTGCTGATCGGAGGATATGGCGGAATTCATCACTACAGAGACACCAATCCGTTCGTTACGGACTATTCTCTAAACGTTATTAATGCAACTAGCTGCTATGAACTATATAAATTAGGGGCCAAGCGAGTCACTTTATCTTATGAAATGAATAAGGGCCAAATTGAAGATGTAATAAATGCCTATGTTGAAGACAATGACGGCTATCCTGCGCTGGAAATGATTGTGTATGGCAAGGCTCCATTGATGTTCACCAAATATTGTCCGATGAGAAAAATGAATCAATGCAGAGTTTGCAGAACGAAAAGCTATGAGTTAAAAGATGAACAAGCAACGTTCCCTATCCTTTCCCATGAGGATTGTACAGCGACTATTCTTAACGGGAAGACGCTTAATCTGCTAGATGAGCTGCCAGACCTCAAAGGAATCGAGGCGCTCCGGTTAAACTTCACAGTTGAATCTAAAGAGCAGGTTGTGAACGTCATTCATATGGCCTCAGGCAAATTAAATGGCTCAATGAATAATGCTGTCTTCAATCAGGAAACAGACACAAGAGGACATTTTAAAAAAGAGATTGTGTAGGTAGGTTGAAAGACAGTCATTCGAAGAAAAGCTCGCAGGAGCCTATATTTACAGCATATCGACGAGAGGAGCAGGGTAGTGACGCTCCGGTCGGAACGATGCGTGAACGGGCTTCTGCGGGTTTATTTGTTCTGGCGATTATTTAGTATTTACTATGTCTTCCTTCGTAAGTCCTTGGTATAGGGTAAGTTTCTCTGCGGCGAGAGAAATCATATAATCAATTTCTTGTCGCTTGGATTCCAGTTCCATCAGATGCTGCTCAAGGATTTCAATCCGCTTTTTTAAAGTAGGACTATAGGTAGAAGGCTTCTCCCCTTGTTGAATTTTATCCATGACACAGCCCTCACGAGTAAATTCTGTAATCTCCTCAAGCGATAAACCCAATTTTTTAAGTTTATTTAGACATTGAATATAGGAAACCTCGCTTTCTTGGTAGACACGTGCCCCTCCATTACTGCGCATGGGTTCATGTAGTACCCCGATTTTTTCATAATAACGGATTGTATAAGGAGTTAGTCCTGTTTGTTCTGACACTTGACTGATGGTGAGCATCGGATTTCTGTTCCTCCTTTATGAAAGCTGATATTGAAAGATATTATACAGCCTTTAGTTAGCTCAAAGCCAATGTGTACATTCGCCCCAGCCTTGTACTGAATAAACTCTTGACTTCCAGTTGACTCTAACTTGTAAGTTAACGTTACTCATTCGAATACAGGAACAAACACTAAAGGGGTGTCATAATGAACAACGAATATTTCACGATTCAACAAGCATCGGAGGGGGTCTGGGGGGCTATTTCGGTTCCCGGCAGCGGTTCTCTGGGGAATGCAGCAATTATTGATCTTGGGGATTTAACCGTGGTAGTGGATACCACCAATCTGCCGCATTCTGCTGCTTTGTTACGTCATACTGCTGAACAATTAACGAACAAACCGGTCAAATACGTAGTGAATACACATTTCCATGGAGATCATGTCAACGGCAATCAGGAATTTATGAGCAGCCAATTGATATCTACTGTGTGGACAAGAGATTTGCTTGCTGATATGGGTGAAGTGAATATAGATGTCATGCAACAAAACATTCGCAAGTTAATAACTAGCCTACAGCATGAACGTTCACAGCACAGAGATCCTCATATGCTCATTGAAATCGATTATGATCTTTCTGTTCAGCATGCGCTGTATGATACGATCCCTTCCCTTCGCAGGGTGGTCCCCACGATAACCTTTGACGATAAACTCGTGATTCGGGGAACAAAGCGAACCATCGAAGTGTTGTCTTACGGAGGCGGTCATTCTTTAAGTGATGCCGTGGTGTACGTTCCAGAGGAGCGAACTTTGATTGCAGGTGATTTGGTATTGACTAAGACCATTCCGGTCATCCCCTACGGTAATCCGTACGCCTGGATACGCATCCTTAAACGCATGCAACAAGATCTCAAGACCGATACTGTCGTTCCGGGTCACGGAGATATCTCTAATTCAGATCGAATCGCAGATGTCATACGCTTTTTGGAGAAAATGATCGCTTATGTTGCTGGAGCTGTAAAAAGCGGACAATCAGAGTCTTACTGGCTGGAGCAAGGTATATTAAAAGGGTATGAGGATTGGCATCTGCCCCAGTATTTCAGATGGAACTTTCGCTGGCTCTTTAACAGTATGCTTGTTCAAAACAATAGATGAGACAACCGGCAACCTTACAATACCAAGTTTAGAGTATATGGTTTGGTCCTGACCAACAAGGTTATTCTCTATTTATATAGTATATTAATTGAGTGAACACAGGGAGGATACCGGGATGAGAATGCCAAGCGACAGCGAACTGACATTGCTATTCGAAGGAGAGGGGCAACAGCTTGAGCAATTTACTTTTGCGTACAGCGTCATTGTATGGAGAAAACATTTTAATCATTAGTCCAAAGTACACGATAAGACTTTGTCTCCAAATGTCTTAATATCCTCCAAGTAGTCGTGGAATTCATTAAATGTTCTAAAATCAATCATAAGGATGACCTTCAGATGAAAATATTATTAGTTGAAGATGATAAGACGATCGCGTCGGGACTGGAATATTCGCTGCAGCAAGAGGGTTATTGGACTGTTCTCTGCCATAATGCCGCTTCAGCCCGAAAGGTGCTCGCCAAAGACATCGATCAGTTCACTTTGTGCCTGTTCGATTTACAGCTTCCAGACGGAACTGGCTATGAATTATGCAAGATGGTGAAGGAACGGCGGGATATTCCGGTCATTTTCTTAACGGTGATTGATGATGAGGTCAATGTCGTTATGGGGCTCGATATGGGAGCCGATGATTACATTACCAAACCTTTTCGGGTTCGCGAGCTTCTCTCCAGGATCAAATCCGTCTTGCGAAGATACCAGAAGCTGTCCCACGCCGGAACAGTCATCGACATTGACAATGTGCGCATCCATACGCTGGAAGGCAAAGTATATAAAAACGGTGACGAAATTTCGCTAACCGCCTTGGAATACCGCTTACTGCTGATCTTTGGCAACCACGTTGGACAGGTCCTCACCAGGAATCAGCTCTTGGAGCAAATCTGGGACGTGGCCGGCGACTTCGTGAATGACAACACGTTAACGGTCTATATCAAAAGGCTAAGGGAAAAGCTGGAGGATAATCCGGAGCAGCCGGCTCTGATCAAAACGGTACGCGGTTTAGGCTATAAGGTTGGTGATTAGATGCTGCGCAATCGGGAAAATCTACTATTATTGCTCGTCATGGGCTCGATCAGCTT
Organism: Paenibacillus sp. FSL P4-0338; assembly: GCF_038002365.1. NCBI lineage: Bacteria > Bacillati > Bacillota > Bacilli > Caryophanales > Paenibacillaceae > Paenibacillus > Paenibacillus sp. FSL P4-0338. Next base: position 5,192,369 of record NZ_JBBOCG010000001.1, on the reverse strand, counting down.
ATCGGCGATCGTCATTGCTGCTTTCATTTCGTCTATCGCCGCAGCCCTGGTTATTACTGTATCCGTGCTGCTTACCGGCACAGCTGTATTATTCACAAAACGGAGATATTACGAGCTAGAGAAGCTGTCCGTCTATTTGCGGGAAATTAGCAGCGGCCAGACCTCCCTTGACCCTCGCGATAATCAAGAAGGTGAGCTTAGCATCTTAAAGAATGATATTTACAAGGTGACACGCATGCTCTCCGAGCATCGTTCGCTATTGCAGCAGGATAAGCTTCAACTGACCGATGCCATCTCCGATATTTCACATCAACTCAAAACACCGATCACCTCTATGACAGTCATGGCAGATCTGTTAAGCGCCCCTGATCTGCCTCCACTCAAGAGAACGGAGTTCACCCATCATATCCGCATTCAGCTTGAACGGATCGATTGGCTTGTTTCATCCTTATTAAAGCTAGCGAAAATGGATGCGGGAACGATCCCGTTCAAAAAAGTTCGAATACACATGAAAACCCTAATCCAAAAGGCACTGGAGCCGGTTATGATTCCGATGGATATTAAGGGACAGACCGTTTCCATCACAGGGGATGACAACGTCTCATTTGACGGCGATTTCCATTGGACTGCTGAAGCGGTCATCAATATTTTGAAAAATGGAGTGGAGCATACACCTGAGGGCGGTGCGATTACCATCACTTTTTCCGACAACGTGCTATTTACGGAAATTGTTATTACTGACAACGGAGAGGGCATTCCGAAAGAGGATTTGCCTTATATATTCAAACGTTTTTATAAAGGAAAGAATGCTAATGAAGGAAGCATCGGTATAGGGCTAGCGATGGCTCACAGCATCATTGCAAGCCAGAACGGCGTGATTGATGTAACGAGCGACAGCGGGACCGGTACAGAGTTTCGGATCAAATTTTATAAGCATGTCATTTAACAGCACTCCGTAAGTGACTGAACTGTCACCTCCAAAGTCACTGTAAAGTCATTTTAGACAGATAAAATGATATTCATCAGATGAACGATGGAGGTACAACCATGCAAATGCAAATGAAGCAGCAGCGCAAGATTACTTTTTTTATCACGATAAGCTACACCCTTGTTATTCTTTATTTTATGTTTTTTGCTTTCGGCAGAGGGGATACTGTAGATCTAACCAGTCAGTACACCTTTATTTTTTTGCCGGACGATTTTTTTAGGGTGCCGGGTCTTTCCGATCTTCTACATCCGACCGTTATGGACTTGGTAGGTATTGGAAACTTTGCGGCCTTCATACCTTTTGGCATACTGTTTCCGTTGTTATACCGCACCAGCTTTGTTCGCTTCATGACAGGGTTTATCCTATCCATTCTTGTGCTGGAGACCATCCAGGCACTAACATTCCTCGGCAGCTTTGACACGAACGACGTCATAAAGAACTCATTGGGCGCTGCTATTGGATTCGGGGCGTACAAGATTGGCTTCCGCACAAAAAACTACTGGAGAAATATCACTGTTACGGGAATTGCCGGTACTGTCTTAATGCTCGGCGTGTGGGGGACCTTAGGAGTAGTTGATCAAGTGTTCACCAAAGAGCTGGCCCCTTTTGTAGCGATCAACGAATGGAAAGATAGTACCGGAAATCGATTAACTGGAATCAAACAGGACCGTCTTAAGATTGGCGGTCAAGACGTGACACCCCAATATAATGTGTATAGCATCGAAGGTAAAAAGAAGGAAACATATACGTATTCGCTAGACAATAAGGGAGAACTGTATCTTAGCTTGAATTATGGAATTCTTGATCATAAGGATTATCAGGGCAGCCTTAAGGTTACTGTTGACGGGCATGAGCTCCTGTCTGTATCTGCAGAAGATCAGCTCCATGAGCCGGATAATAGGATCCTTCATCTCACCCGGGCTAATGAGCTTAAGATAACCATTGAGGGGAATGAAACCCTTTGGGATGTTGGATATAGAGAGATGGTATATTCTTGGAATTGAGCATCTAAGGAAGGAGGGATGGCAATGGAGATTTTAACCATTGAAAAATTGTCCAAAATATACGGCACAGGCGAATCGGCGGTGAAGGCGCTTGATGATGTTTCCTTTTCGGTCCAAAAAGGTGAATTCGTTGCCATTATCGGACCTTCCGGATCGGGGAAATCGACACTCCTTCATATGCTGGGCGGTGTGGATCGACCGACTGGCGGGAAAGTGTATGTTGAGGATACAGATATATATACCTTGGACGAAACGCAGCTGGCCATCTTCAGACGCAGGCAAATCGGGCTGATCTACCAGTTTTTCAATCTGATTCCCGTCCTGACGGTGGAAGAGAATATTACGCTGCCGCTCTTGCTGGATCAACAAAAGGTAGATCAAAAGCAATTGGCTGATCTTGTGAATACGTTGAATTTGCAGCATCGGTTAAACCATCTGCCGAATCAGCTATCCGGTGGACAGCAGCAGCGTGTCTCGATTGGCAGGGCGATCATCGGCAATCCTGCGATCATGCTGGCCGACGAACCCACCGGGAATCTGGACAGCAGGAATAGCAGCGAGATCGTCGTTTTATTGAAAATGTTGAATAAGACCTATCATCAGACACTGATCGTAATCACGCATGACGAACGGATTGCTCTGCAAGCCGATAGAATCATTTCGATTGAAGATGGGAGGATTGCCAAAAACGAGGTGATCAGGCGATGAATATTGTCAATACATTAACCATCCGGCATCTGAAGCAGAACAAGAGACGGACACTTGTGACTATTTATGGCGTAATTATTTCGGTATCCATGATGACCGCTGTCATTACGCTTATTTTTTCCTTTGCGGATTTAATGATCAGACAAACCATCACAGATACAGGGGAGTGGCATGTTCAGTATCAAGATATAACCAAGAAACAGCTTGCGGCGATACAGGGCGATGATGCCACCAAAACGGTTGCCATCACAAGAGACCTTGGGTATGCCCCATTAGAAGGGGGACAAAATTCCAATAAGCCGTACTTGTTCATTAAGGAATATGATATGCAAGGGTTCACACAATTTCAGATTGAAATAAGCAAGGGACGTCTTCCGCACACGGACAAGGAGGTTGTGATCTCCGAGTCTGTTGCAACAAATGGCAAAGTGAAGTACGAAATCGGCGACCGTCTAACGCTTCGCGTCGGCGACCGATTTGAACAAGGGGGCGATCATCCCCTGGATCAGACGGAACCGCTGCGCAGGAAAGACGGCACATTGACCGAGACATTACAGCATAGCATAATTAGGGATTATACGGTGGTAGGCTTCATAAAACGTCCGGTGTCGGAAACGGCTTGGGCCCCGGCTTATACGATCATTAGCTATGTCGATGATCAAATCATCGGGGGGGACGATCGGGTCGATGCGTCGGTGGTCTTGCAGCAGGTCAATCCGTTCTTGTTCGCACATGCGGAGAAGCTGGCTGAGAAAAACCAAATGGACACTGTCCAATATAATAACGATTTGCTTCGTTATTATGGCTTGTCCAGCAGCGGAGCCTCATCCAGCATGATGTTCTCATTATCGGCAATCATTATAGGGACCATTATCATTGGCTCGGTTGGACTCATCTATAACGCTTTTGCGATATCCGTCTCGGAACGTTCCCGCCATTTAGGGATGCTCGCGAGCGTGGGGGCGACGAAAAGGCAGAAGCGAAATTCCGTATTTTTTGAAGGTATCGTCATTGGTTTGATCAGCATTCCCATTGGCATCTTATGCGGTCTTGCCGGAATCGGAATCACCTTTTCGTTCATGAACACAATGATTGAAGAGGCATTATGGACTAGTGAAAAGCTGAGGCTTATCGTCACGCCGTTATTGCTCTTGATTACTTGTCTTGTTTCGATGCTGACGATTTTCGTTTCGGTGTATCTCCCGGCGGTTAAAGCATCCAGGGTATCTCCCATGGATGCGATTCGCCAAACCACTGACGTAAAGCTTACGGCCAAAGCAGTGAAGACGTCGAAGATCATTCGTAAGCTCTTCGGAATCGAAGCAGAAATCGGGCTGAAAAACTTAAAAAGGAACAAACGAAGATATCATGTTATTCTTTTTTCGCTTGTCATCAGCATCGTTTTGTTTTTGACGATATCGTTTTTCACGACTGGCCTGACACAATCTCTGGCATTGTCGCTGGAAGGCATCAATTACGATATTGAAGTGTCGTCCAGTAATGGCGAAAGACTAGATGACCGGTTGATGCAATCGCTTGTATCTCTGGATGGCGTCACGGAATACAGCGTCAGTCATGAGTTAGTCGCGAACGCTTGGGTCGATGCAGCAAGTATCGCCGACGAGTTGCAAGAGAAGGTTAAGCAGGATAAGAGTATGCTGCAAGACGGGAAATACCCTTACGAAATTAAGCTCTATGCACTGAATGATTCGAGCCTGCAAGCCTATGCCAGAGCGGCTCACGCAGATTACGAACAGCTTACGGATCTGGATCATCCCGCCGCAATCGTGATGGATACGATTCATTACAAAGATATAGATACGGGGAAATATATTCAGACGAAGTCCATCTATGCGAATATCGGACAACCTATCGAGCTAACGAGTTTTATTAAAGCGAGCGGGGAAGAAACGAAGACAAATCAAGTGATAATTGCCGCATTGACGGATAAGGCACCGATGGGGATGAGCCCGGTAGGCGTAGGCGGGTTAAATATGATCGTGTCGGAACGCGTCATGAAGCGGCTGGCAGACGGCGAGGAGCTGGCTAACGCTTCGATGTACCTCCATTTGAAAAGCACGGAACCGGTGAAAACGCAGCAGGAAATTGAAGCGATGAATGAGACCCATCTGAATGTCTACAATGTATATCAATCCAGAATAAGAGAAGAACAACAGATTCTGCTGATGAACGTCTTTTCTTACGGTTTTATCGTATTAATCTCTGCGATTTCCGTTGCGAACATCTTTAATACGATCTCAACAGGGCTGGCTCTTCGCAAACGGGAATTTGCGATGCTGAAATCCGTAGGCGCGACGCCAAAGGGGTTTGTAAAAATGCTGAACTATGAGAGTGTTTTTTATGGGGTCAAGTCGCTCTTGTATGGGCTTCCTGTCAGTTTCGCCGTGATGGTTCTGATCTATAAAGCATTTGCGAACAAATTCAGCTATGGGTTCACCCTGCCCTGGATGAGCATTCTGTCTGTCATTGTGTGTGTATTTGTCATTGTCAGCTCTGCGGTTGTTTATTCCGGAGCTAAAATAAAAAAGGAGAATATTATTGATGCATTAAAGCAAGAGAATATATGATTTACTTGGTATTGCCTTCTACGACGAACATATTCAGCTAGAATTAAAATACCCATCGATGATGGAGCGTAATTCCATTTGACACCCACCCCCAACCAATGCTATTTTTACTCTAGAATATCAAAGGCAATGTAACCTTAGGGTTCAACCTCGCTGAGAAGTGTGGGTTGGGCCTCTTTTGCATTCCGATATAGGGAGGAATATTAGCATGCTGCGGACAGAGTTACTTTTACAAAGACTGGATGAGATTGGGGGGACGCTCGGACGTAAGGGAGGGGCGCTTCTGCTGCTGGGTGTGGGATCGGTGGGGGTGGAGCTGGAGCGGATGGATGAGTATTCGGATTTGGATTTTTTTGTTATTGTGGAAGCAGGACAGAAAAAGAGGTATATTGACCGTCTGGATTGGCTGGAGGATACGTACCCGCTTGCTTATGCTTTTAAAAACTCTGATGTGGGCTGCAAAATCTTGTTTGACGATGGAATTTACGGCGAATACGCGATATTTGAGGAGCGGGAGCTGACCGACGTGTCTTATACGGAGGGCCGGGTGGTGTGGAAGGCTCCGCTGTACAGCAACACGGCTATAGCCAAACCGCGCAGACCGCTGCCGAGTCAAAAGTGTGATTCCTTAGACTTTCCGTTGAACGAAGCGCTAACCAATCTGTACGTGGGGCTGGGCCGTTATGCCAGGGGAGAGCGCCTGTCTGCGGCACGGTTTATTCAGGGCCACGCGATCGACCGGATTTTGTCAGTGCTTCATCTGCTGGAGCCGGAGGTGAATTACTTCCCTGATCCCTTCGGAAATGAGCGCCGTTTAGAGAAGCGGTACCCCGGTTTTGCCGACAAGCTTGCCGGTATGCTGCAGGGATATGATCGTGTACCCGAGTCGGCACTATGCATTTTAGAGTTCATTGAAGCCGTCTATCCGGCCAATCCAAGACTAAGCACAGAGATACGAGACCTGGTTCATAAGCTTACTGCCAGATAAGGAGGAACATACAATGTTGCAAAAAGCAGAGCTGGAGCATAATTAGGGGCATGTCTCAAAATGATCCAAGGATAATCGGTTAACCCATCTTCCAATATAGCTAAAAATGGCGTCACAGGTTCTAACCCTGTGATACTATTTGCTGTTCTATTCACTGTAGCTAATGATTAATTCAAAGTACAAGATAAGACTTTGTCTCCAAATGCCTTAATATCCTCCAAGTAGTCGTACCCTGGTGGATTTGGACCTGCTTGATTATACATTCTAACCGCGACTAAAAGAGCAGGTTGTGAATGTCATTCATATGGCCTCAGGCGAATTAAATGGCTCAATGCATCATGCTGTCTTCAATCAGGAAACAGACACAAGAGGACATTTCAATAAAGAGATTGTGTAGATAGGTTGAAAGAAGGCCGTTCGAAGAAAAGCTCGCAGGAGCCTATATTTCCAGCATATCGACGATAGGAGCAGGGTAGTCCCACTCCGGTCGGGACGATGCGTAAACGGGCTTCTGCGGGTAAGGTTACGGTGAACCGAACTATAAATAGTGGTAAAACTTAGACTTTATGACATTTGATAATCAAAGTAGATGGTATCATTCTTGCCTTTGCACTAGAGTACCATTTACTTGAATTACTGGTATCATTATCATCACATTTTGAATCTTCAATTACTTTGTCAATAACAAATCCAGCATTTATAAGCTCGTTAATAAAAGTGCTTACCTTTCGATATTGCATAACTATCGGTGCGCCCCTCCATGAATCATGTTTTTCAAAACCCTCATTTACATAAGAACGCCTAAACCTTAATTGTTCATCCGCGTATTCAACAACACTATGTACAGGATGTTCCCAGCTAAAGACCAAAGTACCGCCTAACTTTAGGCTTCTATGAATATTGCTTAACGTTTTTTGTAAATTTACTGTCCAACCGAGTGCATATATGGAGACGGCTTTATCAAAGTAGCTATCTGGAAGACCCGGAATATCTTCCATCGGTGATTCAATAAAGGTGACAGGAATATCTAGATTTGAAACAACTTCTTTTGCTGTATTTATTTGTGAGCTGGATAGATCTACGCCCCACAACTCTCGTGCTCCACGTTTAGCGAGGTATTCTAAGGTATGCCCACTACCACAACCCACTTCTAAAATAATGCTATCTTCAATTTGTCCGAGTAAATGTAATTCTTCCTCCGTTGGCGCATAATCACCATAGCCAAGAATATCAAACGAGCCTTCGAAAAATTGATCAGCGACTTTATCCCATCCACTTTTGTTTATTTGTATCATTTCTCTTTGTTCTAGCACTCTCGGTCACCTCATTCATAATTTTAAAGTGCATTTTTAAACGCCAACTGGTCTTCTTTGTAATTGTCACCTCCACATAAATGGTAAGGAACAGCAATAATTGTACCAACACATGCCAAATTAAGGAAAATGTAAAAAATAGCGTTTGTTTTTTTGTTAGCATTAAGCCGAATTGGGTCTGCCTAATGACACTCTAGAAGACTGTCCAATCCATCGTTGACCATGAGCAGCAAGCACCGCATGTAAGTTATTCGGATGTGCCGCCAACACTGTGTAACGCGAGCGTCACGATCATTATTCGTCTAATTGATCAATTATTGTCTGCAAAGTAAATGATAAAAGCGTAATACGATTAGCTGAATGTCGGTTCAGTGTATGGAAGTGTTCTTCACTCTCTTAGACCGCAGGAAATAGGGAATCCAGATTGCAGCGTACAGGAGAGAGCGGGATATATCTGTATAAGAGGTATCATCCGCTATGGAATCAGAAATCGATCTCTGCAATTGGCTGGCCATCAGGGTATCTACTGTATTAATTATGATGTTATATACGATGAATGATATACATATGTATTTAAATAATTTCTTATGTTTGAAACCCAGGTAGAAGATGTACAGGATCATCAGGCACTGAATAGTAATTAATGCCGTTTCTATGACAAGAGTAGGGAGCATCAATGCGCTGTAGTAACTGCTATCAGGGTTTGTGAGAAGCCTATAGCTTTCGGTCCCGAAAAACGAAATATTACCATAGATGTTCAGCACACTTCGTATAAGTGAAAAAATAATGCCAAATACAAAAATCCATAACCACCCTCCAATGCCGGAAGGTGCTGAATGATCAGTGATCGGATCTGAAGTTTCCACAAATACTTCGGAAGCTACGGCGGCCTCCGCGGCAGACGTTGGAACTTTTTTGATAAATAGTGGTTTCATTAATGCTCCAATGGCTCCTCCGATTACACTTGCCAAACCTCCAATGATAATTGATATGAAAATGTTAGCATCCACTGTATAAGTTTTATGTAGAATAAAACCTAATGAGAAGAAGAAGATGCCCATTAAACCTTGTACCATTTCATCACCTCATGATATCCGCAGCAAGTGCGGGAATTTTTATATACTATATCGGTATATTCCATCAATTACTTAAATTAACTCTCAATCTTAAAAAACTCCGAAAACCCTTGGATGTAGTGGGTTTCCGGAGTTCTTTTAACAATATAGAAATGCGTTGCAGTAGATCCCTGTTTCAATTTCAGTAATTTAGAATGTTCGCTACTTGGCAATGATGGGAACCCATAATTCCTGCTCAATTTTAGCTCCTGGAGCCAAAAAATTCTCTATACAAGGGAGATTGGCAAGCTCATATCCAGATGTAGGAAGCCATTCAGTATATAAGCGCTGCCAAGCATTGACGTTATCGTTAGGGAAAACTACATATACAGAGGGAGGAAGAATTAGTTCTTCCATATCGTTCGGTATATTTCCGTCATATCTACACCCCATGAGTAAATCAAAGGTATCCTCTTTAATTGCCGCGTCTTTACCAAAGATACCAAGCAACCCTTCAAGTTGGCACTTTGGATTTTCCCAAGACATGTCTATCAGCCTTTGAAGAAATCCATTTGATTGTGCTATGGCCCACAATTGTGGAACCGTATTAAAAGCATCATCAGTTTTTACCGTTTCCCTTTTAACTGCAAAGCGGAGGTTATAATCAATATTTTCAATTCGATACTCCATCTCAGAGACTCCTTTTATGGTAATCTGAAAGGACATGCGTGGATATGCTTTCAACTGTACATTGCTTTCACGAACGGATGCAGGTGTAATGCCATGCAGTTGGCGAAAGGCTCTCGTAAAAGCATCAGGGGAACTATATCCGTATTTCATAGAAATATCAGTAATCTTTGTACTATGTTTCTGTATTTCAAAAGCCGCCTTAGTAAGCCTTCTACGCCGAACATATTCAGCTAGGGTAACATTGGCTAAAGATGAGAACATTCGTGAAAAATGGAACTCGGAGCAGCAAGCAATTTTTGCAATATAAGAATAGTCAATTTCGTTATCAAGGTTACCTTCTATATAATCAATTGCGCTGTTAAATCTGTTTAACCAATCCATATACTCACCTGCCCTTTCACTAATTACTATACAGCAGCTATCATTGAAATACCCTGCAATGCTTGCCTAAGTTTGCAGGAATATGTTATGTATTTGGAAACGATATTGATTAAGCCATAGAGGTGGAAATTATGAGTTTTGGAGAAAAAGATGCAGTACCCTTTGAACTCCTTAAGCTTGTTGGAGATGACGAGGCTTCATTGATTTGGGTGAATACAGCGAAGACTTATTATCTTAAGGGTAAAAGTGGAGTAAATAAATATTTGAAAATCCAGGAAGCAGGCCATGCTGAATCTTTAGAAAGACAAGCCCAAAGGTTATTGTGGTTATACAATAAGTTACCTGTTCCGGAGGTTATTGATTTCGGTGTGATCGGGAAGTATGAGTATTTATTAACACTTGAATTGCCAGGCGTTCAAGCTTCCGATAAGCAGTATTCTTCAAATACAGAAGAGATAATCTCTTTATTGGCACAAGGTCTTCGGAGAATTCATGAAGTATCAATTGAAGATTGTCCTTTTGATCATTCATTTGAACAGCTGATGAGCACTATTCAGTACAAGTTGAGTGGAGGGATTAAGTATGATTCAACGGAGCTGCACAGAAGATTTGGTGAGGACAATGTTGAAAAGTTGCTGATTGAAGTCAACAATTATTCTCGGGAACTCAAAGAAGATTTAGTATTCACACATGGTGACTACAGTCTGCCAAACATCATCATTGCTGATGATTCTATAAGTGGATTTATTGATCTGGGAAATTGCGGGATTGCAGACCGTTATTACGATTTGGCAGTAGCGGAGAAGAGCATTATCAGAAACTTCGGCGAGCAATGGGTCAAGTTATTCTTTACATCCTATGGAGCTTCAGAAATCGATTATACCAAAATAAGATTCTACCAAGTTGTAGAGCATCTGGTTTGGGCCTGATCAACAAGGTTATTCTCTGTCTATATAGTATTTTAATTGAGTGAACACAAGGAGGATACCGGGATGAGAATGCCAAGCGACAGCGAACTGACATTGCTATTCGAAGGAGATGGGCAACAGCTTGAGCAATTTACTTTTGCGTACAGCGTCATTGTAGATTGGAGAGAAGAGGACGAGGAGATCGTCCGGTTGTTCGGTAAACACCTTCCCGATGAAACGGTCGAGGTGACGTCTACGGACAAAGGACTGGATGTTACCTACAATGGACAACTGCATTCGATTGCGCTTACCTTTACCGGACAAGACCGCTACATCACGATTCGCGGCTTTCAGGAGCTGATCCGGGACAAATATGAAATCCGGCTGTTTGAGGCCTCATATTTTTCGGATACGCACGAATTTTTGATTTTACCGAAGCGGCAGTGGGAAGAGCTGGATGCCCGGTATCCGGTGCGGAGCAGGGAAATATTCCGTGTCATCGATGATGAGCTGGATTTTCCGTAACTTTTACAAGTTGGATGCATCCTACAGGTTTTAGAAAGAAAACGGCCCTTGTCCGCATCGTTTGCGGCAGGGCCGTTTTTCGTTTTTCATACGCTAGCTTCAAATTACTATTCTTGCCATGCATTCATAGGGTTCCATGGCTTGATCTGATTGCCATATTTTTCGGCCAAAAAGGCTTTCATGTTTTCCAGCTTAGCATGCACCTCGTTCCAGGTTGTAACCCTCGTTTGCTTTTCAATAGGATATCCACGGTAACATACAAGCGTTCTGGCTGAATCCAATGAAGGAAGAGTTCTACAAGCACAGTGTCTCGTTATTTGTTAAAGGAATATTATCTCAGTCATAAGCTTTGTGAGTACCCTTTACTAAGGTTGCTGTATATCAATTACTTCAAAAAAATTTCAGGTTGATTCAAAAACACTGACCGTAACTGTCAGTGTTTTTTTTGTATGCTTGTCGTGTGTTAGCCAATAATGGACTGGAGGACAAAAAATGTTTACAAAAATTGAAGAATTCGCTGCGGAATGGACTAGCGAGGCGGAATTAACTGCTACCGTACTGGATGCACTTACGGATGATTCTCTTGGACAGGAGGTTATCGAAGGCCGACGAATGCTGGGAAAAATCGCCTGGCATCTGGTTCAATCGCTGCACTACATGACAACTTTGGGGCTCGCTTTCGAAGCTCCATCCAGAGGCGAAGAAGCTCCGGATTCTGCTGCATTTATAGCTTCGGAGTATCGGCGGATCAGCGAGAATTTGCTGAACGCGGTTCGAACGCAGTGGAATGACGAATCTTTGCGCGAGTCGGTCATGATTGAGAAGGAAGCTTGGCTGAACGGAAGTTCCCTTCGTTATACGATCATGCACCAAGCGCATCATCGCGGACAGATGACCGTTCTCATGCGCCAGGCCGGACTTCGAGTGCCTAATGTGTACGGTCCGACTTACGATACTTGGGTCGAGAAAGGGATAACACCTTTAATCTAAGTTCCTTTACAATGAAACAAACGGTCTAGGGAGTGAAGAACGGTTTGTCAAAAGCGGATAATATGCTGTCCATACTATGGTTGCTTCGTTCGGGAAAGCGGATGACGGCGCAGCAGCTTGCGGACGATTTGGAGATTCATGTTCGCACCGTATACCGGTGCATTGATTCACTGTGCGCGAGCGGAGCCCCAATTATTGCCGAAGCCGGTCCGAACGGCGGTTACCGGCTTCTCGGTGAATTCGTCGATTCTCCGCTGCTCTTCGATTCCGAAGAGCAGAAGGCGCTCGTACATGCATCCGTCTTCGCACGGGAAGCGGGTTATCCGTTCACGGATGCGCTTTCCCGGGCGGTCGATAAACTGAAGCGATACACGAATGAAGAGCAGCTTGAGCGGATTAATAGACATAGCAGCGGGCTTGCCGTCATCCAGACACCCACGGACGCGAGAGAACTTGAATTGCTTAAGCGGTTAGAGGAGGCTGTAGCCCGGGGAGAATCGCTGAACATGGACTATGCCAAAGGACCTGAGCTTACGCCAAGCCATCGAGTCCTCGACCCCTACGGCATCGTGCATTGGAAGGGACTATGGTACGTTGCAGGGTTTTGCCGGTTGCGGCAAGAGATCCGAAGCTTCCGGGTGGATCGCATCGTCCGTTTGGAGGTGGCGGATACCCGCTTCGAACGTCCAGTTGCCTTTTCCGCGAGGGATTTCCTCTTACATTCTTTATTTCCGGATTCGCTCGAAGCTGAGACGCTAGTCATCGTAAGGCTTCAGGGACACGAACATGCGCTTAACGAGCTATGCAAGCATTGGCTGTTCGGTCATGCGCTGATCGAACGCAGGCAGCCCGGCGAAGCTCTTTTTAAGCTGGGAGAACTGTCGCTGCAAACCTATGTACCGTACTTTCTTCTTCCATACGGGAAGTCTCTCAAGATACTTGAGCCGCAAATACTAATCAATCGAATGGCTGAGGTCAGCCTCGAAATGTTTAAGCACTACGAAGCTATGCAAGTAAAATCAGAGGATAAGAAGGGATGAAGAGTGGATATGAACAAATTTGCGATGTACGGAAAATTGACAGCCAGCCCCGGGAAACGGGATGAACTTATTCTAATATTGTTGGAAGCTTCGCGTAGCTTGAAGGATATGGCGGGCTGTGAGCTCTATATTATCAATGAATCCGCAGATGACCCCGATACGATCTGGGTCACTGAGCTGTGGAGCGATGCAGAGGCTCATGCCGGCTCTCTCAAGAACGAAGAAGTGCTGGCCGTCATTCAACGCGCACGTCCTTTAATCGCAGGCGCAGAACAGGTTAGACTCCGTCCCGTTGGCGGGAAGGGGTTAGACGTATAAAGAGGCCGAATTCAAACTACACGATAAGACTTTGTCTCCAAATGCCTTAATATCCTCTAAGTAGTCGTACCCTGGTGGATTTGGACCTGTTTGATTGTACATTCTAACCGCGACTATCCGATGTTCAGGAATAACCAAACAGGCACAGCCAGTTAGTCCTAGTATTTGATAGGACCCGGGCGGGAGTGTATTTCCTATTTCAGAAATAGCTCTAGGCTTATCCTGAATCCACCAAGCGAAGCCATTCCTAGGCAATGTATCATCAAGATTTGCTGGGCTCTGATTACTTGTAGCTTGTTCTATAACCTCTTTCGGAACAATCTGGCGTCCATTGACAAGTCCACGATTCAAGTGAAGGTAACCCCAATAAGCCAATTCACGGGCACTTACAAAAAGATTGGCTTCTCCCCCTTGGTCATCAGCATATTCTTCATTTAACCATACTAAATTGGCTTCTCTATTCTTACACCAACCTGTCTCAATGAAATTGCAGGGTTTGAAAACGTATTGTTGCATGACCTCTGACAGGGGCGTTTCAAATAACTTCTGTATTAATCTAATCAGCATATTGATTCCTACATTGTTATAGTTCCAACTCGTACCCGGCGGAAAAAGTTTTTCATGATTATTTTTAAGTCCATGAGTATGTGTTAATAAATGTCTTATTCTAACTCCTTGGACAGCGGCTAGGTTTAGATCCTCTAAGTAATCTGAAATATAATCATCCATGCTTGAAAGCTTATTTTGGTATAAGGCCAAACTGACCGCAAAGCCAATGTATGATTTTCTTACGGAAGCAACATTAAACCGGGTTGAGGGCATTACAGATTGTATCTTTGAATTAAGCTCATATGAGCCAAAGTAGCTTTCATTAACAATGGTGTCATTATGGATGATAAGTGTAGCGGCTGCGGAACAGGAAATCAGGTCCTTAGCTCTAATTACATGGTCAGTAAGCGCCAAATACTTATCCTTACTGGTATGTACTACTTCTTTTTGTAAGAACATATTCTCGGTTCACCTCTGTTTATAATAAACATGCCGGTATAGAATATATAAATCATACTACAAAGAGCTAAGCCTGGAGTGATTCGAACATGATGAATTTATATGGAGCGGAGCATCACTTGATGGTGGTGTCCGATTCGATTGATGCGGAAGAGCACCGTCATTCTTTTGTACAGGTGACGATCTCGTTAACAGGCGAATTTGACATTGAGGTAGCGGGGCTAAGCTTGCGTTGTCCAGGGATCATTATCAATTCGGGCGTCGTTCACCGGTTAAAAGAAGCAGGACATCCGCTAATGCTTCTTCTGATCGACAGCACCTCTGACATGGCTGCGAGCTTTAAGCGGGTTCTGGAGGGGCAGCAGTATCATGTGTTCCCGCATGAAGTGATGAGGAGTATCCGTGCATTGGTGCAAAAGGAGTACGCCGGCGTTAAGGACCCGGACAGCTATCGTTCTTTTCTGGGACAACTTATGAGGCTATTAGGTGTAGAGCAGGTGAAACCCACTATTGTTGATCCGAGAATCAGAGAGCTTATTCAGCTCCTCAAAGATTGCACCGACTCCGAACACTCCGTCAGTCATTACGCCCGGCAGTTAGGTTTATCCAACAGCAGATTGTCGCATCTTTTCAAAGAAAATACAGGTATTTCGCTTAGCGGGTACATGGTGCTGCACAAGCTGGAGAAAGCAATCTATTTCATTTTTGCGGGTCATAGCGTTACGGATGCGGCGATGGCTGCAGGCTTTGACAGCCCGTCCCACTTAGCTGCTACCAGCAGGCAGTTGCTGGGCATGACGGCGAAGGATATCCGTAAAGATAGCGTCTTTTTAAAAGTTTCCAGCCTGCATTAACCTTACAATGGGTGCAGGAGGTGTGTTCCATGAGTGCATACTTGAAGGAAACGGAATTGCTGAACTATTCTCACCCGTTGATCCAGCAAATTGTTCACAGCCGCCGGTGGGATTCGATGTCCAGGAAGGAACAGATTCTCGGCATCTATAACTACGTTCGTGACGAAATCCGATTCGGCTACAACCGGGCGGACGATATTCCGGCCTCGGAAGTCTTGCAGGATGGCTACGGCCAGTGTAATACAAAGGGAGTGCTGTTTATGGCGTTGCTCCGGGCTGTGGGCGTGTCATGCCGTATACATGGATTTGCTATTGATAAGAAGCTGCAAAAGGGGGCCATGAAAGGCTGGTATTACCAGCTCTCCCCCCGGGAGATCATTCATAGCTGGGTTGAAGTGCTATATGAGGATAAGTGGTTGAATATTGAAGGATTCATACTGGACGTTCCTTATTTGACCAAGCTTCAGCAAAAATTCGAACAATGTACGGGTTCCTTCTGCGGATATGGCGCTGCAACAGATAATTTTCAAAATCCGCAAATTTATTGGAATGAAAATGATACCTACGTGCAAAAAGAAGGAATCGTTCAGGATTTCGGGATCTACGACAGCCCTGATGCCTTCTTCTCCGCTCATCCGCAAGGGCTTAGTCCGGTTAAGAAAATAGTCTACACCAAGGTGGTCCGGCATCTGATGAACCGGAATGTTGATCACATCAGGCAGGGGTAGGATGAAGTAGCCGATCCATACCGGCACAAGAGGACATTTTAATAAAGAGATTATGTAGGTAGAAGGCCAAAACGGGGCATCCAGAAGGCAGTTATCACTGGCTTTTTGGACAGCCCCTTTCCTGTGCCGCTCTCTGTTTTTCATGATGAACCCTAACCTTGTTGCTGCTTGTCTGCGGGAATCCACAATTCCATATAGCTTGCTCCAGGGGTGCTTTCGTAATATAGTTCCGGTACATAGAGCATGTTGATCATGCCGTGCTTTTTTAGCCACAGGTCGCTGTAGTTGAGCGCTTTGTAGAGAGCGGAAGTTACCAATTCCTCGAAACTCTCCGCCTCGAAGCCAAAAACCACATATTCCCTGTCTGGCAGCTGCCATATCTTGAACTCCCCGGGGTCTGCATCCGGCAACGCCTCTGCTCCGGCAAAATAGGTGAAATTGCCGCTGGGAGCATCCCCCATAAAGGCTACCCCCAACTCCCGGCCTGCAGGAAGCCGGTTTATGCTGCCCTTACGCTCGTGAAATTGTCTCCACACCTCTCCAGGCACGTCTACCCCGGTAGCTTCTCCAAGAGGCATTTGGCCATCAATGGGAGCATAGTTGCTCAAACCAATAAACATGATAGGTTGCTCCAACGTTCTCCGGTTAATCTCCAGAATCAGACCATCGCTAATCAACGGCACTCCTTCATCGATCATCGTGTTGCTCAGACTCAAATCCGGTTTGATAAACTGATTCAGCCTTACCGGATGGTCTCGGTACTGCTCAGGCGTCATGCCGTAGGCCTCTTTGAAAGCTCGGGTGAAGCCCTCATGGCTACCAAATCCCCACTCCAAAGCCACGTCCAGAATACGGTTTTCCTTGCAGCTCAGTGCTTCGCAGGCATTTGCCAGACGCCGGTAGCGGATGTACTCCCGGACTGGCTTCTTCACTAGACGAGAGAACAACCTTTGGTAATAAAATGGGGATAAAGCGGCAATGGCGGCCAAACCATCGATCTCCTGGTTTTCGCTGATGCGTTCTTCCATATAATCTAACGTTTTTTGAATGGCTTCCCATGCGTACATATGGATGCACCTCCTTGCCTTCAAGCATAGCACAGGTACAGAAGAGCGAACTTGACGGATTCTGCCCTTTTTGGACAATCTGCCAATATTTCAATAGGTTGACTAAAATGCTACTGACATTACCCTGTCAGTAGCGTTGTTTAATTGACCCTCCCTCTTTTTTCTTAGCCTACATGCGCCACAGCCCGAACCTCTACCCACTGTTCCGGAAATGCCAGGTAAGTCACCCCGATCATGCTCCCCGCCGGCCGATGCTCTCCGACATACTTTTTGAACAGTTCGATCGCGGTTTCCCCGTGCTCCTGCGCATTCGTCAGATACAGCTCCACGTAAGCCAGATTATCCTTTGTCGCTCCGAACTCTTGTAGCACGGTATCCAAATTCTTCAGCGTCTGCGTCATCTGTGCCTGAATATCGCCTGCTCCGACGAAGTTGCCCTCTGCATTATGGGAGAACTGTCCTGAGATATACAGCGTGTTGTCGACAAGGTACCCCTGCGAAATCCCGTGATCCCAGAGGTTATGGTTGTACGTTCGAATGGTTGTCATTGCTTTAGCCCCTTTACTTCAAAGTAAAGCTATTATAGACTGAGCAGAAATAAAGGGATAGTACGCACAAACAAGTGGGCTACTATCCGAAAGGATAGCGTGAACATGGGCATTTCTGATCTGAAGGGCAAGGAGACGGTGATCCAAGACACACCATTCGGTTATACGATGTCGGTGATCGGCGGTAAGTGGAAGATGGCAATTCTGTATCTGCTGTCCGCCAAACCGTCGATTCGATTCAACGAAATGCAGAGACAGCTCGGAGCGGTGACGTACAAGGTGCTCAGCGCGCAGCTTAAGGAATTGGAGGCTGATGGACTGGTGAAGCGTGTGGAGTATCCGCAGATTCCGCCCAAAGTGGAGTATTTGCTGACACCGAAAGGGCAGACACTGCTACCTGTATTGGAGCAGCTATGTGAGTGGGGAGCACAGAACCGGTGAGGTCCACGGTGGTTTGTACTCAGACGTTCTTCAAGAAAAGGCCATCCCCGCCATTGGAGTAGTAACGAATTGCTTTCCCTTTTTCTTCGGCATATTCAATCTCTCTTTTTGTACTACTTCCAATGTAACCATTCACATCTATCACGAATATTTCATCAGAAAGATCGATTTTTCTAAAATGGAGATTTCCAAGGAGTTCAGCTTGTTTCTCAGTGATTTCAAATCCTTCACTTTGCTCAAAGAAGGCGAGGCTAATTACAATATTTCCTTGAAGTGTTAGGAATGCATTGGCCTGTTCGAATGCCTCTTTAAACTTTGTAGAGCCACATAAAGTTATTATTTTCATGATTATTTCCTTTCATAATTTCTTGGTTAATGTATTCGTTCCATATAGTCATTATCCTTCAAAACATTTCAATCACTTCATAATGGAGGTCTTAATATGGCGTTCCCAACGCATATTGTGTCGGCAGGCGGAATTGTTGAAGATGGGAAGGGAAACATCCTTTTAGTAAAAGCCCATGATGATGGATGGGTATATCCTGGCGGGATAACTGAAATCGGAGAGAACCTTATGGATGGCCTGATACGAGAAATCAAGGAGGAAAGTGGAATAGATGCTACTGTCAGCCATTTGATCAATGTGATTTCAAATACAGCGGTTCATAAGTGGCATGATGGCGTAACTGATGTTCCAACAAAGGTAATGTTTGATTTTGTGTGCAAAGTTGTGGGTGGAGAGTTAGCAACTTCTGATGAAACTAGTGATTGCAGATGGGTGGCCAGGGAGAATGTTCTGGATTTCATTACCCTGCCAGCCATCCGCTTACGATATGAAGCTTATTTGAAGTTTGACGGCTCAGTGAATTACATAGAGTATGCTACTACAACAACGTCCGAATGTAGCGTCAAGCTACAAAGAGAGGTATGAAGCCTAAAAAGAGCCGCCACTTTGATGTTAGTGCAGGCTCTTTTACAGCTACTATTTAAATATTATCTTTCAAGAAAAATGCTGGGCGATATTAGTTAAATACTCTTCTTCAGCCGTATTTTTTTTCATCTGAATGAGCATCTTTGCATCATCTCCAACGATATACCGGAATTGATTTGTACCGTCTGTGGCCGCTTGGTATATGGTTTCGGCAACGATTTCTGGAGGCGAGGCGTATGCCGGCTGTTTTTCCATCTCACCCAATTTAGCGCGAAACGCACCAGTAAATAGCTTGTAGTCTGTTAAATCATCATTATAAAAGAATTCCATGGATCTTCCACCAAAGTCCGTATGAATAGCACCGGGTTCAATCAACTTCACTTTGATGTTTTGTGATGCTAATTCATAAGATACGGACTCAGAAAAACCCTCTACTGCAAACTTGGACGAATGATACAGAGACATCGTAGGGAAGGTCACTCTCCCACCCATAGAAGAGATGTTGATCAGCATCCCTTTTTGATTCGACCGGAAATGTGGCAGCATGGCTTTAGTCATACGGATTAGACCGAAAACATTCACTTCAAACTGTCTTCTAATCTGCTCCTCCGTAGCGGCTTCTATCAGACCCATTGTTCCATATCCAGCATTATTGAGAAGAACATCAATAGTACCGAACCGATCAATCGCTTCTGCTAACGCAGTTTGAATAGTATCTGCTTGTTCAACATCAAGCCTTAGTACCAACACATTATCCAGTGTAATAAACTCAGTTTCTTGTTCAGGTGAACGCATCGTGGCTACTACGTTCCATCCATTTTCAGCAAAATGCTTTGCTGTAGCTCTCCCGATGCCTGATGAAGCTCCCGTGATAAAAATTGTGTTCATATCCATTCCTCCTAAAAGTTTTGTTCTTGAACTAACTTCTCCAGGCTTACCAATCCCTCGGCTATGGTTGTAAGTTTAGCTTTGTATTCTTCTATCCCGATTTGGATGCAAATGATCTGCGCTGGATGCATTTCATCTTTATAAAGCGAATATTGCTCAAGTAATTGATCTAATTTGTGGTTTGATGCCTCTTGGGCTTCCTTCAACCATACAATCACCTTGTCATATCCGACGAATTCACCGAAATAAAGCCTCATCATAAAATCAGATTTCCTGATGCTGTCTCCTTCTAGCGGGGCTAGTAAATAGGTGTTAAAACACTCTCTGCCTTTAGGCGTTATATTTAAAAGGTTTTTGTTAGGCTTACCGTCCTGAAGCACATTTTCCTTAGTGATCAACCCCTCCTTTTCCATTCGGGTAAGTGTGGGATAGATTGTTCCATAACTGGAACTATAGAAATTAGAGAATACATTTTCTAACAGCTGTTTGATTTGGTATCCAGTCAACGCTTCTTTCATAAGTATGCCTAAAATAACATCTTGACTGTTCACAATTTGACCTCCTTGTAGTTTGGGGTGAGTTAATATATCAATTCGATATATATTGTGTCAATATATGTTGATCTGATGCATGGATCTGTTTTTGGGTAAAAAAAAATTTACGCCAGTAAATATGGCGCAAACTTCTTTGCCGCTTCTTGGTTGTAGTGAATAACTGAGTGCTCTTATCTTAAATCCTCAACAAAATAACAAATGTTCTTATTAGGGTAATACAGAACAACCAACCTGTCAGATTCATAATTGAAATCTTGCCACGAGTAAACTCCATTAAAATCTGGCGTTTTATCTTCAGGAACATCTAAAGGCTGTAATGTGTTCTCCACATATTTTTGAATATCTCTTTCATTATCCTGAAGAGTATCCCCGGAATAGTTTACAATCCTCTTTCGTCCGCCGGTTGACTTTAATATTGAAGACAATTGTTTTTCTTTCGTTCTAAAAATAGTATAACGCAATCCCTCCCCGCGAAATCCCCCTTGATTTGTATATTGATCAAGTTCCTTGAATTTGGAAGGCAATTGCAGCTGCCAATTTCGCTCATATTGCCTTTTGTGCGAGAAGTCGGTTTTGGCTTCATTCCATAGATATGCCGGAAGCGCAATAGCAATGACAACAACAAGAACCACGAAAGCATTGATGACTTTCATTTTCTCCTCCAGAGGCTTTTTTAGATTTATCGATCATCTTGCACTGTTTTCAATTATTTTCTATTATTTATAATATATTAACACAAAGCGGAAAGGTTAGTGATTACTGCCTATGATTATTGCGGTCGATGTATATTATGAAGAGAATCAAGCAAAATCGGTGGGGGTTATCTTTCAGGGTTGGGAAGACTCTGCACCGCTCGACGTTATCGTTTCTTATACAGAGAATCCTCGGGCATACGAACCTGGTTCTTTCTACAAACGGGAGCTTCCCTGCATACGGGAACTGCTGAAACTTACGGATACAAACCAAATACACACTATTGTGGTGGACGGCTACGTGTACTTAGACCAAGAGAGGAAGCCGGGGCTCGGACATTATGTTTACACAGATTTTTCAGGGAGAATTCCAGTGATCGGTGTTGCCAAAAATGCCTTTCATGATAACGACAATGAGGCGTTGGTTAAAAAGATTTGCCGGGGCACCAGCGCTAAGCCTCTCTATATCACGTCTATTGGCATAGAGCCAGACACCGCTGCCCGGCACATCCAGAGAATGCACGGAGAATATCGGTTCCCCTATCTGCTGAAATTGCTGGATAAGCATACGAAAGAAGCCCGGGGATAATTACTGGATCGAATTAAACTTGAAAAAGCGAAGCTTGCCGAGACTCATCCCACACCATCACCTTCTAATAAGGAGTAGAAATTATCGCGGTCTTCATCATCAAATTTGCCAAGCGACTGTACCCTGACTATTACATATGGAGAATAACATTCTAAAATAAGTCATCTAAAGAATTACAGCTTTCCTGCCAATGATTTGATTTGAAGTAATATCGAAGCCGGGAGGTGTGTCGTGGGATCTATTTTTAAGAGCAGAGCAACTGAAGAAGAATACTATCTATGCTACGATAAGAGTTTAAATAGGTTTGGATTAGAGGGGACGTCATATTATATCTCGACATCATTTGGAGATACTTATGTACTATGCTTTGGTGATCCGAGTAAGAAACCATTGATTCTCCTTCATGGAATGACAATGAGTAGTACGATGTGGTATCCCAATATGAAGCAGCTGATTCAAGAGCGTTGCGTTTATGCTGTGGATATTGTGGGAGATTTCGGTAGGAGTAAACCTACTGTTGCTATAAAAAATCGGAAAGCCGCTAACCAGTGGCTTCTTGAAGTTTTGGACGCAATGCAGTTTAACAAGGTAGATTTAGCGGGTCATTCAATGGGTGGCTTCTTATCTTTAAATTTTGCACTTGATTATCCGGGACGCGTGTCGAAGCTGTTGCTTTTTGCCCCTGCTGGAACTTTCTATAAAATAAGTTTTAAATTTTTTGCGAAAATTTACCCCACATTATTGTTTCACACAGAAAAGTGGATCGACAATGCTTTTTTGTGGTTTTCAGGTAAAGGAGAGCCTCTACACCCCGTATTTCGTGCTCAAGTCATTAGCGGTTACCGCCATGCGAAACCACTTCTGCAGGTGATGCCCTCAGTATTTGCTAAAGAGGAATTCCAAAATTTCAATATTCCAACTCTGCTCCTTATAGGAGATAAAGAAGTAATATACCCGGCTGAGAAGGCAATAGCAAATGCTAAGCGATTAATTCCTAATCTCGAGACCCATATCATTGAAGGGGCAAGTCATTCCCTGACTATGGAGCATGCAGACGTTGTGAACGAAAAAGCAATTCTCTTCTTGCGTAAAGAAGAAGGGTAAAACGTTTCAGCTATCGCGAAAAGCTATGACCAATCATGCTTTTTTCATATAACCTGAATTTCTTGCCCTCATGCTATACTCAGTACACTAAAAAGTTGTAAGGAGATGTAGCGATGATACCCTTTCGCAATGATCATGTAGGCAGCTTCCTGCGTCCTGCGAACTTAAGCCAGGCGCGTGAACAATATAAAGCAGGCAACATCACATATGAGGCATTAAGAGCGGTGGAAGATCAAGAGATTATCCGGATTATTGAGCAGCAGAAGGAGAATGGCGTATTCGCCGTGACGGATGGGGAATTCCGCAGAAGCTGGTGGCATTTCGACTTTCTGGGCGGCCTAGACGGCGTGGAGCTGTATGAGGAGATCGACGGACCTAAGTTCCATAATATGCAGACCCGCAAGGGTGGTATTCGTGTGGTCGGTAAAGTGGATTTCTCGAGCCATCCCTTTGTGGAGCATTTTGAGTTTTTGCTGAAGCATGCAGGTGACGCCGTAGCGAAGCAAACCATTCCAAGTCCCAACATGCTGATCTACCGGCTGGAGCCGGGGGCCAATAGTTATAGCGATCGGGAGCAATTCCTTCAGGATACGATTGCGGCGTATCAAAAAGCCATTCAAGCCTTCTATGATGCGGGATGCAGGTACCTGCAACTGGATGATACAGCATGGGCAGACCTGTTCTCAGAAGCGGGGCACAATAAGCTGCGCGCGAAAGGTCTGGAACCGGCGGAAGAGCTGTTAACGATGCAGCGGATGATCAACGAAACTTTGGCTCATAAACCGGAAGATTTGGTTGTGACGATGCATATTTGCCGGGGGAACTATAAATCCAACTACTTCTCCACCGGCGGTTATGATTACGCTTCTGAGGTCATTTTTGGCGGCTTAGACGTAGATGGCTTATTCCTTGAATTTGATGATGAGCGTTCAGGCAGCTTCGAGCCCTTGAAATATGTGAACCGGCCGGATTTGAAAATCGTGCTGGGTCTGCTCACCTCCAAAACTGGCGAGTTGGAAGATAAAGAGCACATTAAAGCCCGGATTGCCGAAGCAGCAACCTATGTGCCCCTTGAGCAGCTCTGCTTGAGCCCGCAATGCGGGTTCTCCTCTACAGAGGAAGGCAATATTCTGACGGAAGAGCAACAGTGGCGTAAGCTTCGTTATGTGAAGGGAATTGCCGATGAAGTGTGGGAGGCAGACCAAGAGACCGTTATCGTGGAAGCCTTCATTAATGGTCACCATGTACCGTCCCTTTCGCAGTCAGCCAAAGAGAATCCGGCGAGCCCGGCGGAAATCGTAGGCTATTTCCCTGTCACCACGAAGGAACAAGCGGCTCAGGCGATTGAAGCGGCGGCGGAGGCTTTTAAAATATGGAAGAAGACCCCGATTGATGAACGTATCACTCGGATGCGCAAGGCGATAGAGAAGATTAGAGCAGCGGAGAATGAAATTGTCCATCTGCTGTCCAGAGAGCATGGCAAGCCCCTGTATGATGCCCATGGTGAGATTTATGTCTCGTTAATGTGGATGGAGTTCGCTTGTAATGAGGCTGCATCCGTTCTACAGGAAGAGGTCCAGGAGCATGACCATGGTACAACCATTCTGTCCTATGATCCAATGGGTGTGGTGGCAGCGATCAGTCCATGGAACTATCCGATTGCTCTATCTACGATCAAAATCGCTCCTGCCTTACTTGCGGGCAATACGATTGTGCTCAAACCGAGTCCATTTGCACCGCTGGCGGCGGCGAAGGTGGCAGAGCTGATCGCGGGTGAGTTCCCGGCGGGTGTCATCAATGTCGTTCATGGGGCTGCAGATGTGGGCGTTGAGCTGACTAGTAATCCTCTTGTCGCCAAAATCGCCTTCACAGGCGGAACCGCAACCGCCAAGCACATCATCAAAGCGGCTGCGGAAACGATTAAGGACATGACGCTGGAGCTTGGCGGCAATGATGCGGCGATCTTCCTGGATAGCTTTGATGTTCAAGATGAGCGGGCGATGCGCCGGATTGTCATTTCTAATTTCCTGACCACAGGTCAGATCTGTATGATCGCCAAGCGTGTATATGTACACCGTTCTATCTATGATGCTTTTGTTGAAAAATATATCGAGGCGGCCAACCGCTGGATTCGCATTGGTGATCCCTTCGATGCCCATACGACGGTAGGTCCGGTGAATAACCTGAAGCAGAAGAATTACGTGCAGAGTCTGATTGAGGATGCGCAGAAGCGCGGGGCCAAGATCATTCCTCTCGGCCAAATTCTCGACCAGCAGCGGTTTGAACAAGGTTATTACCTGCAGCCCACGCTCGTTCTGGACTGCGATTACCATGATCCGATAGTGGTGGAGGAGCAGTTCGGTCCTACTGTTCCGATTCTGCCCTTCGATGATGTAGAGCAAGTCATTCATCTGCATAATGAGAGCATCTATGGATTGACGAGCTCGGTGTGGGGACGGGAAGAGGATGCCATCTTGGTCGCACGTCAGCTCGAAGCGGGAACGACCATGATCAATACGGCTGCTGTGCAGGGGCTCGATGTCCGGTTCCCGTTCGGTGGCTTCAAGCAGTCCGGTATCGGCCGTGAATACGGCGCCGAAGGCATCCGTACGTATACAGAGCTGCATGTGATCAATGTTCCGAAGACACTGGATCTTCCTTATATCCCAGAGTAAAAATAAAAACCGTCAGGGATTCTTGATTCCCATGACGGTTTTTGTTATCTACGCGATTCAGACCTCGGCTTCTCCAAGCGGCTACGTTCACGCATAGCGTTAATTTGCCTTGCATGTCTTTCGTCCCGGCGGCCTTGTCTCGTTCGGAGCTGGCTCAGCATAACGAGCAGGCCCAGGGTGCCGAGTACATAAGAGACGATGGGATTTACTTCATTCCACAGGTTGACCCCGGCCAGAAGTAATACTGCGCCAATGATGGTGGCAATCAACCGCTGTGTATTTTTGTTCTGCGTCTCGATTAATTTTTGCTCGAGGGAGCTCGCCAGCTTGACCCTTAAACCTCCGCTATCCATTTTATCGATGGCCGACATGAACTTCTTGGTCGTTGGAAGGATGTCTTTGAGCATATTCTTGCCATCCTCCACAACTTTGGAGATGACACTTCCCCGCAGATCCCTCCGCACCACCTGTTCTACATAAGGCTTAACCGTCCCGACCAGATCAAGCTCAGGGTCCAGTCCGGTACAGAGGCCGTACACGGTGCCTATAGCTTTGCCCAGGAATGTGGTATTGGCAGGTAACTGAAAAGGCTGGGAGTAGAGGAAATTGCGTAATTCCTCCACATTGTCGCCTGAGGTCACAAAACTCAGATCAAACGTATCCCCGTTGATTTGTTCGAATAATAACGTAAGATTCCTGGAGAAGACCTCCAGATCGACATTCCGTCTTAAAAATCTCAACTTGTTCAGGGCATCGATGGCGCCGTGGGCGTCTTTCAGATATACGGCCAGCAGAAGGGCTACCATCTGGGTCTTCATATCCTTCGGAATCCGCCCGACCATTCCAAAATCAATCAAAGCGATGGTGCCGTCAGGCTGCACGAGCACATTGCCGGGGTGGGGGTCAGCGTGAAAAAGCCCGTTCAATAGAATCTGTTCCACGAACATTTCGATCAGCGATGTCGCAAGTCTGGTCCGGTCCACCCCCCAAGCCTCGAGCTTGGCGAAATCATTGATTTTGACACCCTCCATAAACTCCATGGTCAGCACCTGCGAGGTAGTACATGACCAATGAATGTGCGGAATCACGACATCCTTCCGGTGGGCTAACTGCTGCTTGAACTCTTCGGCATTACGCCCTTCTTGCTGATAGTCGAGCTCCTCCATAATGGTGTCATGAAACTCATCATACACGGCATCAAGGTCCATGAAGTCTGTAATCATCTTCTGGCGCTTCAATAACGAAATTGCGACCTGAATGGACTTCCAATCAATCGCGATAATGTCCTCTACACCGGGCCGCATCACCTTCACGGCCACTTGCTCACCTGTCCGCAAGGTGGCCCGGTGGACCTGTCCGAAGGAAGCTGCTGCAATAGGAGTCGCGCTGAACTCAGCATACATCTCGCTTATGGATCCTCCGAGTTCACGCTCTATCTTCTGCTGGATCTCGGAGAAATCTACGAATTCTACAGAATCCTGCAGCTTGGATAATTCCTCGATCACTTCCTTCGGTAACATATCCACCTGTGCACTCACATGCTGCCCAAGCTTGATAATCAGCCCGCCCATATCCATAGCAGTTGTCGTGAAATACGCTGCCTGCTTGCGGTATAGGGCCTGTTGCTTGGCTGCAAAGCGCCGCCGTGACATCAAGTACTTCACCTTGCCCAGCCACCAGAAATCCCAGGCGAACTTGAAAATCATCTGCATGGTTCTTCTGAACCTTGCATCCTTCAATAATTTCAGGAATTCGCTCATACTTGTTCATCTACCACAGAGTTATTATGCTGCATCCCAAATCTCTCCTTCTAATCATCCATGTGCCTAATTGTATGATATTTCATACCAGACAGATATACAATTACAGGCTTGGACGGCTAGGCGTTTGGGCAGCAGCCCGGTGGACGTAATACCGTTGCATCCATCATTTAACATGCCGGGTTAATGCCCAGAAGATTAGAGCCGTAGCACTAACTATTGCACCGAGCAGGCACACTCCATTCCAGCCCGCATAAGCGTAGATACTGGTGGATGCGATTGATCCGGTGGCGCTGCCGATCGAATAGAAGACCATATAACCGGCAGTAAGCCTGCTGCGGGCTTCCGGGCGCAGATTAAGGATCATGCTCTGGTTGGTGACGTGTACGGCTTGTACGGCCAGGTCAAGAAAGATAATCCCGATGACTAACGCGAGCAGCGAATGAGGAGTATAACTGATTGGCAGCCATGAGATGAGCAACAGAATCAACGCCACGCCGGTGGTCTTTTGCCCTAAACCCCGATCAGCTAGACGGCCTGCCCGCGCTGCTGCTAAGGCTCCAGTAACTCCGGCGAGACCAAACGCTCCAATTGCAGTATGGGACAGGGACAGCGGCGGAGCGCTAAGAGGCAGAACCAGGGAAGTCCACAATATACTGAAGGCAGCGAAAATCAGCAGGCATAGCACAGCACGGATTCGCAGCAGCCGTTCTTGCGCGAATAGCGTGAATAGCGAACGGAGAAGCTGCGGGTAGGATAAGGATTCTCTCCGGGGCTCAGATTGCGGCAGCACCCTGAACAATACACCTGCCATGATTAACGTGAGTCCCGCCGAGACAAGGTAGACTGAACGCCAACCTGCCAGATCCGTTAACACGCCGGCGAACGTCCGCGCCAGTAGAATCCCAATGACAATTCCGCTGGTCACCATACCGACTGTGCGCCCGCGTTCAGCCGGGGCAGACAAGGTGGCTGCGAATGCAACAAGCGTCTGTGTCACTACCGCAAGCAGTCCGACCGCAGCAATGCCTATGAATAACACCATGCTGGTAGGGGCAGTACCCACAACAATCAAAGCCAGCACGGATATCAGCATCTGCCCGGTAATCAGCCAGCGCCGATTAAGCAGATCGCCCAGCGGCACCAGCAAGAGTAGTCCAAGGGCATAACAAATCTGAGTCACTGTAATCACGATGCCGACGGAAGAATGCGTAATCCCGAACTCGCTGGAGATCGCGTCCAGCAAGGGCTGGGCGTAATAGATGTTAGCGACCGCCAGTCCGCAGGTGATGGCAAACAGAAGTGCAACCTTATGTGACATTAAAGATACAGATACTGGTTCTGCTGTTACGTCATTGAATTTCGGTTCTTTCACAAAGTCCGCCAAACTTAACGCCTCCTTAGATATCACGGTTTAATAACATACCGATAGGTATGTAATAATTCCTGATAAATATAACGCCAAGCAAAATCAACTGTCAAGGTGGAACTGGGGTGGGAGATATGTAGAATAGTCTGATTGACAGGAGGATCTTCGCCAAATACAATCGTAATATACCATTCGATATGAAAAGAGGGGAGTTCTATGGCCCGACCGCGCGAATTTGATCAAAATAAGGCACTTGAGGCAGCGATGTATGTGTTTTGGGAAAAAGGGTTCGAAGCGGCCTCCTTAAGCGACTTAACCGCAAGAATGGGCATTCAGCGTCCAAGCCTATACTCTGCCTTTGGAGATAAAAAAGGATTATTTGAAGCTGCCTTGCGAAAATATACGAGTTCCCACGCTGCCTATGTCCGTAACAGTCTGCACAAGCATTCTTCGGTGAAAGAAGCGTTCCTTAGCTTTTTTGAAGATGTGGTGTCCAAAGAATATGAGAAAAGCCCGAGCACGGGATGCTTCTGCATCAATTCAATGGTGGAGCTGGCTCCCCATGATGAGAAGTTCGAGATTCTGACCAGAGAACATCAGATGTACCTCTCGGTCATCTTCCAGGAAACGCTTGAACGGGGCATGCAGTCAGGGGAGCTGGATGCAGGGATAAATGCCAAGAATCTGGCGCAGACGCTGGTCATTTCGTTAATAGGACTTACCGTGTTCCTGAAGTCCCGTCCAGACAGGGTAGTGATTGATAACTTTGTGAAACAGATACTTACTTTAGTACCCATATCTTAATCAAAAGAGGGAAGGTGATTGCTATCTTTATGGAATCCAGCAAGGAGAGGGAGCTCTCCTTCGATATCCGCAGAACAGTGATCTTAGGAGCTTATATCCGGGAGTGGAAGATGCCGGAATACAGGGTTATCTTGAGCAAACCTGAAACAGCCGTACATGTTGAGGTTTTCTATTTTCCGGCTGATGATGAGAATGCGGTGGCGAGGTTCGCAACAGTCGGGTTATCCGCGACTCACCGCCCGAATGGACAAGCTGTGGGTACGGAGTGGGTGATGGCTCTGACCTCTGACTTAGGCGGGGAGTCTGTGGACCGGATATTTACCTATCTCTGTGATCTTATCGCCCATCATATAGAGAGCGCAGGTGATTCACGGATACCTAGAGTGATGGAAGAGAGTCCGCTTGCCCCTGCTAACTGGACAACCACTGCTTTTCTGCTGGATGAGCTGAGGGGGGAAAGTGAAGAGCTGGAGGAGATTCAGGTCGGGCGCGAGAGGGCTGAGATCCTATGGGCGCTACCAGTCACGGCGCAGGAGGCTGCATTAATTTTACATGAAGGCGTGGAGGCCTTTGATTCCTACATCGAAGAGATCGAGCATTCCATTATTGATCCGCGGCGGCCATTGGGAAATGCTCACTAACCATGCTAAACTAATGATATCTATCACCAAAGACAGGACGGAAGAGATACAATGGGAAGAAAACAGTCTTTTACAGAGACAGAGCTGCTGGACACAACCAAACAATTGGTGCTTGAGCATGGATATGACGGATTTCATCTCAAGCTGCTTTCACAGCATCTGTCAGGAGCCAGAAGCACTATCTATCAGTATTATGCGAATAAGGAAGAGATTGTGGCGGCTTGTATGAAGCGCGTAATGGCAGCAGTAGTAGACAAGGCATTAGCCATTGATGAGGCTGACCCGATGGATGCCCTTGAACAGCTGCTGCTCATTTACGTGGAGGAGTCTGCGTTACATCAGCTTTTGGGAAATGCGAGTAAAATTAACACAGCTAATTCTGCTGCGGCGGCGAGAGATCTCGAATATATTGAGGCAGGACATCAGACACTTAAAATTCAATTATCCCGCTTATTCGAACGCGCTCAGCAGAATCAAGACCTGCGGCAGGATATCCCACTTCCTGTACTTATTGGTGTGTTCTTCAACCTGATTGATACGCCTAATATGCTGAATATCCCTACTCCCGCTTGGGGTAAGCTGCTGTTTCAAATGTGGATTGGAGGGGCCAAGAGCTAGTAGTAGTCTTGAGTCCAATTTGACACTCGTGTCATATATATTGTTTAATTAAAGGGTCAGATGCAATGGCGGCATAAATTCGACACTTGTGTCAAAAAAATATGAAGGAGTGGGAAGAGGAATGTTTTTAGCAATGAAAGAATTGATGCACAGTAAAATGAGATTTTTAATGATCATCATCATTTTCGTGCTCCTAGCCTGGCTGGTATTTATCTTATCAGGCTTAGGGAATGGTCTATCTACGCTGGCTGCGTCAACCTTTAAGACGATGAAGGCAGACTATGTCATTTTCGAGGAAGGGTCGCAGTCTTCAATGAGCAAGTCGCTGCTGTCTGATCAATTATTGGCGGAAGTAGAGCTGCTGCCTAACGTGAGTGGCGCTGCACCTATGGGAACTAGCATGGCAACAGCCATGAAGGCAAACAGCACCAAGAATGAAGACAAGCTGGATATCGCGATTATAGGAATTAACCCGGGAAGCTTCCTGGAACCGTCTGTCGTGGAAGGGAAAGGCCTATCTGTTGAGAATCCTAAGGGTGTGATCGTGAATTCGACCATGAAGGACGAGGGCTATGGCGTTGGGGACACTTTTCAATTAGACGGCACGACGGAATCATTGACGATTATAGGATTTGTGGAGAATCAGACCTATAACCACGTTGCCTCCGTATTCACTCCAATGGCCGAATGGCGGAAGATTGCCTTCGCAGCTCCTGGTTCCGATAAAGGCGTTGCCGGGCCCGTTAATGCGATTATGCTGCAAGGCAAGGATATCGATCCGGGCGCTATGAATAGCGAGCTAACGGGAACGGACACGGTTACCCGGTCGGCAGCAGTACAGGGAATGCCAGGGTACAAAGAAGAGAACGGAACGATTCTAATGATGCTGGCTTTTCTGCTTGCAATCGCCGCCTTCGTGCTTGGGGTATTCTTTTACGTAATGACGATGCAAAAAACGAACCAGTTCGGCATTATGAAAGCTATAGGTGCCAGTAACAGATTCTTAAGCAAAGCTATTGTATCGCAAGTATTGGTGCTATCGCTGACCAGTATTGTAGTCGGAGTCTTACTGACTTATGGAACAGCGGCCATTATGCCGAAGGGTATGCCGTTCAAGCTGGAGACTTCTCTTGTCGTGACATATTCTGTGATCCTGCTGGTTATCGCTATGTTAAGTTCGCTGGTATCGGTTCGAAAGATTACTAAGATTGATCCGCTCAAGGCGCTCGGGAGGGCTGAATAATGACAATGACTAAGGGATTACACATGAGTGAAGTCACCAAGTATTATACCGAAGGAAGCAACCGGATTGCAGCACTCGATCATGTGTCTATATCCGTGGAGCCGGGTGAGTTCGTTGCTGTCGTCGGACCGTCGGGTTCAGGGAAAAGCACATTCTTGTCTATTGCCGGAGCACTGCTGAAGGCTTCAGAAGGGGAGGCTAAGCTGAATGGACATGCTATTGCTAAGCTTACGGCACAGGAACTTGCGGATCTAAGGCTGAAAGAAGTCGGATTCATTATGCAATCATCAAATCTGGTTCCTTATCTAAGTGTACTGGACCAATTGCTCATCGTAAAAAAAATGTCAGGGAAGGTGAACAAAGAAGACAAAGCCTTCGCCGTTAAATTGCTGGAAGAGCTGGGCCTGGGCTCGAAGCTGAACAGCTTCCCGGAGGAGCTGTCAGGCGGTGAGAAGCAGCGGACAGCAATTGCCCGTGCGCTTATCAATAATCCCGGCAT
This sequence comes from Paenibacillus sp. FSL P4-0338, assembly GCF_038002365.1. Taxonomy (NCBI): domain Bacteria; kingdom Bacillati; phylum Bacillota; class Bacilli; order Caryophanales; family Paenibacillaceae; genus Paenibacillus; species Paenibacillus sp. FSL P4-0338. The sequence goes on along the minus strand of NZ_JBBOCG010000001.1, from coordinate 5,159,860 downwards.
CATTCTGGCAGATGAACCGACAGCAAGTCTTGATACCAAGCGTGCCCATGAAGTGGTCTCCCTGATTGCCCATGAGGTGAGAACACGCCGCAAAGCAGCGATTATGGTCACACATGATGAGCGCATGCTTGAATATTGCGATAAGGTGTACCGGATGCAGGACGGGAGGTTAACTGTAGCAGGTGCTGAGGAAGCAGGCTGAGGAAGGTGAAGATCTGGAGGAGATTCAGATCGGAGACGAGGTCATCCGCATCCTCCGGTGGTACCATTCACGGCGCATGAAATTTCATTGAGCATCTATCCGAGATCCCGCTGGATCATATGGAGATTTCGGAATGTTAGTGTTGCTGGTCAGTTTCCGGTTCATGGACACGTTCTGCGCCGTATAATTGGTTCAGATGCTCGATATGCGTGACTCCCCAATCGTTCATGGCCTGCATAATGCCTGATAAGCTTCGTCCATATTCCGTGATGGAATACTCCACCTTCGGCGGGATCTGGTGGTAAATCTCACGGTGGACAATATTGTGGTATTCCAGCTCACGCAATTGTTGTGTGAGCATTTTTTTGGTGATCTCAGGAATGGCCCGCTGCAATTCGCTGAATCTCATGGTTCCGTTAGAGAACAGGCGCAGCAGAATGACAGGCTTCCATTTCCCCACGAAGATTTCTAATGCGGACTCGAATTTACAGTAGGTCATGCCGCTGCCCCCTTGATTCACGTAAGGTATCTTTTAGGTAACTAGGTTTAGTTAAAGTGTCTACTTTTCATGTGAAACCCTTCATATTATTATGCAGCTAAGGCTTCTGTAGCGCAAGAAGAACCGCCTTCCCGGGTGGATGGAGCGCGGATGGCGCTTGCGTGAACATATGAGAGGGAGTGACATTGTATATGAATATTGTGCTATGGGTCTTACAAATTGTTCTAGGCGCGGGGTTCTTGTATTCAGGCTGGCTGAAGGCCTTTCAGTTGGACTCGGCCCGGGCGGCCTGGAACTGGGTGAATGATGTTCCGCAGGGGGTGGTTATGGGCATCGGCATCGCTGAATTGCTGGGTGTTTTAGGGTTGATTTTACCGATGGCACTCCGAATACTACCGCAGCTCACTCCGCTCGCCGCTATGGGTCTGGCTGCCGCCGCATGTTCCGGGTTGGTCTTCCATCTACTGCGGGGCGAATCTAATGTATGGATCAACATCATCTTTATAGTGCTGGCGGCCATCATTGCTGCCGGTCGTTTCCGGCTCTTGCAGGGAGGCTAAGCCCCGTCCCTTGACCATGCTGGGTGGAATTATTACACTTTTCATAAAAGGTATGGGGGAGGGTAATTCTCTTAGGGCCGCTCCAGGCTATCAGCTATCATTATTAATGATACTCACCTTCTCTTCTAATCATTTTACCTAACTGCTGTAACAGCCTACACTTTGTATGAAGCTACTACAGCGTAACAGGAGGTTATGAAGATGAAGGCAATTACACTTGGACCACAGGGTCTGCAATATATGGAGCATCCGGACAAGCATCCTGAACAGGGGCAGGTCAAGGTAAGGCTAAAGACAGCCGGACTGAATCACCGGGATTTATTCATTATCGAAGGCGTGCCTGGTCCGGTTCATCCTTGCGTGCTGGGTTCAGACGGGGCGGGCGTTATCGAAGAGACAGGTGAGGGGGTAAGCGGCTTGGCTCAGGGGATGGAAGTCATCATTAATCCATGTCTCGGCTGGGATCGGGCAGACGAGGTGCCTGTGGTTCCTGATATATTGGGATACCCTGCAGACGGGACTTTTGCGGAATATGTCATTGTGCCTGAGCAGAATGTTATGCCTAAACCAGCATATCTCTCCTGGGAGGAAGCGGGGGTGTTACCCTTAGCGGCACTCACTGCGTACCGGGCGTTATTTACCAGAGGGAACCTGAAGCGGGGCGAGCATGTGCTGATTCCGGGGATTGGCGGCGGGGTGGCTACGTTTGCTGCGCTTATGGCGGCAGCGGCTGGGGCGCAGGTTACGGTCACGTCCAGAAGTGAAGCGAAGCGTGCAGAGGCTCTGCAATTACCGGTTACACGGGTTATAGACAGCACCAGCCGTTGGCGGGAAGAACTCCAGCACCACCCTGTAGACCTGATCCTGGATAGCGTGGGTCCAGCTACATTCGATCAATACTTCGAGGTCATCAAGCCTAACGGGAGAATCGCCATGTTCGGCGCAAGCTCAGGCGATGATCTCACCATTCCGGCCAGAGCGATATTCTTCCCGCAGCTTCAGCTGCTTGGAACCTCCATGGGCAGCCATGAAGAATTCACCGCGATGCTAGAGTTCATGGAGCAGCATCAGATACACCCTATCATGGATAGCGTGTATTCTTTAGCGGAGACTCCGCTTGCCCTTCAGCGGATGGAGCGCGCGGAGCAGCTTGGAAATATTGCCCTGAGAATAGGCTAAGGGTAGGGGGCAGGACAAGCAAACGCTACTGACTCGGCCCGATAGCCTTACGCCAGCCGAATGTGATCGTTTTTTCGATTAGATTAAAAACGCTACTGACATAACGTTGTCAGTAGCGTTTTTTTATCATTGGACATGTAAACATTCAGGAAAGGGTGATCGCTTATGAATTTCGCTTCGATACGTATCATTACTGACGACATTGATCGTCTGGTTGAATTCTATGAGCAAGTGACGGGGATGACAGCAGAACGGCCTGCCCCTGTATTTGCCGAATTCGTAATGCCCACATGTACCCTGGCCATCGGCCACTCCAGTACAGCACAGCTATTCGGTGCTGATTCTGTAGTGGCGGCCAGTAACCGCACGGTCATTATGGAGTTCCGCGTCGATGCTGTCGATGCTGAATATGCGCGACTTAAGCCGCTTATCGGGGACTGGGTACAGGAGCCGACGACGATGCCGTGGGGGAACCGCTCGATGCTGTTCCGTGATCCCGACGGCAACCTGGTGAACCTCTTTCAGCCAGTGACGGAGGATGCGGTGAAACGGTTTGAGGGCAGGCAATGAAGGGCCAGTCCGCGCGGCAGAAGCGAAATAGAAATCACAAAAAAGCTGGAAGGCTCCTTGGGGAACCTCCAGCCCTTTTTGTGCATAAAACCATGTTTAGTTCCCGAAACTCTTAAGCCACGATTTTAATCCCTCGCTCATAATTTCATATTCGCTCTGTGCATTACCTGGATGCAGTTCGATTCCCCCGGACGGGCCCAGTATCACCATGTCTACACGGGTCTGGTCCTTAAAAGAAATCGTCCCGGTGTTGCTCGCTCCGAATGAATTCCCTGCATCAAAAGGTCTAAGCTCAGCAGCCTGTATCATTTGGATCATTCTATCCGTTTCTTCTTCGCTTAATACGGTGGGGTTAATCATGCCGATGCTGATTTCCTGTACCTGCCCCGAGTTCAGCTTCTCTTTGAACTGCTCAGACCAGCGGCGCTCTGCGTTTCCTGAGGAGCAGCTGGATACCATCAGGATGAAACCGGCGATCACCAGGACCACACCGGTTACCCGTTCCGCCCCTAAGGCCAGCCCGCTAGGCTCCGCATTTTTGAACCTCCAGCCCAGCCGTAGATACCATGCTATCTTAGGCCAAATGGCTATAACCAATCCAATAACTATGATTACAGCACCCAAAAATCCAGACAAATCAATCACATCCCATGTCGGTTAATTCATATTTACTACGGGAAACTATTCGTTCAGATTTCTTTTATAGAAATTCTTTACAATATAGGTATTGACTTGACGTGCACGTAAACCTGTAGGATAGAGCCATGAAGTACTTCATAGCCACAGGAAAGGAGAATTCATGATTACCACTCAGCTGAGTAAAATCGGAGAGGTGTCGGCGGTATGTGGAATTATTGCAGACGCAGGGGGTTGCCAAGGGCAATGCCATCGTTCTGTTATTGGAGCAGTCGAAGAAGATTAATCTGGACGTTGCTGCTATGTTCCGTGAAGAAGAATTGAATATAGGGACGGAGGAATCAGGGAGAATGGAACATCAATTAGTGAAGCTGGAGGATCATCAGGTCCGGTTTATTGAATTGAAGCCGATGAAGGTGGCGTACTATCAGACTACTGCAGGGAATCAGCCGGAGGATGAGGCGTGGAATGTGCTCTATGCATGGGTGAAGGAAAAAGGGTTAGACCAGGTTTCGGCCACCCGGTATTTCGGCTTCAATCAGCCTGGTGCCCAGAATGAGCATGGTTATGAGATGTGGGCTACGGTCTCTGAAGACAAACCCTCGGGCGAGGTACGGATCAAGCAGGTAAGTGGCGGTCTCTATGCCGTCTCCAGCTTATACGGTCTCGATATCCCCGAAGCCTGGAACCGCTTAAATGAATGGGTGCAGAGCAGTAAATATCAGCCGGGTCCGGGTCAATGGCTGGAGGAGCACTTCCTTTTCAACGGGGATATGTTTGTTAACGAAGCGTTCCAGCTCGATCTTTATTACCCCATAGCCGTGCAGGCGAAGGGTTAATCCGTACATGTACTAAGGCCATCCTGCGAGGAATGGCCTTTACTCTTTTGAAGGGAAAACGGGGTGGTTAACAGAAATAGTATAGGAGAGAGAAAACTAGCAAAACGGAAGGATAGAGCCATGAGCAACTTCATCTTGAAGCATTGGACGGAGGAGCATGAGCTGCCACCCTCTGTGTGACACAACGATTGAGAGCATTGTGAAGTACAATGATGATCCTTGGACCATTGTGGATGCTTGGACGAGCCTGGATTATGAGGGCGGTACAATCAAGCAATTAAGTATTGAAGACCGGACATTAACCGCGGTGAATGAGCATGATGAGCTGAGGATCGAGATCAATCTGGATCATCTTACAGAGATGAAGCTGATCCCATGCCGCAAGTAGAATCAAGAAATGCCTTATCCAGTATTCTAGAATGACTATAGAGCGGTTGGAACGAGGGGGTGAACGGACGGTGTACGAGTGGCACAGGCAGATTCAGACCATTGTCGATGATATGGACCACAGCATTAAGCAGCATAACAGTGAGGCCATAACGCTGCAATCTCTCGCTGACAAGCTGGGCTATTCGGAGTTTCATACGACGAGGAAATTCAAAGAGATATCCGGGATGCAGCTTAGGGATTACCTTCGCCACCGGAAGCTGGCTTTTGCACTGAAGGAGGTGCGGGATAGCGGAAAAAGCATTCTGGATATTGCGCTCGACTATGGATTCTCCTCTCATGAGGCCTTTACGCGGGCGTTCAAGGTGACCTACGGTGTGGCCCCAAGCGAGTACCGGAGGCACCCGTATCCTGTCGTCCTTCGTACCAAAATCAACCCGTTTGACCGCTACTTATTCGGACTAGGAGAGGTTGGCATGGTAAAATCTACAGAAGAGGTTAAAATTTATTTCGTAACCATTCCCGCGCACAAATTCCTGCACATTAAGAACTACGAGAGCAACGGGTACTGGGATTTCTGGCAGAAGCAGAGCCTGATTCCGGGGCAGGACTGCGAGACCATCAGCGGCTTGCTGGATAGTATCAAGGGCAAGCTGGATGATGACGGCGGAAGCGATACGAACAGCGGCAACGGTCAGATCATGGCCTATATGAATGACCCGGACGGCAGGCTCTGCGATTGGGGATTTCCGCGTACAGAGTGCTATGGGGTACGTCTCCCCTATGATTATGAAGGCGAAGTCCCCGCGCAGATGCTGATGGCAGATGTCCCTGAGGCCGAGTATATTGTGTTTGAGCACGGACCGTTTGATTACGAGCAGGAGAACCGCAGTGTCGAGGAACGGATGGAGCAGGCGATGGCCGCTTTTGACTATACAGGCACTGGCTATTGCTCCGACCCTACCCCCGGCCGGATCATCTACTTCTATTTCAACCCGGAGCGGTACTTCAAGTATGTCCGGCCTGTACGGAAGTCATAATTAAGGCCAAGCGCCTGCTGCTTTCATAGGGTGGGTGCTTTACTATATATCAATAATGAACCTAAGGAGTATATCCATGTATGACGCTAATCCGGGCTGGCTTGCCCATTGCACAGAAATTATAGATGTAGCAGATTTGTTACCGGCCCCCTCCACAATGCGTCTGGATCAGGCTGCCCTCCTGTTGGTAAGTGACGGCCAAGCCATGCTGTCGATCAACGGGCATGAAGAGCAGCTTCTTTTCGGCCAGTTAATTGCTCTTGAGAAAGGTTCGGTCATCCGGCTAGCCTCTGCCAATCATTTTGATTTCTCGGGCTATTTGATTAGCTTCAATACCTATGACACAGAAATGCAATCTCCTTGCGATTGGAATACAGACCGGGCGGCGGGCTATAGGGTTCAAAGTGTGCCTGAAGCGGTGGTAGCAGAGATCCGGTCTTCCCTCACCAGGAGCACCGGGCCGCTTGGCATCACCATGAAGCAGTACATTCTATACCATTTGTTAAAAGAATTACAGCAGGAACAGCCAACCGCTGACAGCACACTTGAGCAAAGATTGGCGCGCACGGTGATTTATATGCAGCAGAATTATCATCAAATGATTACAAGAGATGAACTGGCGGCAATCGCCGGATACAGCCCGTCCTATTACTCCAGGAAATTCACCCAGCTCTATCATAAAACACCGGTGGAGTATCTGATCCGTTACCGGATGTATCGTGCTCAGGAGTGGCTGCTGCTTACGGACGACTCCTCCAGACAGGTGGCGAGGAAGACAGGCTTTGAAGATGCGCAATATTTCAGCCGGCAGTTTAGACAGGTAGCCGGGCTTCCGCCCATGCGGTTCAAATCATCGGTTGCAGACAGCCGGATATGCTTCCTCTCCGCGGCACATGCAGAGATAGCAATAGCCTTAGGGGTAATCCCCCAATCTGTTGTTATTGTCAGTGCCTTAACCCCGGACTATCAACAACCCTTGTTCCATATGCATGGAGTGACCTTACTGGCCATGCCGCAGTATGTCACTCTGCCGGACCTCATTGCAGAGCAAGAGCCCGATCTGATTGTTGCTGAGCATTTAACAGAAGAGTTGAAACAATATTTCCGGGCCATTGCTCCCATCCTAACGAGGCTGCCGGATGATCTGAGTGCACTGATCAGCTATTTCGGCACATTGTTCAACCGGGAGGCCCAGGCAGCACAGCTCATTGCCGGGCTTACTGTACAGGCCGATCTCTTGAGAAACAAGCTGCAACGGCAACTTCCGGGCGGCTCCACCGTTCTGTACCTTCGTGTTGAAGAGCTCGGCTATCGTTATATCGGTGAATCCTCCAGCGATGCAGCTACCCTGCTATACAAGGAGCTGGGGTTAACCATGCCTGAGATTGTCCGTGCCCACGAGAACAGCTTCAATCCATGCACATTGCAGCAATTAGCGGAGGCCAATCCTACGTATCTATTCATTGAGAAGCGTATTATGGATTACTATAGCGCAGATCTTAGCCTCTCGAAGCTACAGACCAGTGAGAAATGGGCCGCCTTAGACGCGGTGAAGAATAACCGGGTGATCTATGTGGATACCGGGCTATGGATTAATAATTGCAGCGCGTATGGCAAAAGGGCAATCCTGCAGCAAATGGAACAGGCTATGTTGGAAAGCGGGGCTCCAGAGACACAATAATCCAATGTTTACGACATTTTAGGCTATAGTAGGTTCTATCATTATTCCTTATAATTTGATAGTGATAATCATTATCAAAGAAAAGAGGCTGCAATGTAATGAGAAAACCTATGCTCTATATACTTTCTATGCTAGTTATTCTGACTTTGGCTGCTTGCTCCACCACTAAGGCAGGCAGCGGCAGCACGGCGAAGGCTACAGAAGGGCCTGGTGAGGCTGCCACACGTGTTGTGACAAGTGCTTTTGGTGACATCACCATTCCTGTGAAGCCGAAGAACATGCTGGTCCTTAACTCTAATTATGCCGAGAACTTAATTGAAATCGGCGTGATTCCTAATATGGTCACCCTTGTACAAGAGATTGAACCCGAGTACCGTCCGAAATTATTCAATGACAACAAGGTGACAATGATTGAGGTTCAGCAATATGAAGAGAATCTTGAACTTATTCTTGCCGCAGCACCAGATCTGATTATTGCAGATAGCGGGACGATTGATGCTAAAAGGTATGAAGCTCTGAGCAAGATTGCGCCTACGGTTGCAGTCGAGGCTGGGGGTACGGTGAAGGAAATCGTTACTTCGCTTGGCAAGCTGTTCGACAAAGAGAAGCAAGCTGAAGTAGCACTGAGCAAATATGATGACAAAATAAAAGCCGTCAAACAGACACTGCAACAGGCTCTGGGGGATCAGACAATTCTCGTCTTGCGTGTGGAGCAAAGCCAATATCGGGTGTTGGGCCAGGAGGCTGGAAGCCCCGGAAGCGGCATTTTGTATAACGAGCTGGGACTACATATTCCGGAGCAGTTAAAAGACCATAAAGAATGGTTCACGCCGATATCATTGGAGGTGTTCCCCACCCTTAAGGCAGATCATATCTTCGTAGAGCAACGCATGATGCAGAATTACAGCAGTGAGCAGTCTATGAAGGACTTGGAGCAGTCTCCGATATGGAATGCGATGGACGCTGTGAAAAAAGGGCGTGTGTACCGCTTGGAGACAGCCGATTTTGTAGTGGGTGAAGGACTGATCGGCACGCCGCTGCTCCTGGATTATCTGGTAGACAAGTTGGTGCCCTAATGGAACAGGATATCTATGACGTCATTATCATCGGCGGGGGCCCCGCCGGGATGTATGCAGCCTTCTATAGCGGAATGCGGGAGATGAAGACGAAAATCATCGAAGCCAAGCAGGAACTGGGCGGATTCATGCGCACCTATCCCGAGAAGCTGGTATGGGATGTTGGCGGGATCGGGCCTGTCCGGTGCGAGGAGATCATCCATTCGTTAATCAGACAAGCGGCTACTTTTGACCCAAGTATTGTATTCGGGCAGGAAATCGCCCAGATGGAGAAGCGTGATGACGGTATATTCATACTCACAGCGGATTCAGGAGAGAAGCATTATTCCAGAACCATCATTCTGGCTACGGGGCGCGGCATTACGAGTATTCAGAAGCTGAATATTGAAGGGGCTGACCGCTATGAACTCAGCAACCTTCACTATACCGTCACGAACGTCAATAAGTTCAATGGGAAAAGAGTGCTAATCTCCGGCGGAGGCGATTCGGCAGTCGATTGGGCGGTCGCTATCGCTAAGGTTGCGAAGGAGGTGTATGTCGTTCATAGACGGGATGACTTCAGCGCCTTCGAATCCTCGGTGACCGAGATGAAAGCTCTGGCTACAGTGTATGTTCCCTATACCGTATCCCGGCTACACGGCCATGAAGGCAGAATCGAATCGGTGACCCTGCAGCAGGTGAATGCCCAAGAAACGGTCCGCATGGAAGTGGATGAGGTGCTGGTAAATCACGGGTTCGACCGGGATTTCGGCGGGGCGATCCTCGAATGGGGGCTGGAGCATGAAGAGTTCGGCATCTCGGTAACCCCGGCCATGTTCACGAGCATGCCAGGCATCTTCGGCGCAGGCGATATTGTAACCCATGCGGGAAAGGTAAGGCTGATCGCCGGTGCCTTCAATGATGCGGTGCTTGCCGTCAACAGTGCCAAATTATATATCGATCCCACCGGCTCCAAGATGGCCGGGGTCTCCTCCCATAATGACCGTTTTGCGGACAAGAATGAGGAAGAGCGGCAGAAGTACAAAGCATCGCAGAGCAAGTGAGCATATAAAGTAGCGGTGCATACGAGCGCACAAGCCAAAGGGCTTGTGCGTTTTGCTGTAGCGGAAAGTGGAGGGCGTATTTTATGATTAAGCGATATTAAGATTATTCAAGATTTAGAAATGATTGTGAAAGGTGGGTGCGTAGTTATGAATGAATTTAATGTGAAACAATTCACAATTTGGATTGAGGCCCGAAGAAGGTGCAGCCGACCTCTGCTGCTTGTCCTAATGGCTATCCTTCTGATCAGCAGCCTGACAGCTTGCAGCGGCAACTCCTCAGCGGGCGAGGAAGCAAGTCCGTCTACACAACCAGCCAGTCTATCGGCACTTCCTGCCCAACTGGCCCAGGCAACGCCTGTGGCCACCCCGCTAACGACCAAAGCGACCGGCCAGATTTATCTGTATGGCGAATCCCATGGAGTAGCCAAGATTATGGACAAGGAGTACGAAGCTTGGTCTGATTATTACCACAACAAGGGAATGAGGCACCTATTCGTGGAGCAGTCCTATTATGCTGCCGAATACTTGAACCTGTGGATGCAGTCAGACAATGACGACATTCTGGAGGAGCTTTATCAGGATTGGGAAGGGACTCCGGGTCACGTTCCCTATACGAAGACTTTTTTTCAGAAAATAAAAAGCGGGTGTCCGGATACTATTTTCCACGGGACTGATGTTGGGCATCAACGCGATAAAACCGGTAAGCGGTTTTTGTCTTATCTTGCGGACAACAACCTCACCGGATCAGAGATGTACACCTTAACTACCGAGGCCATTCAGCAGGGGCTGATATATTACAGGAGTTATGATAATGTATACCGGGAGAATAAAATGGCGGAGAATTTCATCCGTGAATTTGAAAAGCTGGGCAGCGAGAACATCATGGGCATTTACGGCGCAGCGCATACCGGAGTCAATGAAATGGAACTTATCACCCAAGCGGTTCCTTGTATTGCGAATCAATTACGGAAGCACTACGGCCGCAACCTGCATTCCGAGGACATTAGCTGGATGGCAAAGGATATTGAACCGCTCAGAGTGGATGAAATCACCATGCAGGGCAAAAAGTATGCGGCATCGTATTTTGGGAAAAGTGATTTGAGCGGATTCAAGGATTACGCCTTCCGGGAGTTTTGGCGATTGGAAGGAGCTTATGCAGATGCGAGCAAGCTGCCGCTGACGGATAATGTTCTTACGTATGACCAATACCCGATGCTGATCGAAAAAGGCCAGGTCTTTGCCATCAGCTATACCAAAACAGACGGTACCACGGAAAGAGAATATCATGTGGCTAACGGTAAGAAGTGGGAGGACATGGATGCAACAGTGCAAATTAAGGTAACGGAATGACCTGTTGTATGTAAGCAAACCTGCGGAAATGGTATATTAGTCTAGGAGTTTCCATTTCTTAAGCAGATGGGCAGGTGTAACATTTGGACATGAATAATGGAAAAGGGAAAGCTCAAGTTGTGGAATTTATGACTTGGGCGGAGGAGAAGGGCTGGGAGATAAGGAGGAAGTCCGGTTCTCAGCTACATTTAGATAGCGGCATTACTTCCCGATATACAGGACTACCTGATGAGTATTTAGAATTTCTAAAGGTGGTTGAGACGTGCGTTGCACCGGATGAGCAAACCTGGTTTATGGGTGAGGCAGAGTTCAATCATAGTGCGGAAACCGAATTCCGGTGGAATGAATTTGAACTCCTAAGTTTGGAGGCCGCAGCGGGTGATTCAGCTTGGCAGTCTGAGATCACAGCCTGGTGGGATCACCACTTGCCGATCGTAATGTCTGTGGAGGATGGTTATTCCTTCTATGCCATTGCAACGGATAGCGGGGCTATTGTTCATGGATGTGAGCCTGAATTCGAAGAGGTTGAGAAGGTAGCCGATTCGTTTGGAGAATTCCTGGCCTGGATGATGTCGAATTCGAATAGATAGATTCTAAGATGCAGAAAGATCAGAACCTGAGGAACTTGGTTCTGATCTTTTTTATCATTCTCTTGCTTCAATCCTGCTCCCGGTCTCTGTCATACTCAAGTTCAACCAATTTAATGAAATAGGAGGGAGTAATCTTTAAACCTCTGCAAAGTTCAAATATTTTGGTGATGGACGGCTCGTTGCGGCCGACCTCGATCATAGAGATATAGGAACGGTCTACATTACATTCGTGAGTAAGGTCCTCTTGGCTCAAGCCTTGTTTGAGTCGTATCGCTTTAACGGTTTTTCCGATAATTTGTTTAAGGGTATTGGGTGTATCGTTCAAGGAAAATACTCCTTGTATGTCCATGATCTATCCCTGCCCAGCCATCTCCACAAACCTACACATTGCACTGGAGAGCATGGCGTTGCGGCGGTATATCAACCATACCTCTAGCTTCCGGTATTCTTCAGGGAGGCGGTGGGAAGTGATTCGTCCGGCCTCTTCCGCCTTGCGGATCGAGGACTTAGGCAGCAGGGAGACGCCGAGTCCGGCAGATACTCCGTTTAGAATCATTTCCAGCGTGCCGAATTCCCGGATCTGAACCGAGTGCATCCCGCTCTCACGCAGGAAGCGCTCCGCTTTAACCCGGTGCGTACAGCCAACGTCGAAGAACAGCATGGGCTTGTGCAGCAGTTCTTGGAGTTCGCTCTCCCCCGGTTCAGCAATTAGCACCAGCTCCTCCTCGTAAGCCACAATATGCCCGATATCCGGCTGGTCTATGGGGCCGTATACGAAGGCACCATCCAGCTTATGATCAAGCACCTTGTGCAGAAGGTCATGCGTTTCACCCGTGATGAGCGACAGATGGACATCAGGGTAGCGTGAATGGTAGCCGGCGATCATGGATGTCAGATGAATGACCGCCGTCGTCTCAATAGAGCCAATCCGCAGCGGACCGGCCGGGTGCTCGGAGTATTGTGTCGATTGTACAGCTTCGTCCATTAGCAACAGTATAGCATTCGCGTATTCCAGCAGGTTCTCGCCCGCAGGCGTTAACATCATTCCCCGATTGGACTGGTGAAACAGCGGTACCTTCAGCTCAGCCTCCAGGAACTGAATCCGGCTCGTCACATTCGACTGTACATAGTTCAAGGCTTGCGCAGCTCTTGTAATCGTACCCTCACGGGCCACAGCCTGAAAAATCCTCAAATCTCCACTTTCCATTGCGGTGTCACCTTCTGTATATCATAATCTATGGTAGTACCTTCCGATGCTGATCATTGTACTGAATTCCATCATTGATGCTTCCCATCAATGAATGGTCAATCAATGGGGTTGTCGATGTGATCCTCATAGTAATCGAAGTATAACTGCTTCTGCGTCCCTCTTACCGCATAGAACACATCGGCTACGGACTTGCCCCGCTGCTCAAGCGCCTGATTTAGCCACTGGGCGGTCAACCCGTTGTGGGCGAGATTGTCTTCAATGATCCTGCCGTCCATGATCAGCTCAACCGGGAAGGACTGGACTGCTGCGGCGTGCAGCTTCAGATCCTTGCGCGTCACCCACTCATATTCGCTTTTCTTCTTGACCGACAGCTTCCCGTGGCCTTCCAGGCAAGCGTACTCCACCTCCTCCAGATTGAAAATATCCTTCTCGCGCAGCGATTGAGCCAGGGAGTCTAAGGTGTAACGGATGCTTCGCATGTTGTCCTCAAGAATAGTCCCGTCCTCAATGATAACGGTTGGCGTACCGGATACCCACCGGTTCCATGTCCGGCTCTCCAGCGCGGCCTTGGAGACGAGGAAAGAGATGGCGAAGAAGATCAGCAGCGATACGGCGATGAGCCCATAGCTCAGCTTGTTATTAAACGCCAGATTCGCTGCAATGGAGCCCAGCGTAATACCGCTCACGAAGTCATGGAAGGTCATATTGGAGATCGTCTGCTTCCCGAGGATTCTCGATGTTACCATAAGGAGGACAAAAGCGGCGATCGTTCGTAAGATAATTTCCAGATAAGTTGGCAACAGGCATACTCCTTACTCTATGTTCTTAGGGCAGTTAGACTAGCTTACACCCTAAGAATAGCCCTAAACCTGCCGTAATAGACATTCGTAAAAAGCATTTGCAATAAGCCTGGCACACCAACGGTCTCGGGTCTTCTGTTACCACACCCCGAAGCCCGGATCATACTCCCGGACGGCTGAATAAATCCCCTCCACTATACGGGGAAGGTCTTCTTCCGGGTAGCCATAGTCCTCGGGCATGGCCTGCGGGGGAACAATAGCAGATACGCTGCCGGGGTACAGCTCAATCTTATGCCTTTCCAGCCCAATCTGGAAAGAATCCTTGAATGTCAACCCGTCATGGACCAGAAAAAAGTACATGTCGTGGAAATCATCCTCTTCAATGATGAGCACACCATGTTCGTTCAGCTTCATAAGATAACCTCCTGCTCGAATAGTGTTACATCTATTATATTCGATTGATTATGAGCGAAGCGCGGTAGGACAGGGGAGTTGCCGACTCGTATTTCTTGAAGATCTTAATGAAATAGCCGGCATCGCAAAAATTCAAGTGATTGCTGATCTCGTTGACTGACCAATCGGTTGTTGCCAGCAGCTCCTTCGCCCACCCGACCTTCATGCGGGCGACATATAGGGAGAAATGCTCGCCCATCTCCCTGGTGAACAGGCGGCTGAAGTAGCTGGGGCTGATATGGCATAGCTGCGCCAGCGATTTCAGCGAGAAATTCTCCTCCCGGTGGCTTAGCATATAGTCCAAAGCAGGCTGCAGCGTAGGACTTATGCATTCCGTCTTGTATGCGCTTCCCGAAGAGACCGGAGTCTTGGGAGCCGAAGGCGGCTCTACAGGCAGAGGCGGCAGCTCAAGCTGGAGCTTGGACTCCTGCGGGTTCAAGGCCTCAACCTGCCGGTTCCTCTCCAGCAGCTCATGCTTCAGGATCGATTCCTTGACCACATAGTTGCACAAATGATAGAGCATATCGGCGGTGGCCACAACCTCCCCATAGGTCATGACGGGCAGCAGTTCGTACTTGCGGGCCCGATCCTCCGTCATGGCTTCCTGCTGCGGGCGGGATACAATCTGCTCCAGATTCGGGCCGCTTCCCTCCGCCAGCCGGATCTGTCCGGCCATCAGCGCACCGATGTACTGATTATCGACAATGATAGGTATAGCAATGTCGAGAATATCGAAGTGGCAGCGGTAGATATAGGGCCGGCTCAGCCGCACAGCCTCCAGACCTCCGCGCGCGTCACATTTTTGACAATAGGCTGAGAATTCCTTGTCGCTGCGCACGGTCTGGCAGAAGGCCTGACAGCGGCTATGTGCCGTAACCGGCACGCCTTTATAATCAACCATAATGATGGCCATGCGTGTCACAAGGGACAACGATTCCTGAAGCTTGCCCCATTCGTCCATATCAATGATATACTTCAAGTCGAATTTGGATTGCATCCGGCTCACCCTTTCCATCTACAGTCATAATGAGAACAGGATAATTATAATTCAGAATCTGGGCAACATAATAATACTATTTTGCAGCATATTAATTCGTTTGCTTTGTCCCATGCGCCCCTCTATCCAGTTGTCTATAATGGGGACATACGACTCGAGGAGGAATGAAAGAATGAGAAGAACCTTTATCAGCCCGGCTAAGTACACACAAGGTGAAGATGAGCTGCTTCAATTGGGATACTTCGTCAGTACTTTCGGCACATCGGCTCTGCTGATTGCGCACCCGGATGATGTGAAGCGTGTGCAAGCCAAGCTCGATGCCACCAGCAGTCAATTCGGCATTACACTGGTGAAGGGGGATTTCCAGGGCGAATGCTCCCGGCAGGAGATTTCCAGACTACAGGAGCTGGCCCGTGAGCACAAGTGTGCCTGTACTATAGGTCTTGGCGGCGGCAAAGCGATCGACACGGCTAAATGTGTGGCAGAAGGCGATGCGCTGATTATCGTTCCTACCATTGCGGCCACCGATGCACCCACCAGCCATTCTGCTGTTATTTACACTTCTGAAGGCGCTTTCGAGGATTATGCTTACTTCAAAGCCAGCCCATCGGTTGTGCTGATTGATACTACTGTTATTGCGCAGGCTCCTACCCGCTTCCTGGTATCCGGGATGGGCGACGCCCTCTCCACCTACTTCGAGGCCAGAGCTACTGCGGCATCCTATTCGAATGTCAATGCGGGGCTTCCTTGCGGAGTGCATGCAGGCGTGATTACGGAGGCCAAAGGCACCAAAGCCGCGCTGGCCCTTGCCCGCTTATGCTACGATACACTGCTGGAGGATGGCGCCAAGGCCAAGCTGGCTTGCGATCAGAACGTGGTGACACCGGCGCTGGAGAATATTATTGAAACCAACATCCTGCTGTCGGGGCTCGGGTTCGAGAGCAGCGGCCTGGCTGCCGCACATGCTATCCATAACGGCCTGACGGCGCTTGAAGGCACTCATCATTATTATCATGGCGAGAAGGTAGCCTTCAGCACGATTGCACAGCTCGTTCTGGAGAATGCGCAGCAGGCAGAGATCGATCAGGTGCTGTCCTTCTGCCACTCTGTGGGGCTTCCCGTATGCCTGGCTGATATTGGTGTCGCTTCCATCTCCCATGAGGAGCTGATGGAAGTGGCCCGCAAGGCGTGTATCCCGGAGGAGTCGATTCATTCGATGCCGTTCCCGGTTACCGCTGAAGCGGTTGCCGCTGCCATTGCTGTTGCTGACAAGCTGGGCGAAGCCTTCAAGAAGAGCAAGGAGCAGCGCGTATGAAAAAGATAATCAACGACCCGTCGGACCTCGTCCGTGAGATGTGCAGCGGACTGGTGATGGCTCATCCGCAGCTGACATTCGACAGCAAATACAAAATTATCTCCAGGTCTGCGCCGAATCCTGACAAGGTAACGCTGATCAGCGGCGGGGGCAGCGGCCATGAGCCGGCGCATGCCGGGCTGGTCGGACCGGGAATGCTGGATGCCGCAGTCTGCGGCGATGTCTTCGCCTCCCCGTCACAGATTCAGGTCTATCAGGCGATTCGCAACCATACCGGCCACAAGGGCGCGCTGCTGATCATCAAGAATTACAGCGGTGATATAATGAACTTCCAGAATGCAGCTTATCTGGCGGCTGAGGATGGCCTCGCTGTGGACTATGTGAAGGTTGATGATGATATTGCAGTAGAAGACAGCCTGTATACGGTGGGGCGCAGAGGGGTTGCAGGCACGATTCTGGTGCATAAGGTTGCCGGGGCGGCTGCCGAGGCCGGACTGCCGCTGGCAGAGGTGAAGCAGGCCGCGCAGCATGCGGCAGAGCATGTGCGCAGTCTTGGTTTTGCTTTTACCTCATGCACGGTTCCGGCCAAGGGTACGCCTACCTTCCAGCTTCAGGAGGATGAGATGGAGTATGGGGTCGGCATTCATGGGGAGCCGGGCATCCGCAGAGAAAAGCTGCTGAGCGCCGATGAGCTGGCGGAACGTATGATCACTGCCCTGCTGGCCAGTCTGAACCTGGATCAGCCGGACGGCGGAGAGGTAGTGGTGCTGGTCAACGGCTTCGGCGCAACGCCTCTGCAGGAGCTGTACCTGCTCAATCACTCCGTAATCCGTAGTCTGGGAGAACGGGGGATCATCATCCGCCAATCTCTTGTGGGCAACTATATGACCAGCATAGATATGGCCGGTGCTTCCATCAGCCTGATGAAGCTGAATGATGAGCTGCGCAGATGGCTTGCTGAGCCTTGCGATACTCCGGCGCTCCGGCTAACGGGCGACCTTGCGCCGGTACAATACGTCAGCCCTCTTCCGCAGCAGGAGGCTCAGGCTGAGTGGAGCCTGACGGCCGAGACCGATCCGGGCTTCGCTGTCCTCCGTGACGAACGGCTGCGGCTTACGAATATCATCTATCTGGTGGATAAGATGAGCGAGATTATTATCGCGAATGAGGCTCCCTTCTGTGAGCTGGACGCCCATGCAGGTGATGGAGATTTCGGGATGAGCGTCGCCAAGGGCTTCAAGCAATTGAAGCGGGAATGGAAGGAGCTACTTCAGCATCATTCCACGAATATTGGGAGCTTCCTTCAGGCCTGCTCCCTGATCATTATGGAACATTGCGGCGGAGCCTCCGGTCCGATCTGGGGCTCAGCCTTCCGTTCAGCAGGCAAATATGCCGCAGGCCGCACCTCGCTGAATACGCTGGAGATGGCCGGAATGCTGGAAGCAGCGGTTCAGGGCATCCAGGCTACCGGCGAACGCTCCTTCGGACGTGGAGCAGTTGTAGGCGATAAGACGCTGATCGATGCGCTGATTCCTTGTGCTGAAGCCTGGAAGAGCAGTGCGGAGCAGAAGCTGTCCCTGAAAGAGGCCTTTGCCAGAGCGGCCGAAGCGGCTGTTGAGGGGGCCAGACGCACAGAAGCTATCGTCGCGCGGATGGGCCGGGCCGGGACGGTGGGCGAGCGCAGCATCGGCTACCCGGATGCGGGCGCATTTGCCCTGGGGGTTATTTTCACAGAGCTGTCTAACGCTGTTCAGTAAGTGTTCCAACGTTATAAGCCCGCCTGTCACTTCACCGTGACGGCGGGCTTATTCTTGTCTAGTCAACGAGGGGCCTGGAATATATGCAGGGTGTGATATGATGGAAGATGATCGGCCTGGTCATTTTTAGGAGACAGATTCTTTTGCAGGAGGGATCATCATGAATATAGAGAAGCAGACAGCGCAGCTTGAGCGGATCAAGACAAAGCTGGGGCAGGCCCTTCGCAAGGATGCGGAATTCGCGGAATTTGGGGCCTCATCACATCAATACAGGCTGGAAGATAAGCTTACAGCAGGCACACTGGCAGACTGGGAGGCCCAATATGGGATCAAGCTTCCTGAACCATTTGCCCGTTTCCTGACAGAGATCGGGAACGGCGGGGCCGGACCGTATTACGGAATTTATCCGCTTGAACAAGCCACCTCCTATACCGAGCTTCCGGCACTCCAGGGCCGGGCGGCGCTTCATCCCGGGATGAGCGCAGAGGAATGGAATATCCTGACGGAGCCTTTGACGGGCGAGCGGGACATCTCGGATGAAGAATACGAGGAGGCCAGAAACAAGGCGCTTGGCGGAATGCTGTGCATCGGCACCCAGGGCTGCGAATATGAGATGTGTCTGGTGCTGGAAGGGGAACACCGGGGGAGAGTGGTGTACACCTCCGATTTTTATCCGGACCGTCCTTTTTTCTTCGTCTATGAAGACAACTTCCTGGACTGGTACGAGCGCTGGCTGGATGAGATTATTCTGGATTATGACAACGCATGGTTTGGCAGCCGGTTACCGGGTGACGAGAATACGCTTATTCAGCTGTATCGGAACACCCCAGACGAGAAGCTGCAGGCCAAAGCTCTAGAGGCGATGTTCAAGTTCAAGCGAATCGCCCCGGCCACCCTGAAATTCCTAAGCAATGTGGCCGGGCAGGTCTCCCGGGATGCCAACACTGCCATCTCGCTGCTCTGCAAAACGTCCTTTGCGGCGGGCAGACCCTATCTGCTCAAGCTGCTGCAGTCGGATGATTCTGAGGGAGCGCTCCGCGCCTTAAGCATTCTACATACTTACGGCAAGAATGAGGACCGGACCGAATTCATTCCGGTGATCCGGCAGAGGCTTGAACGGATTAATGATGCGGAAACTCTGCGTTATGCAGGTTATATCCTTAAAGACTGCGATGCTGTGAACCTCCGTGACTTCGCACACTTCTTGTGCCATGCCAGCCTGGTTATGCAGACGACTGCGATCTATGCCGTGAGGGAATGCGGGAATAAGCAGGAGAGCTGGGAGATCATTGAACAGATGTTCCGTACGGGAGGTACAGAGGTACTGCGCAGCTCCATTTCACATTGGGACGTTATTCCACACGAGAAGCTGCTGCCTTACTATAAGGCGATATGGCCCGAATACAAAGGCAATCCTAATTTCAGGGAGAAATTCGCCGCTTGCCTCAGGGAGCTGCACTTGCCGGATGATTATTTTGGCTGAGCGGATGTTCCCCGCCTAAAATCGGTCTTTGTAAAGGCCCCTGTGATCAGCAAATAGCAGGACAAACATTCTTGGAGGGTATACGTATGCTTCTTTCAGAAATATTGCCTCATGTGGCCCGGTTACAGTCAGATCACTATGCTACAAAGTATAGAAATGAGTATCTGACCTATCAACAATTACTGCATCAGGTGAGCTGTGTGGCGGGAGGTCTGAAGGATTTGGGAGTAGGACCCGGTGAACGGGTGGCGCTTGCAGGTGAACCTTGCCCATATCTTGTGATTGCAGAATGTGCCGTAATTGCTATAGGTGCCATTCCAGTTACGGTTTTTCCAGGTTTGGCTCCTGCAGAGATGAATCAGATCCTTGAAGATGCTGCCCCAACAGCTATCGTGTACGATGCGGATCATCCGGGAATAGCCTCTTCTCTTTCAGCGCCCAGTATAGCTTTAACTATCACGTTCAAGCCGGTCAACGGCGGCCTGTCTTTAGAAGATTTAATTGCGGCCTCCTCTCCACTAACAGAATGGTATATAGCAGAGCCGGATGATGTCGCTCTTCTTATTTATACCGGGGGTACAACGGGACGCTCCAAGGGAGTGATGCACTCTCATCGTACGATCAGAAAATGGGCTTTCATGAACCCTGCAAGAGGCGGAGGGCATAATCCGGCCAAGAAATCGCTTGTTCCTAATCAAGCCCATCTTACCGGACAATTTATCCTTTGGACAACTCTTTTTGAAGGGGGCTGTCTCATTTATCCGGACTCCTATCCGCTGCAGGCTAACGAGGTCATAGACATTATTGAGCGTGAGCAAATCAGGTTCCTGGGAACAGTCGGACTTTTATTCAGGGATATCACTGCCTTGGCAGGCAACCATTCCAGAGAAGCTGGATTCGTGGCAGGCATATCCTGTGGAGGTGCTCCTATCAGTGAGAAGACCTTGTATCAAGCTCTTGAAGTATTCCCTAACGCGCAGTTATCAGAGGTGTATTCACAGACGGAGAGCGGCCAATTTATCAGCTTCTTATCCGTACAAGAGTGCCTTGCAGAAGGGAAGCTGCATCGGCTGCAATCGGTCGGAAATCCATCCCATATGAACCGCTGGGGCCAGAAGCCGTTTGAGGTTAGTATAGTTGATGACTCAGGGCAAGAAGTAGAACAAGGAGACGTTGGCGAGATCATATGCCGAAGTGAACAAATTATGCTTGGCTACTGGAACAATCCGGAAGAGACAGGCAGGACCATCCGAGATGGGTGGCTCTATACGGGTGATCTCGGCAGACTGGATGCAGACGGTTATTTATACATTGTGGACCGGAAGAAAGATATGATTATAGTAGGGGCTTCTAATGTCTACTGTGCTGAAGTGGAACAGGTAATAAGCGCACACCCCTCTATTCTTGAGGCTGCTGTTATAGGAACCCCCTTGCCGGATGAAGGTGAAGAAGTCACAGCAGTAGTTGTACTTAAGCATAAGCAGACACTCGCTCTAGAGGACTTGCAACAATTCTGCGGTCAATCGATAGCCGAATATAAGCTGCCTACCCGCTTAGTGATTACTCACTCACTTGCCAGAACATCCGTAGGCAAAATAGATAAGAAGGCGATAAAAAATAGTATTTACTAAAGGAGGTTCTCCATGAGACTTCGTGATAAAGTCGTTCTCGTTACAGGTGTTACGGGCACGGCAGGAGATAAAATTGCCAGAAGATGTGTTAGCGAGGGAGCAGAGGTTAAAGGGCTTATCCGAAATAGGGACCAGATCGCGCTATGTGAAGAGCTCGGCATTACACCCGTCATCGGAGACTTGACCGATAGAGCGGCCATCAAGGACGCACTTCAAAATGTGAACGTTATCATTCACGCTGCGGCGTATCTGGGGGAGGATCGGGCGATTGCCGAAGCGTCCAATGTTCAAGGGGTCCAGAGTCTGGCCCACGGTGCTGTAGCTGCGGGAGTAGAGCGCTTCGTGCATATTTCTACGGTATCGGTCTATGGTCATTTTGATGGAGAGGTGGAGCTGGATGAGGCAAGCAGCCTTGCCTTCGGCCACGGGGAGGTATATATTTCAACCAAATGTGAATCGGAACGAATCGTGCAGGCTGCAATGGCTAACGGTTTAACCAGTGTGATCCTGCGTCCTGGAGTAATCTGCTCCGAATCCAACTCGCACTGGGGCGACAGACTGATCGCTAAGCTTACTGATTCAGGGGAAGTGGACTGGATTCATCCAGAGGACTTAACGCCTTGGGTGCATGCGGACAACCTGGCAGAGATGTGTGTACTGGCAGCGACGCAGCCTGCGGCCGGGAACCAGTGCTATAACGCAATTGACGGGAATTACCCGGAAAAAGATTTTACGATGCGTATCGGTCTTGCCCTGAACAAGAAGTTCGTCATACCGGGCGGAGACCCTATAAGAACGGCATATAGCTGCGGCAAAATAAAAAACGAGCTGGCCTACAGCCCGGTCAAAACGTTCGAGGAGACCGTTGTCCGGCTGGAGCAGCAAGCAAGGGGAGAGCTAAATGTATCCTAAACCGAAGGCCATGCGTTCCGTTCTAGATCCAAAGTATTTGGAATACTGTCTGAGTTCTCTGTATGACCTTGGAGATTGGAAGGATTGCCTGTTCTGGTTACGCGGCTTGAACGATACTTACAGAATCCGTACCGGCACAGGCACTTATATTCTTCGGATCTACCGCCAATCGATAGCTGAAAGTGATGTTGTCTATGAATTGTCCCTCCTGACACAGCTGGAACACCAACTGAGTGCAGTAAATACAAAGGTTTCCGTTCCCCTCCCTCAAAAGAACAGCAGCTTATATACGGTCATCGATGCGCCGGAGGGCCCGAGAGTTGCCGTGATTTACAGCTATCTGACAGGCACGGAGAACGTGCTGCATGATGAGGAATCGTGTATTTCCTTCGGGAAATCTGCTGCTGAATTGCACGCTGCCATGGACAGGGTCTCCTTAGATTTGCCTAGACCGGATCTGGATACCCGCGCTCTGATCTCCCAGCCGCTGGAGCTTATTGTGGATTATCTCGGTGAGGGACACCGCTCTGCTGCGTATCTGCGCGAGTTCGCCGGTGCATTAACGGAGCGGGTCAACGCTGCTAGTCCGGGCCTGGACTGGGGCATCTGCCACGGAGATTTGCACGGGAATAACAATGCCTTCCAGGAGGGAGATACGTTCACGCATTATGATTTTGAATGGGCGGCTCCGGGTTGGCGGGCCTACGACTTGGCCCAGGTCCGGCACAGAAAACGTCTGCCGCACGAGAAGAAGGAACCGCTGTGGCAGGCATTAATGTCGGGCTACCGCTCGGTGAGAGACTTTTCTGAACAAGATGAATCTGTAATTGATCTGTTTATGATGGCCCGCCGCTTGTGGGTGATGGGACTGGATGTCGAGTTCATCAGTGACAGCGGTGCGCTGGATTATACGGAAGACTGGCTGGAGGAGTTCATTGGTGAGTTCCGCTCTTACGATATAGTCTGATGATTCATGAGGAGGAGGAAGATGGCTATGTACACCCTCTATAAGCATTGTCCGGTATTTCGAAATGAACAAATTACCCTGCGGCCGGTGCTGGAGGAGGATGCTCCAGGTCTGCTTAACTGTTACGCAGATCAGAAGGCGGTGCCCTTGTTCAACGCGGATAATTGCAATGGCGATACGTTCTACTATCCAACAGCGGAGCGGATGAAGCAGGCGCTTGATTTCTGGAGGTATAGCTATGACACGGAGCAGTTTGTCCGCATGACGATCATCTGGAATCCTACTAACGAGATCATCGGAAGTGAGGAGATGTTTAACCGCGGGGGGCTCCCGGCTATGGGGTGCATGGCGTATTGCGCATAGATGTGATGAGCGTATATGAGCAGGAAGAGGTGCTGAACGCTGTCCTGGAGCTGGTGCAGGAGCATTTCTACCATGCATTCGGTGTGGAATGGATCATGACCAAGGCCATCGACGCTGCGGCAGCACGCAGGGCTGTTCTTACAGGGCAGGGGTATATTCCGCTCAAGGAGTTCGAGTTATCGGATTATTATGGCCGCGTAAAAAAGGAGCTGTAGTGACGATTACCCTCCGTTAGGCGGGATGCTGTTAAAAGCCCACTGCAGCTGGGCATCCGCCCAGTCATCTTCTCCGCGAATGCATATGATGATTATGCCTAATGAAACGGAGAGGATGATAGATATGGGATTTATACCAGTGCCGGGAGGCGGCGGAGGATTTCCGGGGATACCGGGATTTCCGGGTGGACCAGGCTTGCCGGGAGGGCCGGGGGTTCCAGGGATTCCAGGCGGAGGGCCCGGAGGATTTCCGGGGACGCCCGGGGGTGCGCCGGGAGGAGTAGCGGCACCGACGGCGCCACCGCCGCAATTCGTGCCGCAAGCACCGGCGGTCACGGCTTATGCGGTTGACCCCGGAGGCATCAGAGGATGCCTGTTCCGCAACACCTATATCTGGCTGAATAATGGTGAGCAGTTCTGGTTCTACCCGGTATTCGTGGGCAGAAGTTCGGTGGCGGGCTTCAGATGGAACGGCTTCTTCTGGGGATACTACGGCGTTGATTTGAACCGGGTTAGCTCGTTCACCTGCTTCTAGCCTGGCGGCATCTCCCTGTTTGGCGTACCGTGTCTTGGTTAAGTATAGATCAAGATCACGAACAGGGAGGTGTACTATGGACAACCTGTGGATGACATTCGTCTACCCTGGCAGCTTCTTAAGTCTGCTGGGGATTGTACTACTCATTATTGGCTATCAACGGCGGCGCACGGGCAGGCGTACCCGTCTGGAGGGCGTGGTAGCCCAGCCCGGTCCGCCGGCACCTGGAGGCCCAGGCACCGCATCGTTCCAGCGGGAGGTACGGTATTCGCTGATGGGAGGCATTCTGCTGGGGCTGGGCTTGCTCCTATTTGCTGCACTGGGCGTTACCACGCTATTGGAATAGAACAAGCTGTGCCTTTGTGTTTAGTAATATTCTCTTGGTGCTTGCTGTTCTGGTTATTGCGGTGAGCATGGTCTATTATGTGCAGTTTGGGCGCAGGGGTAGCCGATCATCCGGGACCCTTACGAAGGATTTATAACACCAGCCCAGCCAGCCGGTGAATCCCCTGCTCAATCAAGGCCTCATCCACCTTGGCGAATCCCAGCACCCATCCCTTCCTGCGGCTCTGAAGGCAGTAATGGGCAAGCGGATATACCCGGATTCCCTGCTCCAGGGCTAACCGGGTCACGGCTTCCTCGTCGTAGTCTGATTCTGCCTCAAGGAATACATGCAGTCCCGTCTCTGCTCCGCTCAGGGTGAACCGCTCGCCTAGACCGCTGGATGTTATAGCCTTGGTTATGGCTTCATGTCTCCGGCGGTACACATTGCGGACTCTGCGCATATGGCGCATGAAATGCCCCTTCTGGATGAAGTGGGTCAAGGTGAGCTGATCCATCACCGGAAGGTGGCGGTAGGTCAGCTCCTGTACACGCGCCAACTGGGCAATGGCCCGTGCCGGGCCGACAATCGCCGAGATGCGGATGGCCGGGGCGATCATTTTGGAGAAGCTCATCAGATACAGGGTATTATTCGGCGCCTGGCTATAGAGCGTGGGCAGCGGGTCGCCACGGTAGCGGAATTCACTGTCATAGCCGTCTTCTATAATCCATAGCTGCTCCTGCACGGCCTGGTACAGCAATTGTTGCCTGCGCGGCTCTGACATCACGGAGCCTATGGCGCACTGGTGTGATGGGGTTACGAAGACCAACTTAGATTCCGGGTGGATCTGGTCAACCACAAGGCCATGCCCGTCTACCGGGACAGGGGCTACGTGCATCCGCCGGTAATTCATCGCCATCCAGGCCGCAGGGAAGCCGGGATCTTCCGCAGAGACGGTATCTCCTTCTGTGAGAAGGGATTGGGCAATCAGGTCAAGGCTGTGCTGGGCGCCTGAGGTCAACAGAATCTGATCGGGCTCGATCCGTATGCCCCGCTCAAGCAGCAAGTAACGCTGAATCTGTTCCCTAAGCGGCAGGAGACCATAGGGATTGCCGTAGGACCAATCCGATACGTCCATTGCGGCGGAGGCGTGAAGCAGCGATTGCCGCCAGTGGTTCTGGAAGGTCCTGTCCACATACGGCTCGTGCGGGGTGAAATCGATCTCCACCTCCTGAGTCTGAGGGCCTCCGAACCAGTCTTGCAGCTGATCTACCGCTGAGTTCAGCAGGGGAAGGGAAGGAGGAACGGGTCCTTCCGGCATCGACTCCTCTTGAGCCGCTTCAATGGCCGGGTTCCAGTCGCTTACCCGTGTTCCGCCCCGCCGGGAGGTCACGGTATACCCTCTGCTCAGCAGTTCCTCATAGACGAGCTGCACCGTGGAGCGGGAGACTCCAAGCTGCTCGGCGAGTTCACGGGAAGGGAGCAGCAGCTCGCCCGGCGCCCAGATACCTTGTGTAATATTATGAATGGCCTGATTCAGCAGTTGCTGCCAGATCGGGCCCCTGTCGTTGCGGTTGACGAACATCATAAGTCATCCCTCCTAGTCGTAGCTTTGGTTCCGTATTTTCATTATGGATTGCTCGGAACCGTCCTCTTTGGATATTTTAGCACAGTCCAATAGCTGATATACTACCGAATAACGTATACGCGGAGGACGCGGGAAGGAGAGGGTTCGATATGAATCCGGTTCGTTATAAGGTCAGGGAATGTAAGGATGAGGCGAGGATTGAACAGTTTTTGAAGCAGGCGAGAATTGGGTTTCTGGGATTAGCGGATGGCAATCTCCCCTATGTTGTGCCGCTGAACTATGTGTGGATGGACGGAAAGCTGTATATCCATGGGGCCGGGGATGGAAGACGCAATCAGGTGATGAGTGACAATTCAGAAGTATGCTTCACGGTCTGTGAGGAGTATGGAACGATCACGAACCCCGTGCCCGCCAAGACGGATACCGCCTATATGAGCGTGATGGTCTTCGGACAGGCAGAGCCGTTGACGGATTTGGATGAAGCTACGCAAGTCTTGCAGGAGATGATGAACAAGTATGTGCCCGGATACTATAACCGCCCTCTGTCCAAGCAGCATGTCGAGAAATACCGGTCGGCTGTGTACGGCGGGCCCGTACAAGTGTACCGGATTACTCCGCAGCATCTGACAGCCAAAGAGAATCCAATTGAAGCAGAGAGTATGTACAAGCCAGGGACGAATGAAGGGCAGATTATGTAGGGACTGCACTCCAACTGAATAGAGAATGAGCGCTCGGGCCGGTAACGGCCCGGGCTTGTTCTCGTTATGGCATGGGCGGAAATGTAATCGAAAAACCGATTACAATGGTCAGGGTGGAGGCTTGTGGACCAAATGTAAGCGAGGATAGAGGGCCGGCAAAGTTGCTGTGAACCCCAGGATGTCGTATGGTTGAGTTATTATAGCAAACAAAGGTAGTATGGAGAATATTAGCAGGATCGAGAATACAGGCAGGATCAAGCAGAAAGGATGAAGCAAATGTCCACAGATAACCAAGCTCTTCCCCCGGCTCCGATTACAGAACCCGGACGGTATGTCCTTGATCTGACGGGGCCCGGCAGCCACACGCTTGAACGCAAGCCCGGTATGGGCAGCTTATCGATCGGCCCCAAGGAGTTGAAGCAACCAGCGGAGCTGCTGGTCGCAGCAGATGAGCGCATGAACTGGTCCGTCTTCGAGCCGTTCGCCACGCCCGCAGGCTCCCCCTGGCCGCGTTATCTGAGTTATACCGGCGGTGATGCGGGGTTCCTCGAGTGGGCGGAGCGGCGGCCTATTGAGACTATAAGCTGGACCCCGGTGCTGCCGGAGGGTGCATCCTTGGACGGTAGCCGGGCGGATATCTATACCCTGGGTATCAAACTGGGTCCTCTGGCAAATGGACAGCTGAGCCTGGTCCTGCCGGACAAGCTGTACAACCTGAGCTTGTCTGGTGATCTGACGCGCTTCTCAGCTTCCGGCCATCTGCCCACTACTCTGGCCTTAGTACCGAATATGAGCCGGCGCAGGAGCGATGCGCCTTACCGGCTGCCGGATCTGGGGGAGCTGCAGGGTGTGACTCACCTGACGCTGAATAGCCCGCCCTTGGGCCAGCCCATCTCACTGGACGGCCTGGAGCAATTCCCGAACCTGGAGTCGCTCAGCCTGTGGGGAAGCTTCTGCGATCTAGAGGCGCTTGCCCGCCTGACGGGGCTGACCAGCCTGGAGCTCCGTTTCATGCCGGAGCTGGAGGGCCTGCCTTCCCTGGATACATGGCCGCTGCTGGACCGGTCCATCGCCTACAATGTCGAGGAGGCCGTAGGCAAACGTCTGCGGCAGCAGATGAAGGCGCGCGCCAAGGTCCGCCCTTGGGATGATTATGCCTCCATAAGCCAGCTCAGGAAGCCGGAGTGGTGGCAGAGCGAATACGGCCGCCCGTTCTCTGCCTGGCCGAAGCGTCTGGCCAAGCTGGCGAACGAAGCCTACGATACTGCACAGTCAGCTATAGCGGAGGCCCGCAATCTTGAAGAGGCGGAAGCAGCCATTACTGCCTTCACCCTGCGCTTCAATTCACTGAAGGGCATCGAGACTACCGAGAGGGAAGACCTTGGCGAAGCTGTGTGGCAGCTCAGCCAGTCAGAGCACCAGATCGGGCAGCCTATAACAGAGGAAGTGGCGCAGGGCTGGTTCGATGCGGCCCGTGATTATTAATTAAAAAGTTTATAAAAAATAAGATAAATCTTAAAATTTAGTTTCATTAGTGATAAACTAGGATCAGGATTGATCCAAACGGTGTGTGACTTGGTCCGCGCTGGCTTGCTATGGCGCCTAAGCAGGAGTGCCTGCATCCTTCCTGCAAATCGTAGGGTAGAAGGACGGTATAATATGAGCAACCAACAAACAAAAACAGACGTTATTTTAATTGGTGCTGGAATCATGAGTGCAACACTTGGTTCACTGTTAAAGGAATTAGTACCGGATTGGCAAATAACCGTGTTTGAGCGGCGTGCGGGTGCCGGGGAGGAGAGCTCAGGAGAATGGAACAATGCGGGAACGGGGCATTCTTCACTCTGCGAGCTTAACTATACTACAGAGCAGCCGGACGGATCGATCGACATCAGCAAGGCGATTAAGGTGAACGAGGAATTTCAGTTCTCCAAGCAATTCTGGTCCTATCTGGTGAGCCAGAAACGAATACACAATCCGCAGGATTTCATTGTACCTGTGCCGCATATGAGCTTTGTGGAAGGACAGAAGGACGTTGCATTTTTACAAAAGCGATTTGAAGCGCTTTCAAATAGTCCGCTGTTTCAAGGCATGGAATTCTCAGATGATCCAAGGCGGCTGATGGAATGGATTCCGCTGATGATGAAGAACCGGAAGCTGGACCAGCCGATAGCGGCCACCAAAATTGACTCGGGAACGGATGTGAACTTCGGCGCCCTGACCCGTATGCTGTTCAACCACTTACAGAGCAGTAACACCGATATTAGGTACAATCATCAGGTGGATGATCTGAAGCGCGCGCAGGACGGCTCCTGGGAGCTGAAGGTGAAGAATCTCGCCAGCGGCGTAACAGAGCGTCATAACGCCAAGTTCGTCTTCATCGGCGGAGGGGGAGGAAGCCTGCATCTGCTGCAGAAATCCGGCATCCCGGAAGGCAAAAAGATTGGCGGATTCCCGGTAAGCGGACTGTTCATGGTCTGCAAGAAGCCGGAGATTGTAGCCCAGCACCATGCCAAGGTATATGGTAAGGCTGCTGTGGGTGCGCCTCCGATGTCTGTTCCGCATCTAGATACCCGGGTGATCGATAAGCAGGAATCCCTGTTCTTCGGGCCGTTTGCCGGTTTCTCGCCCAAGTTCCTGAAATACGGCTCCATGTTCGATTTGATTACCTCGGTCAAGCCGAATAATCTGACGACGATGCTTGCAGCAGGAGCGAAGAACCTGTCATTGACCAAATATCTGATCGGGCAGGTCATGCTGTCCAAAGAACAGCGCATGGAAGCGCTGCGGGAGTTCATCCCGGATGCGAACAGTGAGGATTGGGAGCTGGTGGTGGCGGGCCAGCGGGTACAGATTATTAAGGATACAGCAGCCGGCAAAGGCATGCTGCAATTCGGAACGGAAGTCATCAGCAGCGCGGACGGCTCCATCGCTGCATTGCTGGGAGCCTCGCCAGGAGCGTCAACGGCTGTCTCTGTCATGCTGGAGGTCATCACCAAGTGCTTCCCGCAGCAGATCAAGGCCTGGGAGCCGAAGATCAAGCAGATGATTCCTGCCTACGGCATGTCCCTGTCCGCTAACCCGAAGCTATTGAATGACATTCATGCTTCCGCAGCGCACACGCTGGGCCTGACGAATGGAACAGACGGGCATGAGCCGCCAGCCGCGGTCAACCATCTGTAGCAATAGCAATAGAGAGCGTGCGGCTGACCACCAGCCTGCCAGCTGTTATATACATGCAAAGAGAGGCCATCCCTGGGGATAGCCTCTTTGTCTTGCTGTGTTCATCTCCCAGGCTGAGTACTTCAAGTGCGATCAAGCCTTATGAGTCTTGAACAGCCGGATGGCCAGAATCAGAGCTACCGCTACAGCGGCGAGGCCCGCCCAGTTCAGGTGGAGCACAGAGGTACGGCTGATCACATAGCCGCCTAAGCCCGATCCCAGCGCGAATCCGAACTGGATGAAGGAGGTGTTTACGCTCAGGGCCATATCCGGGTTCCGGGGAACCAGGGTGACCAGCAGAAGCTGCTGCGCAGGGGAGATGCTCCAGGTCCCCAGCATGAAGATCATCAGGATCAGGAGGAGGACGATCATATGAACGCCCGTTAGTGAGAACAGGAGGAGCGTGGTTGCCTGTAACAGAAGTCCTGTCATTATGGTGAACTTCGATCCCTTGGAATCAGCCAATTGCCCGCCTAACTTGGAGCCCATGAAGCTGCATACCCCCGCGAGGAAGAGCACCCCGCTGATTTCGGTGATGGACAGGGAGGATGCGGCCTGAAGGTAAGGGGTAATATAAGTGAAGAGTGTAGCGTAACCCCCTACATACAATAAGCTGATCGCCAGAGCGGTAACAATTCTGGAATCCTTAAGCACAGACAGCTGCATCTTTAGGGTGACGGCTTCTTTTTCTTTTATGGCAGGGACCTTGGCAGAGATGATGAACAGCGGAACAAGGCTTAGCCCCCCGACGATGATGAACAGAGCCCTCCACCCAAAGTATTCGCTGAAAAAGGTACCGGCCGGAACGCCCAGAACCAGCGAGCTGCTGAGTCCCATCAGAATAATGCCAATCGCATTGCCTCTCCGCTCCTTCTCCACCAGTCTGGTGGCTACGGCCATAGCGACCACGGTTGCGATTCCCCCGCTTGCCCCTTGAATAATCCGTATCCCCAGCATAGCTTCATAAGGCAACTTCAGCAGCATCAGCCCGTTGCTGGCAATGAACACGCCGAGGGCGGTCAGCAGCAGCTTTTTGCGGTCCATACCCAGGGTCAGTGCAATGAGCACCGGTGCAATAATCGCTGCGGACAGCACAAATACGGTCACCAGCAGCCCCACTTCGGAGGTGGATACGCCAAGATCTGAGGCAATCATCTCAATCACACCGGTAATAATGTATTCAATCGTCCCGATCAGAAAAACGGCAAGTGCCAGAATATAGATCGTCAATCGGTTATTCAATTTCTCCCACTCCTTGTACATTCATAACGGAATCGGCCGCCGTTCTTGTCATCACTCTACGATGCTGCTAAGGTTAAGTCAAAGAAACGTTTCTGAATGAAACGTTCATTTTTTTTGAACGAAGGAGTGACACAGAATGGAATTGCGCCAACTTAAAACCTTTTATACGCTGGCTTCCACGCTTAATTTCGCCCGTGCCGCCGAAGCGCAGAACTACGTTCCCTCAACGGTTACGATGCAAATGAAGGCCCTGGAGGAAGAATTGGGGGTGAAGCTGGTGGACCGGCTCGGCAAAAATGTGACGTTAACCGATACCGGAAAAACGTTCCTGCGTTATGCAGACAACATCCTGTGTATGGTGGAGGAGGCGCAGCATGCCCTCAAGCAGCCCGGTGAGCTGACAGGCACCATCGTAATCAGTGCAGATGAGACGTTATGCACTTACAGACTTCCCGCTGTGCTGCACCGGTTCCGCCAGCTTCATCCCGGAGTCCGGCTGATCTTCCTGCCGCTGGTGAGTCCGAGTCTCAGGCAGAGCCTGCGGGACGGGGATGTCGATGTCATCTTCATGCTGGATGAAGTGAAGGGCGAGAGCGGATTTTGCGGAGAAAAAATAAGGGACGAGCGCTTCTGCCTCCTGGCTGCTCCCGATCATCCGCTGGCATCGCGTCCGGCGCTGGCTATCCAGGATTTTCACGGCGAGACCTTCCTGTTAACGGAGCAGGGATGCTCTTACCGCAGCTTCTTCGAGCGCAGCCTGTCGCAGAAGGGAATGGCGGGCATTACGGAATTGGAGTTCCACAGCGCAGAGGCGATTAAACAATGTGCGAAGCTGGGGATGGGCATCGCCATCCTGCCTGAAATGGCCGTAAGCGAAGAATTGAAGCGGGGGGAGCTGATCTCCCTGCCGTGGGATTTGACCGCAGTATCCTTTGCCACCCAAATGTTCTGGCATGAGGAGAAGTGGCTCTCCCCGGCAATTGAGGCTTTTATCCGTCTGGCCCGGGATCTCGAATCCTCTCCTTGACCTTAGGTCAGACCTAGGGTGTATCGTAGAGATATTCCAAGCCGTAGTCCGGGGAGTGATTAGGATGAGAGATGAAATAACGATTAGTGAGCTGGCCAAGCTGATGAATGTGTCGGTCCACCAGATCCGGTATTTTGAAGAGAAGGGTGTTCTGCAGCCTGCTTATACCGGTGAGAATCAGTACAGAATGTACAGTATGGATCAAGTGTATCAGCTCGCGCATATCCTGCTGCTCCGCAAGCTTGAAGTGCCTGTTCAATCGATTAACGAATGTATGAGCTATAGTCCGGAGCAGCATCGCGGGCTGCTGGAGCACTCTCTCGAAGGGATTGAACAGGAGCTGGCGCGTCTTCAGGAGCTACGGCAGTTCATCCGCAAGATGCTGGAGGAGGAGCAGAGCTACAGCTCGCAGGCGGAGCCCTTCCAGCGGGTGCAGCAGTCTGAGGTCTATCTCACCGAGATGATGAAGCTGGATTCGTATAGTCAGCTCAGTGCAGCGCTGCTGGCGGAGCAGGCGGCAGGCATACCCAATCTGTTTGAATCGGATATTTATTATGTGGCAGATGAGCAGGATACCGTGACCCTATATCTGGAGGGGCAGGCTCCAGGCGATCTGACTCTTCCGGCAGGAGAGTACCTGACGCTGCAATGTGTGATTCAGGAAGAGGAGCTTGAAGAACAGTGTGACGATTTCTTCACCTATGCTGCCGCAGAAGCGATTCCGCTGGCGGGGCCCCTGGTGGTGATTGAACGGTCGTATCTGTCGCTGTTCGCTCCGGGTAAGCTGCATTATGAGCTGAAGGCGCTGATTCAGCCGGGAGCACCTGCGCAAGGGACGGTTTCCTTATGAGCGCAGCCCCGATTACGATAGAGCCGATGCGGCCGGAATATAACCGGCCGGTAAGCCAGTTGCTGGCCCAGGCGTTCCTGGCCAAATTCCACAGGCGGCTGCGTCTGAATGAGGCTGTGCTGGCTGAAGGTCTGGAGGCGCTGCTCGACTATGCTCCGGCCGGACCGTTCGCCCTCAGAAGCGTCGCCTTGCAGCAGGGAGAGGTGATTGGCAGCATCGGGATGAAATATAAGCCTGCGGCGGATCAGCAGGTAAGGGGTAAGCTGCTGCCCGCGTTGCCTGCTGTATTCTCTCTGCTAAGGAGACGCGGCATGGTCCGGCTGCTGGCTGGTCTGGCGACACTTGAACATTACTCCAAGGCCGGCGAGTGTTATATTACCGACCTGGCGGTTCATCCGGCCCACCACAGCAAAGGCGTAGGCCGGCTGCTGCTCGGATGGGCCGGGGAGGCTGTGGCTGCCGATCCCGGCCTGGACCGCCTCAGCCTGCATGTTGCAGCCAGCAATCCGCGGGCCAGACAGCTCTATGAGCGGCTGTCCTTTCAGACAAGTGCCCGTCAGAACAGGCAGCTCCTACACTTATTATTGGGCGAACGGGCATGGGATTACATGGTCTTGATTCAAAAAGGGAGACAGATAGAGTAATGATGAAGAACAAGAAGATCTTGATTTATCTATGTGTGGTAGTGCTTTTGCTGATTAGCGGGGCAGGAATGTATATCGTGCAGCAGAACCGCTTTGAGATGATGGAGCAGGCCATCCAGATTGCGTCGCCTGAGGGCGAGCTGACGGGTACGCTGGTGTTGCCCAAGGGGTCTTCCGTATCTTCCGGCAAGCTGGGACTGGTCCTCTTCATTCATGGGGACGGGCCGATTAATGCCTCGCATGATGACGGGTATAAGCCGCTATGGGAGCGGTTAGCCGGTCTGGGGTATGCCTCCTTGTCTCTTGATAAAAGAGGAATCGGCGCTTCCACAGGCAATTGGCTGGATCAGAGTATAGATGACCGGGTAGAGGAAGCCCGCGAGGCTATCGCATGGGCCCGGAAGCAGCCGAATATCGACCCGGACCGGATCGGGGTGTGGGGCGCCAGTCAGGCAGGCTGGGTGATTCCCAAGCTGGCCGGGAAGGAGCCGCTCGCCTTCAGCATTCTGGTCTCCCCGGCCATTAACTGGCTGCGCCAGGGTGCCTATCATACCCGGCAGCAGATGCTGCAGGAAGGAAAAACGGAGACGGAAATTGCAGCCGAAGAGGCGGCTAACAACGAAGTTCGGCAGCTTTTGGCGCAGAGAGCGAGCTATGAAGACTATCTGGCTGCGGTGAAGGAAGATGACCCGATGACGAAGGAGCGGTGGACGTTTGTCAGCAAGAATTACCTGTCGGATGCCGAGCAGGATCTTAAGCAGTTCCGCTCTCCGGTACTGTTGCTGCTGGGCCAGCAGGATATTCATGTCGACTGGCAGGAGACGGAGCAGGTGTACCGCAAGATGATCCAGCCTGAACTGCTGACCGTAGCGGTCTTCCCGGACGCAGAGCATTCGATGCTGAGCAAAAAGACAGCGGACTCCAGCTTAAGGGCGCTCATGGTCAGCCTCTTTGCTCCGCGCCAAATCACAGTTCCGGGCTATATGAATCAGATTGAGGATTTCCTGAAGGAGCTGGATTAATGCTCTTCGTCCACCATCTGGCGCTGGAACTTGCGGCAGCAATGGTCTATCATATAGGCTGAAGTATACAAATTATAGGATGTGCTGCGGAAGATGAATGACATGAGGAGATCCGATGGACAAGCCAATATCTATTCTAGTTGCTGAAGACGACAGTGACATTAGCCGGCTGCTGTGCAGCATTATTACAAAAAGCGGATATTTTCCCCAGCCCGCCTTCTCCGGTACAGAGGCCCTACTCTATCTGGAGCAGCGGCAATGGAGCATGGTTCTGCTTGATCTGATGCTGCCGGGAATGACGGGAGAGGAGCTGCTGAATTGGATTCGCGCGCGGGGGAGTATGCCTGTCCTTATTATCTCGGCGAAGGGAGAGCAGCAGACCAAGGTGTCGGCACTGCGCGGAGGTGCAGATGATTTTATTACGAAGCCTTTTGATATTGAGGAGGTATCGGCACGGATTGACTCCCATTTGCGCCGGTTCATGCAGATTATACCCTCAGCTTCAGCCCGCATCCTCCAGTATAACGGTCTTGTGCTGGATTGCGATTCCAAAGTGGTAACAGCAGAGGGAGTGGAGGTAGCTCTGACTGCCCGGGAGTATGAAATTCTCCAGTTGCTGTTATCGGAACCCAGAAAGGTATTCACTAAGGCCAATCTGTACGAGAGCGTATGGGGGGAGCCCTATTATGGTGACGATAATACGGTTAACGTCCATGTGAGCAATCTGCGGGGCAAGCTGGCGAAGACTGCGCCCGGCAGTGATTATATCGAGACCGTATGGGGTATGGGCTATCGGCTGAAGTCTTAAGATATTCTTAAGGGTTGGCTTTAGCCCTTTTTAAGTTTTGATTTCTATACTTGGTCTATCACATGTGAAGGAGGCCAAGGCAGCAATGAGTGAATATGTGTTGCAAACGAATCAGTTGACCAAAAGATTCAAAGGCAGTGTTGCGCTGGATAAAGTGAATATCTCTATCCGCAAGGGCGCGATCTATGGCTTTATTGGACAGAATGGAGCCGGCAAATCGACACTGATGCGTATTGTCACCGGACTTGCTTTTCCATCGGAAGGAACAATTGAATTATTTGGCACCGGTACGGAACGGGAGCTAACCGAGGCCCGTAAACGGATGGGACTGATTATTGAAGGTCCCTCGTTGTTCCCGCAGATGACGGCCCGTGAGAATCTGGAGGTGAACCGTCTTCTTCGGGGCATTCCCGGCCAGGACTCCATCCGCAGAATGCTGGAACTGGTTGGACTGCAGGACACAGGGCGGAAGAAGGTGAAGAATTTCTCGCTAGGTATGAAGCAGAGGCTGGGCCTTGCCGTTGCCATGCTAAACGACCCGGAATTTCTGATTCTGGATGAGCCCACCAATGGGCTTGACCCGATGAGCGTTATCGAAATGCGCGAATTGCTTAAGCGGCTCAATCATGAACGGGGGTTAACGATTCTGATCTCCAGCCATGTTCTAAGCGAGTTGCATTTGCTCGCCAGCCATTACGGCATTATCCATCAAGGCAAGCTGCTGGAGCAGCTTACCGCGCGGGAATTGAACGATAAATGCCAGCAGTATGTCCATATTAAAGCGGATCATCCGGACAGAGCAGCCATGGTAATTCAGAACGAGCTGGGCACAACCGACTTCGAGGTCATGCCGGATGGAGTCATCAAGCTGTACGGGTACCGGGAACAGCCCGGCAAGGTGTCCACGGCCCTATTCTCCGCAGGTCTTACCATCGAGCAGTTTATGTCCATGGGGGCAGATCTGGAGAGCTATTTCATGAAGCGGATCGGGGGTGCAGGGCATGTATAACCTGATCAGAGCGGAGCTGTTCAAGCTGCGCAGGGACCGGTCGTTCCTAGTGTTGCTGCTCATCATTGCCCTGCTTTCCCTGGCCTATCCCCTGCTCTACTATATCGATAATAAGACCAGCGGCAAGCCGCAGTTCACCGGTGCCGAATTTCTGATTAAATTCCTGGCCAGCAATGGTTATGTTATTAAATTCAGCGTGGCTGCGTTGGCCGGATTCTTCATTGCCAGCGAATATACGACAGGTGTCATGAAGTCGGCCGCTTCGTCGGGCAACGACAGAGGGAAGCTCTACACAGCCAAGCTGATTGGATTCTCAGCGGGAGCTATGGTGATTTCTCTGATATTTCCCCTGCTCAGCTTGGCCGAAGTATCAATGATTTCAGGCTTCGGCCAGTTGCCGGAGGGAGTGGATGCTCTCTTCATCCCCCGGGCCCTCGGATTCACGTTGTTGTACACGGCTGCCTACGCAGCAATCGGGGCTTTATTCACAGCGGTGTTCGCCGAGAGCGGCAAGACCATCAGCTTCCTGATGATCTTCTTCCTGGCTATTAATATGATATTGGGATCCTTGGCGGAGTATATCCCGGTTCTAGCTACGGTGTACGATTACTCGGTCTTCAAGCTGCTGGGTGAAATCGGCAAGACTCATATGGATGGTAGCGATCTGCCGGCTCTCCTGCTGGCACCGCTGCTGACGATAGTTGTATCCGGGCTGCTGGGCGTTCTCGTATTCCGCAAGAAGGAAATTAAGTAAGAGAAGGGGGCGGAGAGTCTTGTTCATCGTAATGCTCATATCGGTTACAGCGGCGGCTCTCCTGCTGGCCCATCTTCTAGTGCTGAGGCGGGAGCTGGTGAGGATGACTAGGCAGCTTCGCCGCTATAACGAACGAGCCACTGGTAAAAAGCTGGAGGTCACGCTATTTGACAAGCACCTCGAAGCGCTAGCAGGCCAGATTAACCTCCAATCCGATCTGATTGTTGAAGCGGAGGCTAACCGCAGGCAGACAGAGAATGAGCTGCGTCAGGCAATTGCCAACATCTCTCATGATATCCGTACGCCGCTAACCTCCATCTTTGGCTATATTCAATTGCTGGAAGTAGAGCCGATAACGCCTGATGAGAAGCGCGAATATCTGAGCGTTGTCAAAAACCGGACAAAGCGGCTTCAGGCCCTGTTGAACGATTTTTTTGAGTTGTCCTTAATCGAATCTGCGGATTATCAGCTTAAAACCGAGCAGATTGTAATGACGGTTCTGCTATCGGACACACTGGTCGGTTTCTACGATTCGTTTAATGAGCGGGGACTGATGCCGGACATCTGGCTCCCCAAGGAACCGGTAGCAGTCTATGCTGACGAATCGGCCGTGCGGAGGGTCGTTGAGAACCTGCTTATCAATACGTTGAAGCACGCTACCGGCCCGGTGTTCATCTGTTTCGAGCAGCGGGAGACGACAGCAGAGCTGCGGATTGTGAACGAAGCGAAGGACCTATCCGACATGGATGTGAGGCTGCTGTTCGACCGCTTCTATACGGTGGACCGTACCCGGTCAGGGCAAGGCTCAGGATTGGGACTGTCCATTGCCAAAAGCCTCATGAACAAGATGAACGGTACTTTGACCGCGGAGCTGCACGGAGATAACTTAAATATGGTCTGTCGCTGGCCGCTGTGGTCACCGGTCTAAGCGCATCCTCATTACCATTGAACCGTACGGGGGAAAGCTAGCCTCGTGACAGCCGGCCTCTCCGTATAGTGACTTTTATGCATACCGGCTCATCATTTCAAGCAGGTACTTACGGAATTCTTCACGGTAATCCTTCGGCTCCATAATCTCCAGATGGGTGCCGAAGCCGGCCAGGAATTGATATCCGATCGGGTGCTGCGGAATATAGAACGTAGCCAGCAGTTGTTCCGCGTTATAGGCTTCGATGCTCTTGCGGCCGTACCGTTCAATGAATTGATCCTTGATGCCCGGCGAGATCAGTGCCTTCACTTCGGTTAACTGCGGCGGAACTTCAGCCTCCCGTGCCTGATTCAGCATTTCGGCTCTGGGGCTGAAGGTCTGTTCCTTCCGCTTCAGCTGCTCCATCCGGGAGAGCTTGAACATCCGCGCCCCCATCCGCTCCAGACAGAAGCCCTTCAGATACCAGCTTGATTCACTGAAATGAAGCTGATAAGGCTCCACGGTCCGTTTTGTGGGAGTACCTGTTCTATCAGTATAGTCAAAAGAGAGCAGCCAGCCCCCGGCGATGGCCTCCTGACAGAGCTTCATGGCTCCGGCAAGCTCCGCGCGTCCCTCCCAATCATAAAAGGACAGCTGAACCGACCCCTTAGAAATGAGCGGGCTAACCATTGCTTCTATTTTCCGAATCGTCATAGCTACATCCTCACTGATCAGAATTTGCCCCAGCCCGCCGAGTGCAGCCAGTATATTCTCCAGGTCGGAGCTGCTTAGCAGCCGCTTGTCCATCTTGTATTCTTCCATAATGCCGTAGCCGCCCTGCACGCCGGGTGTGGCGTA
Source organism: Paenibacillus sp. FSL P4-0338 (assembly GCF_038002365.1). Taxonomy (NCBI): domain Bacteria; kingdom Bacillati; phylum Bacillota; class Bacilli; order Caryophanales; family Paenibacillaceae; genus Paenibacillus; species Paenibacillus sp. FSL P4-0338. Next base: position 5,120,619 of record NZ_JBBOCG010000001.1, on the reverse strand, counting down.
TATCGGAATGTGCGCCAGGCTGAGCGTCTCCATATCGCGGAGAATCGTCCGTTTGGACACGCCGAATAATTGTGCGAATTCAGTGCTGGGCACAATGTCTTTTTTGAGCAGAATCATGATGATGGTAATCAACCGCTCCACCTTGTCCATCCGGTTCCCTCTTTCTTGAGTGAAGTGTGAAACGGTGACATATAGCCGTCACCTATCGTGTATTATACTACATTTATCTTATGAGGGAGGTTATGCTCTATGTCAGCTATTGCTTATATTAATTTCGATGGTGTTGCCGGGCAAGCGATTGAATTCTATGCGGAGGCCTTGCAGGCTACAACCGTGAAAAAGGTCCAATTCGGAGATATTCCCCAGGACCCGAACTACCCCCTGCCGGCCAATGAGTTAGCGATGATTATGGAGTCCTCTATAGCATTCGAGGGAGGGACAATTATGATGTCCGATCTGTTGCCCTCTATGCAGCAGGTCACAGGCGAACTGGTGAAGGGGAACAACATCATGATCAGCCTGGTCACTCAGGACAAGGAGAAGCTCGAAGAGTACTATAATCAGCTGTCCCAGGGGGGGACGGTTATCATGCCGCTCTCCAGCACTCCATGGTCTTCGTGCTTCGGGATGATCGTGGATCAGTTCGGCATAGGGTGGAAGTTCAACAGTGATGCCGTGCAATTCCTTGATCATGTGCTGGCCAGCCGGGGCAACCTCTGAAATATTTTGGCAGAATGCGGGAGAGCGGAAGGATTTATCCATCGTGTATTGAAAGATAGGAGTACCTGATATCGGCGTATATCGGTTAGGCGAATAGGAGTGGTGAATTTACGGCTTCGGTGCTTCAGTCCTCGATTATCCTGCTTGCGTCCGGCAGCTATGGTGGTTGTGTTGCTGGTGGCCATCCGTTCAGGAATCACTCATGAAAAGAGGAAGTTGAGCTGATGTCAAACCTTCGTCTGGGCAGTACCCGTTTATCTGGAGCGGATGGTGTTCGTGCAATCGCTTGCTTATCTGTTATTCTGCATCACTTGTCGCAAAAGCTGATCATGCCCGCACAAAAACCCTGGCTCCAGGATCTGCAATCCGTGCTGCTTCTGGGGAACAGCGGGGTCAGCTTGTTTTTTCTGCTAAGCGGCTTCCTGCTGTCGTTCCCCTTCTGGAGTGCGTATCTGAATAATGGTCCGTATCCGAGCCTGCGGACGTACACCCTGCGCCGTGCCGCTAGAATTATGCCCGGTTTCTATGTGTCACTGCTGGTGTGTCTGCTCCTGACCTGGAGGCTGGACATTCCTATGGAGTTCCTGGGGCGGCGGATTGCAGCGGCCTTCACCTTCACATCGGGCTTTCACTACACCACGTTCTTCCCCTCCGACTTGAACGGGCCGCTCTGGTCGATCAGCTTCGAGGTATTCTGCTACCTGCTGATGCCACTCTTCATGGCGGTGTTATTCATGCTTGGCAAGCGGCATTCCTTCGGTAAGGCGATCCTGTTCTGGGTCGCCGTATTTGGGTTGGTGCTTGCTGCCAATGCCCTCATTCATCATTGGTTTACTCCAAGCGAGCAGGGCCGGGGCTGGGACTATGGCCAGGTAGGCGGCGCGAAATTCTGGATGCCGCGATACAATCCAGTCGGCTTCTTCGGCCACTTCACCATTGGGATTCTGGCGGCGGGGATAACGAACGCCTTGCTGCAGCGCCGCTCCAGAGTGGAACGGCTCAGCAAGCTCGGCGTGTTCGATGCCGCCGCAGTACTTGCTCTGTGTCTTGCCGGTCTCCTGATCTGGCGGATGCGCCATGCAGGCGAATTCGACTTCAGTCTCCAGCAGCAGCCGTATATGTTCCCGGTCTATGCTATATTGTTCGGCATCGTGCTGTTCTCGGCACCCTTCAGCCGGTACGCCGGGCGTGTGCTGGATAACCGCTTTTTCCGGTATACGGCCAAAGTGTCCTTCGGCCTCTACATATGGCACTATCTGTTCATTACCTTAATCGAGAAGTACGGCATTCAGGATTTCCATTATTCCGGGGTCAGGGATGTGTGGCGCTGGCTGGGCATCAGCCTCACCGTTGTTGCCATCTCGTATCTGGCCGCGACGCTCTCCTTTTATGTTATCGAGCAGCCGTTCATTAACTGGTCTAAGGGCAAGCCGTTCTTCCGGCGTAAGCCGAAGGAGATGCCTGCGGAGGCGGCAGCCTAATCTTCACCCGACCGTTGACTTTGTGAAATCTCCATGATACATTGTGTATACACGGAATACACAATTTGTTGAGGGGGTTAGTTATGCTGGCTTTGGATGTTAGACACTTGAATAAGAAATATTCGAATTTTCAGCTCAAAGACGTATCTTTTCAACTGGAGCAGGGATATATTATGGGCTTCATCGGCGTGAACGGCGCCGGCAAAACAACGACGATCAAATCCATTCTAAATATGATTCAGATGGACAGCGGCGAGATTCACATTCTGGGCAAGAATATCGCGGAGCATGAGATGGAACTGAAGCAGGACATCGGCTGTGCCTTCGGCGATATTAACTTCTACACCCGCAGCCGGATCAAGACGCTGACGGGCATCACGAAGAAGTTCTATAAGAACTGGAATGATGACACGTATTACAAGTATCTGGAGCGGTTCAAGCTGGATGAGAACAAAAAAATCGCGGAGCTGTCCACCGGGATGAAGGTGAAGTACAGCCTGACTCTGGCCCTGTCGCATGGCGCCAAGCTGCTGATTCTGGATGAGCCGACCAGCGGACTCGATCCGGTCTCCAGAGACGATCTGCTGGATCTTTTCCAGGAGCTTATCATGGGCGGCGAGATCAGCATCCTTTTCTCCACTCATATTACCTCTGACCTCGAACGCTGTGCCGACTACATCACCTTTATTGAACAAGGGCAGATTGTGGCAAGTAGCGAGAAGAACGAGTTCAAGGAATCCTACCGGTTACTTAACGGCAGCGAGTCCCGGCTTAACGAAGTGAAGGGGAAGCTGATCTCCTACAAAATCAACTCCTTCGGCTTCACCGGATTGATCCATACCCGGGATCTCGATCCCGCCTGGACGTTTAGCACGGCTATCCCGACTCTCGATGACATCATGATCTACTTTGCCAAAAAGGAGGGTGTCTATGTATAATCTGGTGCTGAAGGATTTGAAGTTAGGCGTCAATCCCTGGTTCTTCGTCTTGCCCTTCCTGATGGGCTGCCTTATGCTGATTCCCGGCTGGCTCTATTTCCTGGTCCCGCTGTACTTCTGCTTCATCACGGTACCGAATATTTTCGGCGGCTTCAAAAGCCAGAATGATCTGATGTTCAGCACCGTATTGCCTGTGACCAAAAGCGATATTGTGAAGTCCAGAGTCACTGTACTTGTCATTCTGGAGCTGATGCATCTGCTGGTCGCCATGATTGCCAGTATATTTACCTTTCAGCTATACCCGAAGATGCAATATTTCTTCTTTGCGCCGCATATGGGCTTTTGGGGAATGTGTTTCCTGATGATGGCTCTTTTCAACCTCATCTTCATTCCGATATACTATAAGACAGCCTATAAGTATGGTCTAGCAACCACAGCATCGACCGTTGCAGCCGTCCTGTTCGCCACCTTGGTCCAGTGGGCAGGTATCCAGAATGATTGGCTGCATAGCCTGTTCTACGGCTCCGGGCTGGACCGGACAGGGCTGCAGCTCTCCATTCTGGCCGGCGGCGTCCTGATCTTCATTGCTTGTAACCTGCTGGCCTACCGGATGGCGGTAAGACGATTCCTGAAAGTGGAGATTCTATGAATGTAACAATATCCAGCACCTCCGAGAAGCCGATCTATCAGCAGCTGTATGAACAGATCAGCGCCCAGATTCTCCAAGGGGAGCTGGAGAGCGGCTACTGCCTGCCGCCGATCCGCCAGGCCGCGCTGGAGCTTGGTGTCAGTGTCATCACGGTGAAGAAGGCGTGGGAGGAGCTGGAACGGAGCGGGCTGATTAACACGGTAACCGGCAAAGGCTGCTTTGTCGCCGAATTCACGCCGGAGGAGATGCTGTGCATTCGTAATGAAATGGTCCTGAAGCAGATGGAGAGCGACATTCAGTATTACAGGTCATTCGGCCTTACCCTGGAGGAAGTGGCCGCACTGCTGGGCAAGATCTACTAAAGCGCGGAGAGATTAAACGTAGAAACAGGCTTTTCACAATCCCTAGGGGGAGGGTGAAAAGCCTGTTTGTATGTCTGCTAGGTTCGTCCGCCTACGGGACGGTCAGTCTATTTTCCCTTAAATTTCTCCGGGAACTGCTTCACAATGCCTTCGGTCAGCAGGTCGGCAAAATGAATCATGTGGACCTCGTTTTTATCGGTGGCAGCAATAGAAGCGGCGTAGTCTCCTTTGAGGATTTCAAGCACGATGTCCGTGACGAGCTGCAGATGCTCGTACAGCATGTCCTGCACCTGCTTCACGGACCAGTTCGGGTTCAGCCCGCTCAGGAACTGGGCAATCTCATCGGCGTTCCGGTGCCAATCCGCCTGCAGCTTCTGCACCTCCGCCGCATTACCTTTCTGGGCGGCAGCGACGATCTGCCCGGCAATCTGAATATGCTCCTTGAGCAGTCCGGCCAGCTTGTTGCCGTTCGCCTCCCCGTAATAAGGCCCCAAGACATTACCGATGTCCTCCTGGTTCCTTAGCAGCCGCGCTAACACTTCCTTCTGGTCCGGGTTATTGTAGAGGGCGCTGACAATATAGTTGTGCGTCCAAATGGTGTGGTCAATCCACACCTGCTGCATATCGCTTCTCAGCTGCACCTTCTGCGGGCTCCAGCAGGCCGCCTCCTTTTTGCCGCCGCCTGCCTGGGCCTGCACCATTCCTCCGGCTTGCGTCAGATTGAATACGAGCCCCAGAGTAAACACCATTAGCCATAGCTTTTTCAAGATCAACTGCTCCTTTGGGTGGGATGAGAGAATCTGTATTATTATGGCTAATCGGGATGGTTATATGCGGATCTATTCCAGGCTGCATCACTCCTCAAATTTAACATGATCCATTACCGTGTTCCCCCACTCAGGGAGCAAGCGGGCCTCTCCCGCAAAGCGGCTTCCGGCGATCGAGCCGTTTTGAAACAGCGCCCCCTCAAAGCTGCATTCCTCGAACCGGCAATACAACAATAAGGCACTGCGGAAGTTGGCGTCATCAAAGCGGCAGCGGGTGAAAGACACATCATTTGCGATCACTTTGCTTAAGTTGCAGCCTGTGAAATCACAATCATGGAACGCCTTGCTTATTCTGGCACCATTCAGCTTCGCTCCCCGGAAGGAACAGTGGCCAAAGGTATGGGTCACGAATCTGTTGTCGAGTCTTACCCCATCCAGACGACAATGAGTGAGCGTTGAGGTGTTGGGGCTTGCCGAATCCTCGAAGCGTGAATAAGAGAAATCAATATCCTGTAGAGTGAGGTACTGTATGCTCTCGGTCAGGGTAACTCCCCGGTAATCCTTGAGTCCTGTTTCCGTCTGTCCATAAGGGGAGGTGGGAAAGGAGCGGTCTTTTTGATGGAGATTATGTTTACCTGAAATAGCCGCTAGACGGCGGTTCACTTCAGAGAGCTGGTCGTCCTGCCATCTGGCTAAGAGGAATTTCTTATTCAAGGTGGCTCCTCCTTGCATTAATTTGGTAAAATAAATGAAATCTAGTTTATATGTTAGTATGCCAAGTAATTATAGACAAGCCATTAAAGGAGGCCATCCACCCGTGGGAAGATCGTTTGCAAATCTGCATATCAAGTCAGGTGACCTGAAAAAGACCCTTCAAGCCTTACAGGAGCTGACCGGCAAGCATGGCAAAGTACTGGGTTATCCTGAGACGCCGGAGCGTAAGGCCGTTATCTATGTAAGCCAAAGTAATGAGGGCTGGATCAGCGTGCTTCACGATTATTTCGTATGGGGTACGGTGAAAAAGGCTGGCAGAACCTTGTCCGCGCTGCTGGAGGAGCCGGTGATGACGGTGGCATACATGAATGAGGAGATCTTCGAGCTGTCGTTCTTTGAGCAGGGGGAGATCCAGGCCGAACGAATCTTCTGTGAGCCTTGGACCCGGGAAGAATATGAACAGCTGCGGGAAGAGCGCATAGCTGACGAATATATCCAGCGGGTGCTCGGGATGCAAGCGGAGCAGGAGAACTTCGGCGCATTCATCAGCCTTACGAACCCGGAGCAAGCGGTGGAGCGGCTGTCCGAAATTACTGGAATGTCACTATGGAGCGATGCGGATTGGCTGCCGTATGAAGAGACGCTCAGAGCACGCTTTGTTACGTATGAATGGTAGAAGAAGATGCTAAAAAACAGCGGGTTCTACAAGCTGCGCTTCTTCATCACCCCCGAGGAGCTTAAGAGAGTCGTAGAGCTTCTGGAGCCTACGCAGGTGCGGTACTATTTAACCAATAATACCCATACAGAGCATGATCAGAATCAGGTAGTGGAGGCGTATCGCGCCTTCTATCAATATTATATAGCTGCTGAAAAAGCGAGCGGGGTGCGCCCTTTCTTCATCTATTCGATGTCGGTTCTGCCGGACACGGAGAGCTTTGGTTTTTTTGCGAGAAATGAGGGTGTTTCTATTCCCTATCACGGGCAATGGGCAGAGAACGAGCTGCCCTGCATTATGATCTCCTGCCCTAAGGGGCACTGCGTCAATGCTCAGGATGAGCAAGGGGAGTATTATCTCTATGAGGATGTCCGGGAGCACAAGCCGCTGAGCTATGCCCTCTACAAGGGAATTACCGGCTCTATTCAAAAAATGACCAAGCCTCTCCGCTTCTACGCGCAAGACCCGAAGGCGATGGAGGAACAGAAGCCCTCTGTACGCATAAGCCGTGCGGCGGCTGAAGATTTAAGCAACTCCTGGATGGTCAGACAATATGGGCTCGTGATCAATGGCCCACCAGGGTCTAGCTGATGTACCGGGTTATCCATGAAAGGGAGGGGAACAGATGGCGCTGAAGTTGATCTGTACCTGGGGCGTGCTCGCTCTATCATGCTGTGCGGTATGGTGGAGCTTCAAGACCGAAAAGCTGATCACCGTCTCCTGGCTGATGTTCCTGCTCCCTGCGATTCTCCAGCTTGTTGCTGCTGTGCGGATCGGGCCGGGCAAAGCCAAGTTATTTCTTGTATTCGGCTGTATTAATCTGCTGTTCGCAGCCCTGACCGGTGCGGCTGTCTGGTATCTGGTCCAACTGGCAGATGCCTATAGAAGGGGAAAATAAATCAAGGGTGTCTTAAGCGGGGGGAGGGTGCTGATATGCAGCTGGGTTTTACGCTGGATACCCATGGAACATGTGTGGGTGTACTTAGAGATGAATTGATGCCGTTAGAGGAACTGGCGAATACATGGGAGTTTCCCTATGGTATCTTTGTGGTGTTCCGGGTGTTGCCTGATAGCTACGGGCGGAGAACGTTCAGACGCTTTGACAGCGGGGATCATACCCTCTATCTGGATCTCAGCCTAAGCTACGAGTTGTACCAGCGTATGTCCAAGAATGAGCAGCGCGAGGCCTTGGGCATTCACCTGTACAGCTATCTGGCAGAGTCTGTATCTAAATATACCAAGCATGCCGGTAAAACTGCCCAAGCGGAGCTGCTGGAACAGGTGAAAAGCTGGATGCTGGCCAATAACTGGCTGGAAGGGAAAATCCATCAGGCACGCCTCCTCCTCTCCCGGGAGATGGGACTCCATGAGGTTAGCCGGACGTTGAAGCTGCCGCTGGAAGAGGCCGAGTATATTCTGCTGCGCATGAATGATGATGCGCCCGTTGCTGTTCATCCTGACAATCTATAATCATCCCTTAGCAGGGAAAGGGGAGTACATCTATGTATGAGCGTCTGACCGAGAAATTGAGTAAGCCTTCCGCGATAAGGTGGTTTCCGGGCCATGGGGCCGAGGAGAGCTGGATTACCGAAGCCGAGGCGGAATTAGGCTTCAAGCTGCCGCCGTCCTACCGCTGGTGGCTGACCCGTTATGGGGGTGGGAGCCTGGGGGACGGGCAAATTCTGACGCTGGTTGCTCCTGAGGATAGGGAGTATACCGACTGGGATCTGCTGTATATCCACAGGCTGAACCTGGTGGAGGATTGGTGGGTCAGCCGGTTCCCGCACCGGCTGGATCTGTTTGTGCCGGACAGTGATGAGCTGTATTACTTCGATACTTCTGCTCCTGATGAACAGGGAGAATTCCCGGTCATGCGTTATGACCTGATGAATGATCTGATTGAGGAATACGCCCCCACGTTCGCCGGATTTCTGGAACAGCTGATCGACGAGAGGAAATAGCCATGAATGCGGGACTGGAAATACAGCGGCTGGCGGCGGAGATCGTGGAGGCGGCGCGGAGGTCGTTCCGCGAGCTTTTTGCTAATGGGGAGCATTATTATTACTGTACGCTATATACAACGGGCGAGGGACATGCGCCAAGCCTCTCCGCTTGGTCACGGGAAGCGCTGGAGCAGGAAGCGGCAAGACAGGCAGAAGGTGGCAGCATACCAGCAGCAGAAATCGCCGAGCTGATCAAATGGTCTTACGCCGATTCGCCTTATTGCTGCTTCGGGGATGAGCATTTCGATGAGGTCAAGCGGTTATTCCAGGCGCGCCCTTCTATTGCCGAGCTTGAGGGTGATGCATGGAACCATGAATTCGGGCTGCGGCTGGAGGCCATTGAGCTGGCGATGAGGATGCTGGATGCTGAGGGGCTGTTCGTTCTCAATCAGCCGCGTGAGGACGTATGCGTGCTTGCCGAGGTGATGCCGCCGGATGAGGGGAATACGGACATTGCTCTGCGGCTGAACCGGGCGGATACTCCGGCGATGCAGGCTTGGCTGGCGGAAGCCGCAGAGTAAGGTTATTGATGAATAACTCATGCAGGAAACCGGGGGAATGACGAATGTATATCGTATCTGAAACCAAAGGGTTGTCAGAGCATCTCAGGCACCTGCTTGAAGCGGAGAACGCAGAATTGTATCCGCCAGCCTATACCAAGTTCTTGCAGCAGTACGGCGAAGGGACGTATCGGGGCTGGATGAATGTGCAGGCTCCTGACCCGGAGGTGCTGCGGCCTTTTGCCGAATATGGGTTATGGGAGCATGATGAAGACAGTCCTATAACGGAGCAGCAGATCGGCGAGTGTACGGCTATAGGAACCACCGTGGACGGTGATTTCCTGGCAGTCCATCCCGGGGTGAGCGGGCTGCTGTGGCTGCCCCGTCATGCAGAGCAGATTCAAGCGATCCCGCTGTCTGCCGGGGAAGGGGAAGAGGCTGTTGGCTATGCCCTGATTCTGGATGGCATCTACCGCCGGATCTATGGGCGGAGCCAGGAGGAGAGCGTCTATTATGAGCCGTGGACGGGAACCCGCGAGCATGTCTTCCTGCGGATGCCGCCGGGAGCGGGCCAGCTGGCGCTCACGGAGCTGGCTGACCTCTACCGGGCGGACCATCCGCCGGATCTCTTCATTGAGAATCCTTATGTCTGCTACCTGTTCTATCGGGAGCTGGGGGGCTATATCCGCCTGAATCTGGCGGGTGGGCAGGAGGTAGCCGTCTTCTATGAGCAGGCTGCCGGGCAGGTATCTGCCAAGCTGAAAGAGTGGCTTCTGTCGAAGGGATGCGAGTCGTATGCATAGGAGTGAAGAATAAGGAGGAGTGCGGATGATTGTCCTGAAGGACATAGGGAAATTCGAGGTGCTGCCGGAGCGGGCGATGCAGATCTATCAGGGGGATGTTCCGGCTTTGCAGGCTGCCATCAAGGCGGGCTGGGATATCGAAGCAGAGCTGGAGCTTAGCAAGCGTACCACAGTCAGCCCGCTCGACCTGGCGATTATCACGCAGCAGACCGGGGTGGTGAAGCTGCTGGTGGAGCATGGCGCGAAGCTGAATGTCCGCGAGAATCCGGCCTTCCTGCGGGCGGTCCGTTATGGCAAGGAGGAGCTCGTCCGCTACCTTGCTGCACAGGACGCGAAGCTTGACCTGCTCAGCAGGACAGGATCGGGCGCTTATTCACAGGCGTACTACGGCAACAAGAAGAATATCCCGCTGATCCATGAGCTGGGTCTGGACATCCGGCAACATGCCGGTGCCGTGCTGCGGCAGGCCGCCTCGAACCATGATCTGAAGACGCTTACCTATCTGCTGGATATGGGAGTGGATATCAACTACCACAAGCCGGATATGGTCTATCCTTACGGGGCGACACCGCTGACGGTGGCTGCCCGGATGGGGAATCTGAACATGGTCCGCTTCCTGGTTGAGCGAGGCGCAGACATTATGATGACGGAGAAGGACGGCGAGCGGCCGTATACGATTGCGGTCAGCAGCAAGCATACCGCCATGGCGGAATACCTGAAATCGCTGGAACCGCCGGATGTCCATAATGTAGCGAACAAGAAAGCGGAGCTGGCCAAATATAAACTGCCGGGTGAACTGGTCCAATTCCTTACCGGGGATGAGCTGCGCCTGACGCTTGCCCCCAATGAGTATGAGATTGGGTACATCGACTTCTTCAGCTTCACCGATACTGTTCAGATGAAGGCCGGTCGGCGCAAGCTGCTGCGCCTGTCTGCCGATATTGACAATTATTCCGGTCTGGTGCTGGTCTGGAATCCGCAGAAGAAGGGGCAGCTCGGCTGTTATGATCTGGAGCATCAGACGTATGCAGATCTGTGCAGCTTCCCGGAATTTGTTGTGCAGCCTGAACACTACCTCATACAGTTCATGGAGGGAGAGCTGGACGGGTCATGAAGGAGAGACTGTCTGAATTGAATCATCATCATGAGACCTATGAGACTCCAGAGACCAATGCGACCCCCGAGACCCTGAACGGGCTGGAGGACATGCGCTCCGAGCTAACCGGGTATTGTTACCGGATGATGGGTTCCATCTTCGAGGCGGAGGATGCCGTCCAGGATACTATGATCCGGGCCTGGAAGCACCAGGAGCAGATGAGGCAGCAGGCCTCTCGCAGGTCCTGGATGTACCGGATTGCTACCAATGTCTGTCTCGACCGGCTGAGGAGCGCCAAGCGGCGGGCACTGCCGATGGATCTCTCGGAACCGGCCGCTGTGGTTGCAGAGCCTAGGGAGATTCTGCCGCAGCATTCCTGGATCTGGCCCGCTCCGGGCCATGTGGATGACCCTGGTAATATCCTGGTCAGCAGAGAGACCCTGCGGCTGTCCTTCATTGCACTGCTTCAGCTGCTGCCGCCCCGCCAGCGTGCCGTGCTGATTCTGCAGGAGGTCTTCCGGTGGTCGGCAGCCGAGACCGCCGGGGCACTGGAGATGACCGTGGCCGCAGTGAACAGTGCGATGCAGCGGGCGAGGGCAACCATAGCCAAGGCACAGCTCCGGTCCGAGGCCTTGCAGGCAGACGATGACGAGGTGGACGAAGGACTGATTACCCGCTATGTGGAGGCGTTTGAACAATACAATATAGCTGCGTTGTTAGCCTTATTCCAGGAGAACGGCAGCCTGTCGATGCCGCCATTTACGATGTGGGTGCAAGGCAGCGCGGATCTTGCGGCCTTCTACCAGATCACACGCAGTCACTGTGTGGGCTCGCGGTTGATGCCGGTCCGGGTGAACGGGAACCGGCCCGCCGTTGCCCAGTATGTTCCCTCTGGAGAAGACGGTTTACTGGTCCCGTGGGCAATTCATGTGCTTGAGCTGAGCGGGGGGAAGATCGCGCATGTTCATCATTTTATAGATACTGAATTATTTATTCGCTTCGGATTGCCGGAGCACCGATGATTCTTCCGCGGCTAGAACGTCTATACTAATGAATCACACAGGCAATTCCAATCCGAACTCAAGGAGGAACACACAATGACAGTCAAACTTACTCCCTACATCACTCTGGAGGGGCGCACGCAGGAGGCTATTCAGTTCTATGCACAGACTATGGGTGCTGAAGTTCTCTCCATCCTGACGTACGGTGATATGCCGGACCTCCCGGACACGTTCCCGGATGAGGTACGAAGCCTGGTGGCCCATGCCAAGGTACAGGTGGGCGGCACGGAGCTGATGTTCTCGGATACTCCTGGCGGTACGCCGGTTGAGAGCGGCAAGCGGGTAACCATCTGCATTACAACGGATAGTGTGGAGGAGTCGCGGAGAATTTTTGATGCGCTGCAGGAGGGCGGTCAAGTCAATATGCCGTTTCGGGAGGAGCCGTTCAGCCCCGGCTTCGGCGATCTGACAGACAAGTACGGGGTGACGTTCCAGATTTATACGGAGCTTGGGTAGAGCGGGCAAATAGTAGCGGAGAGGATCAATCATGATAGGCTGCACGCGATGAGCGTGCAGCCTATTTTGCTTTATGGGGAGTGAGTCTGTGTTTACACTTTCCGCACAATCGCCAGTGCATGCAAACTATATCCGAGCAGACTCTTATCCTCACAGGTCCGCAGATGAAACTGAAGCCAGTGTTCGAAATCTTCTGGCTGCGCCCCATTAATATGGTTAGCTAGAAGATAGCCGATCCCGTCTGTTCCAAGATGGGCAACGATCTCTGTATGATAGGCTGCGGCCATGTGTTCCATTTCCTGAGGTGACATATGTAGGAATAGACCATCCTTCGTCTGGTTGGTATGCCAGGTAAGTACATCTTCCATGTTGCTGAGTCTATCACTTATGCTCAATACCGAAACGGCGGCATTGTTAATATAGGAGACCGCGAGTAACCCGCCCGGCTTCAGTACGCGCAGGCATTCGGTCATGGCAAGCTGCCGGTCTTCATTGCCGATATGATAAAAGGCTCCCATGTTCAAAACAACATCAAAGGTTTCGCTGTCAAAACGTGATAAATCCGTGATGCTTCCTGTATACATATCAGCCAATACCGGGCGTATGCGCTGCTTCTCTCTGATGATGTCTACATTATGAGGAACAATATCTCCGGCAACTACCTTATGCCCCATTTCTGCAAGCTGAAAGGAGTAATTCCCCGTTCCTGCACAGCCGTCAAGAATGTAGGTTTCCGGCTTAAACAGCTTTTTGAAGTAAGACATCGTTGTGATCCATTCGATCTGATGCCCGTTATCCCTGAACAGCCTTCCCTCCTCATCATAGGAATCATAGTAATCGATTATTGGATCCATCGTATTGCCCTCCTTGTAGTATGGCCGGGCTCATCTTGAAATGCTGCCCTCCCCTTACCTTAGCGGATCAGGGGAAGGCAGGCTATGATCAGGATTACTTGAAGATCCGCTGCGAGAACTGATACAGTCCGCTGCTCCAGACCTTGCCCTCATGTCCGCCTACATCCAGATACCACAGATGCGGAACGTTCATGCTGGTCAGGCTGTTATGGAAATTCTGGCTGACATAGAGCAGGCCGTCCGAGGCGCCGCAGGAGATCCAGAGCAGCTTCAGCTGGCTGGCCGTCTGCGCCGGATTGGTGATCAGCTGTGAGGCCGACTTCGTATTCGGAGCAGAAGAGAACGCGCCGATCCAGGAGAACTTGTCCAGATGCTTCAGGCCAAAGTTCAGGGTCTGTCCGCCGCCCATGGATAATCCGGCCAGGGCACGGTTTTGCTTGTTTTTGTATACCGGGAAGTGAGAGTCAACGTAAGGAATGAGGTCATTGATCAGATCGAATTCAAACCGTTCGAAGGCAGCTACCTTGTCGGCAGCATAAATATCGCCGATTGGGCGGTCATCCGCCATAGCGCGGCCGTTCGGGAACACGACAATCATCGGCTCCAGCTTATTCTGGGAGTACAGGTTGTCCAGAATGTTCCGCGGATTCATCCCGTTCAGCCATTCGTTCTGATCCCCGCCGATGCCGTGCAGCAGGTAGAGAACATTGTAGGTCTTGGAAGGGGTATAGCCTGGAGGGGTGTATACCATCGCGTTTCTTGACTTGCCTACGGTAGTCGAATAATAAGAAATCTGCTGTACGTTGCCGTGCGGAATATTATTGCGGTATCCGTCATAGCCTTGCGGAGCGGGAGTGATGGTGCTGGTTACAGCCGCAGCGGCATCCGCAGAGAGGCTCAAATCCTGCTCCTCTGTCACAGGTGATGCAAAAGACATTGCAGGCAACAGCAGTACTGTCGCCAGAGCCAGACTTGCAATTCGGGTCATTATTTTCTTCATTTCATATCTCCTCCTTGATTCGATTGGTGAAGCCTAATTGCCTTCCCTCTACAGAAACGGAGCCGCCTCCTCCTCTCCCGACATATTATGTAAGCGCATCCACATCGAGGATACCATATATAGGATATTATGTAAATTGTTTTCGGAGATTTTTCAAAGAATGAAATTCAGTAGTGCATCTTAATGTTGTCATACCGGGAGCAGCAGGGTAATAGATAGGAATAGAAGCTTCCAAATATCTGGATTTGAGGCGGGGGCCAAGGACTGGAGGGATGGATCATGCTAGGACAGAGTGTATCAGGAATCAGTCCGGTACAGGTCATCATGGCCTACGGCGGCACACAGAGCGATGTCAGTTCCCTGGAGAAGCAGCGGAACCGGCTGATGATGGAGCTGGACCGGGTGAACGCGGCGCAGGGCGGGCAGGCGACATCCTACCGCCGGGAGCAGCTCCAGCGGCAGATCCGTCTCCTTGAGGTTCAGCTCGCGCACAAAGCCGGAAGCAGCGCGGTCACGGATGTGAGTGCCGCCGCCCAGAATGTTCAGGCTCCGCCCTGGCGGATGGAGTGGAAGGGCGGCCTTAAGGGTATCGGCCAGACCGATCCCCGGACGGCGACGGTGGATGCGGAGGGCCATTTCGACGCTTTAATCTAAGGTTGGAATCAGGATGCGATTAGCGTAACGGTGATGAACCGGGCGCTAATCGCATTTTTGGTGAGAGGGATGCAACGGATGCTAAGCATTCTCTACTATATACATAAGAGGACGTAAAAGGAGAATAGCAGATGGAAGATGAGGGGATAGTCCAGCTATACTTACAGCGCTCACAGCAGGCCATCACGGAGACCCGGAACAAATATGGTGCTTACTGCCGGGCGATCGCCAGGAATATTGTCGCAAGCCCCTCCGATATGGAAGAGTGTGAGAACGACACCTATCTAGCCGCGTGGAACGCTATTCCGCCTAATCTGCCCCGCAGACTGAAGGTATTTCTGGGGCGGATCACCCGCAATATCGCGCTCGACAAGCATGGTTATAATACGGCCAAGAAGCGGAGCCGCCAGCTTGAGGTGATTCTGGAGGAGCTGGAGGACTGCCTGCCCGCAGCAGAGACGGTGGAGACCGAGGTTGCCGCCGGTGAAACCGCGCGGTTAATCAACGAATTCCTGTACGGGCTGGAGGAAGAGGCGCGGCAGCTTTTTGTCAGACGGTATTGGTATGCGGATTCGATAGAAGCCATCGCCGACAGGTTCGGTATGAGCAGCAGTAAGGTGAAGTCGAGCCTATTCAGGACCCGGAACAAGCTTAGAGTTCATTTAGACCAGGGAGGCGTTCACCTATGAAACGGGAGGACTTGTATAAGGAGATTGGGCAGATTGACGAGGAGCTGATTGCGGCAGCTGAACACAGCGGAGTAAGGGGCAGGGGCAGGAGCCACAGGTTCTCCAAAAGATGGATCGCCGTAGTCGCCTGTCTGGTCGTGTACAGCTCAACTTCTACCGTGCTGCTCGCCACAGAATACACCAGAAATAAAACGGAGGAGCCTTATATCCGTTATCTGACAGCGGAGGATATGGAGCTGGCCCCCCGTGCGCAGTATGAGGCCGGCAAATTCCTGAAGGCGTTAGCCAGCGGCAACGATGATAAGGTATATATTGCGGTGAACCGGCTGGTGGAGAGCTTCAACGATCCCAAGGCGCGGGAGCTGGCGCTGCAGAAGCTGCGGCCCTTCTTGACCAGTGATTCCGCGAAGATCGCGGAGTCGGCTGCTTTTGCCACGGATATCCTGTCGAAAAGCTACCAGAGTCCGTATCTCCACAAAATGGCCGACGGGAGCATCATATTCACCTTATTCAACAATTACTCGGATTACGGCACCCAGAATGTGCTGTGGCGCATACAAGATGATGTGCTGGAACCGTATTTCAGCTTCGCGTCCCCCTCCATGTATATTAAAGAAATGATCGCGTCCCCGGACCGGAAGCTCCTGGCAGTGGTCACCAGCTCTAACAAGAGTGAATTCGTGCAAATCCTGAATGTGGAGAAGGGGACGATCAGTCCGGAGCTGGTAGAGTCGGCGAGAATCAGACATGGTGCGCAGCGCAAGCTGGATACTTGGACGCGCAGTGATCACGAGAATTACAGCTATGCGGACCATCTGGTGTGGACCCATAGTGATACGTTAGCGTTCGAGGGTTCTCTGGCCTACGACGACACAGCGGTTATCGAGAATGTTAGTGTGACGTACCGGTTCAGGGATAAGATCATGGAGATTACAGACCTGAAGTAAAATATGCGGTGCCCTGCAAAAGCTGCGAATGGATAATACATCCGTCCGCGGCTTTTTTGCGGAGAGAATTTAAGAAAGTTTTAATCTTTACCCGACTTGTTCTTAAATAGTTGGGCCTATTCTTGAATACAAGGAGGGAGCAACTTGAAGAATTGGGCCCGTAAGGATTCATCGGTGGCTTGGTTATTTCTGGCACCCAGTCTCATCGGGTTTGCCTTGTTTTATCTGATTCCGTTTGGCATGGGTGTGTTCTATTCCTTCATGGACCGTGCGGTGGACGGGCAGTATGTGGGCCTGCATCAGTACCGGGAGCTGATCGCGGGCGACTCCTTCCGCAAGGCGGCTTTCAATACCTTCTACTTCAGCCTGGTGAGTGTTCCGCTGCTGATCGTGCTGTCGCTGGGCCTCGCGCTGCTGCTCCATAAGAAGCTGTATTTTCAGAAATGGCTAAGGACTGCTTACGTTCTCCCGCTGGTTGTTCCTGTCGCTTCCATCATCCTGGTCTGGCAGATCCTGTTCGACTGGAACGGGGCGCTGAATGCGTGGCTGAGCGGCTTCGGCCTGGCACGGGTGGACTGGATGAAGACGGAGGCCGCGCGGAATGTAATTATGATGATGTATGTGTGGAAAAACATCGGGTACAACGTGATCCTGTTCCTGGCCGGACTGCAGCAGATCCCGAAGGATTATTATGAAACCGCCCAGATTGAAGGGGCCGGCCGTTTCAGGCAGTTCCGGAGCATTACGCTGGTCTACTTAACCTCTACGATGTTTTTTGTCGTCATGATGTCGATCATTAACTCTTTCAAGGTATTCCGGGAGACGTATCTGCTGGCCGGGCCGTATCCGCATGACAGTATCTATATGCTGCAGCATTTTATGAACAATATGTTCCTGTCCCTGGACCTCCCGAAGATGACAGCGGCATCTACTCTGATGGTCGGCGGCATTCTGATCCTTGTTCTCGGGCTGTTCGCCATGGAACGCCGGTATCGTCGAAATATGGAATAGAGGTGGAGAGATTGTGCCAGTGGATAAAGTCTTACCCAAGCTAATATTAACCGTCATTATGGGAGTGGTTGCCCTGCTGATGCTGTTCCCGATTGGGGTCACGCTCATCAATTCGTTCATGAGTAGCCGCGAGATAGGGATCAATTACGGTCCGGTCGGACAAATGAACACGGTCATAGAGGGCAGGAGCGATCCGTTCGCCAATCTGAAATGGCTGCCCGATCAGGTCTCTCTGGAGCAGTACGGCAAGGTGCTGCTGGAGAGCCCGGTGTACCTGTCGATGTTCTGGAATTCGGTGTTCCTGGTGGTGCCCATCATTGCTGGACAGACGCTTATAGCTGCGTTGGCAGCTTACGCATTCTCCAAGCTGAGATTCCGGGGCCGGGAGCTCCTGTTTCTGGTCTATGTCCTGACGATGCTGATGCCCTTTCAGGTAACCCTGGTGCCCAACTACATCATGGCTGACCGGCTGGGGCTGCTGAATAGCCCGGGGGCCATTATCCTGCCTGGTATTTTTGCAGCCTTCGGTGTGTTCATGCTCAGGCAGTTTATGCTGGATATTCCGTATGCCTATATCGAAGCGGCCAAGATGGATGGAGCCGGACATTTACGGATTTTTTATACCCTTATTGTTCCCATGGTTCAGCCGGGTCTGGCCGCGCTTACGATTCTCTTATTCGTCGATTACTGGAATATGGTGGAGCAGCCGCTGATTTTCCTGGATGATCCGCTGCGTCAGCCCCTATCCGTCTACTTATCGAATGTCAGCAGTGAGAAGGGACTTGCCTTTGCTGCCTCGGTCATCTACATGGCCCCGATGGTGCTGCTCTTCCTGTATGCGGAGACGTATTTCATTGAGGGCATTCAGTTATCCGGGATCAAGGGCTAGGGTTCGCATATGAGGGACTTATGAGGATAGGAGGAGAACGGGGAAATGGAGATTACAGGAGTGCCCGCAGACCACAGGCGGAAAAAAAATATTAAAAGGGCCTTCCTGCTGCTGCTGGGCGTGTTACTCTTCTTCACCTTCTTCAGCAATACGCTGCAGTCGTTGACCTTGCCCAAGGTAACGACGGTCACGCCGCAGAGCAAGAGCCTTGAATTCACGCTGGAGGGCAGCGGGGTGCTGCGGCCCGTGAATGAAGTGAAGCTCCAGAATGGCAGTGGCTGGAAGCCACGGGAGGTGCTTGTGCAGGAGGGGGAGCGGGTGAAGAAGGGGCAGAGGCTGATCCTCTATGACAGCCAGTCTGCCGAAGCCGGGCTGCAGGATGAAATCGCACTGCTGGATCAGCAAAAGACCCTGCAGCAGAACCTACAGGATCAGTTCATTCAGACGTATGCGGAAGGGGATGAGCTCCAGATTCGCAAGGCCCGGCGCGAGATTGAAGCAGGCAAGCAGGATCAGGCCAGACAGGCGCGTAAAATCGCCGGGATGAGAGAGAGGTTAACTGCGGAGCAGCAGCTTAAGGCACCCTTCGACGGGATTGTGACCCGGTTGAATGCCCTTCCGGGGATACCGTCATCGGGCGAGCCGGATCTGGTGCTGTCGAGCAGCCGAGAGGGATTTCAATTCGATTTCACAGCGGACGCGGGGCTATTAACTAGTCTTGGAATTACCTTGGAGGAGAAGCTTGAGGTGGAGGTTCATTCTGCTGAGGGACCATCGGCCCGGATATTGCCGGGAAAGATTGCAGAGATCAAGAGCGCTGAGGCGCGTGCCGGAAGTCCGGCCAGTGAGGATACCAGCGGGGCGGAGGACATCGCACAGAAGACGGTCTTCATTGTAATGAATGAGGGTTCGCTTCAGGGGGGAGAGCAGGTTCAGTTTCAGATGAAGAAGCCGTCCCTTCAGGAGGGTGTGGTGGTACCGACTAAGGCCATCCATCAGACGGGCGGGCGCAGCTTCGTCTATACCATCGAGGAACAGCGGGGTGCCTTAGGCAATATGTTTGTCGCCCGTGAGGTTCAGATTCGCTCCAGCATCACGAACGGCCCGGACAGTATGATTCAGACGGATAACCTGTATGGGGATGAGATGATTATTCTGGAGAGCAGTGAGCCCTTGCAGGACGGGAACCGCGTACGTCTGCAATAGCCACAGGAGTACGGCATAATATACGAACAATTATTGGAGGTAGTGAAGGATGAAAATGAAGATGATTAACAAAATGGGCTGGCTGGGGATGAGCCTTGCTTTTACAACGATGATGACAGCATGCAGTCCGGGGAGCAGTGCAGAAGCTCCAAGCACCGGGGGGAAGACGGTTGTTACGCTATCGGTTCAGCAGGATAGTGAATTCTACCGTGCGGTAGAGAAGAAGTTTGAACAGGCTTATCCGGATATCGATTTGCAGATTCAGGCGTATAAGGGGATCAGCGAGAAGATGGAGGGTCCGGATTATGAGAAGTATCAGAAAACCGCCGGTACGGCATTGCTCTCAGGCAAAGGAGCCGATATTTATGAAACGGGCAGTTTGCCCGCCAGTGATTACGTGAGCAAGAAGCTATTCCTTGATATGGATGATTACCTCAAGCAGTCGAAGACGCTGAAGCAGGAAGACCTGCAAATGAATGTGCTGAATGCCCTGAAGGTGAACGGGGGCACCTATATCATTCCTTCCGGGTTCAGCCTGAGAGCGTTCCTTGGAGACGGGGATGTACTTAAGCAAGCAGAGATCGACGATAAGAGCTGGACTTGGCAGGAATGGAAGAAAATCTCCAAATCGCTGATTACGTCCGGGCAGCAGGCAGGGTCCGCACACCGCTACGCGCTTCCGAATAATCCGCCGGATATGCTGCTTCAGGAGATGGTGTTCGACGGCTATAACCAGTTCGTAGACGTAGCTGGGCGCAAGGCCAAGTTTGATTCCCCTGCCTTCATCTTTATGATGCGGGAGATTAACGAGATGTATCAAGAGAAGCTGATGACCACCGAGCCGGTGGAGACCGAGAATCAATTGTTCTATTCTGCCGTTATACAGGGCCCGGCGGATTTCATCAACGTTCCGTATACCTATTTTGCCAATCCCAAGCTGCTGTATAAGCCGCATAGCGGAAATTCCGGCGCCATGAGAATTATTCCGAGCTACACGTTTGCGATACAGGCCAAATCGCCGGTTGCCGAACAAGCCTGGACATTCATGGAATTCCTGCTCTCTGATGAAGTTCAGTCCCTGCAGAGCAGAGAAGGTTTCTCCCTGCTCCGGTCGCTTAATGATAAGCAGTTCAGTGAGCTTCAGCAGCAGGTGAAGAGCGGGACGTATAAGCTCCCGGACGGCAAGCTTGCAAGTGTTCCTGAGGGACAATTCAAGGTGTTCCAGGACATGATGGATACAGCGGATAACTTCGCCATGATGGATGTGAAGATTCTGAGCATCATCGGTGAGGAAGCAGGCGCGTTCTTCAGCGGACAGAAGACGGCAGAGGATGTAGCCAAGCTGATTCAGAACAAGGCGACTACGTACCTTAACGAATAGAACAAGGTCTGGGAGGTCCCGGTATGAAGCGAACCACGATTCTAATCGCAGAGGACGAGAAGGAGATTGCCGACCTGATTGCCCTGCATCTGCAGAAGGAAGGGTATCACTGCATCAAGGTACCTGACGGCCGGGCCGCGGTGCAGGCCATTCAGTCACAGTCCATTGATCTGGCGATTCTGGATATTATGATGCCGGAGCTGGACGGGTACGAGGTTACCCGCCAGGTCCGGGTGAAGCATAACCTGCCGATTATCTTTTTAAGCGCCAAGACTTCAGATTTCGATAAGATTACCGGCCTTGTGATGGGAGCGGATGATTATATGATCAAGCCCTTCAACCCTATGGAGCTGCTGGCCCGTGTCAATTCCCAGCTGCGGCGTTCTCTACAGTTCAGCCAGCCTCCGGCTGTCCATCAGGCCCCGGTGCTGGAGTCGGGCGGGCTTATTATATCCCCTGACCGGCATACAGTTACGCTATACGGGAAGGCGATTGACCTCACGCCCAAGGAATTCGACATCCTCTATCTGCTGGCCAGCCACTCCAAGCAGGTGTTTAGTGCGGAGAATATTTTTCAGCAGGTGTGGGGCGAAGCGTACTACGAGTCCGGCAATACCGTGATGGTGCATATCCGTACCCTCCGCAGGAAGCTGGGCGAGGACCAGAACAAGGACCGGTTCATCCGAACCATCTGGGGCGTCGGGTACACGTTCAATGAATAAGCGGGCCCGGGGCTTCCGGGCCAGATTAGTCCAATTGCTGGGGGTAAGCATGCTGCTCTCAGCCGGTCTGACCTATGGAATCTTCAAGCTGCTTCAGCTCTACTACTCCGGGGTGAGGATGGAGGACCCGGAAGCAGAGGTGCGCCGGTTCATCTACAGGCTCGGGGACTTCAACGTATCGCTGATGCTGTTCATTCCGCTCATGCTGATCTTCTTTTTCAAGTTCACCAAGCCTTATATCCGTTATCTTAACGAGATCTCCAGCGGGATTCATCATCTGGCTAACGGGGAATTTCAGAATCAGGTGAAGATTGCTTCAAGGGATGAGTTCAGTGCGATTGCCGAGGATCTGAATGCGGCAGGGGCTAAGCTGCTGGCAGCGGTGCAGCGGGGCGATTTCGCCGAGAGCAGCAAGGATCAGCTGGTCGTCAATCTGGCCCATGATCTGCGTACGCCGCTCACCTCTGTGCTTGGCTATCTGGATCTGATCCTTAAAGAGGAGAAGCTGCCGGTGGAGACAATCATACACTACGCCACCATTGCCTTCACCAAATCCCAGCGGCTGGAGAAGCTGATTGACGGACTGTTCGAGATTACCAAGATGAACTATGGCACACTGCCAATGGTAAAAACGCAATTGGATATCGGCGAGCTGCTCCGGCAATTGAACGAGGAGCTATACCCGGTATTTGAGCGGAACGGCCTCACCTCACGGCTGAAGATTACCCCAGGCTTAAGCGTCTATGGGGATGGGGATCTGCTGGTACGGGTCTTAGGGAATCTGCTGACCAATGCCGCCCGTTACGGGCAGGAAGGCGTATATGTGGATATTAACAGCCGCCCTGATTCAGATGCAGTAGCGGTTGAGGTGATCAATTACGGGAATCCCATTCCGCCGGAGGAGCAGGCGCATATCTTCGAGATGTATTATTCCGGGGACCGGGCGCGGACTCATCAGGATGGCGGCACGGGTCTGGGTCTGTTCATTGCGCGGAACATCGTAGAGCAGCATGGGGGAACCCTGTCTGTGGAGAGTAACGAGATATGGACAAGATTCGAGATGCGGCTTCCGCAAGCGTAAGCGAAGATAAGGGAGGAGAGAATCAGAATCATGTATCATTCCAAGAGAAAATATGCTGCTGCCATGCTAAGCCTGGCGGTTCTCAGCCAGTCCATCGCCTTCGGAGCCTATGCGGCGGCGGCCGGATCTTCAGCGGGAACAGCGGCGGCCGCAGCCTTACCTACTCTGGAGGGACTGGGGGCGGTCTCCTTGAAAAGCGGTGTGAGTGTGAAGCTCCTGAACGCAGCGCTTCAGCCTCAGGAGAGCGGGAATATACTCACGTACACCTTGAATTACTACAACGGAACGGGCAGCAATGTAAGCCTGATCGATTATTTCTCCAAGGTCACCACTTCAAGCGGTGCTGTGATTCAAGGCAAGCCGGTAACAGGCAGTGCTGCCATCAAGTCTATTCCGGCTAACAGCAGTCAATCGGTGACGTACTACGTCAATGCGGGAAAGGCTGCCAAAATAAACGGAGTCCGCATCGCCCTGTTCGGCTGGGATTTCAGCCAGGCGAATTACCAGAAGAAGCTGGGAACGTTCACGATTCCCGGCTCCTACTCCACAGTGACCCCCAGGGGCCAGAGCAAGAAGCTGACCCTGGGAGAGCTGCCGGTGACCGGCAAGGCGGAAAGTCTGCATATCTATAAGATGGACGGGAAGGTATATGCCAGGGTTGGAGTCAGCTTCACCAACTCGGGAGCCAAGGTGTTTAAGGATACGGGCCTGAAGGGATACCTTGTATCGCCGGGAGGCTCGATGTTCGAGCTGAAGGCGGACAAGGCCGACACCCTGATTCAGCCTAAGGAGAAAAGAATTCTCTACTACCTGGCGGACCTCCCTTCTTATACGAAGCTGGACAATATGTCCCTGCAATTCGTCCAGGAAGACAGTGCGCTGCCAATAAAGCTGCCGGTTGCCGAATATAAGCTGCCTGCGGCGGAATCGCCTAACTTTAATGTACCTGTGAACGCCGTGAAACGGCTCAAGGTTAATAACAGCGCGATTGAGACCCAGTTAGCCAGTGCGGCGGTGTATTCGGAGGACAATTTGGCGAAGTGGAGCCTGAAATTCCGTGTGCGGAACACCGGCAATCAGGCAATGACGCTGCCGGCATACCCGTTCAGTCTAATAACAGCCGAGGGTTACAGCTACCCGGTCAGCAATACAGCCCTGGCGGGCCTTACCTTGAAGCCGCTGGAGGAGCAGACCGTAGAACTCAGCGCCGAGCTGCCCCTGAAGCTCAAGCAGGGTATGCTCCGGCTGCAGATGACCGAACCGGCTGAAGCGGACCGCATTGCCTTCCCGGCAGCGATTTTCCAGATTCCGTATTCCTTGCAGCCGGATCATCTGCTGGCTACGGAATATCCTGTGCAGAACCCTCTGGGGACTTTCGTAGTCAAGCTCGAAGCGGTGGAACGTTTGCCGTGGTCGGACCAGGATCAGGTGGTAACTAAGGTGAGCCTGCGCAATACAGGTGCAACCACGGTACAGCTCCCGGCGCTTACGGCACTGCTGAAGGCGGGGGATAAGGATATCAGCGGCAGCGCGCAGATTGTGATTGACGGCTCCGTGACTCATCTGGCTCCACGGGAGACAGCCGTACTGTATATTGCAGGGAACCTTCCCTATTCCTATAATCTCAAGAAGCTGAAGATCATTCTTCAGTATCCTTCGGGAGAGGCCAAAGCGAATTTCCTGACGCTGTTCACCAGCCAAGTGGATAACACCCTGAGAACGGCGGCTGCCGGAGAGCCTCTCCCTATAGGGCTGACCGGCAAGAAGGCAGAGGTGCTGGAGAGACAGACCCGGATTTATCCGGGGACAGATTCCAAGCTGATCTATACGGAGCTGATACTGACCAACGAGGAGTTACGCAAGACCCAGCCGTCACAACTGGTGGGTTATTACAGAACTGCGGATCAGCAGTATTTCGAAGCGGTAATCAGCCAGCCGGAGGCGGCCCTGAATGCCAAAGAGAAGAGTATCGTAACCGTCTGGAGTAAGCTTCCGCCGGAGATTAATGCTTCAGAGCTGACACTCTTTCTTGGAGAAGGGATTGCCGAAGGCAAGCTGACGGTACCCGGGGCAGCGCCGACCGCTTATATTGATACCGCAGGCCTGGCCCTTAATGCTACGAATCCTGCACCGCAGACGTCTCTTCAGAAGCTGGAGCTATTCCCGTACGTCATGTCGGTGACCCAGTCCACCGCAACCCTGTCAGAGGACCGCGAGTCTATCGAGGCGAAGCTTAGCTACCGGTTAACCCGCAGCGGGCTGTATATAGCCGGGGCGAATGAGCATAAGCTGGTGGCCGAGCTGATCGACCCGTTTGGACAGCCTTCAGAGAAGCTTCTCTCCTTGGGCGAGGAACTGACAAGTGCAGGAGCCTCGGACAGCGTGTCCTTTACGCTGAACAACCGGGCATACAAGACTCTCACTGGTGCGACGGTGCAGGTGAACATCTATGACGAGTTCCAGGGTAAGCGGATGCTGCTGGGCAGCGAGAGTTATGCTGTGGTGTATGAACGGCCTGCGGCGAAGAAGTGGGAGGAGGAGTGATAGGGTAGGCAGATGATGAAGCAGGCCGCTTTCCGGGGATGGAAGGCGGCCTGCTTTCTAAATTATTTTAATCGGTTGGATGACTATGGTGTGTATCTGCTTGGAATCGTGGGTTCTGTTGTAGTTCTTACAGAATGCGTCAACATTTGTAATGATTTTAGCTTTATCGTAGATGAAGAAATAGATGTGTTTTTTCGGATAATGATATGCATCTGACCCGATCTCCTCGGTGAGTTTCCGCTCAGACATATTGGGACGAGTACATTTAACTTCAATTACAGTTTCATAGGAATCAATAAATATATCGAAGCGGTACCCCTTGTATCCTCCGTCAGTGGGTACTTCAACTCTTGCTTCAGGAAAAATGGGACGAAGTAGTGAATAGAGCAAACGCTGCACATCATATTCGTTGCCCAGTGAAATGTCACCAAGGCTCTCTAGCTTCAGTGTTCCATTTCCATGGACTGGCTTCTGATACATTTCGTAAATATGCTTATCGAAATTATGAAGGACTCTGCTGATGATAAGATGAAAATGCGCTTCATCTACTTCATTAAGTGCTTTGGCATCATGGAATAGACCAGTGTTAACATCTGTAATTAAATTCTCCAGGTATAGTTGTGCCTAGAGCATACCTGCCCTGGTGAGCAAGACAAATTTCTGTGCTATGGACTGATCGGAGAAGAGGCGCTCTAATATGCGGCTGGTAGTATCCACCCATCTGCTGAAGTCAGCCGATTGTCCCTGTGGGAAAGATTGAATTTGTGCTTGAAGAGCAGTTATAACTTGCAGTCTATCCTCATTAATCGTAGTCAAAATAATCCCCCTTCGATTAGTTGAGATTACCCCAGCGTAAAAAGAACAGGAATAACGGTTCTAGAATGTAAACTTCATCGTCCTTATATTCAAAAACCTGATACATCGGTTCGCTGCTCTGCATGATAGCCTGCATCTGATCAATAGCAGCCTTAATTTTCACCCGGTCTGGCCTATCCGCATTATTACCAAGCAACACATCGATTCTTCGCTTGATACTGTCGATAGAAAGGCTCACAATGGGCGGATCATCAGCAATCGCCTTTAGAAGTAACTCATAGATATCAGTTTCTTCACCTTTTATAGTCAGATAGGTTTTTCTTTTCTGCCCCCGGGGGTTAGGACCTGTTTTCAACTTCCGGGCAACCTCTTGGTAAGCAAGAAGGTTCAATGAGGTCATTCTGTAGGCCTTGTCTAGGATCTCCTGGTCAGGCATCGCCGGATGATCTGTATTGTCAATATCGAGTATCATACTAAGGTTATAACAGATAGATTGCATGAGTTGAGGGGAAGATAGACTCTCCTGTGCAATGTTATCAGCGATCCGAAGATCAATCTGCATATTTAGTTTGTTGAATCCAGCAACAGCGATTTCACGCAGTTCATCTGTATTCCAAGGCTTGATATTAATCAGATTCAATCTTCCGCTTAAATCGGCATTCTTTCGAATGGCATCATCCGATCGGTGAGGTAAGGATATGATGATGGCTCGAAGCCCTTTGCGGATCGCATCTTTGAGCTGATAGGCAATCTCAAACTGTTTGCTGGGTGAAGCGTAATGGAAATCATCTAGGGCGTGTCTGAAAACTAATCATATTGAAGCTACTTCAACAGAATCATCGCGGAAGCGAGAAAGGCAAAGCTTAAAAAGTTTCGAGAAAGCTTGTCATAGCGTGTTGCGATTCCGCGGAATTGTTTGAGTTTGTTGAAAAAACATTCCACTACATGGCGTTCTTTATAATGGTAAAAATCACATGTCCAAGGATTTGCGGCATTGGATTTGGGCGGGATACAGTATGTTGCGTTTTGGGATTCAATGTACGTTCGAATCTCTACCGTTCCGTAGGCTTTATCGGCTAAAATAGCGGTTCCGGACAAGCTTACCCCTGACAGGACTTCGACCGCTGCCGTACAATCATGGATGTTTCCAGGCGTTAAAAATAGGCGAATCGGATTCCCTAGCGCGTCGACTACAGCGTGGATTTTGGTATTGCGTCCCCCTCGGGAAAGTCCGATTTCTTGGTTGGTTGCGGCATTTTCAGCCCTTTTTTAGCCCCCGCTGCGTGCTGGTGAACTTTACAAGAGGTGCTGTCTAGAGAAACATCCTGCAAGTCTGCATCGCTGGCGAGCGCTTCAAATATCTTTTGAAAAAGATCGTCATTGCTCCATAAACGAAACCGGGAATACACGGTTTTCCAAGAACCAAAACGTTCTGGCAGATCACGCCAAGGTGCCCCTGTTTTGACTTTCCAAAGCATGGCATTAAGCATCACCCGATTGGGTTTTGAGGGTCTGCCTTCACCCTTGTTTTCAGGTGGCAACAGTTCTTTGACCCTTTCCCAGTCCGGGTCTTTGATTTCGTGGCGTCTTAGCATCTTTTACAAGCTCCTCGTAATTGCGTCCTTGTAAAATTATGCTACGGTTATGCGTTGGAAGCAATATCTAGTTTTAAGACACGCCCTAGTAATAGAACTAAGTTGTTTGCTATAAAATATTGAATGACTTTATCTTTGCCGGAACGGAAAGACTCTGTGATGGAGGTGGTGATTCCTTCCGTTGTTCCGGCGAGCCCCTGACCTTCAAGCGTGCGTATCTCTGTATGGTCCCGTTCGAGGGAAATACCAATTTTATTTGCAATCGTCTCCCAGAAATCTACAGTATCTTTAAAGTCGCTTCCTATAAAATCGACGTATCCATCCAAGCCGATTACCTTGTCACACAGTACTGTTTTTCCAGTTTTCGATGGGCCTATAATTGAAGTTAAAAATCCGACCATATCGACTACGTTATGAAGACGGAATTCATAGGTCAGCCCGAATTCCGATTTGCGGGAAATATAGGTGTGAATCGGGAGGGCGCCTGCAATAAAAACATCTCTAACTCTGAGCTTCACACTATCACTCCTCAGCAGCACTAAATGGTTGTAAATTATCTTAGTTTCGTTATCTCCTTTAGTATATCCCTAAGTGACATGATTTAACAGCGATGTCTAACCTTTTAGGATGGACAACACCTTAATCCTCTTAAATAATAAAATGCACATCAAAAATATACCTTTACCCCTTAATTATCCGCAGCGCAGCAAAAAAACACCCAAAACAAGCCTCAAGAATATCTTCCAGGGCTTGTTTTGGGTGTTTTAAATTATTCTATCCTCTAACCGGCGGCCCACACATCCAGCTCGATTTTGAGTTCAGGCAGCCCTAATCCTTGGATGTAGGCAACCGTCATGGAGGGAGGCGTAGGGCCGAACACTTCATTCCAGATGGAATAGAAATGGTCCCAATCGATTTCCTCCGTGGCCCAGATGTTGATTTTGATGACATGGTCCGGGGTTAGCTGCTGCGAGGACAGAATGGCGACAATATTACTCATGGTATTGGTTACTTGCTGGTTGAAATCGGGGGGGGTGTTATTGTTCGGATCGATCCCGATTTGACCGGAAAAGACGTACATTTCAGCATCTCTGCTAATTTTGGTCACATGACTGTAGCTTCCAACCGGTTTTGCTATATTTTCAGGGTTATATCTTTGAACGACCTTATTATTTAGATTCATGATGGTAAGTCTCCTTTTAAATGGGCTGTTTTTGTAGTATCGCTTAATATTGGACAGACCTATCCCGTCCGCATCGATTCTAAAAGAAAACAGCCGTCGAATACCCGATTCCAGCAGACAGATATTGAATGGATCTCTTTTTCATCAGGTATCCCTCCTAAACATTTAAAATTTAACTTACTCTAAGAATGATAACATACCCTCAATAAAAACCAAAATACAGGGTGCGATACGATGCGTGGCGGAGCCATAAGTTAAAATTTCCCTCTGTCGTAATACTTTCGCCCTGTTGGCCTACTGGACCGTGTGCGAAGATGGAACCATCAAACGGCTGCAAGATCGCCGGGAGATCTTCAGGCTACCCGCGGTCCTTCCTTCTACTCAATTGGATGAAATAGGGCCGCAGCTCTCCTGAAGGATGCTTACTCAGAGAGGAGGCGTCCAGGCTATTGTATTCCTTCCTTCTACCCATGGACTTAAACCGAGTAGGGATACGGCTCTCCTGGACACTTTTACTATGCAAATAAACCGGATTTACCTGCGTAGAGCAGGCAAGATTATGCTGAAATATACACCTGACGCTGCTGACACAAAGAAGCTCCCGAAGGGGTACTTGGCCGCAGCCCTCCGCAATCTGCAGGGGCTTGGGTATACCCTGTCGCCTGCCTTATTCCGGGCGGTCCAGAAGCTGCCCCGCGAGGCCTTCGAGCAGCTGTACTATCCGCTGATTGCCGATGTAAGACGGATGGTTGGCGCGCATGTGCATTATGCACCGATGTATCCGGGGTTCCCGGAGCAGGTCATGCAGGAGGACGAAGCAGATCTGTATTTCAATGCGATGTTCCATTATTATACCTGGGAGCTTCCATATGCTGATTCTGTGCAGCGAACACCCCTTGAGGATCATGTGAAGCTGAAGGTCATTGATCTGGGGAGCAGCACGGAGTTCCGGACCCTAATCCGCCAGCTGATGGAGGCCAGGGGCTCAATTTCGGCAGAGGATCAGAAGGATATCGATGCTGTGATTGCGAATACAGCCAACGAAGAGCTGGATGAGCTTTTGCCGGAGGAGATACCGTTCAAGGAGAATGCCGGATATGTGGCGTCGTCGCTGCTTAAGCATGGTAAAGCGGACGTAGCAAGAATAAGCCCGTACTTCAAGACGGCAACCGATGTGCTGCGGCTGGCGGTGGCCTGGTCGGGAGGCGATGTTAGTCTGGCCTTGCCTACCCACTTCCGCAAGTTCAAGCGTAGTGAACGCCGGCTGCTGCTGGGGCTCTTGGAGCGGTGCCATCCCATCACCGAGGATATGCTAAGGTACCGGGAACGCTGGATTCGTCTCGGCGAGATCCTGCATCCATCTGAATATAAGCAGCGGTATAAGCGCTGTGAGGAAGCTTTTGATATCCTGCGTAATAAAAAGCCCTTCACCACCTATAACGGAAGTGTAGAGCTTGCCCTTCAGTACCAGCAGCTCTGGACGGCACTGGATCTGCTGGCGAAGCGTCCGGGTGAATTCGCACGAAGATTGGCGAAGCTGCTGCGGATGACCCGGGAGCCTGAGTACGTGGTGATGGCCTTCGGCGAAGTGGCCGGTCAGGTATCGACCCCGGTGCTGCTACAGGTGAAGAACTACTTCGAACGCCAGCGGGAGCTGCCTGAGCTGAGGGTGTTTTTCCCCAAGGGAAATGTCGCCAAAGCCTGGGCCACCCCTAATACCCTACCGGAGATCAGTGAAGAAGCCTGCCGGGATCTGGTGGATCTCTGCGAGCAGACGCTGGTGGCGCGGTTTGCTGCCCAGCCGTCTCTGGGAAAGGTATATGTGGATGAGCGCCTGAGGGACTATCTTGTGCCATTCTCCCAGCGGTCGGCCAGCAAAGCGCTGCATACCCTGGTCCGGGGAAGCCGGATTCCGATGGAAGAAGGGAATACGGTCCGTTTCTTCTGCTGGTGGAAGGAAGGGAAGATGGACGGTACCCCTACAGGCCGCGTTGATATTGATTTGTCAGCAGTGATGTATGATAAGAATTGGAATTATGTCGAGCATATCTCTTATACCAATCTGCGCTCGGCACAATATCATGCAGTCCATAGCGGGGATATTGTAACGGCACCTTACGGGGCCAGTGAGTTCATCGATCTGCATATTCCTTCTATTGTTGAGTATGGCGGAAGGTATGTGGTGGCTACCCTCCATTCTTTCACAGGACAGCCGTACTGCAATCTGCCGGAGTGCTTCACGGGCTGGATGATGCGGAAAAAGCCGGGGTCTGGTGAAATCTATGAGCCAGCCACGGTGTCGAACAAGATTGATGTCACGGCGGATACTCAAATCGCCATTCCTGTGATACTGGATCTGGTGGAGCGGACCGTGATCTGGACAGACCTGTCTCTGACCAGAGATCCGTTCTATCCGAATAATGTGGAGGCGAATCAGAAGGGGATGGTGATCATCGGCAAGGCGATGACCTCCTTGAAGAAGCCTGATCTGTATGATCTTTTCACGCTGCACGCCAAGGCCCGTGGTCAGCTGGCCGTGTCACCACAGCAGGCCGATACCGTATTCTCGGTAGACCAGGGAGTGACTCCGTACCACATCGAGCAGATTATGGCCGAATATGTGGTGTGAGTAGAGCGGGTAACCTGTTTGTTCAAAAGAAAGGGGTGTCTTAGCCATGATATGGCTTGGGACACCCCCCTTTTGTTGCAACTATTCTATCTCGATTCCGTACCAGCCGTCGGCCAGCGAAGTTAGCTTATACTTCACCGGCTCTGCGGCATAGGCCTGCTCCACCATGCTCTGACTTGCGCAATACACAATATGATAGGTGGGGCCATGCTCCCTTTCCCAGTCGAATACGAACCGGAGGAGCGGCTTCCCGTCTTGCCTGCTGTAGCGCACGAAGTCCAGGCTGTCCCGGGACCATGCAGCGATCTGCTGGATCTTGTCTTGCAATTCTGTATTTACACTGTCATGGAATGGAGGGGCGGTATTATTAGAGTAGATGAACGTATTCCCGATATCGCTCCGTTCATCCAGACTGTCCATCAGCAGCAGGGTCTCCGATTTCACAGCATCAAACTGCCCGCGATGCTCCCGGAATATGCCGTACTTCGCCTCGGAGGGATCATAACGGATGATGAAGCCTGCTGCGGCAAGCATCAGTATAATGGTCATGCCAAGGAAGCTTCGTGTCCTGCGGCTCAATGGATTCACCTGCCTGATTCATTGGAGTTATTTCACAGAGCCGCTGAAGGGCAGCTCGTAATCAATCGTTGTAATGAACGGCACATATTTGCCATTGAACCGTTCGTAGTGCTGCAAAGTGAACCAGTCTACAAACCCTGGATTATTGACCTCGTCATCGGCATCCAGACCGAAATGGTCGTAGAAATGGAACGCCAGCTTCCCGCTGAATTGCCCCCCGATGTTCTTGAAGTCCTTAATAGTAATATTATGACCATGGAAAGCATGGATGGCCAGCGATAACGCCAGATTGCTCTTCTCCGTGAATACCGGATATGGGCTGGTCGGGAATTGGTTCACGTAATTATTCACGATATTCTGGCTGCTGTTCGGGTTGAACTTCAGCCTGGACAAATCGCCTGAATTATTGCGCAGCTCCTGCACAACAAAATTCTTGATGAGCCCTACATAGTTCTGGGTGCTGGAGTCGGTGATGACGGCATTATCCAGCTCGCTATTATGATACTTAATGTATTTGCTGGTATCGAAGGTGTCGCCAAAGGAGACCGATGTTCCCTCATTAATGGTTTTGCTGTATTTGAAGGTTGAGATCAGATCGCCAAGAACGAACTTCATATCATCTGTTGCACCTATCTTGCCGACAGCGAATAGAGCGGCCATCTCGCCCCAGATCATGAACTCCGGTGTAATCTTGGCCACCGAGAATACCGGGCCCAGCTTGATTAACTCACTATACGTGTAGTCATTGAACGTCAGATCGTCAGAGACAGGAGAAGTTCCCTGCGCAGCGGTCTTCAGCACGCCCTCCCTGTGATTCGATTGAAGGATTAGGGCCTGCTCCACATCTGGAATCAGTCTTCTGCTGTCCACCGTATCGTTCAAGCCGTCGCCGTCCGTATCGGCCAGGTTGGGATTGGAGTACAAATAGGCGTAGACCTTGTCGCCGGATTTGACAATGCGGATCTCTTGCCCGTCCTTAAGCCCGTCCTTATCGCTGTCAGCATCCAGATAGTTCAATCGGATGGCTGCACCGCCAGTACCTACACGCAGTCTTCCGGCTTGTATCTCCTTCTCATGATAATCACTGATGCCATCCTTGTCGGTATCCTTGTACAGGTCTGAGGTCTCAGCGATGGTGTCGAAAATTCCATACAACTGGCTGGCATTGCTGGCGTGATAATAGCTGCCGCCGGTGCCCTGGGCCATGCTGGTCAGCACACTGGTCGAGATACTGCTCCCCAGGCCCACCGTATAGATCACAATACCCTGATCGGCAGCCCGCTTGGTTAGTGTGGTGTCATAAGAGCCTTCCCCGTCGGTAAGCATAATAATATACTTCAGGACATCCGCTCTGCCGCCGGCGGCGAACAGATTAAGTGCACTGGAAATCCCGCTGCTCAGAGTCGTTCCGCCGTACGCATCAATCCGTCCCGCAGCCTGACTCAGCACGGCCTTGTCTGAAGTAAAGCCGGATAATACTGTAGCATAGTCGTCAAAATCTACCACAGCCCCGCGGTCACTGTCCGTCAGCAGATCAACAAACTGCCGGGTAACGCTGATTCTCACATTGTTCCGGTCATTATCTGACATACTGCCCGAGGAATCGATGACGAAGGCGATATCCATCCCGGCATAATGCTCCTGCCCCTCATCGTACAGGAACTTATACTGCCAGACCTGGTCGTATACCGTCTTGTTCAGCAGAATGTATCTGGAGAAATGAGCCGTCTCTGCCGAGACCACATTCCCGGCCAGCCGTTGACCGGAGAGCTCTTCAAACAACTGGAATTCCTCATTGTAATAGTAGATCCGCGGCACAAAGTCTGCCTGATTCAATAGGCTCTGATCGAACTCAAAGGAGATCGTCGCCTTCTCAAAGCTCCCGTCGATGGAGAAATTATAGCCCTGGTCAATGTAACCGGGAATGGTGGCATCGTTAAGAATGCCGTCCACGACCGGCTGGACGGACAGGCTCTCTACCTGTTCCGCAGTGATCCCTTCCACGGATACGCTTGGAACAGCTTTGCCCCCGGCATCCTCTGCCTTCACCGTTCTAGCGAACTTCGTCTCAGGCACAAGCGGGTCGCTTCCGATTTGGAGCTCCCAGGCGTCAGAGAGTCCGTCCCCATCGGTGTCGGCCTTCAGGGGATCGGTCTTGTGCGTATGAACTTCTTCGCCGTCCGTTAGACCGTCGTTGTCACTGTCTTCACTGATAAGGCTGGTCCCGAGCTGCAATTCCTCCAGGTTGGTTAATCTATCCTTATCGTAATCTTCATCACCATCGGCAGTCCCGTTCTTGTCGCTGTCCGGTTCAAGCGGATTCAGCCTCAAGACAAGCAGCTCATCCTGGTCGCTTAATCCGTCACCATCCGTATCCCTGCTGGTGGGGGAGAGACCGAAATGTCCCTCATAATAATCGCTGATGCCGTCATGATCGCTGTCCTTCTCCGGGTCAATCCCGAGGTTAGGCAGATTGCCCTCATCGAAGTTCACGATTATATACTCTTTGGTCACTTCAGTTCCATCTTGAGCGTGGGCGCGCAGCTTCAGCAGATTGTATCCGATCCCAAGTCCGATTCCTTCCGCAGACCACGCCGCACTTACAGGGATCGTCCCTTGCTGGAGGACTGCTTTATTTCGGTCTTCAAGCTGATAGGTGAGGGCCGTGACGCTCGATGCTCCTCCCAGCACTCCGGTCAGCTTGTCCAGCTTGGAGCTCAGGAAGTAGTAGTCTCCATCCGGGCTGTTCTGAAGCTGGAGACTGTAAGTATCGAGCTGTACGGAGACCTTCTCCGGCTCAGGGGCTTCCTGCCGGGTGGAGATCTGCGTCAGCTGATAGACTGAAGGTTCGCTTGCCACATTCCCCGGGCTCCCGGTGAAGCCAAGGACCAGAGTCTCGCCCGGCTGAATGTTGGCATTATAGCCCGCATTATGTATCACGTAATGATTGCCGGTATGACTGATGATGTCAGCCGTCCAGAAGCGTTCCAGCTGCCCCTCATAATCGAACGCCAGTGTCCAATCCTCAACTGCGGACGGTGACAGATTCTTAATGGCAATTTCACCGTTAAAAGCGCTGCCCCAATCGCTTGTCACCTTGAAGCTGGTCTCGTATTGCCCGCCTGGAACGGTCTGCTCCCCGCCCAGCAAGTCAAACACTGCGGGCAGCTGCAGCTCTTCTTCAAAAGAAGCCGTGAAGCCGAAATTCACACTGCCACCCGCCGGAATGTCCTGATTGCTGCCTGCATTCTTGATGGCATATAGACCATTCTCATAAGAATCTACCCGGCCGTTCCAGATATTCGTGATCTCATACGGAGACGTAAAACCAAGGGTCCAGTTCTCCAGTACCCTGCTGCCCGTGTTCCTGATGGTAACATCGGCATTGAAGGCTCCCTCCCACCGGGAGGAAATGCTGTAGAGGACTTCATACCCTTCTCCCGTGTAAGTCACTTCCTGACTGCCGCCTGTCTCGTCTTGCGCTAAAGCGGGGTGGAGCTGAAGAGAAGAGAATACCAATACGAGAATGGCAAATAAGGTGAAGCTCCGTTTCATGATTCTTGTAGTGAACATTGCTGCCGTTCCTCCTCATATGATTATTAATAGGGTGGATAATATGTAAGATCTTGGAGTATATGAATCTATCATATTTGCATAAAGAGGTTTAGGCAACAACAAATGGAAGAAAAGTAGAAGAACTACAAAAAGGACCAGCCTGGGGCTGTCCCGTTCGATAGAGCTAAGGTGTAGTCTGCATCATTTTGCAAGCAGACCTCTCACCGGAGGGTATAATTCCAGAATGTTGCCTTGCGGGTCCCGGAAATAGAGCTGCTTGCGTTGCCAGAGCCCGGAGAAGTATCGCCCTCTTCAATTACCGGCATCTGGAGGACTTCGCTATAGAATGTCTTCATATCCTCCAAGTGACTGTTATCAGTTTCAATTGTCTGATCTTCATGGTTGTCCTCCCTTTCCGTGCGGATCTCTGATGTGAATTGTGGAATGTAATGCTTGCATCCGGATATAAATTCTGTTATCTTGATATTAACAAAATGTAATTATCAATTAGTTAATAAGTTAATAAGTAATTGGTTTTGCGGGAAGCAGAGGAATCGGAGGGATGAGCATGAAGAAGGCACCCGGCAACTGGAGCGGGTTTGAACTCGCCTGGCTGGTGATATTTACGCTGATTGCGGTTGTTTTTACGGTGATCTCCAAGGATTCGCTCTTCGGGTTCACGGTCTTCATCACCGGGGTACTATGCGTGGTGCTGACGGCGAAGGGGAAGCTGGCGAGCTATGGATTCGGGATGTATAATACTTTTGGTTATGCTTATCTGGCCTATATCAACGGATTATTTGGCGAGGTTATGCTGAATCTGCTATTCTTTGTGCCCATGAATATTGTAGGCTTTTATATGTGGAAAAGAAATATTCAGGGCGGCAAACTGTCCATGCGCCAAATGGAGACGAGGGGCATTCTGCTCACCATTGCAGTCTGTGTGGCGGGGGCGCTGCTGCTGGGCTTCGGCTTATCGTTCATTCCTGCGCAGAATTCACCTTATATCGATGCTCTGACTACCGTGTTATCGGTAGTGGCAACGATCCTGATGGTACGGCGTTTCAAGGAGCAGTGGCTGGTCTATATTGTGCTGAATATGTTCACCGTGCTGCTCTGGGTGATCCGGACGCTGGAAGGCAGCGGGGAGGGTCTGCTGATGACTGTCATGTGGAGCGCCTATCTGATCAACGCGGTCTACGGCTACTACAACTGGAATAAAGGGGCTAAGGAGGCGCTGTCATGAAGACACTTGGATTAACACTCGGGAAGTTCGCTCCGCTGCATAAAGGGCACCAGTTCATGTTCGAGACGGCGCTGAGGGAGGTTGACGAACTGATTGTAGTGATCTATGAGACGACCGTCTCTCCGGTTCCGCTGCAGGTTAGGGCTAACTGGATTCGCAAGCTCTATCCTGCGGTCCGGGTAATCGAGGCCTGGGACGGGCCGGACGGATATTCGGATGACAGGGAGCATGAGATCCGGGAGGAGCAGTATATTCTCGGGCTGCTGAAGGGCGAACAGGTGACTCATTTTTATTCGAGTGAATTCTATGGAGAGCATATGAGCCTGGCGCTGGGCGCTATTGACCGGCGGGTGGATGAGGCGAGGGTGCAGGTGCCTGTATCGGCCACGATGGTCCGTTCGGACCCCTACAAATACCGTGATTATGTAAGCGGGATTGTGTACCGCGATTTGATTACGAAGGTCGTGTTCGTAGGGGCGATGTCTACCGGCAAGTCGACGATCACCGAAGCGCTTGCCCGGAAGTACGGCACGTCCTTCGCCAGCGAATACGGGCGTGATTACTGGACGGAGCATCAGGTGGACCGGCGGATTGGGCTGGAGGCTTTTGACGAGATTGCGGTAGGGCATCTGGAGCGGGAAGAGCAGGCGCTGCTTGAGGCCAATAGGTATTTATTCGTCGATACGAATGCGATCACCACGTATATGTATGCGCTGGATTACCATGGGAAGGCACCTGAGCTGCTGACCCGGCTGGCCCTGGAGAACGCGCAGCGCTACGACCTGTTCTTCCTGTGCGACGATGATATTCCGTATGACGACACGTGGGACCGCAGCGGGGATCAGAAGCGGCAGGTGTTCCACCAGCAGATTATCGCAGATCTGAAGGAGCGGCGGATTCCCTATATTACCCTGAGGGGCGCGCTTACGGAACGTATAAGCAAGGTGGACAGTGTACTGGCAAAGTTCAAGCCGTACGGGAACTATTTCGGAGAGCTGGAGCATTGAGCAAGAGACAGAAGGAGGCGGAGAGAGTGGAATTGAGAGATGGTAACGGACTTACAGAACAAGAATTCCTGGAACAGTACCGGCCTGGGGATTATGTGCGGCCTTCAGTGGCTACGGATATGGTGATCTTCACCGCCATGGATGCAGAGGCAGACCATGTAACCGTGGCTGCGGCGAAGGAGCTGCACCTCCTGCTGATCCGCAGAGGCGGGCACCCTTGCCTCGGCAAATGGGCGCTTCCGGGCGGCTTCGCCCAGCCGGACGAGACCACGGATCAGGCGGCCGCACGCGAGCTGGAGGAGGAGACCGGTGTTACCGGTGCGTATCTGGAGCAGCTTCGCACCTTCTCTGACCCCGGGCGCGATCCCCGTACATGGGTGATCAGCAGCAGCTATATGGCGTTGGTCGACAGCCGCCGTATCCAATTAGAGGCAGGGGATGATGCCGAGGCTGCGGCCTGGTTCAAGGTAAGCTACCAGCTTCGGCAGGAGCATAAAGAGCTGCTGGAGCCGGGCTGCATACGCACCCGTACCTATGAGCTTCGGCTGGAGGCCGCAGGCCAAGCGCTGACTGCGGTGATCGAACAGACGGTGACAGCGGCACCGGCGTCCAGTTCGGTGCAATATGCCGTCTTGTCCAATGACGGACTTGCTTTTGATCACGCGAGGATCATTGCCTATGCCATGGAACGGCTGCGCCAGGAGACGGAGAGAACCGGAATCGCGCTGCTCTTAATGCCTGAGCAATTCACCTTGGCCGAATTTCAGCAAGTCTACGAGTTGATTATCGGCCAGGAACTGCCGAAGGCGGTCTTCCTGGACAAGATGGCTGCGCTTATAACGGCGACCAACCTGTACACAGAGCAAACGGAACACACCCCCTCCCGCCGCTTGTATCAGCGGAACTGGGGAGAAGTCTGGATTTTTAATTAGGAGGAATCATCCATGAACGCAGGCAGAGCAATATTAAGAACAATGGAATTCAGCCATGAATTGGATGTGCTGCACAACTACATTACACAATCCAAGATGCCGGTGCGCAAAAGCGACTCCTTCGATAAGCAAGTCATGCTGCTCGAAGAAGCCCAGGGTGAAAGGGCGTTTCAATCCACCTACAAAAAGATGAAAAAGGTCAACATCCTGTCCGGTCTGTTTGCCCTGCCGGTGCTGCTGGTGGTTGCCATCGCCGCGATCTACGGCCGGTATATCAACCGGGGTTATGATGTGTTCGGCTATTTCGTGGATCATCCGGTGCTGTATCTCGTACCCGCCGCGCTGATCGTGGTGACGCTGGTGCTGGCCTTGTACCATTCAGTACTGCGGCGGAAGCTGTATGGCCGGATCTATCCGGAGCTGAAAAGTAAGCTGGGACTGAACGCCGCCTGACCACAGGCGGCATTCAGTTTATCCCTTGAAATATAAGAATGTATAGGTTTCACGCTATACATTATCCTTCTATTTCTCGCTGAAACGGTACCGTCCTTCAAAAGGACGGCAAAGCCGTTTCCACTTGGCTGGGCTGCTGCTCAGGCGCGGCAATGCGCATCGTGACCTTCCCGCCCCCGGAGGGTGCGGCGTTGCTGAGGCTCAGACTGCCTCCGTGCTGCTCGGCCACAGACCTCGCAATATAGAGCCCCATTCCGTGGTGATCCCCGGAACTGCGGCTCGGATCGCCCCGGTAGAATTGGTTAGTCGCCTCCCGGAGGTCGGCCGCTGAGAAGCCGCTGCCGGTATCGGTAACCGTGAACTGAACCGCCGCCGCTTCACCCTGGACGAGCAGGGCAATGCTTCCACCGGGCGGGGTGTGCTCGGCCGCATTGGCGATCAGGTTCATGATTCCCCGCAGCAGCAGCTCCTTGTGGATGTACAGGAATTCCGGCAGCTTCTCATGCCGGACAGAGGTCCGCAGGTCCCTGCCCGCAGCCAGGGCCTTCATTTGCAGCTCCAGCTCGGCCATGATCTCTGCCGCCGGGACCCGCGTCTGCTGGCGGGATGAGCCGGCCTGCAGGCTGGACAAGTCAATGACCTCCTGCACGAAGGCTTCAATGTCTTCGGCGCTGCGGCGGATATAGCCGCTGTATTCACGCTGCGGCTCAGTCTCTACAATCTCCTGCAGCAGTTCAGCGTTGCCCCGGATAATGGTCAGCGGCGTCTTGATGTCGTGGGCCAGCGCGGAGATCTGCTCCCTGCGGGAGCGTTCCAGCTCCCACTGCTTCTCCAGTGAAGTCTGCAGGGCATCCTTCATCCGGTCCAGGGAGCCCAATACCTCGTCAATCTCCCGGATGCCGCTGGGCTGGACGGTGAACTCCAGATTCTCGCGCCGGATATTATCGGTCGCTTCCTGCAGCCCGGTCATCCGCTCCGAGAGCTTCCGGCCGAACCTGGCCGCGAGCAGGGCGGCCATCAGCAGGAAAACGAGCACGAAGAGCGCGGGGGCAAGCAGCTGGGGGTTCGGCAACGAGCTGCGCAGCAATGGAGAAGCGTACTGCGGCGTCAAGATATAACGGAAGATCCACAGCTTCTGCCCATGCTCAGCGGTGGTGTAGTAGTAGGAGCTTCTGTTGTTCCCCTCCTGGACAATTCTCCAGGCTTGCCTCGACTCTTTAGCCGTCAGATTGCCGGCCAGCGGCTTCCCGTCCAAGGTGAATACGGTGTACTCCAGCCGGCCCGGGACCTGGGGGGACTTATCCGCTCCGCCCGCAGCCAGCTGCTGCTTGAACTGGGCGATTTCCTTCTCGTCATAGTTGGCAGGCAGCAGCGCCCCCCGGGCGAACGCCAGTGTGAATGCGCCAACCAATATTCCCAGCAGCAGAACGGTACCGAGGCTCAACAGCAGCAGGTAGTGCAGAAAAAAGGTGCGCAGCCGCACGGTTTTGCGTTGTTTTACAGCTTCCACTTATATCCGATCCCCCAGATGGTTTCAATGGCCTCAAGCCCGTACCGGCCCAGCTTGGCGCGGATGTTCTTGACATGCTCCGTAATGGCACTGCTGTCACTCTCCCCGTCATATCCGAAGACCCCTTCATAGATATTCTCTTTGGAGAAGACCTGACCGCGGTGGCGGGCCAGAAACTCGCAGATTTCATATTCACTTTTGGTCAGCGGCACCTTGTCCTCCCGGGCGTACAGCTCTTTACCGGAGAGGTTGAAGCGTACAGGGTCCATATACAGAATGTTGCGCTTCTCCCGGTTCTCCCGCCGCAGATGAGCGTTGATCCGCGCCCGCAGCGCACCTATGCCGAAGGGCTTCATAATATAATCATCCGCCCCCAGTCCCAGTCCGTACATCAGGTCACTTTCCAGCGTCTTCGCCGTCAAAAAAAGAATGGGACAATCCACCGCCGTGCGGATCTCCCGGCACAGGGTGAAGCCGTCCACACCGGGCATCATCACATCCAGCAGAATCAGGTCATATGCACCGAGGTCGGTCCCGCGCACCAGCGTGGAATCAGAGAAGGTGGTTACCAGATGGCGGTCGGTACTGAGTGCGTTGGCTATCAGGGACAGGATGGCGGGTTCGTCGTCTACCACAAGTATTTTGGCCATAATATTAATTCCTTCATTTACAGATTTGGAGGCTAGTTATCCGCAGAGCGGCCCTCCCACTTGTAGAACCATAACATACTGAGGAGTCCGGCAGCTATCGTTGCTACTATGCAGATGGATACGCCGGTGGCCAATCTCGTTTCGGCAAAAGGCGGCAAGCCTCCCGAATGCTGAATCTCCAGCAGGGAGAGGAAACGGCCGCCCCAGGCGAAGGGGATATACGGCCACAGGATATCGCCAAGACCGGTCAGCATCAGGGCAGCGAGCAGGCTTCCCGTGATTCCTATGCCGATAGAGACGCCCCGTCCGAAGCGCAGGCTGAGCGCGAAGTGAAGCAGATAGAGCAGGATATTGCTTGCGAACAGGATCACGGACCCGGTGAGATAAAAGGGTATGCCGTGCCGGTCCTGTCCCAGCATTCCGGCAAAGCCCAGGCTGAACAGGACGAAGATCAGCAGGACAGCCCCCAGGCTGAATCCCAGCAGGAGCAGCAGCTTGCTGGCATAGGTGGTATTTCTGGCCGCAGGCAGAGACAGCATTCCCTGGAATCCTCCGGAGACGGCCTCCTGCTCCGCCACCATTGCACAGACCAGCCCGATGAGGGTAGGAAACGCACAAGCGACTGCCTGCATGAACCCCATCACCTTGCCCGCTTCACTGGCAGGGGAGATGGAATAGTAGGCCAGGAACAAGGCAGCCCCGATCAGCGGGGTCAGCAGATGGATCAGGAGAAACGGGGTGCGCCGTATTTTGAGCAGATCGGCCCTGAGCAGACCCGGAAGTGCATTCATGCTACTTCGCCTCCTGTCTACGGAACCATACGGTGGTGAGCAGGAACAGGATGGCGAACCATCCGAGAGAGACCAGCGTACCCGGAAGAATCATATCCGTGCTGCGCAGCGGGCTGTCCGCCGGGACCGGCAGGCCGTTCGGCAGGATGGACAGCACGGGACACATAAGCTTGGCGGTAATCGCATAAGGAATGTAATCCCATAAGCCGCCCCTGTCGAATTGAACTACACCCAGAGTAGTACCGGCCATATTCAGCAGGACCGCTGCGAATAACCCGAAGCGTGCCGCCAGGAACAGGCACAGCGGAATCTGCCACAGGAAGGTGAGGAAGATCAGTGCGCTTCCCGCCAGGCTGCTCAGCAGTGTAATCGTCTGTCCGAACAGCAAGCCCCCGGCGGAAACGCCGGTTAGGAACACGAGGAGGGCAGCCAGGAGCCAATACGCACAGGCGATGATTTTCCCGGCCCAGAGCGTTCCCGGTGTAAAGGGCAAGGCCAGCAGTCCGCGGTACTTCAGCTTCGCATCCTTCTGCAGCGCCAGCGAACAGACCAGACTCAGCGCTCCGGGCAACAGCATCGTGTACCACCAGTTGTAAGAGCCGCTCTGAAAAAAGCCGCCGCCCATCAGAACAGCGCACAAGAACAGAGTGAATACAGGAGCGATCCAGGCCAGCTTGGGAATGAAGGTACGCCGCCATTTCAGGTGTTCCGCTCTAACGATATTAAGCATGAGCGGCACCCTCCCTCCGGTGGGCTGTTACGACCTGCATGAACAGCGCCTCCAGGTCCTGATCCGGGGAGACCGCCCCCTGATAGCCCAGCACGCCGCCCGCGATGATGCCGATATGGTCAGCCGTCTGCTCCACCTCGGAGAGCAGGTGGCTCGACAGAATGACGGTGATTCCCTGCTCCGGGAAGGAGCGGATCAGCTCCCGCAGCTCCTGAATCCCGATCGGGTCCAGCCCGTTCGTCGGCTCGTCCAGAATCAGCAGCTCCGGCTGGTTCAAGAGCGCAATCGCGATGCCGAGCCGCTGCTTCATCCCCATGGAGAATTGTCCGGCGCGTTTCTTCCCGGTAGCGGTCAGATCGACAACAGCAAGCACTTCTTCGATCCGCGACTGCGGCAGTCCGAGGGCTAGCGTGCGTACCTTGAGATTCTCCCGGGCAGTCAGATTATCGTACAGAGGCGGTGCTTCAATTAATATGCCGATCCGGCTTAAGTCCTTTCGGGTCCATTCCCGGCCCTGGAAGCGGATGGTCCCGGAATCGGGCCGCAGCATACCGGTAATCATTTTGAGCAGGGTCGATTTGCCTGCACCGTTCGGACCAAGCAGCCCGTAGACAGAATTGCGTGCAACAGTTAACGATACGTTGTTGACGGCTGTCTGGCGCTTGAAGCTTTTACATAGAGCCTGTATTTCCAGAATATTATCCTGCATAGTATATCATCCTTTCTCTCCCTCTACTCTAAGGGCGGATTCTAAGGATTGTGTAAGGATGACATGGTAGGGGCCCCTGCCTGGGTGAACAGGAGGGGCTCTGTGTTGACTTTGCAGCAGCCGTCAGGAAGGATTAACGACGCCGGAAGGCGCCGCCGCGGGCCAGGGCAAAGAAGATCAATAGCGCAACGATGGAGCCGATAATAGCCGGAACAATGTGGAAGCCACCTACTACAGGGCCCCTTGGACCAAGCAGCTCGGAGCCCAGCCAGGAGCCGATGAACCCGGCGATTATATTGCCGAGTACGCCTCCCGGAACATCACGCCCGATCAGATTGCCGCTTAGCCAGCCGATGAGTCCACCTACGATGATTACCCAGAGCAGATACATTGATTTGTCCCCTTTCTAGTTGGTTTATTCAAGGTATGTTGAGAAGCGGGCAAGGTGAACTATCTGTGAAGGTTTATTTTTGAAAAGTATATAGCTAGCGGTCCGGCAGCAGCCAAGGCTAGTTGTACATCAGGGCGGACCGATTGAATGCGAAAAACCGAATACAATGTGCCGGGGCAGGGTGCGCGGGCGCAATGTGTGTGAATAACTGAATACAATTGATCGTCACGGGGGTTCGAACGGTGACGGAGAGTCTAACGTTCTCTCGCGGTGTTAATATTAGGTAGAAGAGGAGGGATCGGATGAACAAAATTCTCGTAATCGATGATGAAGCGGCTCTGCGGGACCTGATCGAGCTTGTGCTCCGCAGAGAGAATTATGAGGTGCGGACTGCGGAGAACGGAAGTGCGGGGCTTACGGCCCTGGATTCTTTTCAGCCGGATTTGGTGGTACTGGATCTGATGCTGCCCGATTGCTCCGGCTATGACCTGTGCAAGGAGATTACCAAGCGGCAGGCGGTTCCCATCATTATGCTGTCGGCCAAGAATGAGATTATAGATAAGGTCCTGGGACTTGAGCTGGGGGCC
The DNA here is from genome assembly GCF_038002365.1 of Paenibacillus sp. FSL P4-0338. NCBI lineage: Bacteria > Bacillati > Bacillota > Bacilli > Caryophanales > Paenibacillaceae > Paenibacillus > Paenibacillus sp. FSL P4-0338. The sequence continues at coordinate 5,076,013 of NZ_JBBOCG010000001.1, read as the reverse complement.
GAGGATTACATGACCAAGCCGTTCGATAACCGGGAGCTGCTGGCGCGGATCAAGGTGGTGCTCCGGAGAGCCCAGAACAGCGGTCTGCCCGCAGATGCTGAAGATACCCGGATCACTCATGAGGAGCTGACCTTCGATCTGGAGACCCGGGTAGTGCAGAAGGGCGGCGTTCCGGTTGCCCTGACGGCCAAGGAATTCAGAATTCTGGAGACGCTGCTGAAGCGCCCGGACAAAATCTATACCCGGGATGAGCTGCTGGAGATCGTCTGGGGCTATGACTTCATGGGCGACAGCCGCAGCGTGGATATGACGATTATGCGCTTAAGAAAGAAGCTGGAGGATGATGCCGAGAATCCGAAATATATCAGGACCGTCTACGGCTTCGGTTATCAGCTGGGAGGTGGCTCCGCCTGAAATACGCGACCCGGCTGGTGCTAATGTATTTGCTGTTCTCGGTGTTGTCCTTTGCCGTTATCATTATTTCGGTGAATAAGGCGATTGACTATTTCAGCTTCGTAACGATAGAGAAGCAAATGATGGAGAAGGCAGATCTGGGCGAGATGTCCTTCAGAGAGGTGCTCTCCAGGCACGAACAAGAGGTGGATGCCGGGCAGATGGAGGCGGTGGCGAGAAGCGCGCTGGAGACGTTAAAAGCCTCCGTCAAGGAGGTGCGGATCTACGACAGCAGCCAGAAGCTGCTGGGACTCGCTGTTGACGGGATTGTGATTAATAACAAGACCCCCGTCATTTTCCCCGGGAATATCCAGAACGCTCTTAAGGGTAATTATGCGTACACGGTCTCCGGGGATCACCTGCTGTACTTCGCAGTTCCGATCCAAGACAAATATTATCAGAACAGCTATGTGTACGAGTTCGTGGAGGATGTCTCTTATTTCTATACGATGATGGATCAGATCCGCTATATCCTGTTCGCCGGTGCGGGAGGGTTCATTATCCTGATTACGCTCTCCAGTCTTTTCATCGCCCGTAATACGACGAAGCCGATCAAATACCTGCTTGGCGCGACAGAGAGCTTCTCCAACCAGCAGTTCAGGGAGGTGCGCCTGAACCGGAAGGATGAGCTGGGCATGCTGGCTGCGGGCCTGAACCGGATGGGCATTCAGCTCAGCGACTATATCCAATATCAGAAGCAGTTTGTCTCGAATGTATCCCATGAGCTGAAGACGCCGCTAGCTGCCATCAAGGGGTTCTCACAATATTTGTACGAAGGTGAGGACGAGGATGAGGAGCTGCAGCGGATCTACTTCCATCTGGTGAATGAATCGGACCGCCTGACCCGGCTGGTCAATGAGCTGCTCATGCTGTCGCGCTTCGATAAGGCAGGGCAGGATGGAATCGATGCCGAGAAGACGGACCTGGCACAGCTGGCCGCAGGGGTAACCGCTGGATTGAGGACCAAGGCGGACAGTAAGGGGATAGAGCTTACGATCCGGCAGGGGCCGCCCGTCTTCGTCTATGTCAACCGGGTATTGATGTCCCATGCGATCGCGAATGTACTGGACAATGCCATTAAATACTCCGGTCTCCGTACCCGGGTAAGCATTGAAACTTCGGTCCGGGAGCAGGAAGCTGTCGTGCAGATCAGCGATCAGGGCATCGGAATCAGCGCGGATGAACTTACCCGCGTCCAGGAACGCTTCTACCGGGCACGGAATGCCAGCGCGGCAGGCGGAACGGGGCTGGGGTTATCCATCTGTAAGGAGATCGCCGAGAAGTTCGGCGGGCACCTCAGCATAGAGAGCCAGCTCGGAACCGGAACCACCGTCTCCATCCATCTGCCGCTTAGTTGACGTTACAAGACTGATACAACTCTGTTATTACACTAATAAATGGTTTTCGTATACTAACCTCATACCAAACAAACAACGCGCTCATCGCGTACATTCATGGAGGGATTACTTATGGGAACATTTAAAAAACCGGCAGCGCTGCTGCTGCCCGCAGTATTATTAATGACACTTCTGGCCGGATGCCAGTCCGATTCGGCCGCTCCGGCGGCCACCCCTTCGGGAGAACCTACAGCTGAAGCGGTGTCCACAGCTGCACCGGAAGCTTCGGCTACCCCTGCTGCTGAGCCTGCGGCGACTGAAGCTGCTCCGGTCGAGCCAACCCCAGCGGCTTCAGCGGGCAGCTCCGAGGCGATCAAGGAGGGAACCATTGAGAAGGAAGGAAATGTGATTCTGAAGGAGCTGGCTTTTGTCCATAAAGATCACACTATCGCCCTCTCCGACATTGTGGATGATACCAAGCTGGAGAGTATGCTGGGCAAGGCAACGGCGAAGAAATCGCACACGTATTCCTTGGATGACGGTAAGAATATGGATACCCTGATCGGCAGAACAGAGAACACGTATACCTTCCCGGGCCTGGAGATTAAGACGATTGATTCGGGTGACGGCAAGCAGTTCTACATCTTCAGCATTAAGATTACCGATCCGAAGTACACTACGGTCCGTAATATCAAGGTTGGAGACAGCCTGGACACACTCAAAAAAGCCTATCCCGAAGGCAAACTGACCGGAGACGGGGCACCTGAGGAAGAGGATGACTACCGGTTCGCCCCAAGCAACTATGTGGATTATATTCTGTTCCATGTCAAGGGCGCTAAGATTGAAAGCATCAGCATCTCTACTCTGCTGGACTAAGAAGCCTGTACCCCAGTTCAGCCGGATTGAAAAAGAACAGCCCTGCCGCTTCATGGCCTCTAATGGTCATGAAGCGGTCAGGGCTGTTCGTCTGTGTATCTTATTTCCGGGCGGACTACCCTATTCCGCTGGAGCTGGCGCAAGCACCCGCACCGTCTCCCCCTCTATCAGCTCAGGCAGATAGTAGGTGCTGTTCTTCAAATCTTTTTTACCCTGGAGCTTCTTAATGACCCATTCGGCCGCATCCCGGCCCATCTGCTCCTGCGGGTGGGTTAAGGTCGTCAGCTTGATGCCTGCGTTCTTGGCGATATAGGAATTGTCCTGGCCAATGATTGACAGCTCCTCCGGGATCGAGATCTCCAGCTGCTTGCAGACGTTAACCACCTCGAGTCCCACCTCGTCGTTATAGCACACAAGGGCTGTCAGCACCTCCCGGTTATCCTTCAGGAATTGCTTGAGGTTCGCCGACAGGTCACACTTGGATTCCGTATCGAAGGAGAGCACCTGCTCCGGGTGGAAGCGCAGTTTGGCTTCGCCGAGCGCCTTGATATAGCCTTTCATGCGGTATTTGCCTTGGAGATCGTCCATTTTGGCGATAATCCCGATCTGGGTATGGCCCTTCGAGATCAGCTCCCGGGTCGCCAGATAGCTGGACTGTACATCATCCAGACAGAAGAACGGCACCTCCAGCTCCTCATAATAAGCGTTAATCATGATGAACGGGACATCCTGCTCCTTGAACGACAGGTAATAGGCGATGTTCGGGTTGTACAGATTGCTCTTCGTAGGCTCGATAATCAGCCCGTCTACCCCGAAGGACAGCATCATTTCCAGCGCCTTTTTCTCCTGGGCCACATCATTATTGGTGCTGGCGAGCAGCAGGGAATAGTTGTCCTCGTTGAGCCTGCCTTCAATCCCCCGGATAATGGAGGGGAAAATATAATCGGAGAGGTATGTGGTGATTACGCCGATGGTCCGTTTGCCCGCGCCATTCCCGGATTTGGACCGGAACTGGTGGCTGACATAGGTGCCTGAGCCCTTCTCGCTCCGCAGGAACCCCTCGTTGGACAGTTCCAGAATGGCCTTCCGCACGGTCTGGCGGCTGACGCCGTACATCTCCTGCAGCGCCGACTCCGTAGGAATTTGTTCGCCTACACTGTAGGTGCCGGACAGGATATTGCTTTTGAGTTCATCGAATATGATCTGGTACTTGGTTCGCACACGGGTCACTTCTTTCATAGTTGTTCTTATTTGAAATGGATAAATTATTGTAGTTGTACGTACATATTATAGCTTGAATATAAGCTTAATATCCTCCGGTGTCTACTATATATAATGATTTGCATAAAAAACGGGTGATTTCTCGGTAAATTTGTAGGTATATCTTATATATATTATTGACAAATGTACGAACAAAAAATATACTAAACCTGTTCATAAAGGAAGCGCATTCTTTAGATTCGTAAGTAACACAGTTTGGTTCAGAGAGGAGTAACGTGGGCATGGATCAGAACATCAAGCAAGCGATACTTAAGGGAGAGACATCACTGGGTATCGAATTTGGGTCCACACGTATCAAGGCCGTCCTGATTGATCAGCAGTTCGAGACGGTTGCATCCGGAAGCTACGAGTGGGAGAACCTGCTGGAAAGCGGATATTGGACGTATCCTTTGACGGATATTATTAAGGGCCTGCAAGCGGCTTACCGCGAGATGAAGCAGGAGGTTGCACAGAAATACGGGATTACGGTTACTACTGTCGGTTCGATCGGATTCTCAGCAATGATGCATGGATATATGGCCTTTGACAGCACGGGCGAGCTGCTGGTTCCGTTCCGGACCTGGCGCAATGCTACAACCGGTGCGGCGGCCAAGGAATTAACAGAGCTGTTCCAGTTCAATATTCCGGAGCGCTGGACCATTGCCCACCTGTATCAGGCGATTCTGAACGGGGAAGAGCATGTTCCGCAGGCAACGTTCGTAACGACGCTGGGCGGATACATCCATTGGCTGCTGACCGGCAGCAAGGCGATCGGGATTGGCGATGCCTCCGGGGTCTTCCCTATAGATGAAGCTTCGCAGAATTACCATCCGGCCATGGTCAGCCAGTTCGATGAGCTGATTGCCGCTAAGAATTACCCTTGGAAGCTGAGTGATCTTCTGCCCAAGGTCTACGCTGCAGGCGAGCAGGCGGGCGTGTTAACAGAGGCTGGAGCGAGACTGCTGGATGAGTCCGGGGACCTGCTGGCAGGCATTCCGCTCTGTCCTCCGGAAGGCGATGCCGGAACAGGAATGGTCGCTACGAACAGTGTCCGCAAACGGACCGGTAATATCTCTGTAGGCACCTCCGTATTCGCTATGATCGTGCTGGAGAAGGATCTTACGGCGGTATATCCTGAGATTGACATGGTGACCACCCCGGATGGTAGTCCGGTGGGAATGGTACATGCCAACAATTGCTCCAGCGATATCAACGCCTGGGTCGGCTTGTTCCGGGAATTCTCGGAGGCGATGGGCTTCAAGGTTGATCCGGCGCAGCTGTTCAGCGTTCTGTTCAATAAAGCACTGGAGGCAGACGCCGATGGCGGCGGCTTGCTGAGCTACGGCTATTTCTCGGGTGAGAATATTACCGGGCTGGACAAGGGACGGCCGCTGTTCGTCCGTTCGCCGGAGAGCCGCTTCACGCTGGGTAACTTTATGCGGACGCATTTGTTCTCCGCTTTTGGCGCACTGAAGATCGGGATGGATATTCTGACTTTGAAGGAGCAGGTGTCCATCGACAGCATTCTGGCGCATGGCGGCTTGTTCAAGACGCCTGTAGTCGGACAGAGAATTGTAGCTGCTGCGATGAATGTGCCGGTCTCTGTGATGGCAACAGCCGGAGAAGGCGGCGCATGGGGCATGGCGATACTGGCTTCTTATATGAAGAATAGAGGGCAGCAGGAGCGTCTGGATGATTTCCTCGACCAGAAGGTTTTCAAGGATATCGAAGGCGAGACTATTCATCCGGTTGCGGCAGATGTGAAGGGCTTTGAATTGTTCATGGAACGCTACACGGCGGGTCTGGCGATTGAGCAGGCCGCTGTAGATCATCTCGTAGAGAACGGGGGGAATTAACATATGCTGGAGCAACTGAAGGAAGAGGTATGCGAGGCTAATCTGGAGCTGCCTAAGCACGGGCTGGTCAAATACACCTGGGGCAATGTGAGCGCGGTGGACCGGGCGAGCAGCCTGTTCGTCATCAAGCCGAGCGGAGTCAGCTACGATAAGATGAAGCCGAGCGATATGGTCGTTGTGGACTTCGATGGCAATGTGGTGGAAGGAGAGATGCGACCTTCCTCGGATACAGCCACTCATGCTGTACTCTACAAGCATTATGCTGAGATCGGCGGCATCGTGCATACGCATTCCACATGGGCAACCATCTGGGCTCAGGCTGGACTGGATGTTCCGGTTATGGGGACGACACATGCAGATACCTTCTATGGTTCTGTACCATGCACACGGTTCCTGACCCAGGAAGAGATTGACCGCGGGTATGAAGCAGAGACCGGGCATGTGATCATTGAGACGTTTGAACAGCGGGGGCTGGATGTCATGGCGATTCCCGGCGTTCTGCTGAAGGGCCATGCGCCGTTCACGTGGGGCAAGGATGCCCACGCCGCTGTCATGAACAGTGTGGTGCTGGAGGAAGTGTCCAAGATGAATCTCTTCGCCCGCCAGCTGAATACGTTCGCCGAGGAGCTGCCGCAGCGGATTCTGGACAAGCACTACCTGCGCAAGCACGGCAAGGACGCGTATTACGGACAGAAATAACTGACTTTTACCAAACTAATAGAGAAGAGGATGAATATTATGTCAACAGTAAGCGACAAGCAATTCTGGTTCGTAGTAGGATCGCAGCACCTGTATGGAGATGAAGCGCTGGGTGAAGTGAAGGCTCATGCTCAGGAAATGACCGATGCGCTCAACAATAGCGGGGTGCTTCCTTATCCGCTGGTATTGCAGGATCTGGCCGTTAGCGCAGACAAAATCACTTCCATCATGAAAGAAGTGAACTACCGTGACGAGGTTGCCGGTGTAATCACCTGGATGCACACCTTCTCCCCGGCTAAAATGTGGATTCGCGGCACGAAGCTGCTGCAGAAGCCGCTGCTGCACCTGGCTACCCAGTATAATGAGAGCATTCCTTGGGCGACAATTGACATGGACTTCATGAACCTGAACCAGGCTGCCCATGGCGACCGTGAGTATGGTTTCATCAATGCCCGTCTGAAGAAGCAGAATAAGGTCGTTGTAGGATACTGGGAACGTGCTGAAGTCCAGAAGCAGATTGCAGAATGGATGGACGTTGCCGTAGCTTATAACGAAGGCTTCAACATCAAGGTTGCCCGCTTCGGCGACAACATGCGCAACGTTGGCGTGACCGAAGGCGACAAGGTAGAAGCCCAGATCCAGTTCGGCTGGACCGTGGACTACTTCGGCATCGGCGATCTGGTAGCTTATGTGAACGAAGTGAAGCAGGAAGAGATCGATGCCCTGTTCGCAGAATATACGAAGCTGTATGCCGTTGATTATGGCACGTACAGCAAGGAAGATTGGGAAGCCAGCGTGAAGGTGCAGGCGAGCTATGAGATTGCCCTTAAGCGCTTCTTGGATGCAGGCGGCTACAATGCCTTCACCTCCAACTTCGAGGATCTGCACGGCATGAAGCAGCTTCCGGGTCTGGCTGTTCAGCGCCTGATGGCACAAGGCTACGGGTTCGCCGGTGAAGGGGACTGGAAGACTGCGGCCCTGGACCGCCTGATGAAGGTCATGAGCCACAACCTGAACACCGGGTTCATGGAGGATTACACTTACGAAATGGCTGCCGGACAGGAAGCGATTCTCCAGTCCCACATGCTGGAGGTTGATCCGAGCCTGGCCAGCAACCAGCCGAAGATCATCGTGTCCCCGCTGGGCATCGGCGACCGCGAAGACCCGGCCCGTCTCGTCTTCGACGGCAAGGCAGGCGAAGGTGTCGTGGTATCGATGGCTGACTTCGGCACTCATTACAAGCTGCTGATCAACGAAGTTACCGCCTTCGAGCCAACCGTTCCAGCTCCGAATCTTCCGGTAGCACGCGTACTGTGGCAGGTGAAGCCTAACTTCCAGGACGGAGTCAGAGCATGGATCGAGAACGGTGGCGGACACCATACCGTCGTATCGCTGAACCTCACTACTGATCAGATCGTTACCTACGCCAAGCTGGTGGGACTGGAATACGTGATTATTAAGTAATAAGAGTTAATTGTTAAAGTAAAGCATGTTAAAAAGAGCGAAGGGGCGTATAGCCCTCTCGCTCTTTTTGTTTGGCAGGTATGGTGGGCGCGGCGGCGGTATGCAAAAGACATCTGCCTGCACCGCCGGGAAGCTTGTGCCAGGGTAGGCGGCCCAATGTAATCGAAAAACCGATCACAATGTGCAGGCTGGTATTATCCCCTTCAAGTAGACACTCGTAAAAACCCTCATGTGTTAACATGAGGAAGTGAGTGACCATGGAGGGGATTTTGGTATGGCCAAAAAGGGACAAGTATTTCAATCGTACACAGAGGAATTCAAGAAAGAGGCTATTCAAGCCTATTGTACAGGAGGGGAGAGCTATAAGGTCGTCTCCGACAGGTTGGGGATTGTGAACTGTACCCAGCTTAAAGTATGGGTAAAGAAATATCGGAATGGGGAGCCACTCCATACACCAAAAGGGGTAACAAGCCCCTTAAAAGGACGTCCACGATCTACATTTGCCAGTATAGAAGAAGAACGAGATTACTTAAAGGCACAGGTGGACTACTTAAAAAAGCGGTATCCAAATCTATAAAGGGAGGGAAGCTTGGACTACACGACAAATACGCCATCCTTGAAGAACTACGTGACCAACATGGCGTCACCCGCCTATTAGCCATTGCAGAGGTATCGCGGGCGAATTACTACAAGTGGCGAGGTACACAGGCTCGACGAATGGAGGCCCATGAGCAAGAGCACGCTATGAAAGAGCATATGGTGGCGATTCACCTGGCTCATCCCTATTTCGGGTACCCTCGAATGCAGGCAGCCCTGCGGGAGGCAGGCTACCTCGTCAACCACAAGAAGGTATGGCGGCTCATGAAAGAGCTATCGATCCAGTCCGTCATTCGCAAGAAAAGGCGTCGTGCGGGCTCTGCTCCTTCCGTGGTCTACCCGAACCGGTTAAAGCGTAAGTTTCATGCGACAGCCCCACAGCAGAAGCTAGTCACGGACATTACGTATATCTCAGACGGCACCCGCTTTTATTATCTGTCTGCGATTCAGGACCTCTTCAACAATGAGATTGTAGCTTGGCAGATCTCGGAGCGAAACGACGTAAACCTCGTCCTGGATACGGTGGAACAGTGGACACGGAAAAGAGACGTGTCTGAGGCCGTGCTCCATTCGGACCAAGGCTTTCAGTACACGTCTCAGGCGTACAACACACGATTAGAGGCATTCAGCGTCAAGGGCAGCCACTCTCGCAAAGCAACCTGCCTGGATAACGCCTGCATCGAATCCTTCTTTTCGCATCTGAAGACAGAAAAGTTGTACCTTCACCAGTGTAAGTCAGAAGCAGAGATTCATCAAGCGGTGGAGGAGTATATCTACTTTTACAATTACCAACGTTTTCAGGCAAAACTGAAACAGCGCGCGCCGATTGAGTATCGGCACGCGCTGGCTGCTTAGCTTTTTTTATCTGTCTACTTGACAGGGGTATGACCAGGCGCGGGGCAATCGGCTCGAATGTAATCGGAAAACCGATCACAATGTGCAGGCGCGGGGCAATCGGCTCGAATGTAATCGGAAAACCGATCACAATGTGCAGGCGCGAGGCAATCGGCTCGAATGTAATCGGAAAACCGATCACAATGTGCAGGCGCAGCGATCAGTCTGCTGAATGTGCTAGCGCAGCGGTTCCTATGCCTAGTGCTCCTGGTGTCACTAACGTCCCCGCGCCCCCGCTCACTTCCTATTCCGCGCACGGTATTGCTGCGGAGTGGTGCCGACGACCCGCTTGAACAGGTTGGAGAAGCTGCCGAGGCTGGTGTATCCGACCTGCTCGGCGATATCGGTAATCTTCAGCTCGGTCTCCTCCAGCAGTTGCTTGGCCTTCTGCAGCCGCTCCTGTATGATCACATCTGAGATCGACAGCCCGGTCTCCTTCTTGAACAGCCGCGACAAGTAGGCCGGGTTCAAGTACACATACGCGGCCAGCTCATCCCGGGTGATCTCCTCGCTCAGACGCGAGCGGATATACTGCCGGATCTTGGTGACTGTGGCCGAGGATACGTTATTGCTGGTCTGCAATAAGCGCATTACGGCTCGCAGGCATTCCAGCGCCCAATGCTGGAGCGAAGCGGAATGCTTCGGATAATTCTCCTTATCCATCAAGGGCTTCAGCTCGGCTGAGGCGTGTGCGGATAAGCCTTTTTTGGCGAGAACGGTGTGTACAATGAACAGGATGCCGTGAATAAGCTGACGGTGCAGTTCACTTGTCCAGCGGCCAGGCTCAATGCCCGAGAACCACAGGGTCACACGGCGCTCCAGCTCCTCCAGCTCGCCAAGCTCCAGGAGGGTCGCCCACTCTCCGAAGATGTGCATAGGCGCTGCCTGAGGCCCCGGCGCAAGCGGCAGATCTCGGCCATACGCCTGATCCTCCGGTCCGAACACCTGACGCGAACGGTTCAGGTTGCGTTGTTCCCGTTCAGTGACATCCGTATATGCGCTCATGATACCGGACAGAGGGACGCCCGCGCTGATGTAGATCGACAGGGAGCAATGCAGCAGCCGCCCGCAGGTATCCAGGAAGGTGCGGCCATTCTGCTCCAGCGTATGCCGGACGGCCTTCATATCGCCACGCACGTAGATGACCGCCAGATTATGGCCGACCTGATCCTGCAGCACGGTGCCTTCCAGCCCGCTTAGCAGCAGCTCATCGGCCATATTGCGCAGCGCATATTCCATAATCGTCTCATCCCGTGCACTAAGGTTCTCCTTCCACTGCTCCAGCCCCAGCAGAGCTAGGAAGTAGCGGTCCCCGGGCTGCAGATCCAGATTGTAGGTGTTCGCCGGAAGGGTGAGCGATTCCAGCACGGGCGCCGCCCGCTGGCTGAGAATATCCTGCCAGAACCGTTCCACCAGTAGCGGCAGCTGATGCTCCCACTGTCTCCGGTATTCCTGGATCAGGGTCTCGAACTGCTGCTGCTCCTTCTGCTTGCTGATCTCAGCGAGCGCCTCACGGGAGATCTTCATCAATTCCTCATAGTCTACCGGCTTGAGCAGATAATGGAAGGCACCGTGATAAATCGCGCGCTGGGCATACTCGAAATCGGCATGGCAGGTCAGCATAATCGTCAGCGTACCGGGAGCAGATTGCTTCACCCAGGCCAGCAGCTCAAGGCCGTTTCTGCCCGGCATTTCGATATCGCAGATCAGCAGATCTACGGGCTTCTGCTCAAGAATAGCAATTGCCTGATCCACATTCTCTGCCAGACAGACATCCGACACGCTAAGCGCGCTCCAATCCACCCCCTGCTGGAGGCCGAGCAAGGCGAAGTATTGGTCGTCAACGATTAGAACTCTGTACATTGAACGTCACAGCTCCTTTTGAACGGGTAGTCTGATTTCCACAACCGCGCCTCCGTCTGGAGCATTGTGGAAGGTAAGCCGTGCCCGGTTGTTATAGAACATCAGCATGCGTCTGTATACGTTCCATATTCCCAGATGGCGGTCTGTCGGCTTGCGCTCATACACGCCATGATTGAGCATGTCGAGCTGAGCTGCGGAGAAGCCCGGCCCGGAATCGCGGATCTGAATGGTAATGCAGGAATTTCCGCTCTCCCCTGCATCTTCACTGACGGTTATGCCAACGTTGAAGGGCTTCGAATTGTTGATGAATCCATGCTTGATCGCATTCTCGACGAAGGGCTGGATCAGCAGCGGCGGAATCAGTGTAGACTCAAGCTCCTGCGGAAGCTGCACCTCATAAGACAGCTTGTTGGGATACATGACCATCTGAATCTCGATATAATTCTGAATATGACCCAGCTCGCCGCGCAGCGGAATCCAGGCGTCATTGGTATTCATAATGAAGCGGAAGTGGGAGACCAGATGTCCGATCATCTTTTTGATCAGCGCATATTGCTTCAGCTCTACCAGATGAAAGACGATATTCAAGGAATTCATGAAAAAATGAGGATTGATCTGCGCCTGAAGATGCTTCAGCTCGGCCTGCTGCACCTTCATCTGCTCCTCATACACATCAATCTTGAGATTACCGATCTGCTCCGCCATCTGGTTGAATTGCATCGTAATGATCTGGAACTCTCTGCTGTTGCCATCCTTCAGCCGGTATTCCAGCTGCCCCTTCCCCAGGATGCGCATCCCGCTGGTCAATTGCTGGATAGGCTTGAACACCAGCCTGCTGAGCAGAGCCAGCAGAATAACCATTACGAGGATAATGACGAAAGGAATGACCTTGATGATCCGCTGGAAGATCGGCAGCTCGTCCAGAATCGATTTCTCGTCAAGCAGGAAGAAGACATTCAGATTGGAATACTGCGAAGGCTTGTCAATCAGCAAATACGAATTGCCGTTACTCAGGCGAATCGAGGCATCCACCGGACGGTCAGGACGGCCCAGCTGGTTGCGGATGAGCGCAAGATCTTCACTGGCGAACTGGCCCCAGAGCAATTTACCGTCATTGTCGATCATGCCCACCTGCCCGCTGCCTCCGGTAGACTCCAACTGGGTCAGCGGCTGGGCCAGAGAATCGATACTGACCAGTACCCCCATGAGAAGCCGGCCGCTCTTGTCCGGCAGCACCTTGAATAACACCGGCTCTCCGCCGAGAGTCACAGTCTCCCACTTCAGGGAGGCCTGGAGATTAGGGGCCTTGAGGTGTGAAGACAGCCCGGAGGCAATGACCTCCTTCTCCTGGTAATACTCTCTCTGGCTGCTGAGGAATAATTCATCCCGGTCCTGATGGTAGACGAAGACACTGCGGATAATGGTGTAGTAGCTGACATCGCTGTACCACTGGTCCATCAGCTTACGGATGGACAGATAATAATTGACGCTGTCGGGCCCGCTGTCCGAATAGAGCTCCAGCAGCATGTTCTCATTGGCGGTACGCAGCAGATAATGGCTGGTCTGCTCCAGCAGCTCATCGAGAGTACCTAAGTGCAGGGTCAACGTGTCCGAAGCAGACTTCGCAACCTTCTCCCGGACAATGTTGGTGGAATAGAGATTGGTGTAGGAGAGAAAGAGGAACAGCGGCGTGACCAGCAGCAGGACAAGGGCACTCACTTTGAATCGCAATGATAGTTTCACAGTCATCCCCCTTATCCTTAGGTACATTTACACGCTGAGCGGCAGGAAAGGGGAAGGACGGCTGCCGTCCTTCCCCTTAGCTTAAAATATAAGAATTTGTATGTTCCACACGACAACTTATCCTTATATTTCTCGCTGACACGATACCGTCCTTAAAAGGACGGCATAGTCGTTTCCACTTGTTTGTTTAGGATTGTTTGGCCTTCCAGGCATCATATTGCTTCTGAACCTCGGCTCGGATATCCTCAATACCGTTTGCCTTCAGCTTATTATTGTATTCCGTCAGCACCTTGTCTACTCCCAGGCTGCCCGTTTCCAGCAGCGGGCGGAATTCCTTGATAATATTGCTGACCACAGAGACCTGTGTTTTGACAGCGTCGGTATTGAAGTTGAAGCCGAAGGACTTCACCTTATGGGCACTCTCGTTATAAGCCTTGAACTTCTCCCATTTATCGGCACTTTCGCCTTCCCACAGATAGGTTATGGTCTGGTTGCCGAACATCCATTCAATTCCCGGTGCCCAGCCGGTATCGGCACGGGTAGCAATGCCGTCAGGCAGCTTGATGAAGTTGTCCTTGCCTTCTACCTTGACATACTGCCGGCCCTCTACGCCGAAGTCAATCAGATTGACCAGAACGGGGTCGGTATGCAGCAGGTTCAGCAGCATCATCGTCCGCTCGGGATCAATCGAGGTGCGTCCGATGGCCATCATGGAGTTGCTGACGCTGGCTGTGCTGATCTCGGGTTCATTCCCCTTCAGCTTCACCAGCTCAATGCCGGTGGCGATGGAATCTTCCTTGTCGGAGTCCGGCTTGTCAGAACCGAATTTCATCCAAGTCTTGCCGGCCTTGAAAGCGTCTTCAGTACTGGTCTTAGTCGTTGCCGCATCCTTATTAATGTAGCCCTTGCTGAACCAGTCGCCATAGAGCTTCATCCGGTAGATCGCGGTGTCGGACTCCATCGAGCTGATCACCATCTTATCGGTCTTGGTATCCAGGACGATTCCGGCAGGAGCGCCTGCCACCAGCTCATAACGGAAGTTCTCCTTCATGCTCTCTTTGGTCTTGTCGAAGTAGCCCAGGGTATCCGATCCGCTGCCGGATAGCCAGATAGGCGCGATGGCCGGTTCCTTCTCCTTGATCGTCTGCAGCCATGGCTCCAGGTCCTCCAGCGTCTCAATTGAGTTCACATCGAAGCCGTATTTATCTACCAGATCCTTGCGGAACATAATGGTATGGCTCTCGCCGATTTCCTTATTGGTAGGAATCGCATAGATTTTGCCGTCAACCGTTCCGCCGTCAAGGAAGCGGGGATCAAGGGTGTCCTTGATGCCTTGTCCATATTTGGCTAACAGATCATCCAGCGGGAGAAATGCGCCTTTGGCTACGTTATTGGCGAAATCCGCCCAGTTCGGAGCAAAGGTCAAATCGACCTGTTCACCGGATTGATAGGCTAGTGCCATCTTCTCGGCCCAGGAGGACCAAGGGAGTCCCTGGAAGTCAATCTCGGCGTTGATTTTTTCTTTGAGATACTTGTTGATCTCGTCCACAACCGCCTTGGTATCATTTTGCGGGAAATTCCCGACCGTGTAAACTTTCAGCTTCCGGAACGTTGAGGTGTCAGGATTAGTGCTGCCTTCCGTGCCTGCTGTTGTAGCTGCTGCTGTCGATTCTGCCTTGGAAGGTGCGGATGCACCTGAATTGCCCCCGCCGCATCCGGTAATGCCCAGTATCACGGCGGTTAGGGCAGCAAGCACCGCGCCCGAGCTTCTGGTTGTTCTCATTTGTATGAACCTCCTCAATGATAATTAGATCATATATTCTAACCGGCATTTACGCCAGAGCTAGACCAATTAACCTTTGATCGCACCAATCGTGAGGCCTTTGGTGAAGTACTTCTGGAAGAACGGATAGATGAACAGAATCGGACCAATCGACAGCACAACCATGGCCATCCGCAGACTTTCGGTCGGAACGGATTCCTGTACCATCAGGGCGACACCGGTGCCGGCAAGCTGGGTTTTGAAGAATTCGGCTTGGCGGATCATCTGAATCATGACGTACTGCAGCGAGAACTTATTGGTGTCATTAATGAATAGCATGGAGTTGAACCAGTCATTCCAGTACATCAGCGTAGTGAACAGTCCGATGGTCGCCAGCACAGGCAGGGAGATCGGCAGCACCAGCTGGAAGAAGATCCGCCACTCCGAGGCCCCGTCGAGCTTGCCGGATTCAATCATCTCCTCCGGAATCGTCTGCTGGAAGAAGGTGCGGGTGATGAAGATATAGAAGGCATTGGACAGGCCGGGCAGAATCAGCGCAACCAGCGAGTCCTTCAGATCGAGATAGTTCACATATAGCAGATAGAAGGGGACAAGCCCTCCCGAGAACAGCATGGTGATCAGCAGGTAGAAGTTGAATGTCTTTTTAAAAGGAAAATCCTTCCGGTAGAGCGGATACGCATACAGCGCAATCAGCAGCACGGCCAGAACAGTTCCGATAAGGGTAACGGTCAGGCTGACACCATAAGCCTTAACCAGTGTCTCCGAATGCTTGAACAAATATTGGTACGCGGACGCGTCGATATGATCGGGCCAGAACTTGTAACCCTGCAGCGTCAAGGCCTTCTCGTTGGTTAAGGAGATAGCGACAATGAGCAGGATCGGCAGGATACACGCCAGGCTGAAGGCGATGAAGAATACATTCAGAATAATCTGGGCGGTAGTAGAGCCTTTGGTATAAGGGTTGCTTCGGGATGCAGTAGTCATTAGAATCCTCCGTTTCTAGAAAAGCGCCGTATCGCGGTTCAGCTTACGGGCCAGAGCGTTCGCGCCGATGACCAGGAAGAAGCCGACGACAGATTGATAGAAGTTCGCCGCAGAGGACATCCCCAGGTCATTGAGCTGGATCAGGCCCCGGTAGACATAGGTGTCGATGACGTCCGTAGTCGAGCGCAGCGCACCGGAGTCCAGGGTCACATGGTAGAACAGCCCGAAGTCAGAGCGGAAGATACCGCCCATGTTAAGAATCGTGAGAATCACCATGATCGGCGTAAGCAGCGGCAGGGTAATCTTGGTAATCTGCTGCCATTTGCTGGCCCCGTCCATCACCGCAGCTTCGTACAACTCTTCGCTGATGCCGGTGATGGCTGCAAGGTAGATGACACTGCCGATCCCGATGGAGTGCCACATTTTGGTGATCCACAGAATGTAAGGCCATGCGTTAGGATGCATATAAGCGTTCACCGAGGAGTAGCCGAACATCGGCAGAATATGCTTGACCAGGAAGCCGTACTCCGGGTGCAGGAAGGCATAGACGATGAAGCTGACCACGACCATGGACAGGAAGTTCGGCATAATCATCACGGTCTGGAAGAACTTCGAGGCCAGCTTGTTACGCACCTCATTGATCGCAATCGCCAGCGAGACGGAGAGAATAAGGCCTGAGATAATGAAGACCACATTGTAACCCACGGTGTTGATGGTCACCCGCAGGGCGTCAGAGGTGGCGAAGAGGAACCGGAAGTTATCCAGCCCGGCCCAGGGACTGCCCATAATGCCATCAATGTAGTTGATGTTCTTGAAGGCAATGAATAATCCGAACATCGGAATATAGCAGTTGATGAAAAAGATAATCGACGTGGGCAGCAGCATCAACAGCAGCACCCGGTATCGCACGATATTGTGCAGCAGACGGCCGAAACGGCCCTGGGGCGGTGGCGCTAGCTTGGTGTTCATAGCTTGTGGTGCAGGATTTGCCATAAGTTCTAACCTCACTCTACTTGTTCTGGATGAATTTATTATAGTAGAGCGGATGAACGGAATTCTTTCTTGTAAATGACTCTGTTTATTCAAAAATGACTTTTATGCAGAGACGTTATTTCTGTACTTATGTCACAAACTAGCAGCCGGGAAGCGTTATTCTTGTATATTCTTCAAAAGCAAAGGAGAAAAGCTATGTACACGATCAGCTTAAATACGATGAAGAAAGCAATTATAGCAACAGCAGTAACCGCTGTACTCGGAGGGACAGTTGTCGGCGGGGGATACTCTTTACCCGTAGCGGCGGCAGCCGATGTTAACAAGGATAATAAGGCGGGCAGCGTGTTCGCGGCCAGCGATAACGCCACTCTGAAGGCGATTGTTCAGAAAAAGCTTGCTGCCGCCCCGAATCAGGCCGTGACCCAGGAGGGGGTAACCCTGACACTAACCGATCTGACCTATGACAGTAATCAATTTATCGCAGGCATCCGGCAGGACGGAGGGACGGTGGACAAGAACGGTTCTTTCCTAGACCAGACCAGGAATGTGGACGTGTTAATCAATGGGAAAAAGCTGTTGTACGATACTTCCATCAGTACAAATCCGGAGGATACGGACACAGCCTTGATCTATCTGAATAAGGGCGCGATGAAGCAGCAAATCCCGGATAAATTCGACCTTACGCTGAAGACTTACGCCAACGGGGTGAAGGAGCCGTTTGTTTTTAAAGTTCAAGTGAACAAGCTGGGGACCCTCTTAAGCTTGAAGCCGGGCGTCTCCAAGAAGAACAGCACATTCAGCTACACAGTGACATCCTTCCAGATGACCCCGTTAACAATGTCTCTGCAGGTGAGCTTCAAGGGCGCAGTTCCGGCGGCGGCCAAGTCCAAGGTGAGCCCGGAGAGAATGTTATATGACCTTGTGGATGAGAAAGGGAATGTGAGCTCGCCGTGGGGCAAGCCGTTTGAGAAGGTTAAGACAAGCGGTACTGAGGAGCAGAACTACGGTGCTTTTCCGGCCGTCCCGAAGACCATTAGTGTTAAGCCGTTTACGTATGCCAAGGATGCCAGCGGGAAAATGTTCAAGGACAAACAGGGCCAATGGGCTAAAACCTATTATAAAGATCTGGAAACCAAAATTACGGTTAAATAACAAGCGATGTAACTAATGTTATTGACAGAAGTCTGGGCTATGAATAGAATTGACAAATATTTAGATGAAGTCCGCTTCAAATAATTAAATATTCGCAAGCTATGAAGGCTATGGATCACACTATAGCTGGAGCAGCTTCTGGAGAGACTGCGGGAGACCGCAGCGCCGAAGGGTTCACAATCTCAGGCAAAAGGACAGAAGAGTACCGGATTTCTATTTCCCTGGCTGATTCCCTTCAGCGTGGGCAGATAGCTTATTTGGAACCTCTTATGAACCGGGAGATTGGATGATATCCAGTCTCCTTTTTGCGTATTTTCAGCATTGTATACATTAAGGGGGAAACAGGTATGGCACAGACAGAATTAAAAAGAGAGCTTGCAAACCGGCACGTCCAGCTTATCGCCATCGGAGGTACGATTGGCACAGGTTTATTCCTGGGATCGGGCAAGGCAATTCAGCAGGCCGGGCCCTCCATCATGCTTACGTATCTGATCGTGGGAATCGCCGTGTTTTTTGTGATGCGTGCGCTGGGGGAACTGCTGCTCTCGAAGGCGGGGTATCAATCTTTTACAGACATTGCTGAGGATTACTTGGGGCCGCGCGCGGCATTCATTACAGGCTGGACCTACTGGTTCTGCTGGATTATGACGGCGATGGCCGATGTGATTGCAGTGGGCGTCTATGTGCAGTACTGGTTCGATATTCCGCAGTGGGTACCGGCCGTGATCTGCCTGATCATTCTGCTCGGACTCAATCTGCTAACGGTCAAAAGCTTCGGGGAACTCGAATTCTGGTTTGCTCTGATCAAGGTAGTTACGATTCTGGCTCTGATCGGCCTGGGGATTGTCCTGCTGGTGACCCAGTTCAAGACGGATGCAGGCTCAGTGTCGGTCCGCAATCTCTGGGAGCACGGGGGCGTATTCCCGAACGGGGTGAAGGGCTTCCTGTTCTCCTTCCAGATGGTGGTATTCGCTTATGTCGGCGTGGAGCTGGTGGGGGTATCGGCAGCGGAGACGGCGAATCCTGAGAAAAACATCCCGTCCGCGATCAACAAAATTCCGCTGCGGATTCTGTTCTTCTATGTAGGCGCGCTCTTCGTGCTGCTGTGCATTAATCCCTGGACCCAGCTTAGCGCGTCTGAAAGTCCGTTCGTGCGCACCTTCAGTCTGGTCGGGATTCCGATTGCTGCGGGAATTATCAATTTCGTGGTCTTAACCTCGGCGGCCTCCGCCTGCAACAGCGGGATGTTCTCGACCAGCCGGATTCTCTACAATCTGAGCAGAAGGAATCAGGCCTCCCCTCAGCTCGGCAAGCTGAACCGGAATCATGTGCCTGCGAATTCCCTGTTTATTTCTACTATAGTAATCTCTGCCGGAGCGCTGCTCAGCAAGCTTATTCCGGGTCAGGCCTTCGGCATCGTGACTACAATCAGCGCCATTTGCTTCATCTGGGTCTGGGGCGTTGTGCTGGTCTGCCATATCAAGTATAAAAGGAACCGCCCGGATTTACATGCCGCTTCCAAATTCAAAGCGCCGTTCACCCCGGTGATTAACTATGCTGTCCTGACGCTGTTCGCCGCCATTCTAGTGATCATGCTCTTTGCCGACGAGACCCGTCCGGCGCTGCTGTTTACTCCGCTCTGGTTCATTCTGCTGTTCGTTCTGTACTCCATCAGAAGCCGTAAGGAGAAAAACGAACAGGAAATCAGTATAATCAATACATAAACTGATTTCAGGATGAAGAGGGTGCAGCCGCCGCATGAACAAGACAGACCGCATGTTAGCCATCGTACTGGAGCTGCAGCGCAAAGGGGTCGTACGGGCAGAGGATCTGGCGTCTGTCTTCGAGACTAGTGTAAGAACCATCTACCGCGATATCCAGGCGCTTAGTGAAGCCGGAGTGCCGGTGGTAGGAGCTACAGGTCAGGGATATTCACTGGTAAAGGGGTATTTCCTGCCCCCGGTCAGCTTCACAGCGGAGGAGGCTGTGACTCTGCTGATCGGGACAGATTTCGTGGAGCAGCGGTTCGATACGGAGTATGGTAACCGGGCATCCGCAGCAGGCAGGAAGATTGAAGCGATTCTGCCGGGTGATGTCAAGGAGAATGCTGCCCGGCTCCGCCAGAGCATCCTGCTGCTGAGTACCAGTAAAGATAAGCTGCAAGGACAGGAGAAGGAGTACATGGAGCAGATCCGCCGCGCGATTCTGGATCAGCGGAAGATCAGCTTCGGGTATACGAAGGGCAGACAGGAAGCTGACGGAAGTCACCGGAGTATCCGAACCGCCTCGCCGTATGGACTTGTCCTGAACAGAGGCGCCTGGACCCTGGTCGCCTGGTGCTGGCTGCGGCAGGAAATCCGTCATTTCCGGTTATCCAGAATGAGCGGGCTTACCGTTCTGGATGACCGGTTCGAAGTGCCTGCGGATTTCGATCTGCACGAGTATCAGCCGGAGGATGACCGCCATGTACGCGTGTGTATTTTGGTGCATCCCGAGATAGCTGACAAGGCGGCTGAATCGAATAACTTTTATCTGGAGGCCGTGGAGGACCGGGCAGACGGCAGGCATATGACCTTCCGCGTACGCCAGCCCGGGGACCTGCTGCAATGGGTGCTTGGCTGGGGAGCGGGGGCAGTTGTCCTGGAGCCGGAAGCCTTGCGGAAGCTTGTGCGGGAGGAAACGGTGAGAATGCTGGAACGCTACTGACATAACGTTGTCAGGAGCGGTTGTGTATATTCAGGTCAGACCTTAAGAATAAAGGAGTTGCCTGAATACTATGAATATGAATACGAAGATTACGGAAGCCTTACAGCAATTTGAAAAGACTGCGAATCACTATCTTATGGAATTAGATACCTTCAGTATGGAGCAGCTGCTGCGGCAGCCTGCCGAAGGAGAGTGGTCTCTCGGGCAGATGGTTCAGCACTTAATACAATCGGCGCTGTACATGCAGCTCCGTAATATCGATCAGTGTCTGGCCGGAAACGGGGAAGCGGCGGGGAAGGAAGCAGAGATGACTCCGGATGGTAAAGCGGTTTTTGCCGGGGGCAGCTTCCCGCCTGTACGCGTTCATGTTCCGCCGTCACCGCAGTATACGCCGGTGCAGCCGGAGAGCAAGGAGCAGCTGATCCAAGGCCTGAACACAGTAATTGAGCGGATGCGCGAGACCCTTCCGAAGCTTGCGCAGGCACCTGAGCACAGCACCGCCCCTCATCCCCGGTTCGGCCCCTTGTCTGCGGCAGAATGGTATCTGCTGATTGAGATGCACTACCGCCATCACTTGCTGCAGCTGAACCGGTTGAAGGATTTCATAGGATCAAGTGTAGCGCAATAGAAGAACGCCAATAAGCCGAAGCCTTCAGCAGTAGAGTGAGGGCTCCGGCTATTTTGCTACACTGATCACGTCGAGGGTTCACGTGCCCAATGTGATCGAAAAACCAGCCACAATGGTCAATTTTTAATTATTCATTTTTGAATAAAGGAGGTTTGTCGCAACATGTCGAACTTAACTCTTGATTTCGCTGTACCCTGAAGCTAACTGAATAAAAGGAGATCCGCACCTATGAAAAACATCGTACGCTCCCTTGAAGATATAATAAATCTCGCGCCCGTTCTGAAAGCTGCTTTTCCATACGATATCTCGATTGCCGTCTGTGATACCGAGAAGTTTCTCGCCTATTACCCCGGGGATTCCATTGATCTGGGGATTCGCGCCGGGCAGATTATTCACGCGGACGAACCTCTGTATCACGCACTGAAAAATGATGAATACTCAAGGGCCAATGTTCCCAAAGAGTATTATGGATACGAATTTGTGGGTACGGTCCTTCCGGTACATGGAGAGGATGAACGTGTCTGCGGGGCGGTCTGCATTCAGGTGCGCAGACAGACCGAGCTGCGGGAAATTGCTGACCGGCTTCTCTCAGAAGCTGCTGGTCCAGTCAGAGACCACTGCTGCAAGTGTCCACAAAAGCGATGAAGTGCTGGCCGTTCTGAGGAAGGTTGCCGACCAGACGCATCTGCTTGGAATTAATGCGGCCATTGAGGCCGCCCATGCCGGAGAGAAGGGCCGGGGCTTCGACATTGTCGCCAGAGAAATCCGCAAGTTCTCACAGGAGACCGAGCAATCCGCGCAGCGGATACGGGACACCCTGCGGGAGATCCAGACAGCGATGAAGGGAATCGGCCAATCCATCGGTCAGATTGCCTCAGTGGGGCAAGAGCAGGCAGCTTCAACGCAAGAGATGTCCAGCTTCATTGAGGAGATCCGGGCGATGTCGGAGCAGTTGAACCAGTTCGCGCAGAAGCTGTGAGGCAAGTGTGGAAGCTCCCTGCATAGTCCCGCGAATCTTACAGATGTGCGATCAGTGTGGCTGCCAGCGCCAGGAAGGCCGGGAGGCCTTGCATCAGCAGGATGGATCTCTTAGAGGTGAGTCCGCCGTAGATGGCCGCAACCGCCACACAGATCAGGAAGAACAATTGCAGCTGGTAACCGAAGTCTGCGCTCGGATGCAGCAGGCCCCAGACTAGACCGGCTGCCAGGAAGCCGTTATACAAGCCCTGGTTGGCAGCTAGCGACTTCGTCTCCCGGGAGAAGGCAGGGGTCAATCCGAACGCCTTCTGTGCCCTCGGGGTGGTCCACAGGAACATCTCCAGTACTAGTATGTACACATGCTCTAGTGCTACTAAGGCAACAAGAATTAAACTTACAGTCATCATAACGAGTCCCTCTTTTCAAGTAATGTGAATCAAATCAATTCTTTATTTAAATTGTGCAAAATATAATTTTACGAACTTAAATATACCGGACTTTTTGATATTTGTCAATTTACTACAAATCGTAAAATTGTAATGTAGAGGGGGCAAGAAGAATGATACATATAAGAACGCTAACCCCGTCTGATGCCGAAGCCTACCGGGCGCTTCGTTTGCAGTCGCTGCAGCAGCACCCGGAAGCTTTCCTTAGCTCCTATGAATCGGAAGTGAAATTGTCCACTGAGACGACCCGGATCAAGCTGGACCCCTCGGACGGGCATTTCACTCTAGGTGCTTTCTTGAACGGGGAGCAGAGGCTGGCGGGAATGGCCACCTTGTTCCGGGAGAGCAGGCTCAAGATTCAACACAAAGCACATGTCTATGCAGTATATGTAGATCCGGATGCCCGTAAACATGGCACGGGCCGTGCGCTGATGCTGGAGCTGATTGCACGGGCGAAGGCCGCGCCGGGACTGGAGTTGCTTACACTGACGGTAACGTCCAATAACGTTCCGGCCACAAGACTCTACGAATCTCTGGGATTCGTCCGCTATGGCACAGAGCCGAAGGCGATGAAGCTTGGCAGCGAGTATCTGGATGAGGATCTGATGGTGCTGATGCTGTAAAATACAGCAAAAGCCCCTCCGCCTTTTCGGCAGAAGGGGCAGAGATGAAGGGGCGGTTGCTTACTTCGCAGACTTTCCGCTCAGGATGGCCTTCACCTGGCTGACCATTGCCGCTGCGTCAGCACTGGTGACACCGTCCTGCGGACGGAAGCTTCCGTCTTGATCCAGCTTCACGATCTTGAGGGCAAGCGCGGTCTGAATAGCTCCCGAGTTCAGGATATTGATCTTGTCATTATCCTTGATCTCCACCGGGATCAGCTTGATCATCGGCAGTTGGCCGCTGGTCTGGAGTGTGTTAATGAGCAGATAGGTGAACGATTCGCGGGTCACGCTCATATTCGGGTCAATCTTGATCTGCAGGTTCGCTTCCCCGGCAGCATCCTTGATGTACTGGACGGCTTCGGTTGCGGTAATCGTCCCGCTCACTGCACCGGGTGCCGGATGTGCCTTCAGATAAGAGAGTGCATTGCTGATGGCTACTGCCGCTTCTGCACGGGTGATCTCCTGCTTCGGGTTAAGCTTGCCGCTGCCATCCAGCTTCAGTACACCGTAATTCAGCGCACGCTGCAGGGCACCGGAGTATTCAACCTTCACCTGATCCTGATCGGCATACTCCATTACTACTGGCTTAATCATCGGCAGACGGTTCGTGTTCTCCATCGCATCAATGAGCTGGTAGGTAAACTCTTCGCGGGTCAGCTTCTCACCAGGCTTCAGATCCGCAGGCAGGTCCAAGCCGTGCACACCGGCAATAATCAGCGCCTGTGCATACCAGGCGGAGTCACTCGCGTTCTTGAAATAGTCGGTGGCATGCGGCTCCTTCACGAACCGGATCGTATCCAGATTGAGATCAAGCGCACCCACGATCATCTGCACCCCCTGGGCTGCTGTGATGCTGAGGTTCGGGCCGAACAGATCCGCGCTGATGCCTTTAATCAGGCCGCTGTTCTGAAGCGCGATAATCTTGTCTTTATCCTGCACGTTATGGATATCCTTGAAGGCCGCGGCCGAGGCGAATTGTTGTCCTGTGAAGCTGAGCGCCAGAGCGGCTGCTGCGGATAGTGTGATCATCTTGAATGTCTTCTTCATGTCCAGTCACCTCGTAGTGTAGTTTGTGGTTTATTTGTGATCATAGACGGCGGCATAGTCAAAAAGGTTCCAGCAAAAATAAAATAATCAAAATCATAAAAAAAGCACTGGCCGCATCGGGCTAGTGCCGTTTTCTCATACAAATCTCCTGCCATCTCATAAGCCATCCATACTGCACATCACAGAATTCTTTCGTTACAGACTGTAGCCCCTGGCAGCGGACAATTCGGGATATAATCTGATAATGCCTTACCGCAATGAAGTCAAAAATCGCGTAGATCTCAATGTCACTCAGGGTTCGCACCTTAGAATACCCGGTATAGAAGCGTTCAAATAAACGCTGGGTAGCATCATACATGGAGTCGTGATATTGATTAAAATGAGTAGCGTCTGACATGTATGCCACGTCCATGCCTGGATAGTCTCCGGAGGCATCATCAAAATCCATAAAGACATACTGCCCATGGCGGTTCCTAATTATGTTGCCTGTATGAAGGTCGCCGTGACAAAAGCCTCTTGGGAGCTTTGACATACGGCCCCACAGTTCATTTCCATATTGTTCAAGATCGGACATGGAGTTTGAATCACAGTCCAGTTCGCTCATAATAGAGAGATAATCATCAATATATTCATCTTTTGTACGCATAATCAATTGTTCTACAGGGTAGTTCTGCATTAGCTTATGAAGCTCGGCTGTCTGGTAACCGATAAGCTCCGCTTCGGCAAATCCATCAGGATTGTCACCCTCTACATAGTCGTAGAGCACAGCGGTAAGCCAGCCCTCCTGAGCTTCAAGAAGAATGTGATTCTTAAGTCTGGCAGTCCTCAGGACCGTCACAGCCGGAAAGGAATGAGCCTGCAAATAGTCAAGAATTCGTATAGACTGCATGGCATCGGCTGTTTTGAAGCTGCGGTATATTTTGAGCACATAACGCTTACCCCCGCCCTCTGTCAAATAAACCGAGCCAATCATCTCCCGGTGAAGCTTGATCTGCTTCATACGTAACGAGTAGGATTGGTTAATCTCACGGATAAGATGATCATGGTTCATCTGGCAGCGTCCCCTTTAATAATGGCTCCAACTGCTATCCATTATCCTATGGGAGAAAGACAGGTGTATAGAGAAAGATTGACTATAATTATACCTCCACCGCAACAATCTGATTCCGGCCCTGATGCTTGGCGGCGTACAGGGCTTTATCGGCAGACTTGAACAGGTCGTTCAGGTAGGTGGTCGCATCCATGGCAGGCGGGATCTTGAATTCGGCGATGCTGAGCAGCCCCAGGCTGATGGTGATGGACACGGGCTCATCGATATAATCGATACGGATGGTGTTGTGTTCAACCTCTAATTTGAGCTGTTCGGCCAGATGCCTCGCCTCGGCTCCATTCGTATCCGGCAAATAGATGATGAATTCCTCTCCGCCGTAGCGGGCCAGAATATCGGAGGGCCGCAGGCTGCGGTGCAGCAGCTCCACCGTGCTGCACAGGACCACATCTCCGGCGAGATGGCCGTGCTGGTCGTTGATTTTTTTGAAAAAATCGATGTCGATCAGTATAATAGTCGAAGGTGTCCGGGTATCGCTGACCCGCACTGCCTCCTGCTCCAATTGCTGCATCAGATAATGCCGGTTGTAGCAGCCGGTTAGACTGTCGGTGATCGCCAGCTTCCTCAGCTTGCCGTTCGTCTGGAACAGCTCCTCCTGCACCTTCACCAGCGAGTCGTTGCGTTCCTTGAGGACGGCATTCTGCTGGTTCGTCTCATCGATGAGCCGCCGGATCTCGGTAACATTCTGGAAGGTGACGATCCGGCCGACCCGGTTGCCGCTTACTATGATCGGCGCTGCATGAATACTGACAACCATTTGGATAAGAGGATGCAGAATTTCCAGCTCAGCCGTCTCCAGCGGATACTCATGGTATTTCTCAAGGAAGGACTCGATCTTCATCGCAGGGTCATCCGGCAGATAGCTGCTTATATTGAACGCCGTACCCGTCACAAGCGGGATATAGGGATGCAGGGCATGATTGATCTCTACGACCTGCTCCTGGTCATCCAGCACGAGAATTCCGTATTCCATGGTATTGATAATATCCTGATGGGCGATGGTTACGATATCGAATACTTTGTCCTGGTGGATCGTAATCACAAAGAACGTAGCCGACACCACTATACCCAGTGAAGTGAAGCCCGGAATTACCGGCAAATAGTCATCCAGAATGACATTGAGAAGCACGTCGATCATAAGGAAGATGCATAGCGCCGTAATGCCTTTGAGCATGTACATAACCTGATTCTTGATCCGCGCGGCCTGGTTAGAGGTCAGAGCCACGTATATGACATACATGGACACGAGGGCATTAATCACAAGAAAGGTCATGCTGATCCAGAAAATAGGTCCGTAGATCCGCTCAACATACCCTCCATTTACCGGGCGAACGAACCATCCATAAGGATTGAGCACCACTCCAAGGGAGGTCAATACTGCAGGGATCACCAGCGCGGACACTAT
The DNA here is from genome assembly GCF_038002365.1 of Paenibacillus sp. FSL P4-0338. Classification (NCBI taxonomy): domain Bacteria; kingdom Bacillati; phylum Bacillota; class Bacilli; order Caryophanales; family Paenibacillaceae; genus Paenibacillus; species Paenibacillus sp. FSL P4-0338. The sequence continues at coordinate 5,049,076 of NZ_JBBOCG010000001.1, read as the reverse complement.
TTTTCTGCTAAGGAACTGGGATTGTCCCGCGAGCAGAATCGTGAAGAAGAACCAGCCCAGGCCCAGCAGGGAAGCATCCACGAAGGCAAGCTTCACATAAAAGAGCTGATAGATAGGATCATCGACGGTCCTGATGGCAAACTGGCAGTAGGGCCAGATCAGCATGGCGAAATGGAACCCTAAATAGACCTTGTGCAACTTGGTAATCGTGACCGTAGCCACGATATAGATGAGCAGCAGGAACAGAAGGAAGCACATAATCAGGTCAATCCAAGAGGCTAAGGCCAATATATTACACCTTCTTGATTTTAATAGTATTTATTGATTTTTGTGGGTCTAAGGTCTTATATATTGTTTTTAATATATAATTAGCGTGTGCAGATTACAAGATTTTTAGATAAATCCATCGGGAAATATTGGATTGGGAGGGGACCACATGAAGTCTATTAGCGTGCAGAGTCTTGTAGAGAAATTCCATCTGGAGGTACTCGCCGGAGCGGGCAGGATGGACCGGATCATCACCCGTCCACGGACGCACAGACCGGGTCTGGAGTTTGTCGGTTATTTTGATTTTTTTCCGATGGAGCGGGTGCAGGTCCTTGGACGTAAAGAGATTAACTACCTGTTAACGCTGAGTGTAGAGGAGCGGATGCTGCATATCGGCAACATCGTCAAATACCATCCTCCGTGCTTCATCGTGACCAGCGGCCAGCAGGAGATTCCTTATCTGACGCTGTTCTGCGACCAGGAGGGCATTCCGCTGCTGCGGACGCCGGAGGTGACTACCGAATTCATTGCCAAGCTGGACAGCTTCCTGGTGAAGACGCTGGCGCCGGAGCTGTCGATCCACGGGGTATGCGTTAACGTGTCTGGGATCGGTATTCTGCTGCGTGGCAAGTCGGGGATCGGCAAGAGCGAGACGGCACACACGCTGATCCGCAGGGGCCACCGCTTCGTGGCGGATGATATTGTGGTGCTGAAGAAGCTGGGTCCGGCGACGCTCCTGGGGACCCATAATGAGACCACGCGTGAATTCCTGGCGCTGCGCAGCATCGGCCTGATCAACGTCGTGCGGCAGTACGGGCGGCGGGCGTTCCAGGATGAGACGCGGATCGTACTGGATATTGAGCTTGCCCCCTGGCAGGAGAATTCGCTCAACAATGAACTGGAGCTGGTGCCCCAGTTCACCGAATATCTCGGGGTGCAGATTCCGCATATCGAGGTCCAGCTTCAGCCGGGCCGCGATGTAGCCGGTCTGATTGAAGCGGCTGCGAACAACTGGTATCTCAAGCAGCTCGGATATAGCGCGGTGGAAGAATTCATGCAGCGGATTGAGGACGGGATGCAGTCTTAAGGAACGGCAGGGAATGAAGACCCGCGCTCCTGGGCAACTTAGAGGAAAGACAGCAAGGGAGCGTGTCCGTAAATGGCGAGAAGAAACAGAAAATATGCTGTACCAGGGTCCGCCCAGGGAATGCAGACGTTCAAAGCGGAGGTTATGCGGCAGGAAGGATATCACGTAGATCCGAATCATCCGGACGACGTGAAATACGAGGTAGCCAAAGAGCTGGGCATCCCACTGCAGGCCGGAAATAACGGCAATCTGACCACCGGGTCGGCCGGACAGATTGGCGGCAGAATCGGAGGCTCCATGGTTCGCGAGATGGTGCGTCTGGCCCAGGAGCAGCTTGCGGGTAAGCAGAAGTCTTAGAATGGATTGGATCAAATCCATATTCATATTTATGCTAATAAGATCCCTTTCTTTGTTAAAGGGGTCTATTTGTGCGTATATTCACGAAAAGTTCTGCACTTAGACGTAAAAGCAGAAAAATACCCTATAACATCTCGTTCCATGTTATAGGGCAACAATCAGAGCTGACCTAACCAGCGCTTCGGAATTAAGCAGTAGGCGTGCCCTGAAGCAGACTGTTTCTGTAATTCATGAGCGGGGCCAGCCAGACCATGCCGGTTCCCCGGTACACGTTGACCAGGCCTTCGCCTGAGGCGGCGGAGCCCAGACGGGTCTTGCCTGACTTCTCGACCGTGAAGTCCAGAGAGCTCGACCACATGAGGGCGAAGTTACCGTCCACCTTCAGCACATCATTTTGCAGCTCGACCACAACGGCTTCCTCGGAAGGAATGGGAGCTTCGAGGGCGAGAATGCCTTTGCCGCGCGCGCTCAGGTTGAACAGCCCTTCACCGCCGAGGACGGCAGAGGAGATGTTCTTGCGTGCCGCAACGGAGATGTCGAGCGTAGTCTCGCAAGCCAGGAACATGCCGTCATCAATCACGATATGGTCGTTGTCCACATCAATCAGCCAGAGGTATTTGTAGGTGGTCTCCAGCAGGATGGTTCCGGTTCCCTTGTAGAGCGGTTTGACTGCGCTGGTTCCGGTTGCCGCCCCCGATAGCATATTGCGCATCAGTCCTCCTACGCCTTTGATGCCGGAGGTCATCTCGATATTGCCGATCATATACTGCATGGCCCCGGCGCTCAGCATCACCTCATTGTTATTCAGCTCAATCATCAACTGCTTGTTGCGCATGTTGCTTTTGCTCATGAAGAAGTTGGTCTCCGCTTCATAGCGGGAGGTAGTGCTGAGATCCTCTTTGTATTCGATGATGCTGAAGCCGCCTAGCTGCTCTTTAATAACAACGTTGGAATTGTCTTTCAGGTTATTAATGGTAAAAGCCATGGATACCCGCTCCTTCGGTAGCTGTAGTTATGCAATACTGTGTATCATGCCTTCAAAGCATACGTATTCGACACTTCTCGCGGGTATCCTTGAATTCCGGGAGAAAAAAACGCATACAATAATTCCTTTACTTCTAATATCAGGTTAGCGTAATGTTCTAAGTATAGTGCTCAGAATACAAACGTATCTCATGACACCAGCATTTGAACCGAAAGGAAGTTAGCCTTGTTTGAGACGCTGCTGCTCAATTTTTTGTTTATGCTGTTTCCGGTGCTGATATTTCTGATTTTCTTCGAGAACAGGCCCCACGCCTACAACCGTAAGATTCTTGTACTGCTCATTGCCGTCACCATGATCCTGTGTATCGCCAAGCCGATCCGGCTGGATACCGGGTTCATCTTTGACCTGCGGTATGTTCCGTTTGTGATTGCGGCCTTGTATGGAGGGTACAAATATACCCTGCCCTTATATGTGATTCTGAATGTGTACCGTTTCTATATAGGCGGCGCGGGAACCGTCCAATCCTTACTTTTTTCGACAGCAGTCCTCATTCTGGTTCCTTCCATAAGCGCCAGATTTCTCCGTTCTAAGCCTAAGGGACGGATCTTATGGGCTACCTCCATCGTGGTCCTGACTATGGGCTGTTATCTGATCATCCTGGGCCAGATCATGGATAAGCTGGATACCCAGTTCTGGACGCTTGCCTTCTATGCCTTAGCCACCCATGCAGTGGTTATGGCGATCCTAATGATCCTGCTGGAGCAGATCCTGGCCAACCTCAGGAACCGTGAGCGGATTATGCAGTCGGAGCGGCTGAATGTGGTCAGTGAGCTGGCGGCCAGCGTCTCCCATGAGATGCGCAATCCGTTAACCGTGACCAGCGGCTTCCTGCAGCTGCTTAATCTCTCCAAGAACCTCACCCCGGAGGAGAAGGGGTATGTCGAGCTGTCACTGCTGGAGCTGAACCGGGCGGAGAAGATCATCAGCGATTATCTGTCTTTTGCCAAGCCGCAGTCGGCGAGCCGGGTCTACTCCAACCTGATGGCTGAATGTGAATACACCAAGAATGTGATATTGCCGTATGCCACGATCCACAAGGTAGCGGTTGAATTCAGCTTCAACAACTCGCTCAGCACCCATTATGACAGCAATGAGATGCAGCAATGCCTGATTAATCTGTACAAGAATGCGATTGAAGCGATGGAGGGGGTGGAGGATGCTGTCCTGTCTATTGCTGTCTTCGCGAGCGGGCAGAATATTATCATTACCATCAGCGACACCGGTATCGGAATGACGAAGGATGAGATCTCGCGCCTGGGCAAGCCGTATTACTCCACCAAGGCGGACGGGACGGGGCTCGGAATGGTCATGGCGTATAACACGATTAACAAGCTCAAGGGCCGTATTGAGGTCACCAGCGAGAAGGGCAAGGGAACCGTCTTCAGGATCATCATCCCGGCCTAACGCACGGCAACAGTGGGAAACTTGGTGTGAAAATGATAAAGTATCTCTAAGAGAACTTGGAATGATTAACCGGGAGGCTATGGGTAATGAGAGAAGAATTAATCGCGCAATTGAACGCTTGGCATGAGGCGGACGAATATGAAGAAATCGTATCCCGCATCAAAGAGGTGCCGACACCGCTGATCGATGAGGAACTGGCAGTGCATCTGGGCCGGGCGCTCAACAATCTGGGCCGTTACCGGGAAGCGCTTAAATGGTTCAACAAGGCGGCAGATAAGGGTAAAAAAGACCCGCTGTGGCATTTCCGTGTCGGCTACGCCCACTATTATCTGGACGAGTATGATCTCGCGATCAAAGCATTCAAGAAGGCAAATAAGCTGGACCCTGAGGATCAGGATACCATCGAATTCCTGGAATGGAGCCGCAGTGAGAAGGAGGCGCTGGCCGCTGCGGACGAGGATAGCGAGGATGCAGAAGAAGCTGCCGAAGCGGATTCCAGTTCAGATGCTGGTTCAGATGCCAGTCCCGATGCGGATTCGGATGCGGCAAAAGAGACGAAGCACTAGGGATTGACGGCTGGTCTGGCCGAAGCATACAATGGAGTCAATCTTATCAAAGAGGTGAAATGGATGCCATTCCGTACCGTTGCAAGGAACTAGTTATCGGGCTGGGTAGAACGCGTACCAGCCACCAAGGGGGAGGTCTGTCCTCTTGGTCACAGATAACTGGATTCTTGAACGGTGCCTGGAAGGTCATTCTTTGTGAGCCGGGACACTGAGTTATTCCGCTTGAAGACTACACTGCTGAGGCAGGAGTCTTTAATGCGGAGTGGCGAGGAGAGTTCCCGGCTTTTTGCCATACTCTTATGAATAAGATTGGAGATTGTGATCATGTTAAAAAAATGTCTTGTCCACCTCAGAGGGTGGGCCGCTCTGTATATAGTTCTCGGCTGTGCCATTCAGCTCTTAAGCAGCCTGGGCATTGTTGTCTTTCAGCGGATTCTGGATCAGGCGGTGGCGGGAACGGGCTTCCGTGAAATCCTATACGGGGTTGTCGTCTACGGGATGCTACTCGGCCTGAACGTCCTGCTGAACTATGCGGATGAATATCCCAGCGCCTATCTATCGAACAGCATCACAGAAAGACTGAAGATTATGGCCTTGTCCAAAATCTCCAGAATGGATTATTCCGCCTATCAGAACATGGGCACAGGCCAGATGATCAAGGTGATTGAGAACGGCGCGGCGGCCGGGAACAGTATTTTATTTTCTTTTATCCTCCATACGCTGCATGAGTTGCTGCCCACGATTCTCTTCAGCCTGCTCTTCATCAGCTACTATGACCTCAGAATCATGCTGGTGATTGCGGGCGGGTACGTGGTTATCTTCCTGTTAACGAATGTTCTGCTCAAAGTTCTCTACCGGATCAAGGAATCGGTGCTTATGCAGCAGGAGGCCATGTCCCGATACGGGGTCCGCGGCTTCATGGAGCTGGTTGTCTTCCGCACCAACAAGAAGTACGCGCAGGAGATCGGCAGACTGAATAAGGCGGCACAGCAGATTATCAGGCAGAGCGCGAAGCTGCAGATGATTCATGAATCCTTCTTCGCCTTGTTCGAATTGTTCATTACGGTCATTAAGGTGGTTGTGCTGCTGTACGGCGTGAAGAATGTGGTCTCCGGGCAGGCCTCTGTTGGGGTCATGGTCGCACTGTTCATGTTCATTGAGAAAATCTATACGCCGATCGCCATCTTCAACGTATTATTCGTCGGCTATAAGCTGAACAGGGTCACCTATCAGCGGTTCGAGGCATTCCTGAATGCTCCCGAGGACCGGAATCTGGAGCAGGGCAAGGCGCTTGCGCAGCTAGAGGGCAGCATTGAATTCAAGGATGTATCATTCAGCTACGGAGAGGTGCAGGTGCTGGACCGGCTGTCCTTCTCGGTTGCGCCCGGAACCTCAGTGGCTCTGGTGGGCTTAAGCGGCAGCGGCAAGTCAACGGTCATTAAGCTGATTACGGGCCTGCTCAAAAAAAGCGGCGGCCAGCTGCTGGTCGACGGCACGGATATCGACGAGCTGAGTCTGGACAGCTACTATGATCACATCTCTTATCTGTCGCAGGACAGTCCGATCTTCGATACTACCATCCGGGGCAACATGGTGTTTGAGCAAGACGTCCCGGATGAAGAGCTGTATGCGGTGCTGGATAAGGTTCACCTGAAGGAGAAGGTACTGGAGCTGCCGGAGAAGCTGGAGACGCGGGTTGGGGAGCGCGGGCTGAAGCTGTCGGGCGGGGAGCGTCAGCGGCTGGCTTTTGCCCGGGCGATCCTGCAAAAGCGGAATCTGATCATCCTCGATGAGCCGGTATCGGCCCTGGATAATATTACGGAGCGCAGCCTGATGGAGACGGTGTTTGCGGAGTTCAGGCATAAGACGGTCATTATTATCGCACACCGGCTGAATTTCATCAGCGGCGTGGACCAGATTCTGGTCATGGAGCAAGGCAGGCTGGCGGGGGAAGGGGATTTCGATTCCCTGATCCGGGACTGCCCGTCCTTCCGTACGCTGTGGAATAACGGCAGGGGACAAACGGATTAAACTATCTTTTACCTTGTGGACTATCCTGCGCCTGAACTATGCTGGGTGTCAGATAGAACTTGAAGGTGAGGTTATGTGTATTATGAATCTGGCATTGTCCAGGATGAAGCTCGAAACAGAGCGGTTAATCATCCGTCCCTATATGGAAAGTGATCTGATGGCTTCGTTCGAAATAATGCAGAACCCGGAGGTGCTGGCCTTCATGCATATGGAGGTCATGCAGAGGCATGAGTATGAGGGGATGTTCCGCTGGCTGATGTTCAGCTATCATACACCGTTTGAACTGCCGTTCAAGTATTCATTTGCCATCTGTGATAAGGCAACCGGGCAACTGATCGGCTGGTGCGGGGCCGGTGTGCTGGAGTTCAGGGCGCCGGATGCGGAGCTGTATTATCTGATTGGGCGTGAACACTGGGGCCGGGGCTATGCTACCGAAGCTGCTGCGGCGATGGCGGACTACGCCTTCGATGTAATCGGACTGGAGCAGCTATACGCCAAGGCAGATCCGCGCAACACCGCGTCGCTCGGGGTGCTCCGTAAGCTGGGCTTCCAGGTGGAGCAGGAGCTGGCCGGGTTGACCGGCGATTATGAGGATTGCAATGGGGAGCTGCTGCATGTGCTGACGAAGGAGCGGTTTGTAGAGCGGGCCTTCAAGGCGGGAAATGACCATATACTGAGGGGGCGGGCGATGAACTGACGAGGGATATGCGCGGAATGTATAATTGGAAGAAGCGTGGAAGAAGACCGGAAGATTAGAGAATACGGCTTGCTAAGCCGTATTTTAGTAACAGGTGCCGTCCTTATAGGATGGCACCTGTTGTGTATGAGCAGGACTCCCTATCGCTGTCTCATGCGGCATTGCAGCAGTTTTTTAGACTGATTGTATTTTCTGCAATAGAATTCGGGCTTAGCTAAGCTAAATAATCATCTGTTGTATTTTATACAATGGTTTTCTTGAATTCTGCCCGAAAGCCCTTATTTGTCCAGATTCTGCTGTACAGAGTGCAATAGAATCAATTTTTAGACCAATTTCGGGGTCAGCTAATGTACAAAGTGCAACAGAAGTAGAGTCCAGCCAGTTCTGAACCCGCACATCATTCAGGCGTAAGTGTTCGTTTATAAGAAAACTTACGTCCGCGGATTAACTCTAACCTGTGCGCCCTTGCCGCTGGTCTGCAGCCCGGAGGCCTTGGTTCCGGCCTCCTTCAGATCGGCCACGAGCCGCTCCAGCACTGCCTTCGCAGCGGCGGCTTCCTTGGCGCCGGAGGACTTCACGACGAGCTGCACCGGCTTGCCGGAGCGCAGATGCTTGTCTGCCTGACGCAGCTTCGTGTCGTAGTCATGCTCTTCAATATGGGCGGTGAAGCGCAGCTCCTTCACCTTCTCCTGGCTGCTCCCGCCGCCTTGTTGCGGACGGGTGGTATTCCCCTTGCGGGCAGCTTGTGCCGCCGCCTTGCCTTTGCCCTTGGCGACCAGGCTGCAGGGCGGCGGGCTGCTCATCAGCGAGGTGCAGACCAGGTCGGCCCCTGCGGCTCTGGCCTTGGAGAGCGCCTCGGTTCTGGATACGGTGCCGAGCTTCTCGCCCTTCAGCCCGGTCAGCTCGACCTCGGCTGCCTTAATCTGTTCATTAATCAGTACGGCCACGGAAATGATCCTCCCTTTGCGGATATGATATAGCTATCATATATGGAAGCGGGCAGGGCTTCAATAACAGCTGCCTGCAGCCGTCAGGCCGGCAGGTTGAGACGGTTGTGCAAAGCGGTTATACTCAGTGGACGCAGGTTTTTCAGCATGGAACCACTGGCACTACTATATTTTCTGTTGAATGGGGGATGGCAATTGAATGACACAGCTGACGATAAGCAGTTAATTCTGCTTATTGCACAGAAAGACTCGAATGCCCTCGAACTGCTCTATGACCGGTATGAACGGGTCATTTATAGCTTTGCTTACCAGATCGTGAAGGATTCGATGGCTGCCGAAGAGGTTATGCAGGAGTTGTTCCTGCGCCTGTGGAAGAATGCGGGGCAGATTGACTTCGGCAAGGGCAAGCTGCTCACCTGGATGTTCGCGGTGACCCGCAATCTGGCGATCGATTACCTCCGTAAGCGGGACGCCAGGCTGCCGCGGCAATCCGCCGATTCCGGGAATCTGGAGCAGGTTCAGGACCACAGCGCGCTTACCGAGGATCTCGTTGAGCTGCAGATGGCGGGGGAACAGATCAGAGAGGCGCTGCTGGGATTAAGCCGCGACCAGCAGCAGGTAATGGATATGATCTATTACCAGGGCTACACCCAGCAGGAGGTAGCGCAGCTTGCGGCTATCCCGCTGGGAACGGTCAAGGGAAGAGTCCGGCTGGCGATGAAGCAGCTTCACAAATCTTTACGGCACTGGGGAAGGAGGGATCATGCACATGAGTGAACACAATGAGGAACTCTGTGAGTTGGCCGAATTATATACGCTGGGTGCACTGACGGCTGAGGAAATGCAGCAATTCGCTGCCCATGCGGCAGAATGCGCGGAATGCAGAGAGCTGGTGGAGGAATACCGGCAGGTACTGGACCATCTTCCGCTTGCCTCTGAGCCGATAGACCCGCCCTCCGGCATGAAGGAGCGCATCTTGTCACGGGTGCTGGAGTCCGGGAAGGCGGGTGCACCGGCAGCAAGGCCGGAGACCCGTCTGCTGAATATCCAGCCTGATGCAGAGCGGGCTATGGAGCATGAGCCAGCGAGGACTCCTCCGGCAGAGCAGGGCTTGCCCCAGTTAAGCATCCCGCAGCCTAGAAGAACCCGCTTCTGGGGGTACCTGAGCCTTGGACTGGCTGTGGCTGTGCTGCTCTTGGTCGTCTACACCGGCCAGCTGCGCGGGAATGTGTCTGAGCTGAAGCAGCAGCTGGCTTCCGGCACCGGACCGCTCCAGGGGCTTAAGGTGAATGAGGCGGTAGCGCTAAGTCCGGCGGGAGAAGGGGTTACCGCCAAGGGTACAGCAACGATTGTCGCAGACCCTACCGGCACCCACCTTGTGCTTCAGGCAGAAGATCTGCCGGAGCTTACCGGCACCGAGGTCTACCAAGTGTGGCTGATCAAAGGGGACTCGCCGGTGAATGCAGGCACCTTCATCTCACAGGGCGGAAACGGGGCACTGTATTATTCGTTTGACCCGAAGGCCTATGATACCATAGCCGTTACACTGGAACCGGATGGCGCGGGCGTTACCCCGCGCGGGAAGATGATTCTCGCAGCTCCGATTAAGCAGGGGTAGCAAGAGTAGCTGGTAGTATAATGCCGCAGGCAAGCGAGCGGAGTTGAATAGACTTGAAGCAGAACAGCCGGGAGGATGGATTCCCGGCTGTTTAGGTATTATACAGAAGATTAGTCAGTACATGAAATGAGGAGAAACGGCGTGGTAAAGTTAATCGTTGCGATGAATATCTATGCTTCCGGGAGGAAATCCATGTGTTCTGCTGCGCCTTGCTATCCATAAGGAAAGAACCAGCAAGACAAACAACGCCCAAGGAAATGTCATAACACCCGTTGTTTCGAGAAGAATTCCACCAATTACACCGCCCCCGCCAATGGCCAGATTCCATGCGGTTACAAGCATGGATTGCGCTACATCTGCGCTCTCTCCGCCAGCTGTGGCCATTGCTGTTTGCAGCAGCGTAGCTGCTCCTCCGAACGTTAAGCCCCATACAGCAACTACCAGATAGATCACCGAAGGTTTGCTGCTGCCTATGCTGAGCAGGACAGATGCCAATGCAAATGCAGTGAGGCTAATCAGAACCAACAGCCTCAGGTGACGATCAATCCAGATACCGGTTAACCAGATGCCAAGAAGTGCTGTAATACCGAAAATAAGAAGCACCAAATCCACGATCCCGGGCAGCCCGGCCTGAGTAAGGAACGGTGCTATATAGGTATACAGGATATTATGGGCCAATACCCAGGCCAGCACTACAAACAGGACCGGCCGCACTCCAGGCCTTGTGAAGACCTTACGTAGAGGAGGACGATGGTCTGCAGCTTCTCCCGGATAATCCGGCAGCTTCCAGAGTATCCAAATAGTCAGCAGCAGAGCGAACAGCGACAAGACGCCAAAGATATTACGCCAGCCTGCAAGGTCACCCAAAAACGTTCCGGCTGGCACGCCAAACGCCAAAGCAAGCGGTGTTCCCGCCATTGCAATAGCCATAGCCCGTCCCTTAAGCTGCTCCGGTACCATGCGCCGTGCATAACCTGCGATCATTCCCCACAGGACACCAGCGGACACACCTGCGAAGAAACGGGACGTTAGCGTCAGGGGATAGCTCGAAGATAAGGCAGTAACGGTATTGAATATGAGAAAACCAAGGATGCATACTAGCAGCAAGGGTCTCCGCCTCCAGCCGCGTGTTGCCGTGGTCAATGGAATGGCGGCGACTAACGAGCCCAGGGCATAGAGGGTAACAAGCTGACCTGCCATGGCCTCTGTGACTCCAAGCCCCTTACTGATCTGAAGCAGGAGCCCGGCGGGAATCGTCTCAGTCAGAATACAGATAAACCCGGTCATCGCCAGGGCAAGTAACCCGGCCCAGGGAAGGCGTACGGAAGCAGGAGAACTGGAGCTCTGTTGCGGGGAAGCAATGGTGCTGCTGCTCATCCCGGCGTTCTCTTTGGTATTGTTCATGACGGGTCCAATCTGCCATAGATGGCATTACACAGGTCAACCGTGAACGGACCCGACATGCCCTCCAGTGCTGTATTGGTGAATGCTACCACGCTTAGTCGCTGCTTGGCATCGACGAACCACGAATGGCCATAGGTACCGCCCATGCGCCATGTGCCTAGGGACTCTGCAGTATCTGCAGCAGCAGGATCTTTAAGCACTGTGAATCCCAGGCCGAAGCCTCGTCCCGGCCAGAAGGGCATGGAGAGGTCACCAATCTGGTTGGTAGTCATTTCGCGGACCAGCGATTCCGGCAGCAGGGGCGCCCCGCCCTTCCGCAACGTCTCCAGCAATTGGAGGAAATCTCCGGCGCTGCCGATCATACCGGCTCCCCCGGAAGCATAGGCAGTACTGTCTAACGCCCGGCTCGGGGCGAGCCGGAATCCCGCCGTTCCTTCTACAAAGGCCAACCTGTCCGGATTCTCCATAGGCCGCAGGCCCGGAACATCATCGGCGTAAGCGGTGGCCAGCCGCTGCGGTTCCACTGCAAGGAAGCCGGTATCCTTCATGCCGAGTGGCCGGGTCACGAGCGTATCTATGGCTTCATTGAGCGTGGTTCCGGTAACCCTTGCGATCACCGCCCCCAGCACATCTGTTGCGATAGAATATCTCCACTCGGTGCCTGGCGTATAGAGGAGTGGAACAGACGCTAGCCGCTTCAGATTCTCTTCAAGCGTGATACCAGACTGATCCATGCCATCGGATACCCCGGCCTGCTCATAGGAGCCGCCTTCTTCCTGAAAGAAGCGGTAGGTTAGACCAGCGGTGTGCGTCATTAGGTGGCGTATCGTGATTTCCGCCCGCTTGCCGTTCTTCAGACGTGGCTGAAACTCCGGCAGCCAGCGGTCCACCCGCTCATCAAGCAGCAAGCGGCCTTGGGCCACTAGTACCAGAGCAGCTGTTGAGGTAATCGGCTTGGAAACCGATGCCAGCCGGAATAAGGCATCCTCCCGCATGGGCTGCTTCAGTTCACGGCTTGCAAGGCCGGCAGCCCGGCTATACAGGAGCTTCCCATCTACTGCTACCTTGATGACTGCGCCCGCCAGGCGCTTGTCGGTAAGCGTCTGCTCAATAACTTTATCAATGCGCGCCGGGAGGCGGTCTGGATTAATCGTGTTCAAATACTGTGTACTCAACAGTTATCATCCTTTCACTATAGTTAAAGCAAGGTTTGCTTTACTAATGTAAGTATATTATATAAAATAAGTTAATCGGCTTACATAGGGCAACCAAGCTATACTAGCCGTCCGGCGATTTAAAACAAGGCAGATTGCACAAAGTTCCTTAAAATTAAAGGAGTTGAATGGAATGGACCATACGGATAAGCAGATTCTGTTTCATCTTCAGAGCCAAGCGAGAATATCTATGACGGAACTCGGGAAATATGTGGGCCTATCACAACCCGCAGTGACAGAAAGAGTTAGACGTATGGAGGAAAATGGGGTAATCAGCGGGTATCGCACCATAATCTCACCGGAGAAGATTGGAAAACATGCGGCTGCCTATATGCTGTTCCACTCCAGAGAATGTACTGCCTTCATGGAATTCTGCCGCTCCTCTCCGGAGGTCGTTGAATGTTACCGGATCAGCGGAGAGCACAACTATCTGTTAAAAGTAATGACCGATTCCACGCAAGCCTTGGAGCAATTCGGCAATGAATGCGATAAATACGGGAACTATACGATTCTAATTGTGATGTCATCGCCCATAGACCATAAATATCTTATTCCTTCGCTGGAAGCGGCAGGCGTTAACCTGCTCGAATAGACAACAAGTAATGAGAAGCAAAAGAGCAGCAGAAGCCGTCTGACAATTTTAAAATATTCCTTGACGGGAATATTCCCATTAGGGTATATTGTGCATGTACCCGAAATACTAAAAGGCTTGATTAAAGGAATGCTGAAATGATGGACACAACGACATTTAGCGCACTTGCTGAGCCTACGCGGCTGCGGATGGTAGAGATCCTGAAAGACGGGCCGATGAGCGTAGGCGATATCGCCGAGCGGCTCACGCTCCGTCAGCCTCAGGCCTCGAAGCATTTGCGTGTGTTGCTGGAAGCCGGACTGGTTGAGGTGGAAGCGGCGGCTAACCGCCGGAACTACAGGCTGCGTACGGAGCCGCTGAAGGCTATGGATGCCTGGCTGGAAGCTTACCGCAGGCTGTGGAGTGAACGCTTCGACAATCTGGATGACTATCTGCGGCAGTTACAGTCCGAAGACAAATGAATGACTATCAGGAGGGATTAGGAATGTCTGGCACAATGATTTCCCGAGTAGAAGGTCTTGAGCTGGTTCTGGAACGTGTATTCGATGCCCCGCGTGAGCTTGTATTCAAAGTATTTTCTGAGGCAGAGCATCTGAAGCAGTGGTGGGGCCCGCGCGGCTGGATTGTTCCCTTCTGCAGCGTTGATTTTCGTCCGGGCGGTATTTGGCATTACTGTATGAAGTGTGTCGATGAGAAGCAGGGGGAATTCTTCGGAATGGAATCCTGGGGCAAGGGCGTCTATCATGAAATTACTGATGGCGAGAGCTTTGTCTACACCGATTACTTCTCGGATGCCGAAGGCAATGAAACCGAAGGGATGCCGTCTACTTTGGTCAGCATGATCTTTGAAGAGACGGAGGGAGGCGGAACGAAGCTGATCAGCCGCTCGAAATATGAGTCTGAAGAAGCGCTCCGCACTGTCATGGATATGGGGATGATCCAGGGAATTACCGAAACCTGGGACCGTCTCGGGGAGCATCTGCAGTCGATTCAGTAAATTGCCGGAATGTATAGGTATGATATTATAGGGGGCTGTTCTGATGCCGGATATAGGCAGGGACAGCCTCTTTTTGGTATAGAAGCCGAAGCTAAAGCCCCGTTTTGCGGGGTTATTTTGAGCCGGGAGATATCTATGTTAACCGGGGCCTGTTTAATTTCCCGATTTTCCGGTGAATGGGTAATAGTGAATGAACTGACGGCAAGCGCACCTGCGGAATGTGGGAACGGGCTTGCTTTACAGTGTCCAAACAGGGAGGCTACAGGGATGGATAAGGTATTGCTTGCACAAGTGAAGCGTTGGCATGACAAGAATGAATATCAGCAGATTGTGGACCGTCTTTTGGAGATTCCACCAGAGGCAAGAGATTATGAATGTATCAGCCAATTGGGCAGAGCTTATAACAACCTGGGAGATTACGACAAAGCGCTGGAGCTGCTGCTCAGCATTGCAGAGGAAGGCAAAGAGGATTCGCTTTGGCATTTTCGCGCAGGGTACTCCTACTATTATCTGAATCAGTACGAGCAGGCGGTCCAAGCGTTTGCACGTGCAGATGAACTGGAGCCGGGAGACGGAGATATCCAGAACATGCTGGAGTACAGCCGGGAAGGCGCGCAGCGTGAGGCCAGAGAGCAGGCCAGGCGTGCCGAAGCGATACATAATGCTAAATTACTCAGAGAGAGCGGCGGCAGAGACCTAGGGTCTTTCCTTGATTTTTGTGCCGATTTCTGGGAAGACAGCGATTATGCCCTGAAGTCGTACGTGTCCCCGCTGCCCAGTGATGAGCTGATTGCTTCTGTGGAGGAAGAGCTGGGCTATAAGCTGCCGGCCTCTTACATCGCCATGATGAAGCAGCATAACGGGGGGATTCCCCGCAATACCTGTTTCCCGGTGACTGAATCTACATCCTGGGCTGAGGATCATGTTGCTATCTCGGGAATAGCCGGAATCGGCCGTGACAAAAGCTACTCCCTCTGCGGAGACCTGGGAAGCCGCTTCATGATTGAGGAGTGGGGTTACCCCGATATTGGCGTGGTCTTCGGAGACTGTCCTTCTGCCGGACATGATGTCATCATGCTGGATTACCGCCACTGCGGGCCGGAGGGTGAACCTGAGGTGATTCATGTGGATCAGGAGGGCAACTATGAGATTACGTTCCTGGCCCCTGACTTCGAGACCTTTATCCGTGGGCTGGTGAACGATGAGGTGTTTGATACCTCGGAAGAGGATAAGGAGGATGACCTGAAGACAGTGGCGTCCGGTGCGTTCTCACCGCTGCTGCAGGAGCTGTGCGACAAGGTTACGGAAGTGGACGATATAGAGGGCATTATCCGCAGGATCTGCACCGCCATTGTGGAGGAGAAGGGCCATTTCTCTCTTCATGCGGACGAGCGGTCCACCTTGATGTATGATCTGCAATTCTGGCTCTATACCCGCGTCTACCCGAATACGAGCCGTGACCAATATCTTGAGGTGTATTCCAAAATGATCGCGTTCGGCGGTGAATTCAGCACTGGCGGATATGCCCCGGGCTTCATCACGGACTGGCTGGACGACCGTGTCCGCCAAGGCATGATCGTGAAGACGAACGGGACGCTCCGGTTCACGGATGAGGCAAAGGAACAGTTATTGAAGAAGCTGAAGGAGGCGGAATCGGCGGGAGCTGCGGATCTGAAGCCTTTTATTATCGTGGAGCAGGATAACGGCGGCAAGTCCGTGATTCTGAATGCAGGAAGCTATAAGACGGAGGTATTCGCCGCACGGGAAGACGAGGGCTTCGAGGGCAACGGATATGATTGGGCCTCTCTGGCTGCGGTCTTCCTGGAGGAGCAGATGCCTGAGCTATCCGGAATTGTCCGCTTCGATCCGGAGGCCGGTATGTTCTGCGCCTATTCCTCTGACGGTGAGGCACTGGTCAAGTTCGCCACTGCCTTCAAGCGGGCCTGTGAGGATGACGCGCTCATCCGCGATCTGTTCTCGCGCGCGGAGCTGGATTAGGACGAATCAGACGGGGCTGCCTGTATATGGGCAGTCCTGTTCTTTATTAATTGTGAAATAAGTTTAAGGAAAGTAGAGCAATACCAATGATAAACATAATAATTGCCAGTACTCTTACCATTATAAAATAGGAGGAGGATGGCTCTCTGCGTGTCTTCCATCCTTGCAGAAGCTCCCAAGACTTAAAGGGGAATATTGCTATTAACAGAGCTCCGATAACCCATACAACCAAAAATACAGTTGATATTGCTGAGAAAATAATCATTCCACTCGGAGAGCCCATAATACTCCTCTTTTCTCAAAACCGATTTCAGTTTACTAAGCGGCATCCTTTTGGGTTTGGATTCATCGGGCATCTTTTTTTTCGGAGCTATCCAGGGTAGCCAGCACTTCCCGATTGAAAAATTCCGCTCTCCACGCTCAACTGCTCCTATGTACGCATCATCCAAGTTAGATATTGACAGCATGTCTGGAGCAGGTCGTTTTGAAGCTTCCTGAAACACCGTGTGTGGAAGTCTAAGGTCAGATGGACTTCTTTTTCAGTAAAAGAAAGAGAATGCCGCCAATAATAAAGCCGCTTATTACACCAGCCAATACAGATTTGAGAATACTGAGTGCAATGTCCATTCCCGTACTGTCAGGCGGCGATATGATATTCATAATGAAAAGAAAGCTGAACAGGATGGATGTAATCAGAAAAGACTTTGATTTTAGGAATCGTTTCATGGTTCTCCTCCATTCATAAGTATTTCTCAGTTATATATGATAATGTAAGACTTTTTGCATACAGATGTCTATTTTTTCCTGCTATACTGGGTTTATCTCAGGCGACAAGGGGACAAGAACCAGTATGGGCGGGATCACCAGACATGATGTGAATGAGGAGTATGCATACTCCGGTTTAGTAGAGGCGGGGGATTTTATTTTCCTGAGCTTCTGTGTGGGCAATGTGGGCGGAACGGTGGAAGAGCAGGTGGAAGGTGCGCTGAATGATATGAGTGATCGTCTCGGACAGGTGGGACTTACACTCACAGATGTGGTGAAAGTGGACATTCTGCTGCGGGATGTGTGGGAGATTCCGGTTATGGAAGAGGTATTCAAGCGCAGATTCCAAGGCAAGTACCCTGCCCGCAAAACGATCTCCACCGAGTTCGCGCATGTGGGCGGTCCGGATGGACTTAAGGTCCAGATCGACGGCATAGCATACCGACCGCGCGTGTAGCGGGGGGAGGATAAGCTCCGCAACAATCATACGCCCAGCTCCAACTGCAACAGCAGCCCCTCCTGCCGGAGTGGGCTGCTGTTTGGGTTGCCTCAATGTAACAATCTTACGGTTTCAAAAGCACCCGGTGAACCCCTTGGCTTCCGCCCGGTGCCGTTCCGAGATATAAATATCCTCCCTGGCTTACGGCAGTGGTGATCCCGTAC
Source organism: Paenibacillus sp. FSL P4-0338 (assembly GCF_038002365.1). Taxonomy (NCBI): domain Bacteria; kingdom Bacillati; phylum Bacillota; class Bacilli; order Caryophanales; family Paenibacillaceae; genus Paenibacillus; species Paenibacillus sp. FSL P4-0338. The sequence goes on along the minus strand of NZ_JBBOCG010000001.1, from coordinate 5,031,424 downwards.
AAGGTCCCTTCCGGATCATGCCAGCTGCTCACAAGCTCGCCTTCGGGGCCGTATTCTGCGACAAGTCCGTGCTTCACCGGGGCACTTGCTCCATTTAACAGGGACTGTGGCACCTTGGACATCGTCGCTGCTACCCAGGGATGACTATGCATGTAATCGGCAAAAGCCAGACGGGTTGTGAATACTCCTACCCAGAAATGTCCCTGAGCGTCGCGAGTGATATTGTCCGGGAACCCTGCCAGATTCTCCGCGAAAATATCCGAGGTGCCTTGCTTGGGCCCCTTCAGCCAGTATCGGGTCAGCTGGTAATGGTACGATTCAGCAACAAGCACGAAATCTTCTTCAGCAGACAATGCGACCCCATTGGCAAAATATAAATCCTTCAGCAGAACGGTGGTCTGCCGGGTCTGCGGATCATATCTCAACAACCGTCCATGCGGTTTGTTCTCGGCGATCTCTTTGAACATGACCTTGCCGTAGTTAGAGGTATCGGAGAAATAGATCATTCCGTCCTGCGCGATGTCCAGCTCGTTCGCCAGATAGATCGGCCCTCCGTCCACTTCAGTGGCCAATACTTCAATCTTCCCATCCTTGTCAATCGACAGCAGTCCCTTCTGAATATCCGCCACAATCAAATTTCCGGCAGCATCGAATTTCAGCCCGTTAGGTGTTCCCTGGGTATCGGCGAACACTTCGGCTGGCTGCGCCTTACCTTCCGCATCGAAGGCTACTCTGTATATTTTGCCGTCAGAGTCGCCCGTGTACAGCAGCCCCGCAGCATCAAAAGTGATAAATTCCGGGAACTTCGCGCGATCTGTCACAAGCTCTGCGGAGCTAAGCTTGCTGTTCTCTTTCCAAGGGCCCTCCTGCTCAAAAGAAGGGGCGGCAGGTGCAGACCATACGGCAGGCTCTACCGGGGCTGGCATCAGCAGGAATCCGGCGATTCCCAGCACGATTATTCCGAGCAGGATCAAGCTCCATCTGCGGATATGCTTACCGGCGGACCGTTTGCGTTGATTAGTTTCTGTAGACATTACACATTCTCCTTAGGGTTTGTAGGGCGAAGCATACCACCGACCAAGCGCAGGCTTTGTCTGCGGGTCATGAACCGGGTAATCTGGGCACTCAGGTAATTGCGGAGCCCCGGAACAACGTACTGTTTTCCTCTGGCCATAGCGCGCAGTGTAAGGGCCACTACCCGCTCCGGTGAGTCCTTCGCGCCGCCGACAGAGGCATCCTCCGTGCCCACCACGTTGAAGAAATTGGTCTCCGTCGAGCCTGGACACAGGGCGAAGAATTGGACGCCGCGATCACGATTCTCCCAGTAGAGGGCATCGGTGAAGGACAAGACAAAAGCTTTGGTCGCCCCATAGACGGCCATATAAGGCAGCGGCTGAAAGCCTGCGGTAGACGATACATTGATCACAGCGCCTGCTCCTCTGTGGAGCATTCCGGGAAGGAAGAGATGCGTCATATCGACTACAGCGGCTACGTTGAGCATGACCTCTTCATGCTGGCGCTCGCCGGAGACCTGCTCGAACAGGCCATGGGTGGCAAAACCCGCATTGTTCACCAGCAGATCGATATTCAGGCCAAGCTGCTGGCATTGCTGGTACAGCTCTCCGGCAGCGCCTTCGAGCGATAGGTCCTTGGGAATCACCCGGCACTGAATTCCATGGCTTCGGGTCAATTCGGCTGCGAGTGCATCCAGTTTGACTTTGGATCTGGCTACAAGCACCAGATGACTGCCCTCCTTGGCTAATTGTCTTGCAAACTGTTCTCCGATTCCCGAAGAGGCTCCGGTGACCAATGACCATTTCCCTTTAATATTCATTTTTACTTCTCCTTCTGAATCAACGTTTTGTTTTGGTAACAACGTTACCTATGTGAATCATAGTAACCAAAACATCACGCGTGTGTCAATCTAATTTTTTCACGTAAGGGTTCAATTGACATCCTAGGTGCGAATGTTTAGAATTCCTGTTAGAACCCGGCAACCTTGTTGCTGGTCAATAACATTGATAACCGAATGAAGGTGATTCCTATCCATAACGAAGACAAGTCCTCGCCATCCACGGGCCGGACACTGAAGACCTATCAGGAAGCCCGCCTGCAAAATACGGAGAATCTCCGTAAGCTTGTGGTGGATGCGGCCGCGGCCATTCTGCAGGAAGAGGGGCCGGAGGCCGTCACTGTACGCAGAGTATCGCAAAGAATGGGCTGTTCCACCAAAATTATCTATAGTCTATTTGTTAATAAAGAGGGGCTGGCCCAGCAGTTATATCTTGAAGGTTGTAAGCTGCTGGCCCTGCGGTTTGAAGAGGTGCCGCCGCATGCTGACCTGCAGCAGCATCTGCTGGAACTGGGCGAAGCCTTCTGGCAGTTCGGACAGGATTACAGCAGCTACTACAAGCTGATGTTCGGAGGGGCTTTTGCCGAGTTCAAGCCGGATGCGGAGAGTATGCAGGGAACGTTGACCGCCATACGCCGACTACAGGTTCTAATCATTACCGCCCAGCAGCAGGGGCTTATTTCGGACAAGGAAGAGACCGGGGCTCTTGTCGCCGCCATATGGTCCTCGCTGCATGGTGTAATCCACCTATACATGGGCGGGTTCCTTGGAGATGCCGTAGCCGCCCATACTGTATACAGGCAAACGATGGAGCTGCTGTCCAGAGCCTTATTCGCAGCATCCACACCAGACAGAGGAGCGGATCGAGGATGATCGCATTAATCTTGGCTGCGGGGTATGCCACCCGTCTGTATCCGTTAACGCTAGACACCCCGAAGCCGCTGCTGCCGGTGCAGGGAAGCCGGACGATTCTGGATCTGCTGGCCGCGCGGCTGGAGGTGCTGGAGGAGATTTCCGAGATTCTTGTGGTGACGAATGAGCGGTTTTTCCATGCTTTTGAACAGTGGGCCGGGCAGTACCAGGGGAACAAGCCGGTTCGTATCCTGAACGACGGCACTTCTTCTCCTGAGGGGCGGTTAGGCGCGATTGGCGATATCCAGTTTGTGCTGGAGCGGGAGCAGCCGCAGGAGGATCTGCTGGTGCTGGCAGGCGATAATGTGCTGGGCTTTGGCCTGGCGGGGTATTTGGACTATTTTCACAAGGTGGGTACAGACTGTATTCTGGTGCGGACGGTAGATGATCCGGCAGAGCTGCGCAGTATCGGCGTGGCGGAGCTGGATGCGCAGAATCGGGTCTTATCCCTTGAGGAAAAGCCGCAGGCGCCCCGCTCCAACATTGGTGTATTCGCGCTGTACATCTACAAACGGTCTACGCTGCCGCTGTTCTCCCGTTATCTGGCTGAAGGGGGCAACCCGGATGCGCCGAGTTATTTTCCCGAATGGCTGCATTCCCGTCAGGAGATGCGGGCCTACTATACGGAGGGCACGATAGAGGATGTCGGCACCCCGGAGGCCTATGCACAGATGCGGGCGAGGCTGGAGGAACAGGCAGAGTAACCTGGGTTAAAAATCAAAAAAACGCACGGGCAGAGGGCGAACCTCTCTATACCCGTGCGTTTTGTTTTACGGCTCTATGCCGTAGATCAGCGTGCCGTTATGGTATACAGTGATCCGGTCATTGGCAGTGAAGCTGGTCAACAGCGGCCGGAAGGAGTAGTCGTTAGCCTGGCTGTAATTGGCATAGTTATCCTTGTGAATACGGAACTGGATCTCACCGGTTGAGCCGGAAGCAGCCAGGCTGCCTGCCCCGTCCTTGAAAGAGATTTCAGCGTAGGCATCGGCATCGGGGACCGGAACCGCGAGCGGAACGATGGTGGTCTGGATATTGTTTTTGCCGACGACGGCGTAGTCAATCTCCATGGTGTGTGCAGAGCTGCCGTCCTGGGTGAACCAGTAACGGATCGTGAATTGGCTGAGCGGGACGGGAACGGTGGAAGTACTCTTCAGCTGGAGACTTGCCCGGATGGAGCCCACATTGTTGCCGGTCTCATCACTGCGGTAGAGCGGAGTGGCGGTTACAGGTCCTGTCCCGGGGCCGCCGGGCTCCTCAATAGGAGGGAAGGTGACCGTCTTCATGATCCGGTTCAGCATGAGCTGCTTCGGCCGGTTCCAGGTTGCCCAGTCATCCTGCAGCAGACCGCCGGTATCCCCGCTGTTGGGGTTCAGTGTCCAGTAGGTCCAGTAGAGATCATTCGTGCCGATGTAATCGACTAGTTTATTTTGCCACTTCCCTTCCACCGAGAGGGTGTCCACGCTGCGGCCTCCGAATTCACCCATGATTAGAGGGGCGATGTTCTCTTTGCTGATATAACCCCAGGTCTGATCCCATATCGCAGGCAGGTTCGCCGGAAAAGCAGGATCGCTGAACCACGGCTGCTCCGCCACCCCGGGACCGTAATCATGCGGGGAATAGACCACTTGATTCGGAACGGTAAGCGTTACCGGATAATTCCGCACCCCGGTGAGGTTGCCGCCCCACCAGTACTTGCTGGTGTTACCCTGCACATTCTGCTCGATCCCTTCGACGATGATCAGCCAGTGCGGATTCACTGCAAGGATTGCATTCCCTGCCCGCTGGGCCGCGAGCCGCCAGTCAGTGCTGAGATCACCGGTCCCCCAGCTTGCCGGGCCATGAGGCTCATTATGCAGGTCGGCACCGATTACCGTAGGATTATTCGCATAACGTGCAGCCAGCATCACCCAGTCACTGATCCAGCGGGATTCAGGATATGCGGCCGTATACCAGAGCGTCGACTGCCCGCCGGAATCGGGGCGGTGCCGGTCCAGGAAGATTTGAATGCCGCGCTGGCCGGCTTTTTCGATTAAGGTATCCATAATTTCGATGGGAGTCAGACCGGCCAGGTCCGGGTTTTTGGCATAATCAATGCTGTTGGCCTGGGAAGCGGGGTCGAACATTTGACTGCTGAACGGCAGGCGAATCAGGTTGTACCCTTCTGCGCGGACCTGATCGAGCACATCATCCATGGAACGCGACCATAATCCGTGCGGGGAATAGTTCGGCGTCTCGAAGCCAAACCAGTTCAGTCCGTTGAACACGGCCGGGTTCCCCTGAGAATCTACAATCCGGCTGCCCGAGGTGTGATAAAAAAGCTTCGTTGCCCCCTCAGCCTTCACCGGCTGTCCGGCAATAGCGGCGGTACCTGCAAGCAGTGTTAGAGCCAAAAGCATTTTCCCCAGTGTCCTGAAACCAAAGGTCATTCATCTTCCTCCTCGTATATGGTTCTTGATAAAGTCGAACTTTATATCATACGGATAAAATGAAAACCTATTCATCCCGGACAGGTCTTAATTATGGAAAATTATTGAATAAAGGAGGATCTTATGCCAGAACTGCATAATCAGGATTTGACATCTTCAACGTATATTAATATTGATTTCATCTACCATATACCTGAAGATATTGAAGGCAGTAAACTCAATATCACTTTTATACATGATGAGAAGATGGTGAAATCCTTTACATTAGGCTGGGCTAATATCACTTTAAATGCCTTTATTGATTTACTGAAGGACTTTCCCGGAGAATATACTGGGGAATTTACACATTCTGATGAGTCCTTTGGAGTGCAGTGGGTTCATGAATATGGCACAGGTTCGTTTATTCTCTATTTCGAACATCAAAGCTTATTTCTTCCTCCGTTAAAAACCAATAAAGAATTTCTTTTGCAATTTGCAAATGAACTTGAACAAGCAAAATTAACTGCTCCATCGTTATAGCTGAGATTGTTTAGCACAAATTACAAGAATCGCATCTAGCTTAAAAAGGGAATAATTGCTATAATTACTAATGTAAGCGATTGACTTCAACGGAGCGAATACATACTGTTACAGCCTTAACGGGTACAGTCAGGAAACTATTCAAGCCGAGAGGGGAATTAGGAGAATGTTTAGAATGAAAGCTATACAATGGGCAGCTATCGGGTCGCTTGTCGTGTCTTTATTTGTGGGGTCGCTGGCGGTAGGCGGGGAGAAGGTGTTCGCCGCCGATTGCTCGGCCGGCTATGTAGCTCTAACGTATGATGACGGGCCGAATCCAAGCAACACGACGAACCTGCTGAATGCTCTGCAGCAGAATGGCCTGCGCGCCACGTTCTTCAATGTCGGGCAGAATGCGCAGAACAATCCTTCGCTCGTACTGGCCCAGAAGAACGCAGGGATGTGGATTGGCAACCATTCCTGGTCGCATGCGAATCTGACCCAGGTGGGCAACTCCCAGATTACATCGGAGATTACGAATACCCAGCAGACGCTGCAATCCATTACCGGCACTGCTCCGAAGCTGTTCCGTCCGCCGTACGGGGCGACTAACGCGACTCTCAAGTCCATCGAGGCCCAGAATGGCCTTACTGAAGTGCTCTGGAATGTGGATTCGCAGGACTGGAACGGAGCGGGAACCGCCCAGATCGTGGCTGCTGTGGGCACGATGAAGAATGGGGATGTCATCCTGATGCATGACCAATACCAGACCACACTCCAGGCGGTACCGCAGATTGCACAGAATCTCAAGAACCGTAACCTGTGCTCAGGCATGATCTCGCCGTCCACCGGCAGGGCGGTTGCGCCAGATGGCGGCAATGGTCCTGGCCCCGCTGCAACGAAGGTAGAGGCGGAGAACATGACTAAGGCGGGTCAATATACTGCTAACATCAGCTCACCCTTCTCCGGAGTTGCCTTGTACGCGAATAATGATTCCGTGAAGTACACCCAGAATTTCACCAGCGGCACCCATAATTTCTCCCTGCGCGGGGCCTCCAATAACGCCAATATGGCCAGGGTGGACCTCAAGATCGGCGGGGTGACGAAGGGGACCTTCTACTATGGCGGAAGCAGCCCTGCGGTCTATACGATCAGCAATGTCAGCCATGGAACCGGCAACCAGGTGATTGAGCTGGTGGTTACCGCCGATGACGGGACTTGGGATGCTTACCTTGATTATCTGGAAATCAATTAAAGCAACAATACTGAAGGGGGTGCCCCAGCCAGCTAGCGCATAGCTGACGGGGCACCCCCTTTTATAGCCCAATCCTTCTCTGTCAGTCTTCGGAGCTGCTGCAGCTCCCTGAAGGCAACTGCACATAGAATGTCACGGACTCTCCGGCTACACTCTTCGCATAGATTTTCCCTTTATGCTGGTCCACAATGGACCTCGCGATAGCCAGACCCAGGCCGTAGCCGCCCTGCTTGCGCGCTCTGGAGGTATCCGTACGGTAAAAGCGGTCAAAGATCCGCGCCAGATGCTCTGCCGCGATGCCTTCCCCCGTATTCGAAACGGAGAGGAGCACATCGGTGTTCAGCTTATAGAGCGAGATGTGTACAGAGCCCTTGGGATTCGTATATTTCACTGCGTTATCCAGCAGAATCATCACCACCTGCTTGATCTGCTCGCTGTTGCCTGGCACGGTAAGGTCCGGCTGGATGTCATAGTCGAGAGAGAGATTTTTCTCGAAAATGACCGCCTCCATGGTCAGAATAATATTCTCTACCGCCTCGCTCATATTGAACCGGCTGTGGAGCTTCCCGGTCCGGGAGTCATCCATCTCCGTCAGGTACAGCAGATCGTTCGTCAGCCGCGTCATACGCTCCGTTTCGGACTTGATATACTGCAGCCATTTTGCCTGATTGCGGATCGTATCCTCACTGTTCGCCAGCAGTACATCCGCGTTGGTGTTAATAATCGTCAGCGGCGTCTTCAGCTCATGGGAGGCGTCGGCAATGAACTGCTTCTGCTTGTCAAAAGCCTCCCGTACCGGCGCAATCGAGCGCCCCGCAAAGTAGCGGCTGGTGAAGTACAGGATGACCAGTGTCAGCAGGCCGACAGCCGCGAAGGTATAGATCAGGTTCGTCAGGATCTGCTGCTGGGCGGTGATGTCCATGAAGACCAACTGTTGTCCGCTGCTTGCAGGCTTCACCATGAAGATCCAGCGGCTGCCGTCCAGTGTGAACTGGCCGGTGTCCTTGCCCTGGCTGAGCGCCTCCTTCAGCGCGGCGGTATAGAGTTCATCGTCCATAGTGAACTTCGATTCCTTGCCGGTCAGCGTGCCGTTGGCATCGGTCTGCACCTTGAAGGAGACGGAACGCTCCGGCTGGTAAGGGTCGATCGGCCCCTGGCCCGCGGGCATTGCCCCGCCGCCACCGCCACCTGAACCGCGCGGGCCTTGTCCGTCGCCCGGACCCCGCTCTTGCATGTCCGCAATCCGGTGGAGCGCCATATAGATGTCTGCCTGCACATTGCGGTACGTGAAGATGTAGATGGCGGCGAAGGCCACCAGCATGATAATGGAGATGGTGACCAGATTGACAATCAGGAACCGGGTTCGGAGTTTATTGAACATCAGGCACTCCCCTCCAGCACGTACCCTACGCCCCTAATCGTGCTGATGCGCACCTCCGAGTTCAGGAAGGTCAGCTTTTTACGCAAAAAAGAAATATAAACCTCCACGTTGTTATGCTCCGCATCGGAATCGAACCCCCATAGCTTCTCAATGATCTGCTCCTTCGAGGTGACCGCCTGCTTCCTTAGGATTAGCAGCTCCAGCAGCTCCGTCTCCTTCAGATTCAGCTTCATCTCCTTGCCCTTCACCGTCAGCTTCGGATTAACCGTATTCAGCTCCAGATCCCCGAACTTCAGGGCATCGTCAGGAATCACCTCGCCCTTACGCCGCAGGGCAGCCCGGATACGGGCCAGCAGCTCCTCTGAAGCGAACGGCTTGGCGATATAATCGTCAGCTCCATGATCGAGTCCAGTCACCATGTCGGTGATCTCTCCTTTAGCTGTAAGCATGATGACCGGTGTGGAGATTCCGTCCTTGCGCAGCGTCTTCAGCACGCTGATTCCATCCAGCTCCGGCATCATAATATCCAGCAGCAGCAGGTCATAGATCCCGCTCTGCGCATAATCAAGACCGGCTCTGCCGTCATGCACCGCGTCTACCGAATAATTGTGTTTTTTGAGGATTTGGGTTAAGGCCTCCGCCAGATGGACCTCGTCTTCAACGATTAATATTCTCATGGGATGGCTCATCCTCTTCTTAAGTAATGGATTTGCTGCTGATGCCATTATATCAAGGGGACCTTTAATCAACCTTAATCCATTTAAGATTCACTAAAGGTTCGGAGGCTAAGATACATTCATAAGCAAGCGGCACCACTCATTACTCCCCTGAAAGGAACTGATCCCCATGGCTATTGAGGTCTTCAACCGTTACGAGAACAAGTATCTGCTGGACCATGAATCCTATCTGAAGCTCTATCATGAATTGCTGGAATATATGGAGCCTGATGCATACAACAAGCAGCACGAATATTATTCCATCACCAATCTGTATTATGACACCCCGCAGAATTCCTTGATCCGCAGCAGCCTGGCGAAGCCGAAGTACAAGGAGAAGCTGCGCATCAGAGCCTACGGCATTCCTGAAGGCGACACCAGGGTCTATCTGGAGATCAAGAAGAAGGTGCTGGGTCTGGTCAACAAAAGAAGAACCCCGCTGAAGCTGGATGAAGCCTATGCATTCATCGAGAGCGGCAGAGAGCCTGAATTCGCGAGCTATATGAACAAGCAGGTGATCGAAGAGATCAAGTACTTGCTGACCCGCTATGATCTGCAGCCGAAGCTCTATCTGTCCTATGATCGCAAGGCTATGTTCTGTAAAAATAACCGCGATCTCCGCATCACCTTCGATACCAATATCCGCTGCCGCCGGTATGATCTGAAGATGGAACATGGCGTGTATGGCGAGGAGCTGCTGGAGCCGGGGCAATGGCTGATGGAAGTGAAGGCGGAGAAGACCATTCCGGTCTGGCTGGCCAAGATGCTGTCGGAGCATCAGATGTACCGCACCAGCTTCTCCAAATACGGCAACGAATACAAAAAAATGCTGCGAAACAGCCAATCAGAAAGAGAGCGTGTCCGCTATGCTTGATTCGATATTTTCCGTAGCTGAGTCTACTTCAGAACTAACATTCATGAATGCTGCTTTAACCATCGTCATCGCCATTATCCTCGGCGGGCTGATCAGCTTCACCTACATGAAGACGAGCCCTGCCGGATACTCACAGAGCTTCACGCTGACCATGGTTCTGCTGCCGGTCATTGTAGCGATTATCATCCTGCTGATCGGCAGCAATGTGGCCCGGGCCTTCAGCCTGGCGGGCGCCTTCTCGATCATCCGGTTCCGAAGCGCCCCCGGTGATCCGAAGGATATCACTTTCGTTCTGTTCACTATGGCCTCAGGGCTGGCCTGCGGGGTAGGGGCCTTCGGTTACGCGGTCTTTTTCACCCTGATCCTCTGTATTCTGATGACCGTGCTTAACCGTACAGGCTTTGGACTTAAGAAGACAATGCACAAGACACTGAAGGTAACGATCCCTGAGAATCTGGGCTATGAGGAAGCCTTCGCGGAGGTTTTCAACACCTTCAATGTGGCCTACGAGCTGAAGAAGATCAGAACCACGGAGCTGGGCAGCCTGTATGAGCTGGTCTACGCTGTAACGATTGATGAGCAGACAAGCCAGAAGGAGCTGCTGGATGCCATCCGCACACGTAACGGGAACCTGGATCTCTCACTAACCATGGCACCTGTCATGAACGAATACTAATCCGCTACAGGAAGGGAACGATGACTGATGAAGAACAGATTAACAACCGGGAAAATAGGACTTATGCTGCTATGCACCGCAGTCATGTCGGCATGCAGTGCAAAAGCAGCTACGTCATCCGATACAAGTAACAACGTGAATACAACAGTTGAGGCCGTTCAGAGCAGTACCTCTGCCGCCGGACAGCCGGCAAGTGTGAAGACAGCAGATCTTGTGACCTGGGAGGAAGAGGATGCAGTAACCGCCTGGACGGCAACAGATTCGACCGCTATAACCCTGGCTGGAACAACGGCTGCAGTTGATGGTGCCGGCGCTACGGCGCAAGAGGGCACAGTGACCATTACGGAGGCAGGCACTTATGTGCTTAGCGGCACACTGAGTGACGGCCAGATTATCGTAGATGAGCAGTCCAAAGGGACCGTAAGGCTGGTACTGAATGACGCTCACCTGACGGACAGCGATAATGCCCCGGTCTACATCAAGGAAGCCGGCAAAGTGGTCATCACCTTGCAGGAAGGGACGGATAACAGTGTGACGGATGGAGCTGCGTATGTGTTCGCTGAAGGAGCTGAGGATGAGCCAAGCGCTGTGCTCTTCAGCAAAGCCGACCTGACGATTAACGGCACCGGCAAGCTGACGGTTACCGGCAACTATAACGACGGCATTACCAGCAAGGATGATCTCAAAATTGTGTCCGGCACGCTTGAGGTGAAGGCAGCCGATGACGGCATCGTCGGGAAAGATATGATTGCCATTCAGGACGGCCATATTACAATTCATGCCGAAGGCGATGGCCTCAAGTCAACCAATGACAAGGATGCCGCTAAGGGCTTCATCGCCATTGCCGCCGGAACCTTCGACATTACGGCTGCCAATGATGGGATACAAGCGGAGACGGCCGCAGTCATTGATGGTGGCACCTATACGATGGTAACCGGCGGCGGCTATGTGAATGCCGAAGTGAAGACCGGCGATCAGGGAGGGCCGGGAATGGGCGGCGGCGGCTTCGGCCAGCGGCCGGAGGACGGTAGCTTCCCTGCTCCGGGAGAAGACGGGGGTACACCGCCTGCGATGGATGCTGCGCCAGCGGCCGACCAGCGCCAAGCAGCGGAGAGTGGCACCGCAGGCGCAGCACAGTCAGACACCGCAGCAGCGGCGGAGACGGAATCCGTCAGCGCCAAAGGGATTAAAGCAGGCGGCGACCTGACCGTGAACGGCGGAAACTTCACAATAAATTCCGCCGATGATGCACTGCACAGTAACGGAAACATCAGTGTGACAGATGGAGAATTCCAGATCACTACAGGCGATGACGGGATTCATGCCGATGCTCTGGTCTCCATATCGGGCGGCACCGTCAATATTACGAAGAGCTATGAAGGGATAGAAGGGGCGGACATCACCATATCCGGCGGTGATATTCATGTGACAGCCACGGACGATGGCGTCAATGTGGCCGGAGGCAACGATACCAATGCAGCAGCAGGAACACAGGCACAGGATTCGTTCAGCAGCACCGGCAGCAACCTGCTGACCATTAGCGGCGGCACCCTGACTGTAGATGCCGCAGGCGATGGCCTGGATTCCAACGGCTCGGTAACTATGACCGGCGGCACCGTCATTGTGAATGGCCCCGAGAACTCCGGCAACGGCGCTCTGGATTATGACGGAGCCTTCAACATCACAGGCGGATTCCTGGTAGCCGCAGGTGCATCAGGAATGGCACAGGCTCCGGGCGAAGACTCCGGCCAGTATTCGGTAAGCGTGGAGTTCGCAGCAACCCAGCAGGCCGGAACGATGGTTCATCTGGAAGACGCTGACGGTAAGGCTGTTCTGACCTTCGCTCCGGCAAAGAGCTTCCAGACCGTAGTGGTCAGCACTCCAGAACTGAACGGCGGCTCTTATACCGTCTATACCGGCGGCAGCTCTACCGGAACAGCAACAGACGGATTGTATACCGGCGGGACGTACAGCGGGGGCAGCAAATTCGTTGCTTTTGACATCACCAGTCCGGTGACCTGGGTGAATGCATCGGGTGTAACCACAGGCGGAAGTGGTATGGGCGGGCCGGGGGGCGGCGGCTTCGGCGGTAGAGGTAACAGAGCCGGAGGCGGACCAGGCGGAGAGGGAGGAACGCCGCCTGCGGACGCTGGTACTACGAAGCCAGCCGATGCAGGCACCACGAAGCCGGCAGATGCAGGCACTACAGCTCCAGACAGTGCAGGTACAAGCACGAATTAAGCGGGACAGCATAGCAGAGACTATCCATTAACGGATAGTCTCTTCTTTTGCACATTAAGGGCTGTGATCAGCGGCTACATGAAGTCGAAATAGTAGCGGATGACATGGAAGAATACCGGTGCGGTGTAGGCAAGACTGTCTACGCGGCTCAGGTAGCTTTTTTGCAGCGCTGCGAATTTGTCGTCATCCCCGATCAGCAGATCCCGCTTGAGTACGGAGACTGTCAGGCTGCCGAAGAAGCCGCTGAGACTGATCAGCATGCCGGAGAGATAGCCAAAGGCCGGATTCAGCGGTGTAAGATGAGAATAGCTCAGGTACGAGACTGCTGTAGTCACCACGAACGCGCAGACGAAGCCTTCCCAGGTCAGGTGGGGATTCGCGGTCGGGACGATCCGGTGCTTGCCGATGTAGAGCGAGGCCAGATAATGCACAGCATCATTGAGCTGGGTCAGCACCACCAGGAAGAGAACCAGCCCTGCGCCGTATTCCGGCGTGGCGAACTGGAAATAGGCCAGATGGCTAAGCCCGAAGACCATCAGCATCAGTCCCCACTGCACCGCGCTGACACCGCGCAGGAAGCCGAGCGTTCCCTTGTTAATCAGCCGGGGAATCGGCAGCAGCAGGAACACATAGACTGGAATGAAGATAATGAACATCCCGTACCACTCAATGTAGATCCAGTAGAACTGCAGCGGAATGGACAGGTACGCCCAGAGGAACAGCCTGCGGTCTGCTTTTCGGGTGCGGATCATGGAGAAGTATTCCTTAAGGGCGAAGAAGCTCAGGACCATCAGGGACAGCAGGGACACGACCGAATTGGACAGGGTAGCCAGGCAGAAGATGAACAGCATGCCCCACCAGGTTCGGATGCGGAAGCCGATTCCGGTATAATCCTTGTCCTTCTGTAATTTGCTGACCACAAGATACAGCACATGGATCACCGATAGAGCTGCAAAGATCAGAACTAGTGTGAATAAAGAACGGTTCATTACAATCACCAACTTGTCTCGGGTATCATTTCAATATAGGAATTTTATGCTAAAATAGATAGAGCGTCCAGCTTATTATGAAGCAAAACAACCGACTTGATAAGGGGAAATATTGTAAATGTCAGCAGATCCATCGGTGTACATCATGCTCACCAATACGGGAACGCTGTTCACGAAGCTCATTCAGGGGTATACCAAAGCGCCGTATAATCATGCCTCGATCTCGTTTAACAGGGAGCTGTCCGAGCTATATAGCTTTGGAAGGAAGCATCCGGCCAATCCGCTGAACGGCGGGTTCGTGAAGGAGGATATTCGCACAGGTACCTACAGTAAATATCCAGAGACGACTTGCGTCATCTACGAGCTTCAGGTTACGGACCGTGAGGTTGAGAAAATGAAGCGGGTGCTCCAGGTCTTCATCCGCAGCCGCCAGAAGTATCTTTACAATATCCTAGGCGTCATCGGCATTGCCTTGAAGGAGCCGGTGGAGTTCAGTAACTCGTATTTCTGTTCGCAGTTCGTTGCCGAGATTCTGGAGCGCTCGGGCATTAAGCTGTGGAACAAGCTGCCTGCACTCGTCACCCCGGATGACTTCCGGCAGAGCGACCGGCTGCATCTGGTCTATTACGGCAAGCTGAGCGAATACAAGCCCTCCAGCCAGTAGAGAAGTCCTCGTTCCCGGTAGGGAAGGGGGCTTTACTTAGAATATAACGGAATGCGGAGTAGAGGAGAGTGAAGGAATGATTCATGCCAAGGATGTGCTTGCCAATCAATTGCTGGCCGGGGCCAACGATCCCAGCTGGCATCTTCCCTATATGCAGGCTGTGGAGGACGTGACCGAGGAGGAAGCGTTCTGGAAGCCCGGTGAAGGAGTCAACAGCATAGCTGAGCTTACCCAGCATTTGCTGTACTGGAATGAAGCCTGGCAGACACGGTACCGCGAGGGGCATATGGACGCTGTGCCTCCGGTTAAGGATAATAACCTCAGCTTCAGGCTTCCGGCAGATATTGCGTTCAGTGAGCTGCGCGGAAGGCTGCTGCAGGCGCTCTTGAACTGGCAGAGTCTGTTGTCTGAGGAAGGGCTGGAGGAGCAGGTGAACGGGTTCCCGGTACCGGCTGCATGGTGGGAGATCATTAGCAATGCGGCAACTCATAATGCCTATCATATCGGTCAAATGGTGTTGATCCGCAAGCTGTACGTCCCGTTCAGGCCACAAGCATAAGCACCGTCCAGGGCAGGTATTGGCTGTGCGTAGGGACCGCTAAGAGGCATGACCCAAGCAGACTGGCCGGGATTCTCTTGCCGGTCTCTTTGCTGTACAGAGAGGGCTGAAGCCTAGAGCTGCTTGTGCAGAATAGCTTAATCTGTAATGAAATGGAGCATGTGATATTCTTGAAATATAAGGATTTATACGTTGCACACGATAACTTATCCTTCTATTTCTCGCTGAAACGGTGCCGTCCCTAAAAGGATGGAAAAGTCGTTTTCACTTGGCATAGGGTCTACTGAAGGGAAAAGAGAGGGATTCATATCATGATTGAGAACATCATCAGAGGTCTGGAAGCAAGATATGCCTGCCGGCTGGAACGGCTGACAGGGGGATATACGAATCTTACCTATCTGATGGCGGGGGCGGAGCCGCCGCTTGTAGCCAAAATAACAAATCTGTCCAATGAAGACACTCTCAATGAGGTTCAGGTGATGCGGCTGGTGCAGGGAAGCTGTGATACCCCGGTGGTGCATGAGGTGGCGGAGATGGAGGGGATGCGCATCATCATCATGGACTGCATGCAGGGCGGGAACGCCCAATCCGTTCTGGATGCCAGGGACTGGACAAGAGCCGGGCGGATCTACAGCAGAATGGGGCAACTGCTGGCTGCCCAGATTCATTCCCGCCCTTATCAGCCGCAAGAGACAGAGATCCGGCTCAGCAACAGATCTGCACTGAGTCAGGTGATTCAAAAGCTGGAATTCATCCCCGCCGCTCTCGGCAGGCAGTCGCTTCACTTTCTGTCTGCGGCGGAGGCCGGGGAGCTTCCGTGGGTCCTGACCCATGGCGATTACGGAGTACATAATCTGCTCTGTGAAGGCGATGATCTGCTGCATGTGCTGGACTGGGAATGGGCGGAATGGGGCAGCCCGCTGAATGATGTAGCCTGGGTCTGCTGGTTCACGAAGCATCATTATCCCGTACAATCCGTGCTGCTTAACACGGCCTTCTTGCAGGGCTATCTGTCTGTTAACCCGCTGTCCTTCACGCCGCAACAGATGAAGGCGGCGAGTCTGTACAGGGTATGGAATATCCTGCACCGCCTGCAGATAGCGCCCAAGGAAGTGCAGCGTGAATGGGTCAGACGTCTGGAATGGACACTGGATGAGGACTTCGCAGAGCTGCATGGAATCAGTTGAGGAAGAGGCTTGTCCCGGCTTCCTGTACCCTGTATCCTGTAGCCTGGAGTGCCTTAGTCGGTCATTCCTCCGGCACCACGACCTGAATATGGCGCGGAATGGTGCTTAAGCGGATCGGCAGCTGCGGACCTTGCTCGCCATCCACATTCGTCTGTACTGGCTGAGTGGAGCGGACGGAGACCTCCTTGGCTGTGAAATAGATGACATCCTTATGATTCCGCAGATTGCCGAGCAGCAGGGAGATGCTGACCGTAACGGAATTCAGCAGGTGCAGGTCCTTGACGATGAAGCAATGGAGCAGGCCGTCATCTACAGCGGCAGCAGGAGCAAGCTTCTCGAAGCCGCCTACGGAATTCGTCAGTGCAGCAATGAACAGCGGGGAGGAGCCTTCCCAGATCTCCCCGTCGTGAGTAATCGTCAGGGGATGTGCAGTATTGCTGGCCAGCTCCTTAATGCCCTCTTTTAGATAAGCAAGGAACCCGAGCCGGCTCTTGTCTTCGGAGCTGACCGAGGAGAGGGAGCCTGCCAGAGAGCCTGCGGCTACCACATTGACGAACAGCCGGTCATTCAGCCGGCCCATATCGACTCTTCGGGTCCGTGGCGAAGCCAGGCTCTGGATTGCCTCTTCAGGAATAAGCGGAATCTGTAGCGCGCGGGCGAAATCATTGACGGTGCCCATCGGCACAATGCCAAGTGTGGGGCGGTGCTGCTGATCTGTAAGGCCGTTCATCGTCTCGTGGAGCGTCCCGTCTCCTCCAATGGCAACCACCAGATCATAGCACTCGGCGCATGCCTGGAGGCAGAAGGCGGTTGCATCTCCTTCCCCTGCGGTCTCCTGGACGGTAACCTGATACCCTGCGCCTTGCAGCACCTCTTCCGCTGCTCTGATATAATCCCGCGCCTCTGCCTTGCCGGACGACGGGTTCATGATGACCATGGCCTGCTGCATACTGCACTCCTTTCTCTTGTAACCGGATTAATATCCATTAACCAACTAAGTATAGCGTTTGAATCAAAAGCGCCAAAGGGCGCAGTGTCCCTTTGGCGCTGGGCCGGTATAAATCTGTCGCAGCAGGCAGCAGCTACCTTCCTTTGATCCGCCGTCCATAAGATTCGGCGTAGGCCGCGCTGCGGAACCTCAGAATCGGGTCATCCGAGAGGAGCATGCCGGTTGTAAGGATCGTAGGGTCCATGAGCAGATCTTTCGGATCGGGGCAGATCTCTGAAATATGCAGCCGCCCGAGATCGATTCTCCGGCGCTCTCCGGACCAGGCACGGGTAGGATCATCCGTAGCATCGCCTTCCTCTCCAAGAACAGCGACCAGTTGGAAGATGGCCGGCTCATCCTTGAAGCGCAGCTCCAGCTCATCCTCCAGATAGCGGTCCGGTTGCTGCGCTGCCTCTTCCAGCGTCAGTGTGCGCACGCCCGTCTCGGGAATCCACTCGAACCGGACAGGCCGCTGCCTGCCTTCTGCATTGACCAGCACATAAGCATGTATGCAGTAATAGTGGCATTCGGCGTAGCTGGCAGGCGGTTTCAGCCGCCGCACAGCGAGCAGGGCCTCCTTGCTCTCGCTGAAGTGGCTGACAATTTCCTTCATCAGCTCAATCGGTCCGAGTGTTCCGGTCCGCAGCCGGTGGGCCATATGTACAATATCGATGAAGGACTCCGGGGTCCGCGCAAAAAAGACAGGGACGGTCACTCCAACCAGATTCGTCACCTCGCCATCCGGCAGGATGAACTGGACAGCCATCCCCTTGGCAGGGGAGAGCAGATCCGCAAGTGCTGGATCGGTGGAACTGCCTGAGAAGCGGATAATGGTATTCACCTGCTGCTCCTGAAGGTGTTCCGCCTCCGTGAATTCCTTCCCCAGTCCGCTCGGCCGGAAGAAGCCGCGGCAGCAGACTCCCGCTGCATGGGCGCGGCGGTATCCGGGATGCACACCGGACAGGTTCTCGATCGCGTCTACAGCCTTGGCGGCAAGCCCTTCAGCCTCAGCTTGCTCCCCTGCCAGCAGTTGTCCGGCTAAGTCAGCTTTATTCTTGCCCTCATTCACGCTCGTATTCCTCCCGCATATCCATTGAAATGGAATTATCTACATCCTAATTCTTACCACACCGGCCATTCATCTAAACTGCTTCTCATAAACATCCACTTCGTTATTGTGGTTATCGGTCGCTCTTCTGACCGGGGCGAACCCGTTTCGGGTCCAGAAGGCCTCCCCGGCCTTGTTCTCCAGCTGAACGGCTAGTCTGACGGCGCTGAGGCCATGATTCCTGAACATTCGCTCCAGCTCATGTACGGCGGTTTTTCCGATCCCCTGCCGGCTGTATTGCCGGTGAATCACCAGCAGGCCGATCCACGGATAATGATCCGCGCTATAGTCAGGCAGGTAGGTGATCAGACCGGCAATCCGGTCATGGCTTCTGATGTATAGCATTTTCTCCCCCATGGTGAGGTTGTTGCGGTTCTCCTCCTCCAGCTCCAGAGGTTCCAGATACGCCTTATGCAGGACCATCTGGTTGAATTCAGGCTGAGAGTTCAGGATGGCGGCCTGAATATCCAGACTCTCCGGCGCTAACGGGTCCAGTACTGGTTCTAACCAAATCATATCATCACCCGCTTATAATTAGTTATAAATCTAATTAGATATTAATATAATAATATGATCTTATCAACTACCATGCGCAGGAATATGCTAAAATAAAGCAGACTTACCCAATACAACATGCATTAAGCAGAAATGGAGATTATTAATCAATGAATGAATTACCGAATTGCCCGCAATGTGGCTCTGTGTATACCTATGAGGATGGAGCGCTGCTGGTCTGCCCGGAGTGTGCACATGAGTGGTCTCTGGATGCAGCGGGCGCAAGTGGCGATGATGAGAAGGTAGTGAAGGATGCTAACGGCAATGTCCTGGCTGACGGAGACACCGTAACGGTGATTAAAGATCTCAAAGTCAAAGGCAGCTCGTCCGTTCTGAAGATAGGCACGAAGGTGAAGAATATCCGTCTGGTGGACGGCGACCATGATATCGATTGCAAAATCGACGGGTTCGGCGCAATGAAGCTGAAATCGGAGTTTGTGCGCAAGGCCTAGCAAGAAACAGCAAGAAGCGGGTGCGAAGAGATGGAAATAGGGCACTTATTTCTGGCGGAATGAAGTCATATGAAGAAGCAGTTGGAAAAAGTACACCTAATTCACCGAATCTTATAGACTCGGCTGCGTTTGGTCAGATTAAGTGCCTTTTTTCCAACTGTTACTCCTGAATGGGGCATTTGCTTAGGCAGCAAGTGTAGAAAATCCAACTGTTACCGGGGACCGCTGAATTCCCGCCCGCTCTCCCCGCTATAGAATCCGCCGTGCGGTAACAAACCGCTGCTTCCACTTGCTGCTGAAATCCTCCATATGTACACCCTGCTCCTTGGAGTAGGTATGCAGAATCCGGTTATTTCCGGCGTAGATGGCTACATGTCCGATGTCGAGGCCCCTGGCGGTGAAGAAGAGCAGATCTCCGGTGCGCAGCTCGTCCAGGCCAACCTTCCGGCCTTCCTGAGCCTGATCGTAAGAGACGCGGGGAAGCTCAATCCCAAGCGTATCCCCGAATACACGCTTCACAAAAGAAGAACAGTCGAACGTATTCGTCTGGTCAGGAGAAGCGCCAAATTCATAAGGGGTATTCAGATATTTCTTACCTGAAGCAATCAGGGCTTCCCCTTGCTTCTGCAGCAGGGAAGGGCTTCTGTAATCCGTGAATTTCGGCTTGGAAGATACATATCCTCTCATATGATCTGCGGTCCGCACCTCCAGCCAGAGGGCATCAACCTCACGGATGACATGGACCTTGCTTCCGGCGGGCAGCAGGCCCAGACTAGCCGCACTGCTCCCGGCATCCGGGGTGCTGCGCAGGTTGACCCCCCAGGTGACCGAGGTCTCATAGGCGGCTGCCGAGGAGATCAGAACAGAGCCCGAAGCCGGCTCCCAGCTCACCTCGCTGCCCAGGGCTTCACTGACGAAGCGCAGGGGAATCATACTGTAGCCTTGCGATAGTTGTCCCGGTACCGCCAGCTGGGTGGTCTTCCCGTTCAGCAGAGCTGTGGACGAGCCTAAGGTATAGGTAAGTGCAGTGCCGCCTTTGACGGCAGTTACGGTCTTGCTTGCATTGTTCCAGGAGAGCTCAGCCCCCTGGGCTTCGAACAAGCCGCGCATGGGGACCAGTACAGTCCCGCCGATATTTAGCGGCCGGGTCTCCGGCTGAAGCTGCTGCCCGTCAAGGTAGATGGAGATGGGCTGGGGTGAGGGTGCTGCATCTGCATGGGCATAACCGCCCACCGTAGCGGTCAGGGCCAGTCCTAGCAGAGACAGCAGCATAGTCGTTCTTGTTGTCATGGATTCATCACCTTTTGGATAGATTTAACTCTCTCCAGTTAGACGCGATTGGTGTGAATTGGTTTTGTGCCAATTGTTGGTAACGTATCGCAGACAATGCTGTAAGAGCCCTGCTTGACGTCCGCCAGGATGCAGATTATAATCTAACCAGTTAGTTATAAATAAGAATAGGGGGTAACAACCATAACCACAACAGGGAACAAACGCAGCGCCAAAATCTACGATGCCGCCCGGACCCGGGGCGTTATCCTGGATGCAGCCGAGGAGATCTTTGCCGAGTCCGGCTTCTCAGCGGCACGGATTGATGCCATTGCGAAGGCTTCCGGGTATAACAAAAGCCTGATCTACCAGTATTATGGCGACAAATTAGGGTTGTACACGGAAGTGGTCAAGCGGGCGGACCAGATTGGCGAACAGATCACCGGCTCGTTCATCAGCGAACTGCTGAAGGATGAGCAGCTACTGAAGGACCCGTCCGCATTCAAAAATTTCGTGGAATACTGGACCCGTCAGACGGTCTCCTTCCTGCTGGAGCACCGGAGTTACCTGAGAATCCTGTTCTGGGAAGCTGCAGAGGGCTGGAAGACCTGGAATCAGATTCCCTATCGTCCGGACGATGACCCTCAGATGCATGAAATTGCTCTGGCCGCCCAGAGGAACGGAATTCTCCGCCCGGATCTGGACCCGGCGCTCTTTCCGATGCTGATCATGAACATAATTGCAATGACACTGCAGTCGTCTTCAAGGTTTGAGCACTTGTTCGGCAGTCTGGACTCTCCGCAGGTTAGAGAGCAGACCACCCGGCAGATCGTGCAATTTATTATCCATGGCGTCATGGAGCCGTCTTTATTGTAAGGGCGGTTTTTTTAAAGATAAATATAAACAACTAGTTAGTTTTAAAAGTACAGATAGAGGAGGAGCAGAGATGGAGAACGCACCAAAGGGAACCAATCTAATCATGGCTATTCTAATTATCGGGACAATGGCGGGGCTATTGAATCAATCCTCGCTGAATACGGCACTGCCTAACATTATGGGTGAGTTCCAGTTGTCTGCGAGCACCGTGCAGTGGTTAACGACCGCATTTGCACTGGTGACGGGTATTGTTGTTCCGATTACAGCGTATCTTATTCAGCGCTTCACGACGAAGCAGGTATTCGTCTTTGCGATGGGCATGCTGAGCGCGGGTACGCTTCTGTGTGCGGTTTCCCCGAGCTTCGGCCTGCTGCTCACCGGAAGAATTGTGCAGGCGGTCGGAGTGGGCATTATGCTTCCCCTGGTCCAGACCCTGACGTTCATTCTCATCCCGGTAGCCAAGCGCGGGTTCACGATGGGGCTGATCGGGCTGGCGATTAACTTCGCTCCGGCGATCGGACCTGTGCTGAACGGCTGGCTCGTGGAGGATCATTCCTGGCGCTTGTTGTTCTATATTCTGGCTCCTTGCTCGCTGCTGCTTACGCTCCTGGGCGTGTTTCTGGTGAAGAACGTGACGCCACAGGTGAAAAGCAAGGTGGATGCAATCTCCATGACCTTATCCTCGCTCGGCTTCGGCGGTGTGTTGTACGGATTCAGTGTCTCCGGCAGCAAAGGTTGGGGAAGTACGGAGGTGCTGATCTCCCTCGCGGTCGGGTTCATCGCGCTCTGCCTGTTCGTGTGGAGGCAGTTGACGATGGAGAATCCGCTGCTGGAGCTGCGGGTGTTCACCAGTCCCTCGTTTACCCTGGCTACGGTAATCAGTATGATCCTGATGATTATCATGCTGAGCGCACAGCTCCTGCTGCCGCTCTATATGCAGACCATGCTTGGCTATTCCGCGCTGAAGTCGGGTCTGATGCTGCTTCCAGGTGCGATTCTGATCTGTATTATGTCCCCTATCGCGGGGAAGATTTTTGACAAAATAGGTGCCAGAACGATGGTAATCACCGGAATCAGCCTGACGGTCATCTCTGCACTGTTGTTCTCCAATCTGACGGAGCATACGTCCTATACGTTCCTGATGGTGGGCTACTCCCTGCGGATGATCGGTGTCAGCCTGACCCTGCTGCCTGTCGTCACCAGCGGAATGAATTCTCTGCCGCCTGCTCTGATCCGTCATGGTATTCCTGTGAACACTACACTGCGTACTGTCGCTGGTTCCATTGGGACGGCTCTGCTTGTTACTATAATGACCTACAGCGGCGGCGGCCTGAAGCAGACAGGCGATGTCCATAGCTTAATTCACGGGATGAATGTGGCTTCTATGGTTACGACAGGAGCCGCAGTGGTTGCACTGATCCTGTCCTTGCTCATCAAGCGAAAGGAGGCTCCTGCGCCTGCGGAGATTGCAGCGAAGGGCGTTGCTGTGAAATAACCGCTCATAGAATGCAGGGCAGCCCTTACCCTCAGCTCAAATAAAATACCTTCTGCTGCAAGAGATCGAGCGCCTGCTCGGTCTCTTTGCGTTCCTCAGCGCTCAGAGCCGCAATACGCTGCTCGAACCGGACAGCGATCTGTCCGAAAGCCTCATTCATCAACGACTCGCCTGCGGCGGAGAGCGTAATTCCCTGTCTGCGGCGGTCAGCGGGGTCGGTAATGCGGGTACATAGCCCTTTTTCGCTGAGTTTCTTCAGCTCTCTGCTGGTATTGGGCATTGACATGTTCATGCAGTCGCTGATCTCGCTGAGGGTAACAGGCTGGCTGACGGCGATGTATTCGACAATCTTATATTGCAGCGGCGTTAAGCCGTCTGAGTTCACATCTTTGGAAATATCGTTCGTTATTTGATGGACGGCGGCAGTGAAGGCTATAAATTTCTGAAATAGATGGTTGTTGTCCATAAGATCACCTCAGAGGTCACGATACCAGAATAATTATCAAAAAACAATTATCATTTGACAAGTAATTTACGGCTGTGCTATGTTTTGCTTATCAAATGACAACTAAAGGGGAATACCACTGATGAATACACTTGTGATCTACACCCATCCGAACCATAAGAGCCTGAGCTATGCCTTCCTGAAGGAAGTGCTGCGCGGCAGTAAGGAGAATGCCAAGATTACGGAAGTGAAGGTGCTTGATCTGTACGAGACCGGATTCGATCCGGTCCTGGTGTTCAATGAGAATCGGCGCAGACGGGATATGTACCGGGAACCGGAGCTTGCAGAGTACAGGGAGCAACTGCTGTGGGCCGATCAGATTGTGCTGGTCTATCCGATCTGGTGGGGACGCCCGCCAGCGATGCTGATGGGCTACATCGACAGGATGTTCGCATCGGGCTTCGCCTACCGGGATAAGGGCGGACTTTTGCCGGAGGGGCTGCTCAAGGGGAAGAGCGTGATCTGCATCTCAAGTATGAAGGGGCCGACCCACTACCCGCTGCTGTGGCTGGGGAACTCACATAAGATACTGATGCGCAAAGCCCTGTTCAACTTCGTGGGTATCCGTAAGGTGAAGTTTTTCGAGTTCGGTAATATGGAGAGCAAGAAGGGGAAGCAGAGCAAGAAGCTGGAGCAGATCTACCGCTATTTCAAGACAGTTGGCTGAGGCCGAAACATTTGGTTTGACATTCGGCTAACTTGTAACTACAATGGTTACATGATCAGTAATTACCGCTGTCAACGTGAGCTTTGATAGCCGGGATTGAAATACAACAACCCAAATGGAGGAATGAAGAATGAAGATCGCATTAACAGGAGCAACAGGCAAATTTGGTTCCATCGTAGCAGAGACTCTGTTGAAGACCGTACCCGCTGAGAATATTGTAGCCAGTGTCAGAAACCCGGAGAAGGCAGAAGCATTGAAGGCGCGCGGCGTCGATGTCCGTCATGGCGATTTCGATCAGCCGGAGACGCTGGATACCGCCTTTGCCGGAGTGGAGCGCCTGCTGATCGTCTCGGCTGACGGCGACAACGACACCCGTATCCGCCAGCATAAGACGGCTGTAGACGCCGCTGTCCGTGCAGGTATAGGCTTCATCGTCTACACCAGTGTAGGCGATGCCGAGAACAGTTCCCTGTTCCTTGCGCCGGTACACCGTGCCACAGAAGAGTTCATCCGCGAATCCGGCATTCCATATGCTTTCCTGCGCAACAACTGGTACTTGGAGAATGAAGTCGGCTCCATTCAGGCTGTGAAGGCCGGCGCTCCTTGGCTGACCTCAGCCGAAGACGGCAAGGTAGGCTGGGCTACACGCAGCGATTATGCTGAAGCGGCAGCGGCTGTCCTGGCCGGAGAGAGCCGTGAGAGTGTCATCTACGAATTGTCCGGTACTCCGCTTACCCAGGCAGAGCTGGCAGCAGTGGTCGGCGAGGTACTGGGCCAGGAGGTGGCCGTGCAGCAGGTGGATGACACCGCGTATGCGAAGATTATGGCAGGTGCAGGCGTGCCGGAAGCGGCGCTGCCGATCGTAGTTGCCATTCAGGCAGCCATCCGTGATGGCGCGCTGAATATCGAGAGCGGCGACCTTGCGAAGCTGCTGAACCGTCCGCTTACCCCGCTGAGTGAAGGTGTACGCGCGTTGCTGGCGTAACTCAATCTGCAAGCAGGTTATATTATTACAAGAGGCTGCCCGTTCCGGTATTTGATACCGGCGGGCGGCTTTTTTTTGCGGGATAGTGATCCAAACCTGAATCCCCTGCGTTTCAGTGTATGTACAGACAAACAGGCAACGTGAACAACACATATTACACCAATCTAAGGAGTGAAGTGAGATGAAGATGAAGAAATTAGTCGTTCCGATGTTAAGCTTGACCCTGATGATCCCTGCGCTGGCAGGTGCGGAGACAGCCCCGGCAGCCGCGATGATGAAGGCTTCGGTGAATACACCGGCTGCCGAGCTGAGAGCGGGCCTGGATTATTTGCTCTCCGAGCATTTCACCCTTGCCGTAACCGCAATGACGAAGGCCTATGACGGTACCAAGGATGCGGCAGCGGCCTACCAGGCGCTTGATCAGAACGCGCTCGATATGCAGCCCGCCATTGCTTCACTGTACGGCGATGCAGGCGCGGCAGAATTTGAACGGATTTTCCGTGCACATAACAAGTACACCGACGATCTGGTGAAGGCGACGAAGAACAAGGACACCGCAGCCGTCAAAGCTGCAGAAGATAAAGTAAGCGGCTTTGTAGATGAGTTCGGGAATTTCCTCGGCACGGCAACAGAGGGCAAGCTTCCGGCAGCGGCCGCGAAGCAGGTTATCCGAAGTCATGAGAACCATGTCCAAGAAGTGTTCGAGGATTATGCAGCCGGTGATTACAAAGGCGCGTATGAAGCTTACCGTAAGGGTTATGCAGAGATGTTCGGCATCAGCAAGGCCTTGTCCAGTGCGATTACTATGCAAATGCCTGCTAAATTCGAGAATACCAAGGCAGATACCAAGGCTGCTGATCTGAGATCCGCACTCAACCAGTTAGCGGGTGAACACTTCGCCTTGTCCGTCCTGCAAATGCAGGAGCAATATGACGGAAGAGCCGCTTCCAATGCACTCATCGGAGCCGAAGCCATGAATACGGCAGACTTCAAAGCAGCGATTGCTTCCATTTATGGCGCAGAAGGGGCAGCGGCTTTTGAGAAGATCTGGGTTACGAATCATGTGAATGCCCAGGCTGATTTTGTAACGGCAGTGAAGAACAATGATGCAGCGGCAAAAGCAGCAGTAGAAGCGCGTATTGCTGGCTTCACCACTGAATTCGCAGCATTCCTTGATTCGGCTACAGCAGGCAACCTGCCGAAGTCAGCGGGGCAATCCGCATTGACCACTCACGAGAATCAGGTGCAGCAGGTGCTTACGCAGTATGCAGCGGGCAACTATGACGCTTCTTACAAGACGAACCGTGAGGGCTACAAGACGATGTTCGGAGTAGGCCAAGCGCTAGGGAATGCGATTGTTACGCAGTTCAATGACAAGTTCCAGGATGCAGCAGCACCCGCACCTGCAACACCAGCAGATCCTGCTTCCATGACGAAAGTCTGGATGAAGGTGGGCAGCGGCGTCCTGAACATTAACGGACAAGTCACTCAAATGGATACCAAGCCGTTCATCTGGAGCGGAATGACCTACATCCCGCTTCGTTACCTGAGTGAAGGCATCGGAGCGGATGTGAAATGGGACAAACAAGCTCAGCAGGTTACCATTAAGGCAGGCAACGACACACTGGTGTTCTGGATGAACAAAGACTTCATGGAAGTCAACGGCATGAGAAAATCCGTCGGTGCCAAAGTCTTTGTGAACGACGACAACAGAACGGTTGTCCCGCTCCGCTTCATTACAGAGCTTCTTGGCTGGAATGTACAATGGGGCACAGCCGACCGGTCCATCACATTGACTAAGAGCATGTAAGCTAAGGTATTCCAAGCTCACTTTTCACAGTAGACAGTCCCACAAGCGGCTCACTTTAACTAGTGCCGCTTGTGGTTTTTGTTGTGGGGAGGATGCCACAAATTGTTGGTTCCCTGCTCGGCCGTTTGCAAGCGGAACCTAACTTTTACATTGACAACCTGTCCCATCACCTATATATTTAGCGATAATGATTCTCATTATCGTATAAAGTTGCATGAAACCACAAAATACATATTCAGATAAGGAAGGGTCCACACATGAACAGCACCAAAAAGTTCTCTTTCAAGACATTATTCATTCCATTAGCACTAACTCTAGTGCTGGCAGGCTGTTCCTCCAATCAGCCGAATTCAGCCGCATCTCCTTCTCCGGCACCGGCGGCTGCTTCAACCAGCGAAGCGGCAAGCACAGAAGCACCAGCGGCGCAGGATGCTGTGACATATCCGATCACCATCAAGCATGCGCTTGGTGAAACTGTAATTAAGAGCAAGCCGGAACGCGTAGTTACTGTGCAATGGGCTAACCAAGATGTGGTTCTGGCCCTGGGCGTTGTCCCTGTAGGCTTCTCGGCTGCGAACTTCGGTGTGCAGGATGGCAGCGGGCTGCTGCCTTGGACCGCAGATAAGCTCAAAGAGCTGAATGTAACGGATCCGAATGTGTTCCAGGATACTGATGGTCTTGATTTCGAGGCGATCTCTGACGCCAACCCGGATGTTATTCTTGCCGCGTACTCCGGCCTAACGAAAGAAGATTATGAGACACTGAGCAAGATCGCTCCAGTGGTAGCCTACCCTACAGCTGCTTGGGCTACGACATGGCGTGAGCAGGTGCTACTGAACGCAGAAGGCATGGGTATGAAACCTGAAGGCGAGCAGCTCATCAAGGATACTGAAGCCTTAGTTAACGACAAGCTGAGCAAATATCCGCAGATTGCCGGCAAAAAAGTAGTCTGGGTCAATTTCTCCGCTGAGGATTTGTCGAAACTGCATATTTATACACCAGTAGACTCCCGGGTCGCATTCCTGTATGAGCTGGGGATGACATATCCCGAGAGCATTACCAAACAGATTACAGACCCTACCAGCTACTCGCTCAGCTTAAGCTCCGAGAATGTGGAAGCCCTGTATGATGCAGATCTGATCGTAGGTTATGGCAATGACGAATTGCTTAAGACGCTTCAGGCAGATTCACTGATCGGCAAAATCCCGGCCATTGAACGGGGATCGGTAGCTTTTATCGACAGTGATACTCCGCTGGTTGCTGCCGGAACACCGAACCCGCTGTCCATTGCGTATACGATTGATGAATACCTTGCCTTAATTGGGGGAGCTATTGATAAAATAAAATGATGAGTTCACCGGTTTCGGGCGATAACAAGCTAAAATTGCATATGCCGAAGAATTTCATCCTGGTGCTGGTGAGCTGCATGGTCCTGCTGGTCCTGTGCATCATTGCCTCACTGGTACTGGGAGCCCGTCATGTAGGCTGGAATGAGCTGATGGATGGGCTATTCCGTCCAGAGGTGGACAGCTATGGGGCAAACGTGGTGCGCAAGCGGATTTCCCGGACGTTGTTCAGCCTGATGTGCGGCGGGGCGCTTGGTGTATCGGGAGCCTTGATGCAGGCGGTGACCCGCAACCCGATTGCCGATCCCAGCATCCTCGGGGTGAATACGGGGGCCTCTTTGTTCGTGGTCTGCGGAATTGCATTCCTGAACATAAGCACTGCGGGCCAATATATATGGTTAGCCTTAGCCGGAGCTGCAATTACAGCGGTATTCGTATTCGGAATCGGCTCGATGGGGCGTGGCGGAGCCACGCCCATTAAGCTCGTTCTGGCGGGTGCTGCGATCAGCGCGGCTCTGTCCTCTCTGGTTACCGCCATCATGATTCCGCGCGCTTACGTCATGGACCAGTTCCGGTTCTGGCAGGTGGGCAGCGTGGGTGCGGGGACCTGGAGCGGCATTACTACCTTCCTTCCGTTCCTGCTGATCGGCATACTGATTGCCTTCATTACAGCTCCGGCCCTGAATGCGCTGGCCCTGGGCGATGATGTGGCGACCGGCCTCGGGGTCCGCACAGGGACACTGCGGCTTACCGCCGCGCTGGCCGGGGTATTATTATGCGGAGCAGTGACAGCATTGGCTGGACCTATCGGGTTCATCGGCCTCTTGTCCACTCACGTAATCCGTCTGATCCTCGGCTCGGACCTGCGGTTCGTAATCCCGATGTCAGCGGTCACCGGGGCTATTATCCTCACGGTCTCCGATGTAGGCGGCCGGCTGATTGGCAGCCCCGGAGAACTTGAAGTCGGTGTGGTCACAGCCTTTGTAGGGGCACCGATCCTAATTCTATTAGCGATGAAGTCGAAAGTGCGATCCTTATGAGAAATGAAACGATTGAATTCATTATGGCGGGCAGACGTCAAAGACACCGCCGGGGCCTGATTGTAACCAGCCTGCTTGCAGTACTTGCCTGTGTACTGTGCTGCGCGATGCTTCTACTCGGGAATACCATCTATCCGGCCTCTGAGGTCATCCGCGCACTCTCTGGCGAAGAACTCCAGGGTGTCTCGTTCGCCGTGAATATTATCCGGCTGCCGCGGATGCTGGCGGGTCTTTTTGCCGGATTCGCCTTCGGTATGGCCGGGTACACCTTCCAGACGATGCTGCGCAACCCGCTGGCGAACCCGAATGTCATTGGCATTACTTCCGGATCAAGTGCGGCGGCGGTATACTGCATCGTGATCCTGCAAGCCAGCGGAGCTGTAGTCTCTGTTGCTTCGGTAATCGCTGGCCTTGCCACTGTGCTGCTGATCTACGTGCTCTCCAGGGGAAGAACCTTCTCTATCGGGCGGTTAATTCTGATCGGGATCGGCCTTCAGGCGATGCTGGATGCCGTGATCTCCTACCTGCTGCTGATCGGCTCCGAGAAGGACATCCCTTCAGCGGTCCGCTGGCTGACCGGCAGTCTCAATGGCTCACAGATGCGCGAGCTTCCGCCGCTGGTGATCATCGTGCTGATCTGTTCGCCAATCATCATCCTGCTGGGCAAGCATCTGAGTATTCTGGAGCTGGGGGAGCAGTCGGCTACCTCGCTTGGAGTCCGCACAGACCGGACCCGAATCGCACTGATTGTCAGCTCTGTCTGCATGGTGGCGATTGCTACGGCTACTACCGGACCTATTGCGTTTGTCTCCTTCCTGTCAGGGCCGATTGCCAAAAGACTG
This sequence comes from Paenibacillus sp. FSL P4-0338, assembly GCF_038002365.1. Classification (NCBI taxonomy): domain Bacteria; kingdom Bacillati; phylum Bacillota; class Bacilli; order Caryophanales; family Paenibacillaceae; genus Paenibacillus; species Paenibacillus sp. FSL P4-0338. The sequence continues at coordinate 5,001,256 of NZ_JBBOCG010000001.1, read as the reverse complement.
GTGGGTACAGGCGCCTCCAGCATCATCCCCGCAGGTCTGGTCGGCGTGAATCTGGTCCTGGCGTCCGATCTGATTGGACAATTTGCATTTGAGTACAGATTCCCTGTAGGCATCATTACCGGATTACTCGGAGCACCTTATCTGATCTTCCTGTTAATCCGCATGAATCGAAAGGGAGAGTTATAATGAACAAGGCACATGTGTTTGGAGCTGAGCAGTTGATGGCGGGCTATGAGAATAAGACGATTATTCATGGGATAGACCTGGTGATCCCGGATCATCAGATCAGTGTGATTATCGGCTCCAACGGCTGCGGGAAATCCACCCTGCTCAAAACCATGGCTAGGCTGATCAAGCATACCGCAGGCCAGGTGACGCTGGACGGCAAGCCGATCTCGCAGATTCCAGCCAAAGCGCTGGCCCGGGTGATCGGACTGCTGCCGCAATCCCCGATTGTGCCGGAAGGGATATCGGTTGCCGACCTGGTGGGACGCGGCAGATTTCCGCACCAGTCGCTGCTGGGCGGCTGGTCCAGGAAGGATTACGAGGCTGTGGCCGAAGCGATGGAGATTATGAATATTACCGAATTCGCTAACCGTAATATTGATGAGCTGTCCGGCGGCCAGCAGCAGCGGGTCTGGATTGCAATGGCCCTGGCCCAGCAGACCGATATCCTGTTCCTGGATGAGCCGACCACCTTCCTGGATATCACCTATCAGGTGGAGATCCTGGACCTGCTCACCGATCTGAACCGCAAGCACGGAACCACCATTGTCATGGTGCTGCATGATATTAACCTGTCCGCCCGGTATGCCGACCATATCTTTGCGCTGCATTCCGGCAGGCTGGTTGCGGAGGGCTCACCCGCAGAGGTCATCACAAGCGGGCGGGTCAAAGAGATCTTCGGGCTGGACTCTACAGTCATTCCTGACCCGGTCTCCGGTTCCCCGCTGGTCGTGCCTAGAGGGCGGTATCATAACAACTAAGTTTATATAAGGCTGTCCGACCGGTCCAACCGGAGGGCAGCCTTTTTTGAAATAGAATTTATATGTTTCACACGATAAGTTATCCTTCTATTTCTCGCTGAAACGGTACCGTCCTTTAAAAGGACGGCAAAGCCGTTTCCACTTGGCGTACCTGTGTAGAAGTTATATTTGTCGTATGGGAGCGGTTCCCGTATCATGTACATTAATTAGGCAACAGACCTTCAAATCTGAATTATCGCAGGTGATCCTATCCGAATTTCTATTGAGCACATCAGCAGGGAGCAGCAAGAGGAAATCCTCATCAGATGCTATGAAGCAACTGATGAGATCAGTCAGATTGTACATAAGCTTAAGGCAGAGACTCTTGTCCTCCTGGGGGTACAGGAAGAGCGGGTCAGCCGCATCAAGCTCAGTGATGTCTATTATTTCGAAGCCGTGGACGGTAAAGTATTCGTCTACAGCGAGAACCAGGTGTATGAAGTGAAGCAGAAGCTGTATGAGCTGGAGGCACTGTGCCGGGACAAGAACTGTTTTCGCGCCTCCAAATCCACGATTCTGAATATCGCCAAGATTGAGAGCGTGCGTCCATCCCTCAGCGGCCGGTTCACAGCTCTGCTTGATAATGGGGAACGTGTAGTCATTTCAAGACAGTATGTACCCGTACTGAAACAAAGACTTGGATTATAAAGGGGGATTACAGCATGAAGCGTTCAGAGGTTGCCAAAGACATCATCCGCGATTTTCTGGTTATCTTCGCATCCATCATCATAATCATTACGGTGCTGCGGCAGATTTTTATCCCGGAACTCGCCTTTGACCTGATATCCATCTATACGATTATGGGCTTCTCCCTGCTTGGAGCATTGACAGGCTTGATGTTGTACGCTCCTGAAGAGGTAAGCGAGCGGGCGATGCGTGTTAGGATCGTGATTCATTTTCTCCTGCTGGAGCTCCTGCTCATCACCCTTGCCAGCCTGATTGGAGCTGTGGCCAGTGTGTCCGCTGCACTTCTGTTTGCCCTGCAAATCGCTGTAGTCTATGCCATTGTCCGTCTGCTGTCCTATGAGAAGGATAAGAAGGAAGCGGAGCAGATTAATGAGAGACTGAGGGCGGTGAAGCAGGAGGTCCGCGAGTAATCATGGAGTTAACTACCCACTTAATGGTGATTTTGTGCATCTTATTGCCCTGTAGCTACAGCTTACCGTAAATGGGTATACACCCTTTTCGCAGTTTTTTATGATGAGATCATCATCTGACGCGAAAAGGAGAATCCCTATGCACAGCCGCATTAAGCTCATAAGCTGGATTAGAATTACCCTGTTTATCGTTTTCGTTATTCTGACATGGTCCCCCGTTATCGATTGGAGCTTCAGTTGGGTATTACTGGCGGTATTACTGTTTGTTTTTGCGCTGAAAGGCTCGGTGGATCTGATCCGAAAGAAGACAGACGTGAGACCGTTCAGGCGTTCAACCCGGGTGTGGAAAAGGCTGCTAACCGCTGTGGCGCTGCAAATCGCACTTATCCCGCCTATTCTGTTCCCGCAGTACCGTGCACCTGAAGTGACAGGGGAATATGAAGTCAGAACGGCTGTCTACACCTATACAGACCCTACCCGAGTGGAGGAGTTTACAGATACGGGGGAGCACCGGCGGGTGAATGTGGAATTCTGGTATCCGGGCCATGCGGAGGGCAAGTATCCGCTGATCGTCTTTTCTCATGGAGCCTTCGGGGTGAGAGAGAGCAACGCTTCAACCTTCACGGAGCTGGCCAGTCACGGCTATGTTGTGGTATCCATCGATCATCCTTACCATTCTTTTTATACACAGGGTGTGGACGGGAAGGTCACTATGGTTAATGCAGAATATATGCGGGAGGTTAACGATTCCAATAAGGACGGAGTATACACCGTAGAAGAGCTGTATGGCCTTACGCGTAAATGGATGAAGCTGCGCACCGGGGATATGAATCTGGTAATCGATCATATCCTGGAGAAAGCCGCCAGTAGCGGAGACCCCGTGTACCAACGCATAGATACGGAGCACATTGGCGTAATCGGCCACTCTATGGGTGGTGCGGCAAGCGTCGCGCTTGGCCGGGAGCGCGGCGATCTGGATGCTGTTGTGAATCTGGATGCCCCGTTCTTCACAGAACTGGTATATGACCGGAAGATCAATGATCTGGTTGCCAAAAATGAGCCCTACCGCGTACCGCTGCTGAACCTATATACGGACGATGTGTGGAGACAGCTCGGGAAGAACTCGGCTTACGCAGCGAATAACAACGCCAATCCGAACTTCAAGGACGCGTATACCGTTCATTTTGAGGGGGCCAAGCACTTAAGCCTGACCGACCTGCCGCTGTTCTCCCCGATACTTGCCAATGTGCTTCAACACGGACGGGCAGATATCGATAAGTATTACTGTATTGAGACGATGAATAGGCTGATTCTTGAATTCTACGACTATACGTTAAAAGGCACCGGGCCGTTTGCGCCGCAGGCGGTGTATTAAGAGTAATACAGCCTGCCGCAATGTGCCTACAAGGTGATCCCGGGAAACATAGTTTTCTGCTCCACCCTAGTGAATCCTAAGGACCGGTAGAGTGCTACTGCGCGGGTGTTCAGCTCCCAGACCTCAAGTCTGATCAGATTCATCCCATTTGCCAAGAAATAATCAAAAATATAATTCATGATCACCTTGGCAATGCCGGTTCCCCGGGCTTCTGGCATAACATAGAGCGATTCAATATAACCGTAGCCATCTGCCGCCCAAAAGGTACAGCCTCCCAGCAGCCTGCCGTCCCGCCCAAATGAAAGATTGTGGAAATGGGGATGTCTGCCTTGCTCTGCAAGTGTGTCCAGATTGAGTGGGGTGATGAATATGGTATCGTAACGCTCTTTGTAGACTATCCGTCTGTCCGCTGAATGAAGGTCCTCCGGCTGGACGGTTATCTCTTCCGGCAGGTTGTAAGTGAAGCCTTCCGCAATAGAGGCCTCCATAATTATGCTGTAATCCGCTTCGAACTCGGTCCCTATGTAAAAGTCACGCTGCTTCTGGTCTGCTTGGAATTCGCCGTAGATTCTGGCGGTTAAATCCGGCCGTAATGCCCGCAGCTCTCTCGCCCGGATCAGCACTTGGTTAAACAGCTCCCGGCTAACTTCCTGCTGTGCAATTTCATCCGAATGTTCAGCGGGGTCAACGCTTATATAGATCAGATACGGGGTGTCCGGTGTCTGGTGATGATTGATCGCCCGATAAGTATAGGCACTGCCCAGGTAATCTCCTTGCTCACCCAAAGCAATGAAGATATTCTCTCTGCTGTTCCCATACTGGTCTGCTTCCGGATGAATAATCTGTATGTTCATCAATGTCCTCCTGTATTCAATGAATCGTCAACGATCATACAATTATGACATGATTCATCAGGGGGCTGATGGTAGAGTTTCTCTATAATCAATTGCTACATATCCAAGACAGAGGACTGAACCAGTTCCGCTATCCCTTCCTCTAACCCCGTCACACCCTCATCGTCCAGCCACTCCGGCGGGACGAGCAGATAATGGCTGGAGCTGCTCTTCAGGTAGCTGTAGATGATCTGGGCCTCGTCGATCTTGTGGCGGCTCATCTCTTCCGTAGCGGCGGTCAGGCTGCTGCTGCGGAAGACCTCCCGGGCGGATGCAGCGATCCTCCCGGTGAGCTGCCCTTCGTTCAGCGCGTCTCTTGCCAGCAGGGTGCGGTAGAGGATCACGCTGCCCTTGATAAGGATCAGCTTATGGGACTGATCGTCCACCGGCTCCAGCACGATAATATTCTTGTTCGCTCCGGTGAATTCAATCACCTGCTCCTTCTGCAGCAGCGAATGGACGGCCCCCAGATAATCGCGGAATTTGGCGGCGGTCTCGAAGTCGAACCGCAGCGCAGCGTCCTCCATCCGGGCTTCCAGTCCGGCCACAATCACGCTGTCTCTGCCTTCCAGTAAGCAGATTATCCCGTCTATGACGGCTTCATACTGTGCCACAGCAGCCTCCCCGCCCCCGCACATGCCGATGCATAAGCCCAGCGAATGGTTCAGGCAGCGGGAGCTGCGGGAATGAGGGCTGCTGCACAGAATGCGCTGTGATTCCTTGATGCCCAGCACAGCTCTCTCCACCGTACTCCGGCTGGTATAAGGGCCATATACGAGGCTGCCCGCCTCTGTACTTGGCTCGTAGCCAATCTCAATCTGCCGGTAAGGCGCCTTATCCACGATGGAAATATAGCTGTAGGCGAGCGGGTTTTTCATTTTGCGGTTATACATCGGCTTGATCTCTTTGATCAGCTGGCATTCCAGCATGAAGGCCTCCAGCTCCGTATCGGTCAGCCGGTAGTCCAGATCGCGTATATGCTTAACCAGCTGCTTCACCTTGGGCGAATGTCCCTTATTATTATAAAAATAAGACTGTACCCGCTTCCTCAGCTGCTTCGCCTTGCCGACATAAATCACATGACCCAGGCCGTCCTTCATCAGGTATACGCCAGGCGTCAAGGGTAGGCCAGCGACCTTGTCTGTTAGCTGTGCGGGCATGACAGCCGCCTCCGTTCGTCAGTTTCTTCCGTATCTGTCAAGTATAGACCATGCCGCCGTCACCTGCGACAGGAAAAGCTCTTCCCGGTCCTCCGGCAGAAGCTGTGTGACATAGTCCACAATGTCTCCCGGCCAAACCCTCTATCATTAACTACATGAACGAAAAGCATGAGCGTATGTGATCAAGTAAGCTGGGGGGCTGCTGATGAAGTATTCGATCGGTGAATTTGCATCCATTCTTGGAGTGACGGCAGATACACTGCGCTTATATGAGAAACATGATATTGTCCGGCCGATGAAGGATCATCATAATAACTACAGGTATTTCGACGATCTGGATGCACGGAATCTATTGACGAGCAGATGGTACCGGAGCATGCAGATTCCGCTTCAGGATGTGGCCGGGCTGATTAAGGACGCGCCGTGTGAGCAAGTGATGGAGTCGATTGCCGCTGCGGGTATGCAGCTGGAGGAGGAGATCCGGCGCAGCACGCTGCTGCTCGGCAAGATTCAGGAGATTCAGGCGGAGCTGATGCAGGTCAGCGCATCCCTATATACGTGCAAGATGAAGCAGGTGCCGGGCATGTACCGGATTCAGCAGACGAACAAGAATCATTTGCTGCACAAGGAGGAGCTCAAAGACACGGTCCAGGCGTGGATGGAGCTGCTGCCGTTCACCTTCTACTCCTTCCGGGTTGAGAATAAGGCAGGCGAATGCGTCTGTGGACTAGGGGATCTGGAGTATAGCTGGGGACTTGGCCTGCTTGCGGAGGATCAGGTGAAGCTTGGCGTTAGCCTGAACGACAGTGTGGAGGTTCTGGAGCCGGCGACCTGCATCTCTGCCGTTATTGTCAGCGGCCACGAGGATTACCTGGAGCGGGGAGCCTTCGGGTTCATGCTGGAGTATGTGGAAGCAAGGAATTATAAGATTAGCGGGGATATCAGCGGTAAAATTCTGTTCACCGAGCGCACGGGTAACGGCAGCAAGACGTATCTGGAGATTAATATTCCGGTAGAAGGGGAGTAAGCGTCCGCCCTACTTTGAGAAAAGATTCACATATTGTTCATTGACCTTGGTACTGTACCAAGGTTTACACTGTGTGCGGTAGTAAGCAGTCCTAATAGAGAGAGAAACGGGGCTGCATTAACCACACAGGGGGAGAAATTGATGCGTAAGCAAGCAACAAAACAGGTGTTTCTATTCACCGCATGTCTGGTATTGGTCCTGTCGCTCCTAAGCGGCTGCAGCGGTAACAATTCCGCCGCACCGGCAGCTTCAGAGCAGCCGTCCGCTTCGCCGCAGGCGTCACAGCCAGCGGATACAAGTGCTGTACCGGCAGACTTCAAAGCGGGAACCTATAAAGCAGAAGCTGAAGGCAAGGACGGCAAGATTCAGGTTGAGGTGACTCTTGACGATCATTCGGTTATTACCGGAATCCATGTGGTCAGCCAGAACGAAACCGCTGGAATCGGGGTGGAGGCGATCAACAAGGTCAAGGAGGAGATTCTATCCGGCCAGACCCTGAATATTGATGCCGTCAGCGGTGCGTCCGAGTCCAGCAAGGCGATTCTGACCGCTGTGGAGGATGCGCTTAAGCAGGCGGGCGGGAATGTGGAGGCTTTTAAAACAAAGGCTGTAGTGAAATCGGGAGAAGGTAAGACCGAGCAGCTGTCGGCGGATGTTGTCGTTGTGGGAGCAGGTGCTTCGGGTGTATCGGCAGCGGTATCAGCAGCGGATAAGGGCGCGAAGGTAATCCTGATCGAGAAAACAGCGACGATCGGCGGCGCGAGCAACCTGTCCTGGGCGGGCAAATTCTACAACTCTTCGGCCGCGCTAAGCAGCGGGCTGAAAGTAGAAGTCGAGAAGGAGATTGCTGACTGGATCGTGAACAACCACTGGCGCGTGGATGCGGCGGCGATCCGCCAGTACGTCACGAAGTCGGGCGAGACCTATGACTGGCTGACCGGCAAGGGCTATACCACCACCTTCCTGAACTTCGCCGGGGAACAGCTCCATATGCTGCCTCCTTATGAGACCCGTCAGGAGCTGCTGCGCAAGATGCTTGCAGCATCCGTAGAGAAGGGCGGCGGACAGGTGATCACGGAGGCCACTGCACAGAAGCTGATGACGGGCGCTAATGGAGAGGTTACCGGAGTCGTGGCCAAGAAGTCTGACGGAACTACCCTGGAAATTTCAGGAGCTAGCGTTGTAATGGCTACCGGCGGTTACGCCGGGAATAAAGAGATGGTTAAGGAAGCTTTTGGCTTCGAAGGCGTGAACGGCGGGCTTGGGCAGAACATCGGCGAAGGGCTGAAAATGTCCTGGGAGATCGGTGCGAAGGTGCCGGACAACTTCGGCGGGCAGATGCTGCACCAGACGCTGGCCAGAGCTACAGACAAGCTGAAATCACAGTACGAGCCGTTTGAAGCCAGCTATCCAATGATGCTGTCTTACCTGCCAACTCTGATGAATGTCGGCCCTTCGGGTGCGAGATTCAGAGATGAGGCGGCGACGCTGACGGCGGTTGCGGCAGCGAATACCAGTGCTTTTAACGGAGCGTATCATCTGGTTATTGTCTCACAGGCGCAGTTGGATGCGCTTAAGACCAAGGGAATGAAGGGGCTTCAGGCACCTAAGCTGCCGGGTATGCCGCCGGAATTCTATGCCTCTTATAAAGACAAGTTCACGCTGGACCAGCCATGGAAGGATGCCGATAAAGTCTTCGAATCCATGGTAGCGAACGGCGACGGCTTCAAGGGCAATACACTCGAGGAGCTGGCGAAGAATGCTGGGATGGACCCTGCGGTGTTTGCCGCTGATTTCAAGCTCTATGAGGAAGCAGCGAAGACAGGCACCGATACGGAGTTCGGCAAGGCGAAGGAATATCTGGTTCCTATGGGCAGCAGCGGACCGTATTACGCCGTTATTGCCGAGATCAACAATCTCTGTTCGGTGGGTGGTCTGCTGGTCAATACCAAGTTCCAGGTGCTGAATGATAAGCGTCTGCCAGTCAAAGGACTGTATGCCGTGGGCGTAGAGTCTGAAGGGGTGCTATTCAACGATACCTATGTAGGCAACGGCGTTGGACTGGGTTACTCCTTCACCTCCGGGCGGCTCGGCGGCGAGGATGCGGCTGCGGGGGCATTGGCTAAGGAATAGCCCTTTATAAGTAATTTTCCTCTTTTTGCCGATAAAGAGTTGTCCTGAACTTTACGCGCGAGAAGAGGAACGTTCGATGTATATTCCCATATCACGAATCAACGCCGCTTCGCTGACCCGCTCACCGCAACAGGCGGAACACACTTCAGCCGGGTCATCTTCACTCAGCTTCCCGGAGATGATGGCGGCTGTGGGAGCGGCAATTGAGGATCAGGCACGCAGAATCAAGGCAAGGTACGGTCTGTCCGTCCGCATTATGGCGGTAGCCAAAGACGGCAGCAAGGGGGAGAAGACTGATGCAGGAGACCGGAGGGATCAGCGAGAGCTTGTAATCGCTCCGAATATTCTGCAGCAGATGAGCAAAGATCCTGTGATGCAGCGTAAGGTATATGGCTGCCTTGACGAGTATGTGCGCGAGCCGCACCCTTCGCCAGGCCATAGCCTGATCGTTTACAGGGACGGCACCTCCACTCTTCTTCCTGCCGCCGCAAGGCCAGCAGCAGTGCAGGAGAATACCCATCTACATACCGGGCAACCGGAAATCGCGGGCAGCTTATACGATCAGGACATGCTGAAGCAGCTCGCGTTCCTCCGGGCCAGGAGAGCAGGCAGGCACCGGTAACAGAGTGTAATCCGCAAATAAGATCCCTGAATCCATGTGATGTGGAGGCGGGGGTCTTTTTGTAAGGTCTTCGCGTCACTGAGGGGAACAATAGCCTATCCTCCTGCATAGCATATAGCACCTGCTTGCTATTTGTAAGTGGAAAGGGGGCGCACGACTAATGAGTATCCAGCTTACTGCGATTCATTGGGTGTATCTGGTGTTTATTGTGTTCATTCTGGCGCTGCTGATCAAGCGGCGTGATACAACTATGATCTGTGTGACCGGAATTCTGGCGCTCGGACTGCTGGCAACGGCGACGCTCAGCGGGTCGGTGTCGGGGATTTTTAACTCTTTTGTCTATGCGACTAAGGAGCTGCTCGGCACCATAATGATTATCTCCATTATCGTGGCGATGAGCCGGATTCTGATTATAACAGGCATCAATGAGACGATGGTATCGCCGCTCACTCGGTTCCTGCGCACACCGGCGATGGCCTACTGGGGCATCGGGCTGATAATGATGGTAACCTCGTTCTTCTTCTGGCCTTCCCCTGCGGTAGCGCTGGTCGGGGCGGTTCTGCTGCCGGTGGCGGTCCGGGTCGGCCTGCCCGCGTTGGGCGCAGCGGTAGCCATGAACCTGTTCGGGCACGGGATCGCCCTCTCCGGCGATTATATTATTCAAGGCGCTCCTAAGCTGACGGCGGATGCCGCCGGTCTTCCGGTGTCGAGCGTAATGCAGGCCAGTATCCCGCTGGTTGTTGTTATGGGGATTGTCACTACGGTCAGCGCATTCTGGATGATGAAGCGGGACCAGAAGAACGGCACCTGGAGAGACGGCCTGGTCTCTTCCCCGGGAGCAGCAGAGCCGCTGGCTGATGCGGGGACGGATGATGACCATCCAGTCTTCATGAGTGACCGTCTGCGCAAAGGGCTGGCCATTGCCATTCCGCTGCTGTTCCTGCTGGATGTGATCGGCATGTTCGTGCTGCATCTGCAAGGCGGCGATGCTACCGCTCTAATCGGGGGAACCGCTGTGCTGATCCTGATTGTCATTACCCTGCTGGCCCATCGCGGCCAGGGGCAGGGGCTGGAGAAGATCACCGCCTACCTCATTGAAGGCTTCACCTTCGGCTTCAAGGTCTTCGGGCCAGTCATCCCGATTGCCGCCTTCTTCTATCTGGGCGACGCCGCCTTCACCGAGCTGTACGGCAAGGTGCTGCCGGATGGCTCGCACGGTATCGTGAACGACCTGGGCGTGGCCCTGGCGAATCACGTGCCGCTGAACGGGGCGGTAGGCGCCGTAACGCTGACGGTGATCGGTGCGATCACCGGCCTCGACGGCTCCGGGTTCTCCGGCATCTCGCTGGCCGGCTCGATTGCCGGGCTGTTCGCCGCCGCGATCCATTCCGGCGCGGCAACGCTGACCGCCCTGGGGCAGGTGGCCGCCATCTGGGTCGGCGGCGGCACCCTGATCCCGTGGGCGCTCATTCCCGCCGCTGCGATCTGCGGCGTCAGCCCGTTCGAGCTGGCCCGGCGCAATCTGAAGCCGGTCCTGCTGGGCCTTACGGCCATGACGATTGTCGCCATGTTCCTGGTGTAGGCGATTCTGAGCCGGGATCGCCGCATAAGATTGCGCTCTCCAATCCATCCTAGAGAGGAACAGAAACCGAGATGGAGGGGGAAGGATTTTATGAAGCATTACGAATCCAGTCTGCGCACCAACAGTACGGTGGATCAGGCGCACGATGCGGTGACGAAGCTGCACAACGCTGTAACCCAGGCTTCGAGTCATCCGACCGGGCAGATGATAGATCAGGCAGAGAGCAGTCTGGAGCATGCAGAAGAAGCCGTGCGCCATGCCCCGGAAGGTTCAGTCGGCAGACAAGGGGTCGAGCTGGTCCAAGAGAGACTGGAGGAAGAGAAGCGCAGATTGTCTTCGCTGGATGAGCAGGCAGGCGAATCCCAAGATTAAAGCCTGAACCGGGCTAAGGTGAACCGGCATTTTCGGAGTTGATCCGGGAATGCCTGTTTGCTGTTGATGGGATCCGGGGCCCGGATATGGGGCCTCTGCAATCATTTGTTATGAAATAGGTTATAAGGTAATGACGAGACCATTCAGGGGAGGTACATACTATGCCAGAAGCAGACAACACCGGTTCATGGAGTCCTCCGGAGACACCGGAGATGCTGTATGCCGCACTTAAGGAGATTACCAAGTGGGAGAAAGAGCAGAATAGGCTGATGATCTGGGACCGGATTACCCGGCTGCCGTTCAAGCTGCTTGATGCAATTACGCCAAAGGTTATCCACGATAAGGTAGGCCGGCTGCTCGATGAACTGGGCGGCTACATCCAGAACGGCGGCAACTATCTGGTGGCCGGGCGCAAGGTGGGCAAGCTGATGAATGAGACAAGCAGGGCAGCAGGCGCTCCGGAAGACGGGCCGTTCCCGCTGGCTGTGATGGATGCAGTGGCTCTGAAGCTCGCAGAGCGGAGCTGGAATACGGCTACGGCCCAGGGGGCGACTACGGGCTTCGGCGGGATTTTTACACTGGCTGCCGATATTCCGGCTGTGCTGGGCCTCTCTTTGAAGGCGATTCAAGAGATTGGTCTCTGTTATGGCTATGATCCGACCGATAAGGCGGAGCGGATTTTCACCGTGAAGGTGATGCAGTTCGCCTCCTCCGATGTAGTGGGGAAGCGCACGCTGCTGAAGGAACTGAATCTGCAGGCGGGCGGAGACGGCAATATTCTGGCCGCAACCAAGGAGGCCGTCTCAAGGATTCAGGGCTGGAAGGAGGTAGTGACCGTATACCGTGACAATTGGGGCTGGAAAAAGCTGCTCCAGACTGTTCCGGTCGCAGGCATGTTCTTCGGCGCTTACCTTAACCGGAAGACGCTGGAAGAGGTGACGGAGGCTGCTCGGATGCTCTACCGCAAAAGACGGATTATCTCCAGACTGGCAGAGTTGGAGCAGAGATGATACGCTGAGGGTACTGCATCAGGGAACGAATGGATAGGAGAGAGAGGATGAAATACACAGTTTCACAGCATAACACTCAGGAGTTGATCCGGCAGGCGGAGTCCTTCATTATGGCCTGCTATCAGGAACTGGGGTTAACTGAGGGTGAACGGGACCTTCGTCTGGCGGATATACGGGAAGAGGTGCAGCGCACAGGTACATACAGGCATACAGGAGAAGAGCTGACGCACGGGGCAAGGATGGCCTGGCGTCATAACAGCCGCTGCATCGGAAGACTGTTCTGGCATTCCTTAGATGTGATTGACGCCCGCGGAGCAGAGACTGTAGAAGAGGTGGTAGAGGCGCTGCTGCATCATATGAAGCATGCGAATAACGGCGGCCGGATACGGCCGGTCATTACCGTCTTCCGCAGTGAAGAGGAGCAAGGCCGTGCCATGCGGATCTGGAATCATCAGCTCATCCGCTATGCCGGTTATCCCGATAACGGGAAGCATCCGCGTGCCGGTGATCCGGCTTCGGATGAATTCACTGCAGTCTGCCTTAAGCTGGGCTGGCAGGGCACGGGCGGAGATTTCGATATTCTGCCGCTCGTGATCAGCATCGGCGGGGAGGAACCCCGCTGCTTCCCTATCCCGGCAGGACTTGTACAGGAGGTGCCGCTCAGCCACCCGGAGATTCCGCAATTCAGGGAGCTGGGCCTGCGCTGGTACTCCGTTCCGATTGTCTCGGACATGTGCCTGGAGATCGGCGGCATCCGTTACCCGGCAGCGCCATTCAATGGCTGGTACATGGAGACGGAGATCGGCTCGCGGAATTTCGGCGATACGGACCGCTACAACCGTCTGCCTGCGGTGGCAGAACTGCTGGGACTGGACCGATCAACCAATACTTCGCTGTGGAAGGACCGGGCGCTGCTGGAATTGAACCGGGCCGTTCTCCATTCCTTCAAGCAAGCCGGGGTCAGTATTGTGGACCATCATACAGCCGCAGACCAATTCGTCCGCTTCCAGGAACAGGAGCAGCAGCAAGGGCGGGAAGTGTCAGGCAAGTGGGGCTGGCTGATTCCGCCGATGTCGCCTTCCTCCACGCCGATCTGGAATGACAACAAGCTGCGTGATTTGCAGCTAAGTCCGCGCTTTGTCTACCGGAAGAAGCAACAGGCGGACTCTGGACAGCTTGAAGCTGCGGAACGGAAGGGCTGTCCTTTTCATCAGTCCATGAAGAGTGATTGATTAATAACATATCGTTGCGGGAGCGGATGCTTCGGCATAAGGGGAGGCCTATATGAATAAGCAATCCGGTAAGACCCGCTCACCACAGGGAGATGAGACCCTTATTGTGAATCGCCGGGAGCAGATCTTGGAGGCGGCGGTGATTGTTTTTGCCGAGTATGGCTATTACCGGGCAACAACCGCCCAGGTGGCGGAGAGGGTGGGAATCTCTCAGCCGTACATCTTCAAGCTGTTCAAGAACAAGGAAGAGCTGTTCATTGCTGCGCTGGAGCGTGCGTTCGAACAGGTTCTCCGTACTTTTGCCGGATTTCGCGCCCCCAAAAAACAAATGCTAGCCGAAGCCATCCAGTTATATGAGCACCTGATGGAGACTCATCCGAACGAGCTGATTCTGCAGGTGCAGGCAAGCGGCATCCGGGATGAAGCAATCCGGCAGGCCATGCAGGCTGGAATGCAGGAGGTGACACGCCATATGGAGGACAAGTTCACCGCTGCCGGGTTTGCGCATCCTGAGGTGAAGGTGAGCACCTTCCTGGCTAACGCTATGCTGTGCAATATGGCTCTTACGCTGGGTATGCCGGAATTGAAGCCGAAGCGTAAGTAAGTTATGAACCGGCGGCAATTTGCACAAGATAGAAATAGTCACGTTACCCATTCTATGATACTATTTATTTCTATATCCAAAGAGGAAGTGAAGCTTAATGATCAGCATTACCATTCCGTCACCGGAAGTTACTATTTACAAGCAAGCTAACCCTGAGCTGAGCCATATTTACGGATTCACCGATTTCCACCTGATTACCCGCGAAGCCGGGGGCATCTTCATGTTCTACAATGATCAGGACGAGCTGTTGTTTGTGGGTAAGGCCCGCAAGCTGAGACCGCGGATCAAGAAGCATTTCGAGGATAATGTATCTGTGATGAAGCCCCACCGCGATGAGGTTACCCGCATCGAAGTCTGCCTCGTCGAAGATCCGGTGGACAGAGAGATTTATGAGACCTACATTGTGAACAAGCTTCGCGCGAAATACAATGTCGAGAAGGTTCTGTATAAATAAGGTTTGACGGAAAAGGCGTGGTCCCTGCGGACTGCGCTTTTTTGAATTTCCCTGCTCCAAGCGCTCAACTCCGCAGCGTTTCCTCTTGTTTTAACTAACGAAATTTGAGACAATAAGGTATTGTTGCTGCTAATGTCCCTGTCAAGGTAAAATAGATAGGTTGAACTTTAATGTTTTGAAAAGAGGATATGAAATGAATAAAGAATCCATTTATGGATTGACTTTGGAAGAGTTAACGGCATGGCTGCTGGAGCATGGGCACAAGAAATCCCGGGCCACTGCGGTCTGGGAATGGCTGTACCGCAAGCGGATTACCAGCTTCGCCGAGATGGACGGAATGAATCAGGAATGCACAGCGCTGCTGGAAGAGCATTATGTGTTCCAGACGATGGAAGAGCATGTGAAGCAGGAATCAGCCGACGGTACAGTGAAGTTCCTCTTCCGCCTCCATGATGGCAACCTGATTGAGACAGTGCTGATGCGGCAGAAATACGGCTTGTCCGTATGTGTCACTACTCAGGTCGGCTGTAATATCGGATGCAGCTTCTGTGCGAGCGGACTGCTGGCGAAGAGCCGGGATCTGACCAGCGGCGAGATTGTGGAGCAGATTATGAAGGTTCAGCATTATCTGGATCAGGCAGGCCACGGCCAGAAGGTCACCCATGTCGTGGTTATGGGGATCGGCGAGCCGTTCGATAACTTCCGGCATCTGCTGAACTTCCTGATTACCATCAAGGATCATAAGGGTCTGGCGATTGCCGGCAAAGGAATCACCGTATCCACCAGCGGCCTGGCGGACAAAATCAGAGAATTCGCCGACGCCAATATGCAGGTTAATCTGGCGATCTCGCTGCATGCCCCGAATAATGAGTTGCGGACACAGATTATGAAGATTAACCGGGCCATTCCTATAGAGAAGTTAATGCCGGCGATTGATTACTATCTGGAGAAGACGAACCGGAGAATCACGCTGGAGTATATCCTGCTGAAGGATATCAATGACCGCGAGGAGCATGCGCTGGAGCTGGCTGAGTTAATCGGAGACCGCCGCCAGTTGGCGAACGTCAACCTGATTCCGTATAATCCCGTGGATGAGCATAGCCAGTATCAGCGGAGCGAGCGGGAGTCGGTGCGTGCGTTCTTTGATACGCTGAAGAAGCAGGGCGTCAGCGTCAGCACCCGGTTGGAGCAGGGCGTCGATATTGATGCGGCCTGCGGCCAGCTGCGCAGCAAGCAGATCAAGAAGATCAAAGGCAAAGCCGCAGATACTGTGTTACAATAATCTGGCAGTGAATTGAGAAATGAGGAATGCAACTTGTTGACATTTACAAGCTACACCGTGGAGAACGTAAGAGATCCTTTTAATATTCTAAGCGGCAAGCGATATGAGTTCGTCGTGAATATTGATGTGCCGGAGGATGATGAGCTGTACGTGGAGAACGGCGTGTCCGCCCGCGTGATTGTCAAAGTGGAAGAAGAGCAGACAAGCTTGGTCAGCTACGATCTGCTGGAGACCTCCTCAGGCCAGCTGCTCGATTTCGATATGGAAGAAGATGAGGAAGCGGCGCTGCTTCAGTTCTGTTCGGAGCATGTACCTGCATAGTAAGAGGCGATAGTGGTCTCAAGAAAAAGGAACTGCTGATTTCAGCAGTTCCTTTTTTGATGCTTGATTCGCAGAGTACTTAGTTGCTGAATGTGGCTGAGGGTAGCCGCGAGGAGCAAGAGTGAACTTGGTATGCTGAAAAACGAGTACCATCGGTTGCTAAAAGCGGCGTATGGCCCAAATGTATTTGAAAAACAGTATACATTGTGCTCACATGCAGGCATATGGCCCGAATGTATGTGAAAAACAGTATACATTGTGCTCACATGCAGGCATATGGCCCGAATGTATGTGAAAAACAGCATACATTGTGCTCAAATGCAGGCATATGGCCTGAATGTATGTGAAAAACAGCATACATTGCAGTGGCGCGCAGGTAATCCCATTCATCCGGTAGGATGATTTTATTCAAATCAATTCGCGTTCAAGTCACAGCCTCACTAGCCCAAGCAGCCTTCCACATAATAATGAATCTGCTTGTTCCACCACGGCCAGTCATGGCTGACATCATGGCCCCAGTAGTCGATCCGGGCCGGAATGCCCTTCTGCCCCAGCACCTCCTGAAGCAGCCGGGTCTCATGAAGCATCTCGTCCTCATAAGCCCCTTGACCGACACAAGCAATAATGGTGCTGCTGCGGTACTGGTTCAGATAATGCTCATCCGTCAGGCCCGGCAGGTAATGCAGCGGTGAATTGAGATAGACGTTCCCGCTCATATAGTCGCCGAAGAAGTAGTAGGTGGAGTAGACGCCGCTCAGGGCGATCAAGGTATCGAAATAGTGCGGATAACGGAAAAAGAAGCTGGCGCCGTAATAAGCGCCCATCGAGCAGCCGGAGATCAGAATGCGCTGGTCGGTCCCGCCGTTATTCTGTTTGCTCTCATGGAGGATGCCGGGAATCAGCTCATACGCAATATATTTGTCATACTGCTCATGACGGTGTATCCGGTCCTCGTTGTTCCAGTGGGTGGAGAAGAAGGTCTCCTCATCCAGACTGTCACAGGCCCAGATCTGCAGCTTGCCCGCTTCAATGAAGGACGAGAGCGTATCGATCATGCCCGAATCCTCATATTGATAAAAGCGTCCAAGCGAGGTGGGGAAGACGAGCATCGGTTTGCCGGCGTGGCCGTATATTTTGTACTCCATGTCTCTGCCCAGGTTGTGGCTGTACTCCTTATGGTAGCTTATCCTCATCCGTTAACACATCCTATCCCTCTTCTTGTTGAATATAGCCTCTAATGTCTCTGACCTCCGAAAGCTCGGGGGAACGGAACTGATAAGCGCGGTTGCCCATCGCTCTGCTGAAGACCTCTTCAATCTCGTCATAATTGACAATCTTCCCGCCGAATTCACGGTAGATGTCCTCATGGCTGTGAGCGTAATGCTTATGATTCTTGCGGCTGGCATAGCCGGTATAATATTTGCCTTCGTATGGACCGCCAACCTCATTGTGCACAACCATGCTGGCCCATTCCTTATACACATTGACATCATAGGCGAAGTTAATCGCATCAGTCATCCAGGCGCCGGGCGGACGCATATTCACTTCCAGGGCAATGATCCGGCCATCCTTGTGCGATTTGAACAGCTCGATATGGAAGAACCGTTCCCGGATGTCAAAAGCCTGCAAAATGCTCCGCCCTGCCTCCTCAACCTCCGGACTGATCTCCCGCAGACAGAAGTAGTAGAGGTGGTTGTCCGTATTGACGACATCCATCACACTGTTCTCGAACAGGTGGCTGACCGCGAAGCGCACATTCCCGTCCCTGTCCACCAGGCCGTCATAGGTGAGAATAACTCCGTCTATGAATTCCTCAATAATGAAGGCTACATCCTCCGGCTTCGTGTCAAAAAAGTGCTGGAGCTCCTCTTCGTTATTGATCTTATACGTATTACTGGCCCCGGAGCCAAGATCGGGCTTCACCACCAGCGGGAAGCCGGCGCTCTGGATGAAGCTCTCTACGCTGTCACGCGTTGTACCGGTGGAGAACTGGACAGTGCTTACCCCGCTTTTGCGAAAAAACTCCTTCATCTTGGACTTCTGCTTGAGATTATGGACGAAATCCGACTTGGTGCCATAGATGTTGAAGTCCGTACGGATGGCGGCATCCTGCTCCAGCCAGTATTCATTCAGCGACTCGAAGCGGTCAATCTTGCCGTACTTATGGGTGAAATAGCCAACAGCCCGCAGAATCTCCTCATAGCTCTCCAGATTGCTTACCTTATAGTATTCGGTCAGTGCCGATTTCAGCTTGTCCTCCAGCTGGTCATAGGCTGCATCGCCAATTCCAAGCACCGTGGCCCCCTGCTCCCGCAGATGCGTACAGAATTCAGCGCTGTTCTTGGGGAAATGCGGGGAAAAGAAAATAAAGTTCATGCAGACCGGCCCCTTTGACTAAAATATAATTCCGAGTTGTTTTGTATGATTAATTCAATCTACCAGCTTCGCCAGCATCCGTCAATCCTCTTTGTGCTATTTTTGCTGCAGGGTGCGGTTGAGCCGGGCGAGCAGTCCGCTGAAGAGTCCGCAGTCCTCCGGGGACCAGTCCTCGAAGATCTCCCCGTAGCGCGCAAGCCGGATGTCCCGGGCCTCGGCGAAGGTCTGTGCACCAAGCGCAGTAAGCTGAAAATAGCTGGAGCGCCCGTCCTGCGGATCCGGCACCCGCTCCACATAGTTCTTCGCCTCCAGGACGCTTGTCTGTCTGCTGATGGTAGAGGTGTCAAGGCCGAATTGTTCGGCTAGCGCCTTAACGCCTACCTTGTCGTGCGTCGACAGATGGTGGAGCAGGGTATACGAGGAGCGGTCCAGCCCGCCATGCTTCTTATCCAGCGAGCCGTGGCGGATCAGCGTAATCAGCTCCTGATTCAGAGCTTCGAGGTGCTTGTCCTTCTGTTCATCAGCCATAGTTAGATTCCGTCCTTTACTGGTAACTTTGTCATTTGTCATATGTCTCCCTAGTATAATTGATAATACCGGCCTTATGCTAAGGCTGTCTGAGATTCTCGCCTCATTATGAAAGAATCATGAAATAAGTCACATTGACTTTCAAATACATAGTTGTATAATACACATATATTAATTTAATTGTATCATACACCTATATTAAGGTGAACCGCAAAATAGAGGAGAGAGCGCCCTTGAGCAGTCCGGCGGCAAAACATTCATCATTCTGGCTGATTATTCTGGCCATTTTTTTCGGTAATTTCATGGCTATTCTCAGTACAACTACCATTAATGTTGCGTTCCCGGTTTTCTTGAAGGACTTCCACGCCGGGATCAGCACCGTACAGTGGATGATTACCGGCTATCTGCTGGCTACCGGCGTCATTGCGCCTGTGGTGGGATATTTCGGGGATAAATGGAGCTATAAGGTTCTCTACGTATTTGCCCTGTCGGGCTTCACCTTGTTCTCGGCACTATGTACGGTGGCCTGGAATATTCACTCACTGATTACCTTCCGCATTATCCAGGGAATATTCGGCGGCCTGATTATCCCCACCACCATGACGATGATTTATCAGTTTATCGAAAAAGAAAAGCAGGCCTTCGCCATGAGCCTCTGGAGCCTGTCCTCGATGCTGGCGCCTGCCTTCGGCCCGACACTCGGCGGCTGGCTGACCGGATACTTCGGCTGGAAATCGCTGTTCGTGATTAATCTGCCGATTGGCCTGATTGCCATTGCCGTAGCGCTGAAGTGCCTGCCGTTCCAGCGGCAGAACACCGGGAGCAGAAGCTTTGATCTGCCGGGCTTCGTCACAGTCATTCTGAGCAGCGCCTTCATTATTCTAGCCTTCAATAAAGGGGGCGCCTGGGGCTGGATGTCATGGAACACCCTGACCCTGCTGCTGGTTGGGGCGGCGGCTTTAACGTATTTCATCCGCAGGGAGCTGTCGATCCAGGAGCCGCTGCTGAATCTTAAGGTATTCCGGCAGAGCCGGTTCACCTACAGCCTGATCATCAACTGTATTATCACCGTTGCGTTATACTCGGGGACCTTCCTGATCCCAGTCTTCCTGCAGGATATCCAGCAGTCCACCCCGCTGAAGACCGCGCTGGTGCTGCTGCCGGGCTCGATCGTGATGGCTGTTCTGTCCCCGGTGGTCGGCAAGCTGTACACCCGGATCGGCCCGTTCTGGCTGATCCTGGGCGGTATTCTGCTGCTAAGCGCCTCGACCTGGGAGCTTGCCCACATCACGCTGGCCGTGACCCATACCCGTGTGGCGGTGCTTATGGCGGTGCGCAATGTCGGCATTGCACTGGCCTTCATGCCGGTGACCAATGCCGGCATGTCGGCGGTGCCAAGAGCCATTACCGGCCATGCCTCCTCTGTAACCAATTGGGTCCGCCAGGCTACAGGTGCCTTATCCATTGCTGTATTCAGCTCGCTGCTCGCTTCCAGATCGCTTGCCCATCAGCAGGAACTGGCGGACGGGACGGCCCGGGCAGCGGGTTCTCTGCTGAAGGCGCAGGGGATGACGATGGGCGTACAGGATATTTTCCTGATCGCTACGGCAGTGGGACTGCTGGCTATTCCGCTGACCTTCCTCCTGAGAGGCAGTAGCGGCAAGCCAGCAGCTGCCCCTGCTCCGCAGGTGGAGACTTGAAGCCGTGACTCCGCCGTAAATACTCCTTTATCATGCGTTATAGCGCTTTCTCTTCGCATGTTGGGCGATTATGAGTTAGAATACTATAAAGCGAGCAAATCATAGGAGTTGTATACATGTCTAATAATGACGAAGTATTTTTGACCAAAGAGGGCTTGGCCAAGCTGGAGGAAGAGTTGAGGGAACTTAAGGGAGCAGGGCGCAAGGAGCTTGCAGCCCGGCTTAAGCTGGCGATCAGCTACGGCGATCTGAAGGAGAACAGCGAATACCACTCCGCCAAGGAGGATCAATCCTTCATGGAGACCCGCATTATGATTCTGGAGAAAATGCTGATCAAGGCGCAGATCGTGGATGCCAGCAATATGGATCTGAGTACAGTCAGCGTAGGCTGCATCGTTATCCTCAACGATGTAGAGTACTCGGAGAAGATCGAATATAGAGTGGTTGGACCGGCGGAAGCCGATGTGCTGGACAACAAGATCTC
Source organism: Paenibacillus sp. FSL P4-0338 (assembly GCF_038002365.1). Classification (NCBI taxonomy): domain Bacteria; kingdom Bacillati; phylum Bacillota; class Bacilli; order Caryophanales; family Paenibacillaceae; genus Paenibacillus; species Paenibacillus sp. FSL P4-0338. Next base: position 4,979,979 of record NZ_JBBOCG010000001.1, on the reverse strand, counting down.
CTACGAGAGCCCGCTCGGCAAAGAGCTGATCGGCAAAAAGGTAGGCGATATCATCAGCGTCAACGCGCCGATGGGAATCATCAAATACGAGCTGCTTGAGATCAAAATGCTGTAAACCGAAGTCCTAACCGGAATCCCGTGGCCCTTAATTTGAGGGTGCGGGATTTTTGTTATGTTTTGGGGCGGGGGGCTGCCCATAGGCAATTGCTATTAAGGATATTGCTTCCTTGTCTTAGACGCTCCCTGCTAAGGAGGGTTATAGTAGAAATAACTACTACATAGAGGAGTCCTGGCTTGTGATTCAGACTGTACTCACGACACTTGTTGAGGTCATCGTACCGCTGTCCATTCCGGTGGCCGCCGGAGCGCTGCTTGGACGATATAAGCAGCTTGATACGAAGCCTCTGCTGACGCTGTATCTGTATTTTCTCAGTCCGGCTATTATTCTCGACACGCTGGCTACGGCGGATATCTCCTTCGATGATGTCTATAAGACACTCGCGTTCTCGCTGCTGAATCTGTTCCTCTTATGGAGCGTGGCGACGCTGATCGGCAAAATCCTCAAGCTGGCTCCGCCGGAAGCCGCTGGTCTTACGCTCATCTCCACCTTCACGAACAGCGTCAATTACGGCCTGCCGCTGGTGCAGCTGGCCTTCGGCCAGCTGGGCCTGGACAAGGCATCGGTTTACGTCATCGCCCAGATGGTGATTGTGAATACGATCGGCGTGTATTTTGCCGCCCGTTCACAGTTCTCCGTACGCAGCGCGTTGAAGTCAGTCTTCTCGCTACCGGCTATTTACGCCGCCATTCTGGCACTGCTGCTGCGGGCGCTGGGCCTGCATATGCCGCATGAGCTGGCTTCGGGGGTGTCGATGGTTGCCGGTGCCTATTCGCCGGTTGTGCTAGCGATTCTCGGCGCGCAGATGGTGAAGGTCAGAGCCGCGCACACGGAGCGCAATGTGCAGCTGGCCTTCTGGACGGGGCTGACCGTCCGGCTGGTGCTGGCTCCGCTGCTGGCCGCGCTGGTGCTGCTCGCCCTGAACATCACAGGCCCCCTTTTCTCGGTGCTGCTGATTCTGGCTTCCATGCCCGTGGCTGTCAATTCCGTCGTCCTGGCCGAACGCTTCGGCAGCTCGCCTGGGCTGGTCTCGCGCTGTATCGTCTGGACGACGCTGGCCTCTTTCCTGGTCCTGCCCGTGCTGATTGCGGCGGTGGGGGGATAGGGCGCGGGCCGAATGTATGCGAAAAACCGAATAAAGGGGCAATAATGCCCCTGGAAGTAATTATTCGGACACAGACACTTCACTCATCAAGGCATGTACATTCTTATCGGGGTCCTGAAAGAACGTCATCCAGGTTGCGGTTTGACCCATCTCAGCCACTTTATGCGGCTTGTCCAGGAAATGTACATTCCGCCCGACTAACGTTTCGTACGATGCGTGAATATTGTCAACCTGGAAATAGAATACCGAGCTGGGATGGTCGAACCGCGCGTCTTCAGCAATACTCAAGACCAGCTGAATCCCGTTACACTCCAGGAAGGTCATGTTCGGGATTTGAAATAACAGGTTTAGGCCTAGAGTATCTTGATAGAACCGGGTGGCTGCTTCCATGTCATGTACCCGAATGGATATTTGCCCGATGCCTTTAATTTGGAATTCTGAATTCATGTAAATATCGCTCCCTTGTGTAGGTTGTATGTTCCACGCAGTAAATGTAACATGTGCGGATGAAGATTTACTTTTCCAAAATCACTTTTTTCTAAACATCTGGGGCGATAATCCCGTTCTTTGTTTAAAAACCTTATTGAAGGAAGAGACATTGTCGAAGCCAACACTTAGGCTAATCTCGGTTACACTGTTTTCCGTTTGACAAAGGAGACGCTGTGCTTCAAGTATCCTTTTTTCAAGGATGAACTGGTGTGGTGTTCTTTTAAAAAAGTGACGGAAGTTGCGGATTAGATGGTTTTTAGAGAGACATGCGACTTTTGAGACTTCTTCAAGAGACACGTTTTGGTTGTAATACGCATGTAAGTACTCGTATGCTACGGTCAACCGCCGGAACAGCTCCTCCCTGGTGGCCGGGCGCGTGCCGGGGACGGTACTAATTTCTTGAACAATCTTCTGATGGACGTTAAGCAGTGCTTGAATCAGATTTTGATACTGTTCATCGACCCAGAGATTCTCGCTGCCGAATACAGGTAAGGATTGCTTAAAGTTCTCGATAAGCGGAGTGATCAAGTGACTATGACGGTATGACTTTGTATAAAATTGCAGCGGGTGCTTAGATTGTGAGAATGGATCGTCTAAAGACTTTTCTGCTCCGACATGAATAGCTCTAAGAAATTCTTCAGCATAACCTGCCTTGAAAAATACGCAAAAAGAGTCGACCTCTGTATCTGACTCAATGGCTATCCCGTACGGCTCCCCCTCATTTAAAAGGAGATAGCCCTCTTCCTCCACAGCATAATGACCTAGCTTTGTTTTGTAATAGGCACGACCATTCCGAAATGTCTTGATCGAAAGGGGGCCAGCGCCTTCCCAATGATGAGTTGTACTTCGGGCTTGCAGAACGAAGTTCCGCTGGAACAAAGGGAATGTGGAGGTTCCCATCTATACAATTCATCCCTTTCCGCAATTGGTTCATTCCATTCTACAATAGTCCTCACCGATAACAAAGAAGCTCCCTCTTCATCATCTGAAGGGGGAGCTTCTTTCATACAATCAGCGGCCAGGGTCTCAGTCCGGCTGGCCCTCAGCGACCTGGATGGTGAAGATGAAGGTAGCTCCGCCCACCACATCCGGCTTGGCATAGATCGTACCGCCCATGAGGTCGACCAGCATTTTGCAGATGGACAGACCGAGTCCGGTGCCGCCGAACTTGCGGTTGATGGTGGCTCCAATCTGGGTGAACGGCTGGAACAGGTATTTCATCTTGTCCGCCGGAATGCCGATCCCCGTATCTTCGATAATGAACTCTAGCTCCAGCAGCTGGTCCATGACCTGCCGGAGGCGGACATCCACCTTGACGCCGCCGGAATGCGTGAATTTGATGGCATTGCCGATCAGGTTATTGAGTACCTGACGCAGACGGTTGGGGTCACCGGTGAGCAGGGCAGGGATGTCAGGATCAATAAAGGTCTCCAGAGTCAGGCTGCGTTCTCTGGCCAGCGCCCGGAACAGATCAACGGTCTCCTTGAGGCAGGAGTGAAGATTGAACAGCTCGTAATCGAGCTCCATTTTACCGGATTCGATCTTGGTGAAGTCCAGGATATGTGTAATGACAGAGACAAGCGCGTGACCGCTGGTATGAATGATCTCAGCCATCTCCTGGTCGTCAGCGGACAGCTCGGAGGAACGAAGCACATCTGACATGGCAATAATTCCGTTCAGCGGGGTACGGATCTCGTGGCTCATCATGGCGAGGAAGCCGCTCTTGATCCGCAGTGCCACCTCGGCCGTCTCCTTCAGCTCGGTCAGGATGCTGTTGGCGGTCTCCAGCTCCCGCGTTTTGAGCTGCAGCTCCTTGTGGGTCTGGTAGAGACGGACGAAGCCGTCAATCTTGCTTTTTAACACGGTCGGATGGAACGGCTTAGTCAGGTAGTCAATTGCTCCGACCGAGTAGGCCATCATATAATTCTCCAGTTCGGAGGTCAGCGAGGTTAAGAAAATAATAGGGATATCCCGGGATTTCTGACGCATCTTAATCCGCTTCGCCGTTTCAAACCCGTTCATGCCGGGCATGAGCACATCCATAATGATCAGGGCGAACTCCTGCTCCAGCAGACATTTCAGAGCATCCATGCCGGTGAGGGCATGAACCAGCCGGTAGGGCGACTCGGCCAGCAAAGCCTGAATGGACAGGAACTCGTCTGTCCGGTCATCTACAACCAAAATATTAATCGGATACTCCATGCTGCCTCCTATTGAATCAACCATAATTTCAGCACTCTCACCAGTTGTGTGGTATTAATCGGTTTGGATATATAATCGTTAGCTCCTGCTTCAAGGCATTTGACCCGGTCTTCCTCCAGGGCGCGGGCGGTCAGCGCAATAATGACGATCTGATCATAGCCCGGGTTACGCCGGATATGCTCCATCGTCTCGTAACCGTCCATCTCCGGCATCATGATATCCATGAAGACCAGTTCAACGCCCGGGTGGGTCTCCAGATGCTCCAGGGCTTCTCTGCCATCCTGGGCAAAGCTGATCTCCATATTATAACCTTCCAGCACACTGGATAACGCAAAAATATTACGCATATCATCATCCACAAGCAAAATACTTTTGCCGGCAAAGGCGGACTCCGGATTATGCAGATTCTCAATCAGGCGCTGCTTATCCAGAGGCAGGTCTGCATGCTTGCGGTGGAGGTACAGGGCAGTATCATCATAGAGACGTTCCATTGAACGCACGTTCTTGATTACAATACTCTCAGCGTAGTGCTTAAGGCGCTGCTCATCTGTCTTGCTCAGATCCTTGCCTGTATAGATAATGACCGGCAGGGTCTGCAGCTTGCGGTTGGTCTTGACCTGCTCCAGCAGGTCGAAGCCGGAAATATCCGAGAGGCCCAAGTCAAGCACCATACAGTCAAAATGATGGCTCGCCAGATGCTCCATTGCTTCTCTTCCGGTACCCACCGCAATAATGTTCACATCGGGATGGGCGATGAATTCAACAAGACTGCCGCGCAGAACCTTGTTGTCTTCGACAATCAGCAGACTCTTCACCGGACGGCGGATATAAGTCTCGATCTGGAGGAAGGCTGCTTCCAGCTCCGCATAATCATTCGGCTTCTTCCAGAAAGACAAAGCGCCCATCGACAGGCTCTGCTGGTTCTCCTCGGCTGTAGAGATTACATGCACAGGGATATGCCGCAGCTCCGGCCGGCTCTTCAGGCGGCTGATAATGGACCAGCCGTCCAGAACGGGAAGATGCAGGTCCAGCAGAATAGCATCAGGCTTATAGGCATGGGCCAGGGCAAGTCCCTGATCGCCCTGGAAGGCGACGATGGCCTTGAAGCCCCGGCTGCGCGCCAGCTCCAGCAGCCGGGCGGCGAATTCGGCGTCCTCCTCGATAATTAGCAGGGTAATATCCCCGCTTAGCAGATTGCCCCGGTCATCATCCATCTCCGCATATTGCAGCAGCTTCGGATTGGAGATGGAAATGTCGGGCACGAAGGACTCGCGGAAGGCCGGATTCTCACGGCGGATAGGCTCGGAAGCCGGAATCTCCGGAGAGGCTGCTGCTGAATAGGCTGCGGCAGCAAGGGTCTGGGCATCCTCTCCTGGTTCCACAGCGGGAATAATCAGGGAGAAGGTGCTGCCCTTGCCCTCCATGGAATCCACCTCAATTCTTCCGCCGAGGAGTGTAGCCAGCTCCCGGCAGATCGTGAGGCCGAGGCCAGTGCCGCCGTATTTGCGGCTGGTGGTGCCGTCCGCTTGCTGGAAGGCTTCGAAGATGCTCTCCAGCTTAGAGGCGGCGATGCCGATACCGGTGTCGCTGACGGCGAAGATAACCTCCCCGCCGCTGGTGCGGATCGACAGGGAGACGGAGCCTTGCTCCGGTGTGAATTTGATGGCGTTGGATAACAGATTATTCAAGACCTGCTGCAACCTATGACCGTCGGTCATCAGATAATCAGGCAGCCGGTTGTCGGAATGGACATCGAACCGCAGGTTCTTCTTCTTGGCCTGCTGTTCGAAATGGCGGTGGACATGATTGCTGAGATCGACCGGGGAGACCGGCTCGATGACCGGGGGCATTTTGCCGACCTCCAGCTTCGCCAGATCAAGAATCTCATCGATCAGCTGCAGGAGATCCTTGCCTGCCGAGAAGATCGTATGCACGTATTCCAGCTGCTTCGCTTCCAGATTGCCGTCCTTGTTCTCGGCAAGAATCTGCGAGAGGATCAGCAGGCTGTTCAGCGGGGTGCGCAGCTCATGGGAGACATTCGCCAGGAATTCTGATTTGTACTGTGCAGCCATGAAGATCTCCTGTGCCTGAGCCTGGATCTCCTCTTTCTGCTTCTCGGTAAGCTCGACTTGAAGCAGCAGCTGATCATGGGAGGCGGCCAGCTCCTCCTTCTGGGTCTGAAGCTCATCGGCCTGAGCCTGCAGTGTATCTGTCTGGGACAGCAGCTCCTCCGTCTGGGCCTGGAGCTGCTCCTTCTGCTCCAGCAATTCACTTGTCTGGGCCTGCAGCTCATCGGCCTGATCTGCAATCTCGGACTTTTGCAGCTCCGTGATTTGCAGCTGCTTCTGCATATCGCGGTTTGCCGCAGAGATCTCATCCGCCTGGGCCTTGATCTCAAGGGTTTGCCGGCGGGAAATCTCCATTTGATTCTGTAATTCCAGATTGGAGGCGTGCAACTCCTGTGTCTGTTGCTTGAGCTCATCGGCCTGGGCCTCAATCTCGGCTTTTTGCTCCTCTGTCAGCTGCATTTGCGTCTGGAGGTGTTCATTGGAGCTTAGCAGGCTCTCAGCCTGAACCTCCAGCTCTGTCTTCTGGTCATGCAATTGCTCAGTCTGCATCCGGAGCTCCTCGGTCTGAGCCGCAAGCTCCTCGGTCTGAGCTTCAAGCTCCTGCGTCTGGGCCAGCAGCTCCTCGGTCTGAGCTTCCAGTTCATCCTTCTGCTGTTGTGTCTCATTCAACAATTCTTCAATTCTGGCGACATCCGCCAGCGTATTCATCAGCACGCCCATGTTCTGTCCGGTGCGTTCAATCAGCTGCATCTCCTTGGAGCTGAACGGGCTTAAGGCCGCCAGTTCCATGACAGCTACAACTTCCTGTTCATGCTTAATAGGAACGATAATCAGCGAGGAAGGGGCAGCTTCTCCGAGGCCGGAGCGGACCTTGATATAATTCTCCGGGAGATCCTGCAGAACGATCATCTGCTCATCCAGTGCGCATTGTCCGACCAGGCCGCTGCCCAGCGGTATGGATTCCTGTTGTCTTGCGGCATCATCGAAGGCATAGCCGGCTGCGAAGTCCAGCTGACTGCCCTGCTTCAGATAAATAGCCCCGTAGCTTCCGCCGACAGCGGTAGCCAGCCTGCGGATGAACACACGTGAGGCTGTTTTCAGCTGGACAGAGCCCTGAAGCAGCAGCGCCATCTCTGACACCTGCGTATTAAGCCAGGCCTGTTCCTCGGCTCTAAGCCGCAGCTCGCGCTCTTCAGCGGTTCTGTGGTGAAGGTCAGCTGCCAGCCCGAAAAAGGAAGCCGCCAGCTGCCCGAATTCATCCGTCCGCACAGTAGCCGCCGCCGCAGGGTTAAGACGGTCTGCGGCGATATCCTGCGAGATCTCCATAATCCGCTTCAGGCCGCGGTCTACATTCCGTCCGATACTGTAAAGAAGTCCGATACTGACCAGAATGCCGACCGAACCTAACCCTGCTGCAATCATGCGCGAGCCACCCTCCATAAAGAGGAGTGATATAGTAATCATACTGCCTAGAAGCAGTATAGTAGCTGAAGTTGCTAACCAAACCTGTTGTTTTATTCTCATTGTTCGCCGCCTTTGTTCAGTTAGAATGTTAAGCTATATAATTATAGCTTTTATGGAACTTCAGTGATATAGAAGACAGGAAGAAAACACCGTACACCTAAAATTTACAAGGCGCTCCGGAGTCAGGCCTGCTTTTGCCTGGGGTTTCATGAAAACTTTGAAATCACCGCAATTTACTTAAAATTTTGCTTGTAAGCAGCGGGGAGAGCGTGTAAGATAACAGACATGCTTCATGAATAGATTTCATATAACAGATTCATATAACTCATATAATCTTGGGAATATGGCCCATAAGTTTCTACCGGATAGCCACTGTAATTATCCGACTATGAGTGAAATAGCGCATCTAGGGTTCCGTTTCTTGTGCTGCGGCACGGGAAAGGCTGGTCCAAGCGATGCGGACACGTATATGTGTTACACCACCAAGGGACAAAAACCCAGAAGGACAGATTCACTTGAGAGAAACACTCAGGGAATCTGTCCTTTTTTATATCCGTTTTTTATTTCTAAGGAGGAAGATCCGCCGTAATGAAAGTATTGGAAGAACGTATTAGACAAGAAGGCTTAATTCTATCGGAGACTGTACTGAAAGTAGACTCGTTCCTGAACCATCAGGTAGACACAGCGCTTGCGCTTGCGATCGGGAAGGAATTCGCAGCGGTCTTCGGGGACCGGCAGATTACCAAGGTGCTGACTGTAGAGGCGAGCGGCATCCAGTTCGCCATGGCGGCGGGAATTGCGCTGGGCGTGCCGTTCATCTACGCCAAGAAGAAGAAGGCAGTCACCTTGTCCGAAGCGGTGTATTCGGCACCGGTTCACTCCTTCACCCGTCAGGAAGACTACCAGATCAGCATCTCGCAGAAATATCTCGGGCCGGCCGATACCGTATTGATTGTTGATGATTTCCTGGCTACCGGTGCGGCACTTGTAGGGTTATGCGATATCGTAGCAGAGTCCGGGGCGCAGCTGGCCGGGGTCGGCTGTGTCATCGAGAAAAGCTTCCAGGAGGGCCGCGGTCTGCTGGAGCAGCGCGGAATTCCGGTGTATTCTCTGGCACGGATTGCTTCCATGTCGCCGGGGGAGATTCATTTCATAGATAATGAAGGATTAATCAAGGAGAGTGCAGGATGTTAAGCAAACAGAAGATATTCGCCCTAGGGCTTCAGCATGTACTGGCGATGTACGCCGGAGCGGTCATTGTACCGCTGGTTGTCGGGGGAGCGCTCAACTTGAATGGTACGCAGATGGCGTATCTGATTGCAGCGGATCTGTTCACCTGCGGACTGGCAACTCTGCTGCAGATTATGGGCAGCAAATATTTCGGAAGCGGACTGCCGGTGGTTCTCGGCTGTACCTTTACGGCCGTTAGCCCCATTATCGCCATCGCTTCAGGTTCCAATCTGGCAACGGCTTATGGCGCAATCATTATCTCCGGGTTGTTCGTGGTGCTGGCAGCTCCGGTGTACGGGAAGCTGCTGAAGTTCTTCCCGACCGTAGTCACCGGCTCGGTAGTCACAATCATCGGACTGTCGCTGATTCCCGTTGCGATGAATAATGTGGCCGGCGGCCAGGGAAGCGCCGACTTCGGGCAGCCCCGCAATCTGCTGCTGGCTCTGATTACTCTGCTCGTTATTCTGGCCGTGAACCGGCTGACCACAGGGTTCCTGCGCTCCGTATCTGTGCTGGTAGGACTTGTAGTGGGTACTGTAATCGGCTATGCCATGGGTATCGTGCATTTCTCTACCGTGACCACAGCCTCCTGGGTCAGCGTTGCGCAGCCGTTCTACTTCGGCTGGCCGCAGTTCAGCATCACCGCGATATTCACAATGATTATCGTGAATATCGTGTCTATGGTCGAATCGACAGGGGTCTACTTTGCCGTTGGTAAGGCGACGGACCAGCAGGTGGAACAGAAGCAGATCGTGAACGGCCTGCGCTCCGAGGGACTGGCCATCATGCTGGGCGGCCTGTTCAACGCCTTCCCGTACACCGCATTCTCCCAGAATGTCGGCTTACTGTCGCTGACGCGGGTGAAGACGCGGAATGTTATTTTTGCGGCTGGCGGAATTATGATCGTACTCGGTCTACTGCCTAAGCTGGCAGCATTGACTACAGTTGTGCCGAATGCGGTGCTGGGCGGGGCGATGATTGTCATGTTCGGCTCGGTCGCCGCTTCCGGCATGTCGATTTTGTCCGATGTGGATCTGCGCAAGGACGGCAATCTGCTGATCGCCGCCTGCAGCATCGCGGTGGGCCTCGGCTCTGCGGTGCTTCCGTCCATGTTCGACCAGCTGCCGGAATTCGCCAGAATGCTGCTGCAGAACGGAATCGTATCCGGATCGCTGACAGCGATCATTCTCAATATCTTCTTGTCGAAGACCCAGGAGAGTGTGGTTCCTGCAGCCGCCGCTCCGGAAACAAAGTAAAATATTCCATACACGTAACTCTAATCAGATGAACAGCCGATTCCGAAATAAATGGAACTCGGCTTTTTTTTGCTTCAGATGAACGGAGCCTGTTGTATAATTTATACAATGACAACTAGAAGGGACTGGCAGAGGATATGAGAAGGTATTGGCTGAGTATTCTCGGCAGTCTGGTGCTGGTGCTGATCGTTCCGCTGCTCTCGGTCCTCCAGACACATCAGACCAAGGGAGACAGGCCGCAGGCCGTGCAGGGCGTGATTGACCTTCGCTCCTGGGACTCCCGCCACGACGGAATTATGAAGCTGGATGGAGAGTGGGAGCTGTACCGTGATGTGTTGCTGTCGCCCGGGGATTTCCATCCGGTGAATGCAGGTAAGGAGGTTCCCGCTGCCTCTACGATGATTCAGGTTCCGGGGAAGTGGAACGACGAGATCGCTGAAGAGGGCGAGCGCAGAGCTAAAGGCTATGCTACTTACCGCCTTCAGGCGAAGATTACTCCAGGGGAAGCTGTAGTCTATGGTCTGCGCACCAGCAACATCCGGAGTGCGGGCAAGGTCTATCTGAACGGACAGGAGATTGGAAGCAGCGGAACTCCGGCAGCCTCGCCCTCTGAGGGTAGACAGAATAACATGCCTTTTATGGGATTCGCCTCGGTAACCGGGGATACCCTGGAGATTATTGTGCAGGTGGCTAACTACAGCTACTCTTCAGGCGGAATCGTTCAGCCGATTGTAATCGGTAATCAGGCCGCTATTTTGAAGCACAGGGAATTTGCCCTGTTTGTAGACGGGGCTTCATTGATCGGATTCTTCGTGTTATCTCTCTTCCTGCTGATGTTCTCCAAGGTGAGGGAGAGCCGGGGGGTCACATTGTATCTGGGCTTGTTCTGCATAGCGGCCTTTGTCTACATTTTCACGCATGGCGAAAAGCTCATCCTGACGGCGCTGCCCGGCTTCCCTTACGAGATTATACTCAAGCTGCAGCTCGCGTCCTCTACACTGGTCTATTATTATCTGCTGCACTATGTCGCCAATTCAGTGAATTACCCGATGTCTTTCGGGGTAATTAAGGCCTCCAGGCTAGTTACGGCATTCCTGCTGCTGATTGCTGCCTTCGTCCCGGCCTATCTGTTCAGCTATCTGGAGGTGCTGCTGCTGACCTGGGGCTCGGTAAGCCTGGGCTTCGTGCTCTACTCCATGGTCCAGGGCACCCGGAGAAATCCGAAGAATATGTTCCTGATGATGGTCAGCATCGAGAGCCTGAGCGTGGTTATTATCTATTATCTGGTCAGCTTCATGGGCCTGGGCTTCAGCTATTTCATCCTCTCCTACGAGATTCTTCTGTTCGGGTTCGTACAGGCAATTCTGATGACCCGGCAATACGCAGCCTCCTTTCAGGAGGTGGAACAGCTCTCCCGCCGCCTTTTGTCGCTTGACGGATTGAAGGATGACTTCATCTCTGACACCTCGCAGGAGCTGCGGAGACCGCTGCAGGGGATTGTCAACATGGCCAAGGTGCTGGCACAGGGTACGGCCGGCTCCATCAGCGCTGCCCAGCAGGATCAGTTGCTCACGATTGTCTCCACCGGCAAGCGGCTTACAGCCCTAATCCATGATATGTCGGACTTCGCGAAGCTGAATCACGGCGCGCTCTTCCTCCGCCGGCAGGCCGTCGATCTCCGCATGGCAGCTTCCTCCATTATGGCGGTCACCCGTCAGGTCTATGGCAACAGCCAGCTGGAATTCCGGCTGAATCTGCCCGGGCAGCTTCCGCTGCTGGAGACGGATGAGCAGCGGCTTGCCCAGATCCTGCATAATTTATTGGCAAATGCAGTGAATTATACGCCCAGAGGCGTGATAACGCTGTCTGCTGAGGTTAAAGAAGAGTATGTTGCCATTATCATAACGGATACCGGTCAGGGCATCCCGCCTGAGCGTCTGCGTACGATCTTCGATGCAAATGATCCAAGCGGTCCTGCCGCGAGTAAGGTCTACCGGGAGAACGGGCTTGGCCTCAGTATTACCCAGAGACTTGTAGAGCTGACAGGCGGAGAGATTGCGGTGCATTCCGAGCTGGGGCACGGCTCGGTCTTCAGCTTCACCCAGCCGGTATTGCAGCGAAGCAATGCGCTGCTGGAGGAGGCATTCGGGGAGCTTCACGGCTGGGAGACAGCGCCTTCGTACCCGCTTCCTGGAGAAGAGCCTGTGCTGCTGCCGTCTGAGGACTGTTGCTCCATTCTGGTAGTGGATAATGATCCTGTTAATCTTCGCGTGCTGGTTGGCGTACTGCAGCTGGATAACCATTCAGTGATTACCGCCAGCAGCGGGGCTGAGGCGATTCAGATCATCCAGCAGCATCCTGAGCTTGATCTGGTGATTGCCGACTGGGTGATGCCGGAGATGCCTGGGCTTCTGCTCTGCAAGGCCATCCGTGAACGGTTCACTTTGTCCGAGTTACCGATTCTGCTGCTCATGGCGAGCAGCCGGCCTGATGACATTCTTGCAGCCTTCGAGGCTGGAGCGAATGATTATCTGAGCAAGCCGGTGGAGGTGCGCGAATTCAAGGCACGGATGCAGACCCTGCTGGATATGCGCAAGTCGATCCGCGTATCCGTCCAGTCGGAGATTGCTTTCCTGCAGGCGCAGATTAAGCCGCATTTCTTATATAATGCGCTGAACGCAATTATCTCGGTCTGTCCGGTGGACCCGGACAAGGCCACAGAGCTGCTGCTGGACCTCAGCCAATATCTGCGGAGCAGCTTCGACTTCCAGAACCGGGGACAGACGGTTTCTATGGAGAAGGAGCTGGGACTGGTCAAATCATATCTTGCGCTGGAGCAGGCACGATTCGATGAACGGCTGAATATTGAGTTCGATGTACCGGAGGATGTAATGGCGATGGTTCCGCCGCTAAGCATTCAACCGATTGTGGAGAATGCCGTGAATCATGGCCTGATGCAGAAGGAGGCCGGAGGGACAGTAAGGCTGACCGTCGAGCTGCTGCCGGGCAGGCTCAAGGTAGCGGTCACGGATGACGGTGTAGGCATGACCCCGGAGAAGATTGCAGAGATCCTCTCGGAAGAGCGGACAGAGGGGGGCATTGGACTGCGCAATATTCAGCACCGTCTGCTCAAGATGTACGGAGCAGGCCTGAATATCGACAGTGCACCGGGAAGGGGGACCGCTATATCATATACCATCCCCACCTAAAGGCAGCTGAGAACGACGAAGAGGAGGTGAGTCCGGACGATGAAGGCCATATTGATTGACGATGAGAAACCGGCACTGCAGCATCTGGAGCGTATGCTCCAGAAGGATGGACGTCTTACGATTACCGGGAAATTCACCTCGGCACGCCTGGGGCTTGCGCATCTGGAACGGGAGAAGGCGGATATTGTATTCCTGGATATCGGGATGCCGGAGATGAACGGACTGGAAGCCGGTGAATACATTGCCGGGCTGGACCGGAGTATCCGGATTGTCTATATCACCGCGTACAGTGAGTATGCTATCGAAGCCTTTGAGCTCAATGCTGCAGATTATTTACTGAAGCCGGTGACCTCCCAGCGCTTAAGCAAAACCCTTGAGCGTCTGGAGGTCGGCAAGGAGAGCGCTGAAGGGAAGATGCCGCCTGCCCCGGCGTCTGCGGCGCCCGTTAAGGAGCTGTCCATCCTCTGCTTCCACCGCCTTGAATTCACAGACAGCACGGAGCCGGGGCGCAAAATGCAGTGGAGAACAAGCAAGGCGCAGGAGGTCTTCGCCCTGCTGCTGCATAACCGCGGCCAGTGGATACTCAAGGACACCATTGTGGATCTCGTCTGGCCCGATTTCAAACCGGAGAAGGCCGTTACGAATCTGCATACAACGGTATACCATATCCGCAAGCTGCTGAAGGCTTGGGATATGGAGGTGCTTGTGGAATTCTCACAGGAGCGGTACAGGCTGACCAAGGAGCAGGTGCTGCTGGATGTGGAGGAGTTCGAGCTGGGCTACGCCGGTACGCCAGTGGAGTCCGAAGAGGAATGGCTGCGCCGGGAAAAAATACTGAAGCTGTACCGTGGAGACTATCTGCAGGAGCATCATTACGACTGGGCAGAAATCCGGCGCAAGGAGCTGCAGGTCCGGTATATCCGCATGGCGCTGCATTCCGCCGAATATGAGCTGTCCTCCGGGCGGCCCCGGCTGGCGCTGGAGCGGCTGCTGGATCTGCAGGCAGCAGATCCTTATTCCGACCAGCTCTGCAGGCTGATTCTGCGAAGTTACGCCGACCTGGGGGATTTCATCGGGTTCAGGACACACTACGATAAGTACAAGGAGCTCCTGGAGAATGAGCTGGGTATCCGCCCCGATCAGGTTATGGACAGCTGGGTCCAGAAGGTATTGTAAGCCCGTAGCCGGCCACTGCAAAACTGCTTGTTGTCATTATTATTTATATGCTGTGGTATACATATTCAAGGCTGCGGAGTTGAAACGAAAGCGTTCATGACAGCGTATCAGAAGCATACGAATATTCAAGAGGAGATGGAGTGGGAATGGATAACGGGTTGAAGGTCATCCTGTTCGAGAAGCTGCCTGAAGGCGACCTGCAAATGATTGAAGAGCGTGTCTGGAGCATGAATATGGTCACGGCGCTTGAACATGTCAATTATATTGTCGTTGGCGGCCGTGAGTTCGAGGCGGTTGAGGGAAGGCTGAATGTGGATGAAGGGAAGCTGGAGCTTCTGCTGGTTCCCATGCGTACGGAGGGTTAAGGATGAATACCAGGAAAGGAGGTCTCAAGTTGGCAAAAGACGAAAGTGCTAAAGAGCCCGCAATCAGCAGGCTGTTCACGCCGGACGGCAAACCGGTCCGCGTATTATCCACCTCGCTCGGCATTGCCCTGCTGGCTAACGCATTATTCATTCCCGGCGGCGCAGGCGCAAGCGGCAACGGCGGCGAGGAGCCTAAGCTGGTCTCCTGGTCTACCGAGGAGGTTAAGCAATATTTCGATAAGAATGTAGACTGGAATATTCCATACCCGGAAGACCAGGAAGAGAAAGTTCAGGAAGGGCAAGGGGCTGTGACCTCCGGCGGTACGACGGTAATCAACAACTACGGCGGCTATAACTCGGGGTTCGGCTGGGATGATGTGCTTCTGTACCACATGCTCTTCAATAGCGGTTCGTTCTATTCCTCCAGAGGCTGGTACAATGACCGGCCTACTTATTATGGAGGTACACGCAATACCTATAAACCGCCCTCCTATAATAGCGGACGATTCCAGAACAAGCCGGTGGCCGGCTCAGTGGTGAAGCCGAAGACTTCAACTTCATCCACCGGCTCTATTACAAGAAGGAATACCTCTTCCAAATCGGGCGGCATCGGGGGTACCTCCAGCGGCCTGGGTTCGAGCAAATCCAAATCCGGCTCCAGTAAAAGCTCCGGCAAAAGCTCGGTGCGCTCCGGAAAGAGCGGGTTCGGCGGATGATCCAGGCGGAGCAGGCATTCGAATATATAGACCAGTCCGGTCTGGAGCGCGCTCCCCGGGTAGAGCGGCTGCATGAGCTGGGCTTCACCTGGGCGGATCTGGAGGAAGAGGAATACTGGCTGGACGCGGTGGCTGTGATGCGTAGTGAGACCTACGAGGAATTGAAGGAAGCCGCCGCAGCGCTCTGGGCGATTCTGGATAAGGCCGTGCGTTATGTCCATCTCAGACATGACCTGTACGACCTGCTGGGGATTCCTCCGGTGCTGTGGCAGATGCTGGATGACTGTCCATTGCCGGAGCCGGGACTAATCAGCCGGTATGCCCGGTTCGATTTTTCCGTGGCAGGGGATGGTACGATCAAGCTGCTGGAGCTGAATGCGGATACTCCCACCGGTTATGTGGAAGCATCTATTGCTACGCCGTGGATCTGCGCGGAAGCAGGCGTCGGAAGCGCAAATGCGGCCATGAAGCAGCAGCTTGCCGCAGCCTGGAGCGTGGAACGGCCTGACACGGTAGCCTGTGTGGATTATGGCAGCCATGAGGAAGACAGTGGAACGATTGAGGCGCTGGCCGCGCATAGCGGACTGGATGTCCGCTGTGTCGATTGCCTGGATCTGTGGATTGATGAGGGCGTGGTCAAGGACGGGGAGAACCGGATCATAGAGCGGATGTTCGCGCTGTATCCGAAGGAGTGGATGGCCGTAGATGAAGGCGGCGAGGCTCTGGCCTATGCCATTGAGAGCGGGAAGCTCCAGCTGTTCAATGGACCACATAGCATCATCCTCCAGTCCAAGGGGCTGATGGCTGCTGTCTGGGGAATGTATGAGCTTGGCCTGCTGTTCACGGAGACGGAACGTGAGGCAATCTCCCGTTACATCCTGCCGACATACAATAAGGCGGTCTTCTCAGAGAGCTTTGTATCCAAATCCGTATTCGGCCGTGAAGGAGGATCTGTACGGATCTTCGATGACAACGGCGCGCTTGAGATCGAGGACGAAGAGGGCTACGACAGCAGCCAGCTCTTCCCCGTGGTCTATCAGAAAAGGGCCGAAATGGCCCGGATCATGACGGCGGAGGGTGAGCTGCACCTGCTGACCGGCATGTTCGTTATTAACGGAACGCCCTGCGGGCTGCTTGGCCGGGCCGGCGGGCCGATTACAGGCAATGCCAGTCATTTTATCGCGCTAGGAGTGAGGGGGCTTGAAGATGTTCAAGAGTAGAGAGGGGCGTGCTGCCGGGCACAGATCCCGGAGCGCCCTGCTGACTGCAGTGCTGCTATTGGCGGTTATGGTGCTGAGTGCATGCTCAGCGAATAGTGGCAGTGTATTTCACACGGGTACTAATACAACGGATAATGTATCACGTGTACCATGGGATTACCGGGTGGTGGAAGGCAAGGTTGGCGATCTGGTCGGCAGCGATATGACTATATTGCCGGATAATGAGCTGCTTCCCAACGACGGGAATTATGCTACAGGCGACACGGTCTGGACGCTTCAGTTCATGGACGCCGAGCTGGTGACGGATGCCGACCAGAAGAATGAGATCAAGCTGTCCGCCTGGACGACGCTTAAGTCTTACGCCGACCAGAAGGCAGCCACGGAGGATCTGGCTAATCTTAAAGTATCCATCACAACGGATGTAGACCTGGTTGGTGTGTACAAGACGGAATACCAGAGCAAGACCAGAAATTTCGCAGTGCTGGAGCTGCCTTCCGGCAACCGGATTAAGCAGCCGATTGACGACAAGCGTTATACCGCACTGGAGAAACAGAAGAAAGTCTCTGTGGTGCTGGAGGAAGTACATGATTTCGCCGACTATGATTCGGCCTATGCGAAATTTCGGGGGTGGGCTAAGTGACGATCGTAATTAATCTGGTGGTCAGTATTCTGACCATTGTTCTGCTTCAAGTGCTGGGTATGGTAATCTTCGCGCTCATGACTCCCTTCAAGGATATGGAGGAGCTGAAGAAGGGGAATGTGGCAGTAGCGCTGGCGTTCGGCGGCAAGTTCCTGGCGACGGCGGTCATTCTTGGGGTGGCCGCCTACACCAATACCTCCATCTGGTTCATGATGCTCTGGTTCGCGGTAGGCTATGTCTGCCTGATCGCTTCTTACTGGATCTTCGAGCTGTTCACTCCCGGTTTCCGGATTTCAGAGCAGCTGGAGAAGGGTAATGTTGCGGTTGGTGTCATGCTCTGCATGGTGTTCATCGGGACGGCCTTCGCAGTCAGCAGTCTGATTATTTAGTTTTGGCAGTCGGGCGGCGGCTGTGCCCCGCAAGGGACTCGGCGCAGGCTGCTGCCCGCCGGCCCAATTCACCCGGGAGGCAGGGATGAGCGTTGCATTTTCTAATCCAATTATCCGGCAAGTTGCTCCATCTCAAGAAGAAGTCCATTGCTTTTATTATTCTGGTCTTCATTCTTCTAAGCGCAACCATCGCCTTCCTGCTGGAGCCAGGCACGTTTCATAGCTGGTTCAACGCCTTTTATTGGGTGATGACCACCATGGCTACTGTAGGGTATGGCGATTATTTCGCCGCTACCGTCACCGGTAAGGTATTTACAATTTTCTTATATATCTTTGGCATTGGTCTGCTCAGCTTGGTGATCGGCAAGATTATTGATGCCATGGGCGAGATGCAGCGCAGGAGAGGAGCCGGAACCTTGACCTTTCACGGACATAATCATGTCGTGCTGATTAACTGGAACCGCAAGACACAGGCGGCAGTAGATGAGATTCTGTGTTACGACAGGGAATGCAAAGTGGTCATTATTGATGAGAACGGACGGCATCCGCTGGAAGCCATGGAGCAGGTCCACTTCATCAGCGGAGATGCCGCAAGCGATGACATTCTGCTGAAGGCGAACATCGCGAGCGCCAGAGCAGCGATTGTGTTCAGCGACACCCGTATCGACGAAGCTTCCTTGAGCGACGGCAAGTCACTGCTGATTGCTTCCAGCATTGAGCGGATTGCTCCGCAGGTACATACAACCGTAGAGATTATGCAGGAGAAGAACATTAAGAACTTCAAGCATGTGCAGGTGAACGAGTTCGTCCTCTCCCATGATGCGATCTCCAGATTAGCCGTCCGCTCTGCCCTGCAGGAAGGAAATTCTGAGGTGATCACCCAGCTGCTCAGCCGCGAGCACGGGGATGATATCTATGAGATTCCCCGCCGCAGCGGCTGGACAACCTATGGGGAGGCCTTTCAGGACCTGCTTCGCCAGGGGGCGACCCTGCTGTCCGACCGCGGTGATCTGGGCATTAACCGTAAGCTTGGCCAGCCGATTCCGGCAGATGCCAGACTCTACATCGTCGCCGATGAGGCCACGTACCGGAGAATTAAAGAGAGCTAGAGGCAATACCAAGGTATTCATAGGAGCTGTTCCGGTCGTTAAGACCTGGAGCGGCTCTTTTTTTGGGACAAAAAGGAGAAAAATGTGATGCTGACACATAATGTTCGAAGAAACAGTAAATAATGTGACAATAATTACCGTTATATTAGTATGAATCAATTGCAAGTTGTCATTTAAGGATGTGATCGATTGGGAAGCGGATATAAGAAGGCTGCTGTTCTGGGGATGTCGCTGCTCCTCTTAACCTCCTGCGGCGGTAATCAGGCCGGGCCAGCGCCATCCTCTCCCGGCTATACTCCGGCGGTCTCTCCTGCAGGGACTACACGGCCGGATGAAGCGCCGCAGCTAGAGCCTACACTGGAACAGCAGGAATTATTCAATTTCATAAATACGCAGCTTACAGGACCCGATGGTGTATATACGAATCTGAAGGAGACCTCTGAATCGGCAGAGGTGGCTACCGGCCATGAGATTCTAAGCGAGTCCGCTTCTCTTCTGATGGAGACCGCCGTCCGGACCCGCAATCAGGAGCTGTTCGACCGGCAGTGGGAGACAGCCCGGAGAACCTTCGATATGGAGGGTGGTTTCAGCTACCGCTACAGTCCCAAGCAGCAGAAGCGTTATCCCGTGAATGCAGCGGTGGACGACCTAAGGATGATCGGAACGTTATATGAGGCGGGGCAGGCATTTGACCAGCCGGAATATACCAGAGAAGCCGATAAATATGGAGAACGTTTCTATAAAAACAACACTAAAAAAGGTTACATTTATGACATCTATGACAATTATTTGAAAATGGTCAACGGATTCGTAACTTTGTGTTATATTGATCTGAGTGTATTGCAGAAATTGTCGATATCTAGCGAATTACAAGAGAATTTGTTGAATAATATGAGCGGTATTTTGGAGGAGGGATATTTGTCCGATTCTTTTCCATTCTATGAGACCCGCTTCGATTACAAGAGTGGACAGTACAGCTCTGAAGGCATCAACTCGGTAGAATCTCTGCTGACTATTCTGCATCTGGCAGAGACTGGACGTCAGCGGCCGGCAAGCATCAGCTACATTAAAGCTCAGGTCGCAGCGGGAACCTTGTTCGGACAATATACCCGAGAGGGCAAGCCTGCTAATGACATTCGTTCAACAGCGGTCTATGCGCTCACTGCCATGATTGGAGCTGTGCTGGAGGATGGTGACCTCTATCAGTCCAGTATGGGCCGGATGAATGAATTCAGGGTGACAGATCGTTCAAGTCTGCTATATGGCGGCTTCGGTGATCCTGCCTCCGGGCAGGCGTACTCTTTTGACAATCTCATGGCACTGCTGGCTTACTCCTATAAGGCGCCTTAATATAACCAAAAGGGGAATCGGAATGATAGACAACTTAGAGCTTACATCCACCCGGCCCAGTATCACGTTAGCTGGCTTTCGGATTACTCCGGCATTTGCCGCCGCGTTCTGTGTGCTGCTGGTGACGGCTATTTCGCTGTTTACCTCCCCTTACATCGGCATGGCGGATAACGGAGACTTTTACCGGATTATATATAGCAACGGTCTGTATTTCAATGCTCCGGACTATGACAGCCAGTACTTCGGCTATTTCGTGAAGCAGTTCGGAATCTTTCAATATTTCAACGAGAACAGCACGATGATGGTCTCCTCCCAGTCCCTGTTCATCAAGCTGGCGATCTTCGTCAACAAGCTGTTTTTCAGCCGCGAGGTCTTCGATATCCGCTTCCAGGCTGCAATCTACACAGTGCTGTATGTTGCCGCAGTCTACCTGCTGGTTGAAGCGATCACGCTGAAAATGTCGCCTAAGCGGGGGATGGCAGTCGCGGCACTTGCGGTGTTCATTTTCGGGGATACGGGGTACACCAACTATTTCAGCTCCTTCTTCGGCGAGAGCCTGGTGATGGTGACCATGATTCTGGTGTTCGCCTCCTGGCTGCTGCTGTACCGGAAGAGATATAACGATTATGCCATGCTGGCGATCCTGTTGATCAGCACCCTGATCCTGACCACCTCCAAGCAGCAGAATGCCCCGGTGGGGATGGTGATTTCCCTACTCTCAATTCCGCTGGTGCTGATCCGCCGGGACAAGCTGTTCCGCTGGGTTACACTGCTGTCGGCCGGTCTGATGATGTTCGCCGGAATAGCGACGTATCTTAATATCTCCAAAGAGTTCGTGAATATTAACCAGTACCATGCGATGACGCGCGGGGTGCTGATGGAATCCAAGAATCCGGAGACCGCGCTCGGTTCATTTGGCATCAATGAACAATACGCGATTCTCAAAGAGAATACCTATTATGACCAATACGGGACGGTGGATGTGAAATCCGAGCTGCTGGATAAAAATTTCTACAGCCGTTACGGCTTCGTCTCCATTCTGACCTATTATGCTTCTCACCCGAATGAACTGGGCTCGATCCTGGATACGGCTGCTGAGAGTGCCTATAAAATCAAGCCGGCAGCTATGGGGAACTATGAGCAGTCGGCAGGTAAGGAGTTCCGGGCGCAGAGTCATTTCTTCAGCTTGTACAGCACGCTTAAGGAGAAGCTGGCTCCCCGCCCATTTGCCTTCATTCTTCTCTGGATGGCCGTGACGATAGGGGTCTATATGCCATCGTTCGTCCGGTCCATCCGCACCCGGGATTTCCGGGGCATGCAGCGTCTGCTGGTGATTCTGGCAACGATGCTGGTCGGACTGTCGGGTATCGTAGTCTCCATTATCGGGGCGGGTGACGCGGATATTGCCAAGCATGAGTTCCTGTTCACGCTGGCCTTCGACCTGATTATCTTCCAGACGGCTGCCAGCGTAATCGGCCGCGGAATCTCTTCACGCAGATCAGTGCCGTCTGCGCCGTCTGCACGGCCGCTCAAGGAATATACGGCGCTGAATAAAGGGGTGGGCATGTGAGACGCAGAGGGATCGTCATTCTGCTGTTCATTGTATTGGCAGGTGATCTGCTGCCCTCTGCCGGGCGGGCATCCGCTGCCGCTTCTCCGGCTCCGGCGCAGCGGATTCTGCTGCTGTTCGACAGCCTGGCGAAGAATACAGGCCAGGAAGGGAATGTGGCCGAGCTGCAGCGGCTGCTTGCAGCCAACAGTGCACAG
This sequence comes from Paenibacillus sp. FSL P4-0338, assembly GCF_038002365.1. Classification (NCBI taxonomy): domain Bacteria; kingdom Bacillati; phylum Bacillota; class Bacilli; order Caryophanales; family Paenibacillaceae; genus Paenibacillus; species Paenibacillus sp. FSL P4-0338. The sequence goes on along the minus strand of NZ_JBBOCG010000001.1, from coordinate 4,958,105 downwards.
GTCACGCTGAAGCCTATCTCCTCTTATGCGCCGGGCGGCATGAAGGGCTATTCCGGCGTGATCACTGTGATTAACAATGATGAGCTTGAGATTACGAATCAAGCCTACCTTCAGGAGGCGGCTGGGTATAAGGGGCCTATGCTGCATGTTGGATATAGACCGCCTGCCCGGATGCAGCAGACGCTGCGGCTGAAGACCGGGGTATGGCATAGAGCGGGCGCAAGCCTCTCTATCGGCGGATTCACCGGCATTCCGCTGGAGGCCGAAGGGATGCCTTATATAACCGCTTCCGACGCGGGGCGTTCTTATGGAGCTTGGTCCTCATCAGATGCGGGGGCACAGGTGCCGTTTGCGGTAAGCAGCGGCCGGGTGGCTTACCTTCCTTATCTGAAGCAGGGCGATTTCACAGCCATAGCAGCGGCCTATGTGCTGAAGGACTGGCTGCACTATACTGCAGAGCCGCAGATGTATCTGGTCATCAAGGAGATCTATCCTTTCTCGGATCTTAATCTGCTGGAGCAGATGGCAGACCGCCTCTATAGAAGCGGTGTTCCCTTCATCGCCAGTGTACGTCCGGTATTCGCGAATACGGATTTCCCCGCCATGAAGCGGTATCTGGAGGCGCTCAGAGCCGTCCAGTCCCGCAACGGAAGTATCGTTGTCAATGTCCCGGCGGTCAGACCGCCGATCAATTCGAATGACCGGTCGCTGCGTGGGAAGATGAATCAGTTCATTAATGTGCTGGCGGAGGGGGGCGTGGCACCGCTCGGCGTTGCTGCCGAGAGCTATTGGGCGTATGACAAGGAGTATTCTGCCGCAGGCATGGGGTTCTTCAATTCGGCAGTGCTTTTTCCGGATGGAGAGACTCATTATATGGAACAGACTGACACTTCAGTGGCCTTCTCTTCCTCTCTGTACAGTCTGCCCCCGGAGCTCCTGCAGGGAATTGGCAGAACAGGCAAGGCGATGCCGGAGCTTCCGCTGAATACAGCGGTGACGCTGGATCTTCCGGAGGATGAGCGGGGGCTGGAGGAACTTCTGCGGAATTTGAATGCGGAATGGTATACCTTCGCAGACTATAAGCAGGAGGCCCATACGGTCCGCACGGACATGCACACCCTTGAGTCTGCTGACGGGGTGATCCGCATGGATGGCAACACACTGGATGTCGATTATACCCCGCAGAAGGTCGCCGTTGATTTCCAGTACAAGGAGAAGCAGGCGACGAGCTTCAACCGGCTGTTCAGCGTGCAGAATCAATTCTTCATCATCGTGATCCTGGCTGCGCTGCTCTTGTTCGGCGGCTTGCTCACTATCGGCTACAGGCTGTACCGCAGGAAATATTTGAACAAGTAATCCCGTGAAAATATAGCGAGTTTAGGAGAATACTATGACGATCTCAGACGTATTGATGGTGATCGCGGTCATCTGTATCTGGTCCCTGCTGCTGGTGAATGTGATGCTGATTATAGCGGGGTATCTGTACTACATTCAAACGGAAAACGAACCGGTGCCGGAGATTACCGGGGAGCATCCCATGGTGACAATTATGGTTCCTGCTCATAATGAAGGAATTGTCATCAGTAAAACCGTGGAATCCCTGCTGGCACTGGATTACCCGCATGACCGGTATGAGATTATCGTCATCAACGATAATTCGTCAGACAACAGCGCCGGGCTGCTGGCTGCTATCCAGGAGCGGAATCCGCTGCGCAAGCTGATCATTATCAATACAGACGCCGTCACAGGCGGCAAAGGGAAATCCAATGCGCTCAACATCGGCTTCACCCGCAGCAGCGGGGAGCTGATTGCGATCTATGATGCCGACAATACGCCGGAGCGCACGGCGCTGAAATATCTGGTGGCAGAGATTATGAATGATGCCTCCCTGGGGGCGGTAATCGGCAAGTTCAGAACCCGCAACCGGGATGCCAGCCTGCTGACCCGGTTCATTAATATCGAGACTCTGTCCTTCCAGTGGATGGCACAGGCGGGGCGCTGGAAGCTGTTCAAGCTCTGTACGATCCCGGGAACGAACTTCATTATGCGCCGGACGATTGTCGAGAGTATCGGCGGCTGGGATGTGAGGGCGATTGCCGAGGATACGGAGATCAGCTTCCGCATCTATATGATGGGTTACCGGATCAAGTTCCAGCCGAAGTCGGTCACCTGGGAGCAGGAGCCGCAGACGGTGAAGGTATGGTTCAAGCAGCGGACACGCTGGGCGAAGGGCAACATCTATGTCATTGTGAAGAACCTTCCGCTCCTTGTCGACCGGAAGGCGGCGAAGATCCGCTTCGATATTCTGTATTATGTCTCAATCTACTTCCTGCTGCTGATCTCGCTGGTCACCTCCGATATTCTGCTTGTGCTGCATGCCATGGGGTATGTACATACGACCATCGCCGGACTCAGCAGCTTCCTGTGGCTGCTCGCCATTGTGCTGTTCGTGGTGGGGATCTTCGTTACCCTGACCACGGAGAAGGGCGAGATGAGCCTGTCGAACCTGTGGATCATTCTGCTGATGTACGTCTCGTATTGCCAGCTTTGGATGGTAGTGGCCGCTTACGGGCTGTACAACTATCTCAAAGACGTTATTTTCAAACGGGAAGCCAAGTGGTACAAAACCGAGCGTTACTAGTGCGCCGGAGGTCCAGAAATAAGATGTCAGGAGATACGGAACATGATGAAAAAACAGATTCTAACAGTGCTGCTCTGCCTCTCCCTCTTCCTGGTTCAAATCCCTGCGGCGCAGGCGGCGGTGCTTCCCGGTGAAGCCGGAGCAACGTATGAGACGCTGTTCACGGGCAGCGACGTCTCGCTGAGGGGCGCAAGCTCCCAGCAGCAGTTCTTCACAGTCATGGATTACTGGAATGTGGATAAGGTGATGATCAATCTGCAATTCCAGACCTCACAGATCAGTGAGGATAAGCTGTCGAGCGTAACACTGTCGCTGAACGGTATTCCGTTCTATTCCTTCCGGCCGTCCCTGGATAATAACGGACAGCAGAGCCTGAGCGTGGAAGCGCCCAAAGGGTTCCTGACGAAGGGGAGTAACACGCTAAGGATACAGGGGAGCTTAAGAACCACGACGGGCGGCTATGAGCTGTGCAATATCGATGATATGCAGGACAGCTGGCTGCATTTGTTCAACACCTCGAATATTGCTGTGAATTATACGCCGAAGCCCATTACTGGAGGCATTCAGGATTTCAGTGCCAGATTCTCAGGAATGGATATGGTAAAAAATGCACAAAGCCTGCTCGCCGTGCCACAGAATGCCAGCGGGGCAGAACTGGAGAGCGCTACCTACGCCCTCTCGGGATTCGCCAAAGGCAACACACTGAACGACAGAACCATTCCCCTGCTGCCTTACCGCGAGGATACCGTCAAGGACAAGAGTGCGGTAGTGCTGGTAGCTATGTATGATCATCTGCCGGAACGGGTGAAGAAGCTGGTAAGTACGGCGGACGACCTTGGCACTCATGCGGTCATTCAACTGGTGGATAAGGATTCCCTGCCAACGCTGGTGGTGACCTCGAGGGACGAGAGCCTGCTGATCAAGGCCGGACGGCTGATGGCAAGCCGGGAGCTGATGAGCCAGCTCCGCAAGGATCTGAAGGTTGTTTCGAATGCTACCGATGTAGTGAACCCTGCGCCGGCCATCAGCTCGAACATTACGTTCACGGAGACGGGGGACAAGCTCACCGGGCCGAATCATCAGGAGCAGACGTATTTCGTCTCCCTCCCGTCCAACCGCTCCATTGCGGATGACGGCAGAATCAGCCTGGATTTCCGGTATGCAGCGAATCTGGACTTCAACCGTTCCCTGGTGACGGTGAGCATCAATAATACGCCCATTGGCAGCAAGAAGCTGACGAAGGAGCTGGCGAACGGCGATGTGCTGAATCTGAATGTGCCGCAGAGCCTGAATATCTCCGGCAACTTCACCGTGACGGTGGCTTTCGATCTGGAGCTTGCGAGCATGCTCTGTACACCGAACAAAGAGCAGATGCCGTGGGCTTACATCAGCAAGGAATCACTGATGCGTCTGAACACGAAGGACCGCACCGACCTCCTGCTGAGCAATTACCCTTATCCGTTCCTGCGGGACGGCATCTTCAACCGTGTGGCGGTGGTGCTGCCGGAGGAGAAAGATGATTACACCTACCGGAGCCTCGGGAATGTCTTCAATATGCTCGGGCAGTTTGCCGGAGGAAATACCGGTGATGTCCACTTTTACAGCGATAACGCAACAGCGGATAACCTGAAGGACAATAATATTATTGCGATCGGGAGCTATAAGAATAATAAGGTGATCCGTGACAACAACGGCAAGCTCTTTTTCAAGTATAACAAAGACGGATCAACCCTCCTCTCCAATGAGAAAATCGCCCTGGACGAGCAGTACGGAGCCGCCATCGGCACGCTCCAGCTCCTGGAATCTCCTTACGAGAGCGGACGCGGCCTGCTTGCAGTCACTGCGGTTAGCTCCGAGAGCTACTTCTTAGTCTCCAAGCTGATCGGGAGCGAGAAGGACAGGTGGAGGGTGTACGGTGACGGCGTTGTAGCGGATAAGGACGGCACGGTGAATGCCTACCGCTTCAAGACGGTCTCCGGAGCCAAGGCGGACTCGCTGGTCTCGCGGGTGATGGAGCGCAGTGATGTGCTGGGCTTCGTGACGGCAGCGGTGATGATTGTGACGCTGGTGGTCGTGGCGCTGATTCTGATGCTGCGCAAACATAAGAAGAAACGTGGTGATCAAGCGTGAGACGTAACCGCAGCAGTCTAACCTCGGATCTGGGCTTCCTGGCCTTTCTGGTCCTGATCTTTGCCTGCATCGTATATATCGCGGGCTCACCGGATAACTACGTTCAGAACATTATTATTCTGAATGTATCGTTCATCCTGGCGCTGGTCACGTATTTCACCACGGTCACGGCGGGACTGACGCTGAATCTGGCGTTTGTCTTCGGCTACGGCTTCTTCGTGGTCTATCAGACGGTCTCCCAAGGCGCTTCTATCGGTGTAGAGACGTATTTCTGGCTGATTATGACCCCGCTGCTTACGGTGGTATTGTGGGTCTTCACCACAAGCACCCGTGAGCTGCAGGCGGAGAATGAACGGCTGCTGAAGCGCACGAGTAATCTGGCTGCGGTAGATGAGAATACGGATCTGCGCAACAGCATTTCTTTTCAGAAGGATGCCAGCCTGTTCACCGGAATCTCGGTCCGTTATAAAATCCCGCTGACGCTGCTTGTGGTGAAGGTGAAATACTGGAATGAGATCCGCCGCCTGATCCCGGAGGAGCAGCTGTCCGAAGCCATCTATGATGTCTCGCAGCTCAGCCAGTCTAGCATTCGTACCAATGATGCGCTGTATCTGCTGGACAAGGAGGATGCTACCTGGGGCCTGCTGCTCTTCACGGACCGGGAAGGGGCCAAGATTGTCATTGAGCGGATCAAACAGCGGCTGCAGGACCTGAATGACTCGGAGTTCTCCGGCAAGTACAAGGTCACCCTGGGGCTGAAGATCGGTGCAGTGGAATATGCGGCGGACACCATCGAGAATCCGCTCGATTTCATTGTCCAGGCCAAAAAGGAACTGGAATACGATGTATAATGAGTGGGAGCAGGAAATCCTGCAACCAATCTGACAGGAGGACTGGACGATGGATTTGGGTCTTGAGGGGAAATCGGTGCTCGTTGCGGCGGCAAGCAAGGGGCTGGGTCTGGCGACCGCCCTGGAGTATGCCCGTGAAGGGGCGCGGGTGACGATTGCGAGCCGGAGCCTGCCGCAGCTGGAGACGGCGCGGCAGGCGATCCGTGAGGCTACGGGGCAGAGGATCGCCGTAGCGGAGCTGGATGTGACCCGCCCGGAGGAGATTACCCGGGCGGTGCGGACGGCCGCCGAATTCGGCGGCGGCCTGGAGGTGCTGGTCACGAACGCCGGCGGGCCTCCGGGCGGCAGCTTCGGGGATATGGCCGACGCTGACTGGAGCGGCGGCTTCGAGCTTACGCTGATGAGCGCGGTCCGCCTGATCCGCGAGGCACTGCCGCATATGCGCAGCGCAGGGGGAGGGCGGATCGTCAGCATCAGCTCGGTCTCGATCAAGCAGCCCATCGCCGGGCTGATTCTCTCGAACGTGTTCCGCGCAGGCGTGAGCGCGCTGAACAAGAGCCTGGCTACAGAGCTTGCCCCGGAGGGCATCCTGATCAACAGCCTGGCCCCCGGACGGATCGGCACAGACCGGATACTCCAGCTTGACGGCAAGCGGGCGGACGCGCAGGGCATCACGCTTGCACAGATTCAGGAGGAAGCCCTGAAGGCGATTCCGCTGGGAAGAACCGGCACGCCGGAGGAGTTCGGCAAGGCGGCCGTATTCCTCGGTTCTTTTGCGAATACGTATATTACCGGACAGTCCCTGCTGATCGACGGCGGAATGGTGAAATCGCTCTAGGACAGGCTCTTGACTCAGCGGCTCATTTCACGTATGATAGTATGGCGTGTAAAAATCGGAAGATTTACGCATCTCCCTTCGTCTAACCGGATTGTTCAAATAGACCAAGAGATGGCTTCAATACTTCTTCATAAGTTGTATTAGTTCGGAAAGGAGGTTACTACAATGAAACAAGGCATACACCCTAAGTTCAACCAGGTTATTTTCTTCGATGCTAGCGTAGGCTACAAATTCCTGAGCTCATCCACCAAATCATCCGGTGAAACAATGGAATGGGAAGACGGCAACACTTACCCAGTGATCCGTGTAGACTCCAGCTCTGCATCCCACCCGTTCTACACAGGTAAACAAAGAGATACCGAAACTGGCGGCCGCGTTGACAAGTTCAAACAACGTCTCGCTCAGAAGAAATAATGGTATTCCTATAGAGGATATTCCCGCATCCATGCAGATGGTGAAGGAGTATCCTCTTTGTTTTGCGTACTTACTTTTGTAAGAAAGATTCATTTGTACGAAAGAGTAGGATATAATAAGGCAAATCAATCTCAAAAATAGGAGAAATATGACATGCCGTGGATGCAGGGTTATCCGTTTTACTTGGTAATGGGCAGCGTTCTAAGTCTCTACATGGGCATCGGTTCTTACAGGCACCGCCATACACCAGGAAGATGCTATTTATGGATATTGATGCTGCTGGTCAGCATGATCTTCGCAGCTACGGCCGGAGAGATTCTACCCGGTTCCTTCGCGGCGAAGCTATGGTGGAAGAATGTGCAGCAGGGCCCGCTTTTTTTGAGTGCGATCTTCACCTATGCGGTTATTAAAGAGTATGTATCCCGTTCCTCTGAGGGTTTGTCCAAGAGGCTTATTTACTTTTGTATCCCGGCGGTGCTTGATGTGCTGCTGATCTTCACTGACTCCTACCATCATCTGATGCGTAGCGAGGTCGGACTGGCTACGGTGGCTGGTGTTACCGGAATCGTAGTGAAGCCCACGGTGCTCAGTATGATCCTCATCGCGTACGATCAGTTATTCGGACTGTATGCTGTGTATTTGCTGGCCATCTCTCTCCTGAATGGGCCTAAGTATTATTTCCGCCATAATGCGTTGCTGTTATTCAGTCTGCTGGTGCCAGTCCTGTCGGTGTTCCTGCTTCCGCTGCTGCAGATTACGATTACAGGTTTCACAGCCTTCACCTACTTGCCGCCAATCGTGGCCGCTTACCTCACCTTGTTCCGCGATCCCAGATTGTCCTTATATCCGCTGGCTAAGAATAAAATCTTCGAGAATATGAAGGACGGCATCGTCTTGACGGACCGCTACGATTACATCATGGATGTGAATGAGGCGGCAGATGCTATGCTCTCCGAGCTGCTGGAGGAGAAGCCGGCGACCTGGATGGGCACTAGCATTCAGCCGCTGCTCAGGCAGCACGGACAGTTGTCGGTCTGCTATGCCGAGCGGCGGGAGGGGCAGTTTGAAATCGAGCCTCCCGGCCGGAGCGGGTCCTGTTATGGAGTGGCGCTCATTGCTACGGAGCAGGTCCGGGGGAAGGGGGCGGGGATGCTGCTGGTCTTCAGTGATCTTAGCGAGAAGAAGAGGTATGAGCGGGAGCTGCTGCATCAGGCCACGGTGGACGATCTGACCGGGCTGTACAACCGCAGGCATTTCATGAGGCTGGTACAGAATTACTCTGCGCAGATCGGCGCGGGTATGGCCTTGCTGCTGTTCGACATCGATGATTTCAAATTAATTAATGATACATACGGACACATGGCCGGTGATCAGGCGCTGGTGGATTTATCTGGCAAGATTATGCAGGTATATCATAACAAAGGGATTGCCGGGCGCGTAGGCGGCGAAGAGTTCGCCGTCTGCTTCTCCGCCGGCAGCGAAGCTGCGGCCTTGAAGGAGGCAGAGAGCTTCCGCACCGCTATGGGCGAGCACATCGTTGAGCTGGACGGGGGACATCACATCCAGCTTACGGTGAGCATCGGCATTGCTTTTACGGATCAAGCGGATGTGACCTTCGAGGATCTGTACCGCGAGGCGGACGAGGCCCTCTATCTGTCCAAGGCTACCGGGAAGAACCGGGTAACCTTAGGCCGCGAACCGCTGGTGCGTCAGGCGGCTAAGGGGTAGGGGGCCGCGGGTTCACACGTTGATCCTTTCCTCCCCGAATCAGGTGTGAAGCGATAGGCGCGGCCTCACCCGGGCTTGTTCTGGCTGAGATGCGTCAGCTTCAGGACCGTGCTGCTGCGGTCGTAATGGATCGCTACGCCTAGCTCGGAGCATAGTGCATCTAGCGAAATCATGACTTTCCCGTTCCGCAGCTCCGGCGGAGTTCCGGTAAGGAGAACCCTCCTCCCGTTCACGGTCAGAATCATCGGCGGCTCGAATTGCTTCAGCTGCTGGATGGACAGCTCTGGCGTGAGTGTCCGGTTCCCTTCATTGATCCGTGGAGCATTCAGCGTAGTTCTGGAGCCGAGGCCCAGCCCGATATTGAATTTCAGATGGATGCCGAGTGAATCGCAGATTTCCAGCAGCTTTTCGTTATAGGAACCGTAAGGGAAAGCGATAGCCGAATCCGTATTGCCCAATTCTTCTTTCAGCCTGCGCTCTGCATGAGCGAGGTCCCCGGTTACTCTTCTGTAGTATTCTTCATTCAGTTCATTCCGGTTCTCGTCATGAATGTACAGCAGGGAGCTCGCCGCCGGGCGGGTACCGCCCTCTGCATCGACCACTGCATAATAATGCAGATTATACGTATGATTATAAAAGCCCATTCCGGCGCGCTTCATCTCCCGCATCTGCTCCCAGGTCAGCTTGGGCACCTGATGCTTATTAGTGTTGTCCACATCGGAGACAATGATGAAGTTCACTGCAGTGTAGCCGTACTTTTGCAGAATGGGAAACGCCAGCTTATAAAAGCTCTCATAGCCGTCATCGAACGTCAATAGAACCGCATTATCGGGAACCGGCGCGCGGTCAAGCATGAATTCCCTGTACTGCTTCATCGTAATGACATGGAAGCCCTCCTGCTTCAGCAGCTGCATCTGCTCATCGAACTGTGCGGCGGGTAATACGCCGGGATAGAGCATTAACGGGGTTTCCGTCAGATGGTGATACATGAGTACCGCCACATGATCCTTGTAGTACACACCCTTGGGGAGCGGAGCCTCCTTCTCCCAGCCGATACGCGCATGCAGAATCCGTTCAGCGAGGTCTTTATCCACCATCAGCTTGTGATCCGCTGTCAGCGCGTAGGCATCTGTCGTGATTTTGACTCCATCCAGCCCGGTAATGTTCAGCTTGGTCGTCGCCTTATGTCTAAACGGCACAGGCAGGAGGACCACCAGCAGCAACAGGATGAGGATATAACGTTTTTGCGGTTTGTGCAGGTTGAGTTTCAATGTCCGATTCTCCCCATCTCCCGAATATACAACAATAATAAACCTATAAGGTCTGCCAAGACAAAAATGTGACAGGATCTTAACTAAGTAATGTGGTTTTTGTTAGGTCTGTGGTGGTAATTAGAAATATAGTAATATCAATATATTAACAATTTGCCGATTAGCAGATACTGGGGGGCGGCTATGGAGGATTTCAGAGATCGGATGAGGGCTGTGCAGCAGCAGCAGGACGGGCTTTTGAAGGAATACCAGTCTTTAATTGAAGAATACGAGAGCAGTGATCTCGTCCGCGAGAACGAAGTGTTAAGACGGGAAAATGGGGCAAACAGGCAGAGCCTGGCGGAGCTGAAGGCTCAGGCTGCGAGGCTTGAGCGCGACAACTCAGAGCTGCGGACTGCGTTGGCGGAGCAGATTCTGGATGAGAAGCTGGGTATTCTCCGGGTATCGCGGCAGAAGCTGCAGACTTATTTTGCCTCACGGGATCATGCGTACCTCGACCGGCTGACGTCCTTCGAGCAGGACGCGAAGCGGCGAATAGAGCAGATGTACAGTATCGGGACCCGCGAGCTGGGCCAGGAAAAGACCCAGATCACTTATATTCTGGATGAGGTGCAGGCGAAGCTGAATGAGAGTATTCTGCTGCGCAGACAATGGCAACGGGAGGCAGAACGTTCGCTCAGAGGGACGATAGACAGCGGTCTGGATGATTTGACCGCCGAAGGGGTTGACGAGGAGACCCTGCTGCGCCGCCGCAAGCAGAACCGGATCGAAATGAAGATCGGCCTGAACTGGATCAACCGCCTGGGGATTCTCCTGCTGATCCTGGCAGTGGGCGCCGGGTTCAGATACACCTACTCCACCTGGTTCAATGATTATATGAAGGGCAGCGCTTTCTTCCTGCTGGGCGCAGTCCTGCTGGCGGGCGGGGAGTGGCTGTTCCGCAAGGGGCGGGGAGCCTTCGCTCTGGGGCTGATTGGCGGCGGGGTATCGGTGCTGTACGGCTCGATATTTTACAGTTATTTTCTGCTGGAGATTATCGGGTTATGGGCCGGGATCGGCCTGTCGGTGCTGGTCACGCTGTCCGCTGTGCTGCTGTCGCTGCGCTATGAGTCACGGACAATCTGTTCCATGGGGCTTGTGGGGGGCTATCTGCCGCTCTTCTCTTATATGGGAGCCTTCGGGCTGGAGGGCAGCGCAGTGTATGCGGCGATGGGTTATCTGTTCGTGCTGAACCTGCTGATTCTGCTGATCTCTCTGCGCAAGCGCTGGGTGGTCGTCAATTACATCAGCTTCCTGTTCAATGCACCGTCTATCCTGGTGCTGATTTATCTGGCAGACAGCTACACTGTGGGCATTCTCTGCGTTGTGTTGACCTTCGCCATGTATCTGGGGATTACACTGTGGTATCCGTTCAGGTTCAAGACGAAGCTTAACTGGCTGGACTTCGGCCTGCTGGGCTGTAACACGCTCGTTAGCTGCATAACGCTGTATCTTCTGTTCCTGAATGCCGGGCTGGATGAATTCAAAGGCGCGCTGGCGCTGGCCTTCTGCCTCATGTATCTGGGGCTTGGCGTGCTGCTGGAGAAGCAGATGCCGCAGGAACGCGAGAGCCGTCTGCTCTTCTATGTTACCTCACTGACCTTCGCCATCCTGATGATTCCGTTCCAGCTGGGAGCGGCGTGGTGGTCGATCGGCTGGCTGGTGGAAGGTGTGGCGCTCACGGTCTACGGACATCTGTACCGCTTCAAAATGGCAGAACGCTCAGGCTGGGGCATCCTTTCCCTCTGTCTGCTGACCTTCTTCGGATTCGACGTTCTGCTGCAGCTCTCGGATTATAATGCGGTCATCTACTACACGAACTCCTATTTCGATCTGAAGTATACATTCATTACGGCGGGAATGGTGATTGTAGCCTTATTATATGCCATCCGTTATTCGAATCAGGAGACGCTGCTTCGCAGTACGCCTGCGGAGGTGCAGGCTACCGTCTGGTTCAAATATGCGGCTATCGTCAATTTCTACGGGTATGTGGTGTATGAAGCGTTACGCCTGTACGACTGGATGGTGCCGGAGGATATGGCGCACAATGCCTTTTACAAGCTGCTGCTGGCAGGTCTGCTTACCTCTGGACTGGCTTATGCGCTGCCGAAGGTGAACGTTCTGTATGACAAGGTGGTCGGCATCATGGTTCTGGTGCTGCACGGGATTGCCTATGCGGTCTGTATCGGCATTACGCTGGGTCTGCCCAGTCTTCCGGAAGGGTGGTCCGGCAGCACTGCTGCCGATGTAGCGGCGCTGGGTCTGCTTATTCTGTTCAATGTGTTCGTATGGTTCAGCAGTGCAAGGCTGCTGCGGACAACGCTGCTGCGCGATTATAAGAATATAGAGCTGTATCCGGTAGCTATGGGTATCTATCTGCTGGTGATGGTTACGGCGTTCCTGGGAGTGCAGATGCAGGTACGTGACGGCGGGCTGGCCTTCAGTCTGCTCTATCTGCTGCTGGCCGTGCTGTTCATTATGTACGGCTTCTGGAAAAGATATCTGTATATCCGCCGCTTCGGACTGGCGCTGTCCCTGCTGGCAACCGGCAAGCTGTTGCTCTATGACTTGACTCTGCTGAATACCGGCAGCAAGATCATCGCTTATTTCAGCTTCGGACTCTGCCTGCTGGGGATATCCTACCTCTATCAGCGGATAACAGTCAGAATGGAGGAAGCTTATGCGCTTGCTGAGCAAGACAGGCCGGAGAGCTAGGGCGGCTGTGCTGCTCGCTGTATTGGGCGGACTCGTGCTGGGTTCCGGCACCTTCCCGGCGCACAGTGCGGCAGCGGCATCCGGCGGAGCGGAGAAGACGGACGGCGGGCAATGGAAGCTCTCTCGCGAAATCTCCGTCCCGGAGTCGGCTCCGTACTATGAATTGTATCTGGATGAAGCGGTGTACCGCTCGGCGGCAGAGGACTTGCGTGATCTGCGTATACAGGACAGCACCGGCGCTTCAGTTCCCTATTATATGGAGAGCGGAGCGGAGACGGTGGAGGAGCATAGCGCGGTCTATGCCTCAGAATTGATTCACAGGGCAGTGAAAGGAACGGATACCCTGCTGGATTATCAGATTAAGCCGCTTGCCGAGGATGTCGATATTCAGGGGAACCGCCTGGTGTTCGAGTTGCCCGCAGAATCCTTCCTGAAGCATGTGGAGGTATGGGGAGGCTATGACGGGCAGGCCTGGGAGCAGCTCGGCACAGGGGATCTGTATGCCACAAGCGGGTTAAGTGCGGACAGCATTACGCTGGAGCGCAGCTACAAGTTCGGCTATTACCGGCTTGTAGTGAAGAACAACCCGGAAGGGCTGGAGTTCCCCGGCCTGACCCTGGTAGACAGCAGCCGTGAGTGGAGTACGGCTGCATTCATGCGGCAGAAGACGCCGCAGACAGAGATTAAGCAGGTGGAGAACCGTACCGAGATCATGATAAGCAACACGGACCGGCTGAAGATTGGGAAGGTGATGCTCGGCAGCACCGGGAATTTCCTGCGGCGCTATGAGCTGTATGACAGTGCCGGGATTAAGATACCGGTCACCGGAAGCGGAGAGCTGTACCGGCTGGACTTCAAGGATGCCCGGATCTCCCGGACGGAGATTCAGCCGGAGGCCCCAGCCTCATCTAATAGCCTGCGTGTGGTTATCTACAATCTGGATGATGCCCCCATCTCCATCACAGATATTAAGATCGAATATCTGGTAGACCGGCTTGTATTCGCGGGCGGGGAGAAGATGCCGTATTCCTTGCTCTATGGCAATGCGCTGGCAACCGCTCCGCAGTATGATATTATTAATTTCAAAGACCGGATCGGCGGGGAGAAGCTTGTGCAGGTTGCGCTGGGTGCAGAGACCCTGGTACCGGTAACGGCAGCAGATCTGCCCGGCACAAGCTGGTGGCTTCAGGGCCGCTGGGGCTTCAATGCCATTATTATTGCGGTCTCGCTGCTGCTTATTCTCATCGTTGCCCGCAAGCTGGGCCAGGCGAAATAGGAGATGCGGCACGAACCCGCAGAAAGAAGGATTACCGCATGACCCTGATTATTATTGGTTCCATTCTGCTTGCAGTTGTTGCCGCTGCGTATCTTCTCATGACCGTCTATCCGGCGTTCGGGCGGAGGGCCGGGACGCAGGAGAAGGCCCGTAACCTCCGTTCCGCCCATTACAGCAAGGGCAAATTTGCTTATCCGCAGACTGCAGACCTGAGCGGTGAGAAGGCCGGAGGCAGCGGACTCTCCATTCTGAGAGACTTCATTAAGGGCAACCCTCACTCCAGACCCGCTGAGCCTCTTCAGCCGCAGCCGCTGTCGCCGTCCTCTATTGGACAGGGCCGCGACACCCGGGTTACCTGGTTCGGGCATTCAGCGGTGCTGCTGGAGATGGATGGCCTGAACCTGTTCCTCGACCCTATGCTGGGCCATGCACCGTCACCGTTTCCGTTCATTGGCGGCCGCCGCTACAGCAAGCAGCTTCCGCTGGAGGCTGCCCTTCTGCCGCAGCTGGATGCGGTGGTGCTCTCCCATGATCATTATGATCATCTGGACTATGGGACCATCCGCCAGTTGAAGGATAAAGTGGGACTGTTCATTGTACCACTGGGCGTCGGCGCCCATCTGCGCCGCTGGGGGGTGGCCGCAGAGAAGATCCGTGAGCAGGACTGGGGCGATACGCTCAGCTACGCAGGGATTACCTTCACCTGCGCCCCGGCACGACATTTCTCGGGCCGGAGTTTGCTGGACCGCAACACTACACTGTGGTGCTCCTGGATTATTCAAGGGGAGAAGACCAAGGTCTTCTTCAGCGGAGACAGCGGGTATGGCCCGCATTTTGCCGAGATCGGACGTACGTATGGTCCCTTCGATCTCACGCTGATGGAATGCGGCCAATACGATCCGCGCTGGGCAGATATCCATATGCTGCCGGAACAGACTGTCGAGGCGCACATCGATGTGCAGGGAGGTCTGCTGATCCCCATCCATTGGGGCGCATTCACCCTGTCGATGCATGACTGGACCGATCCGGCAGAACGGATCTCGGCTGCTGCGGCGCTGAGAGGGGTACGGTTGGCCACGCCGAGAATCGGGGAGACTGTAACCGCAGGGGCCGCCGGATATCCGGTTCTTCCCTGGTGGAGATGAGGCTGCGCGCACGAAGGGGACTTGTGGTACAATCAGGGTTCACAGAACCCAAGGAGCTGACGAACGAAGATGAGTAATGAAGTGAACGAGCAGGAACTGGTGGAGGTATTATCAGCACAGACGAAGGTGGCCCAAGATGTCATCCGGCTGGTGCTGAAGCATGAGCAGGCGTTCATCAATAAGGCCAAGGCCAATGCCAAAGGCGAGATTGATATCGATAATGATGATCTGGTCGACTATGTGACTGCGCAGCGCGATGTGAAGCTGGACGAGCTAACGGTGGAGACTATTCTGGATGCAGAAATGGATTACTTGATGGACAAGGGACTGGCCGGATATATCGACTGAATCCTGTAGCCGGAGGTGCATGGCGGATTCCAAGAACCCGTGCGCCCGGCAAGGTTTCTCTAAAATTTAAAATTTATTTTGGGTAATTGGCAATAATCCTTTGCATTTGGGAAAACAGTGTGCTACAATGAAGTTAATCATAAATTTAACCCTTAATTCACATATTGTAAAAGGTTATCAATTTGTGTTTGAAGCCTTTTCCAATGTGTGAATTTTTATTTGTTCGTACAATACGTAGGAATAAAAGGACATGTGTTAAATAAACTTTGGAGGTAATATCATGCAAACAGGTACAGTAAAATGGTTCAACGCAGACAAAGGTTTCGGTTTTATCGAGGTTGAAGGCGGAAGCGACGTATTCGTACACTTCTCCGCAATCACTGGCGACGGCTTCAAATCTTTGGACGAAGGCCAACGCGTTGAGTTCAACGTAACTCAAGGCGCTCGTGGACCACAGGCTGAAAACGTTGTAAAACTGTAATATCACAAATAAACTGCCCTTAACATCAGTTGAGGGCAGTTTTTTTTATGACTAGGTAAGAGAAAGAATAAGCATCCGTTCTGACACAACAGTCCGTAGGACGCACTAACCAAGCTATTAGGAGGGGTACTTATGTATTTTCGTAAAAAAGCGATGGTAGATCTTCCACAGGAAGAGACAGCCATCTGGTCCTGCACCAAGGAAGAATGCACCGGATGGATACGCGACAACTTTGCGTTCCAACATGTGCCGACCTGCTGGCAATGTAATTCACCCATGACCCGGAGCATGAAGATGCTGCCTACGCTCGTTAATAAGAATTTGGACGCGAAGGCCATTAAGAAGAGCGTTACTATTCGTTAGGCTGCCGCCCTCTGATCGGTTCATATAGAATTAGAGAATAGCAACCCTAGTACAGCAGTCCGTTCCTTGCCCGCAATGGGCTATTTTTTTTGTTTGACAATAATGGATAATACAGGGATGATGGAGCTATGAGACAATATTTTCTGCTTCTGACGCTCCTTGCGGTTGCCCTGAATACAGTGGGGATTTTTTATCATAAGCCTATGTTTAACATTATCGCAATTGGTATGATTCTGATCTTGATTCCGCTGGATATTTATCTGGAGCCGACCCGCCGCAAAGTCAAGAGTTACTGCATCGGCGCGGTATTGCTGGCTCTGCTGTGGGCGGCCCTGCATTTCGAATGGATTACTCCGCTAATGTTCATCTAGGTAGTCTTCTCTGTAAGCCCTTAGGGCAGCTCCTTGAACCGGGAGAACTGTGCTAAGGGCTATTTGTTGTTGGGCCGTCTTTCCCCTGCGGGCAATGATTTATCTTGACAAAACTCCCGGGGTTTGGAGAATAGAGTTGGAAACGCTGCCAACGAAAGAGGGAATTCTGATGCTTCAGAGGTTCAGAGAGCTCAACACACTGCGCAATCAGATATTCATCGGTTTTTTGCTGGTGATGCTCATTATTATTCTGGTTTCTGGGATATTTGTGTATGACCGTGTCTCTATTCTGCTCAAAAATAATGCCGAACGGCATATCCAGCAGACGGCAGTTCAGGCCAACGGAAGGCTGGACGCGCTGACCGGTCAGATTGATGGTCTGATGGAGCAGGTGGCCAATCATCCTACCGTTCAGCAGCTGCTGCTGGAGGAGCTGGACGGCAATGAGGTGTCCTTCAATCAGCGCCAGTCGCTGCTGCAGATTGTCTCCAGCTATCAGGCGTACATGCCGAGCGTGGGCTCGCTGGAGCTATATACCGCTGATTACAGGCTGCTGTTCCCGATTAAGGAAGGCAGCCTGGAGAGCAGAATTAACGAGCAGCATATCAGTGAGGCTAATGCCCAGAAGGGGCGGCTGGTCTGGATCGGCGTTGATCCGCATGATGAACAGAGCCTGCTGGCGATCCGCCAGGTCAGCCTGATGGACCGCTGGTTCTCACGGGGGGGCTACCTGATGGCCCGCATCCAGCGCAGCTACTTCCAGCTCGACGATCCCTTCTCCGGCAGCGATAGCGGGGAGTCAGTGCTGCTCGTGAATGATGAAGGCCAGCTTCTCGGGAGCAGCGGTACACCGCAGGAGGATCTGCTGCCGCTGCTGGAGAGCGTCGATCAGACGGTCAGCTTCCGGGGCAAGGAGTATGTGCAGGTCAAGCTGCGCTCGGACAAGACCTCCTGGACACTGCTGGTGCTGACGCCTGTCAGCTATGTCACTAAGGGGCTGTCTGTGCTGCGGACGGTACTGCTGGTGTCAGGCGGAATCGGAACCCTGCTGTTCCTGATAATATCCTTCCTGTTGTCGACAATGATTACCCGGCCGATCATTCACCTGATCCGGGCGATGCGCAAATCCCGCATGGGGGTGCTGACCCCCAATTCGCAGAAGGTATCTACCATGGAGCTGCGGGAGCTGAATAATACCTATAACGGTATGGTGGCTAATATTAATGATTTGATCAGGGTGGTCTATGAGAAGGAGGTCCTGCAGAGCCGGACTGAGCTTAAAGCCTTGCAGGCGCAGATCAATCCCCATTTCCTGTTCAATACGCTGGAAGCCTTCAACTGGTCACTGGAGGAGAAGGGGGAGGAGGAACTGGCCGGATTAGTGGTGATGATGTCCAGGCTGTTCCGCTACATTATCGGCAGCCCCCATAACAAGGATGAATGGGTAACGCTGAGCGAAGAGGTCGAGCAGATCAGGCGGTATTTGCGGATTATGGAGATGCGGATGGGGGAACGCCTGTCCTGGGATATCAGGCTTGACCCGCATGAGGCTGCTGTACCAGTGCCCAAGCTGCTGATTCAGCCGATTGTTGAGAACGCGATTCTCCATGGAGTGGAGAGCCGCGTCGGCAAGGGCGCGATTGAAGTGATCATCAGCCCCTCCTCCCGCAAGGGGTGGACCTCAGTTGAGGTGTCGGACAACGGGCCGGGTATGGATGAGGCTACGCTGCTGGCGCTCCGCGATGCGCTGGATGGCGGGCCGCCGGTCTCTGCCAAGGGCAGCGGAGTGGGGCTGGTGAATGTGCAGCGGCGGCTGAAGCTGTACTACGCGGAAGCGGACATGCAGACGGAAGGCCTGATCGTGGAGAGCCGGCGGTCTGAGGGGACCGTAATAAGGTTTGAGATTCCAAGCAATGGAGGAGATACCTATGAGTCTGGGCAATAAGACGATTCTAATCGTAGATGATGAACCAAGAACGCGTCAGGGGATTAAGCAGACGCTGGAGGTATGGGCGGCAGGCCGGTATATCGTGGAGACCTGTGACAATGGGGTGGAAGCGCGCGAGCGGCTGCGGCATGAGCGGGTTCATCTGCTGATTACAGATGTGCGCATGCCGGAGGTGAGCGGGCTGGATCTGATTCATTCGCTGCAGGAATCTCCCCGGAAGCCGGTGATCATTGTCATCTCCGGCTATGCGGAGTTCGATTATGTGCAGCAGGCGATGCGGCTGGGGGCGGTCAATTATCTGCTGAAGCCGCTGGACAAGTCTGAGCTGCTGACAGTGGTTGAGGATGCGCTGAAGCGGGAGGAGGAGCAGCAGCGCCATGTGAAGCTGGAGAAGCTGGTGGATCACAAGCTGCTGGAGATTGACCCGGAGCAGTCCGGGATGGGGCAGCCGGTGAAGGAGGCAATTGCCTATGTGGAGCAGCATCTGCACGAACAGCTGACGATGGCTGAGGTAGCGGGGCTGATTCACCTGAATGCCAGCTATTTCAGTGTGCTGTTCAAGGAGCAGGCCGGGGTTTCCTTCACTGAATATCTGTCCCGTCTGCGGATTCAGCGGGCGAAGGAGCTACTACTCCAGACTGCGCTGCCGGTCGGGGAGATCGGAGAGCGTGTAGGGTACCGGACGGATAAATACTTCATTAAGGTCTTCAAGTCCTTGGAGGCCATAAGCCCTAGCCGATACCGTCAACAGATGAAGGGAGGAACTCAGGAGATCCAATAAATGTGGTATTTTAGCCAATAAGTGTGCCCTTATCTGCCTCAGGGTACGATGCTAGAATTTTAATGATAGCGATTACATGGGCAATTTCGGCCTTTTGCAATGTGAGATGGGGAGGCAAGGCAATGCGAAGGAATCACATGACCAAGGGGCTGCTTCTGGCCTGTACCTGGCTGCTTGTTCTGACGGGTTGCGGCTCTGCGGGAGACAATAATAGTACGCTCGCAGCTAACGGCGTCTCTTCCCCCAAAAAAACTATTCATATGATGCACATCTGGCCCGCCGGACTCTCTGCGCAGCAGTATAAGCTGGTCAGCCAGATTATCGCAGAGTACGAGAAGGAGCATCCGGGTATCCTCATCAGGCAGGATGTGCTGGAGAATGAGCAGTATAAAAGCAAGCTCAAGGTGCTCTCCGCCTCCAATGACCTTCCCGATGTGGGTATAACCTGGGCGGCCGGCTTCATGGAGCCTTATGTAAAAGGCGGATTATTCGCTCCGCTGGATGACATCCTGAACGGCGGGCAGCTTAAGGATAAATTCGTGAAGAGCACTACAGAGTCTTATGCTGTTGATAACAAGACCTATGCGCTGCCTCTGGAGATGAACATCTCACCGATCTTTTATAATAAAGAAATCTTCGCCCAATATAATCTTCAGGTGCCTTCAACGTATGAGGAGTTCAAGGCAGTTGTGAGAGTGCTCTCCGGTCATGGTGTGCCTCCGGTGGCGCTGGGCAATAAGGACCGGTGGACAGGCTCGCTGTGGTATATGTATCTGGCAGACCGCATGGCCGGAAGTGAGACGCTGAAGCGGGCGACGAAGGGGACGGGTTATTTCGATGATCCCGGACTGGTGCAGGCTGCGGCGGAAGTACAGAACCTCGTCGATATGAACGCCTTCAACAACGGCTTCAACGGCTTGTCATATGATGAGGGCAAATCGGAATTTATGGAAGAAAAGGCGGCCATGTACCTGACCGGTACCTGGGAGCTGCCCAACTTCACGACCAACCCGGAGACTCCGCAGGCCTTCAAGGATAAGGTCGGCTTCTTCAAATTCCCTACGGTGGAAGGCGGGAAGGGCAATTCGGGCGACTGGGTAGGCGGTCCGGGTGTCGGACTGTTCGTAGCGGAATCGTCCAGGGTGAAGGAGGAGGCTAAGGCTTTTGTCGAATACTTCGTCTTCAAATGGGGCGAGGCTTCAGTGACGAGTGCGGGAGTGATTCCGGCGACTAAGGTCGATACCACGAATGAGAAGCTGCCGCAGCTATACGTGGATCTGTTGAATGAACTGAACAATGCCAGCAGTATTACCTTGTTCGCGGATGTGCAGATGAAGCCGAATGCTGCCCAGGTCCATCTGGATATGATCCAGGCGCTGTTCGGCAAAGCGGTCACGCCGGAGCAGTTCGCAGCCAGACATAAAATTGCAGTAGCCAAAGGGAACTGAGTATGGGACGAGCTTACGACAAAGGGATGCTAATCAGCCGTATTTCCGGTGGCTGATTAGCATCCCTTATTTGAAATATAAGAATTTTTATGTTTCACGTGATAAATTATCCTTCTATTTCTCGCTGAAACGAATGCCGTCCTATTGAAGGACGGCAAGGCCGTTTTCGCTTGTCTGAGGAGCTGCCGCAGAATTAGTGCGCCGGGGCTGCCGGAGCCGCTTCCGGCGGTTCATGCTGGATCAGGCCATGCTTCTCCCAGGCTCTGCTTTTCCAGCGGAAGTACATAATGACGGCCCGTACCCATTCGTCGAACGCTGTGGCCAGCCATACCCCGGCCAGACCCAGATCAAGCGTAAATACCAGGAAGTAGCCCAGCGGCAGACTCATGCACACCATAGAGATCATGCCCATGTAGACCGGGAACTTGGCATCGCCCGACGCGCGCAGCGAGTTGATAATGACCAGATTGCAGGTCCGCCCGGTCTCCAGGAAGAAGCTGAGCAGGATCACCTGGGCTCCCATGGTGATAATCAGCTCATTATCCGTGAACAGGCCCAGCAGCGGCTTGCGGAGCAGAATGACGATCAGGTCCATGATGACTGTGACCAGAAGTGCCCACTTCACACTGGTGAACACCCGTGAGTAAGCCTCCTGCGTCCGTTTTGCACCTACAAGATGGCCCACAATAATTGAGGTCCCCATTGCCACCGCTACGCTGAACAGGAAAATGTAGTTCGAGATATTGACCGCATACTGGCGGGTAGCCATGGCCTCGGCCCCCAAATAGGTGATATACAGGGTGAAGACGAGCTGGCAGCACTGGTACATTACGGATTCGAAGGCGGATGGAATACCGATTTTGAGAATCTGCAGCACATATTTCTTGGAGAGGTGAACGTAATAGCTCCATTTCACACGTACCTCCATAATGCGGTAAAGCAGCAGGAAGAAGATCAGGAGAGCGATGGAGCGGCTGATTACGGTTGATACGGCAGCGCCCTCTACACCGAGCGCAGGCAGTCCGAAATGACCGAAGATCAGCAGATAGTTACCGCCAACATGGATGACGTTCATAAGCAGCGATACCGCCATCGTCTGCTTGGTGAAGCCGTGGGTGCGGATAGTTGCAGCCAGCGCGTTGATAAGGGCCTGCAGGAAGATCGCGCCTCCGACAATGTTGATATACGAGCGGGCGTAGGCGAGAATGTCGCCCTTCACGTTCAGTGCTTGCAGCAGATGACCTCCGAATAGCAGCATGACTGTACTAAGTACGATCCCTACCGCAAGATTCAGGGTAACTGCGTTGCCGATCACTCTGGCGGCTTCCTTGGGCTGCTTGGAGCCGAGGTATTGCGACACGACGATCGCCGCGCCGTTCCCGATGACACTAAGCGCCAGAATAGCTATGGCAATAATCTGATTGGCCGCTCCGACACCGGAGACCGCATCATCTGACACAGAGCTGATCATGAAGGTATCCATACTTCCCATAAGCATGAACAGGAACAGCTCCAGGAAGATCGGCCAGGTCAGCTTCATTAGGTTGAATGTCTTGGGCTTGCTTGTTTCCATCATACACCTTCTTATTAGGATTCCTTGCGGCTGTGAATCTTCGAATCAAATGTATGGTAGCACAGCTGTTGTGAAAATGCAGTAGGATTTCCGACATGTTGCCTAAAAATCCGCCGGCTTCGCCCAATAGTATCCTCCAGGTGACTACCTCACAAAAAAGTGCCTACTTCCCTTATCGGCAGTATATCCCTAAACTGAGAAACAGCACTTCCTAAAATACATTACGGATAAGGAGAACTTACACATATGAAATTACAGTTAGCACTCGATCTGGTGGATATTGCTGGAGCCAAGGCGGTTGTTGCAGAGGTTGCCGAATCTATAGATATCGTTGAGATTGGAACACCTGTCGTTATCAATGAGGGGCTGCATGCGGTGAAAGCGATCAAGGAAGCTTTCCCGGCGCTTACAGTGCTGGCCGATCTCAAAATTATGGATGCCGGCGGTTACGAAGTTATGAAGGCAGTGGAAGCGGGCGCGGGTATCGTGACTGTGCTGGGTGTATCCGATGATTCAACGATCCGCGGTGCGGTTGAGGAAGCGAAGAAGACGGGTGCTGAGATCCTGGTCGATCTGATTAACGTGAAGGATCTCAAGGCCAGAGCCGCTGAAGTGGATGCGTTGGGTGTGGATTATGTCTGCGTGCATTCCGGCTATGACCATCAGGCCGAAGGTAAGAATTCCTTCGCGGATCTGAAAGATATTAAGAGCGTGGTAACCCGGGCCAAAACGGCAATTGCCGGCGGCATCAAGCTGAGTACGCTGCCTGAAGTGATTGCTGCGCAGCCCGATCTGGTAATCGTGGGCGGCGGCATTACCGGCGAAGCTGACATGAAGGCAACTGCGGCGGAAATGAAGCGCCTTGTAAGCCAGGCTTAAGCAGCCATGGACACGCAGTATTACGCACATGAAATTGTGAAGGAGCTGGAAGGCTCCGTCTCCGGGCTGGATGCCGGAGAGGGCGAGGTGCTGACGGAGCTGCTGCTGCGTGCAGGTCAGATCTTCGTGGCTGGTGCCGGGCGTTCCGGCCTGATGGGCCGGGCCTTCGCCATGCGGCTGATGCAGGCCGGGCGGACAGCTTATGTGGTCGGAGAGACGGTAACGCCGGGCATTGGCCCCGGCGATGTGCTTGTACTGGGTTCCGGCTCAGGCGAGACGAAGGGACTGGTCTCCATGGCTGAGAAAGCCAAGGCAATCGGAGCAGCTGTAGTCCTCGTAACCATTCAGCCGGACTCGGCGCTCGGACGTCTCGCAGATCATACAGTCAAGCTGCCCGGCGCTCCCAAAGAACGGCCGGACGGCGGCTATACGACGCTGCAGCCGATGGCCTCCTTGTTTGAACAGACGCTGCTTGTCTTCTATGATGCAGTCATTCTGCGGATCATGGAGCAGACGGGGCAGACCTCCGGCCGGATGTTCGGCAAGCATGCCAATTTGGAATAGCATACGATTTGGAATAGAATAGAGCTTGGAATACAATTAAGCTATCACACGGATGCTTTCCTTGACGGGAGGGCATCCTTTGCTGCCTAAATGCAAATATAAGAATTTATATGTTGCACACGACAAACTATCCTTATATTTCTCGCTGAAACGGTACCGTCCTTTAAAAGGACGGCGAAGCCGTTTCCACTTGGGTGGCTGATGGATCTGTATTATGATGATAGCCGGAAGGGGGCTGAATATTGGCGACTGAAATTAAAGACCGCATCAACCTGAAGGAGATCAACTGCGAGAAGGAGCTCACGCTCGCTGTGATCGGCGGGAAGTGGAAGCTGATTATACTGTGGCACCTGGGACTGGAAGGGACCAAACGCTTCAGTGAATTGAAGAAGCTGATTCCCCATATTACCCAGAAAATGCTGACCAACCAGCTCCGTGAGCTGGAGGAAGATCAGCTGGTATTCAGGCAGGTATATGCGGAGGTTCCTCCGCGCGTCGAATACTCCCTGACAGAGTATGGACATACGCTGATGCCGGTGCTGCGTATGATGTATGACTGGGGCAAGAATTACGGGGAGAAGGTAATCTGGAAAGATGTAACTCCCTCTGATAGATAGGTTCTGTAAATGCAGATTTACCATTTGTATTGTGTGAAATTAAGTTGTACACTATTTTATGTGTATATTTGATTTATTGGAGGGAATGGTAGTTATGCTAAAGACAGAATATAGCCCGCTGCTGGAGACGTTCAAATTCAAGAGCGGGATTGAACTGAAGAACCGTGTGGTCATGGCGCCGATGACTAACTTCTCCTCGAATGAGGATGGAACTGTCTCCCGGCCAGAGCTGGACTATTATATCCGCCGTTCGGGCGGAGCGGGGATGGTTATTACCGCCTGTGTCTATGTCTCGCGCGGCGGGAAGGGCTTCCCGGGTGAATTCGGAGCTGACCATGACGGTCTGATTCCAAGCCTGCGTGAGCTGGCAGAAGCTATCAAGGGCGAAGGGGCGAAGGCGGTGCTCCAGATCTTCCATGGCGGACGCCAATGCCCGCCGGAGCAGCTGGTTGACGGGCAGCCTGTCAGTGCAAGCGATGTGCCGGCTGAGCTGCCTGGCGGCGGACATGGGACAGTTCCGCGCCCGCTGACAGACGAAGAGATTACCGGAATTATCGCCGATTTCGGAGAAGCGACACGCCGGGCGATTGAGGCCGGCTTCGATGGCGTTGAGATTCACGGTGCGAACGGGTATCTGCTGCAGCAATTCTTCTCGCCGCACTCCAACAGACGCGAAGACCGCTGGGGCGGAGATCTGCAGAAGCGTCTCACCTTCCCGCTGGCCGTTCTGCGCAGTGTCAAGGCTGCGGTGAAGCAGCATGCACAGGGTGGCTTCCTTGTAGGCTACCGCTTCTCGCCTGAAGAGCCGGAGACACCGGGGATTACGATGGCTGACACGTTTGCCCTAATCGATGCGCTGACAGCGGAGGGGCTGGATTACCTGCATGCGTCCCTTATGGAGCTGTGGTCGCTGCCGCGCCGGGGAACAGAGGATAGCCGTCCGCGCATTGAACAGATCGTAGACCGGGCGGGAGACAAGGCTCCGGTAATTGGGGTAGGCTCGCTCTACTCTGCCGCCGACGCCCTGAAGAGTCTGGACAGCGGCATCAGCCTGGTGGCCCTGGGCCGCCCGCTGCTGATTGAACCGGACTGGGTGCAGAAGCTGGCCGGAGGCCGGGCCGATGAGATTAAGACTGAGCTTGATCCGAATGCACAAGCAGAGCTTGTGATTCCGGACCCGCTCTGGAGAGCACTGATCCATACACCGGGCTGGCTGCCGGTGAAGAAATAAGTCTAACAGACGGATAACGGTCTGTGACCTTAGCATGTTAAGAACCCCGTGCGCCCGTTGTTCCAGGGCGGCACGGGGTTTTTGCCGTATCAGCATCTATGATACAATTGTACTAAATCAGGGACGACCGGAAATGGGGGGCGGCAGAGATGAACGTACAAGGAAGAGACGGAGGCTCTGATGAGGCAGAAGGCGTGGATTGCGGGGCGGAGAACAGCTCATTGCAGCGGACCCTTGAAGTCATTGGCGGGAAGTGGAAGGGTGTTCTGCTCTATCATCTGATCAGCGGGCCGAAGCGGTTCAACGAGCTGCGCAGACTATGCCCCGGCATTACACAGCGGATGCTGGTGATGCAGCTGCGGGATCTGGAACGTGACGGTCTGGTCCACCGGAAGGTGTACCCTCAGGTGCCGCAGAAGGTAGAGTACTCCTTGACCGAATGGGCGCAGGGACTGGAGACTGCGATCCTCAGCATCAAGCATTGGGGAGAGGAATACCGGGAGATCCTCGCAAGAGGCGAAGACAGAGCCCTGGATGAAGACGGACAGGCCAGCAAGAAATCCCGGGACGAAGCCCCACGCAGCGCAAAAATCCCCGAATAAGCGGTATGCGCTTGAACGGGGATTTTTTGCTGCATAAGTTAACCCTACTTACGCTTTCTGCTCAGCCAGACGGGCAATCTCAACGATAACCTGTACAGCCTGCAGCATGACGTCTACAGAGGCGTATTCAAATTTGCCGTGGAAATTCTCGCCTCCGGTGAAAATATTCGGTGTAGGCAGCCCCATATAAGAGAGCTGTGAGCCGTCAGTCCCTCCGCGGATTGGACGGATAACCGGCGTGATGCCGAGGCCCTCCATCGCTTCCCGGGCGATATCGACGATATGCCGGACGGGCTCGATTTTCTCGCGCATATTATAATATTGGTCATTCATCTCCAGCACGATGTTGTCCGCCCCGTACGTAGATTTGAATTCCTCCACAATCGCGGCGATATTCGATTTGCGGTTCTCGAACTGCCCGCGGTCAAAGTCGCGGATAATGTAATGAAGCTTGCTGTGCTCGGCACTGCCTTGCATGGAGATCAGGTGGTAGAACCCCTCGTAGCCGTCTGTGAATTCAGGAGCTTCACCGGCGGGCAGACGGAGATGGAAGGCCATGGCGATTTTGGACGAATGGATCATCTTGCCCTTGGCTGTACCGGGATGGACATTGACTCCGTGGAAGCTGATCTTAGCGGCGGCGGCATTGAAGCTCTCATATTCCAGCTCCCCGAGCGGGCCTCCGTCCACGGTGTAGGCATAGGAAGCGCCGAAGGCGGCAACGTCGAACTTATGCGGGCCGCGTCCGATTTCTTCATCGGGGGTAAAAGCGACCCGGATCTTGCCATGCTTAATCTCCGGATGCGCCAGCAGATGGGCCATAGCCGTCATGATCTCAGCGATGCCCGCCTTGTTGTCCGCCCCCAGCAGGGTGGTGCCGTCGGTTGTAATCAGCGTATGCCCCTTGTAACCGCTCAGCTCCGGGAAGCTCTTCGTGGACATGATAATATTCTGGGCTTCATTCAGCACCAGATCCTGCCCGTCATAATTCTCTACAATCTGCGGCTTCACATTCGTACCGGTGAAATCCGTGGCGGTATCCAGATGGGCCAGGAAGCCGATCACCGGAACCTCTTTATCTGTGTTAGCGGGCAGCGAGGCCATGACATATGCATGCTCGTCCACCGTAATCTCCGTCAGTCCCAGCTCCTGCAGCTCCTCTGCCAGCTTATGCGCCAGTACCATTTGGCCTGGAGTGGACGGGCAGGTCTCACTGTCCTCGCTGGATTGGGTATCCATTTCAGCATACGATACAAAACGTCTAATTAACTCTTCCTTCAATGCAGGTCATCTCCTCTTCAGCTTCGTATGTCTATATTATCACGATCCGGCCCGGGTCTCATACTTTAGGCGGATGGTGTGGAGTGAAGGGGGATGGAGGCTGGCGGGAGGCGAGGGGCAAGCTGGAGTGAGGAAGGCAGCGGGAAAGCGGGGGAGGAGCGGGAACGCAGGTTATGGCTGCTGCACCGGAGATTGGCTGGAGACAAGCTTGGCCGAGAGCAGGTAGCGGTCTGGCGCTGAGCCTACATAAGAGAACGGGTAACAGGTAATCAAGGTGAGTATGGAATCTTTGCTGGGCTTAATCGCTCCCCTTGTATCTCCATCAACAATCCGGCTGCCGGTCACTTCATAGGTGAAAGTTCCATCCGCTGTCGCAAGCTCAAGCGTGTCTCCGGTCTCCAGTTCGCCGAGGCTGCGGAAGACGGTGTCACGGTGTCCGGCCAGCACGCTGTTCCCGTAGGCACCCGGGGCGGCGCTTGCTTCATCATGTCCTGCCCCCTGTTTAAGCTCCGCCCGTCCGGTTCCCTCCAGAATGGCAACCCGCTTCTTAAGCTTCGGAAAATAGATCTCTCCAATGACTTCGCCCGTTATATAAGCAGGCTTGTCACCCTTTGGTGCTTCCGCGCTGCTAACTATACCTTCGGGCAGCGGTATTTCTTCTTCGGAACTTACGGGCGTCTGGGCTTCCTCCCTCTTTTTGTCCCAGATTCTCAGGGCTTCGCGGGCTTCGGCGGGCGCTTTAAGGATCTGGAAGGCGGAATACACCATAACACACACAGAGAGCATGAAGATCAGCTTGACGGCCAAAGTGAACCCGCTGCGCATCTTCATGCTCTTTCTCCTCCTTACATATAGGCAAAGTTACTTCTTCTGTCCCAGCCTGCGGAGCACAAGCATACTGATCATGGCGACAACCAGGCTGGCCGCAATCAGATTGTACCAAGGGCTGGCTGTGTCCGGCAGTCTGCCGTCTTCCTCCGGCCCGCCCAGCGGAAGCGCGTCATCTGTAAGGTTGATCTCTTTCCCTGGTGAAGGGGCTGGTGTACTGCCAAGTGCAGCGGCTCCGGAATCCGGGGTCGCGGAAGGACGGTTGCCGCCGTCTTCCTCTCCTCCGCCTAACGGAACAGGATCTTCACTTACAGTTACTCCACCCGCAGGCGGTGTTGCCGTCGCTGCTGGTGTTGGCGATGGTATACTGCCAGGAGAGACTGTACCGTCTGTTGAATCCGTAGGGGCACTTGTTGCTGCTGGCGTACTGCCGGGACTGACCGTGGTGCCCGGTGTTGACCCGGGTGAAGGTGTAGCTGAAGCTGCTGGCTCAGCCGTCGGTTGCGGTGAGGGGGTTGGCCCGGCTGTCGGCGCAGGCTCCGCTGTAGCTGTGAATTCAAAGGCGACACTTACCATCTTCTCCTGGAACTCGTTGCCTGCCTCCGGCGGGAACAACACCTTCATTTCGATAGCTTCCTCTTCCCCTCCGGCAAGCGAGCCGATGGTCACTACCCCCGGGGCCTCGCTCATCACCCCGGAATAGAGGATTACTCCCTCTTTTTGCAGAGTCATTTGCAGGATATTGTATAGATCTACGTCCCCGGAGCGGAATTGGAAGGCAACTGCATAATCAAACGGGTCATTTCCGTCATTGATAATCTTATAATCCGAAGCCATCGTATCTCCCGGCTGCATGTTGTTCATAGTTGCCGTACTGGTCGTATGCGAATTGACGGTGAGCTTGATCGTATCCTCAGCGCTGACCCCTCCGGCATGCCAGATCACACCTGCCAGAACGGCCAAAATATACGCGCCAATTATGGATGTATGTCTCTTCTTCACTCTCCCCGCCCCTTTCTGTGCTGACCTTCGGCAGCCACCAGCCACCAGCCACCAGCCACAATCCGCCCCGGTTCGCGTTTCTAAATCATAGTTTGTCGAATAAAGTGGTTTCTTGAAGAACTACTACATATTAAAACGATAGTATAAATCAGAACAAGCATTAACCGGCCTGGATGAGCCTGAATGTGTGATGAACAAGCCTGAATGGTAAGAATGCGTTGTCGTTCGTTATAACGAATAATAATTACAGTATAATCTTAAATGGGCATAAAGAAAAACGGGAAAAGATCCTTTAAGTAAACGAATTCCGCTGTTTACTATAAATTAATGACGTTTATTTGGCGTTTACTGCGTTTAACTCGTTATTTCTACGTATATTAATGATTTTTGTATTTTATAAAGAACGAATAAGGCTAGGGAGGTTCGGCTCAATAATTTCCGCACCGAACACTTTTGTTTTTTCTGCAATGCTAAAATAGCCCACTTAGCTACCCCAACGGAGTTCTCCACAGGTAGTTAAATGGGCTAAATATATAGACTGGCCAGTAATCAGATTAGTAGACCATCAGAATAAAACAAGTGATTTCATTCCATAAATGCGGCCAAGCATCAAGCTGCCTTCGTAGCGGAAAGGAGGGATAAGTGTATTCCGTGCAACTAAAAACACTGAAACAGAAGGCTTTGCCCTCCTAACTGTAGTCTGTACAACTAAATTTGCCCGGATGGGCGAAAATCAAGTTATAGAGGCTGTTTAATTGCACGAAATACAGCTAAACGGTAATTTGGCGGCATATCAGGCGATTTAGTTGTACAAATTACAATTAAGCAATACTACCCACTTATTACTTCTTCAACAGGTCGGCCACAAGCTCATATGAGTGCAAGCGTGCAGAGTGGTCATAGATCTGTGAGGCGATAATCCACTCATCCGCATCCGTCTCTTCCTGAATCTGCAGCAGTCGTTCCTTAATCAGGGCCTGGTCGCCGGCGATGGAATATTGTTGTTTGCTCATGAGCAGTGCTTTCTCCTGGGAGGTCCAGATTCCGTCCAGACTGTCTACAGGCGGCTGGAGCTTACCGGTGCGGCCACGGATTATGTTCAGGAATTGCTGCTGCTGGGAAGTGGCAAGTCTGCGCGCTTCCTCTGCCGTATCCGCTGCTGTAATTCCCAAGCCCACCATAACATAAGGCTTGCCCAGTACAGCTGAAGGCTTGAAGCTGGTGCGGTACAGATTCAGTGCCGGCAGCAGATAATCCGGTGCAAAGTGGCTGGCAAAAGCAAAAGGCAGACCCAGCTGGCCCGCAAGCTGGGCGCTGAAGCCGCTGGAGCCAAGCAGCCAGATCGGAATGTTCAGTCCTTCACCGGGCACGGCGCGAACACCGGCCGGACGGGAGCCTGATCCTTCGGGGTCGAAATACGCCCGCAGCTCGCTAAGCTGCTCGGGGAATTCACTGCCATCGCTGCCGAGGCTGCGGCGCAGTGCTCTGGCGGCTGCCTGGTCGGAGCCGGGGGCTCTGCCCAGACCCAGATCAATCCGTCCCGGATACAGGGACTCCAGTGTGCCGAATTGCTCGGCAATCACCAGTGGTGCATGGTTGGAGAGCATGATGCCGCCTGAACCAACGCGGATGGTGTTAGTTCCAGCCGCCACATGTCCGATAACAACGGAGGTAGCGGAGCTGGCAATGCCGGTCATATTATGATGCTCTGCCAGCCAATAACGGTTATACCCCCATTTCTCAGCATGACGGGCCAAATCAAGGGTGTTATGAAAAGAATCCGCCGCCGTTCCGCCCTCCCGGATAGGGGCTAAATCCAGTACGGAGAATGGTATATCGTGCAATTGCTTCACATGAATCCCTCCTATAGTAGATGCCTACAGCATCAGTAGCATTATTTGCAGCCATGAATCAATATACCCGCCAATTATAACATGAAATAATATAATTTACACACTTTAAGTAAGCGGCATGACGGGGAGGGGGGATTTGAAGGGCGAAAAGCACAAAATGTAAGCGCATAACAATTTGCTTGCCAATTTAAGGGAGCCTTGCTATAATCGCTTTGAAAAGCTTTTCTAACTTAAGCGGCTAGGCCAATCCTGATAAGGAGGGCACACGTTTCGGGCAAAAAGAATAAGAAGGAAGTCAGACTATGAAGCCAACTATCAGAGATGTCGCCAAGATGGCCGGAGTATCCATCAGTACCGTGTCCCGTGTAATGAATGCGCCGGATACGGTAGTGGAGAGCAAGCGAAGCCGGGTCATTGAAGCGATAGAAGCGCTCAAGTATCAGCCTAATGCATTCGCACGGGGACTAATTTACAGGAAGTCTTTCACCCTCGGGCTGCTCATTCCCGATATTGAGAACCTGTATTTCGCAGGGGTGATCCGGGGAATGCAGGATGCCTGCATTAAGCTCGGTTACAGTCTGATGATTTGCAATACAGACCGTGACAAGGAGCGGACATTGTCCTATATGGATACTTTTCATGAGAAGCAGGTGGATGGTGTTGTGTTCGCCAGTGATATTCTGCACCCTGAGTATTATGAGAAGCTGGTGGACTGCAGAATTCCATTCGTGCTGGTCTCCTCCCATTCCGATGAGTATGAGGTAGCGTCAGTGGAGGTGGATGACGAGAAGGCGGCGTATGATGCTGTTAAATTCCTGATTGAGCTGGGGCACCGGGAGATCGGGATGATCGGCTTCAATCATGATAATTCGGTGTCCGGACCACCGCGGATGGCGGGGTTCGTGAGAGCCTTGAGCGAATCGGGGCTGGAGCGTAATATCGGCAAAATCAAGTACGCCAACCACCGCTTTGAGCAGGCCTATCAGGCTACGCACGAGCTGTTCACTGAATATCCGGAGCTAACCGCTGTATTCTGTGTAGCGGATGAGTTCGCCATGGGAACGATCTCTTACTTAAAGGACCGCAATATTCTGGTTCCCGGTCAAGTGTCGGTCATCGGCTTCGATAATCTGCGGATGTCGGGGATGTTCATTCCGAAGCTGACAACAATCGCACAACCTATCTATCAGCTGGGATACCGGGCGGCAGAGAAGCTGCATGAATTGTTGACCACAGGCGAGGTGGCTGTCATGAAAGAGAAGATGGAACATAAGCTAATCGTAAGAGAATCCTCGCGTGAGAAATGAGACGTAGTTCCGGCGGGCTGAAGCACGGCTGCCTGACAGGGCAGCACGGTTTCTTCGGACTATTTTGAAAAGCTTTTCAGAATGGCGGGTTACAGGAATGTGAGCGAATCATTTCGGGAACCGGTTCAGGAACTGTTTCAGGAAACGTACCCGCAGCAGAGGGTACTAACGCACTATTGGAAGCGCATACATTATAGTGGGATATGGAGAATGTACGTTTGAATTAGCGGTGTTAATGAGTGTGGGTGCCTGGTGTCCGTGAATTTCGATAAGGGGGTGAGTTGCTGCTCTGCCGTAAGGGGTTCCGGTAATGAAGCTGGCTTGATGCAGTCTCTAAAAACAATTAAAGGGGATGTATGAAACAATGAAGAAAGCTCCAGCACGTAAACTGTCACTTGCGATGGTGTTGTGTCTATCCTTCACCATGATGCTCAGCGGCTGCGGCGGCAATAACAACGCTGCACCAACGCAGGCCCCGGCGGCTACAGAAGCGCCGACAGCAGCACCTTCAGCAGATAACAACGCAGCATCAACAGATAGCCCAGATCCCGCTGCGGCAGGCAGCCCGTTGGACTTGGCGATGAAGGGTGAATACAAAGGCACGAAGGTCACGATGTTCGGACCGTTTGTCGATGCGGACCAGGTGAAGTTCGAGAGCAGTATTAAGGAATTCGAAGAGAAAACCGGCATTGATATTCAATACGAAGGCTCTAAGGAATTCGAAGCCACAATTAATATCCGGGTCGATGGCGGCAATGCGCCGGATATCGCGGACTTCCCGCAGCCGGGCCTGCTGGCCTCTATTGCTAAGACTGGCAAGGTTATCGATCTGACCGGGGTGCTGGATCAGGCGAAGCTGACGGCCAATTACAATAAGAGCTGGCTGGATATGTCCACCATGGACGGCAAGGATGGCAAGATTATGGCCGGGATCTGGAACCGCAGCAATGTGAAGAGCCTGGTCTGGTATCCGAAGAAGCAATTTGACGAAGCGGGATATACGGTTCCGCAGACTTGGGATGAAATGATGGCTCTGACGGAGCAAATCGCCAAAGACGGTGACCCGGCCTGGGCAATCGGTATCGAGAGCGGCGCGGCAACCGGCTGGGCGGCAACCGACTGGGTAGAGAACATCATGCTGCGGACTACGACGCCTGAGAATTATGACAAGTGGGTAAGCGGGGAGCTGCCGTTCACTTCGCCTGAAGTGAAGAACGCGGTGGAAGTAATGTCCAAGATCTGGCTGAACAAGGATTATGTCTACGGCGGTGCTAAATCCATTGTCACTACTGCCTTCGGTGATGCTCCGAAGCCGATGTTCGAGAACCCGCCCAAAGCCTGGTTCAACCTGATGGGGAACTTCATTACCAGCTTCTTCCCGGAAACGGCCAAGGTGGATACAGACTATGACTGGTTCTATCTCCCGCCGATTGATGAGCAGTATGGCAAGCCGGTCCTGGTGGCAGGCGATATCTACTCCATGTTCAATGACCGCCCGGAGGTACGCGCGGTAATGGAATTCTTCACTACTGGCGAATCGATCAAAAGCTGGGTGCAATCCGGCGGTGTCATTGCCCCTATGAATGATGCTTCCCTCGACTGGTACCAGTCCGAATCCGACCGCCGGATGGCGAAGCTGGTACAGGACGCCTCTACTCTGCGCTTCGATGGCTCGGACCTGATGCCGGGTAAGGTGGGTGCAGGTACCTTCTGGAAAGGCATGACTGACTATGTGAGCGGAACTGCTACGCTGGATCAGGCCCTGGAGCAGATTCAGTCAGGCTGGAAGAACTAAGGACCAGGCAAGCGCGGAATTAGACGCCAAGAGGTTGAAGGGGCGGTCTTGAACAATCAGGCCTGCCCCTCAACTGGTGTTAACGGGTGCTTATGAAGAAGGCTCTGCTCCAACAGAGCCTATAGGAGGAACCGATATGGATGCACAAATAAGGCCGGAGCCGGGTGCCGCCGGGGCGCAGGTAAAGCAGAGGATTAGCGGCAGGGCAGTGCTGCTATCGCTGGGCGTCTTGCTTGCGAATATTGTGGTCAACGGGCTGATTTTTCTGTTTTTCCGCGATTCAACGCTTCATCCACTGCTGACTGCGGTGCTGGCAGTGTTGTGGGGCGTGCTGGGCGTATATCTGATCTATTACACCTTGACCTGGGCAGTAGAGCAGTACCCGGACCATGTCCGCAGGAAGGTGCTGCCTTATGTTTTTGTCGGACCGGCTGTCCTTATTCTCGGTTGGCTGCTGATTCTGCCGGCCCTGCGGACGCTGTACTTAAGCTTCTTCAACGCGTCCTCCGAGAAGTTCGTCGGACTCAGCAATTACGCCGCGATCTTTAGCGACCGTCTGATGGGCACTGCCTTGCGCAATAACTTGCTATGGGTGTTCGTGGGCACGCTGGCCTGTGTCTGCTTCGGGCTGCTGATTGCCATTCTTGCCGACCGGAGCAGCTATGAGCGGATCGCCAAATCTATTATTTTCATGCCGATGGCTATTTCCTTTGTTGCCGCCGGGGTCATCTGGAAGTTCGTCTATTATTATCAGCCGGGCGATGAGCAAATTGGACTATTGAATGCGATTGTCACCTATTTCGGCGGTGAACCGCAGGCCTGGACGAGTATGCTGCAGCCGTGGAACAACTTCTTCCTTATTATCATTCTGATCTGGATGCAGACGGGGTTTGCGATGGTCATTTTCTCCGCAGCCATCAAAGGAGTGCCAGAGGATATTCTGGAGGCTGCACGGGTGGATGGCGCGGGTGAGGTGAAGATCTTTTTTGGCATCATGATTCCTTACATCTCCACAACGATTCTGACGGTGACCACCACGATTATTGTCTTTACGCTGAAAATATTTGACGTTGTCATGGTGATGACAGGAGGTCAATACGATACAGAAGTTGTTGCGACGCAGTTCTACCGGCAGTTCTTCATGTACCGTAACTTCGGCTACGGCTCTACGCTGGCTATCGTGCTCCTGATCGCGGTATTGCCTGTTATTCTTATTAATCTGCGGCAGTTCCGCAAGCAGGGGGGATTCTAATGGTAGGCACCAAGAAAAAAAGGGGCAGTAAAACGGCCGTCAATCTGATTCTGGGCGTCATCTGCTTCCTCTGGATTCTGCCGACGTTCGGACTCTTCGCCTCCTCCTTCCGTCCCGCAGCGGATATTTTGCAGACGGGCTGGTGGAAGGTGTTCCCCCATCAGGAATGGAAAGCGGGCGAGACGGTGCAGCTCTCCAAGGAGGTGGATCTGCGGGAGCCAATTGAGGTGAATGGCAAGACCTATACGGATGAACAGCTCAAGGCAGGGGTGAAGGCGGATGGCAGCCGCCTGATGTGGGAGAACCGCAGGGCACGCACGGTTAATATGCAGGAGCAGGGCTGGCAGGCAGTGCCTGACCTTACGCTCGACAACTACAAGAATGTGCTGTCCGGCAAGGAGTACACACTCAAGGAAGCAGACGGCAGTGAAACGGTACAGAAGGGGAGCGGATTATCGCAGGCGTTCTGGAATACACTTACAATTGCTGTTCCGGCGACCGTGATTCCGGTGCTGATCGCCTCTTTTGCCGCATATGCCTTCGCCTGGCTGCGGTTTCCGGGACGGAAAACGCTGTTCGTGATCATTATTGCGATGCTGGTCATTCCGATTCAGGTTGCACTAATTCCGGTACTCAAGGATTACACGGCGCTTGGGCTGAACGGCAGTTATCTTGGAATCTGGCTGGCACATACAGCCTTCGGGCTGCCGCTGGTCACGTATTTTATGTACAACTTCATCAGCCAGCTGCCGAAGGATCTGTTTGAATCGGCTTTTATTGACGGCGCGAGCCACTTTACGATTTTCAGCAGACTGATTCTGCCGCTGTCCGTGCCTGCGCTCGCTTCCATCGGGATCTTCCAGTTCCTCTGGGTATGGAATGATTATCTGGTGTCGCTGATCTTCATCGGGAACCAGCCGTCGGTGCAGGTCATGTCGATGAAGATCGCCGATCTGGTCGGCTCGCGCGGCAATGACTGGCATCTGTTGACCTCGGCAGCCTTTATCTCGATGCTGATGCCGCTGGCGATCTTCTTCCTGCTGCAAAAGTATTTCGTCCGGGGTCTGATGGGCGGCTCAGTCAAGGGCTAAGCCGCGGCAGGGACAAGAGAAGTCGGCAATCGGGAGGAGAATACGAAGATGAGACCGGAGACAAGTACGGAGATACGCACAGAGATGAAAATAAAGATGAAGTCCTGTGAGCATCCTCCCCCCTTATACCCTTACAGGGAGTGGAGTATTGAAGAGGAACACTACGAGGATGAATACAATCAGCGGAGCGAGAGTGTGTTCACACTCGGCAATGGCTATATTGGCATGCGCGGCAATTTCGAGGAAGGCTACTATGGCAAAACAGGTCGGTCGGTTGCCGGGAATTATCTGAACGGGTTCTTTGATTCCGAGCCGGTCGTCTATCCTGAGGGGGCCTTCGGGTACCCCTCCCGCAACCAGGCCATGCTGAATGTGAGCGATGCCCGTATCATCCGGCTTAGTATCGAAGGCCATGAATTCCGGCTGGATCAGGGGAAGCTGCACCGGTATAAGCGCCGGCTGGATATGAGGAGCGGCATGCTGCACCGGGAGCTGGAGTGGGAATCTCCCGCCGGACACCGGGTGCTGCTGGTGATCCGCCGGATGGTTGCCTTGGCGCACAAGCATCTGGCCGCTATCGACTATGCCGTGACGGCGCTGAACTTCTCCGGGACACTGAAGTTCGATTCTGCGGTGGACGGCGAGATCCGGCGGCCGGAAGCGACGGATGATCCCAGGCTGGGAGCGGGCAGCGCGGTGCCCAGCCTGCTGCTGGAGAATACCGGTTATGACGAAGCCTCCGGGGACCTGTGGATGAAGCAGCGGACCCGGCATACACGGTTCGCGCTGCTGACTGCTGTCAGCCATGCGCTGCAGGCGAAGTCCGGGCGCGAGATGAGTCACCAGCTGATCGGACAGCGCATCTCCGTCTGTTATGCCGCTGCTGTCCGCAGCGGAGAGACGGTGACGCTTACCAAATATATAACGTATCACACCTCCAGGGATTACGGGGAGGAGGAGCTGCCCGGCCGGAGTGCTGAAGCCTTGGCACTAGCCAAGGAGCTGGGCTTCGCCGGTCTGGCCGGGGAGCAGCAGACGTATCTGGACAGCTTCTGGGCACAGGCTGATGTAGAGATTAGCGGTGATCCTGCACTCCAGCAGGGCATCCGCTTCAATGCTTATCAGCTGCTGCAATCCGTGGGCCGGGACGGAGCAACGAATATCGGAGCCAAGGGCTTAACCGGTGAAGGCTATGAGGGGCATTATTTCTGGGACACGGAGATGTACATGCTGCCGTTCTTCACCTTCACACAGCCGGAGATTGCCCGTGCGCTGCTGGAATTCCGTTATGCAACGCTCGGCAAGGCCAGGGAGCGGGCAGCGGTTATGTCGCAGAAGGGGGCGTTGTACCCGTGGCGGACGATTGACGGCGAGGAAAACTCCGCCTACTTCCCCGCAGGCACTGCCCAGGCGCACATCAACGCCGACATTGCCTACGGCCTGAAGCAATATGTCCAGGCGACCGGTGATATGGATTTTCTGGTTAGCCGGGGGGCAGAGATACTGTTCGAGACCTCAAGGTTCTGGGCCGATCTGGGCCACTATAACCCCGCGCGAGGAGGGGCCTTCTGCATCGATGCAGTAACTGGGCCGGATGAATATACAGCGATTGTGAATAACAATGCTTACACCAACCTCATGGTGCAGGATCACCTCCAGTATGCCTATGAGACAGCTCTGCTGCTTCAGCGGGATTATCCGGCGGATTACGAACGGCTGCGGCAAGAGATCGGATTAACTCCCGAAGAGGCAGAGAGCTGGAGGGATGCGGCCGCAGTGATGTTCATTCCTTTTGACGAACCGCTCGGCATTTATGCCCAGGATGACACCTTCCTGAGTAAGCAAAAATGGGATTTCGAGCATACGCCTGCGGACCGGTATCCGCTGCTGCTCCATTATCATCCGCTTGTAATCTACCGGCATCAGGTGCTGAAACAGGCCGATCTGGTCATGGCGTTGTTCCTGCTAGGGGACAAGTTCAGCCTGGCGGATAAGCTCCGCAACTATCATTATTATGAGCCACTGACGACGCATGACTCCTCGCTGTCTCCTTGTATCCACAGTATTATGTCTGCGGAGATCGGAGATCTGGCCGGGGCATACCGTTATTTCAGCCGCACAGTGCGGATGGACCTGGACGATATCAACCATAATGCCAAGGACGGGCTGCATATGGCAGCGATGGCCGGGTCCTGGATGTCGATTGTGAACGGCTTCGGCGGCATGCGGCTGGCTCAGGGGGAACTGGGTTTTGCCCCTGTCCTGCCGGAGCAGTGGGAGAGCTGCCGCTTTAAGGTTACAGTGGGTGGTAAACTGCTGGATATCTTCGTTGAACGTGAAGCGGTAGTGTATACGCTGCTGGAGGGAACAGCGCTTGAGATTAGACATAAGAAGCAGCCGCTGCGGCTGCTTCCGCAGGAGCCGGTGAGGATTTCGCTGGCGCACCGGCTGGAGGCTGTAATCTTCGATCTTGACGGTGTGATTACGGATTCCGCCGAGGCTCATTATCTGGCCTGGCAGGCCCTTGCGGATGAGCTGGGCGTACCCTTCAGCCGGGAGAAGAATGAACGGCTGAAGGGCGTCAGCCGGATGGAATCGCTGGAGATCGTGCTGGAGGGCAGCGGTCTTGCGAAGCTGCCTGAAGCCGGGAAGCTCCGGCTCGCGGAGAAGAAGAACGATCATTACCGGCAGATGATCGGCCGGATCACCCCGGCGGACCTCCTGCCGGGTATCCGGGAGCTGCTCGATTCCCTGCGCGAGCGGGGAATCGCTGTGGGGCTGGCCTCGGCCAGCCTGAATGCGCCGCTGATTCTGGAGCGCCTCGGCGCAGCCCGGTGGTTCCAGGCCGTTGCCGACCCGGCTGCGCTCCGGAAGGGCAAGCCCGATCCGGAGATCTTCCTGCAGGCGGCAGAGCGGCTGGGTGTTCCGCCGGGCAACTGCATCGGCGTGGAGGATGCAGCCGCAGGCGTGGCCGCGATCCGGGCGGCGGGCATGAAGGCTGTGGGCATCGGCGCGGCCGGGCAGCTTGGCGCGGCCGACCTGGTGCTGCCTTCTACGGCGGAGCTCGATGCCGGGAAACTATTTAAACTGTTCGCGCGTTAGCCGCTTGCGGTAGGCGGCATCGGGCAGCGAGATTGCTGTGCGTATAGGAAGGGAGCGGGCGCGTGGCCGGATGTATGCGGAAAACCGTATACAATGTGCTGGTGAACGCCTACCGTTAGCCAAGAGCAAGGGTGTCCGCCGCGAGGCGGAATTTGAAGGAAGCTAGAGGCAAATGCACGATCCAAGGTATACGCAAGTGATGGACCCGATCTTCGATGTGGACTTCTCAAGGCATAGGTACGGTTTTCGCCTTGGGAAGCGAGCGCATGACGCGGTCATTCGAATAGCATCTGCGAAAGGGCACTGTGAGAAATTCGACCAGTGGATTCGCCGCAGACTGCATATGTGCTTATGGAAGCAATGGAAACGGGTACGCACTCGAATCCATGAGCTTCGAGCACTCGGCGTCCCAGAATGGGCGGGTTTTGTCATGGCTAACTCCAGACGCGGAGCGTGGGAAATGTCTCGAAACACAAACAACGCCCTTCCGACTTCCTATTGGGAAGCGAAAGCACTGAAAATTTTGCTTACTCGTTATTTAGAGCTTTGTTAACCTTTCGGAACCGCCGTTTGCGCACCCGCATGTAAGGTGGTGTGAGAGGACGGGGGCTAGGCGCCCCCTCCTACTCGATCATTGCGCTATCGTTCTCCGTGATTTTTTCTTTTCATGAGCCAAACCCAGATTGACGCTTGTCCGTTTATGCTTGCTTATTGCGTTTTTGCTGCAGACACACCGTTCAGCCAATCCGCGATATCCGAGATAACTTGATCCGAAATATTGCCGGCTATGGTGTACTCGGCGCCTGTTGATGGCTGGTCAACGGATATGAAGAAGTGATTCAGCTTCAACAGTCTCAACTGCTGCGCAAAAAATACCCTTTCTTCTAGGAAAAAGCAGAGTGCCGGAGTACTATACTTGTTCAACTATCATTCGACGTTAATTCAACTCTTTCGGAAATATTTTTACTTATTTCTTCAGGATTTTTAATGCCAATGATCAACTTTGATATTTTGAACTTACCAACTTTAAAGCTATCCAAATCGAAATGAAGAGTTTCTAGCTCATTCTCAAAAAAGTGCAGTTGAAAACCACCTTTTGATCTGAATAACCCATTTCTCTTTTCTCCTAATAAAGCACCATATAGTTTAAAAGCATTTGGTATCGGTCTGCCTGTTGTTATTCCCTTGATGGAAGAGTATGGAATTTGCAGCCCTTTATCTATTTTTAAAAAGGGTGAGTTTCCAAGGTCGATATTTACGTAGGTTTCCATTAGTTGAATTTTACGTTCCATATTTTGAATCCCCCATTCCATTTATTTCACAAATTATAATAACATATAATACCACAAAACCCTCTTTTCATAAAAAAGTCTAAGCTCTTCCCGTTAGCTTAACGCACGCCGCCAGTGCGAAGAATACCTTGACGGTAGTGACCGTCCGCTCCTTGGGGTGGGGAATATAATTGATGCTGTTAATGCACTTTTACATTCTTTGAAAACCTCGGTTAAACTAAAAGATGATACGGGTTTGTGCCAATGGGACACGGAGTAGACCACTAACACAATTGAGATTAAACAAGCCTCTGCAGCTATGCAGAGGCTTGTTCGGCTACACTCATATATGCAGCGATGTATGGAGTTTTGTTCGAGGCCAACTTTCGGCGATAGATGTATGCTGTACAATTAAAAACCGTAAAAAGGCAGGATTTCCAGTTAAGTGGCAGCCCCCCCTCAAGTAGTCCCCCCCTCCTCCAGCTCCACAGGCAGAATATGCGCAGCGGCCACGCTGTGGCCTTGCACCAGCTGCAGAATCAGGTCCACTGCCAGCTGGCCCATCGCTTCCATCGGCTGGCGGATGGTGGTGATCGGCGGGTCGAGCAGGCTGCGGAGCGCGATGCCGTCATAGCCGACGATCTTCACATCCTCCGGGACGCGCCGTCCTCTGGTGCGGCAGGCCTTCAGGGCGTAGGCGGCAATGATATCGCTGCCTGCAAAAATCCCGTCCACTTCAGGATGCTCCAGGAAGAGCTGCCCGAGCAGCTGCTCGTAAGCTTCGAAGTCGAAGCTGTTGTTGTCGGTATGGAGGGTGACATACTCCAGGCTGTGCTGCTTCGCGGTATCCTCGAACGCCACGCAGCGCAGATGGGATAAGATATTCAGCTTGGGATGCCCGCCGATATGGGCGAGGTGGCGGCAGCCTTTTTGGATCAGAAGAGTTGTAGCCAGCTGGCCTCCCTCATAATTATCTGAACAGACATAAGGGATATCCGGTGAGATCTGCCGGTCAAACGTCACCAGCGGCAGATTCATCTGCCGGTAGGCTTCAACCTCCAGCGTATGGCTGCCCATAATAATGCCGTCTACCCGGCTTGCGCGCAGCATGTGGATGTATTCCTGTTCCTTCTGCTTGTCCTGCCACGAATTGCAGAGCAGCAGCTTATAGCCCTCCCGGTAGGCATGTTCTTCAATATGACTGGTCAATTCGCCGAAAAAAGGCAAAGATACATGCGGAATAATCAGTCCGATAATGTTGGATTTCGAGCGGCTGAGGGAGCGTGCCAACTCGTTCGGCCGGTAATTCAGCTCCTCCATCGCCTGGTGCACCTTGTGCTTCAATTCCTCGCTTAAGTAACCCCTGTTGTTCAGTACCCGGGATACGGTGGTTGCCGATACGCCAGCCTTCAGCGCAACGTCTTTGATGGTCGGCATGGCCAGGCCTCCTGTCTAAGCAGTCAACTGCAGATTCATTCTAACGTTAGCAGTCTGCTCTGTCCAATATCTACGGCTGCTGTCGCTTTTTGTTGTTTCTAAAAACACCTTTTCCCCCTATAATTGTATCAAAGCAGTCCCCGTAATGAAGCCCCATGTATACATTATCCTTCTACTTGTCAGATTCCGATTATGAGATAGATGAACGGGAGTGTGCGAATGAGTGTAGATCATATTCATCTCAGGTTTTTAAGGAGTGTACTCTTGTCTCTGATGATCTTCCTGTGTACAACAGGCCCGGCAGGAGCTGCATTCGCCGCAGCCGAGGAGCTTCCCGCCCGGAACGTGCTGGTGTTGCATTCCTATCAGAAGGGCTTCGCCTGGACCGATGACCAAAGTGCCGGCATAGAGGAACGTCTCAAAGGTACCGCTAATCCTCCCGTCATCTACACCGAATACATGGACTGGAAAAGGTACCCCACGCAGGGGAACCTCGAACATTTCTACGAAACCATCCGCTTCAAGTATCAGAACATCCATATTAAAACGATCATTACAACAGACGATGCGGCGCTGAGCTTCGCGATGAAGTACCGCCATGAGCTTCTGAACGATGCTCCGATTATTTTCAGCGGGGTCAACGAGCTGGGGGTGGACAGCATCCCGGATAAGCGCAACATGACAGGCGTTATTGAGAAAATCGATGCTTCCCCCACCATCCGTATGGCCATGGACCTTAACCCTTCGCTGAAAAAGGTGTATGTCGTCTTCGATAATTCGGAGAGCGGGCTGTCGACCGGCCGGATGGTGATGGATCAGATTAGCTCCTTGAATCCGGAGCTTGCGCTGTTCCCCATGAACCGCTTGTCCATGGAACAGATCAAAGCTACGGCATCGGCGCTGTCCCCGGACAGTATTATACTGATGACTACATATTATAGTGACTCTACCGGAAGAATTGTGGAGTTCGACAGGTTCGCAAGCGAGCTGGGCAAGAGCAGCAGTGTTCCGGTGTATCATATTTATGATTTTGGATTGAACCATGGGGCCTTCGGCGGGAGCCTGATCAGCGGCAGAATGCAGGGGCAGACGGCGGCCGATCAGGCGCTGCGTATCCTGAAGGGGGAGCGTGCCGGGGATATCCCGGTGGTGACCGACAGCAGTGTACGCAAGGTATTTGATTATAATGAGCTGCAGCGCTTCAAGATATCGCCGGAGAAGCTGCCGAAGGGCAGCGAAGTGATTAACGAGCCGTTCTCCTTCTATCAGACCTACAAGGTGCTGGTGCTAAGCATCGTGGCTGCTTTTGCGGTGCTGGTAACCTTCATTATGGTGTTGTTATTCTATGTGCAGCTGGTCAGAAGGATTAGAAGCAACCTGGAAAAAAGCAATGAACGCTTCAGCTTGGCAACCTACGGCTCGGATGCGGTAATCTGGGACGTTGATATGTCTACGATGATCTATTATTTCTCGGACAGCTGGTATGAGGTGCTCGGATATGCCCGGGATGAGCTGAATGAGAGCCGCGGCGGCTGGCGGGATATCCTCCATCCGGAGGATGCCGAGCAGGAGAATCGGCTGCGCATTCAGCATCTGGAGGGTCGTTCTTCTTACTACTACGCTGAATACCGGATGCGCAGCAAGGCGGGCGAATACAAGTGGTTTCAGGCGCGGGGCAAGGTGCTGCGTAATGCGGGCGGCGGATATATCCGGTTTGCCGGGTCGATGGTTGATGTAACGGACCGCAAGGGCTATGAGAGCAAGCTGCAGACGAGCTATCAGGAGCTGGAATCGACCTATGAGGAGCTGACTGCCCTACAGGATGAGCTGCTGGAGCAGTATAACAAGGTGGTGGAGAATCAGGCACTGCTGCAGACCAGTGAGGAGAAATACCGGCTGCTTGCTTATAATGACGTGCTTAGCGGTCTGCCGAACCGGCTGTCGTTATCCGAGGAGCTGCAGCGGTTCATTGAGGAGCATTCCGGCGGCCATGCGGCGCTGTTCTTCCTGGATATCGATAACTTCAAGTACATTAATGACTCCATGGGCCATACCTTCGGGGATGAACTGCTGGTGCAGGTCGGTGAACGGCTGCTTAGCCGCGCTGACGGGCGCAGTAAGCATTTCCGCTTCGGCGGTGATGAGTTTGTGATTCTGTTCAAGGATGTGGCTGAGGCGGGTGAGGTGATCCGTTATGCGGATTCCCTGGTACAGGGCTTCAAGGAGCCAT
The DNA here is from genome assembly GCF_038002365.1 of Paenibacillus sp. FSL P4-0338. Classification (NCBI taxonomy): domain Bacteria; kingdom Bacillati; phylum Bacillota; class Bacilli; order Caryophanales; family Paenibacillaceae; genus Paenibacillus; species Paenibacillus sp. FSL P4-0338. The sequence continues at coordinate 4,913,402 of NZ_JBBOCG010000001.1, read as the reverse complement.
TCCAGCTTCATGCGAGTGTGGTGCATATCTCGGCCAGTATTGGAATTGCGGAGTACCCGGAGAACGGAGGGAATGCGGAAGAGCTGCTGAAGAATGCCGACATTGCCATGTACAAGGCCAAAGAAGCGGGAAAGGGCAGCTATATGATCTACGGGCATGAGATGCAGCAGTATTTTGACGAACGGATGATTATTGAGAATCACTTGAGAAGCGCGGTATCCAATAATGAGCTGTCGCTGCATTACCAGCCGCTGGTGGATACCGGCTCTGGCGAGATCTGGGGCTTCGAGGCGCTGATCCGTTGGAACAGCCCGGTGCTCGGCTTCGTCTCCCCCTTATCCTTCATCCGGATTGCCGAGGACTGCCGCTTAATCGTTCCCATAGGTGAGTGGGTGCTGCGTGCCGCCTGCCGGTTCACCAAGGATCTGCAGAATCAGGGCTATGAGGGCTACCATATCTCGGTTAATATCTCGGTCATTCAGCTGATGCTGGAGGACTTCACGGAGATGGTGCTGAGCGTGCTGGAGGATACCGGGCTTGCGCCGGAGTATCTGGAGCTGGAGATTACGGAATCAATATTCATGGAATCCTTCGAGGCGATCAGCTCCAAGCTGGAGGCGCTCAAGGAGAGGGGCATTGGTATTGCGCTGGATGACTTCGGAACGGGCTATTCCTCACTCAGCTATCTGAAGCAGCTCCCGATTACTACCCTGAAGATCGACAAGTCCTTCATCGACAGCATTGATACCCCGAACAATATGTCGCTGGCCAGCTCCATCGTCACCATCGGCCATGATATGGGACTGAATGTTACCGCTGAAGGGGTGGAGACCCCGGAGCAGCTTGCTTTTCTGGAGCGGACCCGCTGTGACAAGATTCAGGGCTACTATATCAGCAAGCCTATTCCGGAGAAAGAGGTCGCGGGCTGGGTGGCGGGGCGGATTGCGGGTTGAGGTGAACTGGGCATGGGGAATGTATTTTATTTATCTTATGTGTGTACAAATAGTGGATATAAATTGATAATAAAGGTATAATTTATACTTAAATGTACACACTTATTTGAATGTGAGTACATTTATTGTGTGGAGGTGATAATGGTGCCTGAAGCTGGAGATATAGATTACATTCATATTAAAAAAGGATTTTCAGAGATTTTGGAGCATCTCAATATGCAACAAGAGGATTTTTTTGAATTGATTTATCGTTATCCTAATATAAAAAATCTGGATGGGCTTATAGAGGCTATCAAGTCTGCGACTGGGAGTGAGGCTGAACTCTATCCGGAGGTTATAGATCTGTTTAAAACATATAATGGGATTGCCAACGGCACCATTCTCAAAGAAAATCAGGTCAGCTACTACAAGCTTCGTAAGCTCGAAGAGAGGGGGGAGATTATCAGACTGAAACGTGGACTCTATGCGCTTAGGGATATTAATTATGTTGTAGATGAGATCGTGGAGGCTTCCCTCCTTGTGCCTAATGGTGTCCTTTGTTTGTACTCGGCTCTTGCTCATCATGAACTAACTACGTATACCTCAGGTGAATATAATTTTGCGGTATCCCGTAAGTCCAGAAAGCCTCTACTCCCGGAATATCCGCCTATCCGACTTTTCTCATACGACGATGTTTCCTTTACTATGGGCGTTGAACAGATCGATAAGGAAGGTCATATTATCAATGTATACAATCTGGAGCGGACCATTTGCGATATCGTGAAATACAGAAATAAACTGGATGCAAATGTTGTGAAAGAAAGTCTCAATAACTACTCTTCCAGTAAAAGAAAGAATTACACCCGACTGCTTAGATATGCAGATAAACTGAGGGTAAGATCAATTTTGGATAGTTATCTGGAGGTGCTGTAGATGGTTACGAATAATCTGAGACGTTTAAGCGGAGAACTGCTCTGAATGAAAGAAGACATATCTTTTTTTACGGCAGAATTCTATACAGATTAACGCAGATATGCACCAAAAGAACCAGCTAGCGCCAGTTCTTTTGGTGGAACATATAAAAGGTTGAGCCCCAGAAGAGGTTAACCTTTAGATGTGAAGAGAATTGCAAGAACCACTTCTATGATCAGCTAGACTTTGACTACTGAATATCGATATTGTCAAAAATGTTGTTATTAATTATTTCTTGTTTGATTTGTTGTTGTTTTTCATTCAGGCTTTCATTGAGGTCGGTGTTATCAATATTATATTTGCCCATCTCGGCAGCGATAATAAAGTAAAGTCCTTCTGAATTTTGTTTAAGGTAAAGTAGGTATTCGCTAGATTGTTGTAATTCCGTATACTCATCTCTTGTTATCTTGCTTTTACCTGAAAGTGTTTGAACATAACTTATGGGTTCCCCGATTTTAATTATTGAATCATTTTGCACATCACCCTTTAGAGCCTGCTTTACCAAAAAATCAGTTTTTGTATAGAAGTCCTGAATTGCTCCTGTTGGGTAATTTACACTAATGTGTTCCCGATCCTCAAAGCTTTGATCAGTGGAGCCAACTACAACTAAGTCTGCTTCATTGAAGAGTGCTTCTTCTGTTGCGTAGTCAGGATATACAGCCGCTGTGTTAATTACTGTGCTTTTGACTGAATTGTAAATGAAAAAATAATAGGCACCAGCGAATACAAATAATAAAAGTAGAATCGTTAAGAACATATGGGACGGTTTACGAATGTTTAAAGTTTTCATATACAGCCTCCCTCAGTTAATTTCCATAAAGAGATTTTAATTGATTTTTATCATAGGTTGTAGGACTGTGGGATGTTTCGGAACCAGTAAAACTACCTTTCATTAAAGAATTTTGAGCATTTGTACCTGTGGTGTGATCTAATCCTAAAGAGTGACCGATTTCGTGTGTTGTTGTATATCGAGCTTTAAAAGCAGTGGCGGCATCGTTACTAGGGACATAAACGTTATTGTGATACAAAGAATTAACAGAATAATCCCAATTTTTTTCATATCTATTAACAGGATTATTTACTGGCCATGCAACAGTATAGGAAGTATTTGAACCCATCAGTTTAGGATCACTTGTAGTCCCAACATAGAACTCATCAGTACTATATCCATCAGGTGATGAAGTTTTACCAATAGAAACTTTGGAAGTAATCCCCCCCCAATTAGAACGTGCTGTATCGTAAGCACCTGTATAACCGTATGATGCCACTGACGAGTCATACCACGCGCTAAAATTACCACCACTTTTACGTTTATATCCAAATAAATCAGCATCAGCATTTCCGATAAATATTGTGCCTGCTAGAGTTCCAATTATAGATAGGGATAAGATAGCTTTAATAGTTTTACTTTTCAATTTAAAACCTCTTTTCTGCATAATATTTGAAGTTAAACTTGGTTTAGAGTAAAACAAAAAAAAGGTATATTTTATTACAAAAACAACTCCTATTCAATAAAATGAATATAATTACAAGGTAAATATTACTATAGATATATTAATAAGTAAACAATTGCATCTAAACAAAAACATATGGGGAAGTTACTAACTATGGAGGAGTAATTAAAAAGCGTTCAAGTAGTTTCCGCCTGGGCGTTTTTTGTAGAAAGGGAAGAAACAAAAGGCCCTAAAGGTTGGGCCGATGCTACACGCTAAGGCGGATTACTTGATCTAATAACTAGAGCACTAAACTGGGGTGAATCGCCCGGCTAGGCGATCAAGGTTCCTGTGCCGCACTTGTCACCCCGCACGAAGCAAGTTCAATTTTCAGCTGGCGGAATCAAGAAAGGCATGTGGGAAGCATTTATAAGAAATCTGAAATTGGAACACTCACCCACATTCCGAGATGCAATGGAATTAATACATACTTTCCTCGGTCCTATTTATCATAACGTGCTTGACGATAAAGATTTTTTTGGAGATTGGAATTATCAATTATTGAAGTGGGACAATAAATAGAATCACCCGAGCAGCACAAAGGAAACCTTCCTTCTATATAAGAGAGGTTTCCTTTGTGCTTTTTGCTCCTGCCACTACGCTATTTCAGCAGCTTCCGCGCCAGCTTGACCTTGCTGCCGTAGGGCGGGTAGACAATGCCGAGGTCAAACCGGGTGCCCCGCTTAACAATGCTTTTGTGATGGGAGAAGAGGTCGAAGCTGTATTTGCCGTGGTAGCCGCCGATCCCGGAATTCCCGACACCGCCGAACGGCAGCCGGGTACTGGCTACATGGGAGATGGTATCGTTAATGCAGCCGCCGCCGAAGGACACCTCGGTCATCACCTGCTGCTCCACCTGCTTATCGCGGGTGAACAGATAGAGAGCGAGCGGCTTCGGACGGGCGTTGATGCTCTGGATGGCTTCCTCCAGCCGGGTATACTCCATAATCGGCAGCACAGGCCCGAAGATCTCGTCCTCCATGGAAGCGTCATTCCAATCCGCCGGATAGATCAGGGACGGCTCGATATACAGCTCCTCAGGGATCACTGTCCCGCCCAAAATCAGCTTATCGCGGTCCCGTTCCAGCATCTCTCCGATCCGCCGCAGCTGGCGTTCATTCACGATCCGCCCATAGTCTGTGTTGTGCCGGATGTCGGTGCCATAGAAATCGGTGACGCAGCGCTTCATCCGCTCAATCAGCTCCGCTGCCACCTCGCTGTGGACCAGCAGATAATCAGGCGCAATACAGGTCTGCCCCACATTGATCAGCTTCCCCCAGACAATCCGTTTCGCGGCGGTCTCCAGGTCGGCGCTCCGGTCTACGATTACGGGGCTTTTGCCGCCCAGTTCAAGGGTGACGGGCACCAGGTTCTTCGCTGCCGCTTCCATGACAATTCTGCCTACAGGTACACTCCCGGTGAAAAAAATATAATCGAACGCCGCATGAATCAGCAGATTCGTCGTCTCCTTCTCGCCCTGTACCACCCGGATATAGGCGGGATCAAAGGTCTCCAGGATCATATTCTCGATAACAGCGGAGGTGGCGGGTGTACTCTCAGAGGGCTTCAGTACGGCACAGTTCCCGGCGGCGATGGCGCCGATCAGCGGTTCAATCAGCAGTTGGAACGGGTAGTTGAACGGCCCGATAATTAGCACCGTTCCGTAAGGCTCGGCTATGATTCTGCTCCGCGCCGGGAACAGGTGCAGCGGTGAGCCTACCTTCGCCGGCTTCATCCAGCGCCGCAGGTGCTTCATCATATAGCCGATGCTGTCCAGCGTGAATCCGATCTCTGTGGCATAAGCTTCGAACTCGCTTTTATGCAGATCCTGGTTCAGTGCAGCAATAATCCGGGCTTCATTGCGCGAGATAGCCTCCTTCAGCTTTCGAAGCTGCTCCAGCCGGAAGCCGGGGGTTCTCGTGACTCCGCTGGCGAAACATTGCCTGTGCTCAGTCAGCAGCTGGTCGATCTGTTGTGCAGTGGACGGTGGCATGCTTGTATCCTCCTCAGTCATTTGTGGTTCCTATAGATTGCCTGCCGAAGAAGGCAGAGTCTGGATGTAATCATGCATCCGTCTCCGGTTCAGCAGGGTGATTTCATTGCCCTTGAATTCGATCCAGCCCTGGTCGCGCAGGAATCCCAGCTCCCGCGACAAGGAGGGGCGGGCGGTGTTCATATGCTCGGCCCATTCCTTCCGGCTGAAGGGAAGCTTCAAGGTATCGGATTCCTGCTGCTCTCCCTGCTCCAGCAGGAAGTCTACGATACGGCGGCGCAACGGTCCGGCTGACAGGTTCTCGATCTTCCTGTTCACGAGTACCAGCCGCTCGGACAGATTCTCGATGAAGCGGGTGAGGATATCGGTGTCGGCCGCGAATAATCTCAGCAACTCCTGCTTGCTGATGAACATCACCTTGCAGGGGCCAGTGGCTGTGACGGTGGCGGGCACGGTGTTATTCCTGCGGAACAATACGGCTTCGCCGATGGTCTGCCCCTCCTTCAGATGCGCGATGGTCACACTGCTGCCGGTGGGGTGTGTCTTCTGTACCTCGATGCGGCCGGAGAGCAGAATCCCAAGCCGGTCCGCCGGATCACCCTCTGCCAGAATAATCGCATTCTTATGGTAGGAGCTGACAGAGTAGACCAGCGTATACAGTAACTGTTCGATCTCATCTGCGGATTTTCCGCGAAATAGCAGGCAGGCTTGCAGCGAAGCAGGCTCCGGTCTCATACTTTTCCTCCCGAAGAGTTGTGATTGGTAACATTCGTTACCGATTGATAGACGAAAGTCTACTACAATTATTGGTAACTGTAAAGGCGAGGCACAGAGCGATTCCATTAATGATAAGGAGTGATTCAGGTAATGAGCGAAATGTTTTGTTTCCAGTGTCAGGAGGCAGCTAAGGGGACCGGTTGTACGATTCAGGGGGTATGCGGCAAGACCAGTGAGGTAGCAAATCTGCAGGATCTACTGGTGTATACACTCAAGGGCATTGCCATTTTCGCGCGCAGCGGGCGTGAGCTGGGGATTACCGATCCGGTGACGGAGAAATTTATCATAGAGAGCTTGTTCGCTACGATTACCAATGCCAACTTCGTGCCGGAATACTTCACTGCGAAGATCCGGGAAGGATTGGCCCTGCGGGATCTGTGGCGCAGCAGAGTGGCTGATGCCGGAGTAATGGCCTATTTGTCGGAGCATGACGCGGCGAACTGGAATGCGGTGACGGATGAAGAGCTGATGGACAAGGCGAGAGCGGTGGGTGTGCTTGCTACGGAACATGAGGATATCCGCTCCTTGCGCGAGCTGCTGACCTATGGTCTGAAGGGAATGGCTGCTTACATGGAGCATGCTGCGGTACTGGGCTTCTATGAAGCTGGGACACATGCTTTTATGGAAAAAGGCTTGGCAGCTGCGCTGGATAATAATCTGGACGGCGGTGAGCTGACGGCTCTGGTGCTGGAGTGCGGCAAGTTCGGCGTGGATGTGATGGCGCTGCTTGACCGTGCCAACACCGCAGCCTACGGTAATCCGGAGATCACCAAAGTCAATATTGGAGTAGGCACGAACCCTGGTATTCTGATCAGCGGTCATGATCTCAAGGACATGGAGGCGCTGCTGAAGCAGACCGAGGGTACCGGAGTGGATGTGTATACGCATAGTGAGATGCTGCCGGCCCACTACTATCCGGCATTTAAGAAATATAGCCACTTCGTAGGCAACTACGGCAATGCATGGTGGAAGCAGAATGAGGAGTTTGCCAGCTTCAATGGTCCGATTCTGATGACCACGAACTGCATCGTACCGCCGAAGGACAGCTACAAAGACCGGCTGTACACGACAGGCAACACCGGTTATCCGGGCATTCAACATATCGCGGCAGGCGCGGACGGAGAGAAGGATTTCTCAGCTCTGATCGAGCAGGCCAAGAGCTGCAGTGCTCCGGTAGAGATTGAGACAGGCGAGATTATCGGCGGCTTCGCCCATGCGGCTGTAATGAACGTGGCAGATCAGGTGGTTGGAGCAGTAGAGAGCGGCGCCATCAAGCAATTCTTCGTCATGGCTGGCTGCGACGGACGGATGAAGAGCCGGAATTATTACACCGACTTCGCAGCAGAGCTGCCTAGTGACACGGTGATCCTGACCGCAGGTTGTGCCAAATACAAATATAACAAGCTGGCGCTTGGCGATATCGGCGGAATTCCGCGCGTACTTGATGCCGGCCAGTGCAATGACTCCTATTCTCTTGTGGTTATAGCACTTAAGCTGAAGGAAGTCTTCGGTCTTGCGGATATTAACGATCTTCCGATCTCCTATAACATTGCCTGGTATGAGCAAAAAGCGGTGATCGTACTGCTGGCGCTGCTGCATCTGGGCGTGAAGAACATTCATCTGGGCCCTACGCTTCCGGCCTTCCTGTCGCCTAACGTAGCTAAGGTTCTGGTAGATACCTTCGGCATCGGCGGTATTACTACCGTACAGGAAGACATGGAGCGGTTCATCGCTGCGGTATAATACACATTCTTCATGAGCCAAAATACACAAAAGCGAGTCTCCGTCTACGGGAGCTCGCTTTGTGTGTTTATAGATATGAACGTCACTGTCACCGTCACCGCTTACGGCAGCCGGTAGACCGCAAACGGCTCGCCGGTACAGAAGGCGGCGCTGGCCAGGTCAAGCTGCTTAAGTATCCCCGCATCCGGCGAAGCAGAAAGACTCTGCAGATTATACTGTACCTGTTCTACTGTAGTCGCTCCGACAATCACCGTGGAGACCGCGGGCCGGTTCATTAGCCAGGACAGGGATAGAGCCGCAGGTGAGGTGCCCAGCCCCTCCGCAATCGCCTGAACCTGCTCCCCGAGCGAGATGCGCTCCGGGGTAAGGAAGCGGAGGAAGTTCGGATCGGTCTCTGCTCTGGAGCCGGCAGGGGCTTTGCTGCTGCCGGAATATTTGCCGGTAAGGATACCGCCCGCCAGAGGGAAGTATGGGATGATGCCCAGACCCTGATCCAGGCAGAGCGGAAGCAGCTCGGCTTCGGGCGTACGGTCAGCCAGCGAATAGCTGCACTGGATAGAGATGTATTTCGCCCAGTTACGGGCTTCGCTGATCCCAAGCGCCTTCATCAGCTCCCAGGCGGCATAATTGGAGGCTCCGATATACCGCACCTTGCCTGCGGAGATCAAATCATCCAGCGTGCGCAGGGTTTCCTCCAGCGGTGTGTAGGGATCGAAGGTATGGATCTGATACAGATCCACATAGTCGGTCTTCAGCCGGCGCAGGCTGCCTTCCAGCTCCTGCATCAGATGATGGCGCGAAGAGCCGCTGCCGCCGGGTCCCTCATGCTTCGGCAATCCGGCTTTGGTCGCCAGCACTGTGTTATGGCGTCTGCCTTCAAGCGCAAGGCCGATGATCCGCTCCGATTCAGAGCCGGCATAGATATTGGCGGTATCGATGAAATTAATGCCCTGATCCATAGCGGTGTGCAGAATGCGGAGCGAGGTCTCCAGATCTGCCCGTTTGCCGAATGAATTGGTTCCAAGACCCAGGGCGGATACCTGCAGGCCGCTATTGCCCAGACGGTTATATCGCATGCGCTCACTTCTCCTTATCTAGTAGTAGTCTTAGCAGGAATCACGCACAAGCAGCTTGCCGCCGGACTCCAGGCGGCTGTCCTGCGACCGGGCAAGGTTAATCACCGCATGCTCCTCTTGGAGCAGCTCAATCTCCTCGCCCAGCTTAAGCAGCAGCCTGGAGAAGCGGCTTAGGACACTGTCTGTAATGTACCCGGTGTATTGTCCCGGATGGGCGAATACCTCAAGCATCTGCCGGAGCGGGTCCGTGCCGAAGCCGAACTCTCCGTTCATACGGCTTAGGGCAGCCTGGAAATCGCGGATCAGGCTGTCGAGATGGCTGTATTTATCCTCCAGCAGCAGCATAACCACCAGGCCGTAATTCACGGATTGCTGTCGGGATTCCACATTCTTGGCCAGCTGGCGCGCTGCCTCAAGCAGTCCGTCCGTCTCTGTCCGCAGCAGGCTTGCTAAGCTGTGCAAACGATGCTGCTGTACCCCGGCATATCCGGCGTACAGGCCGCTGCCGGTAACCTGGCCGCTAACATAAATGCTGCCGGTGGCTATAATTGTAGATTGGCGTATATCGCCATAGACGTACACATTCCCCAGGGCTTCGATCCTTACAGATCCATCCAGATCACCCGGTACAATGATGTCGCCTGCGAACATAACGTCACCGCCAGGGTCCATCATCTCCCTGGTCAGCAGACAGACTGGAGGGAAGTCACAGATTCGGACGCTGCTGTTTCCTCCGCAGATACGGGGTCTGCCTGTGTGCTTGGCTACGATATTACCACAGGGAAGGAGCTTGGCATGATTACCGGCAGCAAAGTAGATATCCTGCGGCGGGGGAGGGGGCAGGACCCTTCCGTCTGTGTCGAGGCCGGGAATGCCTTCTTCCGGCGGCAGTTTGCGGGCGAAGACTTCACCTGCAAAGGTAAAGGGGGCTCCCGGGAAACGGAGATACTCCATGGTATCCGCAGGCTTCTGAGCCCGGCTTCCCTGTCTATGAAGCATCCCGTTCCCCACCAGTGTATGCTCCGGCAGCTGCAATTCCAGCCGGGCTTCCTTGCCGGGCAGCGGGGCTCTTCCTTCAGCGATGCATACGGGAAGATATGTAGGGTTCTCCAGCTCCGCGTACAGGGCGGGAATATTCAGGTTGCGCAAAATAAAACGGTTGTCCAGTGAGGCGATAATCTGATCTATGGTAAGCGTGGACAGCAGCATTGCCGGGTTGGGCTGGGCACGGACGACCGCCTCGAAGGCGGCGGGGCAGTTGACCAGGTTCCAGGCGTACTTCTCTGCACGGTATAAAGTGAAATGGACCTTGAGCTTGTCAGGCGATACGGTAATTTCATACTGCGGCTTCTCGCAGATCTCCCAGGTAATATAATCTGCCTTGGTCACCTCGGTTGGCGCTGTAACGGTCTTCCAGTTGATCTTCAGGACAACAGGGTGGATCGCAGAAATGCGGGCGGGAGTGCCTCCGGGGAGCGGGGGAGTAATGAATATCTGGTTGTCCTGCACGAGGATAATTCCATTCTTATCCCCAGTTGTCCCGTCAGAAGCCCGGCCCTCCACAGAGAATGAATCCAGGAGACCTTTACGTTCGTGCATCAGGGACTCTACGAATTCATATCGGCTTGGTTCGATATCCTGCTGCGGCATGGTTGTAACCTCACTTTTTCGTATGATCAATGGCAATTCGTACAGAGAAAGAACATCATCAAGCCCGGGAGACTTCCCGTAAACAGTTGGCTTAAGTGGTCTCTATTGGCAGCCTGGCGACCGTAAACGCAGATTCCGGCGTTCTTAGGCCCATGGCTTTGCGTCCTGCCCTTTCGGGAAGTTTGCCTTTAGAAATAGATCAATGAGATACATCCTGTAGAGGCGATGAATTGTGATCGACTGTAATCGACAAAAAGAGTCATAAATAGTTCTTGTGCGGCATTAACTTCTGCAAACAAGCTTAATTCTAGTACTTAAAGAGCTATTTTTCAACTATATTATGCCTATTTATCAAAAAACTTAAAATATGCAGCTCTATTTCGACAAAAAAACTGGTTTCCCAGCGCTTACAGCTTATGGAAGTCATGAGAACTGGAAAAAGGGGGACGGTCTTCTGCGCCCGGCAGGTGGAAAAAGCAAAAAGCAGCGGAGGGGCATATGTTCACCGCAGCGAGGAGCAGGCTTTAAGTTCTAATCTTAAATGCGTCTTATATAGCAGTTGGATTTTGTCCACTTGCTGTTGGATGAATGCCGCCTATGGGAACAGCAGATGGATAAACAACACATATTTTGCCCACTTTTAACGGATTCCAGAGAATTCGGCGGATTAGATGTACTTTATCCAACTGCTTCAATTAAAGCGTATAATTCGGCTGAATCAAGTGTCATTTTTCCAACTGCTATAACTTTACGTGCTGCTACCCAAGCCACTTTACCCGCAAGCATCCTATCCCACCGAAAAGTTATGGCAACACAAAAAAAAGGACCCTCCCAAGCTTATAGCTTGTGGAAGAGTCCTTTTTGTATGAATTGGATGGCGCGTGCAGGGTGTGTCTTGACATGCTGTGGTGCGGTGGAAAGCGCGGCGTAATCGGCGCGTTCGATCTCTTCAAGAATCCGGTTCAGGTGGGAGAACACCGCACCGAGATCACGGAAGGCTGCGAGCGGGCACTGATCCTGCAGCTGCGAGAACCAGGCGAGCTGCACGTCGCGGGCTCTTCTCAGACTCTCCTGGAGTGAACGTCCGCTGCATTCGGCATCTGATAGCGTCCGTGTGCCATACAGGGCGATGCAGTCTGCCGTTGCGGTTACAACCTCCAGCATCCAATCAGCGGCGGCATAATGGGCCGGCAGCAGAGCGATTTCTTCGCTTATGGCTTTGACATAGGAGTGAACCTTGATGAGATGGGTGGTCGACTGTGTCAGCTTGCCAATGTCCTTACGGCACTGGTAATGAGACAGTGTGTAATGCATCTCCTTCTGCAGCCGGTCGCTCTTCTTCAGAAGCTCGCCGGAGCGCTCAAGAGCAGCCTTGGCTTGCGCTGCATCCCGGCCGCTTGCAGCGAATCCGGTTAAGGCATCGGATAAGGTCAGGCTGCCTTTCAGTGCCAGGTCCTTGACCTTGACGAAGCTCTTGGGCGGCACGATAATCATATTAATGATGAGGGCAATCAGCACGCCGATCAGCGTCTCGGCGACTCTCCAGACGATATATTGGTCATGATAGAAGGTGAGTGCAAGCACCGAGGTGACACCGATCTGAGAGACGGCCTGGATATTGATCCGGCAGGCTGTAGCCACCCCAATGCCAATCAGCAGCATCAGCAGAATCGACAGCGCGCCCACATCGAAGAACTTGCCTACGATCAGGCTGACGATGCCGCCAAGGACCACGCCGGTCATGCGGTAGACGCCTTTTTCAAGGGAGGCCTTGACGCTGCTCTGGGTAATCAGAATCGCCGCCAGCGGTGCGAAGTACAGGTAATGGTCCCCGTAGATAATGTGCACGGCCAGCCACGAGAGCGAAGCGGCGAGCGTAATCCGTATCATATATAAGGATAATCCGAACTTTTCAAGGCGCTCTTGTAAGCCCTCGTTCATGTTTGTCATCTTCTTTCATGTAAATAGGAAAAATTTTATGGTTTTCATCCGTTTTCATTATAGCACCTCAAAACAGGCCGGAGGCGGGCAAGATTTTACGAACTTGTTAAGTTTTTGTGCGTGATTTCACAATGTAAGCTATCGCATATATTGCAGGATTCCTTTATGCTATATATTGAAGTCTGCCAGACCAAGGCAGGAATTGTCGCTTATCCGTGCTGAGCATGCCGCTGCCGGATTGTCTCCCGCAAGAAGCGGGTAAAATAGGTTGTACTACATAAGTAAGGGAGGTTGTTAGCTATAGCTACCCCGGAAGGCACTATTATTTCTTTTGACCAGGTGATTAAGCAATACGACGACGAAGAGGCTGTACTCAAAGGCGTGAGCTTCGAAATTGAACGCGGTAAATTCTACACGCTGCTGGGCCCTTCGGGCTGCGGAAAAACGACCATTCTGCGTCTAATCGCCGGCTTCGCGGAGCCGACTGAAGGTTCGATCTATCTTAACGGCAAAAAAATCAACCACATTCCCGCCAATGAGCGGCAGGTCAATACGGTATTTCAGGACTATGCGCTGTTTCCGCATCTGAACGTATTCGAGAATGTGGCGTTTGGACTGCGCATCAAGAAGCTGAAGAAGGATGTCATTCAGCAAAAGGTGCAGGAAGCGCTGCGCTTCGTCAACCTGGTCGGCTATGATCAGCGGGCCATTAATGAAATGTCCGGCGGGCAGAGGCAGCGTGTCGCCATTGCGCGCGCCATTGTCAATGAACCGCAGGTACTGCTGCTGGACGAGCCGTTATCTGCGCTTGATCTGAAGCTGCGTACCGAGATGCAGTATATTCTGCGGGAGATGCAGCAGCGGCTGGGAATCACCTTCATCTTCGTTACCCATGACCAGGAAGAGGCGCTGGCGATGTCCGACTGGATCTTCGTCATGAACGGCGGCAAGATTGAGCAGAGCGGCACGCCTAATGATATCTACGATGAACCGATTAACCGGTTCGTGGCGGACTTCATCGGAGAGTCGAACATCGTGCCGGGTGTGATGATTGAGGACTATGTGGTGGAGTGGGGCGGCCACCGGTTCGAATGTGTCGATGCCGGTCTGAAGCCGAATGAAGCGGTGGAGGCTGTGATCCGCCCTGAGGATCTGGAGATTGTTACCCTGGAAGCGGGCAAGCTGAAGGTGCGTGTGGATTCCCAGCTGTTCCGCGGGGTTCACTACGAGATCAGCTGCTACGACGGCTCGGGCCATGAATGGCTTGTCCATTCTACCCGCAAGGCGGAGGTTGGCTCCGAGATCGGGCTGTATTTCGACCCTGAAGCGATCCATGTTATGCGTTTCGGTGAAACGGAGGAAGAGTTCGACAAGCGTCTGGAGGCTTACGCCGAGGTGGAGAGCCATGATGAGTAAGGGGAAGTCGTATTATCTCATCCCGTACTATCTGTGGATCGCACTGTTTGTCATTGCGCCGGTGCTGCTGGTGGTCTACTATTCCCTGTTCGATCTGGAGGGGAAGCTGACGCTGAATAACTACGTCAATTTCTTCACACCGGTCTATATGAGAATGATGCTGAATTCATTCTGGTACGCTTTTCTGATCACGGTGTTCTCGCTCCTGGTGGCGTATCCGGCGGCTTATCTGCTAACGCGAACGAAGCACAAGCAGCTGTGGCTGCTGCTGATTATTCTGCCGACCTGGATCAACCTGCTGCTCAAAACATACGCCTTCATCGGGATCTTCGGCACCTTCGGCCCGGTCAATAACTTCTTTGATCTGGTGGGTCTGGGCGAACAGCAGATTCTGTTCACAGGCTTCAGCTTCGTGTTTGTGTCGGTCTATATTTTCATTCCATTCATGATTCTGCCGATCTTCAGTGCTCTGGATGAGATGAATCTGTCGCTGGTGGATGCCGCGCGCGATCTGGGCGCATCGGGATGGACAACGTTCCGGCGGGTGGTTTTTCCGCTGACGATCTCGGGTGTACGCTCCGGCTGTATGGCGGTGTTCATTCCGGCGCTGTCGCTGTTCATGATTACGCGTCTGATTGCCGGGAACCGGGTGATTACGCTCGGCACCGCGATTGAGCAGCACTTCCTGGTTACACAGGACTGGGGAATGGGCTCGACCGTTGCGGTGTTCCTGATCGCGATTATGGCGCTGTTCATGATTCTGACCGGCGGCTCGCGGAAGGGGGTGCGCGGATGAAGAACAGACGCAGGGTTAAGAACAAGAACGGCATCGCCAATATCTATCTGGTGCTGGTCTTCCTGGTGCTGTACGCGCCTATCTTCTATCTGATGTACTACTCGTTCAACAGCGGCGGCACGATGCACAAGTTCGAAGGCTTCACGCTGGATTATTACCGTGAAGTGGTTGCTGATACCCGGCTGATGATTATTGTGATTAACACATTGGTCATTGCCCTCCTGTCATCGGCTATTGCGACCATAATAGCGGTGATCGGAGCGCTGGCGATTCATCATGTCCGCAGCCGCCGGGCCAAAAACACGCTGCTCTCGCTGAACAATGTGCTGATTGTCAGCCCGGATGTCATTATCGGAGCCTCCTTCCTGATCCTGTTCACGATTGTCGGGATCAAGCTGGGCTTCACCTCCGTGTTGCTCTCGCATGTGGCGTTCAGTATTCCGATTGCGGTCATTATGATCCTGCCGCATTTGCAGGAGATGAGCCCGACCTTAACGGATGCCGCCCGCGATCTGGGGGCTACGCGCCGGGATGTGCTCACGAAGGTCATTCTGCCGATCATCAAGCCGGGAATCTTCAGCGGATTCTTCATGGCCCTGACCTATTCCCTGGATGATTTCGCAGTTACCTTCTTCGTCACGGGCAATGGCTATTCCACCCTGTCGGTGGAAATCTATTCCCGGGCCCGGCAAGGGGTGTCGCTGTCGATTAACGCGCTGTCGACGCTGATTTTCCTCTTCACGATTCTGCTGGTCATCGGTTATTACTACCTGAACCAGCGTAAGAGCCGCCCGCCGGTACAGATTGCCGAGCCGGTGGCCGAAGCGGGGGTGCCTAGATGAAGCAGCTAGTCAATACGTTCCTGGCGATTCTGATCGTTGCCTTCGGACTGATGTTCCTGGCCTCCCGGCTGAACTCAGCCCAGGGCTATTCGGGCGGCAACACGTTGACCATCTATAACTGGGGCGACTATGTGGACCCCGATCTGCTGAAGCAGTTCCAGGAGGAGACCGGGATTACGGTCATCTACCAGACATTCGATTCCAATGAAGCGATGCTGACCAAGGTCGAGCAGGGCGGCACGATCTTCGATGTCGTCATCCCGTCTGACTATGCGATCGCCAAGATGCGGGAAGAGAATCTGCTGCTGCCGCTGGATCACAGCAAGCTGCCGAATCTCGCTAACATCGATTCCAAGTTCATGAATCTGTCCTTCGATCCCGGTAACAAGTATTCGGTTCCTTATTTCTGGGGGACGGTGGGGATCATCTTCAACCCCGACATGACGAAGGGGATTGATTTCAGCAGCTGGGATTCCCTGTGGGACAAGCGGCTGAAGAATAATATCTTCCTCGTGGACGGAGCCCGTGAGGTCATGGGTATGGCACTGAATAGCCTGCACTACTCTGTCAACGACACGAAGGAGGAGCATTTGCAGGAGGCGCTCGCCAAGCTGAACAAGCTGTCTCCGAATGTGAAGGCCATTGTGGGTGACGAGGTCAAAATGCTGCTCGCCAACGAAGAAGCGGCGGTCGGTATTGTCTGGTCCGGCGACGCTTCGGAGATTATGGATGATAACGACAAGCTGGACTTCGTCGTGCCGGAGGAAGGCTCGAACAAATGGTTCGACAACATGGTCATTCCGCGCACCGCAGGTAATGTCGAGGGCGCGCATAAGTTCATCAACTTCATGCTGCGGCCGGATGTGGCGGCCCAGAATACGGAATACGTCGGCTATTCCACGCCGAACGTGCCTGCGCTGAAGCTGCTGCCGGAGGACATCTCCGGCGACGAGCGCTTCTACCCGCCC
Source organism: Paenibacillus sp. FSL P4-0338 (assembly GCF_038002365.1). Lineage (NCBI taxonomy): Bacteria > Bacillati > Bacillota > Bacilli > Caryophanales > Paenibacillaceae > Paenibacillus > Paenibacillus sp. FSL P4-0338. Next base: position 4,896,803 of record NZ_JBBOCG010000001.1, on the reverse strand, counting down.
GCCGAGCTCACTGACCGGCTGGAGGTCTACGACAACCTCGGTAAGCGGATGCTTGCCCACTATAATGAGCTGTTCCTGATGTTTAAGATGAATAAGAAGTAGCTGGCAGGCTGGAGTCAGCAGTGAAGCCCCCGTTTGTGCTTATGCGCAGGCGGGGGTTTTTGGTTTTATGTGCATTAAAAAAGGCCCGCCTTTTATTGGCGAACCTGAGCAGATGAACGTTCCTTTTTCAACTTAGCAATAGCGTCACTGACCCTTTTATCGCGCTCCGGATTGGGGCCAGGCATCGATTGTTGCACGTAATGACCGTCAGCATACTGGCGGACAACATCATCGAGATCAACAGTAGGATACTTCTTCACGATCATCACCTCTTTATGGGAAGTATAACATAATGAGACGCTTGGCGACAGTCTCGTCAATAACGATTAGGCCGCCGCCAAAATGTGAAGCCCCAACGATACTCGTGTAATAATGTATCAGCCTTGGCTTGATTTTTGATTGTAACGCGACAGCACCACCAAATCCAAGTTCAGTGCTTCGCTTGCAAGCAAAGGCGAGTAAATGCAATCCAACTCTACTAAACTCCTTGCGCTGTGAAGGAATGCTCTCAATAAGATGTACCCAGACATGATCTTCCTTTTCCTCAAAAGAAATAACCCCTTGAATAACTGTATTTCCGCTTACCACCATCTTATAGATTTCAATTCCGCGCTGGTTGAAATATATGGACCAATCGAAGCCTTTCTCCCAATCATGCATCTGATGCTGTATGTCATATGGTTGTAGCGCTAAGAAAGAAACAGGGTAAGTCTCGCCGCTGCGTTTATGTAATAGCACTATTCCGCCTCCTAACTCTCTAAATCACGGCAATGATTGAGAAGAGGTCGGATTGATGGCGCAAAATTCGGACGGCAGTTCTGTAGTCGACAGATAAGTCTGGTAAGATGTCCCCACTCCAGCCTTGCCTGGCGTTCCCCCTCAGGTCTGCTATTCAAGTGTCCGCTGATAAACTGTTCATGCGCTTCTTCAAAAGTCATGCTCCTCATCCTCTCCGGAAAATAGAAAAACGCCCCGGCTTCCCCACAAAGGGCAACCGGGACGTTCTTCGTCTCGCTGATTTTAAGTATAGGGTAAATGTTGGGAGAAGGCTAGAATGCTGTTGCTTTTGAATTTCGTGCTGTTCTAATTAAAAGTTTGTATTTCTCCATTTCTTCTTCTCCTGCTGTATACCTGTATTGTTCAAATAGATCCACACAAGTAATGGCTATACTCTCGTTGTTGATTTTAGCGGAGGATTCCAGGTTTCGCAGTACATTCGTAAACTTCTCATAATACTTATTGTGGAGGTAATAGGCTGCTAATTCAGCAAGAAAGCGAGTATGCTTGTCTGCCATAACTTGCTGGTTATATTCACCAAATTCAGAATTATACGTTCGGTAAGGGATGTAACTAGAGAAGCGCTCAAGAATATGGTCTACATTCCAATTATACCGATTTGCAGATTTAACAATGTTATACATTGCCGTGAATATCTCGTCTGGCTGGGTAGATATAAATTCCACATAATCATTCAATACCTCTAATTGCCCATCGAGTAAACGATACAAATAGATATTCGCTCTACCCCACTCTTTGAATTGGGCTAATATCCGCTTTGCTTCGTCATTAGTTTCTTGTATCCAACTCACATCTGTATAGAGGCTTACACGCTCTATCGCAGACTTATAGTCTCCATACTCCATACAGACACTTGATAGAAAGAGATGGGAGCGGAGAATATATAAATACAGCGGACTTGAAGGCAATCTTTCATTGTCCGGTTTACGTTTTGATCGGAGCTGGAGATTGTAACGGAGCGTAGCCAATTGGAGCATTTTCTCAGCAAGCTCGTTCACCTTGGACCACTTCTGTAGAGAGTAGTAGACATCCAGCAGGTCTTTCAATCCGTCCAGCTGATCCGCCTCATTCAGCCGGTCGATGAAGCACTCGAACAGGATGGCTACTCGCAGATTACTGCTCTGGTCATCACCAAGACCAATCCGGAACAAGCGGTATTGACATACGGCCAGCCGTTCGGAATTCTGATATTTCTCACTGGTGCTCACATTCTCGTACAATAATGCTGCTGCGTGCCACAATCCCTGCTCGAACAGCCCTTCTGCAACCTCAAATAGCATAGGGGCATAGACCAGATTCTCCAGCAGGTTCAGAACGACCTGTTCAACACAGTCGAGACGGCCGAGTGCCGCTGAACGCATAAGAAACGGCCGCAAGCGCCGCCAGGTGGGAGCCGAATGGTGAAAGCACTCGTCCACATATAAGCTATAGAAGTAGTCCTCCTGCAGGCCCATGCCCCGGGTAATGCGTTCCAGATGATTCATGGCAATCGGCTGACGGTCTTTAATGACACGGCTGAGTGTACCGGAATTAATTCCTGAAGAGATGGCAAACTGATTAATGGACAGGCCCTGATTAGACAAATATGCGGTTACCTGATCGCGAATCGTGGTTGTGGACTTCATACGAACACCACCTGACCTAATCCCAGTAATTAGATTTTTAATTTATTGGTGTAATAATATGTGATAAAATTCCAATGGTCAATAGACCGGATTAGTAGATACAGTGAACAAATGAAAGAGCAAGCTGAGGCCATATCCCGGGTTAAGTCTGCTGTAACGTTGAAATGCCCCGGTTCCCTTATTAGGATGACTGGGGCGTGCTTGATTCAGCTTGTACTATTAGAATGGAGCTTGGGTGCTAACGGGGATGTTACTTCACTCCGGTCCGCATACGGTAGCTAATCGGTACCTGCAAGGTCCGGCCCTGGAAGAATGCCTCTACCTCAGCCGAGAATTCGGCAATATCCTGCTCAAGTGAGGCTGGACTGAGCTTCAGGAGGGACTGAATACCACCCTGGCTGAGGGCCAGCCCGACATAGCGCTGAGCATCGCATGATTCTGTATTGTGAAAAACAATTTCGCGCGCGTACGTAAACCTTCCGCAGGCTTTGATCCGGCCCAGATGACCTTCCTTGTCCCATTTATTGGCCTGATCGGCACCGGTCTGAAGCTCCGCAAGCAGGGCGTCCGAAGCCGCGATCAGCCGGTTGTAACGGGCTTCAATAGCGGGCTGCAGTACCAAGGGCCAGTCACAGTCATAAGCTGCGAAGACTCCGCCTGGCCGCAGACAACGGGCGATCTCCTCAAGGGTGCTGTCCGGGTCCATCCAATGGAACGACTGCGAGCAGGTAATGATGTCCACGCTCTCCGTATCGAAAGGAAGCTGGTTAGAGTAGCCCTGCACAAAAGACAGGTTCTCTGCTCCTTGATCCAGGAGATGCAGCTTATCCTGAGCTTTGCTGAGCATATCCGGGTTAGGCTCCACTCCGGTTACTGCATCGGCAGCATCCTTCCACAGAAAGGTGGACAAGCCGGTACCGCAGCCAATATCTGCAACATGGGCAGGACGGCGGCCCAGATAACTGGTGAGCAGTTCAATAACCATTGGCGGGGCTTCCGGCCGGTAACGGTCGTAGTCATTCTGGTACCCTAGAAAACGGTCGATATTAGCCTTGCTGTTGCCTGAAGGAATCATGGGAATAGCCTCCTCACGGGATGGATTATCTCCTTACTTCATTAACGCAGAAGCGAAGGATCGACAGCAGGTACAAGCCCTTCGGCAGCGGCCCGGGTCAATAATGCAGAGATGGCTGCGTAGCCGTCTTCGCCCAGATTCATTGTGAATTCGTTGACATAGAGATCAATATGCGACTTGGCCACTTCCGGAGATAGCTCCTGGGCATGGCTTAGCACGTATTCCTGGCAGTCGAGAGGATGGTCCCAGGCATACTGTAGTGAGCTGCGAATCCAGCCGGTAATGGCGTCATGGTCCAGATCGCGGCGGGCAATAATCGCACCTAGCGGAATGGGCAGGCCGGTCTCGCTCTCCCACCAGCTGCCGAGGTCAGTCAGCAGATTGAGATTGTAGGACGGGTAAGTGAAGCGGGCTTCGTGGATGACGAGTCCTGCATCGATCTCTCCCTTTTGCACGGCAGGCATGATCTCATCAAAAGGCATAACGATGATCTCGGCCGGACCGTCCTGTACCTGCTGCGCTACCCATAGCCGGAACAGCAGGTATGCCGTAGAGCGTTCGCTCGGTACAGCAATTCTGCGGCCGGATAGCTCGCGCGGATGCTTGATGGCGCCTGCGCCTTTGCGCGTCAGTACGAGCGGTCCGCAGCCCCGTCCCAGTGCACCGCCGCAAGGGAGTAGCTTGTATTTGTCCAGCACCCAGGGGAGTGCGGCGTAGGAGATTTTGAGTACCTCAGGCCCGATGCCGTCTGCGGCAAGCCCGTTCGTAATATCGATATCGGCAAAAGTCACATCGAGCCGGGGAGCGTCAGGCACAAGGCCATGCGCCCAGGCATGAAAGACAAAGGTATCGTTCGGACAAGGGGAATAAGCAATATGAAGCTCTTGAGTCATTACAGCACCTCCCGTAAAATAGCCGCCGCCGCTGCCAGAGCGTCCAGCGCTTCATTGATCTTCCACGCGGCCCGGTCGCGCGGGCCGACCGGGTTCGAGATCGCGCGCAGCTCCAGCGCCGCGATCCCCAAAGCCTGGGCGGCCACGGCGACCCCGTGGCCTTCCATCGCCTCCGCCGCCGCCTCCGGGTGGCGCGCGGCAAGAGCCGCGGCCGTCCCGGCGGTGCCGGTCGCGGTCGATACGGTAAGCACGGTCCCCGTGCTTACCGTGAGGCCGGCCGCTGCCAGCGCGGCCGCAAGGGCCTGCACCGCAGCGCCCGGTGCAGGCACGGACACGCTGCCGAAGCCCAGCTCGGCAGCGCTGCGGAAGCCCTCCGGCGTCTCTGCGCCGAGGGCCGCGTCAAGCATCTCGCTGGCGACGACCAGCGAGCCTACGGGTGCCCGGCCCGGGAAGCCGCCGCCGATCCCGGCGCTGACGACGCAGCCGTACGAGCCGGCTGCCAGGGCGGCGGCGGTGCCCGCCGCTGCTGCCGCGGTGCCGGCGCCCGCCGCGATGACGTCGAAGCGGCGGCTGCCGTGCAGGCCGCGCAGGACCGCCTCGCGCTCAGCCGCGACTGCCGTCACGATCAGCACGCGCGGCCCGGGGGCTTCTTCCGCCGCAGTAATGCGCGCGGCGGCCCCGGAATGATGATGATCCTTCGATTGCATAATCAGCCTCCTTCTATAAATATTATTTATATTCCTCAGTTCATACTCACCTTTTGAAAGTGTACGCCGTTTTGGAGGGCAGGTCAAATGAGCAAGACGGTTATGGGAAGCTAAGGATGAGGGCTGAATTTAGAGGATCGCAAGGTATCTAATTCTAATCTTAATTATCGTTTTTTCGGGAATGAGTGTTAAAATAAAGGATAAAAGGAAAAAAATATACCCGGAAGAGTCTGGGAGTCCGGCAAAATAGCCGAATGATGATGATTAGGGAAGCGATAAGGATGTGGTTAATTGGAGCATATACTTATTGTTGAGGATGAGAAAGAGATAAATAGTCTGCTTCGCCAGTTTTTGACGGAACACGGTTATTTGACTACTTCAGCTTACAATGGGTTAGAGGCTTTGCAGTTCATTCAAAGGGACTGTTATGATCTAGTCCTCCTAGACCTGATGCTGCCCTACAAGAGCGGCGATCAGTTGCTAAATGAATTGCGGGAATATTCTGCAGTTCCGGTGATCATAATCTCAGCCAAGGATACGATCCAAACCAAGATTGAGCTCCTGCGGATTGGGGCGGATGATTACATCACCAAACCTTTTGATCTGGATGAGACCCTTGCACGAATAGAAAGTAATCTAAGGCGTAATCGAATGAACCAGGATTCTGCAGGCACCAGAAGTTTAACTTATCAGGATATTCAACTCAATGAGATGAATCATATTGTAGAAGTTGCGGGTCATGAGCTTGCGCTTACGGCCAAAGAATACGGTATTCTTGAACTGCTTATGAGGCATCCAGAGAAAATATATTCTAAATCCAATTTATTTCAGAGTATCTGGAATGAAGAGTACATGAGTGAAGACAACACGCTGAATGTTCATATTAGCAATATACGCAATAAGCTGAAGGCAGTAAGTCCGGATAAACATTACATAGAAACGGTTTGGGGAATAGGCTACCGCTTGTATAAACTTGACTAGCCCCGGATCGGATAAGGGATATAGGCTCATTTTGAAGATACCGTTTGCTCATGGCGCAAGCGGCTCTTCCTGTTGTGTGCAAAGCCCCGCAGGAACATAAACTTTATGAATTCTTTAAAAGTGGCTCAGGCAGAATTAAGAATTTCTTTAAGGTTACCGCTTAATGTAGTCAGTAAGGTTATGTAATTCAGCGTAACTGTAGATGAGGAGCGAGGCAGACATGAGTGACATCATCCTTATGACCAAGAATCTCACCAAGAAATATAATCATACTTTGGCCTTGGATAATATTAATCTAACCATTGAAAGGGGAAAGATCTACGGCTTCATCGGGCAGAATGGGGCCGGAAAAACAACGTTGATCCGTCTTATTGTAGGGTTGTCCTTTCCTACGGGCGGTGAACTGCACTTGTTCGGCAAGACAGGGAAGCAAGCCTTGCAGGAACAGCGCAAAAGGATCGGCTGTATGGTTGAGACGCCTGCTTTGTATCCTAACATGACTGCTGTGCAGAACCTGGAGGTCCAGCGGCTTCAGCGGGGGATACCCGATCCGCAGGTCATTAGGGAAACGCTTGAGCTGGTGGGTCTGGGAGATCATCTTACTGGAAGGAAGGCAGTTCGTAACTTTTCGCTCGGAATGCGTCAGCGGCTAGGCATTGCGATTGCTTTGCTGCATGACCCTGAGTTGCTTATTCTAGATGAACCCATTAACGGGCTAGACCCGATGGGCATCGCTGAAATGCGGATCTTGCTGAAACGCCTGAATGAGGAACGCGGGACAACGATATTGATATCCAGCCATATACTGAACGAACTGTATCAGACAGTGTCGCAGTATATCCTCATTAATAAAGGCGTTCTGATTGAGGAATTAACTCAGAGTCAGCTAAATGAGAAATGCAAACGCCACATTGCCCTTCAGACTAATCATGTAGAGAATGCCCTGCATGCTCTGGAAAGCCGGATGAATATCAAAGATTATCAGGTTATGCCTGATGGCACCATTAAGCTATATGATCACTTAGATGACATGGAGGGGATTTCGGCCACTTTAATGAAAGAAGGGGTGCTGATCACAGGAATGACAATCGCCGGGGATACGCTGGAAGGGTACTTCCTGGAGCGTATTGGAGGAGAAAAGCATGTATTGTCTCATTAAGGCGGAGCTTTATAAGCTGGTGCATGACAAGAGTTTTTTCATCCTGTCTGCCCTGTCTGTAATGCTTGGCAGCTTCCTTATGCTGGATCAGGGGCAGCTTACGGGATATGACAGTGTCTCGGCATCCTTATATAACGCACCTATATTAATGCTGCTCACTTGTGTATTCGGAGCACTCTACCTTGGCAAGGACTTCGCTGACCATACTCTGTACCATATGATTTGCGCAGGACATTCACGTAATCATGTTTTCTTTAGCAAGGCCATCCTGTTTATCGTGGGGTCCAACATCATCTTGCTATTGCAGCCCATTCTTTCTATTGCGTATAACACCGGAAGTCACGGATGGGGTCATTCTTTCGGGTCTGATTCTAGCAAAGTAATTGCCTTATTCTTTACCACAGCAGTATTGAATTCAGCGATGTGCGGAATTTCGCTGCTGATGGCCTTCATCTGTAGAGACATCGGTAAAACCTTATCGATTCCAGCATTGATTTATTTTCTGAACATCTTCCTGCTTAATGGTCCGAACGCTAAGACGATTGCACACTTTATTCCATTGGGGCAGCTGAGATTATTAATTGAGGACTCTTCATCCATAGGTGCGGCGTTGCTGGTCGGAATCATTTTTTTGATGTGTTTCTGCTTGGCGGCAGTTAGAATCTTCAATCGTTCAGAATTATATTAAAGGGGAGGATGCCATGAATAATCTATTGCAAATGGAATGGTACCGCATGAAATACAACCGTTTTTTTACCGGCAGTGCACTGCTTAGTATCCTTTACGGGCTTCTTGCCAGCAAGAGCTATATTGCTGATCTGACAACACACAAAGATACTATAGGCATATTTTATGCAATGGTTTACGATTCAACGGTCTGGCTGGTGTTATTCTCGGCAATCGTGGCTTTGCTGATGGGCCAGGACTTTTCGAACCGCACGATTCATCTGGAGGTCGTAGCGGGTCATTCGCGAATGGCAATATTCTTCAGTAAATGTTTTATCTACTTGGCTGTATTCAACCTTTTGATGCTGCTGGGGCCGGTAGTGGGGAGCATAAGAATGTCCTTTCAATTGGGCTGGGGGAGCTCATGGAATCATGATATTTTGTATATCCTCAGAGTAATTCTGTTGTCGGTGCTACTGAATAGTGCAGTGTTCTCAGTCTGTATCTTTCTTGCCTTTTTATTCAAGGACTCTGCCAAAACAGTATCTGTATCAATAGTTGTTCTTTTTATCAGTGCAATGATTATTGCCTATGCCGGGCCGCTTGGCTGGTATGAAGTTGTGCCGTGGCTGAGGTTCCTGCCTATGAATCAGGTCAGAGCCTCCTTAGCCTACTCGCTCTCTACGGTTCAGGTGTCTGAGATCATACTTTCAGGAGGATTATTTCTGCTGTTGTTCATCGCACTTTCATTTCAGCGGTTCAATACTTCTGAACTTAAATAAAAATGGGAAAAGAGGCGCTACAATCAATGATATATATTGCTGTTCTGCTCTCGGTAATACTTGGGGCACTTATGTTCCGCCTCTTTTCACTGAAAAGGCAAATTCGCAATATTACAAAACAGATGGTTGAACTGTCTTCGGGAACAGTTGAAAAGAAACTGAATATATCTTTGATCGATAAGGATTTGAATTCACTTACTGCGGAGATCAATAAGAATCTGACGAAGCAGCGTGAGCTCCGCATTCAGATGATACGCAGCGGCAATCACTTGAAAGAATCCGTAGCTAATATCTCCCATGATCTGCGCACACCCTTAACATCAATGATCGGCTACCTTCAGCTGCTGAGCAAAGGGGTGGTGAATCCAGAGCAACGTGAGCAAATAGGAATAGTCTTCCGCAAAGCTGCTCATCTGCAGACTTTAATCAAATTATTCTATGAACTGGCTGTGCTGGATTCTGAAGAGATTCAGCCGAAACTCAAGAATGTAAATTACTCGAATCTGATTATGGATAGCGTGGTGGAGAATGCTGCTATGTTCGAGGGACGGAACCTGCATCCTGAAATTAGTCTCCCGGAGGATACTGTATTTGTCTGGGCAGATGAGGATATGCTGCGGCGTATTTTGCAGAACCTGCTGGATAACGCAGCTAAGTATGCCACTGGTGATCTCAAGATCACCCTGATGAAGGGTAGCGCAACAGAATTAATAATAACCAATAGGATCTCAAGCCCGAATGAAGTGAATCTGGAAAGACTGTTCGACCGCTTCTATACATCGGATATATCCCGAAGTGCAGGGAGCACCGGACTGGGATTGGCAATTGTCAAAATTCTGATTGATAAACTAGGCGGAACGATCAATGCTGAATTACTGGAAGATCACCTGCAGATCACAATTGTGTTGTGAAGCGCGATAAAGAAGCTCAATTTGTTTCTCCAGAAGCAAATTAGTGAGTAGAACCACTTGACAGACTGCTCCCCATAACGTATATTTATCTTAATTTAAAGATAATTAACTTAAAGACAAACACAGCCGGACAGGAGGTGCAGGATATGAGCAGCAAAAACAAGACAGCAGGAACAGAAGCAGACACTACTCAGGAACAGGAGCAGGCAGCGTCGCTGAAGTTGTTCGTCGTTCTGTCGAAGGCGTATAAGAGCCTGATGGATCAGGCGGTGAAGGATATGAAGAGTCACGGGCTGGCATCGGCGGAGTTCATGGTGCTGGAGGTGCTGTATCATAGAAATCGGATTCCACTTCAGCAGATTGGTGAGAAGATTCTGGTCACCAGCGGCAGCATTACCTACAATATCGACAAGCTGGAGAAGCGGGGACTGCTGAAGCGCGTTCCTTGCGAGGATGACCGCCGGGTTACGTATGCCGAGATTACAGAGGCGGGGCGTGAGCTGTTCGACAATATTTTTCCGCAGCATATTCATTCTATTCATAACCTGATGGGCGGACTGGACAGCGAAGAGAAGGCTCAGGCGACACTGCTGCTGAAGAAGCTGGGCAAGGGCGTATAGAAGTGAGTGCGTCGCAGCCCAGCGGCGGTAAGGTTGTCTGCTTATTAGTACGCTGAACTAATGAGAGAATAATAGCTCAATAAATTTTTTTAGCCAATATCTTAATGTTAAGATAATTAAAACCAAGAGAATGGAGAGTGTTTAAAATGGTTAGTGTAGGTTTATTGTTGATGAGATTGGTAATTGGTGTAGCGTTCATCGGGCATGGTGCACAGAAGCTGTTCGGCTGGTTCGGCGGATATGGGCCTAAGGGAACAGGCGGCTGGATGGAGTCGATTGGCATTAAGCCCGGCGTGCGTATGGCGGTGCTGGCAGGTCTGATGGAGCTGGCCGGAGGCTTGCTGTTCACTCTGGGTCTGCTGACTCCGGTGGCTGCGGTACTGATTGCGGCAACGATGCTCGGTGCTATTGTGAAGGTGCATGCTCCTAACGGATTCTGGTCCACGGCGAACGGGATTGAGTTTCCATTGACGGTACTGGTAGTCGCTGTAGGTATAGCGCTGACAGGCGCGGGTTCGATTTCGCTGGACGCAATATTCTTCAACTAAAATAAAAATAAGCGTATCATCATCATCATCATCATCATAACTATCAGGAGGGTTCACTCATGACTATGCATACTGCAGGGATTCACCATGTTACCGCTTTTGTTGGAGACGCACAGCGTAATGCTGATTTCTATGCCGGAATTCTGGGCCTGCGGCTCGTCAAAAAAACCATCAATTTCGACGCCCCCGAGGTCTACCACCTCTACTTCGGCAATGAGCAGGGTGCACCGGGTACGATCATCACCTTCTTCCCATGGGCTCATGGCCGTAAAGGCAGAATCGGCGGCGGCCAGGTCGGTGTGACCACTTATGCTGTACCGGCCGGCTCTTTCGGATTCTGGGAGCAGCGGCTGGCCGCTTACCAGATTCCTGTGACTAACGTTACCCGGATCGGCGAGTCGTATCTCTCCTTCGCGGATTATGACGGACTGCGAATTGAGCTGGTGGAGCGTGAAGAGGGTGCGCTGAGCACCTGGTCGTTCGGCGGCGTTCCGGTAGAGCATGCGGTAAAAGGCTTCGGAGGTGCTGTCCTCTACAGCACAGCCCCGGAACGCACAGCTGATACACTCTCCCGCACACTGGGGATGGAACGTATTGCTGAAGGGGACGGTTATTTCCGGTATAGAGCGACTGGAGACATCGGCAATATTATTGATCTGAAGGCCACACCGGTTCCGCAGGGCGGCGGCGGTACAGGTACGGTTCACCATATTGCGTGGCGGGCGGCAGACGACAGTGAGCAGCTGGAGTGGGGCCGCCGGGTTCAGAGTCACGGCTACCAGCCGACTCCGGTGCAGGACCGCCAGTACTTCAATGCCATCTACTTCCGGGAAGAAGGCGGAATTCTGTTCGAGATTGCAACCGATCCTCCAGGCTTCGCCCGTGATGAAGCACCTGAGGCGCTGGGGCAGAAGCTGATGCTTCCGGGGTGGTTTGAGCCGCAGCGTGCGGCAATTGAAGACAATTTAAGCCCGTTTGAAATCCGTGAACTGGAGGTGAAGCCGGTATGATTCATGTATTTGAGCAAGGTACAGACGTAACACAGCCAACGTTGGTTTTATTCCATGGTACAGGCGGCAATGAACGTGATTTGCTGCCGCTGGCCGAGCTGCTGGCACCTGGAGCATCTGTGCTCGGTATTCGCGGTAACGTGCTGGAGAATGGCATGCCCCGCTTTTTCCGGCGGCTGGCGGAGGGGATTTTCGATGAGGAGGATTTGATCTTCCGCACCCATGAGGTGAAGCAGTTCCTGGAGGAAGCGGCTGCCAAATATGGCTTCGATGCCGGTAATCTGGTCGCTGTCGGCTATTCCAACGGTGCGAACATCGCGGGCAGCCTGATCTTCCATTACGGAGCCCTCTTCCGGGCCGCAGTGCTGCTGCACCCGATGGTTCCGCTGCGCGGCCTGGCGATTCCTTCGCTGCAGGGGGTTCCGGTCTTTATCGGGGCAGGGACCAATGATCCGATTATCCGCTCCGAGGAGACCCGGGAGCTGGAAGCTCTGTTAAGCGGCGCCGGGGCAGAGGTTACCTCGCACTGGGGCAATCAGGGGCACCGCCTGAGCGCTGCCGAGGCGGAGGCAGCAAGAGATTGGCTGGCCGCTCTGAAGGGTTCAATGAATTAACAACAGCACCACCCGGAATAACCGCCTGCGGGCCTGCCGATCACATAGAGGATTGGCGGCTACGGCAGGCGGTTTTTTGTTGTTGTGGAGAGTGGGCGGGGGCAAGCGGGCACGTAGCTCAAATTCGGCACAAATTGGGGTTGTGACTGTTGCATTTCGCGCAGGATATGCGCACAGTACACTTCAACCGAGCAGCAATGTTGCACTTTTTGCAGCAATTTTCTAAATTTGTTACTGGCTATGGCACATTGTTGCATCTTTTGCAGGAATTCCGGCGCTTCGGGGCTAGTTAGGGCTGCGAATGTTGCATTTCATGCAGGATTTCCACGCAGAGGGCCTCTCATGAGCGACATTGTTGCATATTCTGCAGGATTTGCGAGCAGGTCTCCCCCATCAGACCGCTTCTATCTCCCGGCACTATTGCACTTTGATCCCTCTGCACCAGTTCCCCCTGCTCTTCCCCGCCAAACCATAAATTCATTGAACAATCCGGCGGTAATCGGGTAGTATGGAGAAATATATTAACGGGCCTGAACATAAATAGCACTGCCGTCTTACTAAAGGTTACGGGCAAGAAAGGATGTATTCTGTTTATGATGAAGCAAAACTCGGTGACAAGCCTGGCCGAAAGCGGGCCGTCCAGAAGCCAGCGGCTGCAGCTTGCCGTGATTCTGGGAGCCATCGCTACCATTGGCCCGCTGTCGATTGATATGTATCTGCCTGCGCTGCCTGCTCTTGGCCTCTATTTCGATACCAGTCCCGCCATGATACAGCTTACTCTGACCTTCTTCCTGCTGGGGCTGGCTTCGGGCCAGCTTGTAGCCGGACCGCTCAGTGATGTGCACGGGCGCCGGATTCCTCTGTTGTTCGGGATGATTATCTATGCGGTGTCTTCGCTCCTCTGCGCGTTCAGCCCGTCCATCGGACTGCTGATTGTGCTGCGCTTCATTCAAGGCCTGGCCGGATCGGTAGGGGTGGTGATCTCCCGCGCGGCGGTCCGCGATATGTACAGCGGCTCGGAATTAACCAAGTTCTTCTCGCTGCTGATGATTGTCAACGGACTGGGCCCGATTGCAGCGCCGGTCATCGGGGGACAGCTGCTGAGAGTGACGGACTGGAAGGGCGTATTTATCGTCTTGTTCGTATGCGGGCTGCTCTTCGCGGCGGTCATCCTGCTGCGGCTGCCGGAGACTCTGCCTAAGGAACGGCGTATACGCAGCGGACTGGCAGGAACCCTGCGTACCTTCCGCACTCTGCTAGGCAATGCCGGCTTCATGGGCTATGCGCTCTCCCAGGGCTTTGTTATGGCAGGCATGTTCGCGTATATCTCGGGATCATCCTTTGTGCTGCAGACGATTTACGGGGTATCCCCGCAAATGTACAGCCTGATCTTCGCCGTGAACGGCTTCGGTATTATTCTGACCGGGCAGATTGCCGGGCGGATGTCGGCCAGAGTGGGTGAGCGTAAGCTGCTGATCTGCGGCCTTCTCCTTAGTACCTCCGGCGGTGTAATGCTGCTGATTACCCTCCTCGCCGGAGGCGGGCTGCTGCCAATCCTAATCTGTCTGTTCGCTGTGGTTGCAAGTGTAGGTCTGGTGGGTACGACCAGCTTCTCGCTGGCGATGCAGGATCAGGGGGAGACAGCAGGCAGCGCCTCTGCGCTTCTGGGTCTGCTTCCCTTGCTGCTGGGGAGCTGCGCGGCTCCGCTGGTCGGACTCGGCGGCAGCGGATCGGCTCTTCCAATGGCGCTGGTCATCGCGGGAGCGGGTCTCCTGTCGGTTCTGTCCTATCTGCTGCTGTGCCGAAGAGAGGTCAAGCCGTGAGCCGCAAGGACTTTGCTACCCTGCTGCTGCTTGCTTTTGCCTGGGGGGCTTCCTTCCTGTTCATGCGGATTGCCTCGCCGGAGCTTGGTCCGGTCTTCACGACAGAGCTGCGCGTTACGATTGCCGGAGCTGCTCTGCTGCTCTATGCGCTGTTGACCCGGCGCAGGCTGGGCCTCCTGAAGCACTGGAAGTCTTTCCTGCTGCTCGGTGCGATTAATGCGGCGCTTCCGTTCACGCTGATCTGTATGGCTGAGCTGCATCTGAGCGCCTCACTGGCAGCGATTCTGAATGCTACAACCCCGATGTTCGCGGCACTGGCGGCGTGGGGCACCCGGAAGGAGAAGCCGGGGGCGGCCAAATCAGTAGGGCTGATTATAGGCCTGGTGGGTGTGGGTGTGCTGGTCGGCTGGAGCCCGCTCCCGCTGACCAGTACGGTTCTTTTATCCGTAGGTTACTCTATTGGGGCCGCGCTTTGCTATGCGTTCGGAGGATTGTACGCATCACGCGTAGGCTCCGGTCTCTCTCCGCTGGCGCTTGCTGCGGGACAACAGCTGGGCGCAAGTGTGGTGCTGCTGCCGCTGGCGGTGCTTTTTGCCCCGGATCATCTCCCTTCTTCCGCCGCTGTATATTCTGTCCTCGGCCTGTCGCTGATCTGCACCTCGGTGGCGTATCTGCTGTACTTCCGGCTGATTGCCAGTGTCGGACCGGTCAAGACCGTCAGCGTTACTTTCCTCGTACCTGTATTTGGCCTGTTGTGGGGCGTAATCTTCCTGCAGGAGCAGGTGTATGTTAACACCATCGCCGGGCTGGTCATCATCCTGCTGAGCGTTATGCTGGTGAACCGGAGGGCGCGCCAGGAGTAGAGAGCGGATATTCAGCCAACTTTCAGCGCATTTTAACGTTCATTGTAGAGAAAAGGGATATATTGAAGAGGTGAAAGGAGGGATCGCCCATGAATGTCTCATCCGTAGCCGCTTCAGCATCCGTATCTTATACCTCCTCCAGCGCCAGCGATACCGCTGCACTTGAGAAGCAGAAGGCGAAGCTGGAGGCTGAGCTTGAGAAAGTAAACGCAAGTAAGGACAACGAGCAAGCCAAAGAAACACAAACCAAGCAGCTAGAACAGCAGATCAAGCAGATCGAAGCACAAATTGCCCAGAAGTCACAGGCTGCGGGCAGCTCTGCTTCTGCCCACAGCGCTGCTGCGTCTCCGGACAAGCCTTCCGGTAACAATAATAAGCTGACAGCAGCATCCGTTCAGGCGATTGCTAACGCGACCACTGACAGTTCAGGTAGATTCGACATTATAGCCTTAACGAGAACAGTATGCCTCTGAAGAGAGCCGCCATTGCCGTGGTGACAGGCTCTCCGTTAGGGGATGACAACCCTTGGCACGATGATAAAAGCACCCGGACTAATCGCAGTCCGGGTGCTTTTAAAATATAGAATTTATATGTTGCACACGATAAATTATCCCTCTATTTCCCGCTGAAACGGTACCGTCCTTTAAAAGGACGGTACCGTTTCCACTTGTGCCAATATAGATGTATACACTTCACATTATCAGAGGAACAAATATAGCTCCAGTGCAGGGAATTATCCTCCGCCTGCCGTCTTACTCTTGTAAGCGTGTGACCATTATACGGGAGTTCTGCTGCGGATCTTGTTATAATGGGTTCGTATGAAGAGGGCTGAATATGTTCAGGTAACAAGAGCGTTCGGCAGTGAGGACAGGTGAAGTCATGCATACTGTAATCAAAAATAAATTGGAACGCTTCAAAATCGTACGGCTGCTGATATCCATTTACCGGATTAAGGCGGTGCGGGCGCTTTTTCCGCTGCTGATTATCGGGCTGGTCTATCTGGAGGGGCAGCATGAGCTGAAGCAGATTCACATGGGTAAAATCATCCGTGATCTGAAATCCGTTCCCGTGCCCTCTATTATGCAGATGCTGGGAATATCGCTGCTGTCAGTGGCAGTTATGAGTACTTATGATTACTTGATCCGGCGGCATTTCCGCCTGCAGATCGGCTGGCTGCGGACCTTCCGTTATGCCTGGATTGCCAATACGTTCAATAATATGATCGGATTCGCCGGTCTGGCTGGCGCGGGCCTTAGAACGCTGCTCTATAAGCGGAGCAGTGTGCCTGCGTCCTTGCTCGCGCCGGCCATTGTGTTCCTGTCACCGCTGATGATTACAGGGCTGTCGCTGCTCGGGTGGGGGACGATTACCGGGCTTCTGCCGGCGGACCGGTTGCTGGAGGCGCATCGCTGGCTGGGTTTTGCAGTCTGGGGGATAGCACTGTATCTGCCGTTCTTTGTACTCCTCCAGCGCTCTGCGCTCTTCGCCAAATGGGTCAACCGGGGTGAGGGGAGAACCGCCTGGCTTACTGTGGTTGCTTCTGTAGGTGCCTCCTTCCTGGAGTGGGTGTTCGCCGGGCTGACCTTCTGGTTCATTGCCGGTGAGATGCTCGGAAGCGCTCCGTTTCTCACCATCTTCAGTATCTATGTTGTGGCTGCGATAGCGGGAATTCTAAGTATGGCTCCCGGCGGCATCGGCGCGTTCGATCTGATTGCACTGCTCGGGCTTACCCAGCTTGGCATCAAGAGCGATCATGCCATGGCAGTCCTGGTCATCTACAGATTATTCTATTACATTATCCCCTGGCTGCTCGGGCTGGTGCTGGCTGCGCTGGAGTTCGGGCTGCCGGGTACGAAGGGCACTGAACGCAGCGGCGACAGAGTCGAAGCACCCCTGACGGTATGGCAAAAAATATGGGGCTGGCCCGGCCAATATACCTTCCTCAGTGATCTGGGCGTATGGGCACTCGGTAAGCTGGTCTTAGCCAGTGGCCTGCTTCTGCTGTTGTCCGCAGCTACGCCTGAGCTGCTCTACAGGCTAAAGGTGACAGAGGAGCTGCTGTCGCTGCCCGTGATGCAGATCTCGCACCATCTGTCCGTGCTAATCGGCTTTATGCTGATTCTGCTGTCGCGCGGGATCTCCCTGCGTGTCCGTAGAGCCTATGTCTGGACAAGCCTGCTGCTGCTTAGCGGGGCGGTCTTTGCATTCACGAAGGGGTTCGATTACGAGGAGGCCCTGTTCCTGCTGGTGGTGGGGATGATTCTCTGGATCTCACGAAGCCGGTTCTACCGGATCAGCGTTCCTTTTAGCGCTAAAAGCACTTTATGGTGGCTGCTCCTGACTTCGGCTGTAGCCCTTAGCTATTACGGGCTGGCGAGTTATACCCATCACGGCTTCCTGAAGCATCTTCCGCCCGGCATCCAGCCGGAATGGCTGCGGCAGCACAGTAATGTGGCCGTTACGGCGGCCGGCGGACTGATCTTCTCCTGGCTGCTGCTGACGATGCTGGTAGCCCTCAGGCCGCAGCACAAGGCAGATACGCTTCTCGCGGATAAGGATATGGCGCGGCTGGAGCGCTTCCTCTCAGAAGGCTGGGGCAATGCCTTAAGCCACATGCTGTTCCTTGGCGACAAAAGCTTCTATTGGGCCCAGGAAGGCCGGGTGCTATTCGCCTTCGCCAGAGTCCGGGACAAGCTGGTGGTGCTGGGTGACCCGCTGGGGCCGATGAATCTGCTTAACAACGGAATCAGTGAGTTCAGGCAGGCTGCCGACTTATATGGCCTATCTGTAGTCTTCTATCAGGCGACCCCGGCGCATCTTCCGCTCTATCATGAGCAGGGCTACCGGTTCTTCAAGCTGGGGGAAGAGGCGCTGGTTCCGCTTGCGGACTTCAGCATTAGCGGTTCGCGGAACGCCAGCCTGCGTAATGTGAAGGGGCGGTTCGAGCGCGAGGGCTACCGTTTCGAGATTACAGAGGCACAGCACTCGAAGGAGCTGCTGCAGGAGCTTCGCCTGTTGTCAGAGGAATGGCTGGCCGGGCGAATGGAAAAAGGCTACTCACTGGGCTGGTTCAGCGAGCCATACCTCCAGCTCGCACCGCTGGCGCTGCTGCGCGGACCAGAGGGCCATCTGCTGGCTTTTGCCTCCATGGCTCCTGGCTATGACGGGCAGAAGACGGTCTCGGTGGATCTGATGCGCCATCACAAGGATACCCCGAACGGCACTATGGACTACCTGTTCCTGTGCCTGCTGGAATGGGCGAAAGCCCGCGGATACAGAAGCTTTAACCTCGGGTCTGCCCCGCTGTCCAATGTCGGGGGCCGCTTTGGAGCGCTGCGGGAGGAGAAGCTTGCCCGATTGGTTTTTGAACGCGGCGGCCACTGGTACGGCTTCTCCGGTCTGCGCCGGTATAAGGAGAAGTTCAACCCGGTATGGGAGCCGCGCTATCTGGCCTATCCCGCTGCTGTGACTCTCCCTCTGTTGACCCTGGATCTGGTGAGGCTGGTCTCCAGACATCCGGAGGAGGAGGAGTGAGTTGAATAGCCTGTTGGTGATTGGCGAATAAGCCTTGTAATAGACGGAAGACCGGATACGGCGACAAGGAGTTGCGGAAAATATTTGATTTTCTGCAACTTTTTATATATCCAGGCGTCATAAACAGGGATTCGAAAATCGCGTAACAGGAGGATTATTCTATGTTCAAGAAGGTATTAGTTATTTCTGCGTTGACTATGGGCCTGCTGATTTCCGCCGGTCCGGCGAATGCCGGCCCCAAAGAGCAGCCGGTTAATGAGCAGACCGATGTGGTATGGGTTAGCGGAAATGCAGTGGCACTTGTGGATCATGTGAATAATAGAGCCGATATCGTTGACTTACATACAAACACTGCGATTACGATATCTGAGGACTCCAGCCGTATCCTGGACTTACAGGTGATGAGCAGTCCCCCGAAAATTGTGCTGCTTAAACAAGGCAAGGGCACTAAAATTTCGAAATCCGTATTCTCCTCTAGTGGACGTCTCCTCAGCAAAACGGATATCCCGCTTAAAACGGCAGGGGATAAAGTGAAATGGGTAGCTCCAAGCGGTAAAACCAATGAACGGATCATGGTCCAAGCGGGGAATACCTTCAGCCTCTATCAGTATCCCTGGGCGAAGCCGAATGTAACTTACAATGCCAAGTTCGTTGATAAGGGCTATGAGAATATATCTGTAATGGATTGGGATTTTCAGAGATACCCGTATTTGGCGGTTAAGTATCAGGCACAGGGCATTATGAGCACGGACTATCTGGTGAAGCTGGTTAATCTGTATTCAAGAAATGAGACGGTAATCAAGGACTTCAATACGGACTTCTCCATTCAATCCAGCGGGAACTTCTATGCGGCCTACACTTCCTACACTTATCAGCCCGTACCGGGGAATGTCAGCCGTCCTTCAGCCGATGAGGCTCAGAAGGTCTTCCGGTTAATCAGCAAAGCTACCGGCAAAGAAACGGCTTCAGTACAACAAATCTTCAAAGAGGAAGGCGACATTTCCGGTTGGGTTACGGGAGCGGTTAACGGTCAGGTTTTTGTGGGGGATCTGCAGGGGCACTCATGGTCTCTATTCTCTCAGGGGGGCGCGGTGCTGCTGAAGAATCAGGAATGGCCGAAGAATGGCACCACCAAATTCCTGTACGCTAATGTGAAGTCGAAAACAGCGTATTTCCTGGATTATTCCTCCGGTGATATCTCGGTCCTTGCAGTACCTTGAAGTAATTAAAGCTGCTGTAGCTGCAAAAAAGTTGCCGCCCTCTCCGATAGCTGGGGGGGCGGCTTGCTTTTGATTAGGAGTGTGCGCTGTTGGGGGGAGTACTCGGACGCATGCTAAAGGAGTAAATGGTGTACCAAGATTGTATGAGAAAAACCGAATACATTGGACGGCGAGAGGTAGCACGAGCCGAATGTATGTCAAAAACAGCATACAATGTGCAGCTAGAGGGGGCACGGGCCAAATGTATGCCAAAAACAGCATACAATCAGCAATGGGCTGACGCGAGGGAGCGTAGGCCGAATAAAGGCCGATGGAGCAAAAATCAGGGGCGCTAGCGCCCCTGATTTAGCTGGATGCCCCATAAGTAGGTGGATAGCTAAGGCGGGTTTAACTATATTAGCTGCGAAGCACGTATAAGTTCTTGCATGATCCATCCGCTAAGGTGATTTTGTTCGCGGACTCGCTCCGTATCCGCTCAGCTAATCCGGGCTACCCACCACAGTGTAGCTGCAACAGCCAGGATACCTATCGCTGCCAGTGTATCACGCCTGCTCCAGCGGAGCTGATAGACAGGGGTCCGCTGCTTGGCGGGATCATACCCCCTTGATTCTACGGCTGTCGCCAGCTCATCGCCCATACCCAGGACAAGAATCAGCAGAGGCACGATGATTAGGGCGATCTGCCTCGGGGACCAGCGGGCCATTCCGCGGGCGCGTCTTCCGCGTGAGCCCAGCGCAAGCTGCAGCTGGGCCAGCTTGCTGAGAATCCACGGCACGAACTGCAGGGTCACGGATACGGCAAGCGACCAGTTACGGGTGCGGATGCCCAGGGTCCGCAGTGGAGCGATGCCCCATTCCAGACCCTCGCGCAAGGGGGCTCCGGTGGTCGTCTCGGTGAACAGGAAGCCCAGGGCAATCAGCAGCAGGAAGCGCAGCACGCTAATTCCCCCGCGCTCCAGTCCTGCATAGCTGAAGCTGAGCGGCCCGAGTACGAGGTCGGGAGAGCTCCAGCTAAGGCCGGACAGCAGCCAGAGGAACAGGAACATCAGCAGGAACGGGCGGAAGAAGCGGAAGGCCCGGCGCCAGGAGATGCGAGCCGATGCCGCGAGCCCGGTCAGCAGCCCGGTGGTAAGCAGCAGCGGAAGCAGAGTGTTCATCCCTAACAGGACCAGCGAGCCGAGAATCATCCCCAGCCATTTGGCCCGGGGATCAAGGCCTTGCCAGCCAGATCTGCGTGGAGGGTCCTGTTCGCGACTTGGGCTGCCGGATGTTGAAGCGCCACTGCGTGCAGAGTCGCCAGAGTCTGCGTGCCTGCTGTCTGCTTGCGGGATAGGCAGCGGGTGCTTTTCCAGCCCTGCCAGCAGCTCCTCCAGACTGTCCGGGACTGCTCCCAGCAGGCCATGCTGCACTGCTCTGCGTCCCATGGAAGCATAGACGGGGGGCGTGAGTCCGGCGTCTGCCAGCAGGCCGGGGTCGGCAGTCAATGCCGGAGCAGGACCGTCATAATGAATAGCGCCCTGCTTCATCACGATGACCTTGTCTGCAACCGGCAGGAAGCTGTCCAGATCATGGGTGCCGATGATCAGGGTCAGGCCGCTGCTGCGCAGCTGCTGCACCATTTCGAGCAGTGCTTGCGCTGCCTGCGGGTCCAGCCCTGCGGTCGGCTCATCCAGAATCAGGAGTCCGGGTTCTACGGCCAGGGCTCCCGCAATACATACGCGCCGCTTCTCACCTCCACTAAGCAGAAAGGGTGAGCGCCCGGCGAATTCATCGTAAGCCAGCCCGGTCTTCGCCAGGGCGCTGGCGATGATCTCTGGACGCTTCTCCTTGGACACCCCGCGCTCCATTAGGCCGTATTCGATATCTTTATGTACCGTAACCGCGAACAGCTGCGTCTCCGGCTGCTGGAACACCATGGATACTGCTTCGGCGGTCTTGGAGTCCGTCTTCTTCCCGTGATCGTAGAGTATCTGCCCGGAGGAAGGCTGTGCAAGACCCGCGAGCAGACGGAGCAGCGTAGATTTACCGCTCCCGTTCACTCCGCAGAGGACGGTCAGCGTACCTGTAGGGATATCAAGAGAGATCTCATGAACCGCTGGCCTGCTGCCTTCATAGCAAAAGGAGAGCTGCTCTGTATGAATTCTCATAGCAGCTCCTCCAGATTCTGCCCGGTCAGCGGCAGCAGATGAAGCGGCCAGCCCTGCTTCAGCAGCAGCTTCCCGACCCGGACAGCCGGAGAAGGAAGCCAGCCGAGTGTCTCCGGCAGATCCGAGGTATAGAACAGGCTGCGCGGGCTGCCGTCATAGAGCAATTGTCCCTCGCCCAGCACCGCGATGCGCGGGCTTGCGGCTAGCTCCTCCATCCGCTGGGTGACCCAGAGGATGGTAGTCCCCGCCTGCCATAGCCCCTGGGCCAGCTCCAGAATATCTGATCTTCCCTCAGGGTCCAGCATCGAGGTGGCCTCATCGAAAATGATCATATCGGCTTCCAGTGCCAGGCAGCAGCCTACCGCCAGGCGCTGGCGTTCTCCGCCGGACAGCGTGGATACCTCTGCTTCTGCTTTATGGCTTAGCCCTACCTGCTGTAGAATCTCATGGATTCGTGCAATCATCCGCTTCCGTTCCAGTCCCCGGTTCTCCAGCCCGAAGGCGATATCCTCGAAGGGGGTGGAGCCCACCGTCTGTGCTTCGGGATTCTGAAATACAAGCTGCACATGTTGCTTCACAGCCGTCCGGTTCTCCGGCAGGCGCAGGTCCAGTCCGGCCACGGACAGACTGCCGCCCGAGGGGGTATTCAGTCCGTTGAAGGAGCGGATGAGCGAGGATTTGCCGCAGCCGTTGGCCCCTGTGAGTGCTACCCATTCCCCGGGCTCTATATGAATGTTAATCCCTTGCAGTACCGTACGGCGATGCTGCCCCTCCCGCACAGACAAGCTTATATTATGCGCCCTGATCATCCTCATGCCTGCTTTCCGTCCAGCTCTAGTCAACAATTGCTACCCATTATAACAAAGTTTTCAGGATTGATGTATCTGGAGGGGGATGTTATAGTGATCCCAAGTGAAAACGGCTTTGCCGTCCTTCTAAAGGACGGTACCGTTTCTGCGGGAAATAGAAGGATAATTTGTAGCGTGAAACATATAAATTCTTATATTTTAAAAAAAGGGGGAACCTCCCGGCCATGAAGAAATGGACAACCCGCGGCCTGATATTCAGCGCTTTATTTGCCGCTGTCATGATAGCTCTGAGTTATTTAAAAATCTCGCTGCCCTTCTCCACGGTACCCATCACCATGCAGACCCTCGCGGTAATGCTGGCTGGTTCTATCCTTGGGGCCCGTTACGGGGCGCTTGCTGTACTGATCGTAATCGGACTCGCTGCTGCCGGATTCCAGGTGATGGGCGGAAGCGGAGGATTAGCGGTCCTGGTTGGCCCTACCGCCGGATATATCTTCTCCTGGCCGTTCGTGGCCTGGCTGATTGGCTTTTTCGCCGAACGCATCAAGCAGGACAAATACACCTTCGCGAAGCTGCTGGCCGTTAACTTTATCTTCGGGGCACTGTTAGTTTATCCGGGCGGTGTGGGATGGCTTGCCTATTCTACAGGCATGGATTCACTCGGCAAGGCACTGACGGCTGGCATGTGGCCGTTTCTTCCGGGCGACCTGCTCAAAGCAGTCCTGTGTTCGGCTGTAGTAACCGCAGTATGGAAGGTATATCCGATCGAACGTATTCTGAACAATGACACAGGCGTCTGGGCTGACGGGGATAACACAACCACAAGCCGCTAACCAACAGAAGCAAATGCTAACTGCAAGCTATGTCTTGCACAGCATAAATAGGCGAATTCATAGCCCCCGTGGCGTGGATTCGCCTATTTTGCGTTATTCATAATAGAAATTCTGTAGAGTTCATCAGATGTTGTGCATGTTGTGGATAAGATGTGGATAACATCGGGGATAAATCCCATTGTTGGAGCTGAAAGTGGGCCGGGTGAGTACCAGATGAGCAAATAAGTAGCTTGTTTTCGTTTATAAAGAGCAATATATTTCTTTTGTGGATAATATGTGGATAAAATGGGAGGTTTTTTGCCCGGGGAGTGAAGCCGCTTCACAGCTATAAAAGAATGCCGTCCCCTAATCACAGGGCCGGCATTCTTCATCTTTACAAGCTTACTCCTCCGCGCAGGCATCGGCCGGCTTCGGCTCGGGTAAGGCCCAGACGGAGACGCTGCCGCCGTTCACCGGGAATACGGCCCAGCCGTCTTCACCGATGGTGACGGACTCCTCACGGTTATGGGTGAAGTCCTCCCATACCTCCCCGCTGCGCGCTTCGCCCACGAACATCCGCTTCTCTCCGTTGTCTCCGTTGGAGATGACTACAGCGCAGCCGGAGCCTTCGATCTCCTGAACGCCGCGCCGGACCCAGCCGATGGTGTTCGGATGGTCGAAGTAATCGTCCTGCTCCCCGTACGCCTTGGTGTAGCGGGCGCAGAGCAGAGGATCGATGGCGTCCTTCTTGCCTTCCATCGGGGCAGGGCCGCCGATGCCGTAATAATCCCCGTAGAAGACCACGGGATATCCGTCGCGCCGCAGCAGAATCAGGGCATAGGCACTTTGCTTGAACCAGTCGCCCACCCAGGATTCCAGCGCTTCATGAGGCTGGGAATCATGATTGTCGACGAAGGTGACAGCATTCGCGGGATGTGTCTGGACCAGCGTATCATCGAAGATATGCGTCAGGTCGAAGTCCCGGCCTGCCAGTGCAGCGGAGTACAGCTTGTAATGAAGAGAGACATCGAACAGATCGATCTGGTAATCGACAGTGTTCAGGAATTCGCGGCAGGCCTCCAGATTGGAGTTCCAGAATTCACCGACGATGTAGAAATCCTCGCCGCGTTTCTTTTTCATCTCCATGGCGAATTCCTTGATGAACTCGTGGTTGATATGCTTGATTGCATCCAGCCGGTATCCGCTGCATTGCAGCGTATCCACCAGCCATTTGCCCCAGTTCAGCATCTCCTGCTTCACATCTGCATTGAGGTAATCGATGTTGGCGAACATCAGATAGTCGTAGTTGCCGAATTCGGTATCCACATTCTCATTCCAGCCTTTATTCGTGCCGTCAATCCGGAAGACGCCGCTGCGGCCTTCCTTGGCATCGAAATCGGTCCCGTTGAAGTGAGTATGATTCCACTTGAAGCTGGAGTATTCATCCCCGCGCCCCGGGAAATCGAATTTGGTCCAGCCTTCAATCTCGAACGGCTCGGAGATATCCTTGGTACGGTCGTTTCGATCCACCTCAATGACCTCGAAGACCTCCGTCTCATCCGCTCCGGCTTTATGGTTCATGACCAGATCCACGTAGACCGCAATGCCGTTCTTCAGGCACTCGGCAATCGCGTCGATTAACTCCTGTTTGGTTCCGTACTTTGTGCGCACATCGCCCTTTTGATCGAATTCACCAAGGTCGTAGAGATCGTAGACCCCATAGCCGGTATCTTCGGGCGAGACGGCCTTAGTCACAGGGGGGACCCACACCGAATCAATGCCCGCCGCCTTCAGCTCCGGGGCCATCTGGGCCAGGCGTTTCCAGTGTTCTCCGTCCGCCGCGACATGCCATTCAAAAAATTGCATCATAGTATGATTTCTCTTCATATAGGTAGGCCTCCTTTACATGTGTAAGACAACTCCGACGGTTACCCTGATCTGGAGATTCTGGTAATGCTGGCGCTTCAGCAAGGAGTAGAAGAGATATATGTAGACCTCTGTACATCAGGTGAACAAGTCCAGCTGGCGCGGGGCCAGTCCGCCGTCGATCCCGAGCAGCGATTGCAGCTCTAGAGCATTAGGAGTGGCATCCCCGGCAGAATTATTATTAAATACCACGTAAATATTCTTACAGGTCTGTTCAAGCTCCAGCAGCCGGTCCCGCCACTGCGTCAGTTCCTCGGTGCTGTAGCAGTACAGATAGCGAAGCTTGCGCCAGTCCGGGTGACTGCTCTGGTTCCAGCCTGCGGTGTTGCGCCCATGCAGCCGCACGTAGGTGAGGTCCGGCCGGGTGGCGACAGGGACAATCGGGACGGAGCCGGAACCTGCCTGCGGCTCGTCGGCTATCGTATGAATCCAGCCTTCCTGCTCCAGGAAACGGAGGGTCCGCTCACGCATCTCAGGGCTGTACCAGGAATCATTACGGAATTCGATGGCAGCGGGCACATCCAGCAGCAGCTCCTTCGCCTCACGCAGGAAATCCACGTTGTCTTTGGTGCAGTCGAACCAGGGCGGGAATTGAAACAGGGCCATCGCCAGCTTCCCCGCTGAGCGGACAGGAGCGATAGAGGTATGGAAGGCCCGGTACATCTCCTCCGGCGTATCGTAGTAATTCTTTTTTTCCCGCAGATGTCCGGTCATTCCCTGATAAGCCTTCACAATGAATTGGAACGCCTCCGGCGTCTGATTCACCCATTTCTCGTAATTTCGGACCGGCTGAACCGCATAGAAGGAGCTGTCAATCTCCACAATGGGAAAATGGGCGCTGTAGGCGGGCAGGCGGTCGGCGGGTTTGATTTTGCCGTACAGCTCCTCATGGTCTCCGAAGCCGGTCAGCCCAATCTTGATCATAGTCCCCTCCCCCTCACAACTACCGGAATTAAGACCGAACGGATCGGCTAACACTTATTAAACTGAAAACCCGCCTATGCAAACAACAGGAGAACAGGAATGACGGAAATCAGTGCGGAACCAGGAAAGAACTGGAGAGAAAAAGGGGCTATGGAAGCTGGTATCACCAAAAGAGCAGGCAGATATACCCGGCGGGTGCCTTTTATTCAAATATAAGAATTTTTATGGTACCGTCCTTTAAAAGGACGGCAAAGACGTTTCTACTTGATATGCGCTGAGAAAGCAGGAGGTGCCGCGCGGGGCAGGAAAAGAGGGCTTGCCTCCATCACATGGGCTTGAAGCGGGTGATGGAGGAGACGCCATAGAGATGAACGCTATTGCGGCCGTTCCGCTTGGAGGAATAGAGGGCGTGGTCTGCTTCTGAGAGCAGCTCCTCCAGTGAGATCGAACGGCGGAAGGCTTCAGTTACGCCGAAGCTAGCTGTGATTTTAATGGTTCCGGTGAAGGTGGAGAAGGTGCTCTGCTCGATGTCCCTGCGGATGCGCTCAGAGATCAGGGCCGCTTCCTTCAAGGGGGCTCCCGGCAGGCTTAAGACGAATTCCTCACCTCCGTACCGTCCGAAGACGTCCCCCTCCCGGACATGCTGGCGGCATACGCTTACTACATGCTGTAAGGCCATATCCCCGTGCTGATGCCCGTAGCGGTCGTTAATATTCTTGAAGAAATCGATATCCAGCAGGATGACCGAGAAAGGGGCGGCGGAGCCGGCAGCTTCCTTCAGCCGCTCTCGGCTCAGCTCCATGAAGTGGGTCCGGTTGTAGATGCCGGTCAGGCTGTCGATGGTGGCGAGCTGTAGCAGCTTGTCCTGGAGCAGGGTCCGTTCAGTAACATCGATCAGCATGATCATCCGCCCGGCGAGATGGCCGTCATGCTTCTGCACCGGGGAGGAACGGACCTGATAATAGCGGACTTCTCCGCCGGAATGCCACACCAGCTCCTGCTCTTCACTGATCTGCGGATTGGAATTCATTACATAATCGACCGCCTCTTTGCCGGCAGGCAGGAAGAGCTGGGCCAGCGGGCGGCCGATGGCGGCAGCATCCAGATCTTCAAGCATCTCGGCAGCGGCCCGGTTATAGTCCACCAGCTTGTCGGAGAGGTCCATGACCAGTACGCCGTCGCGCATGCTCTCGAACAGATTCTCGCGGGCAATCGGCGCGGCAGTCAGCATCCCTCTGGACAGAATGGCCCATATATACAGGGACGAGGTTACGCTCATCACAACGGGAACAGGGTCTGTTCCATACGGAGTCAGGTCCATCAGATAGAGGAAGGCCCCCAGCGCAGGCAGGAATTGTCCGACAAAAATAATCAGCATCTGCCGCAGATAAGCCCGCCGCATCCGCCCCCAGCGCCAGAGGATCAGGCACATACCCGCCAGCATACAGCCGAAGGTCAGACTGCCCTGCACGATATACCAGGGCCCCATGACGATATCCACCAGCGGTGTAGGTGCGTCTCCCCGGAAGTAGATAGACTTATAGAACAGGTGATGGGAGTCGTTGGTCCAGACAAGCACCGTGGAGATCACGGGGACGGAGTAGAGGAAGACCAGCAGTTTTTTGGAGACCAGCTTCTCTAAGCCTACGAAATGCATGATCATCAGCAGACTGGAGGGCGCGATGTACGGCATTCCGAGATACTCCAGCTTGATCCAGAACTTAATCTGTTCCATCGAGTTCCCTGAGAGTTCAAGTGCGAAGGCAAATGTGTATACCGCCGAGGCGGCGGAGCTGACGATGAATGCGCGCAGACCCGAGAAGTCAGTCTTCCTGTAAAAAGCAAACAGGGCGAGCAAGGCGTTCAGCACACCGGAGATCGAAACGATAATAATGTAGTTGGAAATCATAGATGCCATGGGGAATGCCTCCATGGGTTGGGATGAGCATAGGACATTGGGAATAGTCTCCTGGACACAAAATGACATGCATGTAAAGGATAGCACACATCCGCGAAGATGACATGGCGGGGTGGCGCAGCCGTTTCCACTTATGGTTACTTACTATTTTATCGGCAATCCGTTCTATTATTTACACTGTAAGCGGCCCCTTAGACAAAGTGACGGAATTTCACAGCCTCAATCTTACGCTTTGTCTAATGTGGGATTAGCAGGCAAAGTGTAACATGTTAATTAATCCTACATGAATAAATTAAAAGCACGGAAAACGCGATAATGACGCGATTATTATGTTATTTTAATTAACATTAAATAGATTCAGGGATGGAGGGGGACTGGAGATGTCACTAGTAGCAGCAACAATTCCTGAAATACAGCTGGAGCATGTCGAAATGCGTTACCAGACGGAGACGGCAGATGTGCTGGCCCTGCATCAGGTAAGTCTTGATATTGCCAAGGGGGAGTTCGTCTCCCTTCTGGGCCCTTCCGGGTGCGGAAAGACTACGCTGCTGAGGCTGATGGCAGATCTTATCACACCAACGGCAGGGAATATCATGGTGGCAGGCAAAAGCGCCAAGGAGGCCCGGCTGGCCCAGAAATACGGCATTGTGTTCCAGAGTCCGGTGCTGTATGACTGGCGGAAGGTCAAGCATAATATTACGCTGCCGCTCGAGCTGCTGGGCGTTAAGAAATCGATCCGTGAGGACAAAGCGCTGGAATTGCTGGATCTCGTGGGCCTGCAGGGCTTCGCTGATAAGTATCCCTGGCAGCTCAGCGGGGGGATGCAGCAGCGCGTAGCCATTGCCCGGGCACTCTCCATGGAGCCGGAAATTCTGCTCATGGATGAACCGTTCTCGGCGCTGGATGAATTCACGCGCGAGCGGCTGAATGAAGAGCTGCTCTCCGTCTGGAGTAAGGTGCAGAGCACGATTGTGTTCGTTACCCATAGTATTCCCGAATCGATCTTCCTGTCGGACCGGGTATTCGTTCTGTCTCCGCATCCGGGCAGGCTCTCGGCAGTCGTTGATATTCCGCTGCCCCGTCCGCGAACGGCGGACATGAGGAACAGTCCGGAGTTCTTCGAGCTGATTGCCCGTATCCGCGACAGCTTCGAAGGGGTGTAGCTATGAAGCTGAACCGTGCGTTAATGCGGGGGCGTACACTGCCGCTGCTTATCTGGATCTGCGGCCTGCTGGTGCTGTGGGAGGCGGTCTCCTGGTGGCTGCTGCATGTGGCGAAGACGCCGCTGGCCCAGTCCAAGCTGCCTTATGTCCACGAGGTGGCGCTCACCCTGTGGCAGTACAGCGGCACCCTTCTCCGGGAAGGGGGAGCCACCTTCGGCAATGCCGGGGTGGGCTTTCTGATTGGCGCGCTCTCCGGAGTGCTGCTGGCCGTGCTGATGAGCCTCTCCCGGATGATAGAGCAGCTTGCCTTCCCGTATGCCGTTGCTTCGCAGATGATTCCGATTCTGGGGCTAGCGCCGATCATATACGGGATTGTGCGGGATGAGCAGATGTCGAGGATCATCATCTCCGGCTATATCACCTTCTTCCCGGTGGCGCTGAATATGCTGCGCGGTCTGCGGAGTGTGGACCCTTCGGCCCTGGAGCTGATGCACTCTTATGCCGCTAAGCCGTGGGCTGTATATTGG
Source organism: Paenibacillus sp. FSL P4-0338 (assembly GCF_038002365.1). Taxonomy (NCBI): domain Bacteria; kingdom Bacillati; phylum Bacillota; class Bacilli; order Caryophanales; family Paenibacillaceae; genus Paenibacillus; species Paenibacillus sp. FSL P4-0338. The sequence continues at coordinate 4,866,647 of NZ_JBBOCG010000001.1, read as the reverse complement.
AAGCTGCGTTTCCCGGCAGCACTGCCGGGGCTGTTCAGCGGTCTGAAGATTGCCGCGCCGCTGGCTGTAACCGGCGCAATTCTGGTCGAGCTGATGGGTGCGCAGCGCGGGATCGGGGTTATTATGCTCCGCAATCTCTATTATGGACCCTCCCATACCTATATGTTCTGGTCCACGGTGCTGGTCGGTGCTCTGCTGGGTATGACCAGCTATTGGCTGATGAGTCTGGTGGAACGTCTGGTAGCCCCCTGGCAGCCGGAATTCCGTCCTCAAGGAGGCAGCCGCTAATGGACATCAATACGGTTCGCGAATTCTCGTCCTCTAACAACGTTATTACGGCAGATACGGATCAAAGCAGAGATCCGTGGAAATTCCTGAGATGGCTGAACCCCGGGTTCGTGCTGCCCCTGCTTGCCGGAGCTTTGTTCCTGCTGCTGTGGGAGCTCCAGATCTTTCACCGTATCTTCGATCTGAAGAAATATCAGCTCCCCTTGCCCTCCGCCATCGCTGAAGCGATGCGGGATAATCTCAGTCTGCTGCTCTCTTACACCGGGTATACCCTCACTGAAGCTGTTCTTGGTATGCTGATCGGCTCCGGCTGCGGCTTCCTGATTGCCTTGGCTGCCACAGCCTGGCCCCGATGGGGCGGCGGCAGCCTCACGATGGTAGCTGCACTCAATGCCGTGCCTATTGTGGCGCTTGCCCCGATCATGAACCTGTGGTTCGGAGACGGCATCGGCTCGCGGGCGGCGATTGTGACCGCGACCACGATGGCGGCTATGGCGATCAATGCCTACAAGGGCATGGCGGATGTAGACCCGCTGGCGCTGGACCTGATGCATTCCTATGCGGCAGGCAAGCGGGCGGTATTCCGCCATCTGCGGATTCAGAACAGTCTGCCTTATGTATTCACCGCCTTGAAGATCAACGCAACAGCGAGCATGATCGGGGCAATTGTCGGGGAGTTCTTCTTCTCCTCGCGGGGGCTCGGGTATCTGCTCTCGAATTCCATCAAGGTGGCGAAGATGCCGCTGGGCTGGGCCTGCATCGTGCTTGCTGCGGTTGCCGGAGTAATCTTTTACCTGGCCGTGGAGCGGCTGGAAAAGGTATTTATCAAGTGGCACCCTTCCCGGCGAGCGTAGCGTGAATTCCCGCAGTATCCGCTGCGCCCGTAATCGCAATGCCTGTAATCGCAACATCTGCAACCCTGGAACTGTTACATCCGGTTTGTATGCTGGCAGGAGATAAAGAAGCTGCCAGGCACAAGCTGTATGCATATAGCAATAAGAGCGCAATCATGCTGTGTCAGGCTGTCTTACAAAAAACTTGAGTGGTAGGGGGAGTTGCTATGATGAAGGGTAAACAGGGCAAAACTCGTGGCGGGTTATGGCTTGCGGCGGTTCTAATGCTGATCTCGCTGCTTGCAGGCTGTGGCGGTAACAACAACGCCGGTCCCTCCGATGCAGAAGCGACTGCGGGGAATGCGGCGTCAGCTTCGCCGGAAGCTGCGGCGACCACAGAACCGGCGGCTGAGCCGGTCACTGTGAAGCTGCAGCTCAAATGGGTGCCGCAGGCACAGTTCGCAGGGTACTTCCTGGCGCAGGACAAAGGGTATTATGCGGCAGAGGGCCTGAAGGTCGAGATTCTGCCGGGCGGGCCGGATATCGTGCCTGAGCAGCAGGTGGCCGGCGGTTCGGCCGATATCGGCGTGGACTGGGTGGCGAGTCTGCTGACCAGCCAGGAGCAGGAGATGCCGCTGGTGCAGATCGCCCAGATTTTCCAGAAGAGCGGGCTGGTGCTGGTATCCAAGAAGGAAGCGGGCATCACTACACCCGCTGAGCTGAAGGGCAAGAAGGTGGGCAACTGGATGGGCGGCAATGAGTTTGAGCTTCTGGCGCTGTTTGATAAATACAAGCTGGATTCAGGCAAGGATCTGAACTTCACCAAGCAGGGCTTCACGATGGACCAGTTCCTCGGCGGTGAGCTGGATGCGGCCTCGGCCATGACCTATAACGAATATCAGGTGGTGCTGGAGTCGGGCATCAAGGCAGAGGACCTCAGTGTTATCGACATGAATGACGAAGGTGTGGCGATGCTCGAAGACAATCTGTTCGCCAATAAGGAGTGGCTGGAGGGCAACAAAGAGACGGCTGCCAAGTTCGTCCGTGCTTCCCTGAAGGGCTGGGCGGATGCGATTGCTGATCCCGAAGCGGCTGTGGACAGTGTGATGAAGCTTGCCGAGGCGGGCAGCACGACCCGGGAGCATCAGCTGACGATGATGACAGAGGTTGCCAAGCTGATCCAGCCGGAGGGCTTCGATGCTTCCAAGTTGGGGTATACGGATGCTGCTGCTTTCCAGCAGACCGCCGATATCGCGCTGAAATTCGGGGTCATTAAGACGGCTTCCAAGGTGGAGGAGGCCTACACGAACGAGATTGTGGAGATGGCGGCGAAATAACAGGTAATAGGATTCCTTCATAGCTGAAGCAGATGGCCGCCTGGTAAGGCGGTCATCTCTTCTAAATAGCGACGAACACAGGAAAAGAGGTGCAGACGATGACACTGCTCACGGGGCAGGCCGGTAAAGTGATGAACTATGTGAATGGAGCTTGGGTGGAGTCCTTATCCGGGCGGCAGGAGGAAGTGTTCAACCCGGCGACAGGTGAGGTGATTGCCTATGTGCCGATTTCCAGCCGGGAGGAGCTGAATGCGGCGGTGCGGGCAGCTTCGAGAGCCTATTCCGCGTGGAAAAGAGTCGCCGTTCCGCGTCGGGCCCGCTATTTCTTCCAGTACCAGCAGCTGCTGGTGCAGCACAGCAAGGAGCTGGCTGAGCTGATTACGCTGGAGAACGGCAAAAGCCTGGAGGAAGCGCTGGGCGAGGTGCAGCGCGGCATCGAATGCGTGGAATTTGCTGCCGGCACTCCTACGCTGATGATGGGCAGTCAGCTGCCGGATATCGCGACAGGCGTAGAGTCCGGCATGTATCGTTATCCCCTGGGAGTTGTGGGCGGCATCGCCCCGTTCAACTTCCCGATGATGGTGCCCTGCTGGATGTTCCCGCTGGCGGTAGCCTGCGGCAATACCTTTGTTCTGAAGCCCTCCGAGCGGACACCGCTGCTGGTGAACCGGCTGGCGGAGCTGTTCGCAGAAGCGGGCTTCCCGCCGGGGGTGCTGAATGTAGTACACGGGGGGCATGAGGTGGTGGACGGCCTGCTGGCGCATGAGGAAGTGAAGGCTGTCTCCTTCGTCGGCTCGCAGCCGGTGGCGGAATATGTCTATAAGCAGGGGACCGCACATGGCAAGCGTGTGCAGGCGCTGGCCGGCGCGAAGAACCATTCGATCGTGCTGAAGGATGCCGATCTGGACCATGCGGTGAAGAATATTCTATCCGCAGCCTTCGGCTCCGCGGGCGAACGGTGCATGGCCTGCGCTGTAGTGGTGGTGCAGGAGGACATTGCCGATGAGCTGGTGAGCCGGATCGCGGAGGCCGCGGACGGGCTGAAGATTGGGAACGGCAAGGATGAGGGGGTGTTCCTGGGCCCGGTCATCCGGCAGGCGAACAAAGACCGGACAATCGATTACATTGAAGCTGGGCTTGCCGAGAAGGCGGTGCTGGTGCGGGACGGCCGCAAGGATGCTGCGGCCGCAGGCAGCGGCTATTTCCTGGGCCCGACGATCTTCGACCATGTGCAGCCGGGTATGAAGATCTGGCGTGACGAGATCTTTGCGCCGCTGCTGTCAGTGGTGCGGGTGAAGAATCTGGCGGAGGCGATAGCGGTCACCAATGAGTCGCCCTTCGCCAACGGAGCGTGCATCTACACGGACAGCGCCAGGGCGGTCCGCGAATTCCGTGAGGAGATCGATGCCGGGATGCTGGGCGTCAATCTGGGCGTGCCTGCGCCGATGGCGTTCTTCCCTTTCTCAGGGTACAAGAAATCGTTCTATGGAGATCTGCACGCGAACGGCCGTGACGGTGTGGAATTCTACACCCGCAAGAAAATGATTACCGCGCGTTACTAAAAGAAGGAAAGCTAAGGAGGAGAGTGTGTCATGCAGAGTCTGGGCAAAGAAAGCGAGCTGGCGGTTAAGAAGGACCAGCGGTACTTGTGGCATAATATGACCCCTTACAGTGAGCAGCATCCGCCGATGATTGCAGCTTCCGCAAGCGGCTCATGGGTTACCGATATCGATGGCAATAAATTCCTGGACGGCATGTCCGGCCTGTGGTGTGTGAATGTAGGGTACGGGCGCAAGGAGCTGGCGGAGGCGGCGTACAACCAACTGCTGAGCCTGCCCTATTTCCCGCTGACGCAGAGCCATATGCCGGCCATCGCGCTGGCCGAGAAGCTGAATGAATGGCTGGAGGATGAGTATGTCATCTTCTTCTCCAACAGCGGCTCGGAAGCGAACGAAGCAGCCTTCAAAATCGCCCGCCAGTACCAGCAGCAGACCGGCCAGCCTGACCGCCATAAATTCATTGCCCGCTACCGGGGCTATCACGGAAGCTCGCTGGGCGCCCTGGCGGCGACCGGGCAGGCGCAGCGCAAGTACAAGTACGAACCGCTGGGAGGCGGGTTCCTGCATGTAGCGCCGCCTGACAGCTACCGCCGTCCGGCCGGCATGACTGAAGAGGCGTTCAACCTCCAGTGTGCGCAGGCGATTGAGGATATGATCGTCTGGGAAGGCGTAGCCTCTGTAGCGGCGGTGATTATGGAGCCGGTCATTACCGGCGGGGGCGTGATCGTCCCGCATCAGGTCTATATGGACCGGGTGCAGGAGATCTGCCGTACCCACGGCGTATTGCTGATTATCGACGAGGTGATCTGCGGCTTCGGGCGGTCCGGCCGCAAGTTCGGACATCACAATTTCGGAATCAAGCCCGATATTGTCACGATGGCGAAGGGGCTGACGAGCGGCTATCTGCCGTTATCGGCTACCGCTGTACGTAAGGAGATCTACGAGGCCTTCAAGGATAACAGTGATGACTACGGGCATTTCCGTCATGTGAACACCTTCGGCGGCAATCCGGCTGCCTGTGCGCTGGCCCTGCGCAATTTGGAGATTCTGGAGCAGGAGCAACTAGTGGAGCGGGCCGGAATTCTGGGCCACAGGCTGGCGGACGGGTTCGCCGGGCTGCTTGGGCATAAGCTGGTTGGTGATATCCGCAGCTTCGGGCTGGTCGTTGGGATTGAGCTGGTGGCGGATAAGTCCACCAAACAGCCCGCCGAGCTAAGCATCGTCAAGGGGATTATTGCGGACTGCAAAGCCAAGGGGCTGATCATCGGCAAGAACGGCGATACGGTGGCTGGCTTCAATAATGTGCTCACCTTCGCTCCGCCGTTATCCTCGGCAGATGAGGATGTGCAGTTCATCATCGATACCTTCACAGCTGTGCTGAACGGGAGCTGGGCAGAGTGAATTTCTCCGGGTACAGGAACTGGTAGGCGCGCAGGGCGACCTGAATGGAGATCCGGTTCTCCGGGAGCATGAAGTCCTCGCCGAGCAGCTCGGTGATTTTGTCCAGCCGGTAGTAGAGGGATTGCCTGACGATGAAGAGGCTGCGGGCGGCGATCTGCTTCGACCCGTCATGATCGAGGTAGACGCGCAGCGTCAGCAGCAGCTCGCTGCCTTTTGCCTCATCATGGTCAATCAGAGGGCCGATATAGCTGCGGATGAAATTCTCCAGCGTCTTGCCGTCGTTCAGGCTCAGCAGCAGCTGGAAGACGCCTAACTCCTCATACATGAGGACCGGCTTCTGGTAACAGGAATAGAGGGACAGCGCTTGTACCGCTTCCTGGTAACCGGCATGAGCATGCTTTAGGCCCCGGTGGGACTTGCTGACTCCGATGACGAGCTGCAGGTCCTTCAGCTTCTCATCCGCACGGATATGCTGCAGGGAATCGAGTGCCTGCTGCAGGCGCAGCTTGCCGGGCAGCTTGGACTGGATATCCAGCGCAATGACGGTCAGCCGGTTGTTCTTCAGGGTGATCAGCGGCCGGAGCGAGTACTTCTCGAAGATGGAGCGCAGGATGAGCGAGAGATGGAAGGTGATGGATTCCCAGTCATTCTCCGAGCTGTTCCATTTGACATCCCGGGGATTCTCGATCTCGATCAGGCAGACCCGGTAGGGCAGTTCATTAACCAGGTTGAAGTCCGGGCCGACCAGTCCCTTAAGCCGGTTGTCGTCCTGAGTGCGTCCCCCGACCAGCTCATCCACCCACAGATTCTCCGAGAACAGCTTCCGTTCCTCCATGTACCGCGTGCGGAGCAGCTCCTGTGCGATGGATAAGGAGGCCGAATCGAGCAGCAGGCAGTCGAATTCCTGCGGCTTGTGATTACAGACCATCAGGATATAGGCCCAAGTCTGGTCCAAGGCTCCAACGGGCTTCACGGCGATGGTCTTATGGCCGTATTCGCGGATATAGGGGGCGGCCTCCGGCACTGCTCCCTCCATTTCTTCGCTGAAGGTCTCGAAGAAGCCAAGCAGCGGACGCTGCTCCTCTGGCGCAAGGGCCGGGAAGAAGAGAGGTTTGCCTTGCAACTGCATATAGAGAATCTGTGTGCGGGTGCTTTTACATAACAATTGCAGGACCTTAAGGGTTCCCTGGGAGGTTAGGGTCAGCCGGTGGAATTCGCGGGAGATACTCTCCAGCTCTTGCAGCATCCGGTGGTGGCGGTTGATGATGAGGGAATGCAGATCGAGTGTAATATCGACGAACCGTACAGTGCGGGTAAATTGGATCAGCGGAAAATCATGCAGGTTCGAAAGAGCGATCATCTCCTGCGGAATGGCACTGAAGTAAGCTCCCAGCTCAATGCACAGGCAGGCGGCGTTCTTATCAATCAGATTCTGCATGAAAGACAGGGCGGCATCCAGATCCGTGCTTGCGCTCATTCCGGTGGTCAGAATCATCTCTTCCCCGTGAATCAGACTCTCCAGGCTCGCGCTCTCCAGCACATGCACCCAGCGGATGGCCCGGTTCAGGCCGTTTCTTCCCCCGATCAGCTCAGCTTCAGCGAACAGCGGCCGCTTCAGCGCGTCGCGGATCGTAAATACAAGTTCCCAGTCCATAAGCTTCCCCCTCATTCCCTTCGTTCTCAGGCCATTCTCACAGGTAAAAAAGTGACTTTTGAAATTAGACAATCTGTCTAATGTAACGAAAAAGCGGATTGACTATAGTTTGAATATAATATGTCAGAAAACTTAACTTAAATTGGAGTGTGATTAGCGATTTTATTGGCTTGAAGTTTATTTTACTACAATAATTCTTACAAGTATGCAAAATATTAAGGCGATCATCGTAATAATGTTATATTATATAACATAAATTCGAGCCGAGAGTGGAAGCTACTTTGGCCAGAAGGAGGGGTACCCGATGGAGCAATCTTCACCGTTAACCACATTGACACCGGAGCTGTTCATGCGTAATTTTGCCGAGGCAGAGCCGGGGCTTACCCGCAAGGGGGCCATCGAGGAATCCAACCGCTGTCTGTACTGCTATGATGCGCCGTGTATCAAGGCCTGTCCGACCAGCATCAATATCCCTTCCTTTATCAAAAGAATCGCGACCGACAATCTCAGGGGATCGGCGCAGACCATCATGGATGCCAATCCGGTCGGCGCAAGCTGCGCAAGGGTATGTCCTACGGAGGAGCTGTGCGAGGGAGCCTGTGTGCTGAACGGCGCTTCCGCGCCGATTGAGATTGGCCTATTGCAGCGGTACGCTACGGATTGGGCGATCCGCAGCGGGCTCCAGCTTTTCCAGGCGGGTGAACCTAACGGCAAGAAAGTAGCGGTGATCGGCGGCGGACCGGCAGGTCTGTCAGCAGCCAGAGAGCTGGCACGCGAAGGCTTCCAGGTAGTGATCTATGAGGCAAAGCAGCTGGCCGGTGGCCTGGATACCCACGGGATTGTCTCCTTCCGGCTGCCGCAGGACATCTCGCTCTGGGAAGTGGAGCAGGTGGAGAGGCTGGGCGTAGAGGTCCGCACGGGAATGAAGGTGGGAGTGGATGTTTCCATAGAAGAGCTTAAGGCCGGATATGATGCGATTGTGCTGGCGGCCGGAATGGGTTACGTCCCCCCGCTGGGGATTGAAGGCGAGAAGCTGTCCGGTGTCTATGATGCGATCGAGCTGGTGGAGACCACCAAGACCGGGATTCCCGCCCTGGAGCTGATGGGACAGCGTGTCGCTGTTATTGGTGCAGGCAATACGGCCATTGATGCGGCCACCTGCTCGGTGCGGCTCGGCGCGGCGAACGTGAAGATGATCTACCGCCGGACGCGCGGGGAGATGACGGCTTATGATTTCGAATATGAATTCGCCAAGCAGGAGGGTGTGGAATTCAACTGGCTGACCCTGCCGAAGCGGATTGTCGGGGATGGAGAGGGGAATGTTGCGGCACTGGAATGTGTGCGGATGGAGCTGACCGGTGAGGCCGGGCCGGATGGACGCCCCACTCCCGTGCCGGTGGCAGGCTCGGAATTCCTGCTCCCGGTGGATGCTGTAGTGGTGGCTATCGGCCTGAAGCGTCGGATGGACCTCATTGAGGCGTTGGGGCTTAAGCATACGCGGGGTGTAGTGGAGATTGATCCCGCAACCGGCCGCACCTCTGATCCGCAGATTTATGCTGCCGGCGATATTGTTTTTGGCGCAGGGACGGGGGAGGCCATGGTGGTCTCTGCCGCACAGCAGGGCAAAGATGCTGCCTATGCGATTGTGAAGCAGTGGTCAGGCCGTCAGGATGGCGTAACCGGCTCTGCCGTATAAAGCGGATTTCATAGAAGAGGGAGGGAATGGCAATGGCAGATCTCAGTATTGATTTTGCAGGCATCAAGTCACCGAATCCATTCTGGCTGGCCTCTGCGCCACCTACCAATACAGGCTATCAGGTGCAGCGCGCGTTCGAGGCAGGCTGGGGCGGCGCGGTGTGGAAGACGCTTGGGGAGCCGGTCATCAACACCTCGGCCCGGTTCGCCGCCGTTCATTTTGGCGGACAGCGTGTGGCGGGCTTCAACAACATTGAGCTGATTACCGACCGTCCGCTGGAGGTCAACCTGAAGGAAATCTATGAGACGAAGCGGAGATTCCCGCACCATACGATTATTGCTTCCCTGATGGTGGAGCCGAAGCGGGAGAAGTGGCATGAGATTGTGAAGCGCGTGGAGGCTATCGGGGTAGACGGTCTGGAGCTGAACTTCGGATGTCCGCATGGCATGGCTGAACGCGGTATGGGCGCGGCTTCGGGCCAGCAGCCTGATCTGGTGCAGGCGCAGACCACCTGGGTCAAGGAGGTGGCGACTACACCGGTCATTGTGAAGCTGACGCCGAACATCACCGACATTACCGTGGTGGCCCGGCATGCCGTCAAGGGCGGAGCCGATGCAATCAGCCTGATCAATACGATCAACAGTCTGGCGGGTGTGGACATCCACAGCTGGAATACGATTCCGAATGTCGGCGGACAGGGAGCACACGGCGGTTATTGCGGACCGGCCGTCAAGCCGATTGCCCTTAGCATGGTGGCGGAATGTGCCCGGGACCGTGAAGTCGGCGTGCCGATCTCCGGCATCGGCGGCATCTCCACCTGGCAGGATGTCGTCGAATTCATGCTGATGGGCTCAACCGGGATTCAGGTCTGCACAGCGGTTATGCATCATGGCTTCAGGATTGTGGAGGAGATGATCGACGGTCTGAACCATTACCTGGACGAGAAGGGGCTGGCTTCGGTAACCGAGCTGATTGGCAAGTCGGTGCCCAAATATTCCAACTGGGGCGATCTTGATCTTAATTATCAAGTCGTTGCGCGGATCAACGAGGAGAACTGCATCAACTGCAATAAATGCCATATTGCCTGCGAAGACGCCTCTCATCAATGCATCGATATGCTGACGAATGCGGAGGGCAAGGCGATTCTGCAAGTGCGCGAGGAGGATTGTGTAGGCTGCAATCTGTGTTCGATTGTCTGCCCGGCAGACGGAGCCATTGATATGATTACCCTTGAGGGCGGAGCGGCCCCGATGAGCTGGAATCAGCGCAGCCGGATCATCAGCGGGGTTAACGGTGCTTATTCGGAAGCGGAGGTGGGTTAAGATGAAGAAGATCATCAAGCATGGAATTATCGTTACAGCGGCAGATACGTATAAGGGGGATGTGCTGATTGAAGACGGAATCATCAGCAGCATCGGCCTGAATCTGGAAGCGCCGGGAGCGGAGATCATTGATGCTTCCGGCTGTTATGTCTTTCCGGGAGGGATTGATCCCCATACCCATCTGGATATGCCCTTCGGTGGTACGGTTACCGCCGATGACTTCGAGACCGGCACAATTGCCGCTGCTTACGGCGGAACCACCACGGTGATTGATTTCTGCCTGACCACGAAGGGGCAGCCGCTCCAGCAGGCCGTAGATACCTGGCATCACAAATCGCAGGATAAAGCGGTCATCGACTACAGCTTCCACCTGATGGTGTCAGAGCTGAATGATAAGGTGCTCAGCGAGCTGCCGCAGATTATCGAGCAGGAGGGCATCACCTCGCTGAAGGTGTTCATGGCCTACAAGAATACGTTCCAGGCTGACGACGGGGTGCTGTATAAGACGCTTCAGGCGGCGAAGCGCGAAGGGGCGCTGGTCATGGTGCATGCCGAGAACGGCGATGTCATCGAATATCTGGTGGACCAGGCGCTGGCCGCAGGCAATACCGATCCGATCTATCATGCGCTGACCCGTCCTCCTGAGCTGGAAGGCGAGGCGACGGGGCGGGCGGCTTATTTGACCGGGCTGACGGATTCGCAGCTCTATGTAGTGCATGTCACCTGCGCCGAGGCGGCCTGGAAGATTGCGGAGGCCCGCAAGAAAGGGCTGCGCGTCTACGGCGAGACCTGCCCGCAGTATCTGGTACTGGATCAGTCGGCGCTGGCGAAGCCGGACTTCGAGGGAGCCAAGTATGTCTGGTCCCCTCCGCTGCGCGAACAGTGGAACCAGGATGTACTCTGGGATGCCCTCTGGAGCGGGACGCTGCAGACCATTGGCTCTGACCAGTGCTCGTTCAACTTCAAGGGGCAGAAGGAGCTGGGCCGGGGCGATTTCTCGAAGATCCCGAACGGTGGACCCACCATCGAGGACCGGTTCAGTGTCCTCTACTCCGAAGGGGTGCAGAAGGGCCGCATCACGCTGAACAAATTCGTGGATATCATCACTACCTCAAGCGCTAAGTTGTTCGGCCTGTTCCCGCAGAAGGGCACGATTGCCGTGGGCAGCGATGCCGATATTGTGATCTTCGACCCGGCAGTGGAGCGGACACTGTCGGCAGAGACCCATCATATGAATGTGGACTACAATGCATTCGAGGGGCTTACGGTCAAGGGCGAGCCGGTCTCTGTGCTGAGCAGGGGAGAGTTTGTCATCAAGAACAAGGTATTCGTCGGTGCCGCAGGACAGGGGAAATACCTGCACCGCAAGCGCTTCGAGGCTGAAGCACCCCAACCGGCCCAGGCAGAAATCAGCGGAGGAGTGGTCTGAGATGTCAGCATTTGCAGAGTTCGACCGGGAACGGCAGGAAATCGACAATCTTATCGGGCTGGGCTACACCGTTGCCGGAATCTATGAGGATCTGGACGGTGCCAGGGTTACGTTCATCCGCAGTGAGCCGGCCGGCGGGCCGGTGGAGCTGCTGCTGCTCACAGCGGACGCGCGCAAGCATGTGACGACGCTGCTTGTTGGCCGAACCAGGCAGGCTGCTGCTGAGATTCATCGGTGAACCCGCATTACAGTGAATCAGTCCCCGTATATTCCTGACGAAGGATCGACATGATTGTCAGCGATTCAAATCCACCCTCCGTCTGTATACAATCGCGGAGGGTGCCTTCCTTTTTGAAGCCGGCCGCTTCATAGATATGCTGCGCTCTGACATTGTAATCCTTGACGTCGAGCCACAGCCGGTGTGTATCCGTATGATTGAATGTCCAGTGGATCAGCAGCTTCAGCGTCATTGTTCCGTAGCCGCGGCCCTTGGCCTGAATGACAATCCGTTTGATGCATAGTGTGCGATTAGAGTCCTGAAGCCCTGCGAGAATCACATACCCCACCCGTTCCCCCGTTGTATCTTGAACAATCAGATGCCTAAGATCTCCATCATCCAGAGCGGCTGCGTGCTGTTCCCTGTTCCACTGGCCGACGAACCGGCGGTTAGCCTCGGCCCCTTCGGCAGCCAGGACGAAGTCGAGATCATCCGGGGCCGTTGCCCGTATCTCTATAATTTCTGAGTGCAGCATTGCAAGACACCTGCTTCCCAAGTATGTATATACACCATAGTACAAGAATTATAGACGGCAGCCAATTATGTAAGGGATATGTATGTGGATGGAGCTGCCGCAACTGTAGGATACGCTGCTACGTCAGTCGGTTAACAGACTCTTGCGGAGAGAAGACGGACACGGACGGGGATTGGGTAATTTCGATCCTTGCCGGAGAGTTCGCTGTGACATCGGGCGAGTAGAGATAGAAGCTGTTCGCGGCTTCAGAGGTGCGGATTCTGGTGAATTCATTGGCCAGACTGATCGTTGAGGAGGAGGCAAGCGTAAGTTCCTTGACCCGCAGCTTGAAGGTGACCAGAGTTTGCTCTACCGCCGGGATCGTCTGCTGTCCGCTGCTTGCTTCAACCTGAATATCGATGCCGCGCATACTTGTGTTTTTTCCGAGGTAGATACTGCCATCGACAGGACTCTGAAAGTTGAACTGGAACAGGTTATCAACCTCGCTTCCAGCCGTATAATTCCCTTCCGCATAGACTGAGTGCTGCGTATATTCAAGGTTGTCGAATACCTGGCTGTCATATTGGATAATGAAGTTAAGAGAGCTGTAGCCGGGGTCATTTGGTGCGAAGTCTTTTAAATGCACCAGCACAGTCACCTCTTCCCCTGGAATATAGGTCTCTTTGTCAGTGGTGACCACAACAGACATGGCAGGTGCGGTGTTATCCACTGCAGCCTCACGGATCATGGACATCATAAGCGGCAGTACCTTCATTCCTCTGACTGCCTGCTTGAATCTATTCCTCTTATTCATGTTTCATCCCCCATTGCCATCATAATGATGCATCCCTATGCACGAATGATCTTGTATATGAACAATGGTAACAATTGTCACTGATAAAACACTGATAAACGTCGAACCATGGCGTAAAATATCGATTATTTTTGTATCATCTGTAGGAGCAAGGGTGGAAGCCTGCATATCAAATTAATGGTAGTACCACTAATGCTTCATTTGAAGCGCCATATAATCAAGTTCAGAGTGCTAACGCCTACATGGCAGGTTCTCAAGTTACTTTTTATGCAGGGTACAATAATAATAAGAAAATCCGTTTGAAAATTGATGGTACTGCTATTTGTGGTGATATTGGATGTAGTAGTTCAGCTGATAAACCGTTGACAACAATAATAGTATCCAATACCGATTATAATATTCAATCATCAAGTTTTCAGAAGTGGAAGCTCTTATCAGTTGTGACTGGAGATGATTACGGAAAAAATAAGTCGGAATTTACTAATATCAAAGTTGACGGAGTACCTGTGCTTAGTAATGTTTTTCCTGCTCCAGACCAGGATTATGCTACCGTAACACGTGATGCTAGTAATAATGTTATAATTGCCGTAACTGGTAAGTAACTAATAATATAGCCAATTCCTTGGAATATTAGGGAGTTGGCTATATCATTTAGGTTTTTCAATGAATTAAAAATAAAAGGAGTTGAACTATAAGATATGGGCAAATCAATAAAAGTAGCGTTCTCATTTTTCCTTGTTATATTCTTTATTGTAATGGTCAGTAAAGAGTCTGCTTTTGCGAAAAGTGGAATTAGAGTGATTTTGTATGGAAATCCCATTCAAGAAAAGCACTCACCGATTATGAAGAACAACACGGTATTGGTTCCATTCAAAGGGATATTTGAAAAATTAGGATTTAATGTAAGTTACGATTCGGCAAGCAAAACAATTTCTGGTCAGAAAACAGGCACTACTATTAAATTAGTAATTAATCAAAATACGGCTTGGATAAATGATACTCCAACTATACTTCAAGTAGCTCCACAGATAATTGACGGGGCAACGTTTGCACCACTTCGTTTTATTGGGGAAGCCAGCGGACTCGACGTGAAGTGGTACGGGGACTCTCAGATTGTTTCATTATACTCTAAGCAAAATCTTTTTCCGGTATCACGCGGAGGGAAATTCGGCTATATTGATGCAGAAGGCAAAATTGTTATTGATTATCAAACAAGATTTACAGATGCCTATGCTTTTAATGAAGGACTAGCCATTGTTTATTCAAATGCTAAATTTGACGGATTCATCAATCAACAAGGGAATAAAGTAATACCTAAGGGAAATTATTATGATGCCAAGGAATTTTCAGAAGGACTTGCAGCGTATAGAACGCTTAAAACTGCAACTGATTTTGCTGTATCTAACTATGGTTATATGGATCTTACAGGAACTAGTGTTATAAAACCGCAATTCAAAAAAGCTAATAATTTCTCCGAAGGATTGGCTGCTGTCCAAGTGGGGAGTGGATATGGATACATTAATTCTTCCGGGAAAATAGTAATTAAAGCCCAATATAACAGCGCTGAGGATTTCTCTGAAGGTGCTGCTCTGGTTACAACAAATGGAACTTCTCATTATATTGATAAGAAAGGGAAGTTTTTGTTCAATTCAAGTTATAAAAATGGGGAGTCTTTTTCAGAGGGATTGGCAGTTGTTAAATCAGGAGCTAACTATGGCTTTATTAATAAGAAAGGAAAATTAGAGATTCCTGCTAAGTATGAGGAGGTTCACTCTTTTTCGGAAGGATTGGCGGCTGTTAAAATAAATGGAAAGTCAGGTTATATAGATAACAAAGGAAAACTACTTATTCCTAACCAATTTGATGCAGCGAGTGACTTTCATGAAGGACTTGCAGTTGCCGAATCGGGAGGGAAGACCGGATTCATTAATAAAACAGGGGCTTGGGTTATTCAACCAACGCTTGACTGGGCTGCACGCTTTTCTAAGGGGCTTTCTTACGCATATAGTGTTGATGGAGAAGTATACATTAATAAAAACGGTCAGATTGTGTGGAGAAGAAGCCAACCTTAACAGAGGAATGAGAAATGAGGAAAAAGCCATAATATGAACAAAATTAGAAGATGCCGAACTATACAGAAATTAAAGGGAAGTACAATGCTGAAGGATCGAAATACGAAAAACAACCGTGAATTTTGGGAATACTATGAAAAGCTATACGACCATCAAGGGGATGAAACTGAAATTTGGGCGACTCAAGGATTCCTTTTAGATGAATACCAATTATCATTTTAAATAATACAAGTGTATAAAAGTATTCTAAAAGGACGACAATCATTCGCTAAGTTCGAATGATTGTCGTCCTTTTACTGTTAGTTTCTAAAGCATACGATAAAAAATATTTTTCAGTCTCTCAAAGGATATTATGGAGTAACGATAGAATTTCTACGCTATCTACCCAGCCGCCGGTATTCTTCGACGAACCAATCCGGCAACGCATCGCCGGTCTCTGCGATGTAGGATTCACTGAACTGGGTGAATTTGCGCTGGGCACGCAGGGGCTTGGCGGTTTCGTAATAGATGGCGATCAGCCGCAGGGCGTAGCTCTCCTCCAGCGGCTCCAGCTCCGTCAGGCGCACGGCATAATCTTCGGCCTCGTTAGGCCGTGCAGCCTCCACCAATCCCAGAGTAAGCTGCTCCAGCAGCTTGAGGTACAGCCGGCGGTATTTGTCACGGGCGGAATACACCCACAGGCTGTCCAGCGTCTGCAGCAGGTCACCGGTGTACAGGGCGGCGGCCTGTTGCATATCCTCCAGCCTGCTGCTCTGAAGCGCAAGGGCGGCAGCTTCCTGGAATTTCTCAATGTCGCCCTCAATCCCCCCCGAATCCAGCCTGTAATTCTCCCTGCCGAAGGTCAGCTCAATCTTGTCCTCCAGCGCGGCTTTCTTCAAGGTGGTGCGGATCTGGTAGACCGTAGTGTGCAGGTATTGCTTGCCCTTCTCGTAGTTCCACTGCGGAAACACATCATTCAGAATCAAGCTGACGCTGCCCTGCCTGTGAATCCACAGGTAAGCAAATAATTCCTGTGCCTTATGTGTCCTCCACTTCACCAGGCCCTGAGGGCTGGTCAGCTCATAATCCCCCAACAGCCGGAACGAGGTTGTCTTCCCGGGTGTTCCTGTTGCCCCGGCAGCCGCCGGCGATAGACGTTTACTGAGCAGCTTGTTCCAGGTCTTCAGCAGGCGCGAGGGATCAACCGGCTTCAGCAGATAATCCATTGCAGACAGGTCGAAGGCTTCGACAGCATAATTGCGGTAGGCGGTTACGAATACGATGTCTGTGTCCGGAGAGTAGGGCAACAGCTTCTCAGCAAAAGTGAGGCCGGACAGCTCAGGCATCTGGATGTCCAGGAAAAGAACATCCGGCTTCAGTTCGGAAGCAGCAGCGAGGGCTTCACGCGGGTTATCGTACGTCTGGACAGAGGATATTCCTTCACACTGGAGCAGCAGCTCCTTCATGTGATCCAGTGCCGGCCATTCGTCATCAATTACCATTACAGAGATGCTCATACTCAGAAGACCTCTTCCTTCCATGGGATTGTTATCAGTACATCTATACCTCCACTGGCTCCCCGTGTGAGAATCAGCGGACGCCCGAACTGTGTGAGCAACCGGCGGTTAATGTTCCGCAGGCCGATTCCGGTGCCTTCACCATGCGGAGAACGGTAGTCATCCTTCATCCATGAGGATAGCTGTTCATCGCTCATTCCCTTCCCGTTGTCCGAGATGGTGATCAGGATATCACCGCCTTCCTGCCGGGTGGAGATGACAACCGTTCCTCCGTCCATCTTCTCCATCAGTCCGTGACGGACGGCGTTCTCCACGACGGGCTGCACAATCAGCGGCGGCAGCGGGAATTCACTAACCTCAATATGATACTCGGCATTCAGCCGCTTCCCGAAACGGGCCTGCTCCAGCGACAGATAGGCTTCAATCAGCTCCAGCTCCTTTTCGAACGGAATGGCAGTCTCCTGGTTGCTGAAATCGAAGCTGCCGCGCAGGAAATGGCTCAGATCGTATAGCAGCTGCTGCGTTTTCTTGGTGTCACGCGTACTCATCCAGATAATTGTATTAATGGCGTTGTATAGAAAATGCGGCTTGATCTGCGCACGCAGCATGGCGATCTCCGAGCTTAGCCGCTCTGAGACGGACCGCCGTAGTTGAACCAGCGTGTTGACCCGTCCCTTCAGATCGCTCCAGATATAAGGCTTATGGATAAAATCATTGGCTCCGGCGCGGAACGCTGCCTCGTTGAAGTGAAGCTGCTGCCCGGCCGTAGCCATCAGGATCGGCAGGTCCAGCGGGCTGTAGGTCTGGCGGATGATCCTGCATAGCTCCAAGCCGGACATCTCGGGCATCATGACATCTATAATGCAGAGATCGAAATTACGGTCCACAGCCAGCAGCGCCAGCGCTTCCTTGCCGCTGCTGCGGCTTGCGATATTGTAATTCTCCAGCGATAACAGGTTGGTCAGTGCCTTGAGGTTGGCATAATCGTCATCCACGATCAGGATACGTGGCGCATAGGGAGCAGCTTGTCCGCTGGACTGCGGCGGATCAGCCGACCGGTATTTCCAGAGGTCATCCAGCATTTCCGGCTGGGTATACTCTGGCCGCGGGAGTGTCCGTTCCGCTTGGACAGCGGCGGCGGCTTCCGCCTCGTTGCCCGGAAGCGTGAAGGTGAATGTACTGCCCCGTCCAACCTGGGAAGAGACGGAGATGCTCCCGCCATGCAGCTCTACCAGCTTACGGCTGATCGCAAGGCTCAGCCCGAGGCCCCCGGTCTCAAGGGAATCGGCCTCGCTGATCTGCTCATAGTCATGGAAGATAGACTCCAGCTGATCCTCGGGAATGCCCTTTCCGGTATCGGTGACGGCAATGGAGATGAACTCCTCCTGCCAGTCGGCTTCGATGACCACGCTGCCGCGGTCCGTGAATTTCAGTGCATTATCCAGCAGGCTATAGAGGATCTGCATCAGCCGCTGTTCATCGGCCTGGACCAGGAAACGGCCCGGCGGGATGTGGTTTTTGATGCGGATGCTGCCCTTTTTGTTCAGGAACTGGAAGACCTCAATGACAATGGCCGCCACCCCCTGGACATCGACGGTCCCCCATTGCAGGCTGATGCGCTGGCGCTTGATCTGTTCGTAATCAAGAATATCCCTGACCAGGAAGGCCAGCCTTCTGCCAGTACCGAGTATCAGCCGTATATCCTCCCGTTGGGACGGGCTTAGCGGTCCTCCGGCCCCTTCATGCATGGATAACGCCACGTTAATAATGGCATTCAGCGGCGTGCGCAGCTCGGCGGAGGTCTTCAGCAGGAACACGTCTTTATCTCTGTCCTTGCGCTCCAGCTGTTGGGACAGCTGCTTAATGGTCTCATAAGCATGGGCATGGCGCGCAGACAGGAACAGGCCCTCGGCAAGAATGAAGATCGGGCCGGCCACTGGCGCGGCAGCATAGAGTTCAGTGCCGAAGAACAGATTACTGGCTAAGGATAAGGTGAAAATCACTACAGCAATGACACCGATCAGCAGATAGTAGGAACCGGTCTCCCTACGCAAAATGGCCTTGACCATAATATAGAATGTATAGCAGACAGAGATGAAGCTGAAGGCCAGCAGCAGCCCTGTAATCCGCGAATATACAGTCAATGAGCTTAGCAGTACAACGATACAGAAACTTAAGGCATACACAGAGCAGATCCGCTTAAAGAGCCGGGAATAGAGTGCGGGAAACAAAGAATAGGTATAGCTGGATACACAATAGAACCCGACTACACCGGATACTGCCTGCAGCTTGTTGAATCCTTCATAAGAGAGGGAAGGAAGGTACTCGAGCAGCAGCTTCTCACTGTGCGTCAGCATATATAAGGCGATCATGAAGCAGAAGATAGCCAGCTGAAGCGAGGATTTGTCCTCTTTGCGCTGAAAGCCCTGGCCGATGAAATAGCAACCGATAAAAGCAAAGCCTGCCACCAGCAAAGTGTCGTAGGTCCGGTTCCGCTGGTCGATGGCAGTTATAGCAGCAGGGGTGCCGATCCGGATAGGCTCCGCAATGCCTCCGCTTGAATAGGTGAAGTTGGACGTATGTATCAGAATCTCCGCCAGGTTATCCCTGCTGTGAAAAGTCAGGGAATACGGATGGTTGCGCGGCTTGGTGGTCTCCCGGGAGTCACCCGGCGTTCCGCTTCCCCCCAGCCGCTCACCATTTACATATACCTCGCTGGCATTGCGGATATTGCTCACCTTGAGGGCGAAGGCGGGAACTCCCGGCGGCAGCTGAACCAGCAGACGGTAGGTCGCATATCCGTAGCGGGAGAAGCCGGTAGCCTCTGACCCCCGGCCCCAAGCGCCGGGCACGGGCATATAGGCCGGCGCCTCTGCGGTTCGGGATAGGGTAACCTGTGGTTCCAGCCGCTCCTGCCAATAGAATTCCCATTCTCCTCTCAGCGGGTAGACGGCAGTATTATTGAAGGTGCAGGTGGACAAATCGGCCCATCCTGACCGTGGGCTGTTGCAGTTAGATGAGGAGCCGAGCAGGGGAATCAGCACCACTGCGGTGAGCAGGAGGGTGCATAGCAGGGCGAGTACTCTTTTAGCCAGCAGACTATAATCAAATGTTCTCATAATTTCATCATATCTCCGGCAGCTTGTGCTTGTCCAGCTTCCTTCTACTTCCCGGCGGAAGTGTTGTATAATTGAAGCTCATTGCAATGTATACTGTAACGTTAACTATTCCAGATCGTACTTGAGGAGCGCTGAAGAAATGTTCTTTTTAAATATTATGTCATGGCTGACCGAGGAGCGCCTGCTGCTGCTGCTGGAGCAATACCGCTCGTTCGGGCCGCTGCCGGGTGTGGGGCTTACCTTCATGAAATCGTTCGTGCCCCCGCTGCCTACCATAGCGATTGTGGGGCTTAACGGGGCGGTGTACGGGTTATGGCTGGGGTTCCTGTATTCCTGGATCGGTCTGGTCGCAGGCTGTACGGTCACCTTCCTGATTATCCGCAAAATTGCCGGACATCCCTACCTCACCAAATGGGCCAAGCGGCCCAAGGTTGCCAAAGCGATGACCTGGGTCCGCCAGAGCGGGTTCAGCTATGTGTTCCTGCTTAGTCTGTTTCCGGTGGGTCCGTTCGTGGTGATTAATATGGCGGCGGGGCTCGCGGGAATGCGGCTGCGTTCCTACCTGATTGCGCTGTGTGCCGGCAAAGCCATTATGGTATTTGCGGTATCCTACATCGGCAATGATGTGCAGCGGTTCATCCGTCATCCGGCGGAGATCGTCTATGTGCTGCTGTTTATCGGAGCTTCTCTGTGGGGGGTTAAAGCGATTGAAGCCAGGTTCGCCCGGCTGGCGCGGGAGCGGGAGCTGCGCGGCCAGGCGCCGCTACAGCACAAATAATTCACGAATCTCCTCCGTATCCTCTGTAACGCCTCTCTCTCCGGTATGAATCCAGCTGTTGGTGACCGCATTGTAGCGGTAATCCTGGCTCCATTCAGCAATATTGCTGACGATAGACTGTACGGCGAAGATCATATGCTCCACCTCGCGCCCGGTCATAATCGGGTGCAGGGACAGGCGGACCCAGCCCGGCTTCAGCGACTGGTCCCCGGCGTGGATCGCCTGGATAAATGCCTGGGACTTCGCAGGGTTCAGCCCGAGCAGCTGATGGCCGTACGGACCGGCACAGGAGCAGCCGCCGCGTGCCTGAATGCCGAAGCGGTCATTCAGCAGCCTTACCGCGAGATTGTAATGAATCTTCTTCAGCGTGAAGGAGACAATTCCATGGCGCTTACGGTGTGTGCCCTCCAGCACGGAGCAGCCGGGAACCTGTGCCAGCCCCAAGAGCAGCTTCCGGCATAGCTCTTGTTCGCGGACGATCATATATTGTCCGGTTCCGTTCATCTGTTCCTTCAGCTTCACGCAGAGGGCGGTGCGGATCGCCTGCAGGAAGCCAGGGGTGCCCCCGTCCTCGCGCACCTCAACATCATCGATGTAGCGGCGTCCGCCCCAGCGGTTCACCCATACCACGGTGCCGCCGCCGGGCTCATCCGGCAGCCGGCCGGTGCTGAGCGCGGTGTCGAACAGCAGCACGCCGCCGGTTCCCGGGCCGCCGAGGAATTTATGCGGCGAGAAGAAGATGGCATCCAGCTTCTCCTGCGGGGCTGCCGGATGCATATTGATCTCCTGATAAGGGGCGCTGGCTGCGAAATCCACGAAGCATACCCCGCCATGCCGGTGCATGAGCGAAGCAAGCTGATGATACGGGGTCTCTATGCCGGTGACATTGGAGCAGGCAGTGAAGGAGCCGATCTTGAAGCGGCGGTTCTGGTAGATCGTCAGCAGCTCCCCGAGCCGCTGCAGATCTACCTCTCCGCCCGGCCCGGAGGGGACAGTAACCACATCACCGAAGCTCTCCTGCCAGGGAAGCAGATTGGAATGATGCTCCATATGGCTGACGAAGATAACCGGGCGCTCCTCCGGTGCGCAGAGGTATTCCTGGTTCAGCCATTCCGGCAGCTTCAGACCCATGATCCGCAGCAGCTTGTTCACCGCGCCGGTGGTGCCGTTGCCGCAGAAGAGCAGGGCATCTGCGGGTGCGGCATTCACATGCTGCCGGATGATGCTCCGTGCTTCCTGGTAAGCGAGGGTTATGGTCAGGCCCGTGGTGTTGGAGTCGGTATGCGGATTGCTGACATAGGGGCCGAAGCTCTCCTGTATTTTGCGCTCAATCGGCTCATACAGTCGGCCGCTGGCTGTCCAGTCGGCATACAGAAGCGGCTTCCGTCCGTAGGGGGTGGAGATCAGATGACGGCAGCCGACAGTGTGCTCACGGAATGCCGCGAAATGCTCTTGTAGTGAAGACGGCGCGTCTGCCGCAGCGGTGCGGTGGATACTCAGCACGGACAATCCCTCCAGGCAATGAATGCTCTATCAATGAGACGGATTCCGGCAGGCGCTGGTGCTGCGCAAGGCAAGTAACGTGTGAGTCGCAGCCTCTGCGTGCCCGCCGTGCGTAACCAATCCGTCTTCGTCTGCCTCAGTATATGCCCGGTGGCGTAATTAGGTTAAAGCCCATAGCCATCAGATAAAGAGCTGGATATCACTCTCCAGCGCATCCTTCAGATACGCGGCGGCATCGATAATCTCCACCTCGGGCAGCAGCTCCTCCGGCTTGAAGCCCATGATCTCCACCGAGAGCTTGCAGGCGTAGAACTTGATGTTCTTTTTGCGCGCCCCCTTCAGGAAATGGATCAGCTTCGGTGCCCCCTGATCCTCCATCATCTCCTCCAGCATCAGCTTGCCAAGCCCGCTGAAGTTCATCCGCGAGAGTGGCAGCTGCTCCGGTCCCTTAGGTGTAATGACATCCATCAGCTTCTCGTAAATACTTTTATCCTCTAGCGTCATAGTCTCCGGGTCCCGGATGAGAAACAGCCCCCAGAACGAGAAGAACATCGTAACCTCCACCTCAATATCCCTGGCTGCATTCGCCAGAATCAGCCCGGCCATTGCCTTGTCATACTCTCCGCTGAACATTAGCAGATTCAGTTTTTTGCCCATTCATCAGCCCTCCATCAGTATCCATAGAATGTCATTAGTATGGTTATGGAGAGGGAAAGTATGCCTGACCGGCGAATACAGCATAAGAGGTTATTTCGAAAATTTAATGAAGGCAGTGATGAGGTTGGATGAGCGGATTTTGCTTGTGGACGATGAAAAAGGTATTTTAACCATGTTAGAACTGCTGCTATACAAGGAGGGATTTGAGGATATTTCAACAGCAACTACAGGACAAGAAGCTATGAAATGGGTGGAATCTGTACCCTTTGATCTAATTGTGCTGGATGTAATGCTTCCGGATACTGACGGATTTCAATTGTGCCAACAGATACGCATGCACACAGTGGCACCTATCCTATTTCTGACTGCGCGTTCAGGTGATTATGATAAATTAATGGGGCTTGGAGTCGGAGGAGATGACTACATTACGAAGCCATTCAACCCCATGGAGATTGTGGCGAGAATTCGAGCACAATTGCGCCGGAAGAATCTCTATAGTACAACAGCAGTGCCAAAATCACAGTATTTAGATTTCGGCGTTTTTGCTGTAGATAAAAGAGCTGCCCAATTGACTGTTCGTGGAGTGAACACTCCTTGTCCTGCGAAAGAGTATGAACTGCTGGTTTTTCTCTGCGAGCATCCGAACCAGGTGTTCACCGCTTTGCAACTGTACGAACAGATTTGGGGAAAATCTATGACAGGAGATGAGAAGACCGTAGTCATTCATATTTCCAGACTTAGAAAGAGACTTGAATCTGACCCCTCTGATCCAAAACATATAGTTAATTTGCGTGGAATTGGCTATAAATTTGTTCCGATCCGGAGGATAGAAGTCCATGAAAGCTAATTTGCATCTGATCTTTCGTCTGATCGCATATCTCATGATCAGTCTTCTTTTGCTTGCTCTGATTACAAGTGCTGTTCTGGCGATTGTAACAGAGTTGGTGATACCACAGGAGGGGAGTGGGCAAGATCTTATAGTGCTGCTCAGTGTGCCTTGCATCGTCTTCTGCTTCATGGTCATTGTCGGCTGGAGATTGGGGAAGCCACTATACTACATGATCCGCAGAATTGATCTTCTTGCAGGTGGAATATATGTTGATCCTGAGGGAGACAAGAAAATACACTCAGGTGCCATGGGGAAGTTGAAACGGCCATATCGTTTGTTCAAAGAGCTTATTCTCCAATTGAATACCTTATCGTGTGTGTTAGAGAACAGCAAGCAAGAGAGAACCCGCCTTGAAGAGTTGCGCAAAGAATGGGTCGCCGGAATCTCTCATGATCTAAAAACGCCGCTTACATACATAAAAGGTTATTCTTCTATGATGCTGTCTCCTGAGTACGAATGGACGAAGGAAGAGGAGATGAAGTTCCTTATGGAAATTGAACAAAAGGCGAATCACATGCAGGAGTTAATTAGCGATTTGAATCTATCCTTCCGACTTGATGATCAGCAGACTCCATTACAGCAAGAAGTTACAGATCTTGTCGAATACGTTCGGCGGATTGTATCAGATATAACTAATGACCCTCGTGCTGAACGTTATAATCTTACTCTTGAAACCGTGGAAGGTTATATTGAATTAAAGTTGGACCAGAGGCTATTAGGGCGGGCATTACGTAACTTAATCCTCAACGCCATTCTTCATAATCCTCAAGGTACCAATATTACGGTTTATATTATGCAGCAAGATCAGCAACTTAGCGTCGTTATAGCTGATGACGGTGTAGGAATGACCGGGGAGAGCATACAACGATTATTCGATAAATACTATCGAGGTACCTCCACAGATGTGTTGTCCGAAGGTACCGGCTTGGGTATGGCGATAGCCAGACAGTTAGTGCGGGCTCATGGAGGGGATATTAGCGTGAATAGCCGTCTTAATGAAGGGACTTCGATCTGTGTAACGCTGCCATTACTTAATTAGGATGCTGTTTGCCTGCTGTTTACTCCGATTTAACTTTGGCCCCCTATAATAAATAGCAATAGGGGGAGTAAGCATGCTGGAGATAAATCAGGTTAATAAGCAATACAATAAAGGGCGATTTGCCCTGATGGATATCAACTTGCAACTTAGACCAGGTATTATAGGTTTACTAGGTCCGAATGGGGCAGGGAAATCGACACTTATGAAGATTATGGCGACAATTTCACAACCGACATCCGGCAAGGTCATTTGGAACGGAATGAGTATGCAAAAGAAGCCAGATCAACTCCGAAAAATGCTAGGGTATTTACCTCAGGATTTTGGTGTGTACTCCCATTTAAATTCACTGGAGTTCCTTGAATATGTAGCTGTATTAAAAGGTATGGGAGGCCGTCAGATGAGGTCCCGGGTCCTGGAGATTCTTCAACTGCTGAATCTGCAGCATGACTTAAAGCGTCCACTCAGAAGTTTTTCCGGTGGGATGCGCCAGCGGATAGGTATTGCACAGGCCTTGTTGAATGATCCGCAATTACTAATATTAGACGAGCCGACTGTTGGTCTAGACCCGGAAGAGAGGATGCACTTTCGTAGCTTAATTAATGGCTTGTCCGAAGGACGGATTATCGTTCTTTCGACACATGTAATTTCTGATGTTGAGGCTGTCGCGGATCAAATTGCGATTTTAACCGGGGGTAAGCTCGCGGTGTACTCTGACCCGGCTGCACTCTTAGTTAAGGTACAGGGGAAAGTATGGTCCGTCCTAGTCTCGAATGAGAACTACCAGAAAGAACATGCTGGATGGCTGATTAGTGCTGCGATCCGTCAGGAGGAGGGGATCCTAGTCCGTATGATCTCGGAGTCACGGCCTTTTGTGCATGCGGTGGATGTGCCTCCAAGCCTTGAAGAAGCCTATCTGTATGTCAGGGCCATGCAGGAGGAAAGTATTACATGAGCAGTATCCGATCTATTTACTACATCGCAAGGGCAGACTTCCTCGAGAGAATCAGACAAAACTCACTTCTTGTCATCCTCTTTGTAACATTATTGGCAGCATATATATTTGTTCCTCCAGTAGATGCTGGATATGTCACCCTGAATCTTGATGGATATCGGGGGATTTATAATTCGGCCTGGATCGGCAGTTCCGTTGCAATCTCGACTACGTTGCTACTCTCCTTATTAGGTTTTTATCTTGTTAAGAATTGTATACAGCGGGATGAATCAACTGGAGTGGGGCAGATCATCGCATCTTCTTCTATGAAGAAAATGTATTATTTAATGGGGAAGCTACTAAGTAACATTTTTGTTCTATCTGTTATCACCGGAGTCGTGGTTGTCGTTTCGCCAATTATGCAATGGGTACGGGGAGAGGACAGGACTTTTGAACTTTGGCCGCTTATATCCCCTTTTTTATTCTTGACGCTGCCCTTTATGGCTGTTGTGGCTGCCTTAGCTGTAGTATTTGAGACATTTCATTTTTTAAAAGGAACCTTGGGAAATGTCATCTACTTCTTTTTGTATCTTTTATTTACTGCGGGATCAGGCGCTTTAGCATTTGGACCACAGATTATTATTTCGGCTATGCAGAAGGATCTGCTTCTAATCCATCCGGAATTACCAGGTTCTTATGGGATGGGAATTCTCTTTCAAAGAGAGCCATTGCATTGGTTTGAATGGCAAGGAGTAATATGGACTTTTGAGTTGCTGATACAGCAATTGGAAATAGTTATGGTTTCCTTTGTGCTGATTGCTGGAGCATCAGCCATCTTTCATGGATTCAGAGAAAAGGGTTATGCCAAAAGAAAACATGAGCTAGCTATGGTGGAGATAACTCCAGCATATAACAAGGAGTTAGATTCACAAATAAAATATGAAAGTCTTAATTCTAGATGTCAAGCAGCAACATTATCGCCGGTAGTCTTTAAGGATTCCTTTTGGGCCTTAGCTATTGCCGAATGGAAATTAATATTAAAGAGTGCTTCCCTGAGATGGCTTATTGTGGCCGCCATATTGTTTATACTACCGCTAGCGGTTTCTGTTTCTGAATCATCCGAATGGTTAGTTTGGCCCGTCATCTGGATCTGGCCGATAAAGCTCTGGTCTGGGATGGGGAATCAAGATGTACGCTATGGAACTCAATTCCTCGTAGTTTCAAGTCGGCGCTATGTAATCCGTCAACTAATGGCATCATGGATTTCTGGCATTATACTTACCTGCATGGTAACAGGAGGTATGATCATAAGGATGGTCTTTGAAGGAGATTTGGAACATCTGTTGTATAACGTTGCGGCTGTGTTTCTGATTCCCAGTCTTGCCCTGGCTTGCGGAGTGCTGACCAAGGGATGGCGAACTTTTGAACTGTTATATCTGATTATCTGGTATCTGGGTCCACTCAGCAAGTTGCCTTATTTGGATTTTCTGGGTACACATAATTCAAATGGGGATCTGTTAATGATGAATTCGGTCTATCTACTGATTAGTTTGGGTTTGTTATTGGTTGCTTATCAATCAAGAAAACGACTAGGACAAGATTAGTTGCCCTGGGAGTCAAAATAACGGAGGGGTAAATCATGAAATCTAAATCATTCTCAAAATACATAAATAAAATAGCCGCAATTGGAATAGGTATGGGTCTGATAATGTTCATACTTACCCGATCTGGAGTGTTTGAGCTTCCTATCGTGATTGGCACAACCTCATATGAAGGAATGGCCTCCTCCCTTATGCTGCTTACGGGTTTTCCAATCCTGTTAATTTTGATCTGCAGTATCCTATACTGGATGAGAAAATAATAGATTTATAGCATAACCATAAATTCCTCAAAAAAAGCCCCCGTAAGGGAGCCTCAATTTTAATACTATTGTGTGCTGTCCCTCAATGCTCATCCGGCTGCTCAGCCTGGCGGGCGTTGTCATAGCGGCGGGCGGACAGCCAGATGCTGCCGGTGAACAGGACGATCAGGCCGAGGATAATGCCGAAGCGCCAGTCTCCGGCTTTGAAGTTGAGCTGAAGGACGGTAAGCACCAGGGCGACCTGGGTCCAGACGAGGGTCCGCTTGCGGAACGCGGTAATGTCTCCGGCCATCTTCGGCATGCCGCGGATAATCCGGTACGCCAGGAGGGCGAGGATCAGCGCAAACAGGGCGGTGCCGGCCATTTCGCCGGTAGTTAATCTATTCATGGTCTCAGAATCCTTTCGGGTTAACATCGGATTAAGCTAATTATAACGATCGCCATACCCGCGTGCAAAGCATCCTGCCAGGATCAGGAGACCAGCTTGCGGATCTCATCGGCAGGCAGCGGAGGGAAGAACAGGAATCCCTGAATATGCGGGCAATTATGCTGCACCAGGAAGGCCAGCTGCTCTTGCGTCTCGACCCCTTCGGCAATTAGGTCATAGCCAAGCTGGGAGGCGACGAAGACGATGGATTTGATGATAGTCTCATCAATGGAGCTGACGCCGATGCCGGTGATGAAGGTGCGGTCAATCTTGATTTTGTTCACGGGAAAATGCTTCAGGTAATTGAGCGAAGAATATTTCGTGCCGAAATCATCGATGGAGACGATGATCCCGTGATCGCGCATCTGCTGCAGCAACGGATAATGCTCCTCCAGCAGCGCGGTGCTCTCGGTAATTTCAAATTCCAGCACACCGGTATCCAGTCCGTACTCGTCAAGCACGGCGAACAGATTCTCAATCAGGTTACGGTTGTAGAACCAGCTGTTGGAGATATTAATTGAAGTCCGCAGCAGCGGCATCCCCAGGCTGCGCCACTCGCACAGCTGGCGGCATACCTCACGAAGCACCCAGTCGGTCAGCTGGATCATCAGCCCGGCTTCTTCGACTGCGGTGATGAACGTCCCTGGTCCAATCAGCCCCTTCTCGGGGTGATTCCAGCGGATCAGCGCCTCTATCCCGATCATTTCTCCTGTGATGGCGTTGATCTGGGGCTGATAGTAGAGCACGAATTCTTCCCGCTCCAGGGCGGAGTGCAGGTATTTGGCGATCATCGTCTTCTGCTCCAGCTTCTCGCGCAGCCCCCAGTCGAAGATGAAGTAATTGACGTCCTCTTGCGACTTAGCCTGGTACATAGACATGTCAGCGAATTTCAGCAGATCGTCTGTATTCTGCGAGTGTTCGGGGTACAGGGAGATGCCGATACTGGTCGACAGGCTCAGATGTGCTCCCGAGATCAGGAGGGTCTGTGAGATCAGCATGCTGATCTGACCGGCGATCACAGGAATATCCGTGTGCGGCAGCCCAGCGAAGATCATCACGAATTCATCTCCGCCGGTACGGGCGAACAGCTTGAAGGGCAGGCTCCCGGATTTGAGCCGTCCGGCCAGGGTCTTGATCACCTGGTCCCCTGTAGAATGTCCGAGAGTATCATTAATCTCCTTGAACCGGTTCAGGTCGAAAAAGAATAAGGTATAGGTCTGCGTCGGCTCCGAGCTCTGCAGCAGACGCTCGAATTCATCCATGAAGAAGCGCCGGTTGGGGATCTCTGTCAGGCTGTCGTAATGGGCAAGCTTCTCATAGAGGCGCTTGGAAATACGCAGGTCCCTGGTCCGGATGCTGACCACCCTCTCCAGTTCACGGTTGAAGCGGCTCTGATACCAGAAGATATATAGAATGAAGGCAATCACCAGCAGAAAAGCAATATCAATCCACAGCACGCTGAGCAGCACCTGCCATTTCTTGTGGGAGGGCAGGGAGATCCCCATCAGCCAGTGCTGATTGTAGGTGTTGACGGGAACGGTGAGCTGCCGGTCCAACGCACTGGATTCATTGCCGAACAGGAAGGTATGATCCTTGGTAGTGACGTAGATATTACTATCCTTATACACAAGCTGGTTAATGATATTATCAATCTTTACGGTGACGGAGACGATGCCCTCCAGAGAGTTATCCTTATAGATAGCCTGCCGGATCACCATGCCATAGCCGCCCTGGGCAAGTGTGCGCGGACCGTCTACTGTAATGCTGCGGGAACGGAGCGTTTCTTGGATCATGCCGGGAGAGGCCAGGGAGGAATCCAGCAGCAGGCTTCTGCCTAGCAGTGACGAATTGCCTTCAAGCGGGTAGAGGTAGCGGATCAGACCATCCGGAGCGATCATGATATTCGTGACGTTGCTGGTGTTCTTGGCGTGTGCGGTGACCAGGTAGCTCTGGATGAGTGCAGGATCGGCATCGAAGCCGACAGTTTGGATAAAGGAGCTGACCCCTTTCACAATGGCCACCCGTTCTTCGATGTTCGAGGCCAGCGTGACCGCCTGTGAGGCCAGATCCGCTTTCTCGGCTCTATATTCCCGGGACAGGGAAACG
This sequence comes from Paenibacillus sp. FSL P4-0338, assembly GCF_038002365.1. Lineage (NCBI taxonomy): Bacteria > Bacillati > Bacillota > Bacilli > Caryophanales > Paenibacillaceae > Paenibacillus > Paenibacillus sp. FSL P4-0338. The sequence goes on along the minus strand of NZ_JBBOCG010000001.1, from coordinate 4,836,705 downwards.
GAATAGTAATAGAACAGGCAGAGCTGCAGGACGATGATGAAGCCGATGATGATGCTTAAAGGCTTTTTACTAAGGAAAGCCATGGATTGCCCCCGATACCGGAAAAATAAAAGCCGCAGATGTCAAAGCGTATAATAAGCGGTTCCTAGACCGCAGGGAAATGTCGATAAATGTCGCTTGGGTATCTATAGCATGTCATTATTATCATGTTTGCGCAAGGGGATTCCTAACAAAACCCGGCTGAATCCAAAAACGGATAAACACCGTCTGCATAAAAGGGCAGTAAGCATTTATCCGAGTTTTTTGACAGAAGGGGATGGCCCTGCCCGGCTGGAAGGCCGGAGCTATTTTTTGAAGATGCCCAGCGGGGCACCAATCGGCAGGAAGGTACGTCCGAAGTGGGCGTTGAGCACAGATGCGCCGCAGCCGTAGAGCGAAACAATACCGATAGCCATTTCCGATACGGCAGCCAGCTTGTGGAAGAATTCCGCAGCAACGCCGAAGGCATCCATCGAGAGTCCGAGGAACAGGAAATCGATCAGGATGAAGATAATCAGCAGTACGCGGTTCGCCTCAACGGCGCCGAGCGTCATGAAGAGTGTGAACACAAGATATCCTGCAAAAACAAATCCCAGCTGCTTGGGATCAACGCCCTCTGCCAGCACTGCACCGAATACACCGAGCTTGATCAGCCAGCTTGCTCCCATGCCGAACCAGAAGAACGCATAGGCGCCAAAGGCAGTCATGCCGAAGGTGTTGTTGTGCTTGGCATCTTGGATGGATGCGAATAGCTGGGCGAAGGCTCCAAGGAAGATGGCCCATGGAATACAGTAGCTGAGACCTGTTGTAATTTCGAGCTTTTGTGAAGAAGCGACCAGGGTAACGATGGCTAGTCCGAATAAGCCGATGGCGCTAGGGTCGGCGGTAACGATTTTGACGGACTGTGCGGTGTGCGGTTGCGCTGACATAACAATGAAAGCCTCCAATTTTCATAAGTGTTCGCATAGGATAACAGCACCCTGGGTCGGGTGCTGTTATCAGCTTGCCTATCATATCATATCGCCAGTAGCTTGCCTATAAAGAAGTCTCTTATCGTCTGGTGTAATAATTACCTCGCTCCAGAAAAGAATATAGCGCCTGGGCCTGAAGCGGCCGGCTGATATAGTAACCCTGAAGCTCGTCGCTGCCCAGCTCCCGCAGCATATCGAATTGCTCTCTATGCTCAATGCCTTCAGAGACTACGCGCAGCCCCAGATTATGGCTCAGCTCGATAATCGCCTTGACGAGCACATCCCCTTGGGCCTCCCGCGACATCTCGGAGATGAAGGAACGGTCAATCTTGATCACATCCACCGGGAAGCGCCGCAGATAGCTGAGGGAGGAGAAGCCGGTACCGAAATCATCCAGCGAGATCCGGAAGCCATGGGCCCGAAGCTGCTGCAGCGACAGGAAGATGCCGTCCCCGGAGACGAGCACGCTCTCCGTGATTTCCAGCTCCAGGCTGGAGGCCGGCAGCTCATATTCATCCAGCAGCTCTAGGAGCAGCTCCAGCAGGCCCGGCTGCATGAGCTGCAGCGCGGAGATGTTCACTGCGGCTGTAAGCTCAAGCCCCCGGCTGCGGAAATCGCGCATATCAGAGCAGACCTGGCGCAGCACCCAGCTGCCGATGCCGACAATGGAGCCGCTGCTCTCCGCCAGCGGAATGAATTCGGCCGGTGAGATATTGCCATAGCCCGGATTGTTCCAGCGCAGCAGGGCCTCCACCTTGGACACCTGTCCATGCCCCGTGCTGAGAATCGGCTGGTAGTGCAGCTCGAACTCGTTCCCGGCGGCAGCGGAGAGGAGCTGCTGGGCCAGTACTTTTTTGCGCCGGATGCCTGCTTCCAGATCCTCTGAATATTGAAAAATATTATTGCGGCCGGTCTCCTTGACGTGGAACATAGCCAGGTCCGCCTGCTTGACCAGATAATCGGCGTCTTCCCCGTTCTGCGGATAAATACTGATGCCGATGCTAGCGGTATTATATAGAAGATGTCCTTTGATCCGGTGCGGCATGGACAGGGCTTCCTGAATCCGGGAGAGCTGCCGGGCAATGCTGCCTTCATCAGGCACATCGTAGAGCAGAATGGTGAATTCATCCCCGCCGAGCCGAGAGACCACATCATGCTTGCCGACAACCTGTGTGATGCGGAAGGCAGTCTCCTTGAGGATAGCATCGCCGAAATCATGGCCGAGGGTATCGTTCACCGTCTTGAAATGATCCAGATCAATGAAGACCAGCACGATCTGGCGGTCACTTCCCTTAACGGCGGCAATCGCTTCATTTAATTTGTCGAAAAACAGGGAGCGGTTGGGCAGCCGGGTCAGCGGGTCCAGCATCGATTGCTGCCGCAGCTCGTCCTGGGTCTGCTCCAGCGAATCAATCATCCGGTTGAATTCGACCTCAACCTCGCTGAATTCATCCTGCCCGGAGCTGGGAATCCGGATCGACAGATCCTTGCTGCTGCCGATTCTACGGATGTTGCGGACCAGAGAAGACATTCTTCTCAGAATGAACCGGTTCACGAAGAGGAGGCTTGCGCCCAGCATTAACATAATGGAGATGAAATAGAATATACGGAAGGTGGAGAGCGACTTGAGCCCGCTGTTGTAGAACTGGCGGGGTTCCTTCAGGGTGAGGACCATTCCGGGATCGCCGAACAGATCGTCTAGTACTGTATGAATGCACATCTGCCCGCCTCGGGCAGGGCTAGTCCAGACGCGTTCGCCTCCGCTATCCGCAAGCAGGGGGGTGGTGAGGCGCGACATCTCCACCTTTGACAGGGTATCCTCCCAGATTTGAGCGATCCGGTCCTGGTGCAGCATCTGTCCGGCAATGGCCGTTCCGATGACCGGCTTGTCCTTGCTGCTGTTAAGAATAGGTGTAAGGGTAATTAGCATAGTCCCCTTGTCCAGATTAACGAAGCCGCTCCGGCTCTCGCCGGGAGCTTGCGGCACAGGCAGACGGCTTCGGATCAGCTTCATTAGCGTTAGCTGTTCCTGGGTTAACGGGGTGACCATTCCTGCCGGCAGATCATAAGAGCCGCCATACAGCGGTTGTCCGTCTAGATCAAGCAGGGCAATCATATCGAAATGATTCATTGGATAAGCAGCCGGTTCAAGGCTGTTGCGGATGAAGGCGGCAACCGTACTACCGGAGTCAGCAGAGCCGGTAGCTGCTGAATTCTCCATGAACCTGTAGGTTTCATCACGGACAGCAACATCAAGGAGTCCCGTTCTCAGGTTCTCCAGCTCTTGATGATAAGCAGCGGTAGCCTTGCTCAGGTTGCGCTCCAGCTCTGCCTCATCCAGCTTCTCGAAGCGGTTCAGCAGAATCAGGTGAAGCATCAGATAGGTGGCGCCAATGCCGAGGATAGCGACAAAACTAATGAAGATGATTATTTTTTGGCGGAGTTTCATCTGATCCCCTTCATTATTTAAGATTTAATAGGAAATAAGTACCATCGATTATAGTGTACCACGATTAGGGAATATTTTGCAGCGTAAATCTGTCCAAAGTGTCGAATTTTGATGTATAATAATTTAATGATAATCATTATCAAATAATAATAAAAGGAGATATTTCTTGGCATGATGGAGAAGTGGAACATATTTAAGAAAGCCTCACGGTTTGGAGTGATCCCTGTTATGCTCATACCGGTTGTCCTGGGAACGGCCGGGGCCTATGTATGGCAGGGAGTATTCCATCCGTTTTTATTTGTAATAACGTTCATTGGAGCGGCTGCAGCCCATTTATTCTCCAATATGGTAAATGACTTGTGGGATTTCCGCAACGGAACCGATACAGAGGCCCGGCATACTCCTGGAGCCATCTCCACGAACTCCGGGTTCCTGTCGGGGGGCGTTATGCGTGAGTCGCTGTTTGCTCTGCTGACCTGGGGTCTGCTGGCCGTTGCGGCTGGCTGCGGTCTGCTGCTCAGTCTCTACAGCGGCTGGGAGATTCTGTGGTTCGTGGCCGGAGGGGCGCTGATCGCTTATTTCTATGTGGCGCCGCCGCTGCGGTTCGGATACCGGGGCAAGGGCTACAGCGAGCTTGCCATCTTTCTTGCCTTTGGATTAATGCCGGTGCTTGGCGCTTATTTTGTTCAGACGGGAGCGTTCAGCCTGAAGCCGGTGCTGCTCTCGCTGCCAAGCGGGCTGCTCACTACCCTGCTGCTGTTCAATCATCACTTTCTGCACTGGAGAGCTGACAAGCAGGCCGGCAAGCTTACACTGGTCGTGGTATGGGGGGAACGCAGAGCGCTGATTTTCTCCCAGGTGCTGCTCTATATCTCTTATGCTTCACTGATTGCATGTGTGCTGCTTCATATCTTGCCGGTATATGCGCTGCTCGCTCTGCTGACAGCCATTGCCCCGATACGGATCTACCGCAGCCTCCAGCCGGAGAATCCTTCTGAAGCTTATCTGCCGCTTATGGGTGCTTCACAGCGCGCATCGGTACGCTGCGGGGCGGTCATGACGGTGGCGCTGCTGATTCAGGGTCTATTTTAGAATATAAGAAATGGATAGGCTACTACACTAAAGAAAGCGGGAGAATTCATGGACAAGCATCTGCCAACGAACGAAGATATGCCTGCAACACAGGGCAAGCAAATGGTGATCGGGGATTTCCATACGATTCTGGAAGAAGGAAAGGTCTGGCAAACGGGCGGCTTCAAGCTGTCGGACGGCTCGTTCTGGGCGTATCGTGAGCCGGAAGCGGTGGTGATCGTGCGTAATGATCATCTGTACGTACGGGCTCAGCTGAGCCGCCGTCATGATCAGGTGCAGATTCTGGATAATGCCAAGCATATGTATTATTCGGCCCGGCCGGTAGACATCCCGGAGGCAGGCGAAATCCGCTTCGAGCTCCAGATCCGCGCCCGCACACAGGGCACTGCCCCGGGGGATCTGTATGACGGCTATGTGTCACTGAATCTGCTGGACTTCACCACAGGCGCGGCGCTTGATTTCTTCGCGGGCAACGATAAATATGCGAGTGTGTACGGCATCCTTCCGTTCCCCGGGGTAACCGTACCCGAGACGGGAGGAACCAAATACTTCTGTATTTTCAAGGAGAATACGGACTTCAAGCCGCGTGAATTCAACACGTACGCCATCACCTACCACCGGGGTAACAATGAGGCTGTCTTCTATGTAAATGGCAATGAGGTGCGGCGCGAGCGGAATGTGCCCGTGAAATTCAACAGCTTCACCATTGCTCTGGGCATCATGACGGAGAAGGACCTGACCCCGGAAGGCAGCGTGTCGGCGCACGGACAGACGGTTATCGCTGAATGGTCGCCGATTACTATTACAACCACTGCACAGTAACGTGCTCATATGACTGATAAGGATGAATGGCCGTGAATATAAGAACTTTCTTCAAGTTTGTCGAGCTGCCGACGAAGGTGGCCAGTATGCTCCCGCTGCTGCTGGGGACGCTGTATGCCCTGTACCGGTTCGAGGACTTCTATATCCTGCGCTTCGTGTTGATGCTGGTGTCCCTCTTAAGCTTTGATATGGCAACAACAGCAATCAACAACTATTATGATTTCAAAAAGGCTGCCAAAACCCATGGCTACGGGTATGAGACCCATAATCCGATTGTCCGCTTCAAGCTGAAGGAGTCTACGGTGGTGGCGCTGATCGTCATTCTCCTTGTGCTGGCGGCAGGCGGGGGCATTGCCCTGGTATTCCAGACCGGACTGCTGGTATTCCTGCTCGGGGGACTCTCGTTCCTGATCGGCATCCTGTACTCCTTCGGACCGATCCCCATCTCGCGGATGCCGCTCGGAGAACTGTTCTCCGGGCTGTTCATGGGGTTCGTCATTATTTTCATCTCGGCCTATATTCATTCGGATCAGGCGGTGGTCACGCTGCTGCTGAAGGGCGAATGGATCAGCCTGCATATCAATTTCCTTGAGGTGCTGTATCTGTTCTGGTTCTCCGTCCCGGCCATTCTGGGTATTGCCGGAATTATGCTGGCGAACAATATTTGCGATATTGAAGATGATATCGAGAACCGCAGATACACGCTGCCGGTCTACATCGGACGGGAGAATGCGCTGCTGCTGTGGAGGCTGCTCTATTATGTGTCTTTTGCCGATCTGATTGTGCTGGTGCTGCTCGGGGTCCATCCGGTCCTGGTCCTGCTGCTCCTGCTGACCCTGATTCCGCTGCACCGCAATATTGCACGTTTCTATCAGGAGCAGCATAAAGGCACGACCTTCATTCTGGCGGTGAAGAATTTCGTGCTTATGAGTGCGGCAAGAATCCTTGTGCTGGGTATAGCTGTTATATGGGTCACACTAAGATAAGGAAGGTGATAACTTTGGCAGAGAAGCTTCGCTGGGGAATTATGGGCTGCGCGCAGATTGCTACGGGTTCGGTAATGCCGGCAATCCAGGAGTCCGAGACCGGAGTGATCCGGGCGGTTGCCAGCCGTGGACTCACGAAGAGCAGCAGCGTAGCCGCTGAATTCGGCATTGAGCAGGCATATGGCAGCTATGAAGAGCTGCTTGCGGACCCGGAGGTGGATGCCGTCTACATTCCGCTTCCCAATCATCTCCACTGTGAATGGGTGATCCGCGCGGCTGAAGCCGGTAAGCATATCCTATGCGAGAAGCCGATTGCGCTGAACAGCCGTGAGGCGGCCGAGATGGTAGAGGCCTGCCGGAAGGCGGGCGTTCACTTGGCGGAGGCTTATATGTACCGCCATCATCCGCGCATCAATGAGCTGCAGGTGATTATCGCCAGCGGCGAGATTGGTGCGGTGCGTTCCATCCGCGGCACATTCACCTATAACGATGCTACGGATACCTCCAACATCCGCTTCAACGCTGCCTGGGGAGGCGGATCACTCTATGATGTCGGCTGCTACCCGCTCACAGCCGCGCGGCTGCTGTTCGGTACAGAGCCTGAAGCCGTAACCGTGCACGCGCTGTTCTCGCCGGAGCATGACAATGTTGATATGGTGGCCTCCGGGCTAGTGGAGTTCCCCGGCGGGAAGAGCCTGATCTTCGACTGCGGGATGTGGGCGTACAACCGCCAGCTGCTGGAGGTCCTCGGTACGCAGGGGCGGATCGAAATTCCGATGCCGTTCAACGCCAGATTCGATGATGCGGAGTTCTTCGTGTACGGGGGCGGTGAGCCCCGGCGTGTCGAGGCCGTTGGTGCTAACCCTTACGTCCAGCAGGCCGACCATTTCGCCAGGGCAGTCTTCAGCGGCAAGCCCTGGATTGCGGAAGAGGACCCGCTGCTGAATATGAGGCTGATCGAGAGCTGTCTGGAATCTGCCCGGAGGCGTGAGCGAATCCGCTTAAGGTAATCATTCCTTGTCCGCATAGCAAATTCATCAAGAGTAGCCTAGGGGCTGCTCTTTTTGCTGTTTTCGGGTCTATGCAGAATTCCCGCTGCGATTAATCACAGGAATCAAGTGCTAAAATTTGCTAGAATAGGGTTAATGGTACTTTCTGTTGCTGGAAGGAAGAGTACGCTTACCGAAGGGAGAGAGACGTCAATGGTCTTAACGGAAGAGCCGGTTATCTCAATTGAGGGCTTGTGGATGAATTATAGTGACCGGATGGTGCTGCGGGGAATTGATCTGAAGGTATACCGTGGGCAGATTATCGGATATATCGGACCCAATGGGGCCGGCAAAAGCACGACAGTCAAGATTATGCTCGGGCTGGTGGAGGGATATAACGGAACGATACGGATTTTTGGCAGGGATATCTCAGACGGGGATACAGCGTACAAAAGAAGGATCGGATACGTGCCCGAGGTGGCAGAGCTATATGACAGCCTGACGGCGCGGGAGTATCTGACCTTCACCGGTGAGCTGTATGGACTGAAGCAGGCGGATGCCGATGACAAGGCGCGGAAGCTGATGGGGCTGCTGGGTATGGAGAAGGCCTATGATATGCGGATTGCCTCTTACTCCAAGGGAATGAAGCAGAAGGTGCTGCTGATTGCCAGCATGCTGCATGACCCGGATATTCTGTTCCTGGATGAGCCGCTCAGCGGACTGGATGCTAACAGTGTAATGGTGGTCAAGGAAATCTTCGCCACGCTTGCCGCCAGGGGCAAGACGATCTTTTATTCCTCGCATATTATGGATGTGGTCGAGAGAATCAGCAGCCGGATCATCCTGCTGGATGGAGGCGATATTGTCGCGGACGGTACCTTCACGCAGCTGCGGGAGCAGAGCCGGGAGGGGTCGCTGGAGGAGATTTTCAATCAGCTGACCGGGTTCGATCAATACAGGGATATTGCAAGTGAGTTCGTGGCTGTGATTGGCGCGGGTGCGGCGTATGACTGAATTCCGGATTCTGAAGCTGCTTGACCGGGTACAGTGGATCTTTAAGGGGCTGGGAGCCGATTATGCGCTCATGCGCCGCATTCTTCAGGTCAAGCTGACGATGGATGGCAGACGGACACCTACCCTGTTCTCCGGGTCGCAGAATTCCAAGCTGGAGATGGAGGGCTCGCCCTTCAGAGTCCAGTGGATCTATCTGCTGCTGGGGCTGATGCTGATCGCCATGGTTGCGCCCAGAGACCATCATATCCTGATGATGAGTCTGCTGTTCAGTATAGTGATGTTCCTGATCACCACAACGCTGATCTCCGATTTCTCGACGGTAATGCTGGATTTGCGGGATAAGAATATCCTCTTCTCCAAGCCGGTGGACCGCCGCACACTGAACATGGCCAAGAGCTTACATATTCTGATCTATCTGCTGATCCTGAGGTTCTTTGACGGGGAAAAGCTCAAGGACATCATCAACTACGTACAGATTATCCTGTCTGTGGCGGTAACTGTCGGTGCACAGCTGGTTAGCCGGATATTCAATCTATCAACGCTGGGCCTGGAATTCGCTACAGCCTGGTGGCATTTCCTGCTGGCTCCGGTCTGGTTCGGGGCACCGTTCGAGCTGCTGGGAGGCGGAACAGGAAGCCGGTCCGTGATTATTTTGACAGCGCTCTCTGTGGTGGTGCCTGCCGTGATGTTCGCCGCCTACATCCGGCTGATGCCGGTATTTGAACGCAGCCTCCAGAAACTGGCTGAGCATGGCGCAGAGGGCAGGGATAACGGGCGGTTTGCCCGGATGCTGTCGGAGACCGTGTGCCGGAACAAAGCGGAGGCCATGTTCTTCCGCTTCACCTGGTCGATGATGAAGAATGAACGCGAGTTCAAGCTCCGGGTCTATCCGACCATCGGCTTCTCGCTGATCTTTCCCTTTATCTTCATCTTCAATCAGGTATGGAGCGGCGATCTGGCCGGGATCAGAAGCTCCAAGTCCTTTTTGTTTATCTATTACAGCGCGCTGCTGCTGATGACAGTCGTGCAGATGGTCCGTTACTCGGCCAGCTATAAGGGTGCGTGGATCTATCAGGTGATTCCTTTGCCGGGCAAGGGGCTGGTCTACCGGGGAATGCTGAAGGCTGCGGTCGTGAAGCTGCTGGTTCCGCTCTTTCTGCTGGAGGCGGCGGTGTTCATCGCTCTCTTGGGTTCCTGGATTATAGCAGACATGGTAGTAGTCCTGCTGGCTCTGTTGCTGTATGCCGTTATTTGCTTCCTTACGTTCCCGAAGGCGCTCCCGTTCTCGGAGAAGTATGAGGCGGCGCAGCGGAAGGAATTCACCGGCAGCGCCTTTGTCCAGTTGTTCATTCTGGGGGGGCTTGCCGGATTACACTATGTCTTCACCCTGATTCCTGCAGGAATATACATCTACATGGTAATTCTGGTAGCTGCGAATGCCTGGATCTGGCGCAGGGCCTTCCTGCCGGACGCCTCCCGGGACAACGGATTTCCAACCCTCCGCGCAGGCGGCTGAGGACAAATATGGACAATTTTTGCCGGCGTTCAAAAAAGGGTCCAAGTTCCATTATTTACTTAGACAGCCCGGTGAATACAGGGTAAAATACAGCTAATGTTAGTTTTCAGAGAATACCTGTAATCATTATATACTCTTCCATTTATCCGCTATTCGTATATTGATTTATAACTTAAGATAGACCCTGAAACGACGCTGATACTATAACCAGTGAAGAGGTCAACTATGGATCAAATGGGAATCCACTATAATATCTGGATTGTTTTACTATCCTATGGGCTAGCTGCCGCAGCAGCATACTCCGCGCTTAATCTGATTTCGCAGGTTTCCCATTCCGCGGGCCGGGTCAGACGTCTCTGGCTGCTCTCGGGTGCCTGTGTGCTTGGCGGCGGAATCTGGGCTATGCATTTTGTCGGCATTATGGCCAGCCGGCTGCCGTTCAAGGTCAGCTACCATCCGGTGATGGCTGCCGTGTCCCTGCTAATTATTATGTCCTCCTGCTATGCAACCCTTCAGATGGTTACGGCTGCCCGCCAGAGAAGCTGGCGGCTTCTTGCGGGCGGCTGCATACTCGGCAGCGGCATATCGTTCATGCATTATGCTGGAATGGCCTCCATGGAGATGGAGGCCAAGATTCATTACAGGGCAATGGATCAGGCTGTATCGGTACTGATTGCTCTTGCTGCTTCCTACATCGGAATTCTAATGTTCCACAGATTCAAGGATCATACGGTCTTCAGCCCCTGGAAGCTGTATTCGGCACTATTCATCGCCCTGGCGGTTACCGGTATGCATTATACGAGTCTGAGAGCAAGCGATCTGCATAATTACAGCTGGCAGGCGCCTGCCCCCATGCTGATGGAGACTGATGTGGTTCTGCTGACAGGGATTTCACTGGTTACCCTGTTCGTGCTGGCAATCTCCGGCGGCAATGTTTTTCTGGACAGGGATGTACTGGAGCGAATGGCCTATCATGACCCGCTCACCGAGCTGCCGAACCGGCACGGTCTGGAGCGCTACTTCAAGGATGATTTCTTCGGCGGGGTCTCCGGCGCCGTGTTTTTTGTTGACCTGGACCGCTTCAAATCGATTAATGATACGCTGGGGCACGATATTGGAGACTTGCTGCTGCGGGACGTATCTGCCAGGCTGACCTGCTGCGTGGGCGGGAAGGGGAAAGTGTTCCGGCTTGGAGGGGATGAATTCCTGATTGCACTGCCGGATTGCACCGCCGTGGCGGCGGAGGAAGTGGCACAGCATATCCTCCAGGAGCTCAAGAAGTCTTACAGCATTGAAGGTAACGAATTGTACGTAACTGCGAGTGTGGGAATCAGTATGACTCCGGCGCACGGCACCGATCGTTCAGCGCTAATGAAAGCGGCCGATACGGCGCTCTATACTTCCAAGGATTCGGGCAAGAATAAATTCAGTGTGTTCGATCTGGAGATGAACCGTCATCAGGTCCGGCGGATGTCACTTGAGAAGGATCTGCGCAAGGCGCTGGCCCGTTCGGAATTCATGGTGGTCTACCAGCCCAAATGGGATTCGCTGCTGAATGTCACCGTGGGGCTTGAGGCGCTGCTGCGCTGGAGACACCCGGAGCATGGCGTCATCTCTCCGGGGGAGTTCATTCCGATCGCCGAGGAGACCGGCCTGATTGTCCCTATTACATACTGGATGCTGCATGAGGTGTGCGGACAGAATATGCTCTGGCATCAGGCAAAGGTTGCCAGTGTAGCGGTCTCGATTAATATGTCGGCGCGGATGTTTGAAAGCGGTAGCCTGTATGAGGTAGTGGAAGAGGCACTGTCGCGTTCGGGCCTTGCGCCGCATTTCCTTGAACTGGAGATTACCGAATCGATTGCCATGAACAATATGGAAGAGACGGTTGCCCAGCTCTCCAAGCTGCGGGATCTAGGTGTGCGGGTATCCCTGGATGATTTCGGAACCGGTTTCTCCTCGCTTGGCAATCTGGATGAGATTCCGGTGAACACCCTGAAGATTGATCAGGTCTTCATCCGCAAGAGCAAGATGCATTCCAAGAAAGCGATCATCAGCAACATCATTGCCATTGCCAGCAATCTGAACATGGAGGTTGTGGCCGAGGGCGTGGAGACTACAGAGCAGATTGAGCTGCTGCAATCGCTGGGCTGCCGGGTGATGCAGGGCTTCTACTATGGGCGTCCGATGCCGGTTAACGAATTGGGTCAATGGTTCATTGAGAATACAGCATAATGTATCTGATTGCTGTTGCACAAAAAAGGCTGTCCTGGATGTGAAGGGTTATTCCACATCAGGGCAGCCTTTTTCGTAGATAAATATATGAGACTCCAGCCTAAATTTTGAAATTCTCGACTAATACCTGCAGCTTCTCTGCCAGAGAGGAGAGGAATGCGGCGGAGGATTCGACCTCCTGCATGGCCGCAAGCTGCTCCTGGGATGAAGCGGACAAGGTCTCCGCGCCTTCTGCTGTCTGATTGGAGACCGCTACGATCTTCTGGATCGAAGCGACAAGCCCGTCAGAGAGCAGGGCCAGCTCACGCACGGTGGCCGAAATCTGCTGGCTGTGTGCAGACATATCGGAGACGGAAGACTCAATCTCGGAGAAAGAATGTCCGGCGGCTATAATCATCTCTTTGCCGTGATGCATCTCTTCCGTGGAGTGCTTCATGGTCTCTCCGGCCTTGTCCATCTGCTGGACAATCAGACTGACCAGCTCACCGATCTGGCGGGCAGATCCGGCCGAACGTTCAGCCAGCTTGCGTACAGAGCCTGCCACAACGGCGAAGCCGCGGCCCTCTTCACCGGCCCGTGCAGCTTCAATGGCCGCATTAAGGGATAACAGGTTCGTCTCCTCGGCAATACTGGCTATGGTGCCGACAATATTCTCAATTTCTTTGGAATGGCTGCCCAGCGTCTCGATAATGCCGGAAAGATCCGAGATGCTCGCGCCTACAATAGCCATCTGTGAAGTGGTCGAGTCCATAGATTCCCGGCCTGTCCGGGCCTTCTGGGAGTTGATGGCTGCCTGATTCATCGCGCTGTCCGCATTGCCTGCAATTTCAGTAATGAAATGCGACATATCCTGTACGGCCTTGAAGCTGCCCTCCAGATTCTGCAGCTGGGTATGTGCCCCGTCGGCCAGATCCAGGGTGACATTAACGCTGTGCTCTCCGGCCCGGTTGGTCTCCTGGGCGCTGGCGGACAGCTCCTGGGAAGAGGAGGCAACCAGCATGGATGTATCATTGACCTGTGTGATCAGGTCACGCAGACTCAGGGTCATGGCATTGAAGTCACGGGCAAGCTTGCCGACCTCGTCCTTGGCCGTGAAGAGCAGCGGTTCCCGGGTCAGATCGCCTTTGGCTACCGTGTTGACTGATGCAGACAACTTGGTGAGCGGGCTGACCATCCGGCGGATGAGCAGATAGGCGGCGAGAATTGCAATAATCAGAATCGAGCTGCCGATCAGGAAGGGCTGGGTGATGATATCCATGGTCCGGGATTGAATTAACGGGCCGTCGAAGTTAATCGCCATTAATGCAATGATGGGTTTGGTAGGGTCATGGTCCTGATAGATGGGGCCGTAGCCGGTTTTGAGGGAGGTACCCTGATATGTATACACTTTCGAGTAGGCGGAATGCTTCATGGTGGTAATCATTTCTTTATCTTCATCTGAGAAGTAGAAGGGGTCTCCGGCTTTGTAGCCTCGTTTCTTGAAGTTCTTGTCAGCGGCCAGCACCTTGCCGTCCAGTGAAAGAATGAAGGCTTCTTTGAAAATAGGCTTGTGATCACTGATCCATCCGATGCGGTCTTCGATTGCAGCCAGCTTGCTGGTATCCCCGGCAGCCAGAGCGGTTATGTCGGCAGGATCGATAAGGCCGGTGGTTATATTGGCGCAGCCTACCAATTCAATACCTGCAGCTTCATCGATCTGCTTGTAAGCCGCATGATAACCGAAGAAGCCTATGGATGAACCAACCAGTAGCAATACAATCAGCATCATCCATGTTAATTTTGTTGCCAATTTCATAACAAATATCACCAGCCCTGACTCTAAAAGATTAAGTGAATTTTGCGGTTCACTGCTACGATTATAGCGCATACGCTGCGGTTTGAGCGTATGTCGGAAAAAAAGAGTTTTTGTGTCGGAAAATGATGGATTATGTATAAAAAATCATTGAAAAACAGGCCCCTAATCCTATTTTATATTCAAAAAATATTGTATGTCGGACCGGTATAATGGTACGCTTGAGGCAGAATAAACGGATTGGGAGCTGAAGGGATGTCACAAGAAGTCAATCCTTTGATCGAACGTGTGGGATTATCCATGTGGAAGGTTCAGCGCAGAATCATGTCACAGATGTCAATGCATAAGGAATTGGGGTTGACTGTGCCGCAATTCGGGCTGTTACATATGATCTTTCAGGAGCAGAAGGCACGGGTGATTCAGCTGGCGGAAAAGATGGAAGTGAAGTCCAGTGCAGTCACCGTCATGCTCGACCGCCTGGAGCTGCTGGAGCTGATCGCCCGCGTGCCTGACGAGAATGACCGCAGAGCGGTGATCGTCACGATTACCGGCAAGGGGCAAGAGGTGCTGGAAGAAGCACAGCGCCGGTCACTGCTGCTGCTGGGAGAGCATCTGGCCATTCTGGAGCCGGCAGAGCTGGAGAACTTCGCGGATTATTATCTCATGCTGGAGAATCAGGAGCGTTAACATAAGCATCACAAAGAGGCAGCGCTTCTCCTGTTACGGAGAGGCGCTGCCTCTTGTCTAAATATGAGAAGCTATATGTTTTACGCTATACATTATCCTTCTATTTCTCGCTGTAACGGTACCGTCCTTTAAAAGGACGATACCGTTACCACTTGTGTCTGGCTATTCTACGGCAGGTTCTTTATCCGGCAATTGTGTAACGTAGCTGTCAGACAGCTGGCGCAGCCGCAGAGCACGGTTGTATTCATCCTCGTTGCCGGCCGGAGCAGTACCTCCGGTAGCCAACGGGTATTGGGTATTATCCTCGAAGCTGTTGCCCGGAATCAGCAGGGCAGAGCTGGAAATGAAGGATCCGGTAGGCAGGTAATACCGCTGCGGCAGCAGATTGTAGGACTGGCTGAGCAGATCCTGGCCGAAATGAATGTTGTTATCCATCGATACCCCCAGCAGGCTGGCGGCCGTAGGCATAATATCGACTTCTCCGCCTACCTGCGCAAGCTTCTGCGGAGCAATTCCCTCACCATGGATGAGCAGCGGAATGTTGAGCATATTGGCGTAGCTGTAATCATATCCGTAGATTTCCTTCATTAGCTGCTTGTCATCATGATCCAGCGAATAGATCGGCAGTCCCATATGGTCGCCGTAGACCATAACCAGACTGTTCTCCCATAATCCGCTCGCCTTCAGTTCATCTACAAACTGTCCGAAGGCATAGTCCGCATAGTTCTGCGACCGGACATAATCGCCGACAAAGGTTCCTTCATACCGCTCAGGAAGCTTCATCTTGTGCTTCTCTTCAGGAATAGTGAACGGGTGATGCGCCGACATGGAGATGACCTGAGCATAGAATGGCTGGCCTGCATCGCTCATTTCCTTCAGCTTCTCCGAGGATTTGCGGTAGAGCACCTCATCGGAAGCGCCGAAGAAGAAGGCGTCCTCGTCACCGAAGAACTGGTGATCGTAATACTTCTGCCAGCCGAGGGCCTTGTACAGCTCGCCCCGGTTCCAGAATTCCACTACGTTGGTGTGGAACGTGGCCGTCTGATAGCCGTTATCTCCCAGCAGACGGGGCAGACTCGGCAGCTGCTTGTCGATATAAGACATGGTAGCTGCACCCTGCGGAGGAATATAGAAGGACGAATTGACCACGAATTCCGCATCGGAGGTGTTGCCCTGGCCGACCATCTGATAGAAGTTCGTGAAGTACAGGCTCTGCTCCATCAGACGGTTCAGGTTAGGAGTGACCTCCTGGCCGTCTACCTTAAGACCCATCAGGAAGTTCTGGAAGGACTCCAATTGGATCACAATCAGATTCTTGCCCTTGGCGGCACCGGCATAAGCGGAGACTGCTGAAGCGTCGGTGCCCTTGAGCTGGTTAATCGTGCTCTGTGTGATTTCACTAGCCTCTACCAGCTCGGTTTTATCTTTGGCAAAGATCGTGTATGCTTCATAATTAAGGATGCCCATCTCCTGGGCCTTCTTGATCTCATTCATGCTCGCCTTATTCGGAAGAATATTGAACAGGCAGAGTCCGAGCGAGACAGCGAACAGTACGACATGCAGCGTCCGGCCACTGCGCAGGTTAATCTGGTCTTTTTTATAAGTGCGGCCGTTCTTGTTAATGAAGAAGTAGAAGCCCAGCACAATGATGTCGGTGAAGATCAGCAGATAATAAGGGTCCATCAATGAGAACACACTGTTCTTGACGGCAGTGACCTGGTTCACCTGCTCGGCGGCATGGTAAGTGACAATGACCCCGTAATATTTGAAATACATAATGGCGGCAAAAAAGATCGCGGTAACCAGCAGATTGACCGTCATGTAATAGCCGAGCTTCCGTCTGGAAGCAAAGCGCTCAATCAGGAAAAACAGGGCCCAGACAAAGGGCAGCTCCGTCAATACGGATTGCCAGAACTTTAAATCATCAAAGATTACACCCCAGGCCAGCAGGCTTTTGAGCAGAAAAAGAATGGAAAAGAACACAAATGGCTTAAGGAGCCATCGTTTCACAGTTTGGGATGACACAGCTTCGCCTTCTTTCTATAAAATGAACATGTTTCCCGGCTGAAAAGGAAACAGCAGCATGAGGACAGAAGAATACCATTATCAATAAAACTTATTATGAAGTGCCAGGGAAGGAATGTCAAAAATCAGAAGCGGCCGTATACTCCCTGAAGCGCGCGTAAACTACGGCTAGAACGAACCCGGCGCAGACCATTCCCTCAGGCGGGTTAATATCGGCGTTAAACGAAGAATATGAGCCATACGCAGCGGAAGCTGGCGGAAATTATTGGAGGTGGGGACGGATGGAGCATACAGAAATCACGCTGTCCGTGAGGGCGCTTGTGGAATTTGCCTACAGCAGCGGCAGTCTGGAGCCGGGCTTCCGCAGCGGGGCCGCCATGGCGGAGGGGACGCGCAGCCATCAGCTGATCCAGAAGCAATACAAGGAAGGGGACCGCAAGGAGGTCTATTTGAAGACCGGAATTCCTTACGGGGATCTGCTGTTCCAGATTGACGGACGCTGCGACGGCCTGCTTACGGCAGAGGATGGGAGTCTGACGGTGGAGGAGATCAAGTCCATGGCCGGAATCCCGGACCCTGCGCTAGAAGGGAAGGAGGTACATTGGGCCCAGGCATACATGTACGCTTACATGCTGGCAACGGAGCTGGAGCTTCCTTATATCCAAGTGAAGCTCACCTATGTGCAGCGGGGAAGCGAGGCACAGTACAGTCTCTACCGGGAGATGTCCCGCGAAGCGCTGACGGCCTTCGCGCTAGAGACCGTAAGCAGGTACGCACCGTATGCCGAGATGATGGTCCGTTACAAGGCGAAGAGAGGGGAGAGCATCACTGCCCTGTCCTTTCCGTTCTCGGCCTACCGGCCCGGCCAGCGCCATTTCGCTGCCGCAGTCTATACCTCCATTGCTGAGGGGGCGAACCTCTTCGCCCAGGCGCCGACAGGCATCGGCAAAACCATGTCCACTCTGTTCCCGGCGGTCAAAGCGCTGGGCGAAGGCAAGGCAGCCGGTATCTTCTATCTGACTGCCAAGACAGTTACACGGATCGCGGCGCAGGAGGCTGCCTCGATGCTGAACCGCCGCGGGCTGCATCTGCATGTCATTGCGCTGACGGCGAAGGAGAAGGCCTGTTTCCGGGAGGAGGGCATCTGCGGCAATGATTCCTGCGCTTATGCGGAGGGGTATTATGACCGGATCAATGGCGCACTGATCGATATGCTGGAGCAGGAGACGCTGATGACCCGGGAGACGATCGCCAGCTATGCCCATAAGCATCAGGTCTGCCCGTTTGAATTCTCGCTGGATGCCGCCTATGTCTGCGATGTTGTGATCTGCGATTACAATTATATCTACGATCCGCGCATCAGTCTGAAGCGCATGTCGGAGGAGCGTAAGAAGAACACTGTGCTGCTGGTGGATGAAGCGCATAATCTGGTGGACCGGGGCCGGGAGATGTATTCTGCTTCGCTCACCAAGGCGCCCTTCTTGGCACTCAGCCGGACCTATAAGACGGCGAATCCAAGGCTCAGCACTGCTGCCAAAGCGGTGAACACCTTCTTCATTGCGCTGCGTAAGATTTGCGGTGACAAGGGTGCGGGAGAGTGGGCGGCCTATCCCGAGGAGCTGCCGGAGCTGCTGGAGAACTTCGCGGCCGAAGCCGAGCTGGAGCTGCTGAATCCCTCTTCTCTTATAGGCTCCGCGCAGGCAGAGGAGGAGGGGGAGAACAGCCTGCTGGATACCTTTTACGCGGTACAGGCGATGCTCCGCACCTTCAAAACCTACGATGAACGCTACATCACCTATGCCGAGGTGCGCAGCGGAGATGTGTATCTGAAGCTGTTCAATCTCGATCCGTCGCATCTGCTGCAGCAAATGGGCAAGAGCTTCCGCAGCCAGATTCTGTTCTCTGCGACCCTATCGCCGCTCTCGTATTACAGAGATATGATCGGTGCAGGCGAGGAGGATTACAGTCTGAGCTTGGCTACGCCTTTTCACAAAGAGCAGTGGCAGGTATCTGTGCTGCCGGTATCCACCCGGTTTCATGACCGTGAGGCTTCAATACAGCCGCTTAGTGATGCGCTCAAAGGCCTGGTCTCGAAGAAGGGCAACTACCTGGTCTTCTTCCCCTCCTATCTCTACTTGAAGCATGTCTATGAGGTGTTCACTGAGAAGTACCCTGAAGTCCCCACGCTGCTGCAGGGCAGCGGAATGAGCGAGCCGGAGCGGGAGAGCTTCCTGGCGGCCTTCCGCCCGGATAACCCGGAGCCGCTGCTTGGCTTTGCCGTGCTGGGAGGTATTTTCTCGGAAGGGGTGGATCTGCCCGGTGACCGGTTGAACGGGGTGATGGTCGTAGGTGTTGGACTCCCGCAGGTGGGACTGGAGCGCAATCTGCTGCGGAGCTATTTCCAGTCACAGGGTAAGAATGGCTTCGATTATGCTTATATCTACCCGGGTATGTGCAAGGTGCAACAGGCCGGAGGACGGCTGATCCGCAGTGAGAGCGACAGCGGGGTCATTGTGCTCGCTGACGACCGCTTCATGCAGCAATCCTACAGGCAACTGCTTCCAGAGGAGTGGCGGGACTACTCTGTGATGACCTAAGCGGGTATAATCTACTGAAAAGGCATTCACCAGACAACTCAGGAGGTAATGACATGACGCTTAATATCGGACTTGTTGGAACAGGCTGGTTCTCCAAGGTACATGCGGATTTGCTGGCGGGCATGGAGGATGTGTCGCTGAAGGCCGTCTGCGGCAGCAGCAAGCTTAAGGGAGAAGAGATGGCCCGCCCTTACGGGGCCGAAGGCTACGGGGAGATTACCGAGATGCTGGACAGCCACAAGCTAGATGCTGTCTACATCTGTGTGCCGCCACAGTCGCACGGGGCGATTGAGCGGGCGCTGATCCGTAGAGATATCCCCTTTTTCATCGAGAAGCCGCTAGGCTCAAGTACGGCCATTCCGGCCAGTCTGCTGGAGGATATTAAGCAGCATCAGCTGCTGACCTCGGTAGGCTATCATTTCCGCTACCAGGAGAATATTCAGCGGCTGAAGCAGACGCTTGCCGGAGACAAGGTAGGGATGATTACCGGAGAATGGATGGGCGGAATGCCCGGCGTGGCGTGGTGGCGCAATCAGGAGCAGTCCGGCGGGCAATTCACGGAGCAGACGACGCATATCGTTGACCTGCTGCGTTATCTGGCCGGTGAGGTGACAGAGGTCTACGGCATGTTCGGCAACCGGATTATGCATGAGAAGCATGAAGGGGTGACTGTAGCCGATGTGGGCACCGTGTCACTGAAGCTTGCAAGCGGCATTATCGCCAGCATCTCCAATACCTGTGTGCTGCCCGGTGAGGTGAACAAGGCCGGAATCAGCTTCTATAATGACAACGGCATGCTTGACTGGAACCCGGAGCGTCTGCTCGAAGTCCGCAGCGGGGACAGCAAGGAATACAAGAATACGGGCAACCCTTATGCGGTAGAGAGCGAAGCCTTCCTGTACGCAGTCCGCACCGGAGACCGCTCCCGTATTCTCAGCGATTATGAGGACGGGTACAAGACGCTGAAGGTAACCTGCGCTGCGTATGAATCTGCCCAGAGCGGATTGCCTGTGAAGCTATAGGCCTCCGTCTTAAGACGAGGGAACAGCTTAATGAATGAACACTGCAAGCATTGCGGGTGCCAGCCCGATGGAGAACAGCGCCGCCAGAATCATTGAGATACTGGAGATGGTGCCGGTCAGCGAGCTAAGCTCGAAGGCCTTGGAGGTGCCGGTGCCATGCGCTGCGGTGCCAAGCGACACTCCGCGCGCCACTTCATTCTCAATGTGGAAGAGGCGCAGTACCGAAGGCCCCATCATCGTTCCAAGCACACCTGTGAGAATGACGAAGACTGCGGTGATGCTGGGAACTCCGCCTATGCTCTGAGAGATGCTCATGGCAATCGGCGTAGTTACCGAACGCGGGACCAGGCTGGTGGCGAGATCTCCGCTCAGGTGCATTAATTTGGCCAGCAGCATGGAAGATAGTACAGCCATTACCGTTCCTGACAGCACGCCTGCCGCAATTTCGGCGGCGTGCTTTTTGAGCAGCTTGAAGTTCTTGTGCAGCGGAATCGCGAAGGCGATTGTCGCCGGCTGAAGCAGGTCTGACAGCCATTTGCCGCCTGCATTGTAGGATTCATAAGAGCTGCCTGTGATCAGCAGGAAGCCGATGATGACCAGCGGGGTGATGATCAGCGGAGAGGTGTACATTTTACCGCTGGCCGCATAGATCCGTTTGGTTATAAGATATACGGTGATGGTAAGTCCAAGGAATAATAGTCCAGTCATCATGAGCTTCTACGCTCCTTTACTTTATAGATAACACCTGTCAGCAGACCTGAGCTGGCCATGACAGCAAAGGTGCCCACGAGCACAACAGCCAGTACCTGCAGGCCGAAGGATTCCAGCAGCTTCGAGTAGTTCATCACCCCTATAGCCGATGGAATGAAGAACAGCAGCAGTTCAGCCAGCAGCCACGAAGCACCTGCCTCCACCCAGTTCAGACGGATCACGCCGGATTCGAGCAGCAGGAATAATAGAATCATCCCGATAATGCTTCCGGGAAGCGGAATATGCAGCAGTGAGGTTAATCCGTTAACCAGCAGGGAGAACACGGTTAGGCCGGCCACCTGCAGTAAGCCTAAGGCAATCTTTTTCATCATGATTACCTCCTTTCATCTCTTACTGAAAGTTTACATCTGATTCTTTCATAGGTAAAATGAATGGATTGAATAGATCGCATTCTAATTGTCTATACATGGAGGGTTGTCTAATGGATATCAGACAGCTGGAGTATTTCGTGCAGGCCGCCAGGCTGAACAGCTTCTCCAGAGCCGCAGAATCGCTGTATATCACCCAGCCGACCATCAGCAAGATGATCCGCAATCTGGAGACGGAGCTGGGGGCTGATCTCTTCTACCGCGAGGGCCGGAGCATCCGCCTGACGGATGCCGGAGAGCTGCTGCTCGTCAAGGCGCAGAACATTGTAGAGTCCTTCGCCAGCCTCTCCTCCGAGCTGGACAGCCTGCGCAATCTGAAGCAGGGGCATATCCGTATCGGACTGCCGCCCATGGTGGGGGCGAGCTTCTTCCCGGCGGTCATCGGGGAATTCCACCGGAAGTATCCCGAGGTGACGATCCGGCTGCATGAGGACGGAGCAAAGAAAGTGGAAGATGACGTTGAGTCCGGCCTGCTCGACATCGGGGCGATTGTGCTGCCGGTGGATGAGGCCAGGTTCCACAGCTTCACCTTTGTGGAAGAGCGGCTGGAACTGCTGGTCCCCGCCGGGCACCGTCTGGACGGAGCGCAGCAGGTACCGCTGAAAGAGCTGGCCGGGGAGGAGTTCGTCCTGTTCCGGGAGGACTTCGCCCTGCATGACCGGATAATTTCGGAATGCGTGAGAGCGGGCTTCCAGCCCAAGGTGGTCTATGAAAGCTCCCAGTGGGATCTGATCAGCCGGATGGTCGCCGCCGGGATGGGCATTGCGCTGCTGCCGGAGACGATCTGCCGGGATATCGACCGTTCGCGGATTACCGTCATTCCCCTGACAGAGCCGGTAATTCCCTGGCAGCTGGGCATGATCTGGCGCAAGGACCGCTATCTGTCCTTTGCCGCAAGAGAGTGGATTGCTTTTGCGATGAATGTACTCGGGGAGCGGTATCACCCGCCGGAGCCTCCGGAGGATATATAAATAACAGAGCTTATTTATACTTCCGCCGACATTTTTTTCTTTTTTTGCAAATTTTGTTTTTTGGCATCATGATTTATGATAGGGGAGAAGTTGATAGAGAGAAGGTGAGTAACTGTGAACCTTTACCAGAATTCTCCTGATGCCAATGGCCGGGATTACAGAGAAAATGAGCTGTTCCTTACTATAGAGAATTTAAGAAGCGAGCTGCTGGAGGTAGCCCAGGAGCGGAGTCTGAGCGATCATGCGGTGCTGGAGCTAAGCCAGCGGCTGGATGGATATATTGTGATGGCCCAGAACCTGATGATGGAGAGCCTGCGCAGCCGCAAGAATGGAGCCGCGCCCTACGGCAAGAATAAGAAGAGCCAGCGGATCCGGAATCAGGCGGCTTTGCAGCAATAATCAATAATACACCCGGGCATCTGACGGTGTTTGTTAATCATGGTCCTACTAATGTGGGGCCATTTTGTTGTGCTTTTCATAGTGTTGTCCTATAATGGCAATTAATAGAAGGATAACCTGAATGATGGATAGGGAGGTGCCGGGTGGAGGCGAAGCTGACTACATTACGTACGGAAATCGAGAAGAGTCTGTCCCGCTCGGGTCATAATCTTGCCTCATTTGCCAAAGTCTCCGGCCTGAACCGCGGCAGTCTCAGCGCCATTCTTCACGGCAATCCGTCGAAGCCCATCTCGCTGGGACAGCTGGATGCCATGATCCGGGCCTTCGGCTTCCCGGAAGGCTGGCTGTATCCGCTGTATGTGGATGAGTGCTTCAGTGAAGAACGCATCTCCCGCCGCCGGATCGAGCCCTTCCTGGTCAAATGTGCCGAGATGGGCAAGCAGCAATGCATTGAAGAGGTCTTAAGGCGGATTATGGAATATCAGCGGCCGCTGGATATCATCTACAGGGTGGCAGAGAGGCTATTCTGCAGCGGCAAAGTACAGGAGTCTATCGTATTCTACAAGCTGATTGTAGACCATGAACAAGACAGCTATTCCGAGCGTATGGCGATTAGCCAGTACCGTATCTTCATGTCTTTGCAGTCTACTCCCGATGTGGATATGGAGCAGAAGCTTCGAGCTGTAATCAGCTTCGAGCCGTACCGCGGGCTGCTTCCCGAGGAGATGCAGCTGGACGGGCTGCTGAAGCTGGCGAAGGTGTGCTTCGCACTGCACCGCTGGAAGGATGTTGAGAAATTCTCCGATGAGCTGAGGGCGTTAGCAAGCGGGATCTACCGCGAGGAGCTGCGCCGCAGTAAGGGGAAGAGGGCGGAGGCTTTTCAGGCGGAACGTCCGCTGGTGGTCTATTACGGGCACGGCTACCTGCTGAAGGCATCGGCGCTTACCAAGCAAGGGGAGTATGAGCAAGCCAAGAAATATACCGCTGGCTATGCAGACCTGAGCTGGTTCGAGATGCTGGATGACGAAGGGCGCAGCAGTGTAGACAGCTTCAAGCTGTTTGCCACCGCCAACGGGTTCACGCTGGAGATTCTGATGGGTAATATCTCTGTATTGCCTTCCTATATCGCGTTCTTGTCCGAGCACCCTGGGGAGATTCTGTCCGGCATGGTGATCATTATGGAGTCGGCCAACCGCTTCGGGTTCTCCGCTGATGCGGTGATGTCGCGCTTTTCCCGGGAGATGCTGCGGTTTGAACAATTCCAGGATACGATTAATGTAGACCGGGTGTACCGTCTCTATTATCAGATTGCGATCTACCATATCTCCCGCAAGCAGTATGCCAAGGGAATAGACTATATCATTCATTGCCTGCGTCTGACCATTAGGCTCAACAGCGGCAAGGACTTCATTAATTGTGTGACCTTATTTGAAGTGAACAGAGACTACGCTTCGGATACCCAGCAGAATGCGTACCGGGAGCTGATCAGGGAGGTGAGAACGCATGAAGAGATCACTGTTGATGACGGCCAGCGTTTTGGTATTGTTTAGCTTCATTCTTGCGGGTACAGGAACAGATCAGAAGTCCAAGGTAAGAGGCTTTACCACTGTTGAACACGGAGTGGAATTTTAGAGCAGATTAGAGCAGTTAGCAGTTAATTGTATAGCTAAGAGAGACTCCCCGGCCCTCTGTGTCGCGGGAGCGTTTGTGCGCGGTAATGTGAAATAAATTACATAGTAACGGCGTAATCAGGAATTGACAAATTGCAGGCACGAAAATATAATTAGGTAACCTAATTAATACATGCTTTAATTATTTGTATACCTAACTAAAATGAGGTGGAAGCATTGGGATAAATCGCGAAGGTGAAAACTCAGTCGGACACAAGCTTTTCTCTGCACTTCGGAAGCTGCGCAAAGGGCATTGGCATCACTCGGTGGAGGGGCATAAGCCAAGTGAGATGACTTTACTGATATGTATTGCACGGGCGTCGCATACTTCAGATCTGGGACTTAAGGTGTCGGAGATCAGCCGTTTCTTAGGACTGACTCCGCCAACGGTAACTCAGCTGATTAACAGTCTTGAAGCCAAGCAGATGGTAGAACGGCAGGCTGATCCGTCTGACCGGAGGGTAGTGCGCATCAAGTTGACCGAACAGGGGAAAATTATTACCCGCAGAGCCAGGGACCATATGGACGCCACACTTCACAGGATGGTGGAGTATTTAGGTGAGGAAGAATCTGATCAACTGGCGGAACTGCTGCTGAAAGTCTATGCCTTTATGGAGGATAATCCTCCGCCTAATCTAGACCGGTTACAAATGAACGGAGATGAGAAGCATGATTAAATTAATGAAACAACTGAAGCCCTTCCGCTTGGCCATCGCAGGGGTATTGATTCTGGTATTCCT
The DNA here is from genome assembly GCF_038002365.1 of Paenibacillus sp. FSL P4-0338. Lineage (NCBI taxonomy): Bacteria > Bacillati > Bacillota > Bacilli > Caryophanales > Paenibacillaceae > Paenibacillus > Paenibacillus sp. FSL P4-0338. The sequence goes on along the minus strand of NZ_JBBOCG010000001.1, from coordinate 4,811,550 downwards.
GCAGTCTATGGGTGATCTGTATCTTCCCACCTTGATGAGTAACATTATCGACAAAGGGATTGTGGACGGAGACCAGCCTTATATCTGGAGAATCGGCGGCTTCATGCTGCTGGTGGCGGCAGGAGGTGTGCTATGCTCTATTATTGCCAGTTATCTGTCAGCCAGGGTGGCGGCAGGCTTCGGGAAGAATACCCGTTCCCGGGTGTTCAATCATGTAGAGAACTTTACGCTCCATGAATTCGATAAGCTGGGCACGGCCTCATTGATTACACGTACCACTAATGATATTACACAGGTTCAGACCGTCCTGACTATGATGCTCCGCATGATGGTCGGTGCCCCGATGATGATGATCGGCGGGATTATTATGGCGGTGTCTGAGGACGCCAAGCTCTCGCTGATTTTTGTAGTGGTGATTCCGCTGCTGGTCGGAGCGATATTTTTCATCGGAATGAAGGGCCTTCCGCTGTTCAAGGCGATCCAGATCAAGCTGGACAAATTAAATCTGGTGCTGCGCGAGCATCTGACCGGTATCCGCGTCATCCGCTCCTTCAACCGGATTGAGCATGAGAACAGACGGTTCAGTGAGGCGAACCGCGACCTTACCGACACGGCGATTAAAGTTAACAAGGTAATGGCGGGGCTGATGCCGTTGATGATGATCGTCATGAACTTCTCGATGATTGCCATTCTGTACTTCGGCGGAATCCGTATCGGAGACGGGGATCTGAAGGTTGGCTCTCTGATGGCATTCATTCAGTATGCAATGCAAATTATGTTCTCGCTGATCATGGTTTCGATGATGTTCGTGCTGATTCCAAGAGCTTCTGCCTCAGCACTGCGCATTAATGAAGTACTGGATATGCAGCCTGAGATTAAGGACCCTACCTCTGCAGAACTGAAGACTACGGCTACAGCTACACATGAGGACGGCCGTGACGGATTGCGCGGGTATGTGGAGTTCGACAATGTATCCTTCGCTTATCCGGGTGCGGAGCAGGCGGCCTTGTCGGGAATTACCTTCAGAGCGCGCCCCGGTGAGATTACCGCCATCATCGGCGGAACCGGGTCAGGCAAGTCCACGCTGCTGAATATGATTCCGAGATTCTATGATGCTATTGAGGGTACGATAAGTGTGGATGGTGTGGATGTGCGCCAGATGACGCAGGAGGATCTGCGGAGCAAGATTGGTTATATTCCGCAAAAAGCCGTGCTGTTCACCGGTACCATTAACGAGAATATCCGTTACGGTAAAGAGGATGCTACCGAGGAAGAGATTCTTCATGCCGCCAAGGTGGCGCAGGCCTATGACTTCGTCTCCGCGATGAAGGAAGGCTTCGATTCAAGCATCTCCCAAGGGGGCGGTAACGTCTCCGGCGGACAGAAGCAGCGCCTGTCGATTGCCCGTGCTCTCGTCCGCAAGCCGGAGGTATACCTGTTCGATGACAGCTTCTCCGCGCTGGACTTCAAGACCGATGCCAAGCTGCGTGCCGCTCTTAAGGAGGAGACCACAGAATCTACCGTCCTTATTGTCGCACAGCGGGTAAGCACGGTAATGGATGCAGACCGGATTATCGTACTGGATGAAGGTCAAATTGTCGGAATGGGTACGCACCGCGAGCTGCTGGATAACAATGAGGTGTACCGCGAGATTGTATCCTCGCAGCTGTCAGAGGAGGAAATAGCATGAGTGAGCAGAACAAAGCAGTGAAGCCGCCGCAGGGCGGAAGACACGGCGGCTTCGGCGGTGGACCGGGCGGCGGTCCCGGCATGAGAATGCCCGCCGAGAAGGCAAAGGATTTCAAGGGCACCCTGCGCCGCCTGGTCCGGTATTTGCGTCCGCGCCAGGTCCAGCTAATTATTGTATTCGTGATGGCGATTGCCAGTACCGTATTCAGTATTTTCAGCCCTAAGGTTATGGGGAAGGCAACGACCAAGCTGTTCGAGGGCGCTTATGGCATGATGATGGATGTGCCTGGGGCTAAGATTGATTTTGGCTATGTGAATGATATTCTGATCCTGCTGGCAGGCCTGTATCTGTTCAGTGCGCTGTTCAGTTATATCCAGCAATATGTAATGGCCGGTGTGGCACAGAAGGTTGTATACGATATGCGCGAGCAGATCAACAGCAAGCTGGAGCGGCTGCCGCTGAAATATTTCGATTCCCGGACTCACGGGGAGATTCTCAGCCGGGCGACCAATGACGTGGATAACATCAGCACCACCCTGCAGCAGAGCTTGACCCAACTGATCACCTCCATAGTGACGATTGTCGGGGTTATTGTGATGATGCTGACGATCAGCCCTTGGCTTACCCTGATTACGGTCGTTACGCTGCCGCTTAGCTTCGTGGTGATTATGCTGATCACCAAGCGCTCCCAGACCTATTTCGTCGGACAGCAGAAATCGCTGGGCCAGCTGAATGGTCATGTGGAGGAGATGTATACCGGGCACCGGATTATCAAGGCTTTTGGACGGGAAAAGAACTCCCTGAAGGACTTCAATGCCATCAATGAGGATCTGTATAACTCCGGCTGGCGCTCCCAGTTCATCTCCGGGATTATTATGCCGCTGATGATGTTCATCGGGAACCTGGGGTATGTGCTGGTGTGTGTGGTCGGCGGGATCTTCGTGACCAAAAAAGCGATTGATGTCGGCGACATCCAGGCGTTCATCCAGTATTCGCGCCAGTTCACCATGCCGATTACGCAGACCGCAAATATTGCCAACATCATTCAGTCCACTATCGCTTCGGCAGAACGTGTATTTGAACTGCTGGATGAGGAAGAGGAAGTCCCTGAAGTGGCTGCTACACTGGCGAAACGTTCTGCAGATGCAGAAGAGGGCTCTGTGGAATTCCGTCACGTGCAGTTCGGCTACAAGCCGGGTGAACTCCTGATTGAAGACATGAACATAGAGGTCACTCCGGGACAGACCATTGCGATTGTAGGACCAACCGGAGCCGGCAAAACCACGCTGATCAACCTGCTCATGCGCTTCTATGAGATCAGCGGCGGGGAGATTGTGATCGACGGTGTGAACATCACCGATATGAAGCGCAGCGAGCTGCGCAGTAAATTCGGTATGGTGCTCCAGGATACCTGGCTGTTCAACGGGACCATCCGCGATAATATCGCTTACGGCCGGGAAGGGGCTACGGAGGCTGATGTGGTGCGTGCAGCCAAGGCTGCACATGCCGATCACTTCATCCGTACGCTGCCGCTCGGGTATGACACGATTCTGAATGAAGAGGCCTCCAACATCTCCCAGGGTCAAAAGCAGCTGCTTACCATCGCCCGGGCGATTCTGGCCGATCCGTCCATCCTTATTCTGGATGAAGCAACCAGCAGCGTAGATACACGCACAGAGGTGCAGATTCAGAAGGCGATGAACACGCTGATGCACGGCAGAACCAGCTTCGTGATCGCTCACCGCCTGTCCACCATCAAGGACGCCGATCTGATCCTGGTGATGAACCAGGGCAGCGTGATTGAGAAGGGTACCCATGTGGAACTGCTGGAAGCCGGCGGCTTCTATGCCGATCTCTATAACAGCCAGTTCTCCGGGGATGACCTGCCGGACGCAGGCTGATCCGAATAGAACAGTTACCTGAATATAGCCGGCTGTAGACCACAGCCAAGCATAACCCAGCGTTCATGCAGAGCGTCTTCGGACATTCTCTGTAGGAACGCTTTTTTATACCTATCCACGCACCCACCACTTTCCTATGCCACCACTCAACTCCACCAACTGAACCTTTCCTGCACAAAATACAACTTTCCCCGCGTCCAATTGGCTTAAATCTCAAATTGTTGCACAGAAGGCAGCATTCCTCCTCCATCCATAGGCTACAAATAAAAATTCCTGCATTTTGTGCAGCAATCCTCCAAATATCAGCTTATCTGTGAGCGGAAGGTGCAATATCTGCAAGATTTCCGTGTATAGGGTTCAAGTCATAGTCTCTAGCCGCCCGTGTATTATATAGTATATTCCAGATTATACTAGAAAAAGAGAGCGGAATCCCCCTGCGTCCATGGCACAGGTTCAGGCATTCCAGGGGGCAGCAGCGGCAATGATCACACTAGTTTTTCAAAATTTCAGAAAAAAGATTTGCTTAAAATTTTCGGGGTATATATGATAAGGATATCAAAATGACCCGCGGCTCATTTTTTGGGCGAACGGATAGGAGAGAGGATGAAAGGTATGTCGGGCTACGGAAAATGGGTAGCAGGGAGCAAGACCAAATGGATCACTCTGCTGGTGTGGATTGTACTGGTTGGGGTGCTTACAATGCTCTGGCCTTCGGTGAATTCACAGGTTGCCAATAATGCCTCCAATCTGCCGGAGGATTCACAATCGGTGCGGGCATCGGTCGTTGCCGAGAGAGAATTTCCGGCCGGAAGCGGAGTGCCGGCACTGCTCGTATGGCATCGTGACGGTGGAATCTCGGAGGAGGATCTCGTACATATAACTACAGTATACGGCAAGCTTGAGCAGCAGCCTCTGGAGCATCAGAACTTCGTTCCGCCGCTGGGCAAGCTGCCGCCGCAGGCGCTGCAGGCGTCCTTGTCGGAGGACCGGAGCACGCTAGTCACCCCGGTGCTGTTCGACAAGACGGCGGACAGCGACCAGCTCGGAGAGTCGCTGAAGAGCCTGAAGGAGCTGATCCGGACGGAGACGGGGAGTGACCCGTCTGCCGCCAAGCCGGACAGCGGAGACTTAAGCCTGCGCGTATCCGGCCCGGTCGGAATCTCGGTAGATGCTACAGGGCTATTCAAGAATGCCGATGTATCGCTGCTGATTGCCACCGTCATTCTGGTGCTGGTCTTCCTGCTGCTGATCTACCGTTCACCCATTCTGGCGTTGATTCCTCTGATAGCTGTAGGCTTTGCTTATGGCGTAACCAGCCCGGTGCTTGGTCTGATGGCCAGAGAAGGCTGGATTACGGTGGATTCGCAGGCGGTCTCAATTATGACAGTGCTGCTCTTCGGGGCAGGGACAGACTATTGCCTGTTCCTGATCTCGCGCTTCCGCCAGATGCTGAAGGTGGAGGAGAATAAGGGGCGTGCACTACTGAGCGCCATTTCCCATTCCTCGGGGGCGATTGCGATGAGCGGCTTCACCGTGGTGATGGCCCTCTTCGCTCTGCTGCTGGCCAAATACGGCGCGTACCACCGGTTTGCAGTGCCGTTCAGCGTCTCCATTCTGATTATGGGAATAGCCAGTCTGACCCTGGTTCCGGCCTTGCTGGCCATCTTCGGACGGACCTCCTTCTTCCCGTTCGTGCCGCGCACGCCGCAGATGGAAGCAGAGCGGGCCAAGGCCAAAGGCAGACCGGTGCCGCAGCCGCAGCCTGCCCGCCGCAAAGGAATCGGGTACCTGGTGGTATCCCGCCCGTGGGCCATTGTCGGAATTACGGTGGTGCTTCTGGGAGTGCTGGCCTCCTTCTCCAGCGGAATTAAGTTCACCTATGATATTCTGTCGTCGTTCCCGAAGACTATGGAGTCGCGGGAAGGCTTCGACCTGATTGGCAAGCAATTCTCCCCCGGTGAGCTGGCACCCGCCAAGCTGATGGTGGATACGGAAGGGTTATCCGGTGGAGAAGACCTGAAATCCGTGCTGAGCAGCCTATCCTACGTGGATGTGGTCTCAGACCCGCAGCAGGGATCCGTCAACCCGAAGATTACCGCCTATGACATTGAGTTCAAGGACAATCCGTATTCGATTGAGGCGATGAACCATATCCCGGCACTTCAGGCTACGGTTGAGTCTGCCCTGACGGAATCCGGGATTGAGAACGCGCAGGATAAGGTATGGATCAGCGGCCAGACTGCTACCCAGCACGATACCAAGGAGCTTGGAGAACGGGATACTGATCTAATCATACCGGTCGTTATCGGCCTGATTACGGTGCTGCTGCTGGTCTATCTCAGATCTGTGGTAGCCACAGTGTATCTGGTCGGGACGGTAATCCTGTCGTTCTTCTCGGCACTGGGCCTGGGATGGATCATCATTCATTATGTGCTTGGAGCAGATGCGATCCAAGGCTCCATTCCGCTATATTCCTTTGTTTTCCTGGTGGCGCTCGGGGAGGATTACAACATCTTCATGATCTCGAATATCTGGAAAAAGCGTAAGCATATGCCGCTGAAGCAGGCGATTGCAGAAGGTGTGAATGAGACCGGCTCAGTCATTACCTCCGCCGGACTTATCCTGGCCGGTACGTTCGCTGTATTGGCAAGTCTTCCGATTCAGGTTCTGGTTCAGTTCGGGATTATCACTGCGATCGGTGTCCTGCTGGATACCTTCGTTGTCCGTCCGTTCCTGGTCCCGGCCATCACCGTCCTCTTTGGCCGCGTGGCCTTCTGGCCGGGCAAGCATCAGGAGATCAGCGAAGCCTCTGCTTCGGATACACAGCAATAACAACAGGGATGCCCCGCTAAGCCTGACGGCTGGCGGGGTATCCCTGTTTTCTGCGATAAGATGTTTAGGATAGCGGACTAAATGTAAGTGAATAACCGAATACAGTGTGCTGGTGGCGATGACGTGTATGCCGAATGTATGTGAAAAACAGCATACATTGTGCACGCAAGCAGGCATATGAACCAAATGTATGTGAAAAATCCGGACACAATGGATTAGACAGTCATTTTGCCCAGCATATACATAAGATGTCTCACAAGAATCGTATCCTTCACGCAGAAAAGGGGACCGTCCTAAACGGCCGGCCCTCTCCACTTATTGCTGCTTAAGAAGCAGGCTAGTCAGCCTGAACGTCCGGAGTACGGCTGTGCACCAGCTCGTACTTGTCGAGCGAGGAACTGACAATGGCTTCATTCCGGCCGGCACCGCGGTGCGAGTCCCGGAAGGCGGGACTAGAGGTCCAGCCGTTCAGTGCCTCCTCATTCTCCCATACGGTGCAGATCTTCAGCTCCTCCACGCCTTCCTTAGGGGCGGCGTGCCACACCTCCATGCGAATGAAGCCGGGGATGCTCTGCACCCCGTTATCTGCGCTGAACCGTGAGGCCAGCGCTTGACCATGCCCTTCTTTGATCTTAATCGTATTGGTAACTACCAGCATGCCAAGTCCTCCTTGAAATATAAGAATTTATTTGTTGCACATGATAAATTATCCTTCTATTTCTCGCTGAAACGGTACCATCCTTTGAAAGGACGGCAAAGCCGTTTCCACTTGTTGGGCTGTAAGTAATGTCTGTCGTTATTGCGGATTCGTGGTCCAGATGCCTGCCGTCTTCAGGAAGACGCGATCAGGCAGCTTAAGGGCAGCCAGCGTCAGCTCGGCCACATCCTCCGGCTGCATCATCCGGTCCTCATCCCCGATCTTAAGACCCGCATCGGAAGCAAGGCCTGTATTCACTGTGCTTGGGGTCAGCGCAACGACACGGATATTATGCTTGCGTACCTCCATCGCCAGTGACTCCGTCATGCCCATTAGAGCAAACTTAGAGGCACAGTAGGCGGAGCCTGTGGCGAAGCCGCGTTCTCCTGCGGTGGAGGAGATATTGATGATATTGCCGCTCGAACGCTCAATCATCGCAGGCAGTGCCGCACGGGTCACATAATAGGCCCCGAACAGGTTGATCTGCATATGCCGTTCCCAGTCTGCCGGGTCCATCTCCAGGAACGTGCCGAACTGGGCGATCCCGGCGTTGTTAATAAGCGCGTCGAAGGGCCCAAGGTCCTTCTGCAGGGCTACTACCGCCCGCTCCGCTTCTTCACGTACTGCAATATCGGCCACGGCGATACTGACCTTGATGTCGTACACCTCGGTCAGCGCCGCCTTCAGCGCCTCAAGATCCGCTGAGGTTCTGGAGATTAGCCCCAGGTTGGCACCTTCCTTAGCCAGCGCCATAGCGAGCGCCTTGCCGATTCCCTTGCCTGCACCTGTAATGACAATACTGGTTCCTCTCAAATCCATAACCTGTCGTCACGCTCCTTATATATAGAATGATGGGTAATTCTAGAAGATACTGTCTATTATACCTGAGCAGCCGGGCACAATCACGCCAGAGCCGCAGCTCCGGCAGTGCAGGCTGCTGGCCCCCGGGACCACTTGTGCCGCTAATGCCCCGCAGCGCCCGGTCATCCCACTTTAGTCTTCCGGCGTAATTGTCTTAAGCGGCAAGGTCGCCGGACCTTCGATTACATCGCCTTCATAGGAGAAGCGGGAGCCGTGACACGGGCAATCCCAGGAACGCTCGGCGTTATTCCATTCGCATTCACAGCCCATGTGGGTACAGGTTCTGTCGACAAGATGCAATTGGCCTTCGGGATCGCGGTAGGCACCCGCGCGTTTGCCGTCATGGAAGACAACAGCACCCTGATCCGGCTCCAGATCCTTTGTTTTGGTGTGTACAATCTCCACTTTTCCGGCGACCAGCTCTTTAGCGACAGAGAGGTTCTGCACGATGAAGTTCTTAATGGCAGGGACTGCCTTGAAGCGTGAGGGATCATATAACCTGGTGTAGGGGTTGCTGCTCCCCAGAATGCCGTCTGCGATCAGGCGGGCAGCCGCGGTTCCGTTCGTCATGCCCCACTTCCCGAAGCCGGTGGCGATATAGATTTCCTCGTCCTCGGCGCGCTTGCCGATATAGGGAACCCGGTCCAGCGTGATCAGATCCTGGGTGGACCAGCGGAACGGAATACTGCGGATGCCCAGCAGCTTCCCGGCGAACCGCTCCAGATTCTCATAATGGCCGAATGTACAGATGCCTTGACCGGTCTTGTGGTTCTCCCCGCCGGCAATGACCAGCTTCTTGTCTCCCCATTCCACGGCCCGCAGCGAGCGGGTCGGTTCACCGGCACTCAGATACATGCCGCCCTCATAATCCGTCTCCGGCTCGAACGCCAGACAGTAGGAGCGTTCGGCATGCAGCCGCGAGAAGTAGAGGGACCCGCCGTCATAGAAGGGGAAGTGGGAAGCCGACACGGCATGGCGGCAACGGATCTGGAACTTCTCTCCCTCGGTATGCAGGATTATCTGTCCGTCCGTATCGGCCTTCTCCCCGATCATCGTATGCTCAAATACGGTGCCGCCCCTATCCAGAACCGCCTGCAGCAGCCCCTTCAGATACTCCAGCGGATGAAAACGTGCCTGATCCGGCATCCGGATGGCCCCGCCCGCGCCCAGCGGCAGGGGTACCTGATCCAGCCACTCTCCGGGTAGTCCCAGCTTGCCATAAGCCTCGAATTCCTTATTCAGCGCCTTGAGTGTCTTCTCGTCGCCTTGATCCGCATACAGATAGGCCGCCTCCCGCTTCATCCCGCAGGACAGGTCCAGCTCCTCTGCTGTGGCAATCATCCACTCCATGGCCTCGCTGTTCGACTGATAATACATCCGGGCATGCTCCTCGCCGAAATGCTTCACCAGATCATGATAGATCATGCCGTGCTGGGCGGAGATTTTGGCGCTGGTATAGCCGGTAGCCCCGCCGAGTATTTGTCCGGCTTCAAGCAGTGTGACCTTATATCCGGCCTTGGACAGCAGATAAGCGGTAGTAATCCCGGTAATTCCTGTTCCTACAATAGCAACATCTGTGACATGATCTTCAGCAAGTCTCGGAAAAGACGGCAGCCCGGTGCTGCCTACCCATAACGATTCCGGAAATTGCGGAAGACCTTGCGAATGGGGTTCCTGTGCATTCATAGTATATTCCCTCCTAAGTGATGATCCATTTCATTTATTACCACTCTTCCGTGAAAAGAAACGCTCCTCCTTCCCCAGCAGGTGCATGAAAACCGCCAGAAAGTGCCAACATAAGGAGAAGTTCGCAGAGAGACACGCTCAGGAAGGATGATCTATGCCCGGACAACAGCATAAGCAGAAGGCTTCTCTGGAATGGATCAGGAATGAGCTAAGCGGATTCGGCGACCTGGAGGACAAGCACATGGCTGTTCCGGCGGGAGGGGTCAGTCTGCTGTATATCAAAAGTGTCACAGACGCACAGGCGGTCAGCCGGAATATCATAGCCGCTTTTTACGAAATGAATCATCCGGCCACCTACTACAGCTACATTGCCAATTATCCGGGAAGTGAGGAGACAACAGACGGGCAGCGTGCCCTTGAGCTTCTGCTCAGCGGATATGCCTGCATCGGGAGGGAGGATAAGCTCTGCTTCTTCGATGTCCTGAAAGCCGAGACCGGCAGTATTAAGGAGACGATCACAGAGAGCATCAGCCAGGGACCTTCCGATGCGCTGGGAGAGAACCTGGCGGTGAATCTGAATATGGTCCGGCGGCGCTACCAATCCTCGGCACTGAAGACGGAATTCACCGTCATTGGCAGTGTCTCCAGGACCAAGGTGGCTATCCTCTACGATGAGGACCGGGTGGTATTCAATCTGGCGGAAGGAAAAGTGGCACTGCTGCTCGACACCACCGGCTATGCCATTGTGCTGCCATCTATCTTCAATGATTTCTTCACCGCGATGGATGACAAAATCCACCTCCCTTTTGTAGGGCGCTTCCTGAAGCTCCTGCGGATTATGGGTGTGGCCATGACGCTGTGGCTGCCGGCCCTGTATATCGCCTTTACCTCTTATAATCCGGAGATAGTGCGTGTGCAGATTGCACTGCTGATCGGGGGAAGCCGGGCGACTGTGCCGTATCCTTCATTTGTTGAGGTGATGCTGATGCTGCTGATGATGGAGTTTCTGACCGAGGCCCGACAGCCACGACGGTTGGCGGCCTGATTCTGGGACGGGCGGCGACGGCGGCGGGGCTGATTGGTAACATTATGATTATTCTGGTCTCGGTTGTGGCAATCTCCAATTTCCTGATTCCGCTGAACCTGATAGCTTCTCCATCCGTGTGCTGAAGTATTTCTTCGTGATTGCAGCGGCCATGCTGGGGCTTGTCGGGGTGGTCGTCTGCCTGGTCGGCTTCACGATGTATTTGTGTAGTCAGCGCAGCTTCGGCCAGCCGTATTTCAAGATGTTCTTCCTGGACACCCTGGGGACTACCCTAAGGAAGAAAAGCGTGGGCGATGATGGCAAAAAGCCGTTATTTCTATTGTCTGTTTCTCATGAATTCTCTGATCAATATCATTAACTTCACCCCGCGGGAGCTGATCGATGCCCGGTTTGAGGGTGCGCAGTCCTCCATTGTGATTGCGGTGGTAACAGGTACTCTGTTCATCTACTTGTTCACCAAAGTCATCAATAAATTTCCCGGGCAGGGATTGCCGGAAATCTTCGGAGCGGCCTTGCCCAAGCTGCTGGCCTCCCCGCTGATCTTCATCTATGCTCTTCTCTGGTATACGGCCGGGGCACTGATTATGCTGTCCTTTGTGGATATTACCCTGCGGTTCATCAGCCCGGATACCTGGCCTTACGCGGTGTTGCTCGGCTTCCTGGCAGTTGTCTGCCTCTGTTCGAGGATGGATTCACTGTCGCTGCTCTACGGGCTGGAGGTGACACTCGGGATTACCCTGCCTTTGATCCTGTATGCGACAGTCAAGGCGGTGGTTAACCCGGACTTCAGCTGGGATGCCGTACTGCAGATTATGACATTCCCTGCATGCGCCGGATATGAACAGCCTCGCAGCGGCAACCTTTACATTCAGCGGGTACATCAATTTAGCGATTTTCAACCGGGTGTTTCATGGCTTGAAGCTGAAGCATCTTTGGAGCTTGAGTCTGGAGGGGCTGCTGGTGCTGGCCTTGACTTTTTATGTACCTATCGGGTATCACGGAACGGTCGGGATCGAGCGGCATGTCTATACCTGGTTCACAACGGCGGACAGCATCCGCATTGAGGCATTTCTGATTGAACGCATGCTGTACATCTTCTATTTCGCCTATATCACCCTATCGCTGGTCAGCGCCATTATCCAGTGGCATGTCGGCAAGGAGCTGTTGCTTAGTCTGCTTCCGTCCACGGCCAGAGCGCCGAAGAAAAAGCTGTGGCAGGAGATCATAATCCTTGCCCTTTTTGCAGCCGGCACAATTCTTCTTATGCGACTGGATCAATATAACCTTAACATTGCTGGAGGTGTTCCTCCTGCATCTACGCTGGTATGGGGAGCTGCTGCTGATTCTGCTGTTATTCTGGTGCTACTGGATGATAAGGAGGCGTAGAGCATGAGGGGGCGATGGGGCGGTATTATTATGCTGCTGCTGTGTGTGACGATTACAGGCTGTAACTTCAAAGATATCGACCGGCGAATCTTCGTGGTCGCCATCGGGATCGATCCCGGCCAGCAAGAAGGGACATTCAAGGTAAGCCTCAAGCTGGCCATTCCCCAGGGCGATGTTACGAAGATTGACGAGAAGATGCAGATTCTCACGGAGGAATCAGAGTGCATCTCCGAGGCGCTACGGAGAATGAAGTCCAAGGTGGAGAAGGAGCTGGATTATGTCCACTGCAAATCTGTCATTCTAGGCGAGGGGATTGCGGCCGATGATATCCGGCATGTCACAGACTGGGCGGTGCGGCGCAGAGATATCCAGCTTATTCTTAACTTCGCTATAGGAAGGCCGGGGGCACTGGAGGTGCTGAGGGTGAAGCCGCCCTCTGAGCGCATTCCATCGAATTCGCTGATCCTGGCGATGAGCGGGCAAGGAACAGAGTCACCTTTTATCTCAAGCGTGTACTCCTATCAGCTTATGAGAAGTATATATGAGAATGGCATAGGTCCTCTCACCCGATGAAACCCGCCTGTTCAATCTGCTGTCCCGTTCCAATCTGCGGACGAACTTCCCCGCCCATATAGGCAGCGGAATGTACCAGTACTATACCGAGAGCTCCTCCTCCGGCTACAAGATTGTTGTTCCCCGGGAAGGTGATCCTTACATCCGCTATACCATTAGAATCCGTGCGATCCTGGAGGAGAACAGTACGGAGGAGATGATTACCCACCAGATGCTGAAAAAGATTGGAGTGGCCGGTGCAGCGGAATTAAGCGGTGCCGTCAAGGCACTGCTGGTCAAAATCCGGGAGAGCGGCATGGACCCGATGGGCTGGGGACTGCATTACGGGGCGAGGCACTGGAATAACGGGACGGAAATGACGGTATGGAAGAGTCTGTACCCACGGCTTGATTTTCAGGTGAATGCCAAAGTGGACGTTAAATACTCGGGAATGATCAAATAGGGCTGTGCTGCATTGACGCTTTCAGCATCAGGACTTATACTTGATCTAAAAACAAATTAGAGGATGATGAAGATGAGAACCCTGAACCTTACCTCTCAGCGTCAAGCCGTGTACGATATCGTCCGCAATTCCCATGATCACCCTACCGCTGCCGAAGTCATGAACCGGCTGGTCGAGCAGGGGCATAACCTGGCCTATGGAACGGTCTACAATTCCCTGCGCTATCTTACAGATAAGCAGATGATCCGCGAACTGAAGCTGGGCGAGGCGGCCAGCCGGTATGATGCGCGTCTGGACGACCACCAGCATATTGTCTGTGAAATCTGCGGTGCGGTGGATGAAGTAATGAGCCAGGTCCCGCAGGAGTGGAGCGATTCGGTAGCGGCGGATACGGGCTATTCGATCACTCATACGCATGTGGTATTCGGGGGGATCTGCCCGGCCTGCCAGAGCAGGAATTCACGCCAGAACTAGGACGTTTGTATGAGCTGCGACAGTCGGCATAGTAACAGAATATAACAAAAGACCGTTTTCATTGGAACGGTCTTTTTGCTGTACTCCTATAAAAATTATCAATAAATATAGGGAAATTATCATTAATTACCGGAAAAAAGAGGGTTTTGGGGACTGATATTTAATTATATATAAAGTCTGCTGCCATGATCCACCTTAAGACCCATGAAAAAAGAGAGAAAGCGAGAAAGAGAGAGTGAGTCCATCATATGAATAAAAAGGTGCGTCTGAACATCCGTACGAAGCTGATTACTACCTATCTGCTTGTCTTGCTGGTACCGAGCATCATTATAGGCTGGCTAACCTATCAATCTGCCAGCAGCACCATGGAGGAGCAGCTTACTAATAATGCCCAGGAAAGTGTAATTGCAGTGAACCAGATCATAAGTTCCAATATACAGTCGAAAATAGATGATATCCTCTATTTTGCCGGACAGCTTCCGGCAGATTCCATTAATAACGAGGCGGCTGGTCTGACGGCCCCTGAGCTGGGGAGCAGATTGAGGGAGTATGCGGCGCTTCATCCCGATGTGCTTGATATTTATGCCGGAACCAGCAAGGGAAAGAGCATCCGTGCGGCTGAGCTGGAGTTGCCGGAGGGCTATGATCCCCGCAAGGAAAATACATATATCAATGCGCTTAAGCAGGGCAGCGGCACAGTGATCTCCCCGGTATTTCAGACGGTGAAGGGGGAGAGCGCCATTGCGGTATCGGCGGTGCTCGCGGGCGGAGACGGCGTAGTCAGCCTTGATCTGAATCTGTCCTCCCTTGCCGATATGACGAAAATCAAGGTCGGCCAGGAGGGCTACATTCTGATTGTAGACAACAGCAAGAAATTCCTGCTTCATCCCACAGAAGCGATTGGCGCGGAATCTTCGCTTGAGTTCGTGAAGCAGATGTTCGGGAGCGAGAGCGGAAGCTTCGATTATGTATATAAGGATGCACCTAAGAAGATGACCTTCATGGTGAATGAGCTGACGGGCTGGAGAATCGGGGGCACCATCAGCCTGAATGAGATTACACAGGCAACCAGCGACATCCGTGAGACGGTCTGGCTGGTCCTCTCTATATCCGTGCTGCTGGCGCTGGTGCTGATCTATTTCAACATCGCGTCGATTCTGAAGCCGCTGATCCGCCTGCGCAAGGCAACTGAGCGGATTGCCGGCGGCGACCTGTCGCAGGATATCGGGGACTTCCGGGGGGATGAGATCGGTCTGCTGGCTGTGAATTTCCGCCAGATGGTGGATAATCTGCGGCAGATGATTATCGGGGTACAGACCATGACGGATAATGTCTCTTTCTCCGCTGAGCAGCTGAGCGCCGGGGCAGAGCAGACGACCAAAGCTATAGAGCATGTTACAGTGGCTATCCAGGAGGTGGCGGCCGGCACGCAGCAGCAGGTCAATAGTGTACATAAAGGGATGGCAAGCACAGCTGCCACCACAACCGAGGTAGCCCATATCTCGGAGTTCATGAAGCAGGTGTCGGTAATGATGGACAAGACCTCGCTGTCGGCTTCGGAGGGCAATGATTCGGTCATCAGCGTAGTCGACAAAATCAACGGGATTCATGAAACCGTGGAGGAAATGGGTACCGTCATTGATCAACTGAGCGAGCGGGTGGGGCAGATCCAGGGGATTACCGGTGTGATCTCGGGAATCTCGCGGCAGACGAACCTGCTGGCGCTGAATGCATCCATAGAAGCGGCCAGAGCCGGTGAACAGGGGCGCGGATTCGCTGTGGTAGCCTCGGAGGTCCGCAAGCTGGCTGAAGAATCCGGGAAGTCGGCAAGCCTGATCTCCGAACAGGTAGCCTCTATCCATTCAGAGATGCTCCGGGCTACGTCAACCATGGAGGATGCGAAGAGCAAGGTAATGGACGGCATTATGGCTGTGGATACAACGGGACGTTCGTTCTCGCGCATCCGCAGGGCAATTAAGGGGGCCGCAGAGACCATAGGCGGGATGAACGAAGGTGTTCAGACCCTGACTGCAGAAGCAGACAGTCTGGACCAGGCCATTAGCGAGATCCGCGGCATTACCGAGGCTGCGGCAGGCAGTACCGAGACGATCTCGGCAGCAGCCCAGCAGCAGCTTGCCTCGGTGGAAGAGATCGCCTCTTCCTCAGCCGACCTTAGCCGCCAAGCCGATGAATTGCAGCAGCTGGTCGGACGCTTCAAGCTGTACCCGAGAAACGAGGCTCCTGACGTACCGGAAGCGGTCAAGCCTGGGGAGATCCGCCCTGAGGGCCAGCAGAATTCCTGAGGCCGAATATGCGGTCTGGTCTTTTCTTTTACCTCACTTTGCAAGTATACTGATAAGCAACAATACGGGGTGATGAAGGGGAGAATCGTTCATGGCAGAGCAATTAAAGGGCATTACCGTAGCCCTGGCCGGTCCGCGTAAAGCGGAAGACATGGCCAAGCTGGTAGAGAATATGGGAGGAATCGCGCTGCACCGTCCCGCTCAAGGGACAACCTTTCTGGATGATGCCGCCCTGCGTGAGGGGCTGATTGCCTGGACGGAGCAGCCGCCGGATCTGGCTATTCTGACTACCGGTATGGGGCTGGATGCATTGTTCGAGACGGCTGAGAAGCTTGCGCTTGCAGACCGCTTCCTGGAGGTTCTCTCTGCCTCACCTGTTGCTGCCCGTGGCTATAAGACAGTGAATGCCCTGAAGAAACGGGGAATTGAGCCGGTCGTGCGTGACGATGACGGCAGCTCTGCCGGACTGATCCGCGGCCTGCAGGACTATGATCTGCAGGGTAAGCGCGTCATGCTTCAACTGCACGGGGAGACTGCCCCGCAACTGGTCGGATGGCTGGAGCAGGCAGGCGCAGCGGTAAGCTGTGTGCAGCCTTACCGGTATACTCAGCCGGAGCCTGGAGCGCTGGATCTGCTGCTTGCAGAGATTACGGAAGGGCAAGTGGATGCGGTGGCGTTCACAAGTGCCCCGCAGTTCCGCTTCCTGGCACAGCATGCGCGGGAGCAGGGGCGGCTTGCCGCGCTGGTGCAGGCTTTTGAAGACAGGGTGCTGGCGGTATCTGTCGGCCGTCTGACCTCGGAGGCTCTAAAGGAAGAAGGCGTGAAGCGGATCGTCATGCCGGAGCACGAGCGGATGGGCAGCATGTTCGTTACCCTGGGCCGCTATATTGCGGCTAACCGTTAGCAGCGGACATTCAATTACAACTACAAATACAGAGAGATATGGAGGAGGAGACCTATGGATAAGAGAAAATGCCTGTTGTTAGGCGATTACACACACCCCCGGTTTCACCCGTTGCAAGGTGTGGACAAACAGGTCAGTGAAATTCTGAATGAGCTTCTGACCGTGCAATGCTCGGAGAACAAGAAGCTGATGCTGAGCGAGCATCTCTCCGGATATGATCTGTGTATCGCATACAATGAATTGTGGAATGAAACCGTATCTCCACAGCAGACGGCAGGTCTGCTGAGCTATGTCAGCGGAGGCGGCGGTCTGATTGTCCTTCACACCGGAATATCCCTGGCGAAGCGTTATGAACTGGCCCAGCTGATTGGCGGCAGATTCACCGGCCATCCGGCCTATACTCCGCTTCAGTTCAAGGTGCAGGAGCATGATATTACCGAAGGCATTGAAGACTTCCAGCTCGATGAAGAGCCGTACCGGTTCGAGTTCGATCCGTTCACCGAGAAGCAGATTCTGCTCGAATATGAAGCGGACGGGGAGATGCTGCCTGCAGCCTGGTGCCACAGCTATGGCCTGGGACGGGTGGTCTATCTGATGCCCGGCCATCATGAGCCGTCGTTCCGGCATCCGGCGATCCGCCAGCTGATTCTGCGGGCAGCCACCTGGGCGGCGCGTATCCCCAGATAATTAGCAAATAATCAGTAATATCGAAGCTAAGCCCCACTTTGCGGGGTTATTTTGTGAAATGGCGGGCGAAGGGGTATACTTTATCCATAACTGCAATCTTTGGGAGGGAAGTACCATGAGTGATCTGTTGAAGAAAGCTATCTCATTAGGCGTAGGCCTCACCATTGTCAGCAAGGAAAAGGTTGAAAAGGTCGTAGACGAGCTGGTGAAGCGGGGTGAGTTGGCCCCGTCGGAATCCAAGGCTCTGGTGGATCGGCTGGTAGAGCGCGGAGATGAAGAACGGGGTGTGTTCAAGTCTGCCGTGCAGGAGCAGGTTCAGCGGGTGCTGAAGGAGCTTAAGGTACCTGTGCAGGAGGATATCACCAGGCTGGAGTCGCGTATTGCCCAGCTTGAGGGCCGTGTTGCCGAGCTGGAAGGCAAGTCACCCCAGGAGACCACCGTGCCGGAACAGCGTACGGAATAAATGGCTGTCCGCATAAGGCACGCCGGACGTTACCGGGCAATCGCCATGGCGCTTATGCGTCATGGCTTCGGCTATATGGTGGAGGAACTGGGCCTCTACCATCTTCTGTCGCTTCCCCGCCGGATCATCACACAGGAGGTTCATGAAAGTGTGACCCTCGCTGAACGGGTCCGCAGGGTGCTGGAGGAGCTGGGGCCGACCTTCGTCAAATTGGGCCAGCTTGCCAGTACGCGCTCCGATCTGCTGCCTGATGCGATTATTCAGGAGCTGGTCAAGCTGCAGGACAATGTGCCGCCGTTCTCAGCCGAGACGGCCCGCAATATTCTGGAGCAGGAGCTGGACCAGCCTATTGATGCGGTCTTCGAATACTTCGAGAACAATCCGCTCGCTGCCGCCTCCATCGGCCAGGTGCACCGCGCTGTGCTGCATGGCGGGCAGAGTGTGGCGGTCAAAATACAACGCCCAGGCGTCATGCGGACGATGGGCAGGGATCTTGAGATTCTATCGGATCTAAGCCTGCTCGCCGAGCGCAAGATGGACTGGGCCAGGCAATACGGATTAGCCCGGATGGTCGAGGAATTCTCCCGTGCTCTGCTGGCGGAGCTGGATTATGCCCAGGAAGGGCGCAATGCCGAGCGTATAGCCGGGCAGCTGTCTGCCCAAGATAACGTATATATACCGGCCATCTATTGGGATTTCAGCTCCACCAGGATTCTGACCATGGAGTACATGGAAGGAATTACCTTGAACCGCAAGGACGAGCTGCTGGGCTCGGGTGTGAAGCTTAAGACGATCGCCCAGCAGTTTGTGGAGATGATGTTGAATCAGATTTTCATTCATGGCTTCTTTCACGCTGATCCGCATCCCGGCAATGTCATGGTGCTGAAGGACGGGAAGCTGGCTCTAATTGACTTCGGAATGGTCGGGCGGCTTAGCGAGGATATGAAGGATGGCCTGTCCGCGTTGGTGATTGCACTCATGCGCAAGAATACGGACTCGATGGTACGGGCCATTCTGCGCCTGGGAGTGATCCCGGAGGAGGCCGACCGGATGGCGCTGCACGAGGATATGGACCGGCTGCGCGAGCAGTATTATGATATCCCGTTCAAGCAGGTCAGCATCGGCAAGGCGCTGAATGATCTGTTCAGTATTGCCCGCAAGCACCGGCTGGTCATTCCGCCAGATCTGGCGCTGCTGGGCAAGACGATGCTGACCCTGGAGGGCATGGTCGCCAGCCTGGACCCGGCCTTCAGCATTATGCAGATGGCCGAGCCGTTCGGCAGACGTCTGGTCAAGCAGCGCTTCAGCGGAAGCCGCCTGCAGCGCAAGCTGCTGGGTGGGGTCGCTGATCTTGCCGAGAGTCTGGTCGAGCTGCCCGCCCAGGCCCGGCAGCTCTCCTCGCTGATCAGCAAGGGGAAGCTGAAGGTAGAGATCGGAGTACCCGAGCTGCAGGACCTGGAGCATAAGTTCAGCCGGATCGGTAACCGCCTCTCCTTCAGCATCGTGCTGCTGGCCTTCAGCATCATCATGGCTGGACTGATCGTTGCCTCCTCCCTGCGCGGGGAGCCGTCGCTGCTCTGGGACTTCCCGATTGTGGAGATCGGTTCAGTCATTGCACTGCTTATGATTCTGTGGCTGCTGTTCTCCATCTTCAAATCGGGCAGATTCTAGCCGGAAGAGCCGGATAAATAATTATTCTTCACCGGATGCACACAAAGGCTGCACAATCAAGTACAATATTAAGATAACTTGCCACAATTAAAGTGTAATGGAACGCAAATGGAGTGCCGTCTGAACGTCCGGTGGATCGCTGCTGCGCCGTATAACCGAACGTTTGACCGCTGCCTTGCGGGCCCATGGGACGGAAGGGCTCCGGTGACGGGGTGCTTCCGCTTTTATTTGAAACGATAAGAATGTGAACGGTACCGTCCTTGTAAAAGGGCCTGAGGGTGACATCCCCCTCTGCTAACGCTTGCGTACATTACTCCGTTACATGGATAAATATAAGTTATGGACTGACATGCTGAACTTAAATTTAGGGAAATTAGTGAGGTGGAGCAATTGCCGGGTTTTAAAGATTTAGGAGTATCAGAAGTGTTGATCGATCTGCTCAAGGGGCAGGGCATCGTGAAGCCGACGCCGGTGCAGGAAGAGGCGATTCCGCCACTGGTGCAGGGGCTGGATGTAATTGCGCGGGCGAAGACGGGAACGGGGAAGACGCTGGCTTTTCTGCTGCCGATTATGGACAAGATCCGGGTTGAGGCCGCGTATCCGCAGGCGCTGATTCTTGCGCCGACGCGTGAGCTGGCGCTGCAGATTACCGAAGAGGCGCGCAAGCTGGCCCGTCATACGGGTGTGAAGATTCTGGCGGTCTATGGCGGCCAGGATGTGGAGAAGCAGCTGCGTAAGCTGGAAGGCGGCAGACATCTGATCATCGGTACGCCGGGACGGCTGCTGGATCACCTGCGCCGGGAGACTCTGGACCTCAGCGGTGTGAAGATGCTGGTGCTGGATGAAGCGGACCAGATGCTGCATATGGGCTTCCTGGAGGATGTGGAGACGATCATCACGGCTGTGCCTTACCGCCGCCAGACGATGCTGTTCTCCGCGACAATGCCGGACCCGATCAAGCGGCTGGCAGCGAACTATATGAAGGAGCCGCTGGATGTCATTATCAAGAGCGGCTCGCCGATCCCTCTGGACAATATCCGCCAGCAGGTGGTGGAATGCTCGGACCGCAATAAGGAAGAGGCGCTGATCTCCCTGATCGAGCGCGACCGTCCTTACCTGGCGATCATCTTCTGCCGGACGAAGCGCCGGGCCATCAAGCTGAACGAGGCGCTGCAGGCGGCCGGTTATGAATGCGACGAGTTGCATGGCGATCTGTCGCAGGGCAAGCGCGAAGCCGTCATGAAGCGGTTCCGTGACGCCAAGCTCCAATTGCTGGTGGCTACGGATGTGGCGGCACGCGGCCTGGACGTTGAAGGGATCACCCATATCTTCAACTATGATCTTCCGCTGGATGCGGACAGCTATATTCACCGGATTGGCCGCACCGGCCGCGCCGGAGGCAAGGGCCTCGCGATCACGTTCGCTTCGCCGCGCGAGCGCGACGGGCTCGAGCTGATCGAGCACGGCATCTCCCAGCGGCTGGACCGCCGCCGGTACGAGAAGGATGAATTCGGCGTAGGCGAATTCACCTCCGTCCAAGGCGGCGGCTCGCCGCGCGGGCGGCAGAGCGCGGCGCCTGAAGCGGCGCGCGCCGGCCGTGGCGGCCGCGGGCAGGGCCGCAGCGGCGGTGCGCCGCGCGGCGAAGCCGCAGGGCGTCCGGGCGGGCGCGGACGCGGCGGCAAGGACGCAGGCGGCTGGGGCGCGCCTGCGGAAGGCGGCGGCCGCAGCCGGAAGGACGCGGCCGGAGGCGGCAAGCGCAGCGCGTACAGCGCAGCTGCGGCGCCGAAGGGCGACTCCGCCGGGCAAGGCGCGGCGAAGAAGCCGAGACCTGGCGGCGGCTACGGCGCCTTCGCCAGCGGCGGCGATAACGCACCAGCCAGCGGCTATGCTGCGGGTGCTGGTGCCGCGGGCGGGCGCGGCGGCAAGGGCGGCGCTGCGCGGGGCGGGGCCTCTAGAGGCAACGCCTCCCAGGGCGGGCCGAGCAGCGGCTACAGCACCAACGTATCCCGGGGCGCAGATGCCGGCGGCTTCAGCTACGGCGCTTCGAAGGGTGCCGGCTCGGGTGCCGGGTATAATCCCGGCGGCGCGAAGTCGAGCCCGAAATTCCGGGCGCATGTAGCGCGCAGCAACGATGCCGGGGGCGAAGGCGCCTCCGCTCCCAAAGGCGGCTCACGCGGCGGCTCCAAGGGCGGAAAAGGCGGCTTCAGCTCGGGCGGACGCAGCGGCGGCGGGAATTCATCGCGCGGCGGGCGCAGTGGAGGCTCCGGCGGCGGTTCACGCGGCGGACGCGGCTCCTCCAGATAAAGGCGCTTTACATGCATAGCTAATCCTTGTTACCATAGGGCCGTTGGCGTAACAGCCAATGACTCTATGGTAATATTTATTTACTGAAACCTTTTGGCTATTAGGCCTGTCTATTAGATACCGGAACAACCGGGTACAAGTATAGAGAGATACAGAATGTAACCTGCACTTTTGATACAACGGGTTCTGCCGAATTCAGAGTGCGAGGGTACACAACGTTTAGGAGGATTACACAGCATGTCCAAAACCGCCAAAATTGTCATTCTACTCATCGTCGTCATTGCGGTCGGCTGGGGAATCGGGAAGTATACGACACCGTCCGCTTCCCCGGAGAACGGAACCAATATTAACACAGGCACAGATCTGGGAGCCGAGGGGCCGGAGGCAGCGCCAGAAGCTTCGGCAGTGCCGGAGCCTACGGATCAGCCAGTTCCTGGCGGTTCAGGCAATGGTACTTCGGGGAATAATGATGCGGAGATGGTGGTAGCCGAGCCGGAGAGCATCGCGGTCATGGTCAATAAGCAGTACAGCCTGCCGGAGCAGTATAAGCCTTCCGATCTGGTTTACCCGGATGTTCCTTTTATTTTCTCGGAAAAAATTGAGAAGCGCATGCTGCGCCGTGAAGCGGCTGCGGCGCTGGAGGAGATGTTCGCGGGAGCGAAGGCGGACGGGGTCTATCTGGCCGGTGTATCCGGCTACCGTTCGGAATCGACCCAGAAAAGGCTGTTCAATAACTATGTCGCCAGAGACGGTGAAGAGAAGGCCCGTACTTACAGCGCCATGCCGGGACACAGCGAGCATCAGACCGGACTGGCCATTGACCTGTCCGGCAGAGACGGCAAATGTGCAGCCGAGAGCTGCTTTGCAGGGACGAAGGAAGCGGAGTGGCTTGCCGCCCATGCGGCTGAATACGGCTATATTATCCGGTTCCTTGAGGGCAAGGAGGCCATTACCGGGTACAAGTACGAGCCTTGGCATGTCCGTTATGTAGGCAAGGAGATAGCCGCTTCCATCGCCGAAAGAGGGATTACACTGGAAGAATATTATGACGCCGTCCCGGTGTCGAATTAGGTTCATACTATAATCAGGCGGTCCCGCGATTTGCGGGGCCGTTTGTGTGTTTGGGCGGGCGGTCAGGGGCTTGTTACCAGTATCTGTATTTCCACAAGTTCACAAAATCCACAGTATCTCCACAAGGTGTGCCCGGACGCTAGCGGAGTGCTATAGTTGAGTAATATATACTCTGGTCATACACGTCACAGGAAATAAGTGGATTTCATCCACCTGCTGCGGCGCGATTGAGCCATCCTCCGGCAGCAGTTGGATAATGAGCACTTAATTAATCAATATTCAGCAAAAGTAGTCAAACGCCACCAATTAGATGCTGTTTTTCCACTTGCTTGCGGCCGATCGCCTGAAATCGAGGAAATAAGATACGTTTATCCACTTGCATGCTGCTGAAGCGGGCGGTATCTCACTCAGCAGCATGGTTCACCCCCGGGAACGCTGGTTAAGTAGTGGGAAACCGCACACTATGAAATGGGAGGCGTTCTGGATGTCTGAACATAATCATGTGGTGAGTAAGGACGGCAGTGTGACCATGAACCGGGTAACGGAGGCGCTGGACCGGATCGATCCGGCACAGAAGGAGATGATTCTGGACAACTTCGGGCACTTCAAGGCTTATTTAGGAAAGCGCATTCAACTGGCGCAAAAAATCGGTCTCAGCGACGAACAGCTGGCACTGGCCGCCGAGAAAATCGCCGGTTACCTGGCAGCGTATGAGGAGCCCCGCAATAGTGAAGAGAAGCTGCTGCTGGAATTGTGGAAGGCCGGCAACAAGGAGGAGCGCCACCGGCTGGCGCATATGCTGGTGAAGATGGTGCAACAGTAGCAGATGCAGCGCCGGTAAGCAACAGGAGCACTACCAGTATCACCAACAGCAACGAGCAACATGGCTCCCTGAAAAAGTAACATGAATGCGTTGCTACATTCATTCCAAATTAAAATTAAATCAGGCGGTTCCGCGATCCATGTGGAGCCGCCTGGTTACTGTGCCAGTAACCTTTGACACCTCTGTCTCTGGCTGAACCGTTGTGCGTAGGTTTGGGCGGCGTTACAATCTTCCGGTTGTGAATTACATTGGTGCGGGTATATTTAGTATAGGATGTACGGTACTCTGAAGCCTCGAAAATCCAACCCATTGGAGCTGCTCTCACATGAAATTAAGCATTCTCGATCAATCCCCGGTGCCGGAGGGAAGCACTCCGTCCGAGGCGCTCCGGCAGACGGCGCTGCTGGCCCGCGAAGCGGAACGGCTTGGTTATCACCGCTTCTGGGTCGCGGAGCATCATGCTGCGCCGGGCCTCGCCAGCTCCAGCCCGGAAGTGCTGATGGCGCATCTCGCTGCGGTGACCTCAGCGATCCGCATCGGCGCGGGAGCGGTGCTGCTCCCGCATTACAGTGCGTTCAAGGTCGCTGAGAATTTCCGTGTCCTGGAGGCGCTCTATCCCGGGCGGATCGACCTCGGGATAGGGAGGGCGGCAGGCGGCGGTGCTCTGGCCGCCAATGCCCTTCAGGATACCCGTGTCACTATTGACGACGTTGACCGGTACGAGCAGCAGATTCAGGAGCTGATGGCCTATCTCTATGAATCTGAGGGCGGAGCATCCCCGCAGCGTTATGCCGGATTACGGGCAACGCCTGCGGTGGACTCAGCGCCGGAGGTCTGGTTGCTGGGCTCAAGCGGAGAGAGTGCGGCGCTCTCAGCCCGGCTGGGAACCGGATATGCCTTCGCCCGGTTCATTGCCCGGAATGGAGGAGCAGGCGCGGTGCATGCGTACCAGGACAGCTTCGCGCCGTCCGTGGCTGCTGCATCGCCGAAGTCGCTGCTTGCTGTGTTCGTAGTCTGTGCGGAGACATCGGCCGGGGCAGACCGGCTGGCTGCCAGTATGGATCTCTCACTGGTCAGCCTGGAGAGGGAACACCTCTCTGCCCCAACCCCGTCCGTAGAGACTGCGCTGAACTATACATATACCCCGTACGACCGCTTCACCATTACAGATAACCGGAAGCGGATGGTCATAGGCTCGCCTGCTGAAGTCAGGGAGAAGCTTCAGCTGCTGGCAGAAGAATACCGCTGCGGGGAGCTGATGATTTCTTCGCATATCCATGACTTCGGGGACAAGCTGCAATCCATCCGGCTCATCGCCGAAGCCTGCGGGCTGGAGCGCAGGGCGTAGCCATCTCCGCCGGAATTTGGTTTTGGCTGCGAATAGGGTAGAATGAAGAGGTTACTTATTGAAGCTTAAAGCGCACTTCAGAACTGGGCCATACAGCCGAAAGGAAGCGAAGCAGAGATGTCGATTTATAGTTTTGCCGGAGTGAAGCCTTCGGGTACAGAAGTGCCGTTTAAGGACTATGAGGGCAAGGTGCTGCTGATCGCCAATACGGCCAGCAAGTGCGGACTGACCCCGCAGTACGGAGATTTGCAGAAGCTGCACGAGCAGTACGGGGACCAGGGGCTGATGGTGCTGGGCTTTCCGTGCAACCAGTTCGGGGGCCAGGAGCCGGGCACAAGCGAGGAAGCGGAGTCCTTTTGCCAGATTAACTATGGAGTCACGTTCCCGGTGTTCGCCAAGGTCGATGTGAATGGTCCGGAGGCGAGCCTGCTGTTTCAATATTTGAAGGGCCAGCAGCCGGGTGACGGCGAGAGCAGTGATATCCAGTGGAACTTCACGAAGTTCCTGGTAGACCGCAGCGGCAATGTAACGGCCCGTATCGAGCCGAAGGAATCACCGGAGAGCATGAAGGGGCTTATCGAATCCCTGCTGTAATGAGTCTGAAATTATCCGCTCTGAAGGCCGGAGCAAGGCTATACCTGTTCTCCCGGATAGTGGTGCAGATGCGCCCGGTCCGGGAGTTTTCTATAATATAAGTTTCACTCTTTATGAAAATTATCCTTGAATCTTTTCAGAGACCCTGTATCCTTTGAAGAGACATGTTTCGCGTGACACCATGAATGGCATACAGGAAGCAAGGATGCAGGATAATAACGGCAGGAGGGTTACATACAGGCATGAGGTTAATTACAGAGGTAGCATCGTCAGCGGGGATCAAGGAAGAGCATCTGGAACTGTACGGCAAATATAAAAGCAAGCTGGCGCCCTCGCTCTGGGCAGAGCTGGAGAACAAACCGGACGGCAAACTGGTTCTGGTTACCGCAATGAATCCTACACCGGCAGGTGAAGGCAAGACGTTGACGACGATCGGGCTTGCCCAGGCGATGAATGCAGCGGGTGTACGCACGGTAGCAGCGCTGCGTGAACCCTCACTTGGTCCCTGCCTGGGGATGAAGGGTGGAGCGACCGGGGGCGGCAAAGCGCAGATCGTTCCGGCAGATGAGATTAACCTGCATTTCACAGGGGATATCCATGCGGTGACGTCAGCGCATAACCTGCTCTCGGCGATGATCGACAATCATATGTTCCAGGGCAACAGCCTGGGGCTTGATCCGCAGCGTATCGTCTGGAAAAGAGTTATGGATATGAATGACCGCAGCCTGCGGAATATCGTGACCGGCATTGGCGACGGCAACGGAACTGTGCGGGAGAGCGGTTTTCAGATTACAACAGCCTCCGAGATTATGGCCGTGCTGTGCCTGTGCAGCGACCTTGCGGATCTGAAGCAGCGGCTCAGCCGTATTCTGGTCGGGTATGACCATGCCGGTCAGCCGGTAACGGCACAGGCGATTGGAGCCGTGGAGGCGATGACTGCGCTGTTGAAGGAGGCGGTGAAGCCGAATCTGGTGCAGACGCTGGAGGGAACCCCGGTTATTGTGCATGGCGGCCCGTTCGCCAATATTGCCCACGGCTGCAGCAGTGTGATCGGAACCCGCTACGCGCTGAAGCTGGGTGATGTGGTGGTGACCGAGGCTGGCTTCGGCGCGGACTTGGGCGCGGAGAAATTCATGGACATCAAATGCCGCCAGGCCGGGCTTGCTCCTGCGGCTGCTGTCCTGGTGGTTACGGTGAAGTCGCTGAAATACAACGGCGGTGTCCGCAAGGAAGAACTGTATGAGGGCAATCTGCCGGCACTGCTCTCCGGATTGTCCAATATGGAGCGTCATATTGAGAATCTGCGCAAGTTCGGCGTACCTGTGCTGGTGGCGCTGAATCATTTTGAAGGGGATGCCCCTGCTGAAGTGAATGAGGTGCTGGAGGCCTGCGGGCGGCTGGGTGCACCTGCTGCGGTATCCAAGGTATGGGCGGAGGGAAGCGCAGGCGGACAGGAGCTGGCGAAGGAGCTGATGAAGCTGCTGGACCGGGAGGAGCCTGTGCAGTACGCACCGCTGTATGAAGACCATCTGGATATTCCGTCCAAAATCAACCGCATTGTCACGGAGATCTACCGTGGAGCGGGAGTAGCCTTTTCTCCAGCTGCCAAGCGCAGTCTGGCGGTTATTGACCGGCTGGGCCTGCACCATCTTCAGGTCTGCATGGCCAAAACCCCGTATTCCTTCTCGGATCAGCCCCGCCTGCTCGGAGCCCCGGAAGGCTTCACCATGGGCATCCGGGACATCACCCTGTCCCTCGGGGCGGGATTCGCTGTTGTGATCACCGGCAACATGGTCACGATGCCGGGCCTCCCCGCCAAGCCGGCGGCAGAAAGCATACTGGTCGATGAGGATGGCGTAATTTCGGGTCTGGAATAAGACACTTCCGATCGTGACTACCAGCAGCATAAGACCATAGGGCTGTATAGCGAGTAGCGATTAGCAAATAACAATGAGTATAGCTTGGCCTTACTTTATCGCAGGTATGCTGCGGGAGTGAGGCTTTTTTGTATGCGAAAAAGCGAATACATTTTGCAGCCGCGAGGGTAAGTGACCGCAATGTAATCGAAAAACCGATTACAATGGGCTGGGCGTAGCGGACACGGAGCAAATGTAATCGAAAAACCGATTACAATGGGCTGGCGCGAGGTGCTCAAGCTCGATGGAAGTGATTTAGTCCGATTACAGGGCTGCGGTTCTGCCTAACTCTTTATCCTCCTGCTGTTTCCTGCTCCTGGCAGACATAATGCCCCTCCTCCGGGGGAAACTAAACCAAGGTTGAAGAGCGCATCGGCGGCACTAGTGGAGTGGATGATGCGGTGAAACTCCAAAGTTATTAAAATTTGAAATTGTGAACATTGTGAGAAAAATCACAAAACTACTTGCAATGTGATAAATATCACAATATAATCAGTGTATAAAGTGAAAACAATCACAAACGTAAACACAAGCCCTACTAAATAAGCTTTTCAACTTGGAGGAGGAAGAAATCATGAAAGTAGCAGTCATTGGATGTACCCACGCCGGAACGGCCGCCATTGTAAATACCGCACAGTTATACCCGGATGCACAGATCACGGTGTACGAGCGCAACGATAATATCTCATTCCTGTCTTGCGGCATTGCCTTATACGTTGGCGGTGTGGTCAAGGACCCGCAGGGACTATTCTATTCCTCCCCGGAACAGCTGGCTGCGCTAGGTGTGCAGACGAAGATGCGCCATGAGGTAATTAACGTGGATACCGCCCGCAAAACCCTGAAAGCCCGCAACCTCGTGACCGGCGAGGAAATGGAAGATACGTATGACAAATTAATTATGACAACCGGTTCATGGCCAATTGTGCCTAAGCTCGAAGGAATAGAGATGGAGGGTATCCTGCTCTCGAAGAACTACAATCATTCCAACACCATTATCGAAGAAGCGCAGAAGGTGAACAGAATTACTGTGGTCGGTGCCGGATATATCGGGGTCGAGCTGGTGGAGGCTTTTCAGATGAACGGCAAGGAAGTTACGCTGATTGACGGGGAAGACCGCATCCTGAGCAAATATCTCGACGAAGAGTTCACCGCACCGATCCAGCAGTCGCTTGAGGATCACGGCATTAAGCTGGCGCTGGGCGAGAAGGTTGCCTCTTTCGCAGGGGAGAACGGCAGAGTGACCAAGGTGATTACGAGCAAGGGTGAACATGAGACGGATCTGGTGATACTCTGCATCGGCTTCCGTCCGAATACCGAGCTGCTGAAGGGTCAAGTGGATATGCTGCCGAACGGCGCGATTATGGTTAACGATTATATGCAAACCAGCCTGCCGGATGTCTATGCTGCCGGTGACAGCTGCGCGATTCATTACAATCCGACCGGGAAGCACGCGTACATTCCGCTGGCCACCAATGCAGTGCGTATGGGAACGCTGGTCGCCCGCAATCTGGTCTCGAACACGATCCCCTACATGGGTACGCAAGGAACATCGGGCATCAAGATCTATGAGGACAATATTGCCGGAACCGGACTAACGGAAGAGGCTGCCGCAGCCGAGGGAATGGATACGGAGAGTGTAATGCTGATCGACAACTACCGTCCGGAGTTCATGCCGACCTTCGAGCAGGTTCAGGTAAAAGTGGTCTTTGACCGTGCCACCCGCCGCATTCTGGGCGCGCAGATTATGTCCAAGATGGATCTGACGCAGTCGATCAATACCGTATCGGTCTGCATCCAGAACAAGATGACCGTTGACCAGCTGGCCTTCATCGACTTCTTCTTCCAGCCGCATTACAACAAGCCTTGGAACTTCCTGAACACTGCAGGCCTTCAGGCTCTGCCTAAGCCTGCTCCCGTCAAGGAGCCTGTCCACGCTTAATTTATTGATACCTTTGTATTAGAGCCCATTCCGGGCTCTTTTTTTTGAAAAGGGAATTATGATTTTCTTCCGATGTGGATAAGTGGTGCATAAAGCCGGGGATACGCGAGTGGTCATCCGGGCTGAATGTGGTCGAAAAACCGACTACATCTTATCCGTCTATTTCTCGCCGAAACGGTACCGTCCTTGTAAAGGACGGCAAAGCCGTTTCCACTTGTGTTTCTTAAATGTTATGTGCTCAGCTGCGGTCCTCAATCAACACAATTTCTCCATCCTTAATGCCGAATATAGACGTTCCCTTTAGCCGCAGCATATCACCGGCCGATAATCCGCCAGGCATATCCACGGCAAGGATGCCTTCATAATCAATGGCCACCTCAACATTATTGTCAGGTCCTGCGCTGTACCCGGTAATGATCTGGCGGCGGCTGGAGAACATCGTTGATGATTGCTCAGCCAATGCCCGGAATGCCGGGATGCCGCTGGTTTCCGTGGTGGTTACCCCATTTGAAATATTCCGGAAGATGATATCCTGGTGCATCAGGTCAACCATGCCTTGAATGTCAAAAGAATTATATGCCCTGATATACGTTTCAATGATGTCCTGTACTTCTTGGCTAACCATACAAAGACTCCTCTCTCCGGCCTGTTTAACAAGCAGCCGGTATAACTTTTATCTTTTTTATTCGCTGCTGGATGCTCCGGTTCCTTCCGGTGAGATTAATCTGTGAATTCCTTGAGCTGTATTAAATCAGTGCATGAATCCAGCTTTTATGGTAAATTTGACATGTCAGTGAAAACTTTCACTTGGTTTTTCGGATAGTGACTTTTATCACGTAAATGTGATTAGGATCACGTTACAATGGCATAAAGGAACAAATTTTAAGTAATTAGAAGGGGATAGGAATCATGGCTTATAACAAACCGCAGGGAATCGCTGAAGTTACGGTAGAGAACGGAGTCAAGAAGGCACATAATCCGCTTAGCACTGTACTCATTCTCGGTTTTCTGGGAGGGGCGTTTATCGCGCTCGGATTTTTGCTGGATATTCGTGTCATTGCCGGTGCGCCTGCCGAGTGGGGGTCCATTGCTAACTTCATCGGGGCTGCGGTGTTCCCGGTTGGACTCATTCTGGTGCTGCTTGCCGGAGGGGAACTGCTGACGGGCAATATGATGGCGGTGCCGCTGGCGTTCATTGCGAAGAAGATCTCGTTCTGGGAAGTGATGAAGAACCTCGTGCTGATCACGCTCAGCAACCTGGCAGGCGCCTTGTTCGTTGCTTATTTCTTCGGTCACATCGTTGGTCTTACATCAGATGGTGTGTATCTGGAGAAGCTGGTAAGTATGGCGGAGCATAAGATCGATGCTACGTTCCTGCAGGCTTTTATCTCCGGGATCGGCTGTAACTGGCTCGTAGCGCTGGCGGTATGGCTGTCGTACGGGGCAGACAATTTCAGCGGCAAAATCCTCGGTATCTGGTTCCCGACCATGGCGTTTGTGGCCATCGGCTTCCAGCACGTTGTAGCTAACATGTTCCTTATCCCTGCTGCGATCTTCGAAGGACATTTCACCTGGGGCCAGTATGTGGCCAACTTCGTTCCGGTCTGGCTGGGCAATCTGACGGGCGGCGCGATCTTCGTGGCTGCTGCGTACTGGATGGCCTATCTGCGCAAGGAGGCGGGAGCAGTGAACTCGGCTGCAGGCGTCCCTGCTGCGGGTTTGAAGAAACACGCTTAATCAATATCGGACCTGACCCGGTGAATCGCCTGACTGTACCATAGCTTGGCCTAAGCACTTCCTGCTTCTCGGCATCCTGCTTCAAGGGATTCGTAGAGACAGGGAGTGTTTTTATGTCGGGTACAGCAGGATCTTTCTCCGGACACAAGTGGAAACGGCTTTGCCGTCCTTTATAAGGACGGTAACGTTTCAGCGAGAAATAGAAGGATAATTTATAGAGTAAAACTTATAAATACTTATATTTAAACAAAATTCACCGTGCAATCCGATTCGGGGGAACGAAATCGGATCTCACGGTGAATAAAATAGGGAGTGTTTCATATGGATCATTACCCCGGGTTCCGGGGAACGAATCAGTGCCGGCAAGGTATTTTTGTTTACGTGTGAAAGAGCGGGTTATAGAATATTAATATCGCTGGCGGCGGTGAAGAAGGGATTGATTTTCAATAGGATAATTCTCTGGTTTCCCGCGATACAGCATTAACGCGCATGCTTGCCCTGCCCCCTGTGTTGGGATGATACTGGATGGATTAATGACAGCTATGTTACAGGGGATGACAGACAAGATATGAGATTCATGCAGGCCTATCCGAAGGAAATAAAAGTATTCTTGATTGCCAGTCTTATTAATGCTACCGGCAGTGCGCTGATGTGGCCGCTGGTTACCATGTATGTATTCGATGAACTGGGACGTAGTATGAAGGACGCGGGAATTGTTCTGCTGGTGCAGTCCCTTGGGGGGATTGCCGGTCAGCTGCTGGGCGGCTCGTTGTACCATAAGGTAGGGGTCAACCGACTGATTGTCGGCGCTCTGGCCATGAATGCCCTGACGCTGTTTGCCCTCCCGTGGGCGAGCGGAAGCTGGAGCGTATTCATTATCGTGATGGGGCTGATGGGATTGTTCAACTCCCTCTCCCTCCCGGCGATTCAGGCGTTTATCGGCTTCCGGTTCGCGGAGCAGCGCGCCGAGCTGTTCAATATCATCTATGTTGCTAATAATATAGGGGTAGCTCTGGGAACCGCGCTGAGTGGCTTCCTGGGCAATTATATGCTGAGCTTTGTGCTCAACGGAGTCACCTCGGCTGTATTTGCCGGATTCTTCTTCATCTATCTGCGCAGGGTAGGGGCGGCACCGGCTCAGGGCCAAGCCGCTAAGAAGCATCCGCAGAATGAAGTATCGGGCTGGAGACTTCTCGGCCATATACGGATCTATCTGTTCATGGCGCTGGGTTCGATGTTCCTGCTGATCGGCAATTCGATCTGGAACAGCGGAGTCTCGCCGTTCATTATCTCGGAGGGCTGGTCGAAGCAGCTATACGGCTTCCTCTGGACGCTGAACGGTGTGCTGATCTTCGCGGCGCAGCCGCTGGTCAGCCTGATCAAGCGCGGATTCGCGCAGACGTCAACCGCGCAGATGACGGCAAGCGCCGTCTTTTACCTGGCCGGGTATGCTGTAATTCTGATGGTGCCAAGCTATCCGGGGATGCTGCTGGGCATGGTGCTGGCTACCCTTGGGGAGATGCTGATCTCTCCGGCGATGCCTTCCTTCATCTCGGAGCATGCCCAGCGCAGCGCGCCGTTCTATCTCGGGCTCAGCGGCGGGATCGGCGCAATCGGACGTGTCATCGGGCCATATCTGATGGGCGTTCAGTTCGACAGGGGCGGTCTTGCGCCTACCGGCTGGCTCGCTTGCGGCATGGCTGTGCTGTCTGTAGGATTCTTCGCGGTCCACGCCTACGTGAATCGTTCGGCCGTACAGCCTGAGCGCAGGACAGCATAATCGTTCAGGCTGTAACTAAACCTTTTACGATCTGCTTAGTAATTAGTAAGGCAAGGGGTGTATAATGATGCAACCAATCAACAGAGATGCTGCGCTGCTTATCCGGCCCTCCGAAATCAGGGATGCCCGTGAGCTGATCGTGCTGGATAATATGATCTGGACGGAGAATACAACCCCGGGTCCGCTGATGTGGCGCTCGCGGGAGGACTATTTGCTGCATGCGCCGCCCGGCTCCCAGCTCGTGGCCTTGCAGGAAGGGGAGTTATGCGGTTATGTCGGCTTCGGCTGTCCCAGCGGGATGGAGAGCAACCGCCATGTATGCGAGGTGAATATCGCTGTGCATCCGCGCTTTCAGCGGCTGGGTGTAGGCAGCCGGTTGATCGCGGAGATCAAGCGCCATGCCGTGAGGCATGGCATCCGCAAGCTGCGGCTGCGCGTGCTCTCCTGCAATACACCGGCGCTTCACTTCTACCGCAAATGCGGGTTCGAGGAAGAGGGACGCCTGCGGGAGGAGTTCTACTTAAGCGGACGTTATGTGGATGAAGTATTCATGAGCTGCTGGCTGACGGGAGGAGAAGGGGATGGAGACTGAAGTGAAGATGCAAGTCGTCTCGCTGAATGTAGGCAAGCCGAAGACGGTGGAATACCGCGGCAAGCCGCTGGACACCGGAATTTACAAGCTGCCGGTTGCCGGTTCGCTTGCACTTCGAGCCGGAGGGTTCACCGGGGACGGACAAGCGGATCTGATCAACCACGGAGGCCCTGACAAGGCAGTCTGCGTCTATCCGGTGGAGCATTATGCCTATTGGGAGGAGCGGCTTGGCCGGAAGCTGGAGTCTTCCGCCTTTGGGGAGAATATTACGGCGTGCGGATTGTTGGAGACCGAGGTGTGTATCGGGGATATCTTCGAGATCGGTACAGCACTACTGGAGGTGAGCCAGCCGCGCTTCCCGTGCTTCAAGCTTACGCAAAAGCATGGACCGGCAGATATGCCGGCCCATGTGTTGTCCACCGGCTACAGCGGCTTCTACCTCCGCGTGCTGCGTGAAGGCCGCCTTGCAGCCGGTGACCGGATCGTGAAGCTTGCGAGCGGAGCAGGCAATATCCCGGTGAGACAGGTCCTGTACTCGATGGAGCACGGGCGCAAGGATCACACCGGACTCGCCGAGCTGGCCGGACTGGAGAGCCTTGCGGCTGGCCTCCGGGAGCGGTTCCGGGGCTGGCTGGATGCGGCGGAGAGTTAAGATACTCGTCTCTCTCCACACCTGCACATGCCACTCTGTCGCTCCGCCACTTTCAACCCGCCCTTCAAGTAAACATGTGGAAAAACGTATCTTATCTCGCCTACATCTGGAAAATAACCGAAAACAAGTGGAAAAAGAGCAATTGAAATAGTTAGTTTCAGCCCAGCAGCTTCCATTCGCTGCGCAACAGGCCGTACACTGCGTGGTTCACATAACCGGCAGGCAGCTTCTCGGCCTGGCGGATGACCCCTTCGAAGATGAATCCCAGCCGTTCGGGGATCGCTCTGCTGGCCAGGTTGCCTGTAGCGCAGCGGATCTCGATGCGGTTCAGGTCCAGCTCCAGCAGGGCGTAATCGACAAAGACCCGGCAGGCACTGGTCATATAGCCTTGTCCCTCATAACCCTCGCCCAGCCAGTAGCCGATGCCGACTGAGCGGTTATGCCAGTCAATCTCGTGATAGCCGATAATTCCGGCCAATTCCTCCCGGACCCACAGTCCGGCAGTGAAGCCCCCGTTATCAATGCCCTGCTTCACGGAGTTCTTGATGAACGTGGTAAGATGAGCCTGTTCGGATACGCCATCCACCCAAGGCAGCCACTGCCTGAGCCGGTGGCGGGAGCGTTCCACCAGGGCGAACATCTGACGGGCATGCTCCGGCATGAGCAGCTTCAGCTTCAGCTCTTCATCTATGACATAATTAAACATGCGGCTGCCCCCCTATGCGTTGTGAGTTATAAGCCTCGCTGAACTAACGCTTCTGCCACTCCAAGGCGTAGATGTCTTCCTCCAGGGCTTGCATACGCTGGAGGGCAAGCGTGCGGCAGTCGCTGAGCGCCCCGTTATAGATTGCCGGTCCCAGCTCCTTCAGGAAGAACTCCAACAGATTGTCTGCGGCCAGGTGGCCTATCGTTTCCCCGCGCTCAGCTTCGAAGTAGGCACGGATATTCTCCGTAATCATCTCCCGCTGCTCTTTAGGCAGTTTTACCGGTTGCATAAGCATCCCCCTTTAGCGTAATATTCCTATATTTATCATGCTACTCCATCGCCGGGAGAGAAGTCAAAGGATGCGGGCGCTGCTTAACTTTTATTGAACATTCCCTGCTTAACGGGTATATTAGTAGGAAACATGTTCATACAAGGAAGTAGTTATATTACAGAATGAAAGGTTGATCAATGTGGAGAACCAGGGTACACCCTCCAATTTCATTAAGAACGTCATTACCGAAGATCTCCGCTCGGGTAAGGTTAAGGAAGTCGTCACCCGCTTTCCACCGGAGCCGAACGGTTATTTACATATCGGACATGCCAAGGCGATCTGGATTAACTTCACGCTGGCGGATGAGTTCGGCGGCAAGACCCATCTGAGATTCGATGACACGAATCCGCTCAAGGAAGATACCGAATATGTCAACTCCATCCAGGAGGATGTGAAATGGCTCGGGTATGAATGGGAGGAGCTGCGGTTCGCCTCCGATTATTTCGGGGAGATGTATGCGCGGGCCGAGCTGCTGATCAAGAAGGGCAAGGCCTATGTTGATGATCTCAGCGCCGAGCAGATCCGTGAATTCCGGGGAACCCTAACGGAGCCGGGGAAGAACAGCCCTTACCGCGAACGCGGAGCAGAAGAGAACCTT
The DNA here is from genome assembly GCF_038002365.1 of Paenibacillus sp. FSL P4-0338. Lineage (NCBI taxonomy): Bacteria > Bacillati > Bacillota > Bacilli > Caryophanales > Paenibacillaceae > Paenibacillus > Paenibacillus sp. FSL P4-0338. The sequence continues at coordinate 4,775,544 of NZ_JBBOCG010000001.1, read as the reverse complement.
GATCTGTTCCACCGCATGAAGGCGGGAGAATTCAAGGACGGCGAGAAGGTGCTGCGCGCCAAAATTGATATGTCCTCTCCTAACATCAATCTGCGTGACCCGGTCATCTACCGGATCTCCCACTCCCATCACCACAATACGGGGGACGCATGGTGCATTTATCCGATGTATACCTTCGCACATCCGCTGGAGGATGCCATTGAGCATGTCACCCATTCTCTCTGCTCCCTGGAGTTTGAGGATCAGCGCCCGTTCTATGACTGGGTTGTAGCGGAATGTGAGTTGGAGGCTGCGCCACATCAGTATGAGTTCGGACGCCTTAATCTGGCCCAGACGGTTACGAGCAAGCGCAAGCTGAAGCTGCTGGTGGATGAAGGCCATGTGGACGGCTGGGATGATCCCCGCATGCCTACGATCTCCGGGCTGCGCCGCCGCGGCTATACGCCGGAGGCCATCCGCAGCTTCGTGCATGAGACCGGTATCTCGAAGAGCCAGGGACTGGTGGACCTGCAGATGCTGGAGCACTTCATCCGTGAAGATCTCAAGCTGACGGTTCCCCGGACGATGTCTGTGCTGCGGCCGCTGAAGGTGGTTATTACGAATTACCCCGAAGGCGAGACCGAATACTTCGAAATTGAGAACAATGTGGAGAACCCGGAGATGGGCAACCGTCAGATTCCATTCTCCCGTGAGATCTATATTGAACGCGATGACTTCATGGAGATTCCGCCGAATAAGTATTTCCGCTTGTTCCCCGGCAATGAAGTGCGCCTTAAGAATGCTTATTTCATCAAGTGCAACGACTTCATCAAGGATGAGAATGGCGAAGTGGTGGAGCTGCATTGTACCTATGATCCTGAGACGAAGAGCGGCAGCGGGTTCACCGGCCGCAAGGTTAAGGGAACGCTGCACTGGGTAGATGCCGGACAGGCTGTACCGGCGGAATTCCGCCTCTATGAGCCGCTGATCTCTGCTGAAGAGGCAGAGACGGATGCCGAAGTAGAAGGTCTGGAAGCTTCCGCTGATAAGCCGGAGCCAACCTTCCTGGATCAGCTGAATCCGAAGTCCATCGAGATCCTGCAGGGCTTCGTGGAGCCAGGGCTGAAGGACAGCGTGGCACAGGACAAGTTCCAGTTCTTCCGTCACGGGTACTTCAACGTAGACAGCAAGTATTCGTCGCCGGAGCATCTGGTGTTCAATCTGATTGTATCCCTCAAAAGCTCCTTCCAGCCCAAAAAAGGCTAGATGAGCTGCATATAAGCAAACAGGCTTGGTCTCCCGCCGGGAGGCCAAGCCTGTTTGCTATATCCTGCGCACTGCTAGTCCTCCGCCAGCTCATCCTCGGGATCAGGGGGGGGGCGGTAGCTGCCGCGAATGACAGTGAGCCACATCATTCCGAAGCCGATTGCCCCGAACAGGGCAAGAAGCGCACCGGATTGATACATCGTCTGCGCGCCAAGGGTCTGATACATCCAGCCGCCGAGGACGCCGCCGAGAATACCGGACATTCCGCTCCAGGTGAGCGTGTAGAGCGCTTGTCCCGAGGAACGGTAAGGCCTCGGCACCAGCAGCATGGTCAACTGGGTTCCGACATAGAAGAACCCGCCGAAGGTAATGGAGTGCAGCACCTGAATCAGCGCGACCTGCAGCGGTGTCGTTGCATCGGCCATCAGCCACCAGCGGAGGAAGAACAGCGCACTGACCAGAGTGAGCGAGGCCAGCAGGACCGGGATTCTGCGCCGGAGAAAGTAATTGCAGAGGAGCAGCACGCCCATCTCCAGGATGGAGGACAGGAACACAGCGAGACCGATCATCGTCTTGCTTCCGCCCAGCTCCGTGATGTACAGTGACACAAAGGTGTTATTCATCGTATTCGGAATCGAGACCAGGATGCCGAAGAGGATGAAGCACAGGAAGAACGGGTTATGGAAGATCTGGCTCATGCCTTTGAAGGGCAAGGGGGCGATTCCGATCGAATGGTCCAGCTTCGGCAGCGTGATCAGTGCAATCATCGCTGCACAGAGCAGTGACGCAAACAGATAGGACAGCACAGAGATGCCGGCCCATTCAATCACGGGACCGGCAAGGATGGCGGTGAAAGCCCAGCCTAGCGATCCCCATAACCGGAATGAGCCAAAGCTGCGGCTGGTTCCGTCAATATAGCTGAGAATCATCGTGTTGCTCTGGGCGAACAGCGGCCCCTGGAAGAAATAGAAGAACAGAATGGATATGTAGATCATTTCATATGTATTGGCCTGAAAGACAAGTTGGGTCAAGACCAGCGTTCCCGTCAGCATGACGAGGACAATCCGCCGGATATTCTGATACCGGTCACTCCAGATGCCCCAGAAGGGGTTGGCAATAATGGAGACCAGTGCGCCTACAGACATTAGGCTCCCAATCTCCAGCTTATTCATCCCTACATCCTGTAGATATAAGGGAAAGAAGCTGGTGAAGAGGACAACCGTTCCATACACGAAGAAGTTGAACCATTTCAGAGAGGTGAAAGACAGCTGCTTATCGAGATGATCCCGCAAACTTTGCACTCCTTTCCCGCTAGGATGCCTGCATTCTTACTGTGGCCGTCTTATGATGCCGCTGATATCACTGTAACATTTGTTGAAAAGGGATACAAACCAACTTTTATGGGGAATTACAAATCAATGGCAAAATATCTGTTTAACTTCAGTTTACATAGGCCAGTTATTCTGGGTTATATGGCGGAAGCGGGGCCCCACTGCTCCATACATCTATCTGCCGGAAAAGGGGAGTTCTTATGAAAAACAAGCAAGCACCGCAGAAGCAGGGCGCGGCCATGAAGCCCTTCCTGAAGCTGCTGCACGAAACCAAGCCATCTTATCTGCTGCTGGCGCTGGCCCTTGGCCTCAGTATCATTTCGACCCTTGTCGGTCTGGTGATTCCCATGTTCACGAAGAATCTGGTGGACGGCTTCTCGCTGGCTTCGGTCAGCAAGCTGCAGATTGCAGCCATCGCCGGAGCGTTCATTGCGCAGACCGTGGCCGGCGGAGTCTCGATTTACCTCTTGAATGCCGTCGGGCAAAAAGTCGTGGCCGGGCTGCGTGACAGGCTGTGGCGCAAATTTCTGGTGCTGCCCGTATCCTACTATAATGAGAACCGGACAGGCGAGAGCGTTAGCCGGATGACTAATGATACAGGAATTCTCAAGACACTGATCTCGGAGCATCTGGCCAGTCTGTTCACCGGCCTCATCTCCATTGTCGGCTCTGTCCTGGTGCTGTTCTATCTGAACTGGAAAATGACGCTGGTGCTGTTCACGGTGCTTCCGCTGTCGGCGCTGATTCTGGTGCCGCTGGGACGGCAGATGTACAAGATCTCCAAGGGAACGCAAGACGAGACGGCCTCCTTCACCGCTGTGCTCAGCGGCGTATTGTCCGAGATCCGGCTGGTGAAATCCTCGGGAGCGGAGCAGAAGGAGTATGAAGCCGGACGGCAAGGGATTATGAACCTGCTGGGCTTCGGGATTCGTGAGGGCAAGATCAGCGCCCTGATCAGCCCGCTGATCTCCTTCGTCTTCATGATGCTGCTGGTGGTTATTATCGGCTATGGCGGGATGCAGGTATCCTCAGGGGCGCTCACCGCCGGTGAACTGGTCGCCTTTATTCTGTATCTGATTCAGATTATTATGCCACTGACACAGCTGACGCAATTCTTCACCCAGCTCCAGAAGGCCAAGGGGGCCTCCGAGCGGATCATTGAGACCCTTGCAGCAGAGGAAGAGGTGTATGAAGGTGTGGAAGAGGCTGAGGGCACAGAGGGGCCGATTGCGGTGGAAGACCTCAGCTTCGGATACAAGACGGGGGAGAAGGTGCTCAGCAAGGTAAGCTTTACTATGCAGCCAGGGCAGGTGACTGCCATTGTCGGCCCGAGCGGCGGCGGTAAAACAACCTTATTCTCGCTGCTGGAACGGTTCTATGAGCCGCAGAGCGGAGTCATCCGGCTGGACGGCAAACCGGCGTCTGTGTTCTCCCTGAAATCCTGGCGGAAGCGAATCGGTTATGTCTCACAGGAAAGTCCGCTGCTGGCCGGTACCATTGCCGAGAATCTCGGATACGGGCTGGACCGCGAGATCAGCAAGGAGGAGCTGAAGCGGGCTGCGGCCATGGCCTACGCTGACGGCTTCATTGAAGAGCTGCCGGACGGGTACAACACGGATGTCGGTGAGCGTGGGGTGAAGCTGTCCGGCGGACAGCGGCAGCGGATTGCCATCGCCAGAGCGCTGCTGCGCGATCCGAAGATACTCATGCTGGATGAGGCAACCTCAAGCCTCGACAGTCAGTCGGAGGCCGTAGTGCAGAAGGCGCTGGGCAATCTGATGCAGGGCCGGACCACGATTGTAATCGCCCACAGATTAGCTACGGTGGTGAACGCGGATCAGATTATTTTCATGGAAAAGGGCCGGATTACCGGCAAAGGTACGCATGAGGAGCTGCTGAGGGACCATGAGCTGTACCGTGAATTCGCCGAGCAGCAGCTGCAGCTGAACACACCCGAGCTTCTGAGCCAAGAGATAGAGGAGGGTTCTACAGACTATGGTCAAAATACTGGTAGTGGACGACGATCCGCATATCCGCGAATTGGTGGGAGTGTTCCTGAGAGCTGAAGGGATGGCCGAGGTGCTGAGCGCTTCTGACGGACTGGAGGCGCTGCGGCTGCTCGAAGAGAGCACGGCGGATATGGCCATCATTGATATCATGATGCCGAATATGGACGGCTGGGAGCTGTGCCGGGAGCTGCGTAAGCAGTATGATTTTCCGATACTAATGCTGACGGCCAAAGGGGAGACCTCGCAGATTGTCAAAGGCTTCGAGCTGGGCACAGACGACTATCTGGTCAAGCCGTTCGAGCCGCCGGTGCTGATCGCCAGGGTCAAGGCACTGCTGAAGCGTTACCAGATTTCCGCCGCCCAGAGTGTTACCGTAGGCAGTCTGCGGATGAACCGCACAACCTACGAAGTGCTGTCCGAGCATGGCGAGTTCACGCTGCCGCTGAAGGAATTCGAGCTGCTCTTCAAGCTGGCCAGTTACCGGGGGCAGACGCTGACCCGCGACCGGCTCATTGAAGAGATTTGGGGCTATGATTATGAAGGCAATGAGCGGACGCTGGATGTACATGTGGGCCGTCTGCGCGAGCGGTTCCCGCAGGAGCGATTCGGATTCTCCATTCGTACGATCCGGGGGCTTGGCTACCGGCTGGAGGGATAGGCATGAAGCGTAGAATCATGAAGATATGGGAGAAAATCGGTATAGTTGGACCTATAGCCGGAATGTTGATTATGCTCTATATCTCCTGGAACGGGAGCTATTTCGGATCAAGACTGCTGGTCCGTCATTTCGGCTGGTCCTTCTCTGAATACGGGTATCACCTGTTTGTTATGGCTATGCAGATTATCATCTTTTTCGTCAGCGGGGCGATTATTGCCTTCGCTACACGCGGCGAGGATCAGAATTTCTATAGGCCGATCCTTACGGCCATGCGGCAGATCTCGCAGGGCGATTTCAAGATTGAACTGGAGAACAGCGGCCAGTACCGGCAGTTCGGAGGGATTGTGGAAGGAATTAATGAAATGGCGAGCGAGCTGAGCCGGATGGAGCTGATGCGGCAGGACTTCATCGCAAGCGTCTCCCATGAGATCCAGTCGCCACTGACCTCGATCCGCGGGTTCGCTGCCGCGCTGCAAGAGGAGAACCTCAGTCCGGACATCCGCAAGCATTACCTGGATATTATTGAAGCGGAGAGCCGCCGTCTGTCCGGCCTGAGCGACAATCTGCTGAAGCTGTCCGTGCTGGAGGCGGAGAGCTTCCCGTTCGAGCGCAAGCCTTATAGGCTGGATAAGCAAGTGCAGGCGATGATCCTGGCCGCAGAGCCGCAGTGGCTGGGCAAGGAGATTGAAGTGGAGGCCGAGCTTCAGGAGACCACCGTGAGCGCGGTACAGGATCTGCTGAGCCAGGTATGGACCAACCTGCTGCATAACAGTATCAAGTTCACTCCGCAGGGCGGACGCATCACCGTCATCGTGCGCAGCATGGGGGAGTGGGTGGAGGTGGAGGTTAGGGACAGCGGGATCGGTATGACCGAAGAGGAGCTGGAGCGGATCTTCGAACGCTTCTATAAGGCGGATAAGTCCAGAAGCGTCAGCAGCGGAAGCGGAAGCGGGCTGGGCCTCCCGCTCGTGAAGAAGATCGTAGAGCTCCACGAAGGCAGCGTACACGTAACGAGCCGTCCCGGAGAGGGGACGGCCTTCATCGTGCGTCTGCCGCAGCAGAGCAGATGAACCTGCCGTTGATGCGGAGGGTCCGCCCCGGCAACCCAGTTCGGGCTTTCAACGGCTAGGAGTACAAACAGTGTAGCCCCTAACCATGACACACAAATGATGTTGTCAGGGTTAGGGGCTATTTGCGCACCGTATCGTTAGAATCCGTGTGTGTGCTGTCTGCAATCAAAGTCCCTGCCGGATTAACTCAGCCAGCAGGGGGATGCCCTGCTCTAGTTCAGCCGCCGAGGCATAAGCATAGGACAGTCTGAGATGCCGGACGTCGCTGCGGTCATACAGATCGCCTGTATTCAGCAGCAGTCCGGCGCGCAGCGCTGCGGTGAACAGCTTGCGCGGAGGGACCGCCTGGTGGAGAGACAGCCAGATATAGAAGCCTCCTGACGGAACATTCCAGGTTGCCAGTCCGGTGCAATGGAGCTGCAGCAGCTCAAGCATATGGCTGCGGCGCGCGCGGAGTCTGCTGCGCAGTACCTGCAGGTGCTCTTCATGATAGCCGCCCGTAAGCCAGCTTGCGGCCGCCAGCTGAGACAGGGAGCTTGCGCCGTAATCGCTCTGCATCTTGATGTCGGCCAGCCGCCGGACGACCGGCTCCGGTCCGGCAATCCAGCCGATGCGCAGCCCGGGGCTGACAGCCTTGGACAGGGTGCCCAGATGCAGGACCCGCCCCTCATAATCCAGTGCCTTCAGCGGCGGCGGAGGGGGGACGTCCAGCCATAATTCCTGGTAGGCCCCATCCTCCAGGATGGGCAGCCCGAGTCTGCCTGTGACCTCCATCAGCTCCCGGCGGCGTCCGGCATCCATCAGGATTCCGGTTGGATTGTGAAAAGAAGGGATACTGTAGAGCATCGCGGCCTTACTGCGGACCGCCTCGGCTGCAAGCTGGTCCGGGATCAGACCACGCTCATCCATAGGCAGGCCGCTGAATTTCACACCCGCAGACTGAAAGGCATGAATCGAATACAGATAAGACGGCTTCTCCAGCAGAATAGACGTACCGCGCGGCAGCAGCCCGAGGGCAATGAGCTGAAGCCCCTGGAGTGCGCCGGAGGTAATCAGAATGGAGTCCGGTCCAGCGGTAATGCCGCTCCGGGCCAGTAACCGGCTGACCGCTGTCCGCAGCGCCGGATTACCGAGCGGCTCTTCATAGGAGAGCGGAGGAAGAATCCGCTGCGCCAGTCCGGCCAGCACCTCATTCATCGCTGCTCCAGGCAGCAGCCCGGGCGCTGGCTCACCCGTGCCAAGGCGGATCAGGCCCGGCTTATATTCGAGCCGGTTAATGTCCTGAATGGTGGGCAGGTTGGGATAATGAATTCCCTCCTCCACATAATCGTTCCAGTTGCCTGAGCGTTGCCGCTCAGAGGGCTCCGCTTCCCCGGCTTCTCCGGACTGTCCGGCGGAACCGCCGGAAGCCGGGAGCGTTGAACGCACGCCTGTAACTATCGTTCCGCCGCCGCGCCTGCCTTCGATCAGGCCCAGCGCGGTCAGCTGGCCCAGTGCGGTGACCACCGTACTGCGGTTCACTCCGAGCTGGCGGCTGAGCTCCCGCTGCGGGGCCAGACGCATCCCGGGAGGCCAGGCCCCGGTGCTGATCTTGGCCAGGAAGTGAGCTGAGATCTGGCCGTGAAGCGGCAGCGGAGAAGCCGGGTCCGGCTTCCAGGTGTCCGGCAGGCCGGAGCGGGCACCAGCTTGCTGTGATCCAGTAGCTGCGGGCCGAGAATCCTCCGTATGTACGGATGGGCCGGGCGTGCTTATGTCTATTGTTGTATGGTTGGGCCTTTGTGCATGTGTCAAGAGCAGGCTCCTTCCGGACGAATTATTGTGCAAAAGGGAAAAACCGAACATACTGCTCTCTGCGCAAGTAATCGGTTCTAATGTATGCGAAAAACCGAACACATTATCCACTGCGAGGGCAGGCTACCGAACGGTTGTCCCCCCTCACAGCCGCTACTGACTAACATTATCCCTCATTTCGTTCTCTCGTTCTCGTTCCTTCTTTCTTCCAGTCTACCATGATTCCTCCCCTTTCATTCGTCTTGGTTGGTATATGTCGAAGAACTTGGATGGTTACGACAGCTGTTATAACAGAGTACGATCAGTAGGCTTAGCTGGAGGAAGCCTGTGAAGCTGGTTTACCCTGGAAGCACTAAAAGGAAGATAAGAGGGGGAAAAGAAATGGTACAGGCCATTCTACATGGAATGATCCTGGCCTTCGGGCTGATTCTGCCGCTGGGCGTGCAGAATATATTCGTCTTCAATCAAGGGGCGCAGCATGCCAGATTCCGCAGTGTGCTGCCTGTCGTACTGACGGCAGCGGTGTGCGACACACTGTTTATCGCTGCCGCAGTCGGCGGAGTCTCCTTGGTCATTTTATCGCTACGCTGGGTGACGCCTGTTATATATGGGGCAGGCATTCTGTTCCTCACCTTCATGGGCTGGAGAATCTGGCGCTCTGCTCCAGCGAAGGATGAGTCGGGCCGGCTATCAGCGAAGGGACAGATCCTCTATGCGCTGTCTGTGTCCCTCCTGAACCCTCATGCCCTTCTGGATACGGTGGGCGTGATCGGGACCAGCTCGCTGCAATACGAAGGGGCGGTGCGCTGGACCTTCGCGGCGGCGACAGTGGCCGTCTCCTGGCTCTGGTTCCTCGGTCTTGCTGCAGCGGGCCGCCAGCTCGGCAGGCTGGCTGCTTCTGGCAAGGTCATGAAGGGGCTGAATACCGTTTCCGCCCTGCTGATCTGGGCGATCGCCGTCTACATGGGAGTCCAGTTGTGGGGCCTGTTGTATGGCTAAGTGATTTCTCTTAAATTAGTCTTTACTCAATAGATCTGTTAATTCTTTAGAACTGCTTTCTTTTAATTTCAACATTTTTTCGCTATTACTATCATTAATCAAAAATCCACTTTTGATTTTATAATCTAAATAAAGGCTGAATTTCACAACTTCGCTATCCGCGTAAGTAACATTCATTCGATATGTGGGGGGACCCACATCAACAGCCCCGCGTACTTTTTTCACAGTTCTTATAGCATCGCTGAATATTCGAATACTATCGTTATCAGTGTAAGTAATTTCCGCTGTTTCGGAAATAAGACTGACGCTAACAATCTCAGGATTTGGTCTGACTAAGACATATATGAAAACAAGTAATATTATCATTGAAATTGAAATGATGCTTATTTTTCTCATAAACTCTCCCCTTATCGTAAGGTTCGGCCAGCCCGTTGCCAAACTGTTTCGAATTCTTCACACTTTCGCGATATAGTTGTTTTATTTGACTCTATTCTATTGACGGTTGAAATCCCATCCTCTAACATACAGATATAAACATAAAGTTCTAAATTATGGAATGTGGGAGGTGGTGTTGCTTTGAAGCCTGCAGTCATGATTCGAGACCAGCTTGCAGATTATCTAACCCAGCATGGGCTGTCCATTAATCAGTTCGCCATAAGCTCCGGTATTAATTCCGGGACACTGAGCCGGATTATTAATGGCCATCAGCCCATTGCCATGAGCCATCTGGAGTCAATCACTGCAGGAATGGGGCTTGGCGAGGATTTTTTTTACAGCTTGTACGTGGAAGAATGCTTCTATTATTCGGCACCGACCTGGCGGCGGCTTCGCCCGTTCATTGTGAAGTGTGCGGAACTGGGGCGAACGGATTGTATCGGGCTTCTGGTGGAGAACCTGCTGGATAATCTGACCTATGTTCCCATGCTGTATGAAGTAGCGGAAGGCTTGTTCCAACAGGGCCACTGGCCGGCGGCGGCACTGCTCTATGAGAATGTAAGCGCCAGCGAGAAATACCAGTATTCCGAACGCCTGGCCACTTGCCAATACCGCCTGTTCCTGATTGCCCTGGGTGATGACCAGAGCACGAACCTGCGCGCAGCTACCCTGTTCGAGAGCTACATCCCGCGCTTGGATGAGGCGGATCAGTTGGATGCGTTGAGGAATTTAATGGATGTCTACTTCTCATTGCAATTATGGAGTAAAGTAAATGAGCTTGCTCTTGAGCTACTACGGATTGCTACAATCCGGTATGATCTTTATTGTCATTCGAGAAATAAAGACGCAGTGAAAAGCGGAGAAAGACCTCTTTGCTTCTATATATTGTATGCCCATCTAATGCGTTCAAATGCATACGGAGAATGTGGGGATTACAAAGCGGCTCTTGACCTTGTGCCTCTATATTTGGACGTGAATTGGATACATGAAGTAAGTGAGGAAGCGAAGAGGACTGTAGCGCAGTTTCAGGAATGGGGCAAGGCTAATACTTATCTGTATCGCTTACTCGATGGACAAATAGAGGTGTTAGCTGATTATGTTAACTATATTTCCACTCAACAAGGGGAGATTTTCGTAGCCTTATTCTATATCGTCAAATCTGCAAACCTGTACAATTGGAATGTGGATTCTATTTTAGAACGTTTCTCTAGTTACATGCCCTATAGGATACATCTCACTGAGTTCGGAGTGTACAATCAGCAGATTAAAGCGGATCAGCATACCAGATTTCTTGTAGAATTGGGAGTCTATTGTTTGCGGAATAAGCGCAGTGAAGGAATAAGATATATCCTAGAAGCTTTGGAATCATCTGCTAAGCTTAACAATGAGAGCTTCATCTTCAAATGTGTTGACTTATTCGAGCAGAATAGGCATATTGCTGGAGAAGATGAGCAGATGCAATACAAAATCTTAATAAGAGAGGTGCGGGATGCAAGTGAAAAGAAAACTCCTATTATTGCTAGCCTCGTGTAGCATTGCTCTACTAATTACTGTGCCTGTAGCACAGATAGTGGGCAAACCTGTACAACAACAAATGATTCAAGTAATGGGACATGGTTCAGGCGGCTGAATAAGTGGCTGCAATTATACAGTATCACCTTAGGCGTCTTCCGCTAATGCGGGGGCGTCTTTTTTATGGACAACTCTTATCACGCCGAACTTTGTCAATATATTCACTTTAACAGATAATGCAATCAGTCCAATATTTTGTAGTTTTACATAAAAATCTATAATGTTGCATAAGGAGGCGGGATTCCCATGCATAGTCCAGCAATCGTTAGAATTCGTATAGAGCAAGCTAGAAGTAAGCTTCATAAATTACATATTCAATATGGCGGTTTGAATCATCCGGAGGTTTTGCGGCAATCTGTAGTGCTGGATGAGCTACTCAATACATACGATAATGCCTACCGGACGAATAAACGGCCGCCCGCTTAAGCATTGATCTAGAAAATACTGTTAATTCAAATATAAAATCCAACGGATACGTGTATAAAAAAGGTGGTAAATGCAGTGGAGCATACAGTCAAAATCCGGGACGAGATAGCGGCGTATCTCACAAAACATAAATTGTCTATTAATCAGTTTGCGATTGCCAGCGGAATTCATTCCGGCACACTCAGCCGGGTGATGAAAGGCCAACAGGCCTTGGCGATGAACCACCTAACCCGCGTAACCAGCGGGATGGGGCTGCCGGAGGATTACTTTTACAGTCAGTATGTGGATGAATGTTTATATGATTCGACACCGACTTGGCGGCGTTTACGGCCGTTCCTGCTGCAATGTGCGGCGTTATCGCGTCTGGATTGTATTGAGCGGGTGGTGCAGAATTTACTGGATAATCTGCTGTATGCACCGCTGCTGTTCGAGGTTGCCGAGGAGTTGTTTGAGCAGAAGAACTGGCAGGCCGCTGCATTAATCTATGACAATGTGGGAGCCAGCGAGAAATATCAGCATTCCGAACGATTGGCGCTCTGCCAGTATCGACTCTTCCTGATTAATCTTGGCGATGATCCACAGGGAAATCTAATCGCTGCTACTTTATTAGAGAATTATGTCGATAAGCTGGACGAAGTCCATCAGTTGGATGCGCTGAAGCAGTTAGCTAATTTATACAGCGGGCTTCAGGCGTGGGACAAAGTATCTCAGTCTGTAGAAGAACTGCTAAGAGTAGCCACTGTTCAGTATGAACTCCACGGACAAGTGCATCGTAAGCATAGCAGTAATCAATTTTATAAAAAGCCACTCTATACATATATTTTATATGCTCAGCTTATGAGATCCTGTGTTTATGAAGAGCTGGGCGACTATAAAACCGCACTGGATATGGTACCTCAGTACTTGGATCATAGCTGGATACGGGAAGATGACGAAGAAGCAAGACGTATTAAGGCTCAATATATAGAATGGGGAACGGCTAATACGTACCTTTACCGCTTAATGGATGGGCAGATTGAGGTGCTGGAAGAATATATAGAGTATATCTCCACCTGTGAGAACGAGATTTTTATGGCGCTGTTCAAGATCGTTCAATTGGCTAATCAGTATAAGTGGGACGTGGATCATGTGATACAGAGATTTGCGGACTACATTCCTTACCGGAAGGTTTACAGTATCTTTGGTGAGCACAACAAGTTCATTCATGAAAAAAACTACACCCAATTCTGCAGCGAGCTGGCGACCTACTATCTATCCCGCAAGCGGTACAAAGGCGACGATGTAATCATGCAAAGCGTAGACTTATCTGCCAAATTAGACAGTGAGCAACAAGTGATCCGGGGGACGATATCCGTCGATTTCGAAATTGCGATTTCGGATATTCCGAAGTCGTGCTGAAGTATACACATAGGCAATCCTTGTACAACGGCTGAGAATCCTTCTGGAATCTCGGCCGTTTTCCAAAAATGAAATATTATTGAGACCTTTATGAGAACTTTCCGCAATTGGTCTAGCCTATGATGGATAAATAGGACCGAATACGCTCCTCATCCATACCATACATTCAGCCAAAGGTTGGCGCCCATATCAGCATGACTCACTGAGAGAGCTTCTTTTCGCATCTCAATGTGGAAGGACTCTGCCTTTGTGATATCTAAAATATAGATGAAATACAAAGAAGAATTGAAGAATATATCCACTTTGACAATAAGCATCGAAGGCAACAAAAGTTAAATAAGCTACCTCCGGTTGGGTACCGGGAGCAGCTTATAGCCTAGAGACTTTTTTTCACACATCCAAAATTGGTTATGGTAAAGCGCAAATCTACAATTACAATCTTGTGTAGTAATACCAACGTCCACACTTCCGTTTCGTCTTGCTTTGTGCCACTGTTTGCGTCACGAAAAAGCCAAACTTATTTCTTCTTGATTTCTGCTTTTGATAAAATCCTTTTGTCGCCAACGAAAGCAACAATAACGTTTAAGATTATGAGCACACACAACATGATTCCGATATTAATTCCTACGAGATAGAGCACTCCGGCGGCAACCATGCACAGTAAATAACATACCGTTGGAACGAGCTTTTGCTTAAGAAGTACGATGCGTTCCATACTTTCATCTGTGGAGTCCCTATGGGCTTTTTTTAATATAGCCCTTGCTTGTGCCAGTAGATATGCGTAGTATACAACAACTAAAGATATTAATGTAACTAAAACTATTCTAACGTAAGTTTCTACCATGATATTGTTTAATAGTGAGTATTGTTGGTTGAGTTTAGTGCGTTCCAATAAGCAAGTTCACAAACATTGCATTGCGTGCCAATTGCCGTCATCACAATAGCTGTTGCGCCAGTAGCTCCCGTTGCGGCAACAACAGCAGCAATAGCAGCTGGTGTAAGTGTACCTCCTGATGCAAGGGCTAAAGCTGATGCAAAACCTGCTCCAACAGCAGAGATCAATGAAACCCCATAAAGCGAGACTGCCGTCCATTCTTTATCATTGAGGATATTTACTTTATCGAAAAAACTGTTCAACTGGGTGGTGTTGGAGCTATTTTCATATGTCATAAAATAACCTTGCCCACTACCCTTTGGTCTTTCTAATCTCCACTCATTTGGACTGCCGGTGTAGACATCATATTCATAATTCGAAAATGTGTCCTGATGGATAGTTGATCTAGCACTTTGTGATGACTGAAGTGCTTTGGCTTCTATAGTTTCGCCTTCAACAATCGAACCTGTTTCCAAGTCTTTGATTGATACCTGCATTGTATTCTGAATAGAATCGTAAACGACGATATATTGTGACGTTTCGTCGCTCGTCACAGAAGTGCGGATTCCTGCTACTTCGGACACGGATAAATTAAAGTCAACATTTGGAACATCTGATGCGAAAGCCGTTGTACCTATACCCAAAACCATAATTGCCGATAGTGCTAATGCTAATAATTTTTTAAACATAAAATTGTCCGCACCTTCATTTTTTGATTTTTTAAAACAAACCTGACGATTTTTTTCGCAGTTGCTGGTATACAAACATCATACAAGTTTCATTTTAGTTCTATGTTGTAACCATCAGTACCCAATTTGCCCTCCTTTCTGCTTTAGTACAGCATTTTCAAAATATTAATTGAGGTGTCGGAACTAGGCACCCATTAATAGTTTCTTAGTAAGCTTAATGGTACTTCACTTATTATCATTCCATTCCACCATTTAAATTTCCTTATTATTCTATTATTTTTCTTTATTTTCCTATAGTAGTCTTAAATGTATATTTCGTCAATGCAAATAACTTTCTCTGTGAAAACAAGACTAATTTTATTGGTGACTGTTTAAAATTCATGGTAGTAGGAGGGTGTAGCAACAAGTCTAAAGATTCAATTTCGGTTTCTCAACTTCTTTCACTGCTCCAGCCATTACCGAAATGGAAAAAGAACTCGTTGGTGTTGTAAATAAGGACATACTCACCAAATTGACGTATACCTATCACCAGAAGAAAGATATTATGGCAGCAGCTGAAAAGGTTGGGCTAAAAAAAACTCCATCGATTGGCGCTGGACCAGATGACTACTTGGATAAGTTTGAAGTGGAGGAGAATAAGAATGAGCTTCATAATAAAGCGGAAGGTAAAAAAACAGTTAGACTTAACGATGAGAATACGGGTAAATGGATTCTAGAGGCCTTTCTTCGAAGAACGATTTGAAGCTTCAGCACGATCAATGAGACCTATAGAATAGGACTCTAAGCTACTGTATTGACGAAAGTTTTGATTCAGTACGATGGAACAAGCACATACAGATGGAGCGACTGCTGTAAACCAAGCTGTAGCAGCTGGACAACCAACGAGAACGGCTATCTATTTTCAGTTGACTATGATGCTACTGCTAGTGACTTGTACAACATCCTTATTCCTTATTATGGTTATCAGTTAATCAAGGATAAAGTAAAATGCATGGGTCCTTCGGAGGCTGGAAACTTTAATTGTTAGCATAATAATATTTGGGCTACTGATTGAAGGTAGGATAAAACCTTCAATTCGGTAGCCCATCTTTTTGTTTAAGTTTGTGCCAAGTCTAGCATAAACGTATCCTCTTTCTAAAAGATTGGTACGTTCAGCAGGCTATTTCCAATCGTCTACTTCGTGAGGATTAAAGCCTAATGCTCACATTATTCTAGCAAGCTCCCATCCTTAACTACCGGCGTCCTACCCCCCAATCTGCGACATGCGGCGGGCGGTTGGCGTGTGACTCTGAGTTTTGTGCTCTAGGGCCAGCGCCATTTCGTGGTTATGAGGCTTGTTGCCGAGCGCCTGGCGGAACAGGGCCTGCACGGCAGCGGGGTCGCTGATCAGTGGGCGCACATTATATTCGTCTTGCCAGTACAGGCAGGCTTTGATGTTGCCGTCGGCGGTCAGGCGCAGCCGGTTGCAATTGTCGCAGAAATGCTCGCTGACCGGGTGGATCAGCCCGAAGGTCCCTTTTGCACCGGTGACACGCCTATTCTGCGAAGGTCCGTTCCCGGAAGGCATGTCAGCCTCCTCGGTGGTCCAGCCCGCTTCCTTGCAGGCCTCCACTACAGTCTCCAGCGGCAGATAGGTCTGCCGCCAGGCATCGCTGGCGCTGCCGATCGGCATATATTCAATGAAGCGCACATTCAGCGGACTGTTCAGAGTCAAGGCAATGAAGTCCTTAATCTCATCATCGTTGATTCCCTTCATCAGCACGACATTCAGCTTAATCGGGGACAAGCCCGCAGCTTCTGCGGCTTCAATTCCCTTCAACACCTTGGCGACATCGCCGCCCCGGGTAATCATCGAGAAGCGCTCCGGCCGCAGCGAATCCAGGCTGATGTTCACACGTGACAGTCCGGCCTGCTTCAGGACAGACGCTTTGGCTGGAAGCATCAGTCCATTCGTAGTCAATGATATATCTTCGATGCCGGGTATGGCGGCGATCATGGAGACCAGCTTCTCCAGATCCTTGCGGACCAGCGGTTCGCCCCCGGTCAGCCGGACCTTCCGTAAGCCCAGTGGCGCAAGCGCCTCCACCACAGCGGCAATCTCCTCGTAGCTCATAATCTCGTCCTGCGGCTGGAATTGCATTCCTTCGGCGGGCATACAATAGATACAGCGCAGGTTGCAGCGGTCTGTAACCGAGATACGGAGGTAATCATGTACGCGTCCAAAAGGATCAGTTAGCGGCTCCATAACGTTGCTCCTTCACCTGTTGATTTTAGTTTAAATTTTAAAGAAAGCATCCCGCCGCGTCAATGCACAAGCAGACAACCTAAAGCATAGGGGACAGAAAGGTAAAGGAGCATCCTAATTATGACAAAAGTGCGACAATTACCGGGAATGGTCATAGAATGCTCACCGAAAGCGTTTAACATATTCGATATAATTTAGGTGCGGAAGATTCAAACTTTAGATACTTTTACTTTTGCGAAGCACAGCTATGATACCGGAAGACTAGGCGGCAATCCCTTAGGATACCCTGGGCATCCGGCAAACTAAGTAGGGAGGATTTGCAAAATGACTATACCAACTGTTCCATCGCTTGTTGTGCCGGAGGCTTGCAGCCGCTGGCTGGAGAGCCGGGGATTAATATATCAGCTTCTGGTGGACTTCTATGGAAGAAAACCGTCTCTCTCCCTGGTTGCCCAGTGGAGCCGTAACCGTGAGATGAGTGTTGCTGCGGAGATGACCGAAGGCGGCCGTGAGTTGAAGCGTTACCTGTGCAGCCAGGAGCCATCCATGCTCCCGGCCATCTGTGAGAAAGAGAAGCTTGAATACAAACGTCTGATGAACGAACGCGCCGTAAGCTCCTTCGTAGCCCGTGAAGCGGCTCAGCTGGGGCGTGAGGAAGAATTCTGCAACGTGCTGTCGGATGTGTACGCATCGGCGGGCATTGTCTTCAAGAAGTGCAGCGGCGAAGCTGACGACCATATTGCCATTGAACTGGAATTCATGGCGGTGATGCATGAGCGGATGCTGTACAACAGCTTCTCAATCCGCAGTGCGATGGAGCTTCTGGAGATTCAGGAGAAGTTCCTCGAAGAGCATCTGCTGAAGTGGACTCCACAATTCTGTGAAAGAATGAACGCTGCAACCGACAGCCCGCTCTATCTGGGGCTCAGCCATATGCTGGAGGAATTCCTGCCGCAGGATCTGCACATGCTGCGTGCCTGGAAGGCTTCGCTGGAGAGCAGCGCAGCAGCCATGGCTTAATAAGCAACCATACTCAATCAATAAGGCGCCCTTCCATCAATCGGAAGGGCGCCTTTTTCTGCTCGGGGGATCTTCAACTTAAGCTTTCAATTTATTAGGTTGTGATTTGGAGAAAATACAAAAAGCGTGCAGGATCGGAGGAGGATTTTGGAACTTTAGGAGCGGTAGCGTCCGCCTTTGTCTCCGGATTTCTACCGCAACAAGCGGTACCATCAAGAAATCTGGAGACAACAGCGGCCGGAAGTCCAAATATCCACCGTAGTGACGTCTGAGCTTTACGCTATGTTCTTACGTTCACCCCATATAACTGAAACTGAAGTTCATCCCCTATTTATTCGTAAGTTTTCTTGCTCCGAAACTTCATCAGGAACTCATACACCACCGGTACAACGACCAGGGTCAGCAGCGTGGAACTGACCAGACCGCCGATGACGGTTACGCCAAGTCCCTTGGAGATGATTCCGGCGCTGTTCTCAAGGCCGGTAACCAGTGGCAGCAGAGCTCCAATGGTCGCGAGCGCAGTCATGAGAATCGGGCGAAGACGCGTAGCGCCAGCTTCAAGCAGCGCCTTGCGGGTAGACATCCCCTCTTGCTCCTTATGGATGACGCGGTCAATTAAGACAATCGCATTGGTGACCACGATTCCGATCAGCATCAGTGCGCCCATTAGTGCCGAGACGTTCAAGGTCTCGCCAGCCAGGAGCAGGGCGACAAGAGCGCCGATGACTGTGAACGGCAGGGAGAACAGGATGGCGAACGGTGCCAGACCGCCGCCGAAGGTGACTACGAGCACGAAGTATACAATCGCAATAGCCGCCAGCATGGCGATGCCAAGCTGCCCAAAGGTCTCATTAATCTGCTCGGTGACTCCGCCGAAGGTAATGGTCACGCCGTCCGGGAGATCAAGAGCGTCTATTTTGTCCTGCACAGCACTTGCCGCACTATTAATGTCACTGGAGATAATGTCGGCGGTAACCTCGACTTTCATTTTGCCGTCTTCACGGGTAATGGAATCCGGGGACTGGCCCTGTTCAATGCTTGCCACCTCGCCAATCGGGACGGTAAGGCCCAGCGGCGAAGTGAGCGTAGCGGCCTTCATTTCTTCAATACTGCTGTAGGAATCCTTGTCCGTCTCAATGTAGACCTTGTAATTCTTGCCGTCCAGCTCTACCTCAGTCAGTACAGGCCGGGTTCCGGCAGGGCTCAGCTTCATCGCAAGCTGTCCGGCTGTAAGACCCAGAGAGCTAAGCTTGGCCTGATCCGCCACGATGGTATATTGATCATAGGCTTCAGAGAGACTGGTCTTCCCATCTTCGAAGTTCTTGGTGTCTGCCTTAACGATCCCGGCAATTTCATCGGCTACCGGTTTGAGCTGCTCCAGCGTATCGCCGTAGATATTGACAGTGAGAGTGCTGCCCCCGAGCCCGCCTCCGGCCATGCCGGACAGATCGCCCCACACGCCATCCGGCACCTCTTGGCTTAAGCCTTCAATTAACTTCTCCTTCACGGTATCAAAATCAGGTGTATTGCTGTCATATGTGACATAGAACAAGCCTGAATTGCCTGAGCCCATTCCGAACGGGCCGCTGCCGCCGATGGAATATTGCATTTTGTCCAGATGCTTCTGGGCCAGAATGAACTTCTCCGCCTTCAGGCCCTGCGCCTTCACATCCTCCAGCGTCTGACCGGCCTTCGGGGAGAAGGTTAACGTAACATTCTTCTCTTCCTGGGAAGGCAGGAAGCTGACGCCGATTGGCTTAATCAGGAACAGACTGCCTGCCAGCAGCAGGACAGCAACACCCAAGGTAATCAGCTTATGGGAGAGACACCAGTCCAGAATCCGGACATACCCGCCCGCCAATGCGCCGGGCTTGTCTTCGTGGCTCTTTGTCCCCTTCTTCAGCCCGTTACGGAACAGGGTGTGGGCCAGCGCAGGCACCAGGGTAATGGCGACCACCAGTGAAGCCAGCAGCGCGAATACCATAGTGAGGGCAAACGGCAGGAATAGCTCACCGACCATCCCGCTGACAAAAGCGAGCGGCAGGAAGACGGCAATCGTCACAATGGTTGAGGACATAATCGGTACAAACATCTCACGGGTAGCCGCGCTGATCAGCTCTCTGCCGCGCAGCTTCTCGCCGGACAGCGTAAGCCGCCGGAAGATGTTCTCAATGACGACGATGGAGTCATCGACTACCCGCCCGATGGCCACGGTCATGGCGCCGAGCGTCATCATATTCAGTGTAATATCCATCTGCCGCAGGCATAATATCGCAATCAGCAGTGATAACGGAATCGAGATAATGGAAATAATGGTAGAACGGATATTGCGCAGGAACAGCAGGATGATGAGCACGGCGAACAGGGCGCCGAAGGCGGCCTTGGACAGCATCGTGTTCACGGAATCCTCAATCGGCTTGCCTTGATCCAGCAGCACGGTGAGATCCATCGACTTGTATTGTTTCTTCAGTTCTTCGGTCTTGTCCTTGACCCCGTTCACGACATCAACGGTGTTGGCATCATTGGCCTTCACAATCTGAATCCCGATGGATTCTTTACCGTTGGTACGGGAGATCGATTCTGATTTGCCGACTACTTCAATAGCGGCAAGCTCGCTCAGCTTCACGGTCGGCAGACCGGTCATGGCCCCCGCGCCCGCGCCGTTATTGCCAGCCGCAGCACCGCCTGAAGCTGCGCCGCCAGCGGCCCCGGCCCCCGCAGCTCCTGCTCCGGCAGCGCCTGCGGCAGAGGGAACCAGCGGAATGCTGACATTCTGCAAGTCCTCCACCGTAGTGATGTTGCCGTCCACGACAACAGCCTTCTGTGCTTTGTCCATCTCGAACAATCCGAGCGGCACCCGCAGGGAGGAGGCCTGGATGATGCCTTTGATCGTATCCTCGGTCAGTCCGTATTGCTTCAGCTTCTCCTGATTGAACTTCAGGGAGACTTCTTTGACATATTGTCCGGCAATCTGCACAGAGGCGACGCCTTCAATATCCTCCAGCGCCGGGCGGATATCATTCTCGGCAACCCGGGTCAGCTCCTCCAGATCACCGGAGCTCTCATCAGAGATACTGAGAGAGATGACTGGCAGCGAGCTGAGGCTGAAGCGCGAGATTTGCGGCTTTTGCACCTCATCCGGCAGCTTCACCTCGTTCAGCGCTTCGTGAACTGCTGCTGTCGCATTGTCCAGGTTGGTGCCATAGTTGAATTCAATGGTGACACTGGAGGCATTCTCAAGAGAGGTGGAGGTCAGCATCTTGACCCCGTCCACATTGCGGAGCTTCTGCTCCAGCGGCTTACTGACGTCGTTCACGACACCTTCGGGTGCGGCTCCGGGATAAATAGTAGTAATGCTGAGATAAGGGATACTAATGTTAGGCAGGGTCTCCTGCTTCATGGTCATTCCGCTGTACAGACCGGCGAAGACAATAATGATCGTCAGCAGCCAGACGGCAAATTTGTTGCGGAGCGAGAAATTAATTAAGCTTTTCATCAGTAAAGGGAACCTCCAGTACAATTATTCTTGATTTTACAGGCGTGCCGCTTCTGTCCTTAATGAAGTCCGCAGGAAGTGTGCATATAGGGTGTGAATTCTTTCTTCAATTGACTTAGCTCACCGGATAGCCCGGCGTACCCCTCAAGATTGGCAATCATCCCTTGGATGATCGCTTTCCGGGGCCGGGTGGTGAGGACTTCGCTCTCCAGAATGCCTAGGGACTCCAGGCCGTCTTCGGCATGCTCAGGGCTGATTCCGTCCGCTTCACTGAGCAGGAGCTTCATTGCCTTGATCAGCTGAAGCGGGCTCTGGCGCGGTCCTTCTCCTTGCCCCTCGGCCCATCCGGCCAGGACTGCGGAAGAGATCAGAGGGGCGGGCTGCCCTGCAAGCAGGCCGGCGGCCATAATGTCCAGCCAGTCCACCAGCCGGTCAGCCAGCTCAGGGATGGAGACAACAGTCTCGCGCCCGAACAGCAGCTTGATGCTGGAGCTGATCATACCGTGGCTGAGTACGCACAGCTCGCCTGCATAGGGCAGAATCTCTGGCCCGTACATGAGCTCCAGCTTCTGCTGGAACCAGCGCAGCAGGGCGGCGTTGTTCTGCTTCACCCAATCGGGAATCTCGGCCATACCTCTGCCGGCTACCTCCTGGAATTGGCGCTGCAGGAATTCACGCAGCTCGTACACATGACTGAGCAGTATTTCGAGCTGGTTGCGCAGCTTCTCCCGGGGCTCTCTGCCTGCTGCCTGCTCCTCCTGCTGCAACGGATCATGAATCATCCGGAAGCAGTAGATGTATAAACTGCGCTCCAGCTCCTCTTTGGATTTGAAGATCAGATATAGACTTCCTTTGGAGATCCCGCATAATTCGGCAATCTCCTGCATGGAGGTGGAGGAGGAGCCTTTTACAGCGAACAACTGTATGGCGGTCTTGATGATTTGTTCTTTTTTGGTGATACTTTTAGCGGTCAAGGCGATATAAGCCCCCGTTCTGACTAGACAGTTCTGTATTTGACTGATTGGTCAGGGAGATTATATTATATATCCTGCAGCAATACAAATTTGCAGGTTTCAGTAGGAAGAAATGGATTCTTCATGTAAGATATAAATGTGTCATTTTGGTGATAATCGGCGGAATGAGAAGGTAGGGTACATATGAGAAGAGGACTGCAGGCTATGGTCATCATAGCGGCTATGCTGGCGTTCTATTATTTTGGATTTGGGATTTTCGGCAGCACAGCCGGAACCATTATCAGTATTTTTTCTACATTGACGGTCATCTCTATCGGACTCGGTATATTCATGGAGAACCGTAATCCTTCTACCACCGTATCCTGGATTCTGCTGCTGGCGCTGATTCCGGGGTTGGGACTGGTGTTCTACTTCCTGTTCGGACAGAATGTGTTCAAACGGCGCAAGTATGACAAAAAAGCTCAGCGCGATCTCATGGCCTATGAACGGATTGAGAATGACGCACTGCGGATGCACCAGGACTGGTCAGTGTTCAGCCCTGCACGGCAGAAGCTGCTGGGTCTGTCCCAGAGACTGGGCCGGACGCCGATTTCGTTCAGCTCGGAGACGCGCATCTTAACGAACGGTGAAGAGACCTTCGGGACGCTGCTGCTGGAGCTGCGGCAGGCGCAGCATCATATCCATATGGAATACTATATTTTTCGGGCAGATCATATCGGCACGCGCATTCAGCAGATTCTGATTGAGAAAGCCCGAGCGGGCGTGGCGGTCCGGTTCATGTATGACGCGGTCGGGAGCATTCAGCTCTCCAGAGCCTTTCTTAAGGAGCTCAGTGATGCGGGGGTGCAGGTGGCTGCTTACGGCAACTCCACATCCTTTTTCTCCAGCAGGGTGAATTACCGCAATCACCGCAAGATCGTAGTCATCGACGGCGATGTCGGCTTCATGGGCGGGCTGAATGTCGGGGACGAGTACTTGAGCCGCAGCAAGACCTACGGGTTCTGGCGGGACACGCATATGCTGCTGAGAGGCGAAGCGGTGCGGACGATGCAGATAATCTTTCTGCAGGACTGGATGCACACCACCGGTGAGAAAATCCTGGAACAGGATTACCTCTCCCCCCAGCTTCGCTTCACTACCGGAGACGGGGCGGTGCAGATTATTGCCAGCGGCCCGGATAATGAGCGGCGTGCGCTCAAGAATATTTTTTTCTCCATGATAACTACCGCGGAAAAATCCGTCTGGATCGCCAGTCCCTACTTCATTCCCGATGAGGATATACTGACTGCGCTGCGTGTAGCGGCGATGTCGGGGCTGGATGTCCGCCTGCTGTTCCCGGCCAAGCCGGATAAATGGATTCCGTTCCTGGCCTCCCATTCCTACTTCCCGGCGCTGCTGGAGTCCGGTGTGAAGATCTACGAATATGAGAAGGGCTTCATCCACTCCAAGCTGCTGATTGCCGACGGGGAGATTGCTACGATCGGAACGGCCAATATGGATATGCGCAGCTTCCATCTTAATTTCGAGGTGAACGCGCTGCTGCTGCAGACCGAGAGTGTCTCGCGCATTGTCGCAGACTTCGAGCGTGACCTGCAGTCCACGCGGCAGATTGTCCATGAGACCTTCATGGAGAAAAGACTGCTGGAGCGGCTGCTGGAATCCGCAGCCCGGCTGATGTCTCCGCTTCTGTAAGCGGACAAGCAGAATGAAAAACGGTACCGTCCTTTTGGGACACGGTACCGTTTTTTTTGTTTTTAGGAAATTATGATTTTCTTCTGAGGAAGTTCAACTATGGGTTGCTGAATGTGACTGAAGCCTGAAGGTATGCCTACAACCGATTACAATCGGCTGGTACAGCGGCATATGGCCTGAATGTATGCGAAAAACAGCATACATTGTGTTTGCGCACAGGTATCTTATCCACCCGTCTAGGGTGAATTTGTTCTTTTGCATTAGAAGGTAGTGAATCCAAGCCGGGTCTGTATCCGGTAGAGAATGTACTTCAACCAGGTGGCGTCACTCTGATATTCCTTCAGCGGCAGGCTGTATTCAGCCCCCTCGTTGTTCCATAGCCGCTTAAAGTAACCCTCCACCTCCGCATACAAGGGCTGCTCTCGAGGAACAGACACCCAGAGGTCATTCTCCAGGTTATAGTCGTCCAGGTTCCGGGCTGTGAAGTTCGTCGATCCGCCGAGCAGGATGGAGTCGCCTGATGCCTTGGCGATGAACAGCAGCTTGCTGTGATACTGCTCTTCACCTGTGTTGTACCAGCGGATCAGGATATTTCCTTCCGAGCGGCGGTCCAGATCCATGGCAACGGGTCGGTTCGGGATGCCGATTTTGTCCCGTCCGAAGGCATTCTGGTTAGGATCAAGCAGCAGTCTGACCTGGGCACCGCGGGCATCTGCGGCAAGCAGGGCATCAATAATTCTGTCGTCCGCCAGATAGAACATACCCATCCAGACGACATCCCCGGGTCCTGCCGCAGCGATTCCTTCCAGAGCATATTTGTACACCTTGCCTTCGGTCAGATAGCGGACTCCAAGCGGGGCATCACCGGATCCGGCGGCAGGCTGCTTGAACTCAGGAGGCTTGCTTAACAAGGGGCCGGCTCCCGACAGATTAGCCGCCGCCTGCTCGCTCCGCAGAATATCCTCCTGAATAGGACCTTGCACTTCCAGGGCGATGTTGGAATGATAAGCGCTGGCGTCATGCACATTGCCGGAGGAGATCAGAGCGGTGTTCTCACTCAGCACGACCTTGCGGTGATTGGCTTTGACATTCAGCAGCTTCAGATAGGAACGGGCGGTAATGTCCGGTCCTCCGCTGGCCATCAGATTCGGAATCCAGCCGGTGCCGGATTGCCCGAACCACTGGATGAAGGTGCGCCAGACCGCCGAATAAGCAGGTGTCGAATCACGCAGATCGTCCACATCCGTCAGGATAACCTTAATTCCGGCTGCGCTCAGCTCCTCCAGAAGGGCATTGGGCGCAGAGCCGTAATTCGTATTCACCTCATCGGTGATGAAGACGATCTCCATGGCGGGATGGGCGGCTTTCTGGGCAAGCAGCTTATCGGTAAGCTGTCTGCTGACAGCGGGGAACTGCTGGTCTGTATGGGTATAGTTATTGAACAGGAACAGATCGATCACGAGGAACTGCCGGGACTCTTCAATAATCTGCAGAATTCTGGGCAGAATCTGTTCTTCCCTCGCCTGCTTGCCGCTGTTGTCCTGGTAGGTCAGATCATGCCAGAAGGCGACCGTATTCACCTTATAAGCAGGGCTCTCCGCAGAAAGTCCGGGCGGCATCGGCTTATGGGTCTGATAGAGCATCACCCCGGCCAGCCAGAGGAGAAGAAGGATTAGAGCAATCAGGAGCTTGGAACGACGGCTCAGGAAGAGCTGCATCTGACGCTTGTGCCTGGATGCCGTAATGGCACCTGAAGCCAGCGTAATTTGTAACTGTTCGGGTGTGACGGGATGGCGGCCTCGATTCATATTCATCCTCCTGGGTCTGCTGCCGGGCCAGAGCGGCTATAGGGTAGCCCGGCATTGTAAGTACCTATAACGCCCGCTAAGGAGAAGTGAAGCAGCTGAGTGCAAAATCCCTGAAAATTCTAGTGTTACAAGAAGCCCTCCATTTCATCCGTACTGTACCGGCAAGCTGCATAATACAAGTTCTGGTGACATAACACAGAAGCGATTGTATAATGAGTGTAAATAATTTGTATAAGGTTTGAATCTTCAAAGTATTCAGTGTAAACAGGAAGCGAGTGAGATCCATCGTGTATTCCATCAAACAGGTCGTCGAAATGCTCGATATTCCCTCTGTCACTCTGCGGGCTTGGGAGAACCGGTATCAGGCTGTCGTCCCGGAACGTACCGAGTCCGGCTATAGACTGTACAACCAACAGAATATTGAGGACCTTCGCTGGTTGAAGGAACAGACCGATAAACCGGGCATCAGTATCTCACATGCTGTGCGGATGCTGAAGCAGCATAAGCAGAGGGACCTGGATGAACGGCTGTCCGTTGCGGGCGGTGACCCCAAGGATGCCTTGGACAAAATGAGGCAGCAGATCTATGCAGCGCTGCTCGATATCCAGGGTGAGCGGGCGGATGCTCTGATCGATTTCGGGTTCTCCCTGTACGGCTATGAGGCGATGGTCCATCAGGTACTGGTGCCGGTGCTGGTGAAGGTTGGTGATGCCTGGGAGCAGGGGACGGCAACCGTGGCGCAGGAGCATTATATGACACATATGATCTCGAACAGGCTATCCCAGTTCTTTCACGTGTTCCCGGTGTATGCCCATCTGCACAAGGTGCTTGCCTTCTGCCCGGCGGGAGAGCATCACCAGGTCGGCCTGCTGCTGTTCTCGCTGTTCCTGCGCCGGAACGGGGTTGAAGTCATCTATTTGGGGTCCAATACCCCCGAGGACGGTGTGATGGAGCTGCTGGCGAAGCAAGAGCGGATCGGAGCTGTCTGCCTATCCGTTACGAATAGCACTCTGGTTCCTTATACGGAGAAGCTGCTTGAACGGCTGGGCAGCCAGTACCCGGAGCTGCAGCGTATTGCGGGCGGCAAAGCTTATGAGGGAATCAGCCTTCAGGATACCAACGCCACCTATGTGATGGCGGAGCCGCCGGAGCAGTGGCAAGCCTGGTTCGATCAGGAATTTGCCGGAAGCCGGCATAGGGCGTAGTTTTTGTGGCAGATATAGTTAATTTTAATAGAGCATGAGATTCCATAGGAACCGGTCAGAACCCTTGTACAGGGCTGGCCGGTTCTTTTGCTATGGACAAGTCTAGCAACCAAATTGCTGGAAGTGCGGCGGATGATATTTACATGACCCGGCAAAGTATGTATGATATTTGTATCACTATTGTATAGTTTTTGTATAATGTTTGAACGGAGGAGGATGTCGCTTGATCCGAACCACAGATACCACAAAAGTCGCAGTAATCGGCGCAGGGCCGGGCGGGTTAGCCGCCGCCATGCTGCTTGCCGCCGAAGGATATGAAGTAGATCTCTATGAACAGCAAGCGGCGGTTGGCGGAAGATCTGGAGAATTGAAGCTGGGAGACTATCGTTTTGACCGGGGAGCTACCTTCTTGATGATGCCTCATTTGCTGGAGGAGCTGTTCACTCTGGCAGGACGTTCTGTGCATGATTATGTTTCGCTTACGCCGCTTGATCCGCTGTACTCCCTGCATTTTGGAGATACCGTATTTACGCCTTCTACGAACCAGGATCAGACGGCTGAGGAGATTGAGCGGCTGTTCCCCGGCAACGGCAGCGGCTACCGCCGGTTCATGGCAGAAGAAGCCGATAAGCTGGAGCGGGTGATTCCGTTGCTGCAGCGTCCGTTCCAATCGTTAGGAGATTATGTCAAAAGAGATGTGTTCCACGCGCTGCCCAAGCTGAACGCTACAGACACTGTGTACAACCGGCTGTCCCGTTATTTCGATGACGAGCGGCTGCGGTTCTCGTTCACGTTTCAGGCCAAGTATCTGGGGATGTCGCCTTGGGAATGTCCGGGCACCTTCACGATTCTGTCGTACATGGAGCACCGTTACGGCCTGTACCATCCGACCGGCGGAATTAACCGTGTGCTCCAGGCTATGGCTGAGGTCATCCAGGAGCATGGCGGGCGGGTCCATACCGCAAGCGGAGTGAAACGCATTATCGTCAAGGACGGGCAGGCCGCAGGCTTGCTGCTGGAGAACGGGGGGAAGGTGGATGCGGACTATATTGTGATTGGTGCAGATTTTGGTTCTGCAATGACACAATTGTTCGAGCCCGGACTTCTGAAGAAATATGCCCCTGACAAGATTGCCCGCAAAAGATATTCCTGCTCCACCGCCATGCTCTACCTCGGTGTGGATGGAGAGGTGGACCTGGGGCATCATTCGGTTCATTTCGCGGACGACTACCGGCGTAATGTCAAAGAGATCACGGAACTGGGCGTTCTGTCGGAGGATGCCTCTATTTATATCCATAATCCGTCGGTCATTGATAAGACACTGGCGCCTCCCGGCAAATCCTCGCTCTACGTGCTGATGCCGGTGCCTAATCTGAGTGCCGATATTAACTGGGAGCAGGAGCATGCTGAGGTAGAGGACTGGATGATGCAGCGGCTGCAGCAGATTCCGCAGCTGGCCGGAATCGCCGGACGGGTGGAAGAGAGCCTGTTCTTCTCCCCGCTGGACTGGCAGAACCAGCAGAATGTATATAACGGGGCCACCTTCAATCTAGCCCATAATCTTGGGCAGATGATGCATCTGCGGCCGCATAATACCTTCGAGGAGGTACGCGGCATCTGGCTGGTCGGCGGGGGAACCCATCCGGGTAGCGGCCTGCCGACGATCTTCGAGTCGGCCAAGATCAGCGCGCGGCTGCTGCGGGAACATGACCAGGCTGTGCGGGGGCGGTTCACCGTACAGGCAGGCGCGCCAGGCGCAGGTGCGGGGGTTCCGCTATGAGCCGCATTGCCATCGTAGGCAGCGGAATCGGCGGGCTGACGGCGGCGCTGCTGCTTACCCGTCAGGGGCATGAGGTAGTGATCTATGAACGGGCGGCCCAAGCGGGCGGGCGTGTGGCCTTTGAAGAGCAGGACGGCTACCGGATTGACCGCGGGCCTACGATCGTGCTGCTGCCGGAGATGCTTCTGGGTATTCTGGAAGAAGGCGGCCTTCCGCGATCCAGCCTGGAGCTGCTGCACTGTGACCCGCTCTACCGGGTTCACTTCAGAAGCGGGCGGGTACTGACCAAATTCGCGGATGCATCGGCGCAGGCGGAGGAGATTGACCGGCTCTATCCCGGAGAGGGCAAGGGCTTCACCCGGTTCATGAAGGACATGTCGGTGCTGTATCCGCAGGGGCGGACCTCGTTTCTGGAGCGGGGGTATGCAAGCGGGCGGGAATTTTTCAGTCTGGCTAACCTGTCGCTGATGGTCCGCCTGCACGCTTACCGGAACCTGCGATCTGCTATCGGCCAGTATTTCCGGAATGAAGAGCTTAAGGATGCGTTCTCCCTGCAGAGCCTCTATATTGGAGGAGCGCCCTTCCGCACACCGGGCATCTACACCATGCTTCCTTACGCTGAGCATGCCTTCGGCATCTGGATGCTGAAGGGCGGATACGGGACGCTGCCGCAGATCATGGCCCGGGAGCTGGAAGACCGCGGGGTACAGATTCATACGGGCACCGAGGTGGAGTCCTTGCTTGTTGAAGGGAGCCGCTGCTGCGGAGTGGTTGTTCATGGGCAGTCGATTGCTTATGATGCCGTTCTGTACAATGGAGATTTCCCGAATGTAGAGAAGCTGCTGCCGCCTGGTGTGTTCAAGCAGGAACAGGCGCTGGGTGTAACGGAGAATAAGGGCAGACCCGTATCGGCCAAGGGCATAAAACGCGGCACCTGGAAGCCCTCCTCGGGCTGTTTGCTGATCTATGCAGCCACGGATAAGCGCTGGCCGGATTCGCTGGTGCACCAGTTCTTCCTGCCGGACAGTCTGAATAGCAGCCTTCACGAGCTGTTTGACCGGGGACAAATTCCCCAGGATTCATCTTATTATATATTTAATCCGGTAGCACTGGACGATAGTGCAGCTCCTCCCGGACAGAGCGTGCTGTATTTCCTTGTTCCCGTCCCGGCGGCGCCGGATAAGAACTGGGAGGAAATAGCCGGAGCACTAGCCGATACAGTCATGGCGGATGCTGAGAAGCGGGGCTTCCCCGGGCTTGCCGCGAGTGTGATCTGGCGCAGACTGAGAACGCCTGCCGATGCGGAACAGGAAGGCATGTACGGCGGGGGCAGCTTCGGTATTGCACCGCTGCTGAGCCAGTCGGGGGTATTCCGGCCCCAGCCGAAGCCTTATCCTCTTAAGGGGTTGTATGCCGCTGGTGCTTCCGTCCATCCGGGCGGCGGTGTGCCGATTGTGATGCAGGGAGCGAAGCTTGCCGTTCAGGAAATGATAAAGGAGATGAGCGTACATGGATGAAAGGATACTGCAGCAATGTGAGGAACTGATGAAGAAAGGGTCCACTTCGTTCCATAAGGCGTTTGATGTTCTGCCAAGTCCCAGGCGTGAAGCGGTGCATGTTATTTATGCCTTCTGCCGGATTATAGACGATAGTGTGGATGAGCCGGAAGGCGCGCCGTACAGCATCCATGAGCTGCGGGAGCGTTTCATGAATCTGGAGCAGGCGGATGGGCATTTCATCTGGCCGGCGCTGCGCTGGCTGTTCAGCAGCTTCCCGCAGCTTCAGCGTGAGCCGTTTCTTTTGCAGATGGAGGGACAGCTTAGAGATCTTACCTTCACAGCCTATGACACGATGGAGCAGCTTAAGGATTATTGTTATCTTGTAGCGGGAACGGTAGGGGAGATGCTGCTGCCTGTTCTGCGGGATGATCAGAGTGAAGCGGCACGGACCTCGGGAATTGCGCTGGGGATAGGAATGCAGCTGGTGAATATCATCCGCGATGTGGGTGAGGATCTCCGGAGAGGACGCAGATACGTGCCGCTTGAGGTGATGGACAGACATGGCTACAGCCAGCGGGAGCTTGAGGGCGGAGAGGTCAATCACCGTTTCACCGCTGTTATTCAGGAGCTGCGGACAGAAGCGCTTGACTGGTTCCGGCAAGGACTTATGCATGTGCATACGTATCCTTTGGAGAGCGGTCTTGCCATTGAGCTTGCCGCATCCTTCTATGCTGCTATTCTGGATGCAGTGGAGGCAGACGGATATGATGTTTTCCGCAAAAGATCCTATGTCAGCGATGAAGCCAAGCTTCAGCTGTTCCAGCGTACAGTCGTGCGTTATGCCGGTGTAAGAACTGCGGTGGTCTAACGATGGTCCGAACGCTTTTTTGGATTTGGTATACCATCGGTGCGCTGCTCTTAATCGTGTTCGGAATTCCGGATAGTCTGAAGTTCTCTAACGGATTGTTTCTCGTATTCTATGGTGCCTACGGTTTGGACTTAGCAATCAAGGGGCAATGCAAACCCTTCATGTCTGACTGGTCAGTCAATTCTTCGGGAGGCCGGATGACCAAGCGGTTCTGGTATGCTGCAGCTCTTATCTGGTTAGGCGGAATGGCCGTCGAATGGGTAGGCGTGCATTCCGGCCGGTTGTTTGGGGATTATAATTATTCTACTATTCTTGGGCCTTTATTATTTGGTGTGCCGGTTACCCTGGGCTTCGCCTGGATTGCTGTGGTATGCAATGCTGTGCTGATCAGCCATGATTTCGGACAGCGCGGCCTCCGGCTCCTGCTGCTGCGGGCCATGCAGGTTGGCTTCTGGACAGTCCTGATGGATCTGGTGCTCGATCCTGTTGCCCATGCCAGGAACTTCTGGCACTGGGAGGGCGGCGGGGGCTTCTATCAGGTGCCCTGGAGCAATTTCGGCGGCTGGCTGATTGCAGGCGCTGCCTTGTCCATGCTGCTCCCGGCCGTGCCGTTCACCCGCCTGGCTGCCCGCCGGGGCACCCGCCTGTATCAGGCAATCCTGATCCTGTTCGGCCTGATCAGCCTGACAGAGGGACTGCCTGCCTGCACGGTGATCGCTGTGGCAGGCGCCGCACTGGCTGAAGGGAGTCTACGCTATGCTGGAAGCCGTTCCATCGGGAAGGTTTGACTGGTTATTCTACCGCTATAATTCCATGTATCTGCTGCGCAGACATTTCCACTTCATCGGAATCAGCGGAGAGCTTCAGCCCGCTGCCGCTGCCGGGCGGGGGATTCTCTACCTCATGAATCACAGCTCGTGGTGGGACGGCCTGCTGGCCTATCACGCCGTGGGGAAGCTGCCGGGGAAGCGTCATTATTTCATGATGGAAGAGGAGCAGCTACGTAAGTATGCCTTCTTCAGAAAGCTTGGCGCGTACTCCATTAACCCCGGAAGTCCAGCGGATGCGCGGGCTTCCCTGCGCTATACAGCCGGGCTGCTGGAGGCGGGGGAGAGTGTCTGGATGTACCCTGAAGGAGAAATCCGGCCGCTGGAGCACCGGCCGCTGAGTCTGAAGGAAGGGGCTTCCTTGGCGCTGCGGCTCAGTCCGCAGACGGTGGTAGTCCCAGTGACGCTATACCACGGCCTGTTCCGGCATACCAAGCCGGAAGCTACGCTGCTGGCCGGTGCGCCGCTGCTGCTCCCTTGGGCGGAGATGGACCGTTCAGCGATAGCCTGGCGGCTGGAGACTGTTCTTGGCGGACAACTGGAGTCACACCGCTGCAAAGTTCTTAACCATCAAGGCCATATGCCGGACGAATTCCGGCCGCTCCTCCGCCGGGGGAGATCAACCAATGAATGGCTTGATCTGCTGCGGCCGGGCGGAGGGAGAGGATGAATGTGTTCTTTCAGGCTGTAACCGGTATTCTGTTGCTCCAGCTTTTGTTCGCAATGTGGAATGCAGCGCAGCTCCCTAAGCTGGGGGCAGCGCCAGGAGCAAGAGCGGCGCAGGTGCTTCCAGCACCGGCGTCCTCCCGGTCCTTGCGTTTGTCGGTGCTGATCCCCGCCCGGAATGAAGCGGATAATATTGGGGATTGCCTCTCCTCCGTACTGGCATCAAGCACCGGCGGGATCGGGGCGGAGATTATTGTGCTGGATGATTCATCAACTGACGGAACGGGGGGGATTGCCGAAGCAACGGGCGGCGGCAGAATACGCGTTCTGAAGGGAAGGCCGCTGCCGGAGGGCTGGCTGGGCAAGTCCCATGCCTGCGCTCAGCTTGCAGAAGCGGCAAGCGGGGAGTGGCTGCTGTTCCTGGACGCAGATGTCCGTCTTCAGCAGGGGGCGCTTCAAGAGGTGCTCTCTGCTGCTGAAGCAGCGGGCGGCGGCATGATTACCGGCTTCCCCCGGCAGATGACTGGAACTTGGCTGGAGCGGCTGGTGGTTCCCCTGATGGTCTTCACCATCATCTGCCACCTGCCCATTCCGCTGGTCCGCGGCTCCAGAGATCCGCGCTTTGTTGCGGCGCATGGGGGCTTCATCCTGATTCACCGCGACAGTTACAATATCTGCGGCGGGCATGAGGCCATCCGCAGCGAGCTGGTGGATGACATGGCGCTGGCCCGCGCTGTGAAGCGTTCGGGCGGGACAGTGACGCTTATGGATGTTACGGAGCAGGTGTTCATGCGGATGTACCACAATGCACGGCAAGTATGGAACGGCTACCGGAAGAATATCTATGCCGGTATCGGCCGTAGCCCGGTGCTGCTGCTGGGTGTGCTTATTGCATATCTGTCGCTGTATGCGGTGCCCGCCGCCGCCGTTCTGTACTATGGCCTAAGCGGACAGCCAGGCGCGGCGCTCTGGCCTGCTGCTGCACTGCTTGCGGGTCTGGCCGTGAAACGGACCAGTGATGCTGCCGGACGGCAGCCGTTCTGGTTCTGTCTCCTACTCCCGGCGGGTATACTCTGCCTGTTGCTGATTGCTGTGGCATCCTGGCGCGGAAGCCGCACGCGCGCAGGCTATGAATGGAAAGGAAGGCGTTATGGATGAAACCGAAGGCAGTAATCATAGGCGCCGGATTTGGGGGGCTGTCCTGTGCGGTCACGCTTGCCGCGCAGGGCTGGGAAGTGACTGTGCTGGAACGCCAGCAGCAGCCCGGCGGCAAGCTGCAGCGTATTCAGGCGGGGGGCTACACCTTCGACCGGGGTCCAAGTACGATTACGATGCCTCATGTCTTCCGCTCGCTCTATGAGCTTGCGGGAGCCCGCATGGAGGATTATGTCCGGCTCTATGAGCTGGAGCCGCGCACCCGCAATGTCTTTGCAGACGGCAAGGTGGTTGATTTCTCAAGGGATACGGGGCGAATGCGTGAGCAAATGGCCTCCTACAGCCCGGCAGATGCTGCGAAATTCCCGGAGTTTCTGGAGGAAGCTTCGCGGCTGTATCAGCTTAGCGAGAAGCAGTTCCTTAACAGGCTGCTGCTATCCTGGAGGGATAAGCTCTCCCCTTCACTTGTACGGGATCTGGTGCGGGTCCGGCCTTTTCTCTGCCTGCATGACCTTCTGCTCCGCTACTTCAGCCATCCGAATACGCTGGCTATGCTGGGCCGCTATGCCACCTATGTCGGATCTTCACCGTATCGTTCCCCCTCCATCTTCGCCATGCTTGGTCATCTGGAGATTCAGGAAGGCGTATACGGGGTGAAGGGCGGCACCTATGAATTAATTAGCGGTCTGTCTACACTCGCCCGGAATCTGGGCGTGCAGCTGATTACAGGCATGGAGGTAACAGGGATTTCCGTAGTCTCCGGTGCGGTAGAAGGTGTGGATACGGCACAGGGCTTCTACCCGGCCAAGACTGTGATAGCCGGTGGAGATGTCCTCAGCATCAACAAGATGCTGCTGCCTGAAGCGGTTCGTCCGGGAATGACAGACCGCAGGATTGAAGCGTACGAACCCTCTCTGTCGGGGCTGGTAACGCTGGCGGGCGTGCCGCGTACGTATGATGCGCTGCTGCATCATACGGTGTTTTTCCCGGAGGACTATGAGCAGGAATTCAAGGATATCTTCGAGCATAAACGTCCGCCGCAGCAGCCGACAGTGTATGTATGTCACTCCGGTTATTCCGAGCCTGAGATGGCGCCTGAGGGCGGCAGCAACCTGTTCATTCTGGCTAATGCGCCTTATCTAAGCCCGGCCTGCGATTGGAGTGAGGAGAGGGATGCGTACGGGGAGCGGGTGATGTCTGTACTGGAGAGCCACGGGGTGAGTGGGCTGTCGTCCGCAGATGTGCTGGAGCGGTATACCCCGCAGGATATCGCACGCGATACGCTGGCGCATCAGGGGGCCATTTACGGGATATCCTCCAATACGGTGAAGCAGACCTTCTCCCGCCCGGGCAACCGATCCAGTGATGTTAAGGGACTGTGGTATGTAGGCGGAACCACGCATCCTGGCGGGGGAACACCTGTAGTTTCCTTGTCCGGCAGGCTGGTGGGCGAATATATTGCAAGCCATGTATGAAGAGTGAGCACCCCGCCAGCGTTCAACGGCCGAGCGGGGTTGTGCTATAGTTGTGCTATAATGGAAGGTAATTGTGGAGCGGGATATATGGCAAGTGGAGACAGTTGGGCCGCCCTTAGGGCGGCAATGGTTCTTGAATAACTCATAGAGTGACGTTGTTGCTGAATGTATGCTAAAAACAGCATACATAGTGCTCGCAGGCAGGCGTAAGGCCGAATGTATGTGGAAAACAGCATACATAGTACTCACAGGCAGGCGTTGTTATAGTTTGAGAATAGTGCAGCAGAAACGGAGGAAGACAGCATGAATGATATGCCGCGAAATGGTGTGCCGCAGAGTGCTAGGGAGCAGCCAGGAACAGGGCCCCAGCCACGGCAGGAGGCAGCAGGCTCAGGCCTTGCCGGACATAAATCTCTGCTGCCCGACTCCAGAACCGGAGAACGGAAGATTGAGCATGTACGGCTCTGCCTGAATGAAGATGTGGCCGGCAACGGAATTACAACCGGGTTCGAGCAGTACCGGTTCCGCCATAACGCGCTGCCAGAGCTGGATTACGATACCATCTCACTGGGCACTGAATTCTTAGGCCGTACGCTGCGTACCCCGCTGCTGATCAGCTCCATGACCGGGGGGAGTGCGGCTACAGGGAAGATTAATGAGCGGCTGGCCGAAGCGGCGGAGCGCAGGGGCTGGGCGCTGGGAGTCGGCTCGGTGCGCGCGGCTGTAGAACGCGCGGAGCTGGCGGCTACCTTCCATGTGCGGGCCAACGCACCCACGATTCCGGTCATTGCCAATGTCGGAGCGGTCCAGCTCGCCTACGGCTTCGGGGTAGAAGAATGCCGCAGGGCAGTTAAGATTGCCGGAGCGGACTGGCTGGTTCTCCATCTGAACGGGCTGCAGGAGGTATTCCAGCCCGAGGGTGACACTGGCTTCGGTTCCCTGTTGAAGCGGATAGAGGCATTATGCCGGACCCTTGAGATTCCAGTGGGGATCAAGGAGGTCGGGTGGGGGATTGACGGCGATACGGCCGCCCGGCTGTATCAGGCTGGCGCTGCCTTCATTGATGTCGCCGGAGCAGGCGGCACTTCATGGAGCCAGGTGGAGAAGTTCCGCAGCATCGACCCGGTACGGCGTGCGGCAGCAGAGGCCTTCGCCGACTGGGGCATTCCCACGGCGGAGTGCATTGCCGAGGTCCGTGCGGTCTCCCCGCGCGGGGCATTGATCGGCAGCGGCGGACTGAAGCACGGCGTCGATGCCGCTAAGGCGCTGGCCCTCGGCGCTGATCTTGCGGGCTTCGGACGGGGGCTGCTGGGTCCGGCCGTCAGCTCCGAGGAGGCGCTGGATCAGGCGCTGGCCCAGGTAGAGCTGGAGCTGCGGACGGTGATGTTCGGCATCGGCGCGCCGGATCTTGCCGCGCTGCGCGGAACGCCGCGTATGGTCCGGCGTTGACGCCAGGCTTGCTTTTATAATCAGACCGAAGGAAGGTATCCAAATGACGATTACATTGGTCCCGATGGACGAATCAGCGTTTCAGTCGTTCTTGAAGCAATCTACCCAAGATTATGCAGAAGAGAAAATACAAGCCGGAGCCTGGGATGCAGATACGGCGTTGACGCAGGCCCAAGAAGCAATGAATCGCTACCTGCCGCAAGGCCTCAATACGGTGGGAGCTTATTTCTATTCGGTAGTAGAGGACGCTTCGGGGACTCAAGCCGGTTATATCTGGTTCAACGTGACCGAGAACCGCGGGGTGCGGGAGGCGTTCATTTATGACATTTATATCTTTGAGCCGTTCCAGGGCCGGGGCTATGGTAAACAGACACTGCTGCTGCTGGATGAAGAAGCTAAGAAGCTGAAGGCGGCCAAGATCGGCCTGCATGTCTTCGGGCATAACGAACGCGCCTTCGGGCTATATAAGAAAATGGGCTTCCAGGTTACAGACATCACAATGTCCAAAACACTCTAGGCCGCAGGCGGAAAGTAGCACCAGGAAGGCATAAGGTTCTGCATAGCACCTGCCGAAGTAACTGGACTCCTCAAGGAGTCTTTTTGCATAAGGGGCAGTGTTCGGGAGTAAGTGCGACGGTGTGTGAGCTAAGGATTCACGGAAAAACGAACAAAATGGGACTGGTGCAACGTATAGTCGAAATGTAGTCGAAAAACCGACTACAATTAGACTGGACGCGCCGTGTAGGCTGGATGTAGTCGAAAAACTGATTACAATTGGAGCGGAAGCGCCGTGTAGGCTGAATGTAGTCGAAAAACAGATCACAACGGGCAGAGCCAAGTAAATATTTTTTACCCGGTAAGATGAGTTTGGCCGCCCGCCCTTGACATCCGCTGTTGCTGGAGAATTTGTTCTAATATATAATGGTTTGAGATCAGTTCGGTATTCATGCGGTGATCAAACCAACCGAAAATAGGAGTTGTCATATAAATGGCTTTGAAAGCAGGTATCGTTGGACTTCCCAACGTAGGCAAATCGACATTATTCAATGCAATCACACAAGCGGGCGCAGAATCCGCCAACTATCCGTTCTGCACCATCGACCCGAACGTCGGGGTTGTAGAAGTACCGGACGAACGTCTGGATAAGCTGGTGGAGCTGGTACAGCCGAACAAGACGGTTCCGACCGCTTTTGAATTCGTCGATATTGCCGGACTGGTGCGCGGCGCGAGCAAGGGCGAAGGCCTGGGCAACAAGTTCCTGGCCCATATCCGCGAGGTGGATGCCATTGTTCATGTGGTGCGCTGCTTCGTCGATGAGAACGTGACCCACGTAGACGGCAAGGTAAATCCGATCAGCGACATCCAGACGATTAACCTGGAGCTGATTCTGGCTGACCTGGAGAGCGTGGAGAAGCGGATTGAGCGTTCCCGCAAAAATATTAAGGGCGGCGACAAGAAATACGCCCAGGAAGTAGAAGTACTGGAGCGTGTGAAGGAAGCTTTGTATCTGGACCAGCCTGCCCGCAGTCTGGAGCTGTCCGACGATGAGCGCTCGATCGTGCGTGATCTTCACCTGCTCACCCTGAAGCCGGTGCTGTATGCGGCGAATGTGGGCGAGGACGAGGTGGCGACTGCCGAGGAGAATCCTTATGTGCAGCAGGTCCGTGAATTCGCAGCAGCCGAGAATGCTGAAGTCGTGCCGATCAGCGCGAAGGTGGAAGCGGAGATTGCAGAGCTGGAAGGTGAAGACAAGGAGATGTTCCTGGAGGAGCTGGGTCTGCAGGAATCCGGGCTTAACCGTCTGATCAAAGCGGCATACAAGCTGCTGGGCTTGTACACTTATTTCACTGCGGGCGTTCAAGAGGTTCGTGCCTGGACCATCCGCAAGGGCACCAAGGCCCCTGGAGCAGCAGGCGTCATTCATACGGACTTCGAGCGCGGTTTTATCCGGGCGGAGGTTGTAGCTTACACCGATCTGGTGGCGGCAGGTTCAATGAACGGTGCCAAGGAACGCGGGCAGCTGCGTCTGGAAGGTAAGGAATATCTGGTGCAGGACGGCGACGTTATGCATTTCCGGTTCAACGTATAGATACTTTTCGCTTGTTATAGAGAGGCCATTCAGGAGTAGAGGTTTGCTTGCTGGATGGTCTCTTTGCGTCATCTGAATCTTTTTCAAAAGATTTCCCCATCCCCCCCGCTTGTAGTGTAGCCAATTGAGGCTTGTGGTGGTATAATATAAAGTCGTATATCTACTTCAGTTGTAGCAACAATTTAAAGTAATATTGAACGAAGAATTTGAATCAGGAGAGGTGAATTCCCTTGTTGGACCGATTGCAATCCCTGGCGGACCGCTATGAGAAACTCAGTGAACTGCTATGTGACCCGGATGTTGCAAGCGACAGTAAGAAACTGAGGGACTATTCCAAAGAACAATCCGACTTGCAGCCCGCCTTCGAGGCGTATAGCGAATATAAGAACGTAATGGAAGAGCTCGAAGCTGCGAAGATGATGCAGGCCGAGAAGCTTGATGATGAAATGAAAGAAATGGTCAAGATGGAGATCGAGGAGCTGTCCGAGCGTCAGACCGTTCTTGAGGAGAAGATTCGTCTGCTCCTGCTGCCTAAGGACCCTAATGACGACAAGAACGTAATCGTGGAAATCCGCGGCGCAGCCGGCGGGGATGAAGCGGCCTTGTTCGCCTCTGACCTCTACCGGATGTATACCCGTTATGCCGATACCCAGGGATGGCGCGTAGAGCTGATGGATGTGAACACGAATGATCTCGGCGGCTTCAAGGAAGTGATCTTCCAAATTACCGGGCGCGGCGCTTACAGCAAAATGAAATTCGAAAGCGGCGCACACCGTGTGCAGCGCATCCCTACCACAGAATCCGGCGGACGTATCCATACCTCTACCTCTACGGTTGCTGTAATGCCGGAAGCGGAAGATTTCGAAATCGAAATTCATGACAAGGATATCCGTGTCGATACCTTCTGTTCGAGCGGCGCGGGCGGACAGTCCGTTAACACGACCAAATCAGCAGTACGTGTAACCCATGTACCTACGGGGATCGTGGCTACCTGTCAGGACGGCAAGTCCCAGAACTCCAACAAGGATAAGGCGCTGAAGGTGCTGCGTACCCGGATCTCGGATCTGAAGCGTCAGGAAGAGGAAGCGAAGTATTCCGGAGAACGTAAAAGCAAGGTGGGAACCGGTGACCGCAGTGAGCGTATCCGTACCTACAACTTCCCGCAGAGCCGTGTGACGGATCACCGGATCGGCTTAACCCTCCACCGTCTGGACCAGGTGATGAACGGGGATATTACCGAGATTATCTCGGCATTGTCGATTGCGGAACAAGCAGAATTGATGGAAAAAGGAGAATAATGCTTTGAAACACGACCCTTACGTCATGTCGGAAGTGCAAAGCATCCGGGAAGCCTTTGCGGAGGCTTCTTCTTTTTTGGCCGGGCACGGCCTAACGGAGCCGCAGCGCAGCAGCCAGCTCCTGCTGGAGCATGTGCTGGGCTTGTCCGGGGCGGCTTATTATATGGCGCTGGCTGATCCGTTCCCGCCGGCATGCAAGGCCGAATGGGAAGCAATGGTGACCCGCCGGGCGGCGGGAGAACCGGTGCAATACATCATCGGCGAGCAGGAATTCTACGGCCGGGCCTTCGAGGTCACGCCCGATGTGCTGATCCCCCGCCCGGAGACGGAGCTGCTCGTCGAGGCGATTCTGAAGTACGGCGCGGAGCTGTGGCCGGACGGGCTGGCGGGGGTGCGGGGCGAAGCCGCACCGGAAGCTATGGCGGCTGCGGATGAAGCAGCCGCCCACAGCGGGGCGGGCCGCAGCCCAGCCCGCCGGGAGAGCGGCGCGGGCGCAGCCGGCGCCGCACGGCCGCTGACCGCCGTCGATATCGGCGCCGGCAGCGGAGCCATCTCCGTCACGCTGGCGGCGGAAGCGCCGGTGTGGCGGGTCTGCGCCGGCGATATCTCGCCCGGCGCACTGGCCGTGGCCCGGCGCAATGCGCAGCGGCACGGCACGGCGGTGGACCTGCGGCTCGGCGATCTGCTCGAGCCGTTCGCGGGGCTGGAGACGGATATCCTCGTCTCCAACCCGCCGTACATCCCCGGCGGCGACATCGCCGGGCTGCAGCGCGAGGTGCGCGATCATGAGCCGCGCACGGCACTGGACGGCGGCGGGGACGGGCTGGACCCGTACCGCCGCATGATGGAGCAGCTGCCGCTGCTCTCGGCTCCGCCGCGCCTGGTCGGCTTTGAGCTCGGCCAGGGGCAGGCCGAGCAGGTGGCCGGATTGCTGCGGGCAGCCGGACATTGGGACGAGATCATCACCATCGATGATCTCGCCGGGATTCCCCGGCATGTGCTCGGGATAGCTCGGTGAGGACGGGGAACGGACTGAGAAGACGCTATTTGCTCAAATAACGCGAAAAGATCAACACTTGTGGACTGAGAAGACCTTATTGCCTGTAAACAGGCCTGTGTGAGCAACCAACTGAACGAATAGCGTCCTCTCTGTCCGCATTACTTCAGGGAAGGTGCTTTTGCAGCGAATAAGGTCCGCTCAGTCCGCTGCATTGGAGGTGGCCCGGCTGTTCACCTAACAGAGTACCCCCAAACGATGGAAATTGTATTTAGGCGGCCCCTTCCTTTACAATAGACAAGACGGAACTTCTGCCTGCAGACATGAACGGGAAGAACCAGTACTGAGTAAGGAGACAGAATATGCTTCAGAAGATTAAAAAGATTGACGGTGTCATCCTGGTGATTCTTGTGCTGCTGATGGTGGTCAGCATTTTCTCCATATATAGTGTGACCCACGGGCGTGAGAGGCTGGACGGGTCGCATATTAAGATGATCAAATTCTATATCGTGGGCTTCGTTGCCTTTATCGGGCTGACGTTCGTGGATTATCGCCTGTTTGTAAAATACGCGTTGTATGTGTACATCACGGGCATTGGCATTCTGGTCCTGGTCAGCTTCGTCGGTACAGAGCAGAACGGCGCACAAGGCTGGATCAAGTTCGGTACAAGCTTCAGTCTTCAGCCAGCGGAGCTGTTCAAGCTGATTCTTATTCTGTTCCTGGCGGCTGTGCTGGTCCGCAAGAATAAGAATAAGCTGCTGTTCTGGCGCGATGTAGTCCCGCTGGGATTATTCAGTTTCGTGCCGTTTGTCATCGTAATCAGCCAGAATGACCTGGGGAATGCGCTCTCGTACATCGTTATTCTGATCGGTCTCCTGTGGATCGGCAATATTAAATTCACCCATGCGCTGATCGGGCTGCTGGTTATAGGCGGCTCGGCGGCTGCCGGAATTATGAGTTATATTCATTATCACGATGAAATTAAGGATTTTCTGGTAGATATCAAACGCTCGCACTGGATTGAGCGCTTCGACCCGTGGCTGGTGCCGGATAAGGCGACGGCCAAAGCGATTTATCATACGAAGAACGCCAAAATGGCCATCGCTTCCGGCGGCATGAGCGGTGAAGGCTATATGACGGGCAGCTCGGTGCAGACCGACCGTGTACCGTACACCTACTCGGACTCCATTTTTGTACAGATTGCGGAGGAATACGGCTTTGTCGGGTCGGCATTGGTGCTGCTGCTGTACTTTATCCTCATTCACCGGATGATTCTAATAGCACTGGAGTGCAAGGATAGGGGCGGGCCATTCCTGATCGTCGGGGTGGTGGCGATGCTGCTGTACCAGATTTTTGAGAATATCGGGGCCTTCCTGGGCCTGATGCCGTTGACCGGGATTACGCTGCCGTTCATCAGCTTCGGGGGAACCTCACTGCTGATCAATATGGCGAGCATAGGACTTGTCATGAGCGTACGTCTGCATGGGCAAGAGGTGGAAGAGGATCTGCCGAGTCCTGCGCTGTATTCTTCCCCGGCTCCCGCCAAGAGAAGCTAACTCATTAAGAATAGTAAAGCCCGCGCATATGGGGAAGCTGGATGCTTCATCTATACCGGAATTCTTCGTATACGAAGGGTTCCGGTATTTTAGTTTTGAAATGTAAGAATTCATGTGTCTG
The DNA here is from genome assembly GCF_038002365.1 of Paenibacillus sp. FSL P4-0338. Lineage (NCBI taxonomy): Bacteria > Bacillati > Bacillota > Bacilli > Caryophanales > Paenibacillaceae > Paenibacillus > Paenibacillus sp. FSL P4-0338. The sequence continues at coordinate 4,732,827 of NZ_JBBOCG010000001.1, read as the reverse complement.
GGCGTCTACGGAACTAAGGCCGTTCGGATGAAGTGGATCAGCTATGCAGAAATAGAAAAATTGAATAGATGCTCCCAATTGAATTACAATGGAAATTAGTGGGTTGAAGCCTGGGCTGGGTGTAACGGGCGGATTCCTAATCCGGAGAGGTTGAGGGGTATATCCTTATGTTGCAGAGAATCAAAAGAATAGACGGCAGCATTGTGCTTATTTTGATTGTGCTGATGGGGATCTGTATCTTCTCCATTTATAGCGTGACTCACGGAAGAGACGATCTGGACGGAATGCATATCAGGATGCTTAAGTATTATGCTGTGGGCTTTGTCGCTTTTATCCTGATCACCCTGTTCGATTACCGCCTGCTGGTACGGTATGGGCTCTATATTTATATTGCCGGGATTGGGATTCTGCTGTCGGTCAGCTTTTTTGGCAAGGTGAAGAACGGTGCCCAAGGCTGGATCGGTATTGGAGATTTAAGCATTCAGCCGGCGGAACTGTTCAAGCTGATTCTAATTATTTTTCTGACCACCATGCTTGTCCGCAAAAATAAAACCCGGCTCCAGTTCTGGCGCGATGTCGTGCCGCTGGGTCTGATTGCATTCATGCCGTGCGCGCTGGTCATCATCCAGAATGATCTGGGCAATGCGCTCAGCTATATCGTAATCCTGCTTGGCCTGCTATGGATCGGGCGTATCAAATTCTCCCATGCGCTGATCGGGCTGATTATCGCGGGCGGGGCAATTCTGGGCTTCATCCTGTGCTATATCAACTATCACGAGCAGACGGTTAATTTCATTGAAAAAACGCTGGGCCGGGATCATTTCGTCAGCCGGTTTGACCCTTGGCTCGTGCCTGATCTAGCCAGCAGCAAAGCGAGCTATCAGACGAAAAATGCCCAGACGGCGATTGGCTCCGGGGGCCTCAAGGGAGAAGGCTATTTGCAAGGCAGCTCCGTACAGAGCAACCGTGTGCCGTATCTGTATTCGGAATCGATTTTTGTGCAGATTGGGGAGGAATTCGGCTTCCTGGGCGCAGCGGCGCTGCTGATGCTCTTTTTTATCCTGATCCACAGATTAATACTGATTGCCTTGGAATGCAGGGACCGCGGCGGGCCGCTGCTGATTGTCGGGATCGTGGCGATGCTGCTGTATCAGATTCTGGAGAATATTGGGGCGATGACCGGACTGATGCCGCTGACCGGCATTACCCTGCCTTTCATCAGCTACGGCGGGACCTCGCTGCTGATTAATATGGCCTGCATGGGGATAGCGATGAGCGTAAGGCTCTACGGACAGGATGTGGAGGACGATCTCCCGCTGCCGCAGCCGGACGCGAAGGGCAAATCCCTTTTGTCCAAAAACTAGGCAACTGCCGTCTCTACTTCATAAATAATAGATTACTAGGTTTGCAGTCTCTCATTCCTGGACATACTGGGAACATAAGAGGTTCAGAGGGAGAGGGGCTGCGGAAGATGGAGGATGTTAAGCTGGAGCGAGGGGATTCCCTGCGGATTACCTTTAAGTATACTGCCATTTTAATTTGTTTTTTTATGATTCTGATGATGGCCTGGGAAGGGCAAAAAAGTGATGCTGCTGTTGCAGAGGTATCCATCCCGCAGGAGTCAATCCGCTTGCGTATTCTGGCGAATTCGGACGGCACCGGGGATCAGCTGGTGAAGCGCCAGATTCGTGACCGGATCGTGGAGCAGATTAATCAGTGGGTGGCCGGACTGGAAGATCCGCAGAGTCTGGAGCAGGCCCGTGCCCTGATCCGTAATCACCTGCCGGAGCTGAATGAGCTGGTGGGCAGAGAGCTGGCGCTGCGCGGGATTGAATACGGCTATCAGGTGGAGCTGGGCACGGTTCCTTTTCCGACCAAAATGTATGGCGGCCGGGTCTACCCTGCCGGAGAATACGAGGCTGTCCGGGTTACGCTTGGAGCAGGTAAGGGACAGAACTGGTGGTGCGTGCTGTTTCCGCCGCTTTGCTTTATCGATGCGGGAACCGGGGATGCTGCGGCTGCGGAACCGGCTGCTGCGAAGGCTGGAGCTAAGGATGTTACTAAGGTCTCAGCCAAGGCTTCGGGAGACGGCGCGAAGGTGAAGGGTGCGGATGGAACAGCGCAAGGGGCAGTATCCAGTCTCTCGGATTCTGCTAACAAGGAAGGAAGCTCGGGTGATGCTGCTGGGACACCGAAGGTGAAGTTCTTCGTGTGGGAGCTGCTGAAGAATATCTGGAGCTGGATCTGCGGGCTGTTCGCCTGAATGTCCTGAGAAGGATGGTGTAGACGCATATTGGATTCTACAGTTTTTGCGCCGGATATGGTACGATGATTGCAGCACTTGAGCAGAAGCGGCTCCGCCTGAGGGGGCCGTTTTTGGCGTAATAATTCAATTAGAAAGCTAGTGATGATAGATGACAGAAGATAAGCATTCACCGTTCGCGGCCCAGCGCCGCAGCGGTCATATAGAGTCTACTCTGTACTGGAGCCTTGCTTCCGGTAAGGAGGGAACAGATGGCGGATTGGGGAGTTCTGCCAGTTGGCAGCCGGGCGGGAGTGACCTGGGCATGATCTCAGAAGCGGCAACGCTGCTGCGGAACGGGGAGACGGTGGCCTTTCCGACGGAGACGGTGTACGGACTGGGTGCAGACGCGCGGAATACAGCAGCGGTTGAAGCGGTATTCGCAGCCAAAGGTCGTCCCTCGGACAACCCGCTGATCGTGCATATTGCCCGGCGGGAGGATCTTGAACGTCTGGTGACGGAGGTGCATCCGGTGGCCTCGGCGCTGATCGATGCCTTCTGGCCCGGCCCGCTGACGCTGGTACTGCCGGTGCGTCCCGGCGTCCTCTCGCCGCTGGTGACGGCAGGCCTGGATACGGTTGGCGTGCGCATGCCGGATCATCCGGTGGCGCTTGCGCTGCTGCGCGCGGCGGATTGTCCGGTTGCTGCGCCCAGCGCTAACCGGTCCGGGCGGCCAAGTCCTACGCTGGCCGCCCATGTGCTGGAAGACCTCGCCGGATTTATCGGCGGGGTTCTGGACGGCGGCGCGGCCGGGGTCGGCCTGGAGTCGACCGTGGTGCAGGTGCAGCCGGACGGGACGGTAGCCGTGCTCCGTCCAGGGGGCATCACCGCCGAGCAGCTCGCGGCGGTGACCGGCACTGAAGCGGCCGCCGCGAAGCCGGCCGCCGGCAGCAGCCCGGCGCCGCGCGCTCCGGGCATGAAGTACACGCACTATGCCCCGCGCGGCGCGCTTGGCATCGTACGCGGCTCCTCCGCGCAGCGCGTGGCGGATACCGCCGCAGGGCTGCTGCAGGCGGCGCAGCGGGCGGGCGAGATCACGGGCCTGCTCCTCTTCGAGGAGCATAGGGCCCTGTATCCCGCCGACCCGGCTGCCTGCACGGTGTCTCTCGGCTCGCTGTCCTCGCCGGAGGAGGCGGCCCGCTTCCTGTATGCCGCCTTGCGGCGTTTTGATGAAGCGGGGGCCACGTACATTCTGGCCGAGGCCTGCCCGGTCACGGGCCTCGGCGCAGCCATCATGAACCGGCTGATGAAAGCCGCCGGTGATACGGTAATCGACGCCGGTTAGCAGGCTGCTCTGTTAGCATGAACCGTGTCCGCCTGTTAAGCCGCTGGAAGGAGGTGCTTCTATGAGTGGAAAGGATCAGGAAGCCGATCAGGACAAAGTCAGAGAGCTTGAACGTCAACTGAAGGAACACGGTCAGCAGTTGGCGGAGATGGAGGGGCAGTTGGCCGAGATGGAGGAGGAGCTGGACATCCTCAAAAAGTCAAAGGAATATTTCGATAAACCCGAAAAATGAATTTTCAGATAAGCTGATACACCTGATTTCACGCAGGCTCTGGCTCCCTCCAGCCCCACCTGCCATCCACCTCACAGTCATGAATACCATCTTGTCCGCATATCGTTGTTGTACAAGAACTTACGGACTCAGGGTGGAGGGTTATTCATGGGCTGGGACGGAATATATGGGGGCTGGGGCCAGTTAGTAACAATAGCTATTATGGCAGTTGCGCTGGGGATGGATGCGTTCTCGCTGGGCGTAGGCATCGGGATGAGGGGCATCCGTCTGCTGCATGTGCTGCAGCTTAGCCTGCTGATTGCTTTTTTTCATGTACTGATGCCGCTGCTGGGCCTGTTCACGGGCAGCTATGTCGGCCATTTGCTGGGACAGGTTACCACGTATGCCGCCGGAGCCCTGCTGGTTCTGCTGGGCGGACATATGGTGTTCAATTCCTTCCGCCAGGACGACGGCGGCAGCAGCCGGCAGATGGATCACCGGACGATCTGGGGGATGCTGCTGATCTCGCTCAGTGTAAGTGTGGATTCTTTCTCGGTCGGGGTTTCACTCGGGATGTTTGTGAATAGTATTATACTAACCGTGCTGGCCTTCGGTGCCTGCGGCGGTGTCATGTCGATTACGGGGCTGCTGCTGGGCCGTCGGGTAAGCCGCGGACTCGGAGAATACGGGGAAGCGCTGGGCGGAGCCATCCTGCTGGCGTTTGGTTTGATGTTCATCTTCTGATACAATAACGGCAATACCCACGATTTTTTAGCTTTATACCGAAATTATAATGTTTACCGGAGGTGGAAAGGTTGCTGCATATTTTATTTGTCTGCACAGGTAATACCTGCCGTAGTCCCATGGCCGAAGGGCTTCTGCGGAAGCTTGCGAAGGAGCGGGGCATTCATGTGGAGGTGCGGTCTGCCGGAGTTTCTGCTGTCCCGGGTACTTCCATATCCAGACATGCTGGCGGCATTCTGCAGGATGAAGGGATTCAGGACCGCATCGTATCCTCACAGCTGGACGGGGAGGCGGTGGCCTGGGCTGATCTGATCCTTACCCTGACAGGAGCACATAAACGGTACTTGCTGCAGTATTTTCCTGACGCCGTTACCAAGACCCATACCCTTAAGGAGTATGTCCAGATGCAGGAATCCGTGAATGCCGATATCCGGGAGCTGGACAGCCTGTATGCGGAGGCAGAGCTGAATCTGGCCCTGGGCACCGAGCCGGATGCTGCGGCTATGCAGCGGATGATTGAGATCCGCCAGCGTATCCCCAGCTTCGATATCAGTGATCCGTTCGGCGGCTCGCGTGAAGATTACGAGCTGGCGGCGGCTGAGATCCGTACGGCGTTGTACGGTCTGCTCGATAAGCTTGAATCGCTAAGACGGCTTTGAAGTGGTTGATTTTTTGCTGACTATCCCTTAAGATGTAATAAATATGATCCGGTTCCGGTGTAACTGGCGACAAGTGTGGATGAAACCACGATGGAGCACCTGGAATAAACGGCCGGTCGCCTGGGCAAAAGAGCACATCCGCAGTTCAACCTGCGGACTGCTCTTTTTTGTTTAAAAGTTGCATCTCCATGGAAATCAGAAACGGTTGAAGGGGGCGGTAAGATGGAGGAAGTCCTGAAGCAGAATTCAGGGGATGACCGCTTATCCGGTAAGGCGGCTGCAGAGCAGCAGCTAACGGGCGGCGGGGAACTTTCTTTGGCCGCAGCCACTGCTGCGGTAACGCGTGAACTTGCAGTAGCGGGCAAGCTCGGTCCGGGGAAGATCCTGGTCGTCGGAGCCAGCACAAGCGAAGTGGCAGGGAAGCGGATTGGGACAGGCGGAGCGCTGGAGGTTGCACGTCAGCTGCTGGAGGGGATTACGCAGATTGCGGATGAATTTGGTTTTCACCCGGTCTACCAGTGCTGCGAGCATTTGAACCGTTCGCTGGTGATGGAACGCGCCCTGCTGGAAGCCCTTGGCCTTAGAGAGGTGTCGGCTGTACCCATTCCGGGAGCCGGAGGCTCCATGGCTGCTGCGGCCTACCAGTCCATGACAGACCCGGTACTGGCAGAGACCATTGAAGCTCATGCCGGTATAGATATCGGGGAGACCCTGATTGGCATGCATCTGCGTAGGATTGCCGTACCTTACCGGCCAAGCCTGCGGGTTATCGGGGCTGCCCGGGTAAATGCCGCGTGGAGCAGACCGCCGCTGATCGGCGGGGAACGGGCTGTGTACCGCACGCCTGAGACTAGCGGTTCCGCGAATTGTGACTGAAGTGAGAGGGTTTAACTAACACCACATAAAATCAGAGTTACAGGGAGGAAATTAGAAACATGGAACAATTGCGTAAAAGTGACCCGGCAGTACTGGAAGCGATGGGCCTCGAACTGAGCCGCCAGCGTGCGAACATTGAACTTATTGCCTCAGAGAATATTGTAAGTGAAGCCGTCATGGAGGCCATGGGCTCCGTGCTTACGAACAAATACGCCGAAGGTTATCCCGGCAAGCGTTACTATGGCGGCTGTGAAGATGTCGATATCGTAGAGAACCTGGCCCGCGACCGTGCCAAGGAGCTGTTCGGTGCCGAGCATGCCAACGTGCAGCCGCATTCCGGCGCACAGGCCAATATGGCTGTATACCTGGCTGCGCTTAAGCCGGGCGATACCGTTCTCGGTATGAATCTGGCGCATGGCGGCCATTTAACTCACGGCAGCCCGGTGAATGCTTCCGGAATTCTGTATAACTTCGTGGCTTATGGCGTACAGGAGGATTCCTTCCTGATCGATTATGATGAAGTGCGCAAAGCCGCCTTCAAGCACCGTCCCAAAATGATCGTTGCCGGTGCGAGCGCATATCCGCGTACGATTGATTTTGCCGCACTTGGTTCGATTGCGAATGATGTAGGTGCCCTGTTCATGGTCGATATGGCCCATATTGCCGGTCTGGTGGCTGCCGGTCTTCACCCGAGCCCGGTTCCTCATGCCCACTTCGTCACTACAACTACGCACAAAACCTTGCGCGGTCCGCGCGGCGGGATGATTCTGTGCAGACAGCCATGGGCTGCTGCGATTGATAAAGCAGTCTTCCCTGGTTCTCAGGGCGGACCTCTGATGCATGTGATTGCGTCCAAGGCTGTCTCGTTCGGTGAGGCGCTGCAGCCTTCATTCAAGACTTACGCCGAGAACGTAGTTAAGAACGCTAAGGTGCTGGCGGAGACCCTGGTCGGCGAAGGCATTAATATTGTATCCGGCGGAACCGATAACCATCTGATCCTGCTCGATACCCGCAACCTGAACATTACCGGCAAGGACGCCGAGAAGGTGCTGGATTCCATCGGAATTACAGTCAACAAGAACGCGATTCCGTTTGACCCGACCAGCCCGTTTGTCACCAGCGGTATCCGCATCGGCACACCGGCTGTTACGTCGCGCGGAATGGATGAGCAGGCTATGGTAACGATCGGTCAGATTATTGCACAGGTCCTGAAGAATCCGCAGGATGAAGCTAACTTGACCCAGGCAGCAAGCGGGGTAGCGAAGCTGACTGAACAATATCCGATTTACCCTGGATTGCAGTACTAATCCCCATCCCTTTAACATCGCCTTTGCGTGTCCGGTTCCGCCGGATTTACGCAAGGGCTTTTTTGAATATATTGTATATATTTCACACTATAAATTATCCTTCTATTTCTCGCTGAAACGGTACCGTCCTTTAAAAGGACAGCAAAGTGTTTCCACTTGTTTGCTGTTACATAATGTTCACAAATAGCTGCTGAGAAAACGCCATGAATTATGTTGAAAACGTTATGAAAGTTCATGGAATTTTCATAAAAACTAGTGAAAGAAATGTGAATAGTATTAAAAGCGCTTAATCGTACAAACTAAGCTTTGTTTTATATCCAGAGAGGTGGCTATATTGCCTTAAGCTTCCATGGGCTGGTAATCCCCAGTAAGCGGGGGGACCTGCAGATTTGTCTATCTGTAGGTGAAAAGCAGTCAGGGTGATGATATAATAGATAGGATTTAGCCACCTGAGAAGCAGAACGCTTACTTTGGCTATAAATAAGACTTACAATTACCGGAGGGACAATATGGGAAAATTGGTGATTTGCGATCATCCATTGATTCAGCACAAATTGACATTCATTCGCGATGTGCGGACCAACACAAAAGAATTCAGGGAGCATGTCGACGAAGTAGCAACACTTATGGCTTATGAGATTACACGTGACATTCCGCTGGAGACCATTACGGTGCAGACGCCGGTGGCTGAAACACAAAGCAAGGTAATTTCGGGGAGAATGCTGGGATTGATCCCGATTCTGCGCGCCGGTCTGGGGATGCTCGAAGGTGTGCTTAAGCTGCTTCCTGCAGCCAAGGTAGGCCATGTGGGCCTGTTCCGTGATCCGGACACCCTGCAGCCGGTAGAATACTACATCAAGCTTCCTACGGATGTCCAAGAACGTGAGTTAATCGTAATTGATCCTATGCTGGCTACAGGCGGCTCTGCCATTGCAGCGATTACCTCGCTCAAGAACCGCGGCTGCACCCAGATCAAGATGATGAACCTGATTGCTGCCCCGGAAGGCGTTGCGGCTGTACAAGCTGCTCATCCGGATGTGGATATCTATGTTGCAGCACTTGACGATCATTTGAATGATCATGGCTATATCGTTCCAGGCCTCGGAGATGCCGGGGACAGACTGTACGGTACCAAGTAAGAAGCGCAGATAATAATAGTATCAACCCAATAGACCACGGTTTTCAGAAGAGAGGGAAGGGCTTATGTCCAAAATTAAAGTAATGACGATTTTCGGAGTGCGCCCCGAAGCGATCAAGATGGCGCCTCTGGTTCTGGAGCTGAACAGACATCCTGAGCAGATTGAGTCCATTGTCTGTGTAACTGCACAGCACAGAGAGCTGCTGGATCAGGTACTCGAGGTATTCAAGATTACCCCGGATTATGATCTGGACGTAATGAAGGACCGCCAGACGCTTAACGAGATCACGATTCGGGTGCTCGAAGGCCTGGAGCCCGTGCTCCGCGAAGTGAAGCCGGACCTCGTGCTTGTGCATGGCGATACCCTGACCACCTTCCTGGCCAGCTATGCGTCTTTCCTGCAGCAGATTCAGGTTGGGCATGTGGAAGCAGGTCTTCGGACATGGAATAAGCTTTCGCCTTATCCGGAAGAAATGAACCGTCAGCTGACAGGCGTGCTTGCTGATCTGCATTTTGCTCCGACTCACTGGTCAGCGGGCAACCTGAGACACGAGAACAAAAAAGAATCAAGTATTTATATCACAGGCAATACCGTAACTGATGTGTTTCAATATACCGTACAGCCGGACTACCGGCATCCGGTCCTTGATTTTGCTTCAGGAAAAAGACTTATTTTGATGACGGCGCACCGCAGAGAATCCCAAGGCGAACCGCACCGTCATATTTTCCGTGCAGTCAAAAGAATCGCTGATGAATTTGAAGATGTAGCCATTGTGTATCCCGTGCACCCGAGTCCGGCAGTGAAGGAACCGGCGCATGAGATCCTCGGCGGACACCCTAGAATCAAGCTGATTGATCCGCTGGATGTCGTTGATCTGCATAACTTTTATCCGCATACCCACCTGATATTGACCGATTCCGGCGGCCTGCAGGAGGAAGCTCCCTCCTTTGGAGTTCCTGTGCTTGTGCTGCGTGATACAACCGAGCGCCCGGAAGGGATCGAGGCTGGAACATTGGAGCTTGTGGGGACGGACGAGGAGAAGGTGTATCAACGGACACATGCTCTTTTGACCGATCAGAACCTGTATCAGTCGATGAGCCGGGCCGCCAACCCGTATGGAGACGGCAAAGCCTCCGAGAGGATTGTCAATGCGATTTTGCACCATTTCGGAGCTGTTCCAGAGCGCCCGGAAGAATTTCACACAATGTTCACAAATGATAAAACAGGGCTAGACAACTAATATACTAACGTTAATAAAAGCAGCATACAGTTAAACTGTACGGTTTATATGGTTTTGGTGTTTTTTGCTGTGATTATTTTCATATTTTCATGCGATTTTGGGCAATTTTCTGTGAATTGACAAAGAGTCTGGATATTCAGTAAAATTAGTTGGGATTGTAGCCTATGAAGGAACCAAAGGATGAGCCTGGACTGGGGCGAACTGCTCTAGTACTCGGGGGTGCGGGCAGCTTGCTCGCCGCTTACATTGTAATAGGCTTTTTTGTGGCAAAGTGGCTGCGCAATCTGATGGACGGACCTGCCGTTTGGCTGGCTATCGGAACGATTGCCGGGTTGATTCTCGGCGTTGTGAATGTTGCTTTGCTAATCAAAAAATTTTTGGGGGAGCAAAATGGATAATATGACTCCCGTAATCAATATCGTCACCAGGGTGACAGTAATCATTATGGCAGGATTGGTAATGGGGTGGGCTCTGCATCATGAGACCCGTGCAGTTACTCTGGGAATGACACTCGGCTTGCTGGCAGGACTGGTTAATTTCCGTTATCTAGCCCTCAAGGTCAGAAGAGTGACAGCAGCGGTGGCGAAGCAAGGGAAGAGCTCCTTCAGCCTTGGTTTTGCTACAAGAATCAGTTTTGGAATTCTGGTTACCATGTTTTCAGTCAAATATGAGCATTTTTCGCTGGAGGCAACGATTATCGGCCTGTTCATCCCCCAGCTTCTGGCTATTCCCGTGGGGATATATCTAGGAATCAAGAATAAGCTGTAGCCATATTAACGAGAAAGGGGGATGATACTATGCACGAAATGCCTTTAATCTATGTTGGCGGAATACCAATCGACCTGTCTGCTGTGCTGATGCTGGTAATCAGCTCGGTGATTGTATTCGTACTGGTCATGCTGTCCGTCCGCAACCTGTCGGTTGAGAATCCATCCAAGCTCCAGAATTTCATGGAATGGGTGGTCGAATTTGTACAGGGGCTGATCAGCAGCGCCATGGATCTGAAGAAAGGAAAGCCTTACATATCACTGGGATTGACGCTGATACTGTTTATCTTCGTCTCCAATCTCCTTGGTCTGCCGTTTTCCGTTATTACAGAGGCCGATGGTCCAGTTACAGTCTTCGGACATGTTATCGAAGCAACCAAGAACCTGGCTGATGGCGCGCATGCTGAGATTCTGTGGTACAAATCGCCGACCGCAGACATCAACGTAACCGCAGGACTTGCGATCGTTGTGTTTGTACTCATGAACTACTTAGGGATCAAGCTGAACGGCAAGCATTATTTCAAACATTATATTGAGCCGTTTCCAATTTTCTTGCCGCTGAACATCATTGAGAACCTGGCGAAGCCAGTGGCGCTTGCCATTCGTCTATTCGCTAACATTTTCGCCGGCGAAGTTCTGATTACTGTCATTCTGAAGCTGGGACTGTTCAGTATTCCGTTCCTGGCCATCTGGCAAGGCTTCAGTATCTTTGTCGGGGCGCTTCAGGCCTTTATCTTTACGATTCTGACGATGGTCTACATCGCACAGATGACGATCCACGAGGAAGAAGCGCATTAATAAGCTGCCGTGAGGATAGCGGCAGGTGCCGGAAACCTTCGCGGGAGATTTTATATTATTAAGACATTACACAAAGAACCGAAATTAAAGGAGGATATTTACAAATGGAATTTTTAGCAGCAGCAATCGCGGTTGGTTTGGGCGCACTTGGCGCAGGTCTGGGTAACGGTATGATCGTCAGCAAGACGGTGGAATCTATCGCCCGTCAGCCGGAAGCACGTAACGCACTGCAGACAACAATGTTTATCGGTGTAGGTATCGTGGAAGTTATTCCTTTGGCCGCTACAGTTATCGCGTTCCTGATCATGTTTACTTAATAAACCGTTTTTACGGTTTGGCGGGGAGGGCAAGTGCCATCCGCGCCTTACTTTTGTATATGTCCGCAAGCCGCGGTAACGGAAGGGAGTGACCTCAGTGAATATCGTTTGGACCAATATAGTATTTTCCATTGTTGCATTTGGAGTTCTGTACTTCCTGCTCAGCAAATTTGCCTTCAGCAAGCTGTTCGGAATTATGGAGAAGCGCCGCGAAATGGTGCTGCAGCAAATGGATGAAGCAGCCAAGACCCGAGAGCAGGCGGTCGCTTATGTAGAAGAGCAGAAGCAGGCCCTGCAGCAGGCGCGCCAAGAGGCACAGGCTATCATTCAGCAGTCCCAGGCTACCAGCAACAACCAGGTTGACAAGATTCTCGAGCAGGCTCATGTGGAAGCAAGCCGTCTGAAAGATGAAGCGGTACGTGACATTGCGAACGAGAAGAACAAAGCGGTCGAAGCGCTGCGCAGCGAGCTGGGTACAGCCTCGGTCCGCATTGCCTCGAAGCTGCTTGAGAAGGAAGTTGCAGCTGAAGGCGAGCAGGAACAGCTTGTTGATCAATACCTCAAAGAGGTAGGAGGCCGATCATGAGCCGCGATACGGTAGTTGCCGGGCGCTATGCCAAAGCCTTGTACAGTGCAGCAGTCGATGAAGGCATTACACTTCAAGTGGAGGAACAGCTCAAATTAGTCGTCGAAGTGCTTTATAACGATGCAGAGGTGAAACGGTTTATCCTTGCGCCCCGCATCTCGCAATCCGACAAACTGAATGTGCTGCGCGGGACACTTCAAGGTAAAGTCTCAGAAGCGGTCATGAACACGGTACAATTATTGGTAGAGCGGGGCAGAACCGATATTTTCGAAGAGTTGCTTGCCAAGTATATCAAGATTGAAGGGGATGCTCTTGGCATTGGCTACGCTACTGTCTATTCCGCTTATTCCCTGAATCAAGCTGAACAGGATAGTGTTGCGGCTGAATTCAGCCAGCTTACTGGCCGTAAGATTCGTGTAACCAATGTAGTGGATAGAAGCCTTCTGGGCGGACTGAAGGTCCTAATCGGCGATACGCTATATGATGGAAGTCTGGCTGGTAAGCTTACGCGTCTTGAGAAATCCTTTAATGATAAGCAAAGAAGATAGGGGTGAGGATATTGGGCATCAGACCTGAAGAGATCAGCACTTTGATCAAAAGTCAAATTGAGCAATATAAAGCCGATATCGAAGTGGCCGAAATTGGCACCGTCATTCAAGTCGGCGACGGTATCGCCCGTGTCTACGGTCTGGAAAACGCAATGGCAGGGGAACTGCTGGAGTTCTCCAACGGTGTAGTGGGCATGGCGCTTAACCTGGAAGAAAGCAACGTCGGTGTTGTTATTCTAGGTGAATACAAAGAGATCCGCGAAGGCGATCAGGTCAAACGTACCGGCCAGATCATGCAGGTTCCGGTCGGCGAAGCCATGCTGGGCCGCGTAGTCAATGCACTGGGTCAGCCGCTTGACGGCAAGGGTCCAATCGCTACTACGGAATTCCGTCCGGTTGAACATAACGCGCCGGGGGTTATCGACCGTAAGTCGGTACACGAACCAATGCAGACGGGTCTTAAGGCAATCGATGCCATGGTTCCAATCGGCCGTGGACAACGCGAGCTGATCATTGGTGACCGTCAGACAGGTAAGACAGCAATCGCAATTGATGCGATTATCAACCAGAAGGGCAACGGCATGAAGTGTATCTATGTTGCTATCGGACAAAAACAATCTACTGTAGCACAGGTAGTAGAAACCCTCCGCCGTCATGGCGCGCTGGATTACACTATCGTTGTAACCGCGTCGGCTTCCGAGCCTTCTCCGCTGCTCTATATTGCTCCGTACGCAGGCTGTGCTATGGGCGAATACTTCATGTATAAGGGCGAGCATGTGCTTGTCATTTATGATGACCTTTCCAAGCAAGCTTCGGCTTACCGCGAATTGTCCTTGCTGCTCCGCCGTCCACCGGGCCGGGAAGCTTTCCCTGGTGACGTATTCTACCTGCACTCCCGTCTGCTGGAACGTGCGGCCAAGCTTAGCGATGCGCTTGGTGGAGGTTCATTAACCGCCCTGCCATTCATCGAAACACAGGCTTCTGACGTATCGGCTTACATTCCAACGAACGTAATTTCGATCACAGACGGCCAAATCTTCCTTGAATCTGATCTGTTCAACTCCGGGCAGCGTCCGGCGATCAACGTTGGTATCTCCGTTTCCCGTGTAGGGGGTTCCGCACAGATCAAAGCCATGAAGAAGGTCGCCGGTTCCCTGCGTCTGGATCTGGCTCAATACCGTGAGCTTCAGGCTTTCTCCCAGTTCGGCTCTGATCTGGACAAATCAACACAGGCCCGTCTGAACCGCGGTGCGCGTATGATGGAGATTCTGAAGCAGGGCGTGAATCAGCCGCTTGGCGTTGAGCATCAAGTGGTTAGTCTGTACACCGCTGTCAAAGGACATTTGGATGATATTCCTGTCAAGGACGTTAAGCGTTTCGAGAAGGAATTCCTGGCCTTTATCGACAGCAGCGGAGCCGCCATCCTCAAATCCATCACGGATACCAAGGATCTGACAGCAGACAACGAAGCTGCTCTTAAGGAAGCCATCGACAAATTCAAAAGAGGCTTTGCTACAAGCTAATATATAGAGATTACCGTTTATACTTATGAAGTTAGCTTTGGTACGTCAAAGCTCAGCTTATGCTTACGAAGTTAGCTTTGGCTACGCCAAAGCTCAGAGGTGGTGAAATCATGGCAAGAAGCATGCGCGATATTAAACGTCAAATTAAGAGCGTTCAGAACACCAGACAGATCACCAAAGCGATGGAAATGGTCGCTGCGTCCAAGCTGCGCAAGGCGCAGGAGAAGGCAGAAGCAGCCCGTCCGTATTCAGAGAAGCTGAAGGAGGTTGTCTCGAGTATTGCTGCCGGTACGCAGGATCTCCAGCACCCGATGCTGGTCAGCCGGCCTGTCAAAAAAACAGGTTATTTGATCATCACCTCGGACAGAGGTCTTGCCGGCGGCTACAATGCGAACATTCTGCGTAAAGTAACGATGCTGATCGCAGAACGCCATAAGTCCAAGGATGAGTATGCGCTGTTTGTGATCGGGCGCAAAGGCCGTGACTTTTTGCGGCGCCGTGAATATCCCATTGTAGAAGAAATCACCGAGCTGTCCGATACCCCGAAATTTGCCGACATCAAGTCGATTGCTTATTCGGCGGTTAACCAGTTCGAGACAGGTGTCTATGATGAGATCTACATTTGCTACAACCAGTTTGTCAATGCGATCAGCCAGATTCCGACTGTAGACAGACTTCTGCCTATGGAAGGTGTTGGGGAAGGCGGGCATCACGGAGCAGCTGCAGCTTATGAGTACGAGCCTTCACCTGAAGGCGTACTGGAGGTTCTGCTACCTAAATACGCCGAAACTTTAATCTATGCTGCTCTTCTGAACGGCAAGGCCAGTGAGCTGGGAGCCAAAATGACAGCCATGGGCAGTGCAACGAAGAACGCGTCAAAAATGATCGGAGAACTTAGACTTACGTATAACCGTGCCCGTCAGGCGGCTATTACGCAAGAAATTACCGAGATCGTGGCTGGTGCAAACGCGCAGTCTTAATAGGAGTGGGCTTAAGGTCCATATGTAACAGCTTTCGAGGAGGGAAATGAAGATGAACAAAGGACGCGTTGTGAGCATTATGGGTCCGGTTGTCGATATTGAATTTGAACGCGGCCAGTTGCCCCAGATATTCAACGCCATCAAAATTGTTGCGAGCCTCAGCGATGGCCGCAACATGGATCTGACTCTTGAAGTTTCCAATCATCTTGGAGATAACTTGGTGCGCTGTATCGCCATGTCGTCTACAGATGGACTGGTACGCGGTATTGATGCGATTGACCAGGGAGCGCCGATCTCGGTTCCTGTTGGTGAAGCAACACTTGGCCGCGTATTTAACGTACTTGGTAATCCAATTGATAACGGTGCTGAAGTGGTAGCTGCAAGAAACCCGATTCACCGTTTGGCTCCTACCTTTGATGAGTTGTCTACTCAGGCAGAGGTGCTGGAGACCGGAATCAAGGTAATCGACTTGCTGGCCCCTTATGCCAAGGGCGGTAAAATCGGCCTGTTCGGCGGTGCTGGCGTTGGTAAAACAGTAACTATCCAGGAATTGATCAACAACATTGCACAGGAACACGGCGGGATTTCCGTATTCGCAGGCGTTGGCGAGCGGACACGTGAAGGGAATGACCTCTATCACGAAATGACAGATTCCGGCGTTATCAAGAAAACAGCGATGGTCTTCGGACAAATGAATGAGCCTCCGGGCGCGCGTCTGCGCGTAGCACTGACTGGTCTGACCATGGCGGAATATTTCCGTGATGTGGAAGGCCGCGACACGCTGCTCTTTATCGATAACATCTTCCGGTTCACCCAGGCGGGTTCCGAAGTATCAGCCCTGCTCGGCCGGATGCCTTCTGCGGTAGGTTACCAGCCTACACTGGCTACAGAAATGGGCCAATTGCAGGAGCGGATTACGTCCACGAAGAAAGGCTCCGTTACTTCCATTCAGGCGATCTACGTACCTGCGGATGACTATACTGACCCTGCACCGGCTACGGCGTTTGCCCACTTGGATGCAACGACCAACCTGGAGCGTAAAATTTCCGAAAAAGGGATCTTCCCTGCGGTTGACCCGCTTGCTTCCAGCTCGCGGATGCTGGCACCGGAAATCGTCGGCGAAGAGCACTATAACGTGGCACAAGGCGTTAAGCAGCTGCTGCAGCGTTATACCGAGCTTCAGGATATCATTGCCATCCTGGGTATGGATGAGCTGAGTGAAGAGGACAAGGTGATTGTATCCCGCGCCCGTAAGGTTGAGCGCTTCCTGTCCCAGCCGTTCCACGTAGCAGAGCAGTTCACTGGCTTCAAAGGCAAATACGTGCCGATCAAAGAAACCGTACGCAGCTTCAAGGAGATCCTCGAAGGCAAGCATGATGATCTTCCGGAAGTAGCGTTCCTGTTCGTAGGCACAATTGAAGAAGCAGTGGAAAAAGCGAAAACGTTGTAACCCTAAGCATGCTTATGCTGGGGGATCGGGCTTTATTCTGTAAAGCTTTGAGGAGGAATGGAAGTGAATACCTTTTTGCTCGAAATAGTTACTCCGGAGCATTTGGTCTACTCCAAGCAAGTGAACAGTCTGACGGTACGCGGCGTGAATGGTGAGCTGGGGATTCTCCCGGGGCATATTCCGCTCGTCACCCCGCTTCAGGTTGCTCCGCTTAGCGTTAAGGCGGACGGTGTTACAGTCTCCATCGCTGTGCATGGCGGTTTCGTTGAAGTGCACAAAGATAAGGTAACGGTGCTGGCTGAAAGTGCTGAGCTGCCCCGGGATATTGATGTGGAGCGCGCTGAAGCGGCTAAGGAGCGGGCTGAGCGCCGCCTTAAGCTGCAAAGCAAGCAGGATGAGATCGATCACCGCCGTGCGGAGCTGGCATTGCAGCGTGCTGTAACGCGGATCAAAGTTTCGACCGGTAAAGGACAACAGTAGCAGATAAGCGGTCAAGCCCTGGGCTTGACTGCTTTTTTTGAAAGAATTTATATGTTTTGGGGCCCCCCCGCAAAGTACCTGAGTCATCTTCGAAGCTAAAGTCCAATTTGTGGGGGAATTTTGCTGTGCGCGAATCTAGCAGATTATGAACATATCGTCATCAGATCTGCATATAAAGACCCAATTGTTTAAAATTTCGTAAAAGTACTGGATTCTTTTCCCCTGCACAAGTATGATATAAGAGTCGATTTCCGAGTACCTAACACAGGGGGCTAATATGAACACACGCTTATCCGCTGAGTTGTCGGGTGCGATCGGCACCAGCAATATGATATCGATGGTTATCTCTTTGATCTGCGTTGCATTATCCTGGTGGTCACTTCAGAACCTTAAGCTGGATTTGGTCATAAGATATCCCAAGAGCCCTCAGGGCAGACTGCTGCACCTGTTGTTGGCGATTGTTCTGGGTCACTTCGTGGCCGGGTTCCTGCTTGATTATCTGGGCTGGAGCGGACTTATAGGACGGATGTTTTAACAGAAGCAGCTTTGGTTATATCTGTATAGGCTGATGCAGTGAAAAAAGTGTCGAATAATAAGGTTTTATTATGTTAACACTGAAGTTAAGCAAGGAATCTGCACCTAAGACGCAATGACGGAATATTCAATATCTTAACAGACGAATTTTAACCTCAAAATTAATTTCAGAAATAATGGACGCGGAGGGAAACCGAAATGAGCAAATTTATCGTCCGCGGTGGCAACAGATTGACCGGGAGCGTGAAAGTTAGCGGCGCAAAAAATTCCGTACTACCGATCATAGCCGCCTCTCTATTGGCAGAAGAAGGAGTTAGCGTCATTGTGGACGCACCTCCGTTAGACGATGTAATGACGATTAACAAGGTATTGGAATCTCTGGGTGCAGGTATTACATACCAGAACGATGTGATTGAAGTAGATGCTACTAATATTACTTCCTGTGAAGCACCATATGAATGGGTACGCAAAATGAGGGCTTCTTTCCTGGTTATGGGCCCACTCCTGTCCCGTATGGGGCATACTCGTATTTCTCTGCCTGGCGGTTGTGCCATTGGAACTAGGCCAATTGACCAGCACTTAAAGGGTTTTGAAGCGCTTGGAGCCGAGATCAGTCTGGGCCAGGGCTACATCGATGCGAAAAGTAACGGAAGACTGCGCGGAGCGAAGATCTATCTGGATGTTGCCAGCGTAGGTGCGACCGAAAATATAATGATGGCTGCCGCGCTTGCCGAAGGCACCACAGTGATTGAGAATGCGGCTAAAGAGCCGGAGATTGTCGACCTTGCCAATTACCTGAACGGGATGGGCGGCATTGTACGCGGAGCCGGTACCGGAGTAATCCGGATTGAAGGTGTCGAGCGTATGCACGGCGTAAGACATCATGTCATTCCTGACAGGATCGAAGCTGGAACCTATATGGCGGCAGCGGCGATTACAGGCGGTGATGTGTATGTTGAGGGAGCTATTGCCGACCATCTGGGTCCGGTGATTGCCAAGATGGAGGAAATGGGCGTTACGATTATCCCGGATGAGAACGGAGTCCGTGTCATCAGCGACAAGCCGCTGAAGGCTGTCGATCTCAAGACTTTACCATACCCGGGATTCCCGACAGATATGCAGTCACAGATGATGGCGCTGCTGCTCCGCTCGGAAGGAACGAGCGTAGTGACAGAGACCGTCTTCGAGAACCGGTTCATGCATGTGGATGAATTCCACAACATGAACGCGGAGATTAAGATTGAGGGCCGCTCTGCGATCGTGACCGGCAATGCCAGTCTGGTCGGCGCTAAGGTATGTGCTACGGACCTGCGTGCAGGGGCTGCGCTTATTTTGGCAGGACTTGTGGCGGAAGGCACTACAGAGGTTAGCGGAACGCATCACATTGACCGCGGGTATGTGCACCTGGCTGAGAAGCTGTCAGGACTTGGTGCGGACATATGGCGTATTTCCATGGAAGAGTCGGCTGTTCCTGCTGCGAAGGAAGAAGCACTTAAGCCTGAACCGGCAAGAAGCGAATCCTCCAAAGCCGAAGAGATCAGACCCCGTTTCCAGATTCAGCCGTCTTGGGTATAATAGTTATTCTTAAAAATATTAGGACCAGCCGCTAAGCGGCTGGTCCTTTTTTTATAGAAAGATAAGAATTTATATGTTTTGGGGTCCCCGCAAAGTACCTGAGTCATCATCGAAGCTAAAGCCCCACTTTGTGGGGTTATTTTGAGCGTATAACTTATATATTCCTGGGGGATTCCGCAACTCTCTTTCTCTCAAAATCCCGTTCTAGCAGGTGCCGCAAATTCATATCTATAAGAATCACCGGTGCTTACGGAAGGAGCCATAGAGATGAAAGAGTTAATCAACCTGCGGCGCATCCTGAAGCGTCCGCGCAGCGTAGCGCGCGCGCGGCGCGGCGCACACCCGCTGCGGCGGCTGGCCCCCGCCGCCTGGCTGGCAGCGCCCCTGCTGGCGGCGCTGCTGCTGCCGCTGGCTGTTGTCCCGCAGCGCGGGGACAACAGCCGCCGGCGCCCCCGGCCGTGCCGCAGGCCACGGCCTCTCCGGCGCCGCCGGCACCGGCTGCCGCAGAGGCGCCGCAGCCGGAGGTCTCCGTCTATTTGTCGCGGAGCGGACAAATCGAGACCTTGCCGCTGGAGGAATACGTCAGCGGCGTACTGGCGGCCGAGATGCCGGCCGAATTTGAGCTCGAAGCGCTCAAGGCGCAGGCCGTAGCGGCCCGCACGTTCATTGCCCGCCGTCTGGCCGCCGGCGACCATAGCGGGGTACCCGTTCCCGAAGCAGATGTGAGCGATACGGTAAGCCATCAGGCTTACGTATCGAAGGCCGTGCTGGAACGGGACTGGGCGTCCGGCAGCAAGCGCGCCGGACTGGCGAAGATCCGCCGCGCGGCCCTGGAGACGCGCGGGACGATCATGACCTATCAGGGGCAGCCGATCACGGCTTCCTTCTTCGCCTCCAGCGGAGGGTATACCGAGAACTCCGAGGAGTACTGGAACGCTGCGGTCCCCTACCTGCGCAGTGTAGCCAGCCCGTGGGAGCTGCGGATCACCCCGAACCTGGCGGTAACCTACACCTTCAGTAATTCGGAGCTGCGCAGCAAGCTGGGCCTTGGGACCAAGGACCTTTCGGTGTCTGCCAGTCTGGGAGCTTCGGGCAAGGCAATGCCGGTCTCCTCTCAATCCTCCACCAGCTTGCCAGCGGAGGTACTGTCGCTTACAGCCGGCCACCGGATCAAACAGATCTCTATCGGAGGAAAGGTGTTTACCGGGCGGGAAGTGAGAGAGAAGCTGGGGCTGCGCTCGAGCCAGTTCACTTGGAAGCGCCAAGCGGGGAAGGTACTGATCACCACGTATGGTAACGGGCATGGTGTCGGCATGAGCCAGTGGGGGGCGAACGGAATGGCGAAGCAGGGAAAGACGGCCACACAGATTCTCAAACACTACTACAGCGGGGTCTCTTTTACCGGAATCTCAACTCTCCTGAAAAAATAATCTGCAAGATACGTATAAAAGCGAAGCGCCCGGTAACACTGGTTACTGAGGTGATAACCATATGAATGAACAAGACAAAATCAAATCAACCCATGATGAATCTCTCAAAAACAAGCAGGGAGATTCAGGCGCCAAGCCTTCTTCATGGAGCAGACTGTTATCCAAACGGTGGGTATTCCCGGCAGTCTACACGGCGGCAGCGGCACTTATACTAACCTTGGTGTGGGTCTATCAGGATGCCGGCCAGAAGCCGCTGAATCCTGACAACGCCGCGGTAGTATCCCAAGGTGAGGCCGGCAGCAAGACAGGAGCTGCCAGCGGTGATCCCGAAGCTCTGGAAGTTGTCGCATCCGCCGAAAGTCTGGTCTGGCCGGTAGCCAGCCCGAGTGAAGTGGAAGTGGTCAAACCGTACTACGATGAGAACGGCACGGAAGAGAATCATATTGCGGCGATGGTGCAGTACAACAATACCTTTGTCACCAATACCGGAATTGATATTGCCCGTGAGGACAACAAGACGTTTGATGTGAAGGCGGCGCTCAGCGGTGAAGTTACCAGAGTGGAAGATGTTGCTGTACTGGGCAAGGTAATCGAGATTACCTCTCCCGGCGAGCTGAAGACGGTCTATCAGAGTCTGGGTGAAACCAAAGTGAAGCAGGGCGACGAAGTGAAGCAGGGCGATATGCTGGGGGCAGCGGGGCGCAATGAGATGGAGAAGGGTCTTGGCAACCATGTGCATTTTGAAGTGCATGAGGACGGCAAGATTGTGAATCCTTCGGATCTGCTTCCGCAGCGCTAAGCCGAATGATCAGCAGGGGGCGGAAGCCTCCTGTTTTTTTATGAATTTGTAAGGACGGGCTAACTGGTATTCTTGACCTGAAATGGACAGTCCGGCAGGTTCTATTCTGGAAATGGGGCAGTGAAATGCAGTGAATTGGGTTGTCCGACAAATAAAATGAGCCTTCCTGAGCTTGTCATGTCCTGAAAGCGCGAATATATAGGCCCGCCCCTCATATAATGTACCAAACTATTCACAGTTGGGAGGCGGGAGCGTGCACGATTACATCAAGGAACGTACCATTAAAATCGGACGCTGCATCGTGGAAACCAGGCACACGGTCCGGACCATAGCCAAGGAATTTGGCGTTTCAAAAAGCACGGTGCATAAAGATCTAACCGAACGGCTGCCGGAAATCAATCCGGATCTGGCTGATCAGGTGAAGCACATTCTCGAATATCACAAGTCCATCCGTCATCTTCGGGGGGGAGAAGCCACAAAAATTAAATATAAGAAAACCACAGGTAAGAAGCGTGAGGTTGCCGTAGCCTCAAAGCCATAAGATTTTCGGATTTTCGCGCCATAATTCAGGTTTAGTCCATTGTACTCACCCCCTAAAGTATGGTATTTTTAAATTTGGTACAATCTTCTTTTCTCATTTAAAATAACACTTTGGGGGCTCTTTCATTATGCTTAGCAAGGATATCGGAATCGATCTCGGCACAGCCAACGTGCTCATTCATGTCAAGGGAAGGGGAGTCGTTCTGGATGAACCTTCCGTGGTCACACTTGAAAGTGATACGAAGCGGGTCCTTGCGGTTGGTGAACAGGCACGCCGGATGGTCGGGCGGACACCTGGAAATATAACGACGATTCGTCCGCTCCGTGACGGTGTAATCGCCGACTTTGCCATTACGGAAATGATGCTCAAATACTTTATTGACAGCGTTGGCGGCCGGACCTGGTATTCGCGGCCCCGTATTTTGATTTGTGCTCCCACCAATATTACTTCTGTGGAAACGAAGTCCATCCGTGAGGCGGCAGAGCGCAGCGGGGCCAAAGAGGTTTTCATGGAGGAAGAGCCCAAAGCTGCAGCCATTGGCGCAGGTATGGACATTTATCAGCCTAGCGGAAATATGGTCGTCGATATTGGCGGCGGAACGACGGATGTAGCCGTATTGTCCATGGGCGACGTCGTTACCGCCTCTTCCATCAAAATCGCGGGGGACAAGTTCGACGATGCCATTTTAAGATATATTAAACAGAAATATAAGCTCCTGATCGGTGAACGCACAGCGGAGGATATCAAAGTGACTATCGGCTCGGTACGTCCGGGCGGGATGAAGGCAGAGATGGATATCCGCGGGCGTGATATGGTGAGCGGACTTCCCCAGACCCTTACTATTTCATCCGGCGAGGTGAAGGAAGCGCTGTGGGACCCGGTCTCTTCGATTGTGGCTGCGGCCAAGTCAGTGCTGGAGCGTACGCCTCCTGAGCTGTCGGCAGATATCATTGACCGTGGAGTTGTATTGACCGGCGGAGGTGCCCTGCTTAACGGACTGGACGAGCTGCTCTCCGAACAGCTGCATGTTCCGGTCTGGGTGGCTGAGGACCCGATGCACTGCGTAGTCAAGGGTACGGGAATCATGCTGGATCATTTGGACAAGGTGGTTAAGAAAAAGTTCTAGCCTGCCGATAATAAGGAGAACAGCAGATTCAAGGAAGGGACTGACCTCATGCTCAGAGGATTATATACAGCCGCAGCAGGAATGGTAACGCAGCAGCGCAGACATGATACGGCGACGCAGAACTTGGTCAATTTGAATACAACGGGGTACAAGCAGGTCGACAGTGTCAGCCACGCTTTTCCTGAGGTGCTGGTCACCGCGATGAACGGGGGCGCTGCCAAGCCTGTCGGACGGATCAATACCGGTGTTTTTGCCGAGCAGTCTGTCTCCCAATACCTGCAGGGCGACCTCATTGAGAGCGGCAAAAGCGTAGATTTTGCGCTGTCTACCGATCTGCAGGTCCCAGACCCGGAGAATCCGGGCGTAAATCTTGCTTTTGACGGCTCGGGTAAATATATCAGTCCGGATGGCGAGGTTACTTACCGGCCGCAGGCGTTCTTTACGGTTCAAGATAATGAAGGCAATAATTTATATACACGTAACGGAAGCTTTACAGTCGCACCTACAGGGGAAGTGCTTAGCTCGGGCGGGTTCAGAGTGCTCGATAATAACGGCAATCCGCTACGATTGACAGGGCCTCAGGATAACCTTAAAGTGGACGGGCAGGGAAATCTGATTAACAATGCTACGGGGCAGCCTTCAGGCACCCGGATCGGAATCAGTGTCATCACAAGACCGCAGGAGCTGGTGCGTGATGGTAATGGTGTCTTCCACGCTGATGATGCCGAGGCTGCAGATATCCGTTTTTCGAATGGAACTGATAATCTGCAGGTCCGTCAGGGCTACCTTGAGAACTCTAATGTGGATGCCACTCAGGTCACTGTGGATATGAACGCCGCTTACCGGGCTTATGAAGCGAATCAGAAAGTGATCCAGTTCTATGACAGCAGCCTGCAGAAGGCCGTGAATGAAGTCGGCAGAGTATAGCGGAGCTGCACGGACCATTGTTCTGACAGTGTAAGCCAGTTTCTTATCAAGCTTGTGGGAGGTTAGACCCGTGAACAACTCGACAATCGGTGCATCTGTCTCTATGGCCAGTCTGCAGCAGCGGCTGGATATTATAGCGGATAACATTGCCAATATGAATACCAATGGTTATAAGAGCAAAGAAGGCTCATTCGAGGATGTGCTTACCCGTGTGCAGCAGCAATCCAAGGATTATGACCAGACTGGCCGCAGCATGCCGCTGGGCTTCAATATCGGCTTCGGCGTGCGTGTGCCTACCGTGTCAAGTAATTGGGAGGAAGGCACGCTCCAGGAGACAGGGAAGCCTACGGACTTGGCGCTTCAAGGCAACGGATTGTTCGGCGTTCAGGTGAATGGTGAAACGGCATATACCCGCCAGGGGAATTTCCACTTCACCCCGGATACCGCTAATAAGGACAAGATGATTCTTGTGGACAATACCGGGAATCCTGTATTGGGGGCTAACGGCACCCCGCTTACCGTAGGGGCTAATGTAAGTGCTGCTATTGATGAGCGCGGGCAGGTGTGGACCAAGACGGATGAGAAACAGCCGCCTGTCTTGGCCGGGTCTCTCATGATTGTAGAGCCGCTCAGCAAGAGTGCTTTGCAGGCAGTGGATGGTAACTTTTATGTATTGGCTGAGGGCGTGACCGCGCAGCAGGCTTTCATGCCAAGAGCAGCGGGCGAAGCGAAGGATGTAGGCGTTCGCTCAGGCTATCTGGAATCCTCTAACGTGGATCTGAGCCGGGAAATGACGGAGATGATGCAGATTCAGCGTACGTATCAGCTTGCTGCCCGGGCGCTGTCCTCCAGTGACCAGATGCTGGGCCTGGCTAATAACATGCGCGCGTGAGGTGAAGGAATGAGTCGTGAGAAGGTTAAGACTGCACAGAAAGCAGAAGAAGAGCAGCAGCAGCCGGTCAAGCGGCGCAGGATTAGGGCCTGGACCATTATCCAGTGGTTCCTAATTCCATTGCTGCTGGTTGCCGCACTTGGAGGCGGGCTGGTCGTAGGGTATGTGATCCTCGGCAAAAAGGAACTAAGTGATGTGCTCCTGTGGAGTACCTGGAAGCATGTATATGATCTGGTGTTCGCACCTTGAAACGCTATGGAATACCGATATCGGAGGCTCCCTTGTTGTGCAGGGGAGTTTTCTTTTTTATACTGAAAAATGTATAATGATGGCGTGCCCTAAGAGCGCCAAAAAGGGCTCTCTCCGCCATGCTGCCGCGTGCGGTGGAGAAAGCCCCTTATCTTAACCTCCACTGCTGCAGGTGGTGAAGGATAATTATAGTTTTTGCCGAAGCTGTCCATATTTATGCAGGGCAGCGGAGAATAAAACAAAAGTGCTGCTGTAGGCGGAGGTTCATAGACGCGGTTACAACCGAAGGGAGCTTTAATAATTATGATGGATACCAATCAAATTCAAGAAATAATCCCCCACCGGCCCCCATTTCTGCTGGTGGACAAAATTACAGAAATAGAAATGGGCAAACGGGCAGTCGGCATCAAAAATGTAACGGTAAATGAGCCATTTTTTGCCGGGCACTTCCCTGGCTTCCCGGTGATGCCGGGTGTGCTGATTACGGAAGCCTTGGCTCAGGTAGGTGCTGTGGCTATCCTTGGAGTAGAAGCTAACCGGGGCAAAATCGGTTTTCTGGCCGGGCTTGACGGCTTCCGCTTCCGTGGACAGGTTGTCCCTGGCGATACCCTTGTACTTGAGGTAGAGATTACCCGGCTTAAAGGCAGCATCGGCAAAGGACAAGCCACTGCCAAGGTGGACGGCAAGACGGTAGCGTCCGGCGAGATTATGTTCGCACTCAGCTAGTTGCTGTTATAAACTTATACATTATAGATGGAGAAGGAGAGATTGACATGACTGGATTAAGCCCGAAGGCGCAGGAGACCCTGGCACGCTGGCTGCAGGACCCTTCTGTCGATGAGAACACCAAAGAAGAGCTGAAGGCTCTCGCCGGTGAACCGAAGGAACTGGAAGAACGATTCTATAGAGATCTTGAATTCGGTACAGGCGGCTTGCGCGGAGTCATCGGAGCAGGCAGTAACCGGATGAACCGTTATACAGTCGGCCGGGCTACTCAGGGCTTCGCTGATTACATTCTGGGACAGCATACGGGAGAAGGCAGACCCTCGGTGGTTATTGCCCACGATTCCCGGCGCTTCTCGCCGGAATTCACGCTGGAGGCTGCGCTTGTACTCGCCGGCAACGGAATTGAGACCCACTTGTTCCCTTCCCTGCGCTCCACGCCGCAGCTGTCCTTTACCGTCCGTCATTTGAAGGCATCTGGAGGCATTGTAATCACTGCCAGCCACAATCCGCCTGAATACAACGGATACAAGGTATACAATGCCCAGGGCGGACAGCTGGTGCCGCATGAAGCAGAGAAGGTTATTGCTAACATTTTGAATGTGGACTCCTTCAATGGGGTAAAACGCATGTCTCAGGAGGCTGCAGAGAGCGCAGGCCTGCTCCATTGGCTGGAGGCCGAAGAGGACGAGGCGTTTACGGATACGGTTGCTGCGGTAAGTGTCAGCGGTGAAGAGATTGCTTCTTCGCTGGGCCGGGATTTCTCCATTGTCTATACGCCGCTGCACGGGACAGGCAATCTTCCGGTCCGCCGTGTACTGGAGAAGATCGGCTTCACTCAGGTGCATGTAGTTCCTGAGCAGGAACAGCCGGATTCCGAATTCTCTACCGTGAAATCTCCGAATCCGGAGGAACGTGAAGCCTTCACCCTGGCGATGAAGCTGGGCGAGGAATTGAATGCGGATCTGCTGATCGGTACAGACCCGGATGCTGACCGTATGGGCGCCGTGGTTCGTGACAACGAAGGCAAATTTGTAGTGCTGTCCGGGAATCAGTCCGGCGCGCTCATGATTCATTATTACCTGAGCCGTTTACAGGAACAAGGGAAGCTGCCGGCTAACGGCGCTGTAGTCAAGACCATTGTAACCAGTGAGATGGGCGCTGCTGTAGCCAGCCATTATGGCGCTACGGTGTTCAACACCCTGACCGGATTCAAATATATCGGGGAGAAGATGAATCAGTTCGAGCAGTCCGGCGAGTATACGTATCTGTTCGGATATGAAGAAAGCTACGGATACCTCGCCGGCAACTATGCCCGTGACAAGGATGCAGTCCTTGCGGCGATGCTGATCGCTGAAGCGGGTGCCTATTACAAGGCCCAGGGCAAGACCCTGTACGATGTGCTGCAAGAGCTGTATGCACAGTTCGGATACTTCCTGGAGAGCCTGGAGTCCCGTACGCTGAAGGGCAAGGATGGAGTGGCCCAGATTCAGGGGATTATGAATGACTGGCGGACCAGCCCGCCGCACGAAATCGCAGGTGCTTCCGTGACGCAGGTGCTGGACTATTCCCTGGGGCTTGACGGTCTGCCTAAAGAGAACGTGCTGAAATATCTGCTGTCGGACGGCTCATGGTTCTGTCTGCGTCCTTCCGGCACGGAACCGAAGATCAAAGTGTATTTTGCCGTGGTAGGTGAATCCCTGGACAACGCTAAGCACAAGGTTGCTGAATTGACCAGTCAGGTTATGGCGCGGGTAGACGGGAAATAATAAGCAATATATAACTTCCCTGCGGAAACGGAGCTGCTCCAGATGGACAGACCTCCGTTTCCGCTTAAATTTGCCGCTGGCAAGAGGGTCGGCAACTGTGACGTACGGCAATCAGCTTTAAAGTGAAAGAGGAGGTACTTTGGTGCAGCAGAAATGGCAACGCTGGAATATAGCATCACGCAAGTGGTTATGGATCATTATGGTGATAGGGCTGATCAGTGCACTTCCGGTCGTATACGACCGTCTACAGACAGAGAAGTCTTCCAAAACGGTTGAGTTTGTCTTTGATTACCGCGATCTCGTGGAGGTTGCGAGCTACCGGGAGAATCCGCAGGATTATATCAACGAGCAGCTGGACCGGCTGAAGGCTGCCGGTGTTCAGAGTATGGCTATCTATGAAAATACATTGGAGGATTTCCGCAAGGCGCGCCGCCTGATGATTTGGGGAGCGTCTGATATCGCCAATCTTACCGATACTGTGATTCCGGAGAATGAGAACTATACATATGTCCTCTTTACCAGTGCGAAGAACAGTGAAATGCTCTCACCAGTTATCCGCGATGCCTTCAGTAGTCTGGACATCCGGACGGAAGAGTGGAACTACCGCGGACAGCAGGGGCTGATCATCGAGACTCCGCTGGAGAATGCAACGCTCAAGCCGCTGCAGCCGGACCCGATTACGCTGGAAATGCTGCACGGGAAGGGCTTCAGCATTGTGCCCCGGCTTGTAGACTCTCTGGCGTACAATCAGGATGCTGTGAAGAAGCTGCTGGACCGTTACGCCGAGCTTGGCGTCAAACGGATTCTTTTTGAAGGCGAGTCGGTTAAGGGTTACTCCGATGATGCGGATACGGCCAGTCTGACAGCCTTCGCTAATCTCCTGAAGCAACACGGGATGGGGATTGCAGCTATCGAGAATATTAAAGTTCAACAGAAGGGCTTCTCCAAGCTGGCCTATATGCTGGACTACAACGTGACTCGCCTGTATTCACTCAGTGAGGCGGATTCCAGCCTGAAGACTGAAGTGATTGCAGACCGGTTCGCACTGGGTACGAAAGACCGCAATATCCGCATGATCTATCTGAACACGATCCCCTCTAGAGACACCAAGAAGGCTGCCATTACAGATACGCTGGATAATCTGATCGAGAGTCTCAGCGGACCTGAGGGTGCGGTGGCCAAGATTGAGTCTAATGGCTTCAAGCTTGGACAAGCTACAGCGTTTGATGTGGCCGACTCCTCCTTCCAGCGTTATTTCAAGCTGATTGCAGTGATCGGAGCCGTGGCTATGGTTGCCCTGCTGTTCTCCTACTTCATTCCTTGGCTTACTCTGCCTGTATGGGTGCTTGGACTGGTTGGAAGTGCAGGACTGCTGATTCTGAAGCCGACATTATTTGAACAGGCGCTGGCGCTTGCCGTAGCAATAAGTGCGCCTACCCTGGCTATAGTGCTGGCTATCCGCAAAATTAATGAGATGGGCCCGCCTTTACGCGCCAATCCGTTAACCTTTGCCGTAATGAGCCCTCGCCGCCGTCTGACACATAGTCTCGTTCTGTATGTCAAAACTGCGTTAATCACATTCAGTGCGGTGCCTTTCGTCATTGCTCTGCTGAATAATATTACCTACGCCCTGGTGCTGGATCAGTTCCGCGGTGTAAGTCTGCTGCACTTGGCCCCGATCGGGCTTACTGCACTGTATGTCCTTCTGTACCGTGGCGAATTTGCCTTTAACAAGACCGGTAAGCTGCTGCGGACGCCGATTACACTCGCTATGGTCATTGCGGCCGGAGTAATCGGTATCGTGGGGATGTATTATTTGAGCCGGACCGGGAATGCCGGAAGTGTAAGTGCACCGGAGAAAATCCTTCGTGTCTTCCTGGAGAATACTGTCGGGGTCAGACCCCGTAACAAGGAATTCCTGCTGGCACATCCACTCTTTATCCTCGGCGCATTCTTGGCCTATAAATACCGGAGTGCAGCCTTCATCATGATTATTGCAGTCATTGGCCAGTTGTCTATGGTGGATACCTTTGCCCATATTCATTCGCCGGTACTTATCTCGCTGGTCCGCGGACTCCTGGGTCTTGGACTCGGCCTGATCATTGGTATTATCGCTGTAGGGATATGGCAGATTGTGGAAGGATGTTGGAAACGATGGTCACCTCTGCTCAAAAAATTGTAATCTCCGGCTTTTACGGCTTCCACAACAGTGGAGACGAAGCCGTTCTGCAGTCGATTCTGAATGCTCTGCGCAAGCATTCCCAGGCCGCCGGAGTAACGCTTGTGCCTGTGGTCTTATCCATTGATCCGGAGTGGACGGCTGCCACGTACGGGGTGGAATCCGTACACCGGATGAAACTGGGAGAGGTGCGGAGAGCTATATCAGACAGTGCGGGTCTGATCAGCGGCGGCGGCAGCCTGCTTCAGGATGTGACAAGCAGCAAGACCATCCCGTATTACCTGGGCATCATCAAGCTGGCCCAGTGGATGGGGAAGCCGACATTTATCTATTCCCAGGGAATCGGCCCGGTGAACCGCAAGCTGTTTCATCCGCTGATCAAATCGATTTTCCGGAAATGTGCTTATATCTCCGTGCGGGATGAACAGTCCCGCCTGCTGCTTCAGTCTATGGGGCTCAGCATTGATGATATAGACGTTGTACCCGACCCGGTTATGGGGCTGGAGTTGCCTAAGGATATGCAGTCAGAACAACATGCAGAAGCAGATCCTGTAGCTGGAACACTCAACTCCGGCCTGCAAGGTTCGCCCGCTACTATAGGTGTCTCCGTGCGCTTCTGGGAGGAGTCCCGCCAAGAACTTGATACCTTGGCTGAGGGTTTAGTGAAGGCTTCTGCGGTCCAGCCGCTCCATGTACACTTTCTGCCCTTCCATCATCCTGCGGACAATGAGGCTTCCCGCTATGTAATGCAGAAGATAGGCCGGGCTATAGAAGATAATGGGGGATCAGTAACGATCCGTGAGGATGTGCTTCATCCACTGAAGATGCTGTGGGAGGTAAGCCAGTGCCAAACGCTTATAGGTATGCGGCTGCACAGCCTTATCTATGCTGCGGGACAGCGTGTTCCGATGATGGGCGTCTCTTATGATCCGAAGATTGATCATTTTCTTGAGCGGGTGGATTGTCAGCCGGTGGGTAAGACAGATACACTGGAGGCAGACAAGGTGGCTGCCGTTCTTCTGGAGCTGCTGAGCTCAGGGGAGCGCTGGAAGCAGGAGCGGGAGCCGCTGATTGCCGCGCTGACCCAAGAGGCTGAGGCGCCTGCCCGGCGAATTGCCCAATATTTCGGCCGTAAAGGATGAGTGACAAGTGAAAGCAGATAGCGCATTACCGACAGTACCCATTTTTGGCATACGAGTATCCAAGGCGGATATGAAGACCACGGTTTCCTATTTGACGGAGGCGGTTCATAAGCGTGAGCCGCATCAGGTAATTACTGCTAATCCGATCATGGTTATGGCGGCGCTGGAGAATCCGTCTTATATGGAGATTATGAAATCAGCAGAGCTGGTTGTCCCCGACGGGACTGGAGTGGTATGGGCAGCGGAATATTGCCATGAGCCTGTAGCTGAGCGTGTAGCCGGTTTTGATCTTTTACATGAATTATTGCACCAAGGCGAAAGCTATAACTGGAGAGTATATTTGCTCGGTTCAACTCCTGAGGTGATTCGCGAGACGGCTTCCCGGTTACAAACAAGATATCCCGGTATTGTCATCGCAGGATATCATGACGGGTATTTTGGTCCGGCAGAGGACGAACAGATTGTGGGCGGCATCCTTGAAGCGAAGCCTGACTTGCTCTTTGTTGCCAGAGGGGCGGACAGTCAGGAACCATGGATTGCCCAGTACAAATCCCGGCTGCAGATTCCGGTGATGATGGGTGTTGGCGGGAGCTTTGATGTGATCTCAGGCAAGAGCCGCCGTGCTCCTGTTGCCTTCCAGAAATTAAGGGCAGAATGGTTATACCGGCTGCTTAAGGAACCTACACGTTACAAAAGAATGCTTGCGCTGCCGAAATTCGCAGTAAAAGTGGTACGAGAGAAAGATAAAGTAACAAAAGACCAGTAAAATGAGGAAATTTACTGAAAAAATCCGTGGTATCGCCTAAAAACAGTATTGGAATTTGCTTTTGGTTCAGCGTATAATTCAATGCGGTAGAGAAATGGAGGTCGACTTTTCAAATGTTAATCATATACATCGCCGGATTCATTGTGTGCATGGGGCTTGCACTGCTTTTGACGCCGTTCGTGAAGAAATTCGCTATTAAGATCGGTGCGACAGATGTGCCAAATGCCCGGAAAGTGCATACGAAGATCATGCCCCGCCTCGGCGGACTCGGCATATTTCTGGCGTTTGTGTTAGGCCTGCTTGCCGTATTGCCGTTTATTCCGTATGACTTCACTCCCCGGGAGACTAATTTCATTAAGGCGCTGCTATGCGGCGGCGGTCTGATTGTGTTGATCGGCGGTCTGGATGACCGTTTTGAGCTTTCAGCCAAAGTGAAGCTGCTGGGCCAAATTGCCGCTGCCTGTATCGTAGTTTTCGGGTTTGGCATCACGGTTGATTTCGTAAATATTCCTTTTCATAATAGCTATTCTTCCCTAGAGAGCTGGATTGCCATCCCTCTGACGATCTTCTGGATTGTCGGTGTCACGAACGCTGTGAATCTGATCGACGGGCTGGACGGGCTTGCAGCAGGCGTATCTGGTATCGCAATTGCTACGATTGCCGTCATGGCCTTCCTGATGGGTAACACCATGGTTGCCTTGCTCTGTCTGCTGCTTCTAGGCAGCATTCTGGGATTCCTGTTCTTCAATTTCCATCCTGCCAAAATCTTCATGGGCGATACGGGCTCGCTGTTCCTGGGCTTCTGCCTGGCGCTGCTCGCACTGCTCGGCTTCAAACAGATTGCGGTGGTTTCATTCATTACACCACTCCTTATCATCGGAGTTCCGTTATCGGATACGTTCTTCGCCATCGTCCGGCGCAAGCTGCAGAAGAAGCCGATCTTCGCTCCGGACAAGGGCCATCTCCATCACTGTCTGCGTGAGCTTGGCTTCAGCCATCGCCAGACAGTACTGATCATCTACGGCATTGCCGCATTCTTCGGCATCCTGGCAGTCATCCAGACCTCTGCTTCGCTCTACGAAGCCAACTGGGTTACTTTCGTAGTCATCTGCGTCATGCTCTTCTTCCTGCAGATCGGCGCAGAGATTACCGGCGTCATCAGCAAGACCAAGCGTCCGGTGATTGACTTGTTCTTGAGAATGCGGATGAAGGTTGGGCAGGAGCGGGGAAGCAAGCTATAAATTCTTCGGCATCCTGGCGTAACTTCAATTAGTTTCATTAAATACTAGTGCGTATCCTTTCATAAGGGTACGCTTTTTTTGTTTTATTCTCATAGCCGGGCAAGCTGGGGCCTTTGCTATTGCAGATCTGGATGCCGCTTACAGAAAAGTTGGGCGTAGTCCTTCAAATTATGGGCTGCTGGACCGATAAAATAATTATCATCAACAAAAGGGAGAGGTTAATGACATGCAGCGCATGAGAAAAACATTTATCTGGACACTTCTGTTCGCTTTATTGGTATCCTTAGTCCCACCAGGACTTATGAATATTGCGGCGGCTGCAGATAAGCCGACCAGTTATTTTACACCGGATAATCAAAAGCTGCGGAATACGGTTGATCTGACCCTGCTGCCGCCAGCTTCATCATCGTCATCTGCGCAAATTGCCAGAGACAATGTATTGCAGGTGACAGATGCGAGTCTCACAGTAACAGGAACCTTCACCAAGGTAACCAGTTCTACACTTGGAGCCAATGTACAGTTATTGACGTGGGATCAGAAGAACGGCAAGTGGCTGGAAGATCCTACACATGTTACGCCTGGAGTTGTTCAGCTGGATGTTGATAGTCCTGACAACCGCTTCAGTGCCAATTTGACCTTGTATCCTGGTATGAACCGGATTACATTGACCGGATCACAGGGCAGTAATGACCGCTCCGAAGCATTTTACGTTCTATTTGATCAGGTACCCTATGTAGAGAAGCTTCAGGTTCTAGGGGGATCTGAGAAGCTGAATCTGAATGAAGGCGCACAACTGGTCGTAGCCAACAAGGAAATCACACTTGAAGGCAAGGCCCAGAATGTTACCAAGGTTACAGTTGCTCTTAATGAGGGTACGGCTTCAAGCACATCATTATTGCAGGACGGCACCTTCTTTTCCCAGCGTATGGAGCTTAAGCCTGGGGTAAATAGCCTTAAGCTGGTTGTCCAGAATGGTTCTGACACACTCAGCTTTCAATATTCAATTTTCTACTATGATGAGAAGAACCCCATAGTCGCCATGTATTTAGGAGATTCAAAGGGCCAGGGTCAGGATTTCTTATACGGAGACCAGCCAGTGATGACAGAAGACAGCGACACCGCCAATCTGTTTGTCCAGATGATGGTTCCTGATAATGCAGGAGTACCTTTTAGCGGATCGGCAGTTGTGAAGCTGGATAGTGTAGTCCCCGCTATTAAATATGGGGAAGGGTTAACACTTGGAAGCAGTGGTGCTGTAGCGTTAAAAGACGGCAATGAAATTTTGGTGCCATCTCCAGTTAAGGATGCGCCAGCTTACCGGCTGGTAACTTTCCAGGTCCCTCTGACTCTAAACAAGGATAATGCAACACCCGCTAACCGCTTAGAAAAGCAAACGCACAATCTTTCAGTAGCCTATGGAACCAAGACCGTTAACCGGTCCATTGATTTTCAGTATATGAAGAATAATATTGTAATTACAGATATGAAGTATTTGCCGGGATATAACGAAACAACAGGGACAGTACCTGCCGGAGTAGCGCTGAATGGGGCTAAGGTGGATTCTGGAGAATTCTATATCTTGGTCAAAACCAATACGGCTGTGACAACCACTCCTGTGAAGCTGCTGGCAAACTATTTGCCTTTGTCCACCAGAGTTTTAGCGCCGCAATGGATTAAGGCGGTATCGCCAACAGAACATATCTTCAAAATTACGGATTTCCAGAATGGGAATCAGACTGTCCGATTCAAGATTGATGGCTCGTCATCAAACAAGGATGTGAATATTTCATTTGCTTCCAAGAGCTACATTTATGTATCCAACCTTACGGATGGCCAGACTTATGTAATAAACTCCAAAGAAAGTACAGTATTGAACGTAAAGGGACAATATATTGATTTTAATCTGGGCAGCAGCTACTTCCTCGCTGAAATGTATGTGAATGGAACGAAGATGAAGCCCACGGGAACTGAGAAATGGCCTAACCCAAGTGATGGTACTTTTTCGGTGGATTTAACAATTAATGCAACTTCAGGACCCATTGTATTCGGGGAGAACAAAATTGTTCTTACAGGAACAGGGGTAGATGAAAAAGGACAGGTTCGTGAGGTTCGCAAGGAACTGCGCGTCTATATTCTTGATGAGAACGTATCAACCATCAGCAAGTTCCAGCCAGCCTTAGGCACAGGGAGACCTACATTCCCGGACACTAATTTTGGACCAACGGATGTACTGCTCACGAAATTGTTTAATTTGACACCTGATTTTATTTATAATGAAACAAAGTATACAACCAGTCTAAAAACCTACGATTTGGTGCTGCGGGGCAGCGGGGCTGTGAAGCTGAACCTGAACCTGGGTACCAAAAATATTTTGTCGCTTGATATTCCGGCAAATGCCAGTACTTCAAATACAGCAAGCCCGGTGTTTGCTGATCAACGTTACACTACCAGCTTTGCCGGCAGTCAGAAGGACTTCGTAATGCGGATTCAGGATCTTACTAATGATACACCGGGAACTTACATCTATACGCTTGAACTGATTAACAGCACTGGTGCCAAGACCAGCCAGAAGCTGGAGCTGATCCGGGAGGTCAGTGCTTACCGCATTCTGTCTCCTCAACCCTCTGTAGGGACTCAGTATGTTGTGAATAAGAACTTTGTTCATTTCGATATTGAGGCTGAGGGTGCTACTAATGTAGTTATTGACAAAGAGCAGGCCGTTAAGCGGACGGATCTGGGACCGGGCAGATTCGTTCTGGATTACGTAGGCTTGAAGCCGGATAAGGCAAACAGTATCAAAATTCAAGTTGTCAGAGGAAGCAGTACAAGTACAGAT
Source organism: Paenibacillus sp. FSL P4-0338 (assembly GCF_038002365.1). NCBI lineage: Bacteria > Bacillati > Bacillota > Bacilli > Caryophanales > Paenibacillaceae > Paenibacillus > Paenibacillus sp. FSL P4-0338. Next base: position 4,696,886 of record NZ_JBBOCG010000001.1, on the reverse strand, counting down.
ACTATCTCGATATTCTATACGGGTACCGTGGCTGTTGATTCGCAGTATATGGCTCCTAAGGTAGCGGACAAATACAGTGTATTTAATAAGAAGCTGGAACTGAGCTTCCCGAAAGGGACTGTAATGCAAAGTACAGATACACGCAACCTGAAGAAGTTCTATCCGGATACCAAACTTCGCTTCGGTATTGCTGAACCGACAACAGGTGTGGTAGAACGCCGTAACGATTATGGCAATGTCATCGGCTTCCCGGTAACCTTTGAAGAGAGCGGAATTCCTAACTGGACCATTCCCGATGAGTTCTCACTTCGTTTCAGTTCTCCATATGAGAGCAGCAACTTCGTAACAATATCCGATGTGTACTGGATTAGCGGAGGCCTGGGAGAACTGGGTACGGTATCGACCGGAGGCTACATTCCTGCCACGAATGGCTTGGCTCCGTATTCTGTAGATGGTTTGTTCGGTGATCCGCAGACTCCGGCAGAACGCAAGATCACTCCATCCAAGCGTGGGAAACTAACGCTGGCCTTTGACTCCAATGTCGTTGATGACGCGGGGACTGTTGTAACTGTATTCCAATATAATTCCAACCGTGAATGGGTGAATATTGGCGGTACTGTGGATACCAACAAGCATACAATCAGTGTTCCGTTTGATGAGTTTGGTTATTACAAGGTTATGAAGATGAGCCGCGGTTATAACGACATTACGAATCATCAATGGGCCCGTAACATTCTCAATGCCCTGTATTCCAAAGGGATCATGAATAATCTTCGCTTTGAACAGTTTGGCACAGACGATCAGACTACAAGAGGAGAGTTCGCAACCCTGCTGGTAAAAGGCTTGAATCTGCCGCTTAACTACGATGGCAATAAGACTTACGCTGATTTGGTTCCAGGGGCCGGTTCAGTGACCTGGGATTATGAACATATTGAAACAGCCTCGAGAGCCGGAATTGTTACTGGACTTACCGATGGGGTATTCGGGCCAGATCAACCGATTACGCGCGAGCAAGCGGCAGTGATGATTGCCAGAGCACTCAAGCTGAAGCTGCCGGTTAATGATCAGAAATTAAAGGATGCAGTAGCCAAGTCATTCCTGGATTCCGGTAAAATAGAGTCCTATGCATTAGCCGCAGTTCAGGCCGTGTCAAAGGCGAAAATTATGAACGGGGCTGAAGTGACCACTACGGGCCAAAAGAAGGCTTCGTACAACTTTAATCCCAAAGCCAATATGACAAGAGCTGAGGCTGGTAAAATTGCTGTGGAGCTTTTGAAGAAAAGCACTACAATTTTCCCTAAAACCCTGAGTTAGGGATTGACAGTTCTATAGTAAAAACCTTATTCAGGTTAAATTACCATTCGGACATCTTTGTAATCTGCTCCCATTTGCGTTACAATGTCAAAGAAACCATTTTTACGTGAAAGGTGAAAGCTATCGATGAAACCGATTTTATCAAAAGCACAATTGGATTACACGAAAGCAAAGAATATGTTTGAGAATAGAGCAAAGGTTATGGAAAAGGAAATTGCAGCAAAGCGGGCTTTGCAGGAGATCACTCAGGAAGTAATGGAAGAGCTTGTTCAAGCAACTGGCTTCCATGATGCTTATAATGAACTGGTTATTGCTGAGAATGCTTTGATCGAATGGTCCCATAGCACAATCAAACATGAGAAGAGCTACCGCGAGAACCGTGCAGCTATTGATGCCATGTATGAGAATGTTAATGCAAGTCCTGAGAAGCGCCAGGAGTTAATACAGCTATCGTTGAAGATTCGATAGTCCTGGATATACTAATTTGAAGGAAAGGCTGCTGAGTTGATCTCAGTAGCCTTTCTTTATGTAAATCACTATCCGAAGTGTTAACCCTGTTGCAATGTGGTTATATACTTATTAACTTGAATGCTGGTCAACAAACACCCCCCTGTTAGTACGCAATATTTGTTTGTAAACTTAGAAAATATTGTTTAATGACGTTTGGAATATCTCTATGCTATACTGATTCCCGTAGCCACCCAACATTAACAATAGTTAGTAGAACATACATATTGTATCTTCTAGTGTATCGGGGCAGGGATACAGCAGGCAGGAAAAAGTTTTTTTTAACCAAAGCGCAACTTTTTCAAACCTATTGCGTTTAAGGTGTAGAGTCACTTGCACAAGGCAATTGTGGAATGCCCTGGAGGCACTGCTCATTGCTAAATGGAAAAATTAGCTTTACGTGACTAGAGGCACATTGTATAATACTTAGGTAGAATTAGGAATCTAGTATTACTATGCCTTGAAGCTGTTTACAAGTTTCTGTGATACCCGTCACAGACATTATTTATACTTAATCTGCTCAACTCGGGAAAGGGGGTGCTCGACAAATGAGTGATATGAGCTACACAACTAAAGAAAAATCCCAGTTTATGAACGTCCAAGGAGGAGAAAAAAAGGTTATGAAGAAAATTTTATCCGTAGCACTGTCTACAGCAATGGCATTCTCGATGTTTGCCTCTGTGGCATTTGGTGAAACAGCAAAAGCAACTCCACAACAAGCATTTGATGCTTTGGCAGCAAAAGGTATTCTTAATGGATACCCAGATGGTAAAGCTCACCTTGAAAAAGATCTGACTCGCGGTGAATTCGCTAAGATCGTTACTAAATTGTTCGGTCTTACTGAAGTAACTGGCAAGCTCACTTACAAAGACAAAGGTTACACAGCTACTAACTGGACTGTTCCTTACGTAGAAGCTGTTACAGCTGCAGGCTTGATGCAAGGTCAAGACACAGTTAAAGGCATCTTCAACTACAATGGTAAAGTAACAGTTGAAGAAGTTGCAGCAGTATTGTTCCGTGCTCTGAAGATGGAACAGCCTACTACAACTGACAACAATGCATCTGTATGGGCTAAAGGCTATGCACAAGCAGTTATCAATGCTGGTCTGATTGCTAAAGATGTAAACTTCAAATCTAATGCTGACCGTGCTCTGGTAGTACAAACAGCTTATGCGGCTGATCAAATCGGTAAAGTTCCTACATTGACTGTAGCTTCTGCTGAAGCAGTAAGCCCAACCAAAGTAGTTGTAACTTTCTCTGACAAGACTACTGCAAACGTTGAATTGACAACTGCTCTGGTAGCAGGCGTTGAACAAACAATCAACTTCAAACACCTTGAAAAGGACTACACTGCAAAAGTAACTCTGCAGGCTCCTAAGGTTGTTTCCGTAACAACTCCTAACTCTAAGCAAGTAGTTGTGAAGTTCAACCGCACAGTTGATACTGACACTGTTGCTGAATCCAGCAAATTGCTTGATGAAGTGATCAAGATCACTAAGGTTGGCACTAAGGAAAATGATGCAGTTAATGCTAATGTGACATTCAATGCCGATAACACTGAGGCTGTAATCACTTTGGCTAACGTTCCAACTATCAAGTTCCTTAAAGGTAACTACAACATTGAAGTAAGCGGGGATATTCGCACAACTTCTGCAGAATCCATCCCAGCTTTCCTTCAAACGGTGAATGTTGCTGACACAGTAGCTCCGACTATCGTATCTGCAACTGCTGCTGCAAAAACAAATACTAAAGATGTATATGTTAAATTCAGCGAGCCAGTTAAAACTACCGGTATCGTAGCTTACGTTAACGGCGCACCTGCTCAAGCTACTTCAACCAATGCTACTTATGATGAATTCAAATTGAGCGGCGTATCTTTGGATAGCGGCAAGACTTATGATGTGTCTCTGCAAAACGTATCTGACTATTCCGGGAACGCAATTACACCGAACCCAACTAAAACTACAGTTACAGTAACTTCCGATGTTGCAGCTCCTGTCATCAAGAGCGTAACTCCGGTAAGCGACAGATTTATCGAAGTTGAATTCGATAAAACTGTAGATCGTGCATCCCTGGTAGGTAACGTTCGCTTGTTGAACGCTTCTGGTGAAAGCCAAGGTACGTTCTCCGTTATTACTTCTGAGAATGGCAAGAAGTTCACATTGCAGTCCCCTAGAATTTCATTCCCATCCAGCAATACTTTCACCGGCTCAGTTGTTTTCGCTGCTTCGGTTAAGGACACACTGGGCAATATCCTGGGAACGGCTTCTAACCAAGCCATCACATTCACTAAGGACACAGTAGCTCCAACAGTGACTAATGTAACTTATTCAACAACTGCAACGAACAAAGGTATTGCCTTGAGATTCACTAAGGATGTTGAGTATGTTGGTAAGGGTACTGTATACCTGATCAGTGAATCTACTGGTGAATCCATCATTGTTCCAACTACCGGCTTCAAGAAAAACAACGAAAAAACTATCGTTATTCCAGTTCCAGCTACTGTAGCTGCTGGTAAGTACACTCTGCGTGTACCTGCTGGTCTAGTGAAAGATAAATCTTATGCTGGCAATGAAAATACTGCACAAGTATTGGATGTTACTTTGGGAGCTTCTTCCACTGATGACAAGGGACCAACATTGTTCATGCCAACTGCTAGCTACACACCAATTAAATTCAATGACAGTGTGAAAGTTAGCGGAGACAGCGTTACTAATACAGTATATGGCGAAGCAAGCATTACAGTTGATCTGATGGATCCAAGTGGTCTGAATAGCACAACTCTGATCGATGTAAACAGCTATACACTGGACGGTAAAGCACTTCCAGCTGGTTCATTCCCATCTGTAACAACTCTTGATATTAATGGTAATGTAACTACATCTACAAAGAATCCTGTATATGCTCGCGTAACTATCAAGATTCCTAGTGGTGCAATTGACAAAACTAAATCTGATTACGAGTTCATCGTAAGCGGAGTTACTGACACTGTTGGTAACGGCATTGATGGTACACAAGCTAAAGCTAAGGGTAAGCTGACTAGCAGAGTTAAGCCAACCTTTAACACTGCTGCAGTATCTGGAGGAAGCTCCACTGAACTGATCCTTGGATTCTCTAAAGACGTAGTTGGTCTTACTAAAGAGAACATCACAAGCAACCTGCAGTTCTTTATCAACAATGATGTTGTTGATAACCAAGCTGTTAAGGCATCACAAATCGTTTCGGTTACTGAAATCAAGTACGGTTCTGACAAGGGTAAATGGTCTGTTAAGTTCTCCAAACAAATCATTGATTCTAAAGCAGGCGCACTTGAAGAGCTTGACCTTAACGCTAACGAAGTTAACAGAATTATTGTTAAAGTCGTTAAAGGTGCAACGTTCACTGACGGTGACGGAAACGTTATTAAAGACGACACTACTGAAGTTTACGCTAAGTAATCTCCGATTACCGAAGCAAAGAATAGCCTCTTCGGAGGCTATTCTTTTTTTATAGCCATTTATTCCGATATGAGGAGGAAATACATTTGAAGACAGCTTGGAAAGTATCAATGTCGGCGGTGCTATTGGCGGGGAGCCTGTGGGCAGGCTCCTTACTTAATATTACGGCTGAAGGTGCAGGCGTAGGATCGCAGCCAGGAACGGCAGAGGACCCGGTGGTTACCAAGAGCTATGTGGATCAGCAGATTCAGAAGGTTTTGGGCGGTAACATTAGTCCACCTACCCAAGCTCCGAGCGCTACGGCTACTAATGCACCGGCTGCAACTGCAGCACCGAGTGCAACCACAGCACCTACCAAAGCGCCAGCTCCCGGTACAGGGGATACCAGCATTACAGGAAATGCCGTTGAAATTGTTGATGTGAAGCCAGGCCAGACTCTCATCGCTGGAGCAGGTGCAGAATTCATTGTTCGTGCCGGCAAAGCGGTTATTTATTCCCAGGATGCTAATGGGGTGGCTGATTTGACGGATGGTGTCGATTTGGCGAATGGTGTAGCTGCGCCTACGAATCATCTGTTATCTTTCCCGCGGGATGGCCGTGGAATCGCTGTACAGGACGGTCAGACGATGAAAATCGTTGTTATGGTCCGTGGTGCATATACTCTCAAATAAACAACAACCCGTTTTAAAGGACACATCAATCGGTATTTTTCTTTCTATATAAAGAATGCCCTATATTGGATTTCAATATACCCCGGAACTCATTCCCACAGCTGACAAACATTGAGCCGACTTAAGCCTTTGGAATTCGTACACAATACCACCTGTAATCTTAAAAAATTCGCAGGAGGTGCTGTAACATGGCACGTACAAATCGCACAGTGGTACCAGAAAGCCGGGCAATGCTGAAACAAATGCAATATGAAATTGCTTCTGAATTCGGATTATATGGAGCTTCGTACGGCGGCGGAATGGATACGGAGTTTGCTTCTGAGCTGGGGACAATTGGCGGAGCAAGCGCATCTGGAGGAACTCCATATCTGGGGCATCTAAGCTCCAGAGATAATGGATCTGTTGGCGGGGAAATCACAAAGAGGTTGATCAAACAGGCAGAGCAGTCTCTATTCGCATAACTGGCTTCAATTGACAGCAACCGGTAAATAAGATAATATGACTTTTGAGGAAGGCCGTAGACCTTTTCCATTCGGAAAAGGTTCATTTTTTGAATTAAACAGGCATTGGCCATTATTATTCTACTACTTACATTTGGCCTGTTATCTACTAGGGAGCCCCCTTGAATACAGTGTCAGATCAACAATATGGGAGGTTGTTGTATATGTCGATCAAAGGGCGTCATCTGTTTACTTCTGAGTCCGTAACGGAGGGACACCCCGATAAAATCTGTGATCAGATATCCGACGCGGTACTAGATGCATTTCTTGCTAACGATCCTAATGCCCGTGTAGCTTGTGAGGTAGCTGTAGCAACAGGTCTCGTGCTTGTCATCGGGGAAATTAGCACTAAGTCTGAATATGTGGATATTCCGGCAATCGTACGTAATACTATTAAGGAAATTGGCTATACCCGCGCGAAGTTTGGCTTCGATTATAATACGTGTGCCGTCCTTAGCTCGTTGAATGAGCAATCTGCAGACATTGCCCAGGGTGTAAATGCTGCTCTTGAGCATCGTGATCCTGCGTCACTAGCTGAAGAGACTGCTAACATCGGTGCGGGTGACCAAGGTCTGATGTTCGGGTTCGCTACCAATGAGACGCCTGAGCTTATGCCGCTTCCGATTGCCCTGTCTCACCGAATTGCCCGCCGCTTGGCGGAAGTCCGTAAGGATGGAACTTTGAAATATCTGCGTCCGGATGGTAAAACCCAGGTTACGATTGAGTACCAGGGCGACAAGCCGGTGCGTGTGGACACGATCGTAGTATCTACCCAGCATGCAGAAGAAATTACCCTTGAGCAAATTCAGGCAGACATCAAAGAGCATGTCATTCTTCCGGTTGTACCAGCTGAACTATTGGATGAAGCCACTAAATACTTCATTAATCCTACTGGCCGCTTTGTGATTGGTGGTCCTCAAGGAGATGCCGGTCTGACTGGACGTAAGATTATTGTGGATACATATGGCGGTTATGCCCGTCATGGCGGCGGAGCCTTCTCCGGTAAAGATCCGACCAAAGTGGACCGTTCTGCAGCCTATGCTGCCCGTTATGTAGCGAAGAATCTGGTCGCTGCCGGCCTTGCTGACAAGTGCGAGATTCAATTGGCGTATGCTATCGGTGTTGCAAACCCTGTATCGATCAATGTAGATACATATGGAACGGGGAAGATCAGTGAGGAGAAGCTGGTTCAGCTGATCAGCGATAACTTTGATCTTCGTCCAGCGGGAATCATCTCGATGCTGGATCTGCGTAAGCCTATCTATAGACAGACAGCTGCTTATGGACATTTTGGCCGTACAGATGTGGATCTTCCTTGGGAACGCGTGGATAAGGCGGATTTGTTAAAAGCCCAGTCCGGAATCTAAGAATTAAGAATAAACATGCCCATACAGATGCCCTCATGAAGAGGGTGCTGTGTGGGCCTTTTTTTTGTGAAAAGAGCAAGCCGATGTGCCCTTAGCTGTCATCTTCTAAACTTTGGAAGCCCTTTAGCCGAAATATAACAGTATACAAATACAAGAAGTGCTGGAAGGGCTGAAAGGGGTTTTTTAAGAATGAAAAAGAAATTAACAATAGGCACAGCAATTATCATTGCAGGCAATCTGCTGCTTGGTCTGAGCAGTCCAGCTATCGGTATACATACATCAGCGGTATACGCCGCTTCGGAATTCGGAATCAGCATTTCTCCTGCTAACGGGTCTGCTTTTGTAAATGTCGGGGCTTCGCTGGGGCTTAGCTTTGACCGCCAGGTGATCCCGCAAGCCGGGAAAATCACCATTACAGATGTAAATGCCGAAACAGTATTTACGGAAATTGCAATCGGGAGTGCAGGGCTAATCGGAAACTCGGCAAGCTACGAGATCAAGCTAGGCTCCAGTTTTAAATTCGCTCCTTACAAAACATATAGCGTAAGTGTGCCTAAAGGGCTGTTCAAGGATAGTGCAGGCAATGAATCAGCAGCAACCAGCTGGAAGTTCACGACAGCCCCGGAGGTGAACCCGGCGATTATAGCAAGCAGTATGTCTCCGGCCAGCAATTCCAGAATAGAGGCAAGTAGCTTAACGGAGCTGAGTATACGCTTATCCGGAGTGCTTACAGCCGGGGGAGGCAGCGTCAGGCTGCTCTCATCAGCGGATAACGCGGTTATACAGGAGTTTGCGATCCGCGAGGGAGAAGCTGGAGTAGCCTTCCAGAGCGCAGATTCAGCTACAACGGTTACACTGACACTGGCTAATAAGCTTCCATCTGGCGGAAATTATTATGTGCTTATCGATGCGTATGCATTCAAGGATACTAATAATACAACCTATCAGGGGATAGCGAGTGGCAGCGGCTGGACCTTCTCCACGATTGGCACGGGTACTATCTCTGCATCTACGGCTCCGGCCAACGCATCTTTTGGCGCATCGGTAAGTGGAGCCCTTAAGCTGTACTTCGACCGCCCGATGAGTCCGGCCTCTGGAGTAATCTCAGTCTCTCCAGGTGCAGAAGGGGACGCCAGGACAAGATGGTTGAATGTTAACTCGACGAGTGTCACCGGCGGGGGGAGCTCAGCAATTACACTGTTGCCAGCCTCCGCGGCGTCGCCGCTGTTGAGCGGTACACTATATACAGTTACAATACCGCAGGGGGCTTTTTATGATCAGGATGGTCAACTCTTTCCGGCTTCAGGCCCGTACTCCTGGACGTTCACTACAGCTTCGCTGACAAGTCTGTCTGTAGCCGGGTTATCTCCAGCGGACCGCAGTGAGTCGGTAGACATCTCCAAAACGATTGCGGTTAATTTCAACCGGGATGTTGTCTATGATAGCACCGTCGCAAGCGGGGTTGTTCTATACAAAAGCAATGGCTCTAAAGTGGCAGCAGCAGTCCAGCAGGGTGCCTCTGCCAAAGAATTCATTATTAAGCCGGCTGCAGCGCTGGAATCAGATACGATCTATTATATCGACATCGCCAAAGGGACGTTCACAGACGCCGCTGACCCCAGCGTGCAGTATGAGGGATTAAGCGGTACCAAATCATGGAGCTTCCGCACTGTAGCCATAGACAAGACCCCGCCATCGCTGACGAGTGCAGTGCTGGAGAACAATCGGACGATCCGTCTGAGGTATAGTGAGACGCTTAATGCTTCAGTGGCTCTGCTGGCTTCCAGCTTCGGGGTAACCGTCAATGAGGAAACCCGGAATATTGAGAGTGCCTATATTCAAGGAGATAGTGTATTTGTAGTGATTAGTACAGGTATCGCTGTAGGCCAGAATGTGAAAATCAGCTATACCGGCGGCGTGCGGACGATTCAGGATACGAGCGGGAATGCTGCACCTACCTTTTCTGGACAGCAGATCACCAATACTATAGAATCGGCGCTCCCTACGCCCAAAGAAGGCAGAATTACAGGCAGAACAGTAACACTGACCTTCAATGATACGCTCAAAACGGTCTCTCCATATGCCTATGAACAGTTTGTGGTCACGACTGACGGGTATTCGCTTGGGGTGAATTCTATTAGTACCAGCGGCAATACCCTATATCTAACTGTAGGTTCTGAGGTGGGCAATTCGGAGTCGGTCCGGGTATCCTATTACGCCGGATCGTATCCGCTGGTTAGCTCTCTGGGGCAGAATATCGCGGGCTTCGCTGAGTTTAACATCCGCAATACTAAGGACAACGTGCCGCCGGTGTTCCAGAATGCGACGGGAGCGGGCAATAAGCTACTTCTCAATTATAACGAAGGTCTGTCCACCATTAATTTGCCGATGAATAGCCAGTTCTCTGTACTGGTTGGCGGCAAACCAAACTATGTTACCAATGTTTCGGTGAGTGGTACACAGGCTACATTGACCCTTCAGAATGCATTGCCGCTTAGCGGAACAGTTACGGTATCCTATGTTCCAGGTACTCTTGGACTTAGTGATCTGAATGGAAATCGTGCCGCCTATGTTGATCTTCAGCCAGTGTCTGTAACTTCAGCTACGGTAGTCTCCGAGATCAGCGTAGCTACGGTGAAAGGCAATGAACTTAATGTTACCTTTACCAAAAGCATGCAGTCCTCTTCAAAATTGTATGCTAATCAGTTTGGGATTAAGGCTGATGGAAGCGGCATTGATGTTCAGGATTTCAGCCTGTCCGGAACTCTTTTAAAATTGAATCTCTCGCAAGCAGTGACGGCCGGTCAAAAGGTTGAGCTCTCTTACCTGTCTGGTGCGGGGATGATTACAGATACCAATGGGAACTCACTTCCTTCCTTCAACTCATTGTCTGTTCAGAATCTGACCACTGGTGTAACCGGCAATGGAAGCCGCCCTTCTTATCTGGGAACCCTGCCTGCCAGTGAGTTTGGCAAGGAGTACCCGTTACTGAAGAGTGATTCTGCTCTTGGGGTTACAGATCTTTCGGTCTACAAACAAATGGTTAAAAGATATGATCTGAATGCAGAGCGTATGGCTGCCAGTTATCAATATCTGAAGCTTGCAGGTACGGATGAGTTGGTATTCGAGGTTCCTTCTACAGAGAAGTCAGCCTATGTTACCGTTCCGCTAAAAGCTCTATCGGATGCAGCCGCAAGCAACAAAAATGCAAAACTGATCATCCGGTACGGAGATCATATGTATGGTATAAAACTAAGCGATATTGATGTGAATTCACTAATTGCTAGTTTGGGGACAGATATTAGTAAGGTCTCCCTTGTTCTGCGTATGGAGAGTGTTCCGGGCGGGACGTTCTATTCGTTCGAACAAAAAGTTGGAAGCCAGGCCATGCGTAACGTTACCGGGCTTATGGATTTACGTCTAACGGGTTCTATTAAAGATAACTATTCCAATGCCAAGGAGTTAAATGTAGCAGGACAATACACTGTTCGCAATGCTGCTGTACTGAACTCTGCACAAACGATGGCTGCCGGAGTAGATTCGACATATAATGATGCTATTTATTTGCCGGCCCAAATTGCTACAGTGGGGAGTAATAGCGTTGTTAGTGCACGCACGAAGGGGAACCAGGTGGTGGGAGTGTACATATCCTTGCGTACATTTGGAGATGTGACCTCCCATTGGAGTAAGACTGCTGTAGCAGAGTTGGCCGCCAAAAATATCATAGATAGCAGCTATGGAACTGCGTTTATGCCTGATCAGCCGATCACCCGTTCCGAGTTCGCTGTGATGCTTAGCCGGGGCCTGGGTCTACAAGCAGTTCGTGGTGGAGCTTCCCAGTTTAAGGATGTACGCCCCTTTACACAAACGAGTGACTTCATTGAAGCCGCCGCCAAAGCCGGCATCATCAACGGCAATACGGACGGGACCTTCCGTGCGGAGGATAAGATTACCCGTGAGCAGATGGCGATTATGATGGTGAGGGCGCTGGAGTATTCCGGACAGTCTGTAACGCTGAGTGCATCGGTGATGGATACGCTTAGCCCGTTCAAGGACCGGGCGAAAATTCTGAGCCAGAGTATCGAATTTGTAGCCAAGGCGGTTAAGGCGGGAATTATTCAGGGGGTCAGCACTACAGAGTTCCAGCCGCAAGGTAATGCTACCCGAGGGCAGGCTGCGGTCATGCTACAGCGGATGCTGAAGGCAGCAGGCTATTTGTAAGGGAATTGTATAGTTTATAGTTAAGCAGAGCATCCGGTCTATGGGCCGGGTGCTTTTTTGATAGATAAGAATTTATGTGTTTTGGGGTCCCCGCAAAGTACCTGAGTCACCACCTACGCTAAAGCCCCACTTTGTGGGGTTATTTTGCGAGGACATATTTTATATGTTCCGGAGCTATTTTGGCACGCCAGGACAGCTCCGGCGTGACTCTGCCCAGCCGGTAAAAACTGCTAGTTCTCTCCAATTTTCGCAACTTTTCGAGCTGAATTCAGTCTATTAAAGGTATAGTCTATTACTATGAACTGATATCCAGGTCTTGATAGCGAGGTAGAAGAGTACAAATAGATGGGAGAGTTACACTGAAATGAATGAGTTTTTCATGGGGAAGAAGAGTACGGAGCAAACACGGGGAAATCAATGGTCGCCTGCTAAAAAATGGATTGCTGCATCCCTGGCAGGTGTAATATGGATCATGCCGGTTGTCGGAAGTGAAGGTGCAGGATGGCTGGGCGCAAGCACTGCGCCGGTAGCACAAGCAGCAGCGTCCTTCTCGGCGACGAAGCTTAGTGAAGAGGTTATCACTTCCGGTGCGATGATGATGAAATATAAATTTACCACGGTGCGTTCCGGTAAGAGTGCGACAGGACTGGCCAGCGTCATTCGTGTCGATCTGAATAATCCTTACGTCTCTCTGGATGTAATGACCGGCAAAGGCGGGAATCTGACGACACGGCAGAGCACCGGGGGCATGGCGGCGGAGACAGGAGCAGTCGCGGCGGTGAACGGGGATTACTTCAATACCGGCGGAGAGGGTGCACCGATTGGCGGTCAGGTATCCGGCGGAGTATTGGTGTCTACCCCTTCACAGTTGAACGGAATGTATGCTTTTGCAGTAACCAAGGACCGTAAACCTATCATTGATGAATATACTTTTGAGGGGATGCTGACCGCAGAGGATGGTTCTCAGTTCCCGCTATCCGGCATCAACAAAGGGGCTTACAATCCCGAAGGCGGCAGTTCAACTTACAGTCATGCTAATGCTGCTTATATTTATACAGATGCTTGGACAGCGCTGGAGCGTCCTAAGGGCAGTTCTACTACACCGACGGAGGTGCTGGTAGAGAATGATATCATTACTCAGATCTCGCTGGATTCGGCTCTGCCGGTGACCGTACCCAAGGGGGCCTATATTCTGCGGACGCACGGGCTGGCTGCACAGTTCGTTAAGGCCCATCTGATTGTAGGACAGAAGCTGAACAGTACCTATGTGCTCCGTTCCAAAACTACTCAGCAGGAGCTCGATCCTTCAACGCTGCAGATGATGATCGGGGGGCATACGATTCTGGTCAATAACGGCAAGGCGTCGTCGTTCTCACGCTCCACAAGCAGTATAGGCGGGTACCGGGCGCGTACAGCGCTGGGATATTCCCAGGATGGCAGGTATGTATATGTCATTGCAGCCGAGAAAAACAGCAATAGTGCAGGGCTGTCGCTGACAGAGCTGCAATCCTTCATGACGAATATTGGGGTGTGGAAAGGGATTAATCTGGACGGAGGGGGCTCTACAACGATGGTAGACCGCCCGCTGGCTGAAACCTCGACTACACTTACCTTCAATACCGAATACGGCAAGGAGCAGCGTACAATCGTTAACGGCGTCGGGGTATATACTTCTGCTCCGCAAGGTGAAGTGAAAGGAATCAAGATCAGCGGCAGTTCGGTACTGTTAATCGGACAAAAGGCCACATACTCCCTAAAGGGCTATGATACGTACTACAATCCGGTGGATGTAGCAGCGGCTAATCCGGCCTGGACCGCAAGCGGCGGCAGTGTGACTGTGAATGCGGGCGAAGCAACGGCAGTCAAGCCAGGAACCGTGAAGCTGAAGGCGACCAGCGGAACAGCGAGTGCGGAGACCGAGGTCACCGTTCTGGGCGGAGAAGACTTGTCTAGCCTGATTGCAGGTACAGCCACTGCACCGCTGCAAGCTGGGGCCACTGTATCAGTTCCGGTTAGCGCAGTGTCGAAGAGCGGGGCAACGATAGCTGTTCCGGCAACCGCACTGAAGTGGGAGTTCATCGGCTTCAAGGGAAGTGTGGGGGATGGCAAGCTTAAGGTGGAGTCGGTCGATCCTGGCGTAACTACCGGATATGCGATTGCCCGCTATGACGGCTTCAGCACGGCGGTTGTCTTGTCTACTGCGGCTGCTACGGCGTGGGAGGATTTCGAGAATGCCAATTATCCGTTCGCGTTCACTACCAATGCGGCAGGGGTTACCGGAACAGCAGCAGTGGTTCCAGGCAGCGCAGAGCGTGCAGGCTCGAAGGTGTTATCGCTTAGCTACGATATGAGTGCAGGCACCGGCAAAATGTATGCATACGCCCAGTTCAACGGTACAACGGGCAAGGATATTCCGGCGGCGGCGACCTCAATGTCCGTCGATGTGATGGGAGACATGAGCCTGAACTGGATGCGTGCCGAGCTGACGGATGCCAGCGGAAAGACGGCCTATATTGATCTGGCGAAAGTCATCGACTGGAACGGCTGGAAGACGCTTAATATCGATCTGTCCGGCTCAGGGATTAAATTCCCAGCTTCCCTTAAGAGACTTTACGTGGTAAATGTAGAAGAAGGCCAGGATGAACGGGCCAAGACGGGGACAGTGGCCTTTGATAATATTTCCTTCGTGATGCCATCGCTCTCCAGTGAGGCGGGACTGCCCAAAGGGATGGCGGCGATGAGCATAGGCGGCAAGGCGATGACGGTTAACGGCACCAAGCAGCCTATTGATGTCGCACCGATCGTGAAGGACGGCAGTACGTATGTGCCGATAAAATATGTAATGGACGCGTTCGGCGGCAATGCGGTCTGGGATGCGAAGACCAAGAAGATTATGGTCCTTCGGGGCTCCAAGGCGCTGGATCTGACCGTGAACAAGAAGGAATTCGTGCTGAACGGGAAGCGGCAGAGTGCTGAAGTAGCACCTATAATCCTGAATGCCAGGACTTTAGTACCGCTCAGACTCGTGACAGAACAGCTTGGACTGACTGTAAAATGGGAACAGAACACTAAGACCGTAACTATCGAATCGTGATATGTTAGTATAAAGGAAAGCCTTTAATACGATTCGATAGAAATGGGGCAAGCATCCGTGGAATTTCAAGCCGATGCGATAGATCGGGTGATTAAAAACACCATCGATGTGATGGAGAGCAGCAAGTATCAGATATTCGAAATATTGCAGGTGGCACGGGATGAGCTTGCTGCACTCAACAAAGAGCTGCAGCGGGTCATGGAAGAAACGGATGAAACATTGCAAAAGGTAGACAAGCTGGAGCAGCAGTACCACCGCTCCCGGATCCGGCTGACAGAGGTCAGCCGGGATTTTGTCCGCTACACGGAGAAGGACATACGGATTGCCTATGAGAAGGCGACAGAGCTGCAACTTGAGCTGATGATGACCAGGGAGAGGGAGGCTTATCTGCGGAACAGACGCGATGAACTGCAAATGCGTGTTCGCAGTGTCGAAAATTCTGTAGAACGTGCCGAATCAATTGGTTCGCAAATGAGCGTTGTCCTGGAATATCTGTCTGGAGAACTAGGTCAAGTGACGCGAATTGTCGAATCTGCGAAGAACCGCCAGATGATTGGACTCAAAATAATCCTGGCTCAGGAAGAGGAACGGAAAAGAATTGCCCGGGAAATTCATGACGGGCCTGCTCAAATGCTGGCGAATCTAGTCCTAAGGACGGAAATTGTAGAAAGAATGCTGGTAAAGCAGGAATTTGGGCTGGTACAAGCCGAAGTAATAGACTTAAAGGGGCAGGTAAGATACAGCCTGGAAGAAATGCGCAAGGTGATTTTCAACCTGCGTCCGATGGCGCTTGATGATTTGGGGCTGATTCCGACTCTGCGGAAGTATGTGCATGATTATGAGGAGAAGACGAAGATCCGTACCTCTTTTGAAACCAGGGGGAAGGAGCACCGGTTGTCCTCGGCGATGGAAGCAGCGGTATACCGGCTGGTTCAGGAGGGGCTGTCCAATGCGGCGAAGCATGCTTATCCGAGCTACGTACTGGTAGAGATTACTTATCAGGCTCAATTGATCAAGATTGTCGTGAAAGACAATGGCTTAGGCTTCAATGTGAAAAAAATCAGTGAACAAGCCAACCGGGAAAGCTTCGGTCTGGTGGGTATGCGCGAACGCGTGGAATTGCTGGAAGGAAGAATGGAAATACAGTCAGCCGAGAACCAGGGCACAACAATCGTAATTCACATTCCGACGAATGTGGAAAAGGGAAAGGAGTAATGTGATGGAGAACCAAAACTCTGGCAAAGCGCCCATTAAAGTTCTTTTGGCCGATGATCATCAATTGTTTCGTGAAGGGCTCAAGCGTATTTTGAATATGGAGGATGACATCGAGGTCATTGGCGAATGCGGTGACGGCATCCAGGTGCTTGAATTCTGCAACGGCAACAAGCCGGATATCGTACTGATGGATATCAATATGCCGATTGAGAACGGCGTGGAGGCTACGCAAAAGCTCCGTGAAATGTTCCCGGATGTCAAAGTGATAATCCTCTCGATTCATGACGATGAAAGCTATGTGTTTGAGACGCTGCGCAAGGGGGCGAACGGATACCTGCTGAAGGATATGGAAGCCGAGTCGCTGATTAATGCGATCCGTTCTGTATGTGAGGGGCATGCTTTTATCCATCCGAAGGTGACCGGCAAGCTGATTAATCAGCTGCGGCGCATGACGTACCTTAACGAGACTGGCGCTATGGCCGAGACGGCCGTGAAGGAAGCCGGTGTCAAATTCGTTGCAGGCGACAACAATCCGCTGACCCGCCGCGAGGCAGAGGTGCTGCGCTTGATGGCAGAGGGCAAGAGCAACAAGATGATCGGGGAGTATCTGTTTATCAGTGAGAAGACGGTCAAAAACCATGTCAGCAGTATTCTGCAAAAGATGGAAGTGGATGACCGCACGCAGGCTGTAATTAATTCTATCAAATATGGCTGGGTAACTTTATAGCTTCCCTCATAATCGTTTAACTGAGCGTTTTGGAGAATCCTAATGATCCTATAAAACGGTACATAACTTGTATGCAGCCTCGAGCTGCAGCCATAGTATTGTTTCAGTCCGCACTCTATTCGAATTTTGCAAAATGCTAACTTAAATATGTACCCTAAGTTAAACTGGCGGGAGAGGCTCCCGTGCTAGTGGGCTGTCACCGTCCTTTTATATCCGGCATATAGTGTGGGTATAAGAGGGAGGTGCATCTTCATGATCGCCCAGTTAATCTGGATTATCTCTATTTATGCATCCGCAGCAGCCCTTGTTCAACTCCTGCATCATCGGGAAGAGACCCGGGCAGCAGCACGGACTGGTAAGCGGCTTCACTATATTCTGATTACCCGTAATCATGAGGCCGTGGTGGAGTGGTATCTCAGGGTCTTTGCAGTTCATGCTTGCTGGATGGGCAGGCCCCTGCAGGTTACCTTGGTGGATGACGGTTCAGAGGACAGGACCATGGCGGTAGCCTCACGGATGGCTTATTACAACTCTTCTATTGAATTTGCGCCTGCGGTGCCGTTATACGGTCTCGCGGACAGCGCAGAACTCCGGCAGGGAGTTACAGTGGACCTACGGGTTCAAGAGCCGCTGCTGCCGCTGCGGATGATGCGGTTGCCGGGAAGCGGGAGATCCCCATCCAAGCACGGCGAATGACAGTTAAATATACCAGTTACGGGTGAAGCACACTCTCCAGGAATGGGGCGGTGTGCTTTTTTGTTGTGTTTCTTAAGAAAAGGGGGCGAGGGAATTGAAGGTAGCAGTGTATGTGGTGACGCAGGGCGGGGACTGGCAGGCTCGGATTTCACTGAATCTGGCGGTGGATGAATTATGGTGGGCGGGTGAGGCGGAGGGGCTTGTGATGCTCTCCCGGTCACTACCGCTGGGCTGGGCGGTGAAACTGGCAACAGTTTGCAAGTTCACGAACCAGATGCAGCGCTGGGATGAGGCAGCCTGGGTGAAGTACACCGCAGCTCTCTTGAAGGCGGAGATCCGAGCGGAGCAGGCTGCTGGAGGGGCACGGGGAGCAGGTTGGCCTTTTGAGGAGGTTGTGGTGTATAGGCTGCCGGGAGACAGGGGATGGGGTGGGGATGGGGAATTGGGAGGTGTCAGGGGGAACGCACAGGAGAGCTTACGGAGGAGTGAGCTGGAGGTACTTGCAGCGGAAGCTGACCGGCTGGTTGCGGCGCTGGACGGGCGTTCCTTGCTTCAGGGTGAAGCAGAGGCTCTTGTGGCCGAGCAGCTCCCGGAGCTGGCGGAGAATTGGCGGGCTGCGGCGCAGCTCGCCTACCTCCAGGGACGGCTACGCCTTACGGCAGCCGTCCTGGCCCCTGCGGGCGCCGCGCGGCCAGGCCTGCTCCGCCGCGAAGTGCCGCGCTGCCTGCGTTGCGGCAGCGTACCCACGGGCCGCACGGCCTGCGCCGCGTGCGGCCTTGCCGGCTGCGCCTATTGCGAGGCCTGCCTCGCACTGGGGCGCAGCCGGGCTTGCGCGCTGCTGCTGCGCAGCGCACCGCTGCCGGCCGTGCGCTGCACGGCCGGCCTATCCCCCACCGTAGCGGCACGCCGGTGGGGGCTTAGCGCAGCGCAGGCGGCCGCCGCCGCCGCTGCGCTGGGGTTCCTGGCGGAGCCGCGCAGGCGCTCCGCCAGCCCGGGCCCAGAGCGGTTCCTGCTCTGGGCAGTGACGGGAGCGGGGAAGACAGAGATGATCTTCCCGCTCCTGGACGCGGCGCTCGCGGCCGGAGGCCGGGTGCTGATCGCCACTCCGCGGCGTGACGTCGTGCTGGAGCTTGCGCCGCGCCTGGCTAAGGCCTTCCCGGCGGATGCCCCCGCCGTGCTGTACGGAGGCAGCGAGGACCGCTTGCGCCGCAGCCGGATCACCCTGGCGACCACACACCAGCTGCTGCGGTTTGGTCAGGCCTTCGATCTGGTCATCATCGATGAGATCGATGCGTTTCCCTATCACAACGATCCTATGCTGGACTATGCTGCAAGGCAGGTCTGCAAGCCCGGCGGACGAGTCATCCTTCTCTCTGCTACGCCGCCTGCAGAGCTGCAGCGCCTCGCCCGCTCCGGCAGATTGCCGCATGCAAGGGTGCCGGTCCGGTTTCACGGCCATCCCTTGCCGGTACCGCGCCATATCCGGATACCGCCGCTTCATCGCTGCCTGAAGCAGGGCAGAATTCCGGCAGGACTGCGTTCAGCGCTGCAGCATTCCCTTGACCGTAAGGCACAGCTTTTCCTCTTCGTCTCCCGGATTGCCCATATTGAGGGACTGCTGCAGCTGCTGCGGCGGATGTTCCCCGGGATTTCTATAGAGGGAACCTCCTCTCAAGACCCGGGCAGAGCAGAGAAGGTTCTTAAGTTCCGGGATGGCACCATTTCCCTGCTGGTAACGACAACGATACTGGAGCGTGGGGTCACGGTACCGCATAGTGATGTGTTTATTCTGGATGCGGACAGCGGACTCTTTGATGAGGCAGCCTTGGTGCAGATGGCGGGCCGGGCGGGACGCTCCAAGGATGATCCGGCAGGCAATGTCATCTTCGCTTCGGCAGAGTGGACCCGCTCGCAGCGCGCCGCCATATCACAGATCCGCAGTATGAATTCGATCGCCCGCAGACAGGGATATCTCAAGTCTTAACCGTCTTCTAATTTTGGATTTGATACTCTCTGTACTCTAGACTCCATACCGTCATTTAGAAGGAGGTTTACCATGCGAAACCTGACCTCATGGATGAAGCAAGCCCGCTCCCTGATCGCACCTTCGCAGCCGGAATGTCTGTTTTGCGGCCACAGAGGCCGTCCTTCTCCCGAATGGCCCGGAATCTGCGTACACTGCCAGAGCGGCATTCCATGGATTCGTGTTCCCCGGTGCCAGATCTGCGGGCGTCATGTGGGCTGCCCCGATTGCAGCCGCAGCCAGGGGCCCTTACCGATCCGGTGCAACCGGAGTGCAGTAGCGTACACCAGTGATATGCGAGAAATACTAGGCCAGTATAAATACCGGGGGAATGAGCGGCTCGCACCCCTGCTCGGTCTGATGCTGGACAGGGCATACGAGCTCCTGCAACAAGAACAAAGCATTCAACAATTAAATGGAGCGCAACAAGGTGATTTTTTCAACAAACCATTCCCGGTATTACAATCAAAGCTTCGGATGCGTTCCAACCTATGGCAAGCCGACCTGCTGGTCCCTGTACCTGTGAGCGCTGTCCGCCTGTCCGAGCGTGGATTCAATCAGGCAGAGCGGATGGCAGAAGTAGTATCCCTGCAGAGAGGAGTTCCACAGCTTCCGCTGCTGGTCCGAACTCATCACACCGCCAAGCAGAGCTTCAAAAGCAGAAGGGAGCGGATGGCCGATATGAAGCATGCTTTTGCCGGAAATACAGATCCGGTGGTTCTGCAAAGTCTGAATGAACACCTGTATTCCCGTGCGTCGCATCAGCTTGAACAGCGCCTCCTGCGAATTATCATTGTCGATGATATCTACACTACGGGGAGTACGATTCGTGCCTGTGCCGGGGCGCTTCAGCAGCTCTGCCGCAGCCTGGATTGCACTGCCGAGATATACTCTCTGACCTGGGCGCGTTCCTAGCAGCAGCTGCCGCTCTGGAATTCAATAAAACCGCTTCCCTGACCGATACTAAACATAGACGGATCTTCGGCGATCATGTAATCTTAGTAGCATAAGCGATTCATGAGTTGTGCAGAATGATAGAAGGGAGCCGCGGTAGATATGAATGTAGACAATTGTCCGAGATGCGGCAAGTTATATGTCAAGAACCTGATGAACCTGTGCCAGCCCTGCATCAAGGAATTAGAGCATGAGTATGAAATCTGTGTAGAATACTTACGCAAAAATAGAGGCACCAACATACAGGAGCTGTCCGATGCCACCGATATTTCCATCAAGGAAATCACACGTTTTATCCGGGAGGGCCGGATTTCCATAGCCAATGCACCCAATATGATGTACCCTTGCGAGGTATGCGGAACCCTGATCCGGGACGGGCATATGTGCGACAGCTGCCGCAGCCGTCTGACCAAGGATCTTGCCAATGCGGCCAAGGAAAGTGCAGACACAAGCGCTTCCAAGAAGGCTCAAGATGGCGCTTACCGCGCGGTGGACAAGTTCCGCAACTAAACAATTCTGCAAAAAAACGCTTGCAGCTATAAAGAATGTTTCAACAGGGGCCGATAAACTTAGTAAAGATTATCGGCTTTTTTATTACAGAAGGAAGGTGAAGTTATGAAAATTAACGATGCCGGACGAATCAATGCGATTAATCCATACCAACGAAGTGCGGAATCGCAAAGGCAGGAACAGATGAAGAAAAGTACACGCAAGGATGAGGTATCGATTTCGGATGAAGCCATTAAGCTGCTTCAGGCACAGAAGAGCGGGAAGATTGACACTGAACGTGCGAACAAGATCGAGAGCCTGAAACAGCAAGTATCCGCAGGTACCTACCAGGTTGACGCAGCCAAGCTCGCCGAGACACTCGCCCCCTACTTTAAGCAATCCTCCGAGAATTAGGTGAACACACCCATGGCACTTACAACATTATTAGAATTGCTTGAGCGGCTGGACGAGGCGCATGTGCAGATGCTGGATCTGGCCGCAGTCAAGAAACAGACCATTATGGACAATAAGGTAGAGGGTCTCATTGATATCCTGAACCGTGAGTCCAAGCTGATGAAGGTGATTGGACAGCTGGAAGAACGGCGTGCAGAAGCGGCCTTCGAGTTTTTGCAGGGGGTTGGAATCCGTTCCAATCTGAATCTGAATCTTACCGAGCTGTCCCGCCTTGTATTTGATCCCGAAGACAAATCACGCCTGCTGCATATTCAGCAGAAGCTTTCCGGCACATTGCAGCAATTAAAAAAGGCCAATGAGCTGAATCAGAAGCTGATTGAGCAGTCGCTTACCTTTATAGATTATTCCCTGGATTTGCTTGTCGGAAGACCAAATCAGGAAATGACGTACCATCATCCGTCCGACAAGGGCAGCAGTGTAACTCGGCCGGGTCTTTTTGATGCCCGTGGATAATCAGGTTATCCGCTGAGCTGCGCCCACCGCAGCAATCACAAGGGAGGAACACGCAGTATGACATCTACATTCCACTCCATCGAGACCGCAAGACGAAGCCTGTTTACCCAGACAGCGGCGCTCAATACCACCGGCCACAACATTGCCAACGCCAACACGGAAGGATATACCCGCCAGCGTGTGAATATGAAGGCGGCCATCCCGATTGAAGCCTATGGTATGAATAACTCAACAGTTCCAGGACAGCTTGGAACCGGGGTTGAATTCACTTCCATTGAGCGAATTCGGGAGATGTTCCTGGACGATCAATTCCGCGGAGAGAACTCGGCAAGCGGGAACTGGAGCATTCAGTCGGATACCTTAGATAAGCTGGAAGCGATTGTGAATGAGCCTTCAGATACCGGTGTCCGTATCGTACTGGATAACTTCTGGAAATCCTGGTCGGACCTAAGTAAGAACCCGGAAGATCCCACAGCCCGCAAGATCGTCGTGCAGTCAGCTCAGGCGCTCACAGATGCTATGAACTATATGAGTACACAGCTCAGTAATCTGGACCGTGATCTAAGCACCAACATTGATGTCAAAGGAAAAGAGATCCAGAGCTACCTCAGCTCTATCGCTAACCTCAATCAATCCATCTCCAAGATAGAAGGTATGGGCGACAAAGCCAATGATCTGCGCGATCAGCGCGACCTGTTGACGGACAAGCTGTCCAAGATTGCCAATATCACCATACTGGATACCGATGCCGGATATAACATCTCACTGGGCTCACAGCCGTTAGTTCAAGGAGCGACCGTAACTGCGGCTGTAGACAGTACATTTCTTAATACCGCCTTCGCCTCCGGCGATTTGAAGGCCGGTGAAGCTTATGGGATGCTTTTCTCCAAAAACACCTATGTAGCAGATTACAGAAAGCAGCTCGACGCGATGGCCAATACCATTGCCAATGGTGAAGTGCAGGTGACCATACCGGCAGGCTCTAACTTGCCCGCAGGAACCACAGTGCTCAAGGATTCAGAGATTATTAATCCGGATGGCACCAAAGCAACTCTTCCGGCAGGAAGCGCCGTACCTATTCCATTAACGGGTGATTTGAAAACAACAGTCAAGGGTCTGAACGGACTCCATCAGTTGGGGTATGCGTTGAACGGGACTTCGGGCCGGCCATTCTTCACCTCTTCGGTAGCCGGGGAAGCAATCACTGCTGCCAATCTCAAGCTTAATCCGGAAATTGCGGCTGATCCCACGCTGTTTGCTACTTCCTTGCGTACTACTACAGACACATCAGGTAATGTATCCGTAGTAAAAGGGAATAACACACTGGCACTGCTGTTCAGCAATATGAAGGATAACAATACGTTTGCAACAGCGGACGGTACCAAGACCGGTACGGTCGGGTCATACCTAAGCTCCATGGTTGGACAATTGGGTATCCAATCTCAAGAGGCCACACGTCAGGCGAGCAACGCCGATTATCTGGTGGAGCAAGTCAATTCCCGCCGCCAGTCTGTAAGCGGTGTGTCGCTGGATGAAGAAATGTCCAATATGCTGGTGTTCCAGCATGCCTACAGTGCTGCTGCGCGTTTCATGACAACCTATGATCAGATGCTTGATAAATTAATTAATTCTACCGGCATGGTCGGAAGATAAGGAGGAACACACAATGATCAGAGTCACCTCCAATATGATGAGCTCACAGCTGCTGCTTAACTTGAACCGCAATGCACGTACCATGAACGACACCCAGCTCCAGCTGGCCAGCGGCCGCAAAATCAACAAGCCCTCCGACGACCCGGTAGGCATCACCTATTCCCTCCGCTACCGTGCGGAGTTGTCCTCTAACGAGCAGTACACGAAGAACGTGGATAGCGCGCTGTCTTGGCTGGATTATAACGATACGGTGTTGGGCCAGACGGGGGATGTTGTTCAACGTTTGCGGGAGCTTACTGTACAGGCTTCTACCGGCAGTAATCCTCAATCTGCTCTTGACAGTATTAATGAAGAAGTGATGCAGCTCAAAGAACAGCTGGTGGATATAGCGAACAGCAAGCTGAACGGAAAGTATATTTTTAATGGTGAGCAGTATACTACCAAGCCTTATGACTTTGCTAAGGGTGCTGATGGTACATATGACACTACCAAAACAATCACTACAGATCCTGGACAAATTCAGTATATTGTAGGAGAAGGCGTGCAAATGCCGATTAATATGACTGGAAATGATGTTTTCGGTCAAACTGGAGAAGCGGACAATCTGTTTTCGATTATTAACAATCTATCATCTGCACTTAAGTCAGGTGATCTAACAGGGATTTCTAGCCAGATTGATATGATTGATACTCGTAATGATTCAATACTATCTGCACGAGCTGAGATTGGAGCCAAGACTAACCGTGTGGAATTAATGCAAGATCGCTTGAGTGATCTCAATATTAACCTTAATGATTTGCAGGCTAAGACAGAGGATGCTGATTACGAAGGACTAATTATGCAGTCAAAAATTCAAGAGAATATTTATAACGCATCTCTTTCTGTGGGGGCGAAGATTATCTCTACGACTCTAGTGGACTTCATTAGATAATGGAGGTGGAACAAGTTGGTGCAATCTGTTCTGCAAATTCGACAGAAGCCTGCGATTCTTGGGATTGATGCTGACTTAGGAGCCTTTTCTATAACTCAGCCCAAAGCAGAGGTTACTATTACAACTACACCTGGGGAACTGAAGGTTCAATCTACTCGTCCAGAGCTGACGATTGATCAGACAAGAGCACGTGCAGCCTATAATGGTGGCAGCGTCTTAGACATGAACAAAAGGATTTACTCAGGAATCCAGCAGCTATATCTCCAAGCGATAGCCCGCAGAGTGGAGCAGGGAACTCGTATGGCTGAGTTTTTTAAACCGGGAAATACAATTGCAGAAGTCTATGGAATGGATACAGAACCTAATTCATTTCCAGAGCCGTGCGGTAATGCGTCTTATGATAATGTAGACATTCACTTTGAGACAAGAGCACCAGAAATCAGTTTCAGAGCTGCAACGGTAGATATTCAGGTTCAAAGGCACCGCCCAGAAACAGAATATACGCGCGGAAAACTTGATATTTATATGCAGCAATATGCTTCGGTACAGTTTATTTCACCAGAATTGAATGTTAAAATGTGATACGCTAAGCTATGGATGTGCCAGAGAGCGCTTCTGTAGCTTTTCTGTTATTAGGGAGTTAGTTTTGCTATGCAGAACTTATAAGGAGTGAATAATTTGATTATAGAAACATATGCAATGGGCAAACTTGAAGTAAGTGAGAATCAGATTTATCATTTTTCAAAGGGCATCCCGGGTTTTGATGATGAAGTTGATTTTGCCTTAATCGCTATGCCTGATGGCCCGTTTTGGGTGCTACAGTCTGTACATGAGCAAGGACTTTCATTTCTACTAAGTGATCCATTCGTATTTTACCCATCCTATGAATTTGAACTTCCTGATGATGAAGCGGAGGAGCTTGCAATTGAATCAGAAGTGCTTGTTCGCTGTATTCTTACTCTGAAGGAAGATGTAGAAGCTTCTACGATTAATCTCTTAGCCCCGATTGTGCTGAATCCCATAGGTCTGACAGGTAAACAAATTGTTCTCCATCGGACCCCCTATCACACGAAGCATAGCCTGCTACAAGAGCAGACAACAATAGACGGAAAGGATGGTGGATAATATGCTCGTACTGTCCCGCAAGAAAGGTGAGACCATTGTCATTCAAGATCAGATTGAATTGACGATCTTAAGTGTGGATGGTGATACTGTAAAAGTTGGCATCTCTGCCCCCAAGCATGTCGATATTTTCCGTAAAGAAGTCTATCTTTCCATCCAGCAATCCAACAAGGAGTCTGTGGCTCCACAACAGTCTGATTTAAATACACTGATTCATCGACTTCGTGGGCCAGGGAGCAATGAAGATGATTAGATTAAGGTATTCAGAGGAGGTATCAGAGTGGCTATTACATAGCTGCCGGGTATCTCTTTTTATATTAAATAATTAATACTGATTTATAAAAAACTTTCGAAATACTCTAAACAGTTGGGCACTTGTCGTCGATATATGTATTAGGCACTGAGCCGGCAGGGCGGCCGACCTTAATGGTTCAGTGCTTACCACATGGATGTGGAACTAACTTAATTTCAGGGAGGAAATATCAAATGATTATCAACCACAATATCGCGGCGCTGAACACGCACCGCCAACTGTCTGCTAACACAGCCAACACAAACAAAAATATCGAGAAACTGTCTTCCGGTCTTCGCATCAACCGTGCAGGTGATGACGCAGCAGGTCTGGCAATCTCCGAAAAAATGCGCGGCCAAATCCGTGGTTTGGATCAGGCTTCCCGTAACTCACAAGATGGTATCTCTTTGATTCAAACAGCTGAAGGCGCACTGAACGAAACTCACAGCATCCTGCAACGTATGCGTGAACTTTCCGTTCAATCCGCGAATGATACGAATACAGCTGGTGATCGTGGTGAACTACAGAAAGAAATGGATCAACTTGGTAAAGAAATTGATCGTATCCGTGATACAACTCAATTCAATACTAAAAACTTGCTTGATGGATCAATGGGCGATGGTGTAGCAGCAGATAAAAAGAATGTATTGACAAATACATCGCTTTCAAACACTACTACAAGTGCAACTACAATTGCCAACTTAAAAGATTCAAGCGGTGCTTCGCTGGGCATAGTTGATGGCGATACTATCGAAATTTCCTATGTTGTTAATGGAGAAGCAAAAGTTAACAATGTTACATTTAATAGTGCATCCGCATTGTCTGCTGTTCTATCGGCTGCTAATACTGGTGGTGCAATTAGTGATGTTACTGGTGGAGTTGCAATTACTGCAACAACAGCTGGTTTTGCTGGTGCTGTAAACGGACTTACTGTTTCTGTAAAGGATAGTAATGGGAATGTTCGTGCAGGTGCAACAAATGCTCTCTCAAGCTTTAATCAGACTGAGGCAGCTAAAAATATTAGAGCTGATGGACAAGCAACATTCCATATTGGAGCTAATACAGGTCAGAATATTAAGCTTAGTATTGAGGACACTGGCGCTGCTGCTCTAGGTGTGAATGGATTGAAAATTGGAAATCAAGGTCAAGCAAACGTTGCGATTAAAGTACTTGATGCGGCTACTCAATTTGTTTCAGCTGAACGTTCTAAGCTGGGTGCTGTTCAGAACCGTTTGGAACACACTATCAATAACTTAGGTACTGCTTCCGAAAACTTGACAGCTGCAGAATCTCGTGTGCGTGATGTAGACATGGCGAAAGAAATGATGCAACAAACGAAGAATAATATCCTTGCTCAGGCTTCTCAAGCAATGTTAGCACAAGCTAATCAGCAACCACAAGGTGTTCTTCAACTTCTGAGATAATTATCAGAGTATTAAGTAAGGGTCAGGGGATGAACCTCTGACTCTTTTTTTATACAGTATGTTAAGGAGTTCGTATTATGTAATAATCTTACCCAGGGAGGATAGGATTACATAATACGAAAGGGGGGAATTATGAATATTTCATTATGTGTGATATGTAAAAATGAAGAGAAAAATATACAAAAGTGTTTAGAAGGATTAAAAACTATTGTAAATGAAATGGTTGTTATAGACACGGGATCTACAGATCGAACAATAGAGATTGCGGAAAAGCTTGGTGCATCAGTCTATCAATACGATTGGGATAATAATTTTTCAAATGCTAAAAATTATGCGTTAGACATTGCTAAAGGTGAGTGGATTGTTTTTTTAGACGCTGATGAATTTATTCTTCCTAAGGATTCACAAAAGATAGTGCGTATTATTAATGAAATTGAAAAACGAGATCCTACTACAGATGGATTTGTTCTACAACACATTAGTATAGATGAGGCCAGTGGTAGTGTAATGGAAATAAATCGGTTGATAAGGGTGTTTAGAAAATCTACTTTGCGATATCAGGGAGCAATACATGAGTCTGTGTACAAACTTAATGGTAATCTCAATATTGCAGATGGTACAGCCAGTGATATTGCTATATATCATACAGGCTATTCAGTTGATCGAATAGAATTAAAAGCAGAACGCAATCTAAAACTTCTCCTAAAGGATATGGAGAATGGTAATGAAAATGAAATGACACCCTTGTATCTCTCGGATTGTTATATGGCACTTGGAGAATTTGAAAAGTCTTTGGAGTACGCTGTCAAATTTATCCGAAGAAATCATGTGGTATACGGGTTTAATGCAAAACCCTATTCTACTGTGATTCGTTCTTTGATGGTTTTGAATAAGGACAATGATACCAGACGTACATGGATCGAAAAAGCGATTACCAAGTTTCCTGGTCACCCGGATTTTATGTGGTATAAAGGAATACAGCACCTAGCAGAGGCGGAATACAGTGCTGGATTAGAGGCATTGCTACAAGCAATAGAATGCAACAAAAATTATGTTGGATCAGAATCAAAGAAAATCGCGTATGCTTTAGGTGAAATATATGTTCATATTGCTTCAGTATATAAGCTGAAAAATGATTATTTGAATGCTCTAGAATATTATTTAAAAGCTTTAAAAGAGAATAAACAAGTGAATAATGCTTTTGAAGGCTTAGTTGAAGTAACGCAAGACTACTCAAATGATGAGTTTATGAATGTTATTAGAGATATCTATGATGATAGTGAAAGTGACATAGGTTTTTTAGTGAATAAATTATCTGAGCTGAGGTCAGGAAGATTACTACTGGATTATTCTGACATCTGGATTAACTGTTACCACAAACAAGACCATATAAGCTTCTATAAATTATATCTAAAAAATGAATTTAACGAAGCTTTTAAATTAGTATATGCTTCTTCAACCGATGATACACAGGATAAGGTAACTCAGGTGTACATTGTTGTAACTGCTTTGTTAAGCATGAATGAGGCAATAATCCAACTCGCTTGCTCAAAAGTTAGTGTTTCCTTTAAAAGGATACTTGAAGTATATATAGGAAAGGGGAATAAGTTATTTAATGAGGATAATGACAGTTTAATTGCAATATTTTCAGAAATTGTTAGGATATGCAGTGATGAACAACTTAGGGAATTGTTTGCAATTGAAAAGTATATCCCCTTAGACATGTCACTAAAGATTGCGCTAATGTTAATGAATCAGAAAAGATATTCGTTGGCATTAGAATATTTTAATAATACTCTTACGCTTGAAGGAGAAGCCTTGTTCCATCTAGGTGTATGCTATTACAGAATGGGAATGTTTGAAAAAAGCATATTCGCTTTAGAGGAAGCAAAGAACACAGGCTATAGGAAGCAACAGGTCACTGAGTATTTGAAATGGTGTAATGAATATAAAGATTCTTCTGGTCAAATGTGATTTTTAAAATCTCTATAAATAATAACTTTGAAAAATATGCAAAAAAAAGATTATACTTTTATGAAGTTAGAGCAACATCTAAAGTAAGGATGTGAACAAGGATGAAGGTTGTTATCTTGGCTGGGGGAAGAGGAACAAGGATTAGTGAAGAGTCTCATCTAAAACCAAAGCCAATGATTGAAATTGGTGAAGCTCCGGTACTATGGCATATTATGAAGACGTATTCACATTATGGATATAATGAATTTATTATTTGCTTAGGCTACAAAGGTTACATCATTAAGGAGTATTTTGCAAATTACTATCGACATATGTCGGAAGCAGTCACTTATGATTATACCTCAGGTAACACTGTTGAAATTCATGGAAATAAAGTTGAACCTTGGAAAGTTACTCTCGTAGACACAGGCCTAAATACGATGACGGGCAGCCGGATTAAGCGAATTCAACCATATGTGGGTGATAATCCTTTTATGCTTACCTATGGCGACGGCCTATCCAATGTCAATATTAATCGCCTTGTTGATAGTCATCAAAAGAGTGGGAGACTGGCAACCATTACTGCAGTACAGCCAGATGGAAGGTTCGGACGGTTAGAAATAGAAAATGATAAAGTTATTGGCTTCGCTGAGAAGGTTAAGGGAGACGGCGGTTGGATCAATGGCGGCTTTATGGTTTGTGAACCTCAAGTGTTTAATTATATCAATGACAAAGACACAGCAATTCTTGAGCAGGGACCCTTGCAAGATTTGGCGCGGGATGGAGAGCTTAATGTTTACCGTCATGAGGATTTCTGGCAGCCTATGGATACACTTCGTGAGAAGATAATTCTGGATGAGATGTGGGAGAAGCAGGAGGCACCGTGGAAAGTATGGGGGATTTAATTAAAAATAAAATATTTCTTGGAGAACTATATGTTCAAAATCGCTCTGTCGTTAAATGAATTGCAAGACTACGTTCTTCGTCAACTGAGTCACTTTTTTCCCGATAATCAGTTAATTGTTAGAGACGAGCGGTTTAACCAAACCTTTCTCAATGCATTAGATCGCACGGAGTATTGTTTCCGGCATGTGAAGATGCAGTCATATCATCATGAAGGAAATACATTTTTCTCGCATCTTCACTCTGATCAGTACACATTGTTCTTATGGTTTTTGTCCAATTCGATATGGAAAGAATATGAGGATACTATATTTGCATCTAAGTTTTTTTATCTGAACAAGGTTTTGAATGGCGTGATGTGTATGTATGATGCGGATATGCCGGATATTTTTCTTGTCTTGCACGGCGGTGGTGTTGTTTTGGGGAAAGCTTCCTATAGTGATTTTTTTGTTTGCTATCAAGGTTGTACAGTAGGAGCTATTGAAGGTGCTTATCCGCATTTAGGAAAAGGTATAGTTATGGCTCCGCAGTCAACGATCATTGGATCATGCGTAGTCGAGGGCCATTCAACAATAGGAAATCAAGCGCTCTTGCGTAATATGAATCTGAAAAGCGGAATGCTATATTATAGAGATATTGTGACCGGACAGCATTTGATTAGGAAGTCTGAAAAAGTTTGGGCACAGTCTTTTTTTAATGTATCAATTCCACATGATGGAGAACAGTTATGAAGCCAAAAACCATATTAATCAGTGGTGCTGACGGATATATAGCGCTACATTTGTCTCAAATGTTACAAAAACATAATTTTAACGTTCTAACGGCTACACGGAATAAAAATGGGATGGTTCAAATGGACTTCTCCAAGCCTAGTGAGGTTGCATCACTGAGAATGAGTAGTATTGACTGGATGATACACACTGTTTCTCCAAATGAGGCGCTCTATAAGACAGATCCCTATCGTGCACTATCAGAGAGTGCACTGGGAATTCATGCTGCTCTTGATTTCTGCGTAGCAAATAGAATTAAAAATTTCATTTATTTTTCAAGTTTTCATGTACTGGGTAAGCAGGATGGGAAGTTAACTGAATTGACTCCAGTTGCACCTGTCAATGACTATGGACTGGCACATAGTTTTGCAGAACAAACGGTCCAGTTATTCAATCGTACTAATCTAGTGAACACATGGATCATAAGACCTTCTAATCTTTTTGGTGTTCCGGTAGAGTCAGAGAAATTTAAACGATGGAATTTGATACCGTTTTTATTTTGCAAAGAAGCTGTAGAACGTAACCAAATTACACTAATGACTCCGGGCAATCAGCTTCGTAACTTTGTAGGTGTATCCGATGTCTGTAAGAAAGTACTCTGGATATTGAACCAAAGCCCCAAAGAACGAATTATTCATGCATATGGAAAAGAAACGTATAGTGTTTTGCACTATGCTTCAATAGTACAGAAAATCGCTTCAGAGATCTATGGTATTTCTGTTGAAATCGTCCGGCCTGAGGGTGAAGATTTATTCATTGAATTTGAATTCACCAGTATATTGGATGAATCGGATATTGCACCGAATAGTGAATTGGATAACTTTGTAGCAGAAATGATTAAGGTACTACTAACGAACCAGAAAAAAGGGGGTTTTATACGCGCTAGAAGCATCTGATAATTGAAGAGAAAGTTGAACTTCAATGCAAAGTCGATAGTAATTATAATGATACGAGGAATATATCAGAAAAATCTCTAATTTTCCCACTCGTGAAAGCGACCTTCCACGTGATTCATTATTCTTCTTGCAAATATTCATAAGTAACAAATACAATAACAGCTTTCGAAACTTGGATTCATTGAAACTTTGATTAGGATTATAGTATTTTCTGAGGAGAGTAGTTATGCTTGTTAAATCTACACCATTGCAGCATGCAGCGGTAATTGAAAGAGAGCCAATACGAGATACGCGTGGTTACTTTGCAAGAAGCTTTTGTAGAAAAACTCTGGTTGATCATGGAATCTTATTTGATCTTGCCCAAACCAACATTGCATTTAATGATCATCCTTACACTATTAGAGGAATGCATTTTCAATTACCACCGTATTCTGAAGAGAAAATTATTACTTGTACTCAAGGTTCTATATATGATGTGATTATTGATCTTAACCTTCATAGTTCTACGTTCGGAAAATGGTTTGGTATCACGTTATCTGAAAAAAACCAACTATCTTTATATGTTCCTAAGGGTTTTGCGCATGGCTACCAAACACTGCAAGGAAATACACTAATACATTATATGGTCAGTGAATACTACACCCCGGATCACGAATCTGGAATACGCTGGGATGATCCGGCTTTTGGGATAGAATGGCCGTATAAAAATGAAATTATTATCTCAGGAAAAGATCAGCAGTGGAGAGATTTTAATAGTATTACAGACGGTATTTTATTTTCTGAGGAGGATTGAATATGGATACTCATACAGCAAATATACTCCTCGAAACCTTGCAGGATGCTCAAGAGGGAATTAATTATCTGGGAAATTGTATTCAACAGGGAGAAATCAATTTGTCAGATATAGTTATTCTGGATACTATGGTTGATTTACTGCCTATCGTGGAGAAGTCTACAGCGAGCGTAACTCTACCTAATAGGGTACGAGAGATCAATGCTAACATTCTTTTTTATATTGAACAATTAAAGCAGAGTGCTTATCAAGATAATACTGATCTATTTGAATATGATTTTCGTTTTCATTTTTGTTCGCTGGTCCGTATTCTAAATTATGAAATAGCATATATTGTTGAAGAACTTGTTAACAAGGAGATGTATCCCCGATTCTATCCAGAGGTGGGGGACATTAATCATTCCCAAATATCGGCTCAAGGGGATCATGCTCGCTATTTAGTCAGTGTGGTGCTTCTCGCATATAATAATCTTGATTATACACGTGATTGTGTTGAGAGTATTTTAATGAATACAGATGATATAGAATTTGAGTTGATTTTGGTGGATAACGGTTCAACAGATGGAACTAAGGAGTATTTTGATTCGATTCCAGGAGTAAAGGTTATCCATTTGGAGTACAATATCCATCTTGTAAAGGGTTTTAATATAGGATTGATGGCTGCGGAGGGAAAGTATTCTGCTGCGGTATGTAATGATTTTATATTCGCGCCTAATTGGTTGAATAACTTGTTGATCTGTATAGAATCAGATCCCGATTTTGGTTTTGTATCTCCAGGGGCAACCTCTATTTCTAATATGCAGCAAATTGCCATGCCGTTTATATCGAAGGCTGATTTTCGAGAAAAGGCCAGGGAATACAATATCAGCGACCCATCAAAATGGGAAGAACGAGTAGTACTCCTTCCTAATGTATTATGCTGCCCGACTGCATTATTGAATCGGATTGGCTATTACGATACGCGGTTTTTCCGTGGTGAATTTTTGGATGACGATATTAGTTTCAGAATTAGACGAGCCGGATATAAACTTATATATTGCGGAGATACAGTAACTCACCACTTTGGGAGTATAACCACTGCCAGTGATCATCTGACTAATTCATTGGAAGAAGGCAGAAAAACCTTTTTTGAGAGGTACGGCCTTGATGCCTGGCTAGATGCAAGGATGAGTCCGGTTTATATGGAAATTGACTATAACTGGCTTGCTGGAGTGGGTTCTATACTTGGAATTGATGTGAAGTGTGGGGCAACATTGTTACAGATAAAGAATAATATTTGGCTGAATTATGGGATAAAGCCACGACTGTCAGTGTACACATCAGAACACAAATACTTGACTGATGCAGAGACAATTTCTGAAGAAACTTCTTTATTATCCACATTTGAAAAATTATCATTGGAATTCAGAGGGAAAGTCGACTTGATTTTCATTGAAAAGCCGCTTGATTGCTATAATGAGGACCTGGACACTCTCTTCAATAGTTTATCAAAGATTATGAGTGAAAATGGGAAACTGATATTTATGGTTAACAATAGTATTAATATAGAAACATTTTATGAGATGCTTAATGAATCTAATGCTCTGCATAACCGGAAAATTTATATCCGCGAAATGCTTTATTTACAGGCAGCAAATTATGGATTTACACCATCATCTGTTATCGATTTTGGTACTGAACGCAATGTTAAAAACCAGCAAACTCTGAATCAGTTAGCCAGCTTCTTAGCTGGTGGTAGAGAGCATGAAACAAATTATTTGCAATCGAAAATGCACTTCAAATTCGGAATTTATCAAATGGATTACCAAACAGTCAATTCTTAAATGAGATTAGTGTTGGATACTATAAAGGGCAGGAGCGACTAATGAAAAGATCAAACTTGGTAGACCGTTTATTTTGGAACGGTAAAAAGGTTTTAGTTACTGGACATACCGGATTTAAAGGGAGCTGGCTTACTTTATGGCTTCATCAAATGGGTGCGAAAGTAACAGGATACTCTTTGCATCCGCCATCTTCTCCATCTTTGTTTGAACTTGCTAATGTTGAGCATACAATGGAAGAGTCAGTCATTAGTGATATTACAGATTTGGTAACTTTGAAGCATTCCATGCAAAAAGCAAAGCCGGAAATCGTTATTCACATGGCAGCACAGCCATTGGTTAGAAAATCGTATGAAGATCCTGTTGGTACCTATAATACAAATGTTATGGGGACTGTCAATGTTATGGAGGCAGCACGTTCCTGCAGCTCTGTTCGTGTAATTCTAAATGTGACTACAGATAAATGTTATGAGAATCAGGAATGGAACTGGGGATACCGTGAGATTGATCCATTAGGGGGATATGATCCTTACTCTAGCAGCAAAGCATGTTCTGAATTAATTACTTCTGCATATCGAAGTTCCTTTCTCGAGTCATCGGATGTAAAAGTGGCTACTGCACGAGCCGGAAATGTAATTGGAGGCGGTGATTGGGCAGAAGACAGATTAATCCCTGACTTGCTCAAAGCATTGGAAAATGGAGAACAGATCGAAATTCGAAATCCATTAGCAGTTCGTCCTTGGCAGCACGTTTTGGAACCATTGTCTGGATATTTATTGCTCTGTCAACAACTATATTGGGAAGGCACGGAGTATGCGCAGGCATGGAACTTTGGGCCGCAGGCTACCGATGCAAAACCAGTTGAATGGATAGTCAAACAGATGATTGAGAAGTGGCCGTATGAAAGTTCGGGATTTCGAATAACTGAGGATATCATTAAACATGAAGCAGGTATGCTTAAACTAGACTGTTCAAAGGCTGCAGTAGAGCTTGCCTGGACACCAAAGTGGTCGTTAGAGAAGGCTCTGGATGTTACTGTTCAGTGGTTTATTGGTTATTTAGAAGGGAAAGATATACAAAAGCTTTGTGAATTGCAGATTGTAGAATATGAATTATCGGTGTGACATTCAGAATTCTTGTCACTCAGGCCATCGGATCAAATAAATGCTTCTGGAGGCAACTAATTATGATTGCGAATATTTTGGTATCTCCAAATCAATTACGCACTGGTACCTTGTTTAAATGGGCTGATGAAAATAATGAGTACTTAAAGGGTTTTCCTGTGATGTATGTTGATAAGTTCTCCTATATATCAAATGCTACTGTTAGAACTGGAGTGGGGGAGCCTGGGTTTGCTAATGATTCATACGCAGTACATGTTGGAGCGTTTTGTTCAATTGCGAGGTTTTTGACTATCGGAATTAATGAGAATCATGACTACTTAAATATTACAACTGGTGTGTGTGACTTAATTAGTTACCCTGAAATGAAGATCAAGACTAAAGGTTCAGTTATAATTCAGAATGATGTATGGATAGGGCAAAGCTGTACTATTTTGGGTGGTGTTACCATCCATAATGGTGCTGTTATTGCAAGTAATTCTGTTGTAACCAAAGATGTTCCTCCCTATAGCATTGTGGGAGGAAACCCAGCACAAGTTATTAAATATCGTTTTAACCATGAAACTATTAAAAAATTGTTGGAAATACAGTGGTGGAATTGGGGCAATGATACTTTAGCAGAAAGAAGGAAGTGGTTTGAGGCGGATATTTTAGATTTTGTTGATGAGTTTTATCCTGATGCTCTGTCAAAAAAACCTTCTTATGAAGTAGCTTTGCCAGACTGTGAAATCAAATATGTGTTTTTCCCCGATTTTAATGAGTCTTTTTGTATTTGGGAGAAAGTAATTCTTGAGTTTTGCAAGACGTTTAAAAATTCATCGAATACCTGCCTAGTTATATTTATTGAGGACCAACAGGAACCTATTGAGCAACTTAATATGATATCAGAATTAGTTCAAGGCATTATTGCTGATTGTCAAATATATATTCACTGTGGCAATTCTCAGGATGAAAAAGTAATTTTTCAATATGTTTCTCATTACATAACTAGTCGCAGTCAAAAAACTATCTTCCGAACATGTCTTGCGGACATAAATAGGGTAAAGACTATTTCTGGGGTTGATATTCCTATATTTAGTTAAAGGGTTGAAAATTTTACTTTGGATAAACGGTGGTATTGAATTGCTCAGTCAACCTAAACAATCCCAATAAGTAACCGATATATACTATATAATCGAGATAATCGAGGTTTCTTGGAGGTCGGATGTGTAATGAATATTCAGTTCTCTCTTTCTGCCAGCGCTATTTCTAAAGGACAAAGCAGGTCTGAAGTGTTGTTGGGCAGTGGGGCAGTTCTGCCAGTTCCTGTGAGTACTCCAAACACTGAAGCTGTTCCAGCAACTAGTATTAAGGACACCAGAGAACTTACTGCAAAAGAGAGGCAAGGAGCGAACGTATCTGTAGCCGAAGAACAACTAATAAAGACAATTGAAAGAGCGGTTAAATCTCTACAGGGGCCCCAGACTACATTAGAAATCAGCATCCATGAGAAAACGCATGATATTATGGTCAAGGTGTTAAATAAGGATACTGGAGAACTTATCCGTGAAGTGCCCCCAGAGAAGACACTTGATCTTGTAGCTAAAATGATGGAAATTGCCGGAATATTAGTTGATGAGAAAATTTAGGATCTGGAGGTGCTGTATTGGTTACTAGAGTAAATGGATTCTCAGGTATGGATATTGATAGTATGGTCAAGAGTATGATGGCTGCTAAGCGCGTTCCCTATGATAAGCTTGTCCAAGATAAGCAATTACTTGAGTGGAAAAGAGACAGCTATCGGGAAATTAATAGTAAACTATATACATTCAAAAGTGCTAAGCTCACAGATAAATATGGGTTTAACAGTGCTTTGAATGCTAATAAAGCAGTTATCTCTGGTAATACAGATGCGCTCAGAGCTGAGGCTACAGCTGAAGCTAATGGAACGGAAATGAAAGTCAGTATTGAAAGGTTGGCTACGCGGGCAACTGTGGAAACGCGTGGTGTAGGAGCAGGAAAGTCAACTAAAATTACGCTTGCAGAACTTCTCAATCCTGAAGTGGGAAAACTGCCCCCAAATGATCAGGAGTCATTACTTAATGAGGAATTTTCTATAACGATTAACGGAGAAGGCTTCAAAGATAGCAAGGGGAAATCCTTATTTACTGGAAAAACAAGTGTTGCAACGGTGGTATCGACTATTAATGCTAATGCAAAAGCTAATGTCACAGCAAGCTTTGATGAGGTTACTGGTAAACTGCTTATTAGCTCCAAAACTTCCGGATCTGAAGGACAAGTAAACATTGGAACAGCGGGTACGAATCCGTTACTCAATTTATTTGGGGGAGAAGTTGCACCTCCTGCCAGATTAACAGCAATAGAAACTAAAAGTGGCGGTCAAAATATAACTACTAGTACTAAGCTAAGCGAACTTACAGGCGGAAGTGCTAGTTCTAATTATTCTTTGAATATAGAAGGTGAAACATTTACTTTTGATCAGAATCTCACAATTAGTGATATCGTGTCTTTGATAAACAATGGTGATACTGATTCAGGTATAAGTGCTGCTGTGAAATTTTCTGCTAAATTCGATTCTGCTCAAGGAAAATTAGTGTTCACCTCAAAAGTTGGAACGGGAGATGGGAAAATCCAATTTGGCGCAGCTGGGAATACATTGATTGAGCGTTTTAACGGGGCACAGCAATTGTATACACCAGGTGTTGATGCCCAAGTTACAATTAATGGGACGGAATTGAGTAAGAGTAGTAATAGTTTTACAATTAACGGAATTTCACTCACTTTATTAGCTACTACTGCTGGTAAAACAACGACTATTAATACTCAGACTGATTCTTCTACAGCAATTGAAACCATTAAAGGATTTATAGAAGATTATAACAGTATGATTGAACTTTTGAATAAAAAAACAAGTGAAGTGAAATATCGTGATTTTGCTCCTTTATCCGAAGAGCAGAAAAAGGATATGAAAGAAGCGGATATTAAGACTTGGACTGAAAAAGCACAAAGCGGACTTTTGAAAAATGATGATATTCTAAGATCTACAGTATCCTCAATGAGGATGCTCATTACTCAAAACTTAGGTGATCTCAGTTCTATTGGTATTACGACAGGACAATATTATGAGAACGGTAAGCTGTACCTGAATGAATCTAAATTGAAAACGGCTATCGCTGAAAATCCTCAGAAGATCATTGACCTACTTCAAGGACCTACTAGTGATGCTGGAAGTGGACTTTTCGACAAACTGGTGAAAATATCAGAGACTGCACTTGAAAGATTCTCTGAGAAGGCGGGAACTGATCGATTCTCTGCCAGTGTGACAGGAACCTACAAGGCGGAAAATGTAATTGGTAGAACTTTAAAAGGATATAATAGCCGCCTCGATACTATGCAAAAGAATCTAGCTACTGCGGAGAATCGTTACTACAAACAATTTACTGCTATGGAAACTGCTATGAGCAAGCTGCAATCCCAATCGTCCAGTCTGCTATCCAGCTTAGGAATGTCATCAAAATAGTATAAAGGGTGAGACTATTGCTTAATTCTCCTTACGATAAATACCGCCAGTCGTCTGTTCAGACGTCTACACCTGCCCAATTAGTAATTATGCTGTACGACGGTGCAATTCGGTTCATCCGTGCTGGACTTGATGGAATCAAGAAGAATGAT
Organism: Paenibacillus sp. FSL P4-0338; assembly: GCF_038002365.1. Taxonomy (NCBI): domain Bacteria; kingdom Bacillati; phylum Bacillota; class Bacilli; order Caryophanales; family Paenibacillaceae; genus Paenibacillus; species Paenibacillus sp. FSL P4-0338. The sequence goes on along the minus strand of NZ_JBBOCG010000001.1, from coordinate 4,657,394 downwards.
TATGAGAAAACAAATACCAATCTTGGAAAAGCGCAGACGATTGTAAGTGAGTTGATGAGTACACTTGATCATAGTTACGAGGTATCTGGAGGACTTTACTCACTCTATGAATATACTAGTTTCTTGCTTATAGAGGCAAATATTCGCAAAGATGCTGAAAAGGCTGAAGAAGCGGTTGGGTATTTGACCGAGCTACGGGAGACATGGTTACAAGCTTCCAAAATAGTTGCAGGACAGGGTCTTACACCGGTGTCACCTGAAGGCGCTCATGGATGAGTTGATTAATGAACTTGATTGGTTAACGGAAAAACTTTCAGTTCATCTGGACGACGTCACCTACGAAGAACTCGAAGCCTTCGTAGAACAACGCCAAAACCTTGTCGAACGGATAGAGCAAGAGGTCGAAAAATGTCAGCCAATTTCTGCACAAAAGGATGCAATTCGTCGAATTTTAGAGCACGACCCGTCCATCATGGCCCGGATGAATGCCCTTCGCCAAGAAGCCCAAGACTTCCTCCAGAAACGCGGTCAAGCCAAAATCCAACGCAGCGCATATGAGGCGGCCTACACCCCGGACAGCTTCCTGATGGACCGCAAAAAATAAAGATAGAATAATAGATTTTCTCCTGTTTCAGTGGGGGAGTGGACGGGTATTTACAAGCGTCTGCTCCTTTTTTTGTAACTTATATTACCGAATGATATCCATTTCTGATGTCAATTGCACTCTGGTAAAATATTGAAAGTAATCATTTACTATTCCAATTGACAATGGAGAAGCTGCGGTGGTATAGTCGAATTGTGAGCAAGACTCACGTTCATCTGATGACGAAGGGAATGTTTAGTCAATGGAAGGTAAAGTTAAATGGTTTAACGCAGAAAAAGGTTATGGTTTCATCGAAACTGCCGATGGTGGCGACGTATTCGTACACTTCTCCGCGATTCAAACTGACGGTTTCAAGACTTTGGATGAAGGCCAATCCGTAGAGTTCGATATCGTTGAAGGCGCACGCGGACCACAAGCAGCTAACGTCATCAAATTATAATCATCCGGCGAAGCCGACCTACATATATGGTAGATGGTTAGCAATTGAGACAACGCTAGCGTTAGACCCTGGGGATATTCTCTTGGGTCTTTTTTATTGCGGTTTAGACATAACGATTTTTGTTTTTGGGGATGAGATGTATATGAAGTTGCGAGCCTTTGATTTAACGCGGGAATTTAACATTTTTCTAGTAAATATCCTATATTCCGAGTCGAATAGAGTCCGAAATTGGACACTTTGTAAAAATTAGTTACAGAAAAATGTTAACATCCTCCAGATTATGGGTAATAGTGAACGTTGGGCTTTTTTTGTTGCCTAGTCTGCACTCTCATTATTGCTTAGGCGTATGCTTCCGAAAGGTTTTTGGTAAGAAGTCATGCAGTGAAGCCTATGCCCATCAAACTCACAGGAGGATGAACAAACGAATGAAGAAAATGTGGCGTGGCCTTACGGCCGGAGTACTCGGTATTTCAATGCTGATCGGTTCTTTGGGAAGTGTGTCGGCAGCGCCGGCTCCCAAGGATATTCAAGGACACTGGGCGCAGAAACAACTGCAGAGCTGGCTGGATAAAGGATACCTGGGTGGTTATCCAGACGGAACGGTTAAGCCGAATAAGGCAATTACCCGTGGTGAATATGTGGCACTGATTAATCGTCTGTTCGGGTTCACCGAATCGGCTACCCTTAGCTTCACCGATGTGAAGAAATCCAACTGGGTCTACAGCGAAGTAGCCAAGGCTGTGAAGGCCGGCTACATTGGCGGGTATGAGAATAATACCTTCCGGGCCAACAACCCGCTCACCCGCCAGGAAGCAGCAGTTATTGCTGCCAAGCTGCTTAAGCTAAGTACAAGCTCTACTCCGCTTAAGTTCAAGGATAATGCTCAGATCGCAGCTTGGGCCAAGGTGGCAGTAGCCTCAGCGGCAGACAAGAAGATCATCAACGGTTATCCTGACGGCACCTTCGGTCCGAAGAAATCTCTTACCCGTGCCGAAGCGGTCGGAATTATAAGCAACTCGGTTGTGCATAAGCCGGCTACGGGCGGAGTAATGCCTACACCAGCACCAACAGCAACGCCGGCTCCATCTGCAACAACTGTACCAACTACCAGCCCGACAGCTACTCCGGTACCCGGTGGTAGTGGTGGCGGCACTGGCGGAGGTGGCGGAGGCGGTAACGTGACCTTGCCATCTGTAAGCAACGTGACTTACGGTCATGTAGGTTCCGTTACCGCTGATGTATATGTTACGCCTACTGTTACAGGAGCCGTGTATTATGTAGTTGCTCCATACAGCGTGAACGCAACTGCACCAACTGCAGCGCAAGTGAAAGACGGACTGATTAATGCTACAACAACAGGCGTTCATTCCGGGAAAATCGCTACAACCGGCAACACTACTGTTGCTTTCTCTGTGTATGGTCTGAATGCAGGAACGGATTATACCGTATACGTTGCCCTAACGGACGCTTCTGGTAACTGGTCCGGCGTAACACCGCTTCAATTGAAAACAGCAGCAGGCAGCAACTGGTCAGTTTCTCAAGTTGGAATCACCAACGTAACAACAGTATCTGCGGAAGTATACGCTGCTTACGGGAAGGCGGGTACTCCGACTCCGGTAATTCCTCTGAAATATGTGGTGGTTAATGCAGCAGATGCTGATCCAACCGCATTACAGATTTCCCAAGGGAAGAACAGTGCAGGTGTTACATTAACAGCACCTTGGACTGGAACTCTTACAGGTAGTCCAGTTGTGAAACACAACATTAACCTGAATGGACTTACTGCCAATACAGCGTATAAAGTCTTCTTTATCACTGACTCTAATGGCAGCCTGTCACCTGTAGAGCTTTTGCGGATTCACACTAAATAAGTAAGCTTGATGAATGCAATCATTCATATTCCAGGTTTTATAGTGGAATAATACAGCAACAGTATTCGGTCCGGCGAGGGCGGCTTTCTGCTCGAGCCGGGCCGTTTGTTGTTAAGACAGGTCTGTTACATCTATTGTTAGATGAATGTAAAGTCTGTCATGATTTGTTTTTTACTTAGCCCTGACAATTTGCTATAATGGAAAAGTAAACAAAGGAGGAGTGCCTTATGAAATTCAGCATTCGAGGTCAACAAATTGAAGTGACCGACGCTTTGAGAGACTATGTTGATAAGAAGCTCAGCAGACTTGAGAAGTATTTCGAAGCACCCCCTACCTCTGAAGGATATGTGACGCTTGGCGTCGTTCGCGGCCTTCATACGGTGGAAGTGACAATTCCTCTAGCTGGTGTGACGCTTCGTGCGGAAGACCGCAGCGATGATATGTATGCATCCATCGATGCCGTAGTGGACAAGCTGGAACGTCAGATCCGCAAGCACAAGACTAAGCTTAATCGCAAGTTCCGCCAGGAAGGCAGCCTGAAGACCTTGTTCGTTGAAGGTTCGGGCAGCGCCGTAGCTGTTGAAGAGCAGGAACAGGATTATGATGATCTTGAGGTTGTGCGGAACAAACGGTTCACCTTGAAGCCTATGGATGTGGAAGAAGCGATTCTGCAAATGAACATGATTGGACATACGTTCTTCGTGTTCTCCAACATTGACACTTCCGAAGTTAGCGTGGTTTACAAACGCGATGACGGCAAGTACGGTCTGATTGAGCAGAACTAACCTGCGGACCGGGAATTGTTGGAATAAGGAAGGCTTAGGTTCAGCCTAACGTGGACAATTAGACGAGTCCCTATTCGCCTGAAGCGAATAGGGCTCTTGTGCGTATATATAGAAGTTTCGGTAAAATGCCATCATCTGTCCTCATATAAGGGGATTATACAGAATAAGGTTAGGGCGGCTTGTATTGCGGCTTCTCTTACAAACTGTTACAATTTATGAAGCAGCGGAATCGAAAGCATATATGGCCCTTTCAATCTATGAGGATGGGCTCGGTTCCACCATCTGTGTTGCATGAAAGGGGTTAACCATGCTAGGACTTGTTAAGAAAATATTTGGCGACACTAATGAACGGGATGTCAAACGTCTCATGAAGACGGTCGAAGTTATTAATGGTCTGGAGCCGGATTTCGTATCGCTTACGGATGAAGAGCTGCAGGCAAAGACAGCGGAATTCCGCGCCCGTATTGAGAAAGGTGAGACCCTGGAAGCGATTCTTCCCGAGGCTTTTGCTACCGTACGCGAAGCTTCCAAACGGACGCTGGGCATGCGGCATTTTGACGTTCAGCTGGTTGGGGGTATGGCGCTTCATGAAGGCCGGATCTCCGAGATGAAGACCGGGGAAGGCAAGACGCTGGTTGGGACTCTGCCGGTGTATTTGAATGCGCTGCTGAGTAAAGGCGTGCATGTCGTAACCGTAAATGATTATCTGGCTCAGCGCGACAGTGCGCAAATGGGACAAATCTATAACTTTCTGGGCATGAGCGTTGGGGTCAACCTGAACGGCATGGACCATAATGATAAACAAGCGGCATATGCCTGCGATATTACGTACGGAACGAATAATGAATTCGGGTTCGACTATTTGCGCGACAACATGGTGCTCTATAAGGAACAGATGGTCCAGCGCCCGCTCTACTTCTGTATTATTGACGAAGTCGATTCCATCCTTGTTGATGAAGCGCGGACACCTCTCATTATCTCTGGCCAAGCTGAGAAATCGACGGAGCTGTATTACGCAGCAGACCGTTTTGTGAAGAAGCTGGTTGCTGAAGAGGATTACACCGTGGATATCAAGGTGAAGTCCGTTGCGCTCACCGAGAAGGGCGTGGCTACGGCTGAGCGTGCTTTTGGGATAGAGAATCTGTATGACCACAGCCATGTTACCTTGAACCATCATATTGTACAGGCCTTGAAGGCGAACGCTATTATGCGCCGGGATGTCGATTATGTGGTTAATGAAGACGAGGTTATGATCGTCGATGAGTTCACAGGGCGTCTGATGCAGGGCCGCCGTTACAGCGACGGGCTGCACCAGGCGATTGAAGCCAAGGAAGAGATTGAAGTTCAGAATGAGAGCATGACGCTGGCTACTATCACCTTCCAGAACTACTTCCGGATGTACCGCAAGCTGGGCGGCATGACGGGTACGGCGAAGACGGAGGAAGAGGAGTTCAAGAAGATCTATGGTCTTGAGGTTCTTCAGGTTCCTACGAATAAGCCGAATCAACGAATCGACATGCCTGATGTAGTCTACAAAAGCGAGAACGGCAAGTTCAACGCAGTCGTTGCTGAAATTGTAGAACGCCACAAGAAGAATCAGCCGGTACTGGTAGGTACGGTATCGATTGAGAACTCTGAACGTGTATCGGAAATGCTGAAGCGTAAGGGTGTCAGACACCAGGTACTGAATGCGAAGCACCATGCGGCCGAAGCCGAAATTATCTCTTATGCCGGTCAGCCGGGAACGGTAACGATTGCCACGAACATGGCTGGACGCGGTACGGATATCGTACTGGGCGAAGGGGTAACCGATGTGGGCGGTCTGCATATTATTGGTACAGAGCGCCATGAATCGCGCCGGATTGACAACCAGCTTCGCGGCCGTGCCGGACGCCAGGGCGATCCGGGTTCGACACAGTTCTACCTGTCCCTTGGGGATGAGCTGATGAAGCGCTTCGGTGCGGACAACGTGCTGAACATGATGGACCGTCTGGGATTCGAGGAAGATCAGCCGATTGAGAGCCGTATGATTACCAAGGCTGTTGAATCTGCGCAGAAGCGGGTAGAAGGCAATAACTTCGACATCCGCAAAGTCGTATTGCAATACGATGACGTCATGAACCAGCAGCGTGAGATTATCTACAAGCAGCGCCGTGAAATTCTGGAGTCGGATAATATCAAAGACATCGTAGTGGAAATGATCAAGCCGGTTATCGACCGTATTGTGAATGCCCACTGTAGTGACGATATCCCGGAGAACTGGGAGCTGCAAGAGGTCGCAGATTATGTGAACAGCAAGCTTCTTGAAGAAGATGAGCTGACACGCGATGATCTGTGGGGCAAAGAAGTGGAAGAAATCATCGAATTCATCTTCGCCCGTGTCCTTGAGAAATACGCTGCCCGTGAAGAGCGACTTGGCTCGGAGCTGGTACGTGAATTCGAGAAGGTTATTGTGCTTCGCTCCGTAGACAGCAAATGGATGGATCATATCGATGCTATGGATCAGCTTCGTCAGGGGATTCACCTCCGTGCTTACGGTGGTACCGATCCGCTGCGCGAATATCAATTCGAGGGCTTCGAGATGTTCAACGCCATGACAGCGAACATTCAGGAGGAAGTGGCGACCTACATTATGAAGGCGCACATTGAGACGAATCAGGAGCGGCAATCAGTAGTGGAGGAAGACAAGATCTCCACCAACGCAGAGCCTGCTGAGAACCGTCCGGTGCATGTGGAATCCACTGTCGGCCGTAACGATCCATGCCCATGCGGCAGCGGCAAGAAATATAAGAACTGCCACGGCCAGGCGTAAGATATAATAAATCTTCATGCTCGTGGATTCACTGTCTGGTGAAATAATGAGCAGGCATTAAGCTGCGAATACCTTTCACCGAATGCACTTGTGGTGTTGTTCACAGGCACTGGGGTTTATAATGAAAATAAAAAGCGGCTGGGCCCGGGGGACTCCCCGTTTGCGGCCCGGCTGCTTTTTTGGGCTTGAAGTGATCTGGGACGCACAGCTGTGCAGCAGACGGGAGCGTCCAGATGTTGTATGGCTGAGGTGGAAGTGACGGAGGGGAAGTTTGGAACTGGAGGAGCGTTAGCGTCCGCCTTTAGGATTGAATTTCTACTGCGATGAGCAGTTTAAATGAGGAAATTCAATCCTAACAGCGGCCGGAAGTCCAAACATTCCCGCAGTTACGGCGTACACCTGGCCATGTAGCAGCTGAAGCGAAGTGACAGCAGCATAGATGTCCGTCCATACCGGTAAGCCCAAACCGACAGTCCCGGCGCAATATTCAATTATGAAAGGTGATGTGATCCAATTGATCGATCCTAATGTGAAGCAGGACCTGCGTGAAATGGGTAAGAAATTAACCAACCTTAGGGGGTCACTTTGACTTAGACCTGAAGCTGGAGATTATAGCGAACTTTGAAGAGAAGATGGCGGCACCCGGGTTCTGGGATGATTCTGATCAGGCGCAGAGCGTGATTGGCGAGATGAATGCCGTGAAGTCGGTGGTTGACCAATTCGAGAAGCTTCAGCAGGACTATGACGATGCTGCCATGATGGCGGAGCTGGCCGATGAGGAAGGCGACGATGCACTGGCCGATGAGATAGCCGGAACGATCCGCAGTATAAGTGCCAGAGTGGATGAGTTCGAGCTGCAGCTGCTGCTCAATCAGCCTTACGATAAGCTGAATGCCATTCTGGAGCTGCATCCGGGTGCAGGCGGTACCGAGTCCCAAGACTGGGGCCAGATGCTGCTGCGCATGTACACACGCTGGGCGGAGAAGCGGGGCTTCAAGGTAGACGTACTGGATTATCTGCCGGGGGATGAAGCGGGAATCAAGAGTGTAACTTTGTTAATTAAGGGCCACAATGTATATGGATACCTCAAGGCAGAGAAGGGCGTGCACCGGCTGGTGCGCATTTCGCCTTTTGACTCCTCAGGCAGACGGCATACCTCCTTCGTATCCTGCGATGTGGTACCGGAGATTGCGGACGACGTCGAGGTGGATATCCGTACGGAAGACCTGAAGATTGATACGTACCGGGCCAGCGGCGCGGGCGGTCAGCACATCAATACTACCGATTCGGCGGTGCGGATTACGCATATGCCAACCGGCGTGGTGGTCACCTGTCAGAATGAGCGTTCCCAGATCAAGAACCGGGAGCAGGCGATGAAGATGCTGCGTTCCAAGCTCTATGAGCGCAAAATTCAGGAGCAGCAGGCACATCTGGACGAGATCCGCGGAGAACAATCCGAGATTGCCTGGGGCAGCCAGATTCGTTCCTATGTGTTCCATCCGTACAGCATGGTGAAGGATCACCGCACCTCTGTAGAGACAGGCAACGTTGGAGCGGTAATGGACGGCGATCTGGACGGGTTCATTGACGGGTATCTGCGCAGCCAGATCAAGACGGAAGCTGAATAAACGTAACCCTATTCCTACGCGTCTTCGGAGGTGTAGGGATTTTTTTCTGAACATAAAGGAGCAGGCCATAACGATGCAAAAAATCAATTCACGCAACAAACCTCCGCTGATCCCCCTGAACGGGCCGCTGCGCCATACCGTGGATATTGCGCTAATTCTGATCGGCTCGCTGATCACAGGGCTGGCATTCAACCTGTTCTTCCTCCCGAACCGGATTGCATCCGGCGGGGTGTCGGGGCTGTCGGTACTGGCTGAGGCCTGGTTTGGGGCAGAGCCTGCTTTTACCCAGTGGGCGCTTAATATTCCGCTCTTCATTCTCGGCGTGATCTTCCTCGGCAAACAGTATGGCATCCGCTCTCTGCTGGGCAGCTTTGTGCTGCCGCTGTTTATTTTCCTGACGAAGGACGGACCTGTGCCGACCACGAATCCGCTCCTGGCCTCTATCTATGGAGGAATTGGTGTGGGCCTTGGCTTGGGACTCGTCTTCCGGGGGCGCGGCTCTACAGGCGGACTAACCATTGCAGCTCAGATTATTCAAAAGCTTACCGGCTTCAGCTTCTCACTGTCTGTCGTGCTGCTGGATGGTACGGTGATTACCTTGGCGGCTTTTGTGCTGGGGATGGAGCAGGCGATGTATGCACTGATCGGGCTGTTCGTCACCGGCAGGGTGATCAACGCGCTGGAGGTGGGCTTCAGCACCACGAAGGTGGCGTATATCATCTCGGATCAGACTGAGGACATCTCGCAGGCGATTCTGAATGATCTGGACCGCGGGCTGACCAAGCTGAATGCGCAAGGCGGCTATACCGGTGACAACCGTACGGTGCTGATGGTCGTCGTTGGCCAGAATGAGATTACCAGGCTGAAGGCGATTGTCCGCTCGGTGGACCCGGGCGCGTTTGTGATTATTACAGAGGCTCACGAAGTGCTGGGCGAAGGTTTCAAAAGAGAAGCGTAGGCTCCCTTAGGGGCTCTGCGCTTTTTCTTTTTGCAAATATAAGAATGTATAAACTTAACGCAACGTGTTGTATTTATATTAATTCGGTCGTATAATAATACATATTTGCAGAACGGTTCAAGTCAGGCGATAATGATAGAAATGAGAAACGGGAAGCGGGGATGACAGTGACAGGCAAGCTGAGAGCGGCAATTGTCGGATCAACAGGTTATGGGGGCGTGGAGCTGATCAGGCTGCTGCAGGGCCACCCTGATATAGAGATTACTTCAGTGATTTCCTCTTCGAGTGCGGGTACGCCGATTGAGGAAGGTTTTCCGCATTTAACGGGAGTGGTGCAGCGTAAGCTGGACGGTGTTGATGCAGCAGAGATTGCGAGCCGGGCGGATGTTGTATTCACTGCTACCCCTTCGGGAGTGAGCGCGAAGCTGGTGCCTGGGCTGCTGGATGCAGGTCTCAAGGTCGTCGATCTGTCCGGAGACTTCCGGCTGAGGGATGGCGCGGAGTATGAGCGGTGGTATAAACATCCGGCTCCTCCGGAAGCTTATCTGCAGCAGGCGGTATACGGTTTATGTGAGGTGTACGGCGAACGTGCGGCGGGAGTGAATTTTATCTCGAATCCGGGTTGTTATCCGACAGCTACGCTGCTGGGGCTGGTTCCGGCGCTTGCGGCAGGCTGGATCAAACCGGACAGCATCATTATTGATGCGAAATCGGGAGTGTCCGGGGCAGGGCGGGGAACGAGCCTGATGGTGCATTTTGCCGAGATCAATGAGAACTTCAAAGCCTACAAAATGAACAAACATCAACATATCCCGGAAATCGAGCAGGTGCTTACAGATATTGCTGGGGAAAAGGTCACGGTAACGTTCACTACGCATCTGGTCCCGATGACACGGGGGATTATGACTACGATGTATGCCGGACTGAATGGTGACCACAGCGAGCAGGATCTGGTGGAATTATACCGTAACTATTATGCAGGCAGGCCATATGTGCGGGTGCGTGAGCCCGGAGTGGTTCCGGCGACGAAGGAAGTCAGCGGATCGAATTATTGCGATATCGGCTTCGCCACAGACGCGCGTACCGGACGGGTTACCATTGTGTCGGTTATCGACAATATTGTTAAGGGCGCCGCAGGGCAAGCGATTCAGAACCTCAATTTGATGATGGGATGGGAGGAAACCCGCGGGCTTGGTTACACACCAGTGTATCCATAAGCGCAAGCGGTCAAACAATATCATGAGTGAGAAACCACTATATACCGTCGTAGAAGGCGGTAGCATCACTGCACCTAAGGGCTTCACCTCCGGCGGCCTGCACTGCGGGCTCAAAAAAACAGAGCGCAATGACCTTGCCGCGATTCTCTGTGAGGTGCCAGCAACGGCGGCTGCGGTGTATACGACCAATGTGTTTCAGGCGGCTCCGCTGAAGGTTACGCGGGAGAGTCTGGCGGATGGGACACTGCAGGCGGTTATCGTGAACAGCGGCAATGCCAATGCTTGTACAGGGGACCAGGGCGAGGCGGATGCCTATGAGATGCGTGCGGCTGCTGCCCGTTATTTGGGCGTGAATGAGCTGGATGTCGCTGTCGCCTCCACAGGCGTGATCGGGGAACTGCTGAAGATGGACTGTGTGCGCAGCGGGATTGCCGGATTGCCGGAGAAGATGGACGCTGGCGCTGCCGGTGCGGAGGAATTCAGCCAGGCGATTCTAACCACTGATCTGGTCAAAAAAGAAAGCTGTGTAAAAGTAACGGTAGGTGGTACAGAGGTTCTTATTGCCGGAGCAGCGAAGGGTTCCGGGATGATTCACCCGAACATGGCGACGATGCTGGGCTTCATGACCACTGATGTGCTCATTGACGGGGAGGATTTGCTCAGCCTGCTGCGCACAGCTACTAATTCTACTTTTAATATGATTACTGTCGATGGTGACACCAGTACGAATGATATGCTGGTCACGATGGCCAGCGGACTTGCCGGCAATGAGAAGCTGACACGTCTGCATGCGGACTGGGAGGCTTTTGCAGCGGCGTTCACCCATGTGTGCCAGAGTCTGGCCATGGCAATTGCCCGTGACGGTGAAGGGGCCACGAAGCTGATTGAGGTGCAGGTGAGCGGGGCGGTGCATGATGAGGCTGCGGCGGCGATTGCCAAGACCGTGGTCGGCTCAAGCCTGGTGAAGTCGGCGATCTTCGGCGCGGATGCCAACTGGGGGCGGATTATTGCGGCCGTAGGGCGCGCAGGCGTTCCGGTATCGCCGGAGCGGGTAGATATTAAGCTGGGTGAGATCGAGGTGCTGCGCGGCTCGCGTCCGGTGGCTTTTGATGAGGAGCAGGCACTGCATTATCTGCAAAAAAGCGATACCGTGCTGATCACGGTAACCTTGTCGGACGGCAGCGGGCAGGCTACAGCCTGGGGCTGTGACCTGACTTATGATTATGTGCGGATTAACGCGGCTTACCGCACGTAATCTGTGCAGAGGCGTGTAGAAGCTGGTACAGAGGGGGCAGGGAGATGACAGTAGAACCGATAGAGCCTCAGGCGCAGGCGGGGGCCGCCGGGCTGTTCGTAATGAAATGCGGGGGGAGTACGCTGGCGGCGCTGCCGGATTCGTTCTTCGAGGATTTGCGGGAGCTTCAGGTCAGCGGGACTCATCCTGTAATCGTGCATGGCGGCGGCCCGGCGATCTCCGGCAATCTGGAGAAGCTCGGCATTGAGAGCCGGTTCGTGAACGGCCTGCGGGTAACGACAGAAGAGGTGCTGGATGTGGTTGAGATGACTCTGTCCGGCAGCATCAACAAGGCGATTGTCCGCCGAATTCAGGCCAGCGGGGGGCAGGCACTCGGGTTGTCGGGCGTTGACGGCAACCTGATCCTCGCGCACCCGGTGGCCAATCACGATGAAGTGGGTCTGGTGGGTGAAGTGACCGGTGTTCGAGCGGAGATTGTGACGGGTATCCTCGCGATGGGCTATATTCCGGTTATCGCACCAGTGGGCGTAGATGGCGAAGGCCAGCGGTACAACATCAATGCGGATACCGCCGCCGGAGCGGTGGCTTCTTATATAGGGTCACCGAGCATGATCGTAGTTACGGATGTGCCGGGCATTATGCGGACGGTGGACGGGGAGAAGATCGTGCTTCCGTCCGTAACGGTGGCGCAGATCGAAGCGCTGATTGAGAATGGCGAGATCTACGGTGGAATGATTCCCAAGGTGCGTGCCGCGATGGACTGCATCCAGGGTCAGGTGTCCGAGGTTATTATTGTAGACGGCAAAGAGCCGCGAGTACTTAGCAAGGTGCTGAAGGGCGAAGCGCTGGGCACGCGGATTGTAAGAGCATAGATAGGCTGGAAGAATAACAGTATATTAGACGCGCTGACGGGAAGCCGCAGCAGCATGGTGGGAGAGTGACTAAGAATGAGTGAGCTTACGCAAACGGACAAGAATTCTTTGACAGGGGCGCCGCAGGAGCGTTCAGCAGGAACGAACGGACAGGGGGCCGCTCCTGCCAAGCTGAGTGCGGTATTCCCGTCGTATAGCAGATATGATATTAGTCTGGTCAAAGGCAAAGGCAGCTGGGTATGGGATGAGCAGGGTAACAAGTACCTGGACTTCATGTGCGGACTTGCGGTAACGAGTCTGGGCCATGCGCCGGAGAAGGTCGGTGCGAAGCTGAAGGAGCAGATTGATACGCTGTGGCATGTCTCGAACCTGTTCCACATTCCGGGCCAGGACCGGGTAGCTGCGCTGCTGACAGAGAATAGCTGTGCGGATCAGGTCTTCTTCTGCAACAGCGGAGCGGAAGCGAATGAAGCGGCCCTCAAGCTGGCGCGCCGGTATCATCAGAAGGTGCAGGGTGCAGACCGCTACGAGGTCATTACGTTCGAGCAGTCCTTCCATGGACGTACGCTGGCTACACTGACAGCCACTGGGCAGGCAAAGGTCAAGGAAGGCTTCCTGCCGCTTCCGGCGGGCTTCAAGACAGTGCCGCTGCATGATCTGGAGGCGCTGAAGGGCGCCATTACCGGGCATACGGCAGCGATCATGCTGGAGATGGTGCTGGCTGAGGGCGGTGTGCTTGAGGTACAGCAGGAGTTCCTGGATGCTGTTGTTACGCTGTGCAAGGAGCACGGGCTGCTGCTGATCGTGGACGAAGTGCAGACCGGCATGGGCCGTACAGGCAAGCTGTTTGCTCATCAGCATTACGGCATTGAGCCGGATATTTTCACCTTAGCCAAAGGGGTAGCGAGCGGCTTTCCGGCCGGTGTGATGCTCGGCAAAGGTTATCTGCGCGAGGCCTTCAGCCCGGGCAGCCACGCCAGTACCTTCGGCGGCACCCCGCTGGCGGCAGCGGTGATGGAAGCGACCATTGAGACCATGCTCGAAGACAAGCTGCCCGAGCGGGCGGCGGAGATGGGCGAGTACTTAACCGGACAACTGAGAGAGAAGCTTGCAGACACCTCCTTCGTGAAGGAGATTCGCGGCAAAGGCCTGCTGATCGGCATCGAGTGCCAAGAGCCGGTAGCCGAGATTGTACTTGCCGGACAGGAGCGCGGGCTACTGTTCGTTCAGGCTGGCCCGGATGTGATCCGGCTGCTGCCTAATCTGTATGTCAGCAAGGCCGAGATTGATCAGGCGGTAGACATCCTATCGGAACTAATTCATACTTATGCTAACAAAGTAAACGGGGAGGCAAATTGATGAGTCACGGTACACCAGGCGTAACAGATACGATTGCCGCACAGCTCAAAGGCCGTGATTTGCTGGAGCTGAATGATTACAGCCCGGAGGAAATCACGTATTTGATTGACCTCGCGATTGAGCTGAAGCGAAAAGCTAAGAACGGTGAGGTCTACCAGCCGCTGCTGGGGAAGACGATCGGGCTTATTTTCGAGAAATCCTCTACCCGTACCCGGGTGTCGTTCGAAGTGGGGATGTATCAGCTGGGCGGACATGCACTGTTCCTCAGCAAAAATGATATTCAGCTGGGCCGCGGCGAGACGGTTGGTGATACGGCCCAGGTCATGTCGCGTTATCTGGATGGTATCATGATCCGAACGTTCGGCCATGATAAATTGGAAGATTTGGCCCGGTATGCCTCAGTGCCTGTAATCAACGGCCTCAGCGATCTTGCGCATCCCTGCCAGGTGCTGGCAGACTATCAGACTGTATACGAGCACAAGGGTAAGCTGAAAGGCCTGAAGCTGGCGTACATCGGCGACGGCAACAATATGGCCCATTCTCTGCTGATCGGCGGAGCCAAGCTGGGTGTGCATGTCTCTATCGCTGGACCGGAAGGCTACGAGCCGGACGAGGCTGTCGTGGCCGAGGCGCGTGAGATCGCCAAGGAGACAGGCTCGGTCATCACTGTGACCCGCAGCCCGCAGGAGGCGGTCCAGGACGCAGATGTGATCTATACGGATGTCTGGGCGAGCATGGGCTTCGAGGCCGAGCAGCTGGCGCGTGAAGCAGCGTTCAAGGACTATCAGGTCAACGAAGAGTTGGTGAAAGGTGCGAAGAGCGATTATCTGTTCCTGCACTGCCTGCCGGCCCACCGGGAGGAAGAGGTCAGCACCGGCGTCATCGACGGTCCGAACTCTGTGATCTTCGATCAGGCGGAGAACCGCCTGCATGCTCAGAAGGCGCTTATGGCGGCTTTGATGGGTTAGATGTAGCGTGGGCGCTAATGTATGAAGTGAAGTGTCAATTTTAGCGAACATTTAGAGATAAGTGTATTCCATGCAATTAAAAACAGTGAGAAGCAAGGATTTCCTCCTCTAACTGTAGTCTGTACAACTAAATTTGCCCGAATGGGTGAGAATTCAGGTATAGAGGCATTTTAATTGCACGAACTACAGCTAAACGCATACTTTGCGTTATACCAGCCCATTTAGTTGTACAGTTTGCAATTAAGTCCGATCGCACCTTAATCAGGACACCGCTACCCCTAGCAAGGCGCTGGGTTAAAGTAATTTTAAATATATACACAACACATATATAAGATGAACTTAGGTACAGAGCGTTGGATTTCCGGTGCATTGCAGCGAAGTGAAAGTTTGGATTGTAGGAGCGCCAGCGTCCGCCTTTGTCTACGGATTTCAACCGCGAACAGCGGTATAAATCAAGAAATCTGTAGACAACAGCGGCCGGAAGTCCAAACATTTCATGCAGCTGCGTCCAAGCACCGGATGTCTATACGCAAAGCTTGAAGTTGATCTTATCACCCTCCACACCGAAAGGAAGCTAAACACCCCATGCCAAAAGAAAAAATTGTACTCGCCTATTCCGGCGGGCTGGATACCTCAGTCATTCTGAAGTGGCTGAAAGAAACGTATGATGCGGAGATTATTGCTTTTACAGCGGATATTGGTCAAAAGGAAGAATTGGACGGCCTGGAGGAAAAAGCACTCGCCACCGGCGCATCCAAAGTCTACATCGATGATCTGCGCGACGAGTTCGCGAATGACTTCATCTACCCGATGTTCCAGTCGGGCGCACTGTACGAAGGTCAATATCTGCTGGGCACGAGCATTGCCCGTCCGCTGATCGCCAAGCGCATGGTCGATATCGCCATCGCCGAAGGCGCAACAGCCATTGCCCATGGAGCTACAGGTAAAGGGAATGACCAGGTACGCTTCGAGCTGAACGCTGCTGCATTATCGCCGAGCATTAAGGTGATCGCGCCTTGGCGTCTGGAAGAGTTCCGCAACCAGTTCCCGGGCCGGGCCGAGATGATCGCTTACGCCGAAGCCAATGGTATTCCGGTACAAGCCTCTGCGGCCAAGCCGTATTCGATGGACCGCAATCTGCTGCATATCAGCTATGAGAGCGGCGTGCTGGAAGATCCGTGGTTCGATCCAAGCGCACCGGAGAACAAGGAAATGTTCCTGCTCTCCAATGCCCCAGAAGATGCTCCGGATGAAGCCGAGTACCTGGAGCTGGACTTTCTCAAGGGGGACTGCGTAGCGCTGAACGGCGAAGCGTTATCCCCGCTGCAAGTCATGGAGAAGCTCAATGAGCTGGGCGGCAAGCATGGGATTGGACGCGTGGATATGGTCGAGAACCGTTTTGTCGGCATGAAGAGCCGTGGCGTGTATGAGACTCCGGGCGGAACGATTCTGTTCACCGCTCACCGCAAAATGGAGTCCATCACCATGGACCGTGAAGTGATGAACCTGCGTGACAGCCTGATCACCCGTTACAGCACGCTGGTGTATAACGGCTTCTGGTTCGCACCGGAGCGGATTGCGATGCAGGCCCTGGTGAAGGAGAGCCAGAAGAACGTGACCGGTACGGTACGCGTGAAGCTCTACAAGGGGAACATCATCGGCGCCGGAGTCAAGAGTCCGGTCAGCCTGTACAACCCGGATATCGCCACCATGGAGGCAGATCCTACCCAGGCCTATGACCAGGGCGATGCGACCGGCTTCATCCGGCTGAATGCCTTGCGTCTGAAGGTATCGGCGGGCGTAGCAGAATCCAATAAGTAGCACTATATAAAAGCGGACACAAGAAGGCCGTTCCTCCCAACTGGACAGGGGCGGCCCTTCTAACGTCTATCAAGGAGGAACAACAGGTGAGTAAGCTGTGGGGCGGACGTTTTACCAAAGGGACGAACAAGCTGGTAGAGGAATATACGGCTTCTATCGAGTTCGATAAAGTGCTGGCGGAAGAGGATGTGCAGGGCAGTCTGGCGCATGTCACGATGCTGGGCAAATGCGGAATTCTGCCGCTTGAGGATGTCGAGACGATCAAGAACGGGCTCGCGAAGGTACTGGACAAGGTCCGTGCGGGGGAGATTGTGTTCTCGGTTGCTGACGAAGATATCCATATGAATATTGAAAAGAACCTGATCGAAGAGATCGGCCCGGTCGGCGGCAAGCTGCACACCGGACGCAGCCGCAACGATCAGGTGGCTACAGATATGCACCTCTACCTGCGTAATCGCGTGGTGGAGCTGGTAGCGCTGCTGCATGAGCTGCAGGGTGCACTGATCGGGCAGGCCAAGGATAACCTGGAGACCATCGTTCCAGGATATACCCATCTGCAGCGGGCACAGCCGATTCTGTTCGCGCATCATCTGCTGGCTTACGTGTCGATGTTCCGCCGTGATGCGGAGCGTCTGACGGACAGTTACAAGCGGATCAACGTGCTGCCGCTGGGTGCCGGGGCGCTGGCGGGAACGACATTCCCAATTGACCGCCACTTCGTAGCTGAGCAACTTGGTTTCGATAGTGTCTATGAGAACAGTCTGGATGCGGTCAGTGACCGCGACTTCATCGTGGAGTTCCTGGCGAATGCATCGCTGGTGATGACTCACCTGTCCCGGCTCAGCGAAGAGCTGGTACTCTGGAGCAGCACCGAATTCAGCTTCGTGGAGCTGGACGATGCTTTCTGCACCGGCAGCAGCATCATGCCGCAGAAGAAGAACCCGGATGTACCAGAACTGGTACGCGGCAAAACCGGCCGTGTCTACGGCAACCTGATCGGACTCCTGACCGTGCTGAAGTCGCTGCCGCTGGCCTATAACAAGGACATGCAGGAAGATAAGGAAGGCATGTTCGATACCGTTGCTACCCTTACAGGGGCCTTGCAGCTGTTCGCACCGATGATCTCCACCATGACGGTGAACAAGGCGCGGATGCGCGAAGCGGTGAATACCGACTTCTCCAACGCAACCGATATCGCCGACTTCCTGGTAGGCAAAGGTCTGCCGTTCCGTCAGGCGCATGAGGTGATCGGCAAGACCGTCCTGTATTGCATCAACGAGGGCAAGTTCCTGCTGGATCTGACGCTGGACGAATTCAAGCAGTTCTCGCCGCTGTTCGACGACCAGATCTATGCGGTGCTCCAACCGGAGGCCGTGGTGAACGCGCGTAATGTCTACGGCGGTACCGCCACGGTTCAGGTACAGGCCGCCATCGGGCGGGCCGAAGCGGACCTGACGGCTGCGGGTGAATGGGTGAAGCAGCATGGACATGCTGCGGAGTAAGCCTGGTAGAGCCTGAAGGCGAAACTAGAGGACAAGTGGAAACGGCATTGCCGTCCTTTTAAAGGACGGTACCGTTTCAGCGAGAAATAGAAGGATAAGTTATCGTGTGCAACATATAAATTCTTATATTTTAAACGAAAGACTGTCTCTACTCAGCATCGGTTAGATGCGGTAGGACAGTCTTTTTTTCGAGAGGTAATGTTATATTCTCCGCACCCTAGGTAGAAGCTTACGGAAATGATCCGTATCCGCTTACAATCTGGAAGATCCTACTTGCTTAGCGGCAGCCACTTCAGCACATCGCGGATCTTGGCATCCCAGTATCCCCACTCATGCTCGCCCGGCCCTTCCTCGTAGGTCAGAGACAGCTTGGTCTTGGAGCAGGCCTCACGGAAGACCAGATTGTCCTCATAGAGGAAATCTTCGGTTCCACAGCACTGATAGAGCAGCGGCTTCGGCCCTTTGGAGCGGTTCACTTCCTCAAGCAGCCAGAGCAGATCCTCCGGAGTGCCCGCAATGTCCTTGTCCCCAAAAATCTGCAAATAATCCTTGGTCTTCTGCGATGGATCTTCAAAGTTCAAGAAATTATTTGCCATATCAAGCGCTCCCGACAGACTTGCAGCAGCGGCCCACTCCTTCGGCTTGCGCAGTCCCAGCTTCATCGCCCCGTATCCGCCCATCGACAATCCCGCCACGAAGTTATCCTCGCGCTTGGCCGACAATGGGAAGAAGGAACGGGCCAGCGCCGGCAACTCCTCACTGATGAATGTCCAGTACTTGCCGCCCGCCTCCATATCCGTGTAGAAGCTGCGGTGGACCTGTGGCATAACAACAGCGATGCCCAGTTCCGCTACATAACGCTCTATTGAGGTCCGGCGCAGCCAGATCGAATCATCGTCAGACAGTCCGTGCAGCAGGTACAGGGTGGGGTGCAGGGTCCCTTTGGAGACATTGCTCATTCCGATCTGCGTAGTGGTCTGCTGCGGCAGAATGACAGTCATCGAAGTACTGAGCCCCAGCACCTCCGAATAAAATTTACATTCAATCAAAGCCATTTACGTATCCCCTTTCTGCCCACATGATAGCACAGCCCCTGCCTGATATAAACTGTAGATTTCTTCAGATTAATTGTCCGCAAGCATTGCTGCTGCCGGAGGAGAAAGAATATAATGGAAGTAGGTAGAAAGAATCGGGATGTGCAAACACGAAAGATCTTCAGGGCGAGGGGCGGGAGAATAGGATGAAAGCGGGTCCTAAGCAAGAGCAAGGATTTACACTTATTGAGGTGCTTGCGGCGATTATTATTTTATCGATAGTCTCCCTGGTGCTTACGTCTTATTTTATCAATGCCATGTCCTACGCCAAAGCCAACCAGAACAAGACTATCATGGTCAATCTGGCACGGAATGCGCTGTTTTATGCGGAGAAGCAGGATTTTGATGAATGGGAACCTTATTTGAAAGCGAAGGGTAATATAGGCTTTGCAGATGTTTGCATTGATGTGCCTTGTAACTATAGCAGTCTGGTAAAGGACGATGCAGTATTGCAGAAAGTGCTCAATCCCAGCATTAATGGTATAACCTATATGATTAACATTTCTTACCAGGCGGAAATTTATAATCAGATGAAAATATCTGAGGATATGATCAAGCAAAGGTCGGCCGATTATCTTATTCCTGTGCTTATCACTGTTAGAAGTCCTGAGAAGAATGGCGGAAACTCCGCCCAGACCGTTGTGGAGGGATATATAACAGATGAAGAGATTCGCTAATCTTCTCCGCAAAGAGCAGGGATTGACGTTGATTGAATTGATAGCTGCTATTACATTATTTGCGATGATAGTTGGAATTATTTCCGGAATAACAATGTTTGGGTTCCGCAGCTATCATAAAATTACAATTGAAAATTCATTGCGAGATGAAGCGGATGTTATTATGTCTGCAATCATTACTAAACTATATACATCTGGTCCAGATAAGGTTGGTAATATATCTAACGGTAGTGGTGTGGAGATTTTTTCAAGCTCGAATGGAACAACTCTTATTCAAAAAATATTTATAAAGGATGGGAAGCTGGTTATCGGCGATAGTAGTGCTGTTGCTTCGGAGGATTCAATTACTGCTACAATCTCAGATTTAAGCGGATCAACAATCAAGTTTAAAAGCTCATCGGAATTATGCAGAAATAACGTATCTTGCGATACTGGACTTATTGAGATCAACCTTGTTCTGGTACAAAAATTTGAGGGCAGAGATTATAAGATGGAGCTTGAGAGTCAATTCGGATTTTAGGAGGCGTATATTAATGTCTGAATTTCCACACCGGAATAGAATATTGGTTCGTCTTCAAAGGGAGTGTGGTTCAGCACTAGTTCTCGTGATGTTCATCGTCTTGTTATTAACGATTCTGGGCTTAACGGTGCTTGGTGCAGCAGTTGGAGGAGGCCAGAGAGCTGAGACAAGAGAAAGTGATGTACAGACCCTACATTTAACAGAAAAATCTTTGGAAGAAGCAACTGCGTATATTACGTCTGGACTTAATGGTAAGAAGTTAAGCCCGGATGATTTGAAAGATACGATACTTAATAACATCAATGAGCTTTTGGCCACTCAGGCGTCTGTACAGACAGACTTTGAGAATGCTGAAGGTACAATTACTAAGATAACTTTTGATAATCCTGAAGAAGCAGCTACAACCTTGAAATATAATTTAACCTTAACAGCCATAGCCAGGGTAAACGGGGTAAAAAGACAACTACAGCAGCAGTTGATTATTGATGCCAATCCTGACTTTTTGAAGTACGCATTAGGCTCGGAAGGGGATGTAATTATTAATGGGGCTCCATTAATACAAGGAAACTTATATGCCGGTGGTAAACTCAAGTTAAGGGATTTGGCCTATTACAAGTTCATGGGCAGCACTACCCGAGAGAGTGAGACTGTTTATCCCATAGTATCGCAAATAGCGAAAGGGGACGACTATGGAGATATCTATGTTCAATCATTAAACAGTATTGAATATGCAGCTGGCAGTGGAGATTATAATCCAATAAATTATAGTACCAGTACAGCCGGATCTTCATCTGAAGTAGAAGGAGATACTATATCCACAGAAGACAATATTATTAACAAAAATTTGAAGGAGGTTTTGGGATTAGAATTGAACTCTAGTTCAACTGACCCGATAGTACCGCTGGATAATATTAAAATAAAAAAGCAGCAAAAGTTTGTGCAAATTGATGTCGAGGAATCATTTAAAGATAAATTGGCGGAAGCTACTAATGAGACTAATAGAGAGATGCTGAAAAAATATTTTATAGAACGTGATCCCAACACTATCTTTACTTATCCAAATACGTTCGAGAGGTTGCACAATGAATCGCATCCAATTGGTCCGCCTGATCCGGAAGATCCTGAATTTGAGAGGAAAAGTGGCGAATACGAAAGTGCATTGAAGGTGTATACCGATAACTTAGCTGAACTAACATTACTCACATCCAATGCGGTAATGGAAGACAATTTGGTTGTAAATGGGATTGAGTATAAAGGTATACAGTTTTCAGAAACAGCCAAGGAAAGCTCACAGTGGCTGATTATTAAAGGGGATTTAATTATTAATAACGAAACAAGAGTAGACACAATAAATGTATCGGGAAATATCCTAGTCACAGGAGACGTAATTATTAAAGGGAAGGTTAATTTTGACTGTACAATGTTTGTGCTGGGAAAGGCTACTATTGACGATGCTATCATTCATGGGCTCGCAGGCAAGCAACTGGTGTTGATCTCCAGAAAAGATATGCTTGTAAACCGGGTTGATAAATTCAGCAGTCAGGCTCCTGAACGAATGGATGCATTCTTGTATACAGAAGGGCAAGCTGTATTGTATGGTGTAGGAACTACATTAAGTATTAACGGGGGAGTCTTTTCCAAAGGAGATTTGACTATTAATGCAGTGGTAGGAGAAGTGTTTCAGCCCTCTTATCCGAGTAGTGCAACCCCGCTTCTATTTAAGGGTGGAGACTATAGACGCTTGCAAATCAAATACGATAAATCTGTATACGAAGCGCAAAAGGCTGGACTTCCTCGTGTGAATCAAGTCAATGTCACAAAGGGAGCATTGAAAATGATTCCGATTACAGCTCAACCATAGAAGGTATATATTAGCATAGCGAAAGGACCTCCCTTTAACAGGAAGGTCCTTTCGCTATGCTGTAAAATGAATTAATATCGATCGCCAGTCTCTTCAACAACTTTGATACGAATTTGAGCTGAAATCGAGCTTCCCTTATAGTTGACTGTGACCACAGAATTACCTGGTGATAGTCCTCTGATTTGTCCAGTGTTAGGATTCAAACTCAAGATATCATTATTCTCATTACTCCATGCTAGATTGTTTGCAATATCATTTATTTTTATTGAACTAGGATGGGTATATAGACGCGGGAGTAATTGTTCCGATTGTCCTACTAGAATTGTAACCTCATCTGTCGTGTTAAAGCTTAGGGATTCAAGTCCAATAATATTAATAATATGTTCGTCGCTTAAGCTACCCGCCGTAGCTCTTACGGTTACTGATGATCCGGATTGCATGTTAGCTTTGAGTATATATTTAGTAGCACTTACTTTGGTTAATGTAGCATATTCATTTCCAGCAATGATCTCCCAGTCATTGATCTTTAGGGGATCAGCATCATTCGGGAAAATAGCAAGATTCAAATATATTGCTGTACCTGTTAAGATTTCTGTTTCTCCCTTAATTTCAATAGAAGTCGCAGGATTGGTAACTTTGATATCTTTTGTTGCTGTAAGGATAGTTACACCATCTTCAAGTCTAAATGCTTCTACCTTAATAGTGAAGGCACCACTTTGCTGAGGAATATAAGTCTTATGCAGTTCGTCATTTCCAGCTTCGAGTTCTCCTCCAGAATGATCCCATCTATAGCCGATCTTGGGATCATTGGCAGGTGAATAGATAGCTTCAAGTGAAACCCTATCTCCAATAATCACTGGATTGTCGCCACCTATAAGCTCCAAAGTAGGTATGGTAGGTGTAGTAGGTACAGAATTATCTATAACAGGTCGATTTATAACAGTAACCTTAATCTTTTTGGAAGGGCGATTACTGGTAGTTGTATCCGTTGCCTTTACCGTAATATTAGCTGATCCTAAAGCCAATCCACTAACTACACCATTATTTAAATCTACACTCACTGTACCTGGGCTATCAGAATCCCATTCCAGTCTTTGATTCGTAGCATCTGTAGGAGTAACTGTAGCAGTCAGCTTACGGGATTCACCTAAATAGATAGTGGTATCGTCTGAATCCAGCTCAATAGCAGACACTTTCGTTACAGCCTCCAAATGAATTGAAGGGAAACTTACGAATACGCGCGGTATCGGTGTAGGAACTGGCGTAGGCGAAGGTGTTGGTGTAGCAGTTGGTGAAGGTGTTGGTATTGGTGTGGCTGTTGGAGCTGCAGAAGGCGTAGGAAGCGCACCGACATACGTATATTTCCCTATCGTTATTCTGCCAGTAAAGGATTTTCCGATTATCTGGCCCTGGAAAGTACCAGAAGTGCCCGTAATATCAGCTAATGGAGCTAGTACCGTTCCCTTAATTGGACCGCTGGAAAGGGTGAGAGTAGTTGCCTCAGGAAAGTTATAGACAATGTTGTTTTCATCTACTCCAGAAATAGATGTATTTCCTTTGAGAGTTGAAGAAGTACCCAATACATTAATTAGCACTGATGAATTATTAGGCACTTTTATATTAACTGGATTGGCATTGTCTATCACATTTGCAGGAAGTGTAAACACGTTTAAAGTGCCATTAGTTCCAATCAGATCTAAAGTATTCCAAGGCCAAAGTTTGTAATCATCTGTTTTGAATTGAGTTGCCAGATGTTTTGAGATCTTCGTAAGATAAGTAGCTGTTGAACTGAAATCAATCAACGTACCTCTGGTAATTGTACTAGTATCCTTATCTGGAACAGGACCGCCATGAAGCACACGGCCGCTTACTCCGCCCTGATTGCTTGGTGAATTATAATTCCCACCCGCTACTATCGCATAAGGGACGCTCGTTCCATTCTCTGTATTAATATTTATACTCTCAGTAAGATTAACATCTCCACCTGCAGCAACGTTACCCTTGATGCCATCATTAGAGAAGGTGAAATTTTGTAGAACGAACACATTATAATCACCAGCAACACCAAATGGGGAATTAGTTGTAGATATTGATGGATTAAACGTAGCGGCAGGAGCTGGCGTCACAGTTGGTGCGACCGTTGGTATGACAGTTGCAGTTGCCGTAGCAGTTGTAGTTACGGTAGGTGTTGGTGTAGCAGTGGCTGTAACAACACTACGGAGATCCTCGAAGTTTAATTTCGTTTCGGCAAGTGAATACTTTCCGGCCGCAGTGACCTTAAGATTAACTGTAATTACAATAGGTGTTGTTTGAGGATCAAAAAAACCATTATTATTTGGATCGGGTTTGTAAGTGATGCTGCCTAATTTTTTGGAAATAGTAATCCCGCTGGAGGCAGTACCTGTGCTGCTTACACCATCAGGTAAGGGATCTACAATAGCAATATTAGGCGGCAAAATATCTTCGAACTTTACATCCGAGACCTCAAGGGATGAAGCTATGCTATCTGTTGCGCTTAAGTTGGCAGGTTTAATAGAGACTGGGAGTACAGAGTATTCCATAGAAAAAGTCTCGTTTACTCCGATTTTCCCGTCAGTCATGTTACTTGAGCTGATCCTTTTTCTGATATCCAGATTTGCTGTTGATAACTGGGTTTGTGTTACAGATACATCTAATAGCTTGGTAGAAACAGCGCCTCTTCCATCCATGGCGCTAATTTCTATTTGGAGTGTACCCCCACTAGGCAATGGATTAGGAAAAATACGATAGATGCTGTCTCCTGATTTGATTGCAGTGTCATCAAACGTAATATCTGTTAGATAGCTACCGTTAACCTTGAATTTCACACTAGTAATTAAGTTAGTATCGTAGTGTTCAGGATCTTTTGCAGAATACTTAAGAACAAACTGTTTCTGATAAGCTGGGAATTCGCTAGCAGGTGCATCAACTGTAATAACCGGAGCATGATTGGATGAAATATAGTTATGGTGTATAGCATTAACAAGCAGTTTGTTCCAGATATCTGGCGTACTTCCCGTAAATAATTGAGCGTTGCTCAGGTAAACGGAATTTCCTTTAGAGTAAGCGAAATAATGATTATAGCTATCATCTTTGTCCTGAGAGTCTGCAGCGAAATTGTACCAAGGAATCACATCGTTATCTTCAAGATTTAGTGTGAAGGACGAGTTTTTGCTTCCAGAAAGTGATAAATCGGAAACAGATGACAGTATACCGGTGGCTCCATCTATTTCACTTGTATAGAACGGATATTGTGCCTGTAAGAAACCGTTAACTGCAATAATATTGGCAGATTGGTTGGCTGCACCAGGACTGGCAAGAAGTGCCGGATTCTGCTGCCCGATTGTTTGAAGCGTTTCCGGAGTCCAGTTATCCGAATTACTGGAAGTAGTATCGAAAAGATAGATGACTCCCTGCTTAGTATCTGCATATTCTTTTACAGCAGCAATAGCGGCACTAGTGAGCGGAGAGCTAGTTTTGTAAATGTCAGAGAAATTAACGACCAATTCATCGTAAACACTATTAAGACCATATTTCGGTGATGATGTATCTTTAGTGCTTACATAGTTGTTAAACTCAGTTGCGGACATAGAGGTCATGCTCAGTTGATAATCTTCTGAATTTTTGAGATAGTCAGGCAGCGTAATCCCGGTCCCTACCTGAAGGACTCTGATAGCAGCTGAATTCTTACGGTATCGTATAGCTCCGGTCTCATAATCCTTCAACTGCTGTCCACTACTTGATTCGGTAATTTCAAGCTTCCAATGTAACAATCCAGAATAAGTGGCAGGTAATTTATAACTGAGGATATTATCTGAATTTTTATTGACGGTCATTGAGGCTACTACTGTATCTTCCGTAAATGTGTGGATTCCTTCACTAAGTAGCAGTTTAACAAATACAGGATGCTCAGCAATATCTTCTACGTTTGCAACATTAATATTAAAACTAAGCGTGTCGCCTGCTTTGTACAGATGACTAT
The DNA here is from genome assembly GCF_038002365.1 of Paenibacillus sp. FSL P4-0338. Classification (NCBI taxonomy): domain Bacteria; kingdom Bacillati; phylum Bacillota; class Bacilli; order Caryophanales; family Paenibacillaceae; genus Paenibacillus; species Paenibacillus sp. FSL P4-0338. Next base: position 4,631,151 of record NZ_JBBOCG010000001.1, on the reverse strand, counting down.
TCTGTCCATAATCTTTAATAGCTGTTCGGTTAGAAATAGTTAGGTGGGGGCGTTGTTTGAGTTTGTATGTATACTTGGATTCGCTGCTTGAGAGTTCTGCTGCAAGTTTGGCCAGTTCATTGTCATTTACAAACACAACATTGTTAAGAAGAGATTTGGTCCGGTAAATATTAAAGGTGTTGTATAGTACACCGTGTTGGGCAGTAGTTTGATTCAGGAAGGGTGCGCTATGGAGAAAAACATAGAGTCCCTTGTTAATAAATTCATCGACAATTTCGTTTGCTTTTAGTTGAGTGATGTCATTCATTGAAGCTTCAGTGATTACAGAAGGGTCTTGGATGCCTTTCTTATCATATAGCCCTTTACCGATGTATATAGCGTCATACTTACCGTCAAGATCATCATGGAGAGCTATAAATCTTTTCATACTAACCGTGTCTATATCCATAACAGAGGAGGAAATTCCACTGGTTTTGAAGTCACTTGCTCCACTCTCGGTAATCTCCAGAATTCTGGGTTTATACTCTGTATTTCCTGCAAAAACATCTATCATCAGGTGTCTTGCAGTCAAGATTAACAGTAAAGTTACTAATATAAGCGCTGGAAAAAAAAGAAGTTTTCTCTCTTTAACATGCTTCATCATCATCATCTCTCCCTGGCCGATATATATCGTATGCTTAACTGTCAATAAAGATTGCATTATGTTAAATTATGGGTTGACTTGGCGGTGTTTTCATTGTAAAAATAACCAATCTATGCTATATATCATTCTAGGACATATTTAGTAGATAGGCAATTAAAAGATGCGCATATTTTACTAAAAAATGAGTCTATATAACTATTAAATTTGAAATGTTATTACGAATACATAAGTTTGAGCCAGTGGACCGTCTGGGATATATAGGGAATAATGGATTGAAAAAAATTGAAGCGCTGTGGAGTGAAACGGATATGGCCATCATGAAAAAGAGGCTGGGAGATCTGCTCGTAGACAACGGAATTATCTCGCAGGAACAGCTTGAAGAGGCGCTCGTGGAGCAACGTAAATCCAAGCGCAAGCTGGGAGATCTGCTGATTACCCAGGGCTATATCACCGAGCAGCAACTGATAGAAGTACTGGAATTTCAGCTTGGGATTCCACACGTCAGTCTGTTCAAATATCAGATTGACCCTGCAATTACACAGATTATTCCCGAGAGCATGGCAAAGCGTTATCAAGTGCTTCCGTTCATGAAAGAAGGCAGCAAACTGATGGTGGCGATGGCTGATCCGCTGGATTATTTTGCAATTGAGGATCTGCGCATGAGCACTGGATTTCGTATTGAACCCGCAATTTCCAGCAGGGACGAGCTGACGCGGGCCATCGCCCGCCACTATGGCATGCGGGACTCCATGAGCCAGATGATGGTAGAGCTGCCTACACAGGAAGAGATTGAAGAAACCGAGATTACAGACGAAGATTCGCCAATAGTTAGACTTGTGAACCAGATGATTCAACAGGCTGTTTCACTGAGGGCATCGGACATCCATGTAGATCCCGGTGAAAATAACTTGTCAATCCGTTACCGGATCGACGGAACACTGCGTACAGAGCGAATTATACCAAAGCAGATGCAGGGGTACATTACGGCAAGACTCAAGATAATGGCAAAGCTGAATATTGCTGAGCGGCGTCTGCCGCAGGATGGCCGTATCAAGATGCAGTTTGATTACAAAATGGTCGATATCCGCGTATCCTCCCTGCCAACCATGCATGGAGAGAAGATCGTTCTCCGGCTACTGGATTTAAGTACTGGAGTGAAGTCGGTGGACAGCCTTGGTTTCAGTGAGGGGAATGCTGCAGCTTTTCAAGAGATGATCAGCAAGCCTTATGGTATCCTTCTGATTACAGGACCTACGGGCAGCGGTAAAACAACAACCCTATATGCGGCGCTTAATCAGTTAAACACTGAGAGTGCCAATATTATAACTATAGAAGATCCGGTGGAGTATCAGCTCGAAGGGGTTAACCAGGTGCACGTGAATCCGGCCATTGGGCTGACCTTCGCAGCAGGGCTGCGTTCGATTCTCCGTCAGGACCCCAACATTGTGATGGTAGGGGAAATACGGGATACAGATACTGCAGAAATTGCAGTTCGCGCCTCGCTTACAGGACATTTGGTACTGTCAACACTGCATACCAATGATGCAATCAGTACGATTTTACGGCTGCGCGATATGGGTGTTGAGCCCTACTTAATAGCTTCTTCCTTGCTTGGAGTAGTAGCACAACGGCTGGTGCGCAAGATCTGTCCGGATTGCCGTGAGGACCATAAGCCAACCGAACAGGAATCAATTATGCTGCGCAGGCACGGACTGCCAGAGCATGTGATTTATCATGGCAGGGGCTGTGGCAGCTGCAATAATACAGGCTATAGAGGCCGGATCGCGATCCACGAGGTGCTGACAATCAATGACCGTCTGCGTCAGCTCATTACTGAATCGGCATCGATTGAAGAACTGCGTGCAGCAGGGAAATCGCAAGGCATGGTGCAGTTAATGGAGGATGGGTTCCTGAAAGTCTCCAAAGGAATAACCACCTTGCAGGAAGTCATGCGCGAGACAGTTTTGCATTGAATTTTAGGGGGAGACGAGAGTGCAAGCTTGTTCATGGGATATTGTTCAATTGCTGTATAAGACTTTTGCATCGAAGGCCTCAGACTTGCACATTTCGGTAGGTTCTCCGCCGGTTATGCGGATTGACGGGAGACTTCAACCGTTGGAAGGTGAGAAGATTAGCCCAGGAGAAGCAGTCTATATGGCAGATATGCTGCTTGGCAGTGAGAGAAGTGTAGAGTTCCGCAATATCGGGGAACTTGATTTCTCGTACCCCTTGGACAGTGGAGTAAGATACCGCGTGAACGTGTACCGGCAGCGTGGCGAAGTGAGCATTGCGGCTCGGGCTATTCCCGTTGAGATTCCAAGCCTGGAACAGCTGTCGCTGCCTCCGGTACTGTCCAGTCTGGCAATGAAACCCCAAGGTCTGATTCTGGTGACGGGACCGACCGGTAGCGGGAAATCATCCACACTGGCGGCGATGTTGAACTACATTAACCGGACAGCCAGTAAACATATTGTTACGCTTGAAGATCCGATCGAATTTCTGCATACGCACGGAACCTGCCTGATCGATCAGCGTGAGGTGGGCAGCGATACAGGAAGCTTCGCCAGCGGGCTTAGGGCAGCTCTCCGCCAAGATCCGGATGTAATTCTGGTAGGTGAAATGCGGGATCTGGAGACTATCTCGGCTGCCGTTACCGCAGCAGAGACAGGTCATCTTGTGATGGCCACTCTGCATACAACCGATGCGCCGCAGACGATAGACCGGATTATCGACACGTTTCCGGGTCATCAGCAAGGACAGATCCGCTCACAGCTGGCCTCCGTACTCTTGGCTGTGCTCTCCCAACGTTTGTTTCCACGAGCTGGAGGGAAAGGGCGTCTGAGTTCAACTGAATTGCTGATTAATACACCGGCGGTGGCCAATCTTATCCGGACCGATAAAACCCATCAGCTCAAGAATGTGATGCAAACCAGCCGCGCCCTCGGTATGCATACGCTGGAGATGAACATCCGTGAACAATTGCAGCTGGGGTTGATTCAGCCTGAGGCTGTCAAAGGTTATCTCGCGGAGGTGAGTAGCTGATGGCTCAGTTTGAATATCAGGTTAGAACCAATGCCGGAAAGCAGCTCAAGGGGAAATTGACGGCTTCAGACAAGGCAACGGCGATGGACGAGCTGCGCAAGCGGGGGCTCACAGTGTTCTCGCTCTCCGAGCAGAGAACATCATTCCTGTCGACGGAGATCTATATCGGCAATCCGGTGAAGACGATCCACTTCATCATTTACTGCCGCCAATTTGCAACACTGATGCGGGCTGGAGTATCCATTGTAGATGCCACCCGTATTCTCGCAGAGCAGACAGAGAGCAAAGCACTGCGCAAAGCGCTTCATGATGTCAACTCCAGCCTGCTGCGCGGGATTTCGCTGTCCCAGTCGATTCAGGAGCATAAGAAGATATTTCCTCCGCTGTTCGTCAGCATGATCCGCGCCGGCGAAGAATCCGGTGATCTGGAAGGGACGCTTGAGCGGCTAGCTGTATATTTTGAGAAACGGCATACCACTACTGAGAAAATCAAGTCAGCGCTGACCTATCCAGTCACAGTTGCTGTTATGGCTATTGCGGCAGTTGTATACCTGTTGTGGGCGATTGTGCCGCAGTTTGTAACCATGTTTGAATCGATGAATGCCGAGCTTCCGGCTATCACTAAGATGGTGCTCGCGCTCAGCAAGAGTATACAGGGGCAATGGTACATCTGGTTCTTCGCCATTATCTTGCTTGTGACAGGTTTTCAGATAGCCAAGCGAACAGAAAAAGGCGCATATGCACTTGATTACGCCAAGCTTAAGGTTCCGGTGTTTGGCAAGCTGAATCAAAAGGGTTCGATTGCCCAGTTCACACGTACTTTTGCTTCACTCTATGCCAGCTCGGTGCCGATTCTTCAGGCACTGTCCATCTTGGAAGAAGTGGCTGGGAATAAGGTGATCGGCGGTTATATCCGCAGTGCCGGGGACTCCTTAAGACAGGGCAAGCCGCTCTCGGAGCCGCTGAAGAAAGCCTGGGTATTCCCGCCGCTGGTTACACAGATGATCGCCATCGGGGAAGAGACCGGTGCGCTCGATCAGATGTTATCTAAGGTAGCGGATTTCTACGAAATGGATGTAGAGAATACCGTCGACCGTCTGAAGTCCCTGCTCGAGCCGCTGCTGATTGCCTTCTTGGCTGGAGTAGTAGGCGTAATTGTCGCAGCGATTATGCTGCCGATGTTCAGTCTTTACGGCAATATGTGAGCCATGTGCTCCTTGCATAGATTGAGAGGGGTGAAGCTAAGCGGGTGGACCGGGGGAAGCGTAAGCAGACTCCTCAACTAGCTGGGATAAGATAAGTACATTTCGATGGCAGTAGTAAGGATGCAAGTGATTAAGGAATAACGGAGTATCGGTCATATTATTTAATATATTTATAAGGGGGAAATGGTATGTTGGCACAAGCGATTCGGAAGAGATTGGGCAAGGCGGTTAAAGAGGAAAAAGGGTTTACGTTGATTGAGTTGTTGGCGGTTATTGTGATTTTGGGGATTATTGCGGTTATTGCGGTTCCTTTGATTGGGAATATAATCAATAAATCAAAAGAGGATTCTGATCTCGCTACAGCACGTCAAATTTATGATGCTAGTAGACTGTATATTACTGCTGAAAAAAATGGTGTTTTTGAAACTGTAACTATCAATGATGGTGATACTGATAAAACGAATGATTTAGTTCATGCCGGATACTTGGAAAATCCAATATATTTGCCAAGCAATAAAGAATCTATTACAGGTGGGGCGGTTACTTATACTAATGGCGCGCTTACAGGCGTTTCAATAACTACTTCATCTCATGCTGGTACAACAGGTAGCCCTGCAGTTACGTTTACTGCAACTCAAATACTTACATCAAAAAAATAATATAGTCGTATATAGATTATTCCCCCCTAAGGAATCGGAATTCCCGATTCCTTTTTTAAAATCCACCAGACAGGAATCGATGATTCATGACAATCTTCATAGCAGTATACATCATGCTTATCGGCCTGATTCTGGGCTCATTCTATAATGTAGTGGCATTGAGGGTGCCTGCGGGGGAGTCGCTGCTGCGGCCGCCGTCGCATTGTACAAGCTGTGGGACAAGTCTTACTGCACGAGACCTGATGCCGGTGCTGAGCTACCTGCTGTCCAGTGGCAGGTGCCGTCACTGCGGGGCGAGGGTTTCGCCGCTGTATGTGTTGGGAGAAGCGGCAACAGGGCTCTTGTTTCTGTGGGTGTATGTGCAGTTTGGCCTGACTGGCAAAGGGGCTATCGGGTTCGTGCTCGTCAGCCTCGCGGTGATTGTAACGGTGGCTGATCTGAGATACATGCTGATCCCGAACAAGGTTTTGTTGTTTTTCCTGCCGCTGCTGTTGGTACTGGTGATCTCTTGTTCAGAGGGTCCGCTGTGGTCCCACTTGCTGGGTGGAGCTGTTGGTGGTGTTATTGTACTGCTGCTGGCCCTGTTCGGGGGTATGGGTATGGGAGACGTGAAACTGTTTGCGCTGCTGGGCTGGGTGGTCGGCTTCCCCAATGTAATTCTAGCTTTCCTGATCGCCTGTGCGCTGGGTACTGTGGTGGGCGGTACATTAATATTGCTGGGCAAGATACAACGCAAGCAGCCGGTCCCGTTTGGACCTTGGCTGGCTGCAGGTTCACTGATTGCTTTCTCTTACGGTTCACATCTTATCAGCGGTTATCTCGCGCTCATCCGTTAGGAGGAACTTTATAGCATGTTTGGAATAGGTAACAAGGCCGCCGGTATTTCTATCGAGCAGACTGGAGTTCGTTATATCAGCTTCAAAAATAATAAATCAAAACAAATCCATAAAAAATCTTTTATCCCCCTGTTGCCGGGAATGATTGTGGAGAACCAGGTAGCTGATAGTGAGGCCCTTCTCGACCGGTTAAAACAATGGGTCAAAACCAAAGGGCTCCGTGGAAGCAAGGTTAGTCTGTCCATTCCTCCTTCACAAATGATCATCCGAAAAATGACGATTCCCAGCACCAACGAAAAGCAGATTGAACAATTGGTTAAGCTGGAGGTTGAAACCGGACTACATTTGCCGTTTGAGAACCCGGTATACGATTACGTGATTACCGGACAGGATACAGATGAGAGCCAACTGATTATTTTGGCTGCACCGCGCAAGGTCGTCCAGGATTACGTGGATGTACTGGAAGCTGCCGGCTTAAAAATCAAAAGCGTTGAGGTATCGGCAACAGCTCTTGCACGTAGTATTGTGGCAGGCTATGGGCATGCATTTAATGAGACGATGCTGATCCATTTGGAGCAGTCCCTGCTTGATATCTATATGTTCCGCAACGGTAATCCGGTGTTTATGCGGACTATAAATTTGATCGATCTGGCACATCAGCAACCGTTGAACTTTATTGAAGATCAACCGTTCCTGGCAGAAGCAGAGGTTGCAGCAACCTCACAGGATTATTTGTCATCGGAGCAGATAGTGGAGATTACAGCAGAAATTTCCCGGATGTTGAGCTTTTACCAGTACAGCTTGCATGATGGGACTACCAGGATTACCGAGTTGCTGATCACAGGTTCCCCCGAAATGCGAAGACAGCTGCAGCAAGAGTTGCTAGGCGCTTTGCCGGAGCTGGCCATAGCCCCCATTGCCGTAGATCAGTTCGCAGAAGGCGCCAAGCCGGATTTCAGCCTGAACGATTATCGGGTAGCTGCTGGAACGGCACTTCACACTCCTGAAATTCGCAGTATCAACCTGTTGCCCCGCGAGGATCGTGAGACGATCGTGTTCCCGTATGTCGCCATAACGCTTGCCGCAGTATGGTTGCTTGCTGCGGTGGGAACTGGGATTTTGTACGCTTCTGTACATAACGACTACGTGGACCAGAGCATACAAATTCAGAATATCCAGGAACGAAATACTATACTGCAATTGGAACTGACCGGTCTGAATAAGGGTGGGACTGGAAGCGGGAATCTTGACCGTACTGCCATTATTGAAGCACTGTCCACAAGCAGAGCGGATGCTGCCGCTGTACTCGATGAGCTGAAAGCGAAGCTTCCCTATGCTGCAGTTATTCGTGAGATCAGCTATGCTTTTCATGGTGACTTACTGCTGACTGTGAATTTTACAGCTATGGAGCATAGCGGAACTTATTTATCAGCGCTGCGGGAGATGTCATTCTCCCGGAAGGCGGTTATTGAGAAATTGTCGGAAGGAGCATCAGATATAACGACTGGCGGTGTATCCAATCTGATGAAGTACACCGCAGTGTTCAGAGTCGGGATGGCCCCTGCTGCTGCGGAGCAGCAAACGGCAGATGCGCAGACTGTCACGGAAGGAGACTCGGACAACAGTGGAACAGATCAATAAATACCGCTCACAGATCGTCATGGGTATTTTGATTTTATTCCTGCTCCTTTTTATTTTCTATATGCTGGCTATTCGTCCGGTAAACAGTGATGTGTCGGCGCAGAATACACAGCTCACCCAGTTGGAGCGGGAAAAGTCAATTTTGGAGAATAAGATCAATGAACTCAAAAGCTCCGGCGGCAACATTACTCCAGACGAAGAAACGGAGCTGACAGCGATTCCGCTTGGTGATGGCAGCGAATCTTTGATTAATGACCTCAAAAGCATTGGCGACAGCTCGCATGCGAGATTGAAGGATATTGGCTTCTCCTTACAGGATTCAAGTACAGCAGGTACATGGACTGGATTATCAGCATCCGTAACAGGATTGCAGGAAATTAAAATGACAGCTATCGTAGAAGGTGGCTATGGCGAGATTCATGAGTGGCTAAAACAGTTGAACGCTATACCAAGAATGCTCACCGTAGATTCCTTCTCCTTCCAGCAACCCTACGAATTTCCTACTCGGATGAAACCAGGCAGTATCCTAACGGCTAATGTGTCTTTTACCGCGTACTTTGAAGCGACAGCACCTAAGTCTGGTAATTAAGCTGTACCCTATCCCGCTCCCCCCAACTCTGCCCCTCCATTTACACGGAAGGCAGAGTTTTTTTACGCTTTCCCCCCATTACCCGTTTATACCCCGGGGTGGTTTGGGTATTACAGGTTACGGGCTATTGTAAGGTATAGAGTACTTATCGCAGCAGCTTAGTCTGGGGCAGGCTTCGGACTACCACACAGGAATATGAGGAGGCGTTCATGATGAACAAAAAATGGATGATCGGTTCACTGGCATTATCACTGGGTCTTGTCTCTGCAGGGGGCGGAGCGCTTGCGGCTTCACCGGTGGCAAGTATTGAGGGCGTAAGGACGGTTGCGGCGTCTGCACCGGGCAAGGAAGGGCCGGCTACCATTAACAATCTCACTGAACGGAGCGTTGTTCCCTTGGTGGTTCATGCCAAGAAGCTATATACGTATGCCAGCCGGGGAGGCAATGTATTCAGCCCGGAGTTGTTCACTTATAAAGCACAGGAGTACCGCTATCTGTCGAGCGATCTGAGCTCGAAGCAGCAGCTGATGAGCTATATCAAGAAGGGGTTCACGCATAATGCGGCCGCCTTCTATGCACAGACACAGTTCCTGGAGCATGAGGGCCGCATGGCACAGGTCAATTCCGATCTGGGCAACTCGCTGGATTTCACCAGAGCAACTGCACGGATGGTCTCCAAGACTGCACAGGCGGCAGTGTTCGAGCTGACTGTACCTGCGGAAGGAGCGAACGGGTCTTCCGAAGTAGTAACAGTGAAGCTGAAGAAGGTGAGCGGCTACTGGAGAATTGACATGTCGCCGGATACTCTTTTCTAAGCAGCGGCTTCAGGCTCAGTCTAGCGCTTCATAAAATAACGGCTGTGCCGACCTTGTCACAAGGCGGGCACAGCCGTTTCTGTTTGCTCATACATTTCAGGGAACCGGACGTTACCGAGCCTTCACTCCGTCCTCGACCAGCTGTCTGCGCGGGGATTCAGGTTGATCGGATTTGCTCATCCCGCCGCGGTTGATGGCGATGACACGTTTCTGGGCGTAATAGGTATCGCGGGAGAGCAGATTTCTCTCTACCGCTGTACCATCCACATGGCGGGTAATGAAAGTTTCAACTACATAGCCGGTTTTTCCGGCAAGCAGTACCCGGGTTCCGCCCTTGGGGAGCGAATTATCGCTCACATATTTATCCGTGGGGGGCAGCACTTGGGCGGTTCTGGATTCAATGGAATAGGTGACGTTCTTCGGGAACGTGCCGAACAGCTTGATGGTCAGCGTGCGCCCCTGGACTTCGGACTTGATGATCAGATATTTGCCGGTGTTGTTGCGGAAGCGAAAATTGATATACCCCTCGGCAAAAGTGGCGTCCTGCCCCTTCGGTAGATAGCTGACCGGAAGCGAGTGGTTGCGCCGTTCTACGATCTCCAGCCCAGAGCGCAGCGCGGCATTATACAGGGTGCTGGAGACCTGGCAGATCCCCCCGCCGGTACCGGGCTGGAGCTTGCCGTTCACGATGACCGGGGCTTCGCGGAAGCCGTATTCGGTCTGGGCCTTCTGGATCGCTTTTCCGTAATCAAAAACCGCATTCGGCGGCAGCACCGTGCCGTTCACGGCTTTGGCGGCGGCCTCTACATTGAAGCTGCGCCCGGGGCCGCTGGCCCCGAGGGAGGTGCTGAACTGGACGATTTTGCGGTCGATGCCCTGATCCTTAAGCGCCTGTAGCGTGATCTTCGGCTGCTTGACAGCAAGGGGAACCTCCAGCTGAATTTGCTGATCCTGAAGTGTGCCGTCAGCGGCTAACCGGGTGGGCACTGCCGCCTGCACCGCAAGCTCCAGCGCCTGCCAGTCCACCTCGTAGGAGGATGTGCCTGGCGTATATACGACCCGGTCATCTCCGGTGATCTGCCGGACCGCATCGACCGGAACGCCGAAGGATTCTTTTTCCCACTCGGGATTCAAGAGACTCCTGAGCTGCGCAGTCTGCAGCTGAATCTCCATATTCCAGCTGCCGGACCAGCTGCGCCGGGCTTGTACCCGCTCCATCAGCGTGCCGTCCGTCAGCGTTTTCAGCGCCTTGAGGAAATCCCCGGCTTCATAGGTCACACCTGCCTGCTTAAGGGTAACCTTGCGTCCGGCGTTATTTTTTGCCTTCAGCATGAGTGGAGTAGCTTCCAGCGCCTGAAGTCTTGCATCCATTCCGGCTGCTACATCAGCGATGTTCATTCCGCCAATCTCCCAGCCTGCGATAGCGGTATTTGCGGGCAGGGTAGGCTGGCTGCCGTATAGATGAAGCCCTCCGGCAGCCAGCGAACCGGCCAGCATCAGACCGAAACCCGCGATGAGAGCGGCGTGTATTTTTTTCATAAGTAATCTCTCCTTCTATGGGGCAAAACCTGATGTTTTTATGTATATGTAAGGATTCGGTAAAACTTTCGGGTACTCAAGGGGTTATGGATTTGTTACAATAGATACGCCTGCGATAATCATGCAGTTTATGGAAGCTCCCCCGGCCCAGTAGCCCGGCGGAAGATGTCAGAATCGGGAAGTGAGAAAATGATTGAGATGCAGGATGTATGGAAGACCTATGCTAACGGGACCCATGCATTGCAAGGAATATCCGTCAAAATCGACCGTAATGAGTTCGTCTACATTGTCGGACCGTCCGGCGCAGGTAAATCAACGTTCATGAAATTAATTTATAGAGAAGAAACGCCAACCAAAGGACAGATCTCCGTAGGCGGGTTCAATATCGGCAAGCTGAAGCCCCGTAAGATCCCTTATGTGCGCCGCAATATCGGTGTGGTCTTTCAGGATTTCCGGCTGCTGCCGAAGATGACGGCGTATGAGAATGTGGCTTTTGCGATGGATGTTATTGAGGCACCGAAGAAGATTATCAAGAAGCGTGTGAATGAAGTGCTCGATCTGGTGGGACTGCGCAGCAAGGCGGGGCGTGAGCCCTCACAGCTCTCAGGGGGAGAGCAGCAGCGGATCGCGATTGCCAGAGCTATTGTCAACAACCCTGCCGTTATTATTGCGGACGAGCCTACCGGCAATCTGGACCCGGAGACCTCATGGGGCATTATGCAGCTGCTGGATGAGATTAATTTTCGCGGCACCACGATCGTTATGGCGACCCACAACCGGGATATTGTGAACAAAATGCGCAAACGGGTGCTTGCGATTGAGAATGGAACGATCGTCAGAGACCAATTGAGAGGGGAATACGGTTATGAGTTTTAAAACCTTCTTGCGGCATTTGCGGGAAGGCTTCAAAAACGTATTCCGCAACGGCTGGATGTCGGTGGCGTCCATCACTTCCATCGTTGTCTCTCTCTTCGTACTCGGAGTGTTCATCCTGCTGGTGCTCAACGTCAATCAAATTGCGGACAAAGCAGACAGCCAGGTGCAGATCAATGTGCATCTGACGCTGAATACGGACCAGAAGATGCGGGAGAAGCTGGAAAACGAAATCGGCAATATGCCGGAAGTCAGCAAGGTGGAGTTCGTCTCCAAAGAACAGGGCTTGAAGGAATTCCGTGAAGATATGGGGCCGGATGCCGCTGAGCTCCTGGAAGGATTCGATGAAGACAATAATCCGCTGCCGGACAAGCTGCTCGTTGAAGTCATTGAGCCGACCACAGTTCCGTTTGTAGCGGAGAAGATAGAAGCACTGAACAAGACGCATGAAGAGCAGCCAATCTACAAGGTGAACTACGGTAAAGGCTCTGTGGAGACTTTATTCAAGGTGACCAAGGCGGTACGGAATATCGGGTTTATTTTTGTAGCGGGACTGGCGCTGATGTCGATGTTCCTGATCTCGAATACCATCCGGGTAACGATTCTGGCCCGCCGCAAGGAAATCGGCATTATGAAGCTCGTGGGCGCTACGAATTATTTCATCCGCTGGCCCTTCTTTATCGAAGGTGCTCTGATTGGATTGATTGGTTCAGTGGTAACCTCGGGTGCCCTCTACGCCGGTTATAGCAGTCTGGTGTCTTCCGTGAAGGGAGATCCGATGCTGGGGCTGCAACTCATTCCATTTGAGAATATCTGGTTGCTGCTATGCGGGCTGCTGGTGGGCCTCGGGGTACTGATTGGCGTATGGGGCAGCACGGTGTCGATCCGCAAGTTCTTGAAGGTATAACCTGTATGATTCTTATATTTGAACAAAGGACGGAGAGTGCAAGTTGAAGAAGATTGCTGCCGGAATGGCCGTAATATTGCTGGCTGTCACAATGTTCGGGCCCTCTGACGGATATGCGAAGAAAACAAGTGTTGCCGAAATCGATAAGCAGCTGAAGCAGCTGCAGCAGGAGGTCCAGGCGGCCAAGGCGGCGCAGGATAAGGCGGACTCCCGTAACCAGGAGGCTAAGCATTATAGGAATAAGACCACGCTGAACCTGGACTACGTACTGGGGCAGATTACACAGGTGAAGGGCGAGATGACCACAATATCCGGCAAAATTGCCAGCACGGAGAAGTCGCTTACCGTGACGGCAACAGAGCTGGATGAGGCGGAGGCGCGCGTTGCCTCCCGCGAAAAACTGCTGGAATCCCGCGTCCGTCTGATGTACACGGATGGCGCAGTCTCCTATCTGGATGTGCTGCTGTCCTCGACCAGCTTCTCCGACTTCCTGGACCGGGCCGATTCCCTGAAGATGATCGTGGATCAGGATCAGGATCTGCTGGTGCAGCATAAGCTGGACAAGCAGACGGTGATTGCCAAGAAGCAGGAGCTGGAAGGGCAATATGCCACGGCGAAGCAGCTGTATACCGACCTGGAAGCCCAGCGCAGTATGCTGAAGGAGAAGGAAGCGGAGAAGCAGGAGCTTATCGCTTATTATGATGAGGAGATTCAGAATTCGGAGGTTATCTCTGCTGAACAGGATGCCAAGCTGGTAGAACTGGCCAGCAGCCGCTCCGTGCTGGAAGCGCAGAAGGACAAGATTAAGGCGGAGGAAGCGGCGCGCAGAGCGGCTGCAGCGAAGGCTGAGGCGCAGCGCCGGGCGGCGTTAGCCGCAGCCAAGGCGGCGGAGAAGGCGAAAGCCGCGAAGTCTTCCGGCGGCGACAGCTCCTCCTTTGCGAGCGTAGAGGAATATTCCGGTGGAGATGGTCCTTATCTGCGGCCGGTGGGCTACGCGCGGATCTCCTCTCCTTTTGGCTACCGGACCCATCCGGTGACGCATGAAGTCGGCAAGCTGCATACCGGTGTGGACTTTGCCGTGCCGCAGGGTACGAGTATTCACGCAGCGGATTCCGGTACAGTGCTGGTTGCGCAGTGGTACAGCGGTTATGGTTATTGTGTCATTATCGATCATGGCGGCGGGGTATGGACGCTGTACGGACATATCCGCGAGGGCGGTATCAAGGTGAGCCAGGGACAACGGGTGGAGCGCGGGCAGAAGATTGCCGAATCCGGGTCTACCGGACGTTCGACCGGCCCGCATCTGCATTTTGAAGTGCGGATCAATGGGACAGCGGTGAATCCTATGCCTTATCTGTAAGCAGACTGAGCCTGAAAAATCCAATTTTTGCTGAACTGATAAATATATTTTCGTGCTGCGGCATATACTGGAAGAGATGCCGTTTCTCATGGAACGGGCCCATGCTGGTGTTAAGATGGACAAGAAGGGACGGTGGGAACATCATGTTAAAGAAAAGCACTGCGGCCTTTATGATCGTCGCGGCACTGCTGTGCGGCAGTCTGCTGACCCTGGGCGTGACCGGTTATGTGCAGGTATTCGGACAAGCCGCAGGTGAAGGGCTGGCGACGGTCCTGCAGACTGCCGGACTACAGGAGAAGGAATCGAAGAAGCTGGGTACCGCTCTTAGCCTGATCGAGAGCAATTATTATGAGAAGGTCGACCGGGAGAAGCTGATTGACGGTGCGGTCAACGGAATGATGGAAGCACTGGGCGACCCGTATTCCAACTACATGGGCAAGGAGACGGCACAGCGGTTCGAGGAGAGCATCGAAGGCTCCTTCTCGGGGATTGGCGCTGAAGTCTCCTCTGACAACGGCAAGGTCGTTGTTGTCTCCCCGATCAAGGGCTCACCTGCAGAGAAGGCGGGCATACAAGCCAAGGATGTGATCCTCTCCGTGAACGGTGAATCGCTGGAAGGGCTGGAGCTGAATGCAGCTGTAGCCAAAATCCGCGGTCCCAAGGGCAGCAAGGCGACCCTGAAGGTTCAGCGGACCGGAACAGCAGAGCCGCTGCAATTCGCCATCACCCGTGATGATGTCAGACTGGAGACGGTCTATGCGAAGATGGAGAAGGAGCATGTTGGTGTGATCGAGGTTACGCAGTTCTCACAGAACACCTCGGAGCGGTTCAAGGAAGAATTGACGAAGCTGGAGAAGCAAGGCATGAAGGGACTTGTTATTGATGTCCGCAATGACCCGGGCGGTGTGCTGCCGGTCGTCATTGAGATGGTCGAGCAGTTCGTACCGTCCGGCAAAGCCATCGTGCAGGTGGAGGATAAGAACAAGCGGCGCGAGATCAGCACCTCGAAGGGGTCGAGCAAGAAGTATCCGGTAGTCGTGCTGATGAATAAAGGCAGCGCGAGCGCTTCGGAGATCATGGCCGGAGCCCTGCAGCAATCGGCCGGAGCCAAGCTGATCGGAGAGAATTCATTCGGCAAGGGAACCGTACAGACCAGCTTCGAGGAGCAACTCGGTGACGGAAGCCTGCTGAAGATTACGATTGCCAAGTGGCTGACGCCTGACGGCACCTGGATTCACGGCAAGGGTATTAAGCCCGATATCGCCGTAGCCCAACCGGATTACTTCTCGGTGGCGCCGATTAACAAGAGCGTTACGCTGCAATATAATATGAACAGTGCAGATGTCAAAAGTGCGCAGACTATGCTGGATGGACTAGGCTACAAGCCGGGCCGCAAGGACGGCTACTTCGATGCCGGGACCAAAGAAGCGGTCAAGAAATTCCAGAGCGCAGCCAAGCTGAAGTCGACAGGCTCGATTGACGCCAAGACCGCGGAAGCGCTGGAACTGGCGCTGATCAAGGTCATCCAAGATCCGGTGAATGACAATCAGCGGAATAAGGGGATCGAAGAGATTCAGAAGGAAATCAAGGCTGCAGCGTCGAAAAAGTAAGAAGGCTGATTTCAGCCTTCTTTTTTCTTTTAAAAGATAAGAATGTATATGCTTCGCGCTATAATTATCCTCTAGGCTATGAAAAGGAGTGTGCGAACCGTTGAATGTACTCCTGGAGCTGCTGACCAGCTTAGGTACAGCAGTCCTACATCTGCTGATTCAGCCCTATTACTATATCGCTATTCTATTTATTGCCCTATATTACCGCAGACAGGTAGCCCTCGAGCGGAAGCTTATTCATGTGAAGCTGCATAGCTGGGGACCGGAAACCTGGCGGACCGTCTGGACTGGCGGCCTCATGGGGCTGCTTGTCTCCCTTTCCGCAGTTGCACTGGGAGTCTCGGTGACCTATACGGCTGTAGCCTGTATCTGGGTGGTCAGCCTTGTCTTAATGCTGTTTCGGGTGCGTTACTTATGCTTTGCGTATGCCATAGGCGCGCTTGGAATTGTGCAGTTTGTACTGTCGTTCTTCCCGGAGACGCTGCAGAGCGGAGCCGCCGGAACGGTTGCCGGTGCCGTGAGGGAGATGGATATCCCCGCACTGCTGGCGCTGGCCGCGCTGCTTCACGTGGCCGAGGCGCTGCTGGCTCGCTGGCAGGGGCCCCGGCTGGCGACGCCGCTGTTCCTTGCCGGCAAGCGCGGCAAGGTGGTGGGCGGCTACCAGCTGCAGGCCTTCTGGCCGCTGCCGCTGTTCGTGCTGATTCCCGCGGGCAGCGGAATCGGTGAACTGCCGTGGCATCCGCTGCTGGGCGGGGGCCTCGGCCTGGTCTCGCTGCCGGTCATCATCGGCTTCAGCGAGATGACCCAGGGCATGCTGCCCGGACGCAAGGCGGCCCGGACGTTCGGACGGCTGCTGATCTACAGCGCCGTCCTGCTCGGCCTCAGCCTGCTTGCGGACCTATGGAGCCCGCTGACGGTTGTCGCGGCGCTCGCGGCCATTCTGCTGCACGAAGGGTTAAGCTGGTACAGCGCTCTGGAGGAGCGCAGCCTTAGCCCCGTCTTCGTGCATCCCCCGGCCGGCCGTAAGGTGCTGGCCGTGCTGCAGGGCAGCCCCGCGCAGGAGCTGGGCATCCTGCCCGGCGAGATCCTGCTGAAGGTCAACGGGGTCCTGTTGACCAGCGCGGCGCAGCTGCATGAGGCGCTGCGCATGAACCCCGCGTTCTGCAAGCTGGAGGTGCAGAACCGCGAAGGCGAGAGCAAATATCTGCAGCGTGCGATCTATGCCGGGGACCATCATCAGCTCGGCATCATTCTGGTGCCGGACCCGGACGGGGGTATCACCGCAGAGATGAAGCCGTCCAGCATCTTCAGCATCATCGGGATGCGCACAGGCATCCGGCAGCGGGGAGTGCAGGCGGATCGGCTAGGCCGGGCGAAGAAGACGCCGCCGGCAGAGGCCAAGCAGGAATCTGCTGGTGTCTGAAGGTGTCTGACTGTAGATTACCAACGTAATTGGTTTCCCCAGTGACTGCTGGCGCGGAAGGTTAAAGAGGCCCGTTCTTTCTGAACTAAGTTCAGGTGGAACGGGCCTCTTATATTTATAGTTGTTAAGGGAGTGGTGTGAGGTACCTGGAATGTAATCGAAAAACCGACCACATTTGGACGGGGTGAATCGCACTAAGCACCGGAATTCCTGCAAATGATGCAACAATGTACCATAGCCAGTAACATTTATAGAGGAATCCTGTAAAATGTGTAACAATGCGGCTCCAGACAAGAGGTCCGTGAGAGGAAACGCTCAGAATTGGCGAGAGATAGCATTTCCGTGGCTTAATGATTCCCCTGCGTACTCTTCAGGTACAGAATCGCAATCTGTGTCCGGTCGCGTACGCCGAGCTTGCTGAGGATGTCGGTGATATAGTTTTTGACGGTGCCTTCGCTCAGGAACAGCTTGGCGGCGATTTCCTTGTTGGTGAGTCCCTCTGCGATGGAGGTGACCACTGCCTGCTCAGACTTGGTCAGTCCATAGGAAGCAAATGGCTGAGCCACTGGAGCTTCCTGACGCGCCGACGGTTGGAGGAAGCCCGCCAGCTTGCGGGCGATCTCGGGATGAATGAGCATATTGCCCTCATGTACAGTCTTGATGCCTTGAATGATCCGGTCCGGCGGGATGTTCTTGAGCAGATATCCGCTGGCTCCGGCGCGCAGAGCCTCAATAATATACTCGTCATCATCGAAGGTGGTCAGCATCAGTACAGCCACGGATGGATAAGCTTCTTTGATCAGCCGTGTACCTTCCACTCCGTCACAGCCCGGCATACGGATGTCCATGAGTACAACATCCGCTCCGCCGGGCTCCCCCAGCAAGGAGAGAGCCTCCCGGCCATCCCCTGCGGTTCCCGCGACCTCGATACCGGCATCCAGCCCGATTAAGACCTTCAGGCTCTCGCGGATAAAAGAATCGTCGTCAACAATCAATACTCTAATCATGCTTCGGCACCTCTTATCTTTGAGTATATCTCCATTCAGCGCGGCGCTTCCTCCGGCTGCCGATACACCGGCAGCCGGGTAATAACCGTGAACTGCGGCTGCAGCCGAAGCTCCAGCGTTCCGCCCAACATGGCGCATCGCTCGCTCATGCCCGTCAGGCCCATCCCGCTGCTGCCCGGCAGACGGCCCAGCGGGTCTGCTTCCGGCAGCTTCCCGTTATTGCCGGTCTCCATCCGCACCTCATGCTCCGTATAGGTGACCTCCACCCATACGGAGCTGGCTTGACCGTGCCGCAGTGCATTGGTGATGGCCTCCCGGGCATTGGTGTACAGCACAACCTGCAGGCTCGGATAGAGCGGATAAGGAATCCCTTGCACCGTATAGGTGGTGGCAATCCCGGTATCGCGGCCCACCTCTTCCAGCAGCCGGTCCAGCGCATGCGCCCCTTCAAGCTGGGGAGTATGGTTAATCCGCTTCAGCGCAGTACGCATATCGTCCATACTGCCCGAGAGCTGGTCCCGGATCTGGTTCATCATCTGCAGTCCCGATTCCGGTGCGGCAGGAAGGGTGTGAATGGCCGCTTCAGTCATCATCTTGACCCGGATCAGCCGGTGACCGATGTCGTCATGCAGCTGGCGGGCAATCCGCACCCGTTCATCGGCCTGCGCGGCCACCTCTATGTGTGAGGTGAACTGGAGCAGCCTAGCGCGGGCCTCTTCCAGCTCGAAATGCTTTTTGCGCAGCTCATCATAGAGGAATAAGGTATCGGTACGCACGCGCCCTGCCCGGAGCAGCAGCAGATTCAAGCCGGCACACAGCAGAAAGGTAAGATTCGTGAACACGAGCACTGCCGGAGCAGTATGAAGCAGCGCGGCATTCAACAGGGCCAGATGAATACAGAAGAAGGTAAGAGCCGTATTCTTGGGCTGCCGCCGGGTATAGGAGATCACCGCAGACAAGGCCGGAAAAACCATCAGCGGACCGTATTCATAACAAAGCCAGGCGGTGAGGATCAGTTCCATGCCTTCGGTCAGTGTGGCGAGAGATCTGGATGGCCTTGCACCCAGTATGACCAGCAGCATCAGCAGCATGAAATGCAGAGTGAACCCGTCATAGTCGGCGAATTCATAGACTTGAATCGAGAGGATCGCCGGGATTATAAGCAGGCTGTAGCGCAGCAGTATCAGTTCTCTGGTCAAGTAAGCTCATCCTTTTAAATAAAATATCCCTAATCCGTGTCGACATTCTTCTCAGGTATATCCATCTTAGCATAAGAGTGCTGCTCTTCAGGAGATGACTTTCGTCACCTCCGGATCATGACCTTTAGTACCTTCGCTTATCCCAGCCCTGCAGTACAATGAGAGTATGAGATTGAAGGAACAAGGGGGCGCAGCAATGGTACTTGCGGTACTTAGCGATGTTGTGAAGAGATATGACGGTAAGCTGATTGTGGATCACGTGAATTTCAATATACAGGAGGGTGAAATCTTTGGCCTGCTCGGCCCGAACGGTGCCGGGAAAAGCACGACCATCAGCATGATCTGCGGGCTGCTTCAAGCCGACAGCGGCGATATTATTATCGACGGGCTGTCCGTAAGGGAGCGGCCGCTTGAGGTGAAGAAACGTATCGGGCTTGTGCCCCAGGAGCTGGCGTTATACGAGAACATGACGGCAAGTGATAATGTAAGCTTTTTCGGCAGACTCTATGGGCTGCGCGGACAGCTGCTGAAGGAGCGGACGTGGGAAGCGCTGGAGTTCACCGGCCTAAGCGACCGGGCGAAGGATAAACCGTCCACCTTCTCGGGAGGGATGAAAAGACGGCTGAATATCGCCTGTGCGATCATGCACCGGCCGCGCTTGATTATTATGGATGAACCCACAGTCGGCATTGATCCGCAGTCACGCAATCATATTCTGGAATCCGTGAAGGCTTTGAATAAGATGGGGTCGTCGGTGATCTACACCAGCCATTATATGGAGGAGGTAGCTGCGATCTGTGACCGGGTGGCCATTATGGACCAGGGGCATATCATTGCCTGCGGTACGGAGAACGAGCTGCGCGAACGGGTGGCCCACGAGGAGAAAATCGTTGTGAAGGCAGCGGGCATCACCCCTGCTTTAGTGAACGAGCTGGGGCAGCATCCCCGGATCAACCGGGTAGAAGCTGTGCAGGATGCGATCGAGCTGTATCTTCCCTCCTCGCAAAGTGCGCTGCAGGATGTTCTGTTTATTTTCTCCAAGCACGAAGGGGTTATTGCCTCCCTGAATATAGAAGAGCCGGATCTGGAGACCTTGTTCCTTAGTCTGACCGGCCGGACCTTGCGGGACTAGAGAGGGGGGATAGGTGTGAATATCTGGATCATTATGGGGTTTGAGCTGCGCAGACAGCTCCGTTCACGCACATTGCTGCTTAATATGTTCCTGCTGCCGCTGGTGCTGATCTTCCTCTTGGGCGCGTCCCTCTCCGGGGTGGTTGGGGTGCAGGGGGCAGATGAGATCAAGCCTGTACGTGTAGCTATTGTGAATACCGGAGGCGGAGGGGCAGAAGCATCTGCGATCCTTACGGATTTTCTGGAGACGCCTGAGGTGAAGGGGCTCATTATTCCTGTCAAAACAGAGAGCCGTGAAGCCGCAGAGAGCGGGCTGCGTACCAGTAAATATGCCTATGGGGTTATTGTTCCTCCGGGCTTTGATCAGGAGGTGCAGAGCGGTAAGAAGGCGAGTCTGGAGTTCATTCTGGGCAGGAGCCATGACGATAACCGGGTAGCCGGAACCGCCTTCGACAATCTGCTCATGGAGCTGAATTATAAGCAGGCGGCAGCCGTTACCCTTGGACCGCAGGCGCTTACAGCGACTTCGGTACCTGCCAGTAAGCCGGGGGTGGTGCTGGGAGATCTGAACAATGGCGGGAAGACCTATTCGGCGGCCCAGTTCTATGCGGCGTCCATGCTGCTGATGTTCCTGATGTACAGCGGACTTACTGTGACAGCCTCACTTTTTAACGATAAAGAGAACCATACGCTGTTCAGAATCCAATCCATGCCGGTAAAAGACAATCATCTGTTCATCGGCAAAATGCTCGGCGTAGGCCTGATCAGCATCCTGCAGTGCCTTACGATTATTCTGCTGTCTGACTGGCTGTTCGGCGTCTACTGGGGGAACCGCCCGGGACTGCTGCTGCTGTTCTGCCTGCTGATGATTGCCGCCTCGATGACGCTGGGCGTACTGATCTGCCTCTTCAGCCGGACCTCGGCGGTTGCTGCGAACATCATTAGTGTCCTGACTATAGTGATGACCTTCGTCAGCGGAGGAATGGCGCCGCTTCCCGATTCCTGGGTGAACAGCGCAGGGGCATTCACGCTTAACCATTGGGTGCAGCAGGCGGTCATCCGGATGATGCTGCATTCCGGTCTGGAGCAGCTTTTGCCGAATCTGTGGGTGATGTGCTTCATCAGCGCGGCTTTGTTCGCGGCAGTGATTGTCTCATACCGGAAGGTGGGTTACCGTGGATAAAATATTAATCATTGCCTGGAATATGATCAGACGAAGCATTGGCACCTTCAGGGGACTTATGGTATTCATTCTGCTTCCCGGTGTAGTGGTGGCAGCGATTATCTCCCTTACCGGAGGGATGGCGGAGGAGCCGGCAACTGTGCTATATGCCAACTCGGATACGGGGGCAGCCGGCAGACATTTGATTACGGAGCTGGAGCAGGCCGGAGAATATAAGTTCGAGCCGCGCAGCGACGAGGCCGCTTTGAAGGAGGCGACAATTAAGCAGGAGGGAACGGTGGGGGTGTTCATTCCTGCCGGGTACACTGCCGCCTTGCTGGCGGGGGAGCCGCCACAGATCAGTATCTATGAGCTGCGGGCAAGTGAAAGCTCAATCATGATGAAGCTGAAGATCACCGCCACTGCCGCTCAAATTGCCGAAGCGGCGCATACCGTTGCTGCCGCAGGCGGGGGAACAGGCGAAATGCAGGCGCAGCTCGCTGCTGTACTGAAGCAGTCGGAGCAGCACAACGTGGGCAGCACACGCACCGATTATGATCTCTATCCGCGGCAGACGCTGGGCGTAGTTACAGGGATGACGCTCATGTTCCTGATGGCGCTGGTGACCAGCTCCGTCTCCCAGATCACGGATGACCGCAGAGGGCGTACCATGATGCGCATGTTCAGCGCGCCGGTCCGTTCTTATGAAATTGCGCTTGGCAACTTCCTGGGCAGCTTTCTTGTAGGAATGATTCAGATCCTTGTCGTGCTGGTGCTGGGCAAATGGGTGCTCCGCTATGATTACGAGATGCCGCTCTTTCTCTACTTCCTGGTTCTGGCGGCCTTCATGCTGGTATCTATGGGCATCGCCAGCACCGTTGCAGGCCTGATCCGCAATCCGCGTAATGCGGGGATGCTGAATTCACTGATTCTTACACCGACCTGTATGCTGGGCGGCTGCTTCTGGCCCGTCTCCATCATGCCGGAATATATGCAGAAGCTGGCTAACTTTACACCGCAGAAATGGGCGATTCAGGCGGTGGACATTGCCGCAACCGGCGGCGGCTGGAATGAGCTGTGGCTGCCGTTTGCAATCCTAGGCCTGATGGCAGCAGTTCTGCTGGCGATTGGCTCTGCCATTCTCCGTCCGAATGAAGCGGGAATCAGCACCTGAGATCGAAGCGTATCCTTGCTGCCCTCCATGTCTAAAACGGACATATTCAAATTGTATAATTATGTGATATGATCGGATCAAAGGAATGCATGACAGGGGGATACGAGGATGGGCAGGAATAAGCTGGCTTGGACCTGGAAGGTGAAAGAGGAATACTTAGAGGAATACGTACAGATGCATCTGGAGCCGTGGCCGGAGATTCTGGAGGAGCACAGCAAAGCAGGCATCCGTAATTATTCGATTTTTCAGAACGGCAACCAGTTCTTCTATTGCTTTGAATGTGATGATACGGAAGCTGCGTTCGCCTACATCGCCGGGAGTGAGGCCTGCAACCGCTGGAATGCGATCACCTCAAATATGGTCGAGGGCTCCTTTGATTTCAATAATGCGGTTCCGATGGTGCCGCTGCGTGAGGTCTTTTATCTGAAGTAATCCGGTTTACAGCAATGTTCATTGGAGCGATTCTGGAGAGAATCGTTTGAAGTGAACTGAATAATTCAGTGTTATTAGGAGGAGCCTGTCACGCAGGCTTCTCCTTGTCGTTTTACGTGTTTTTTAGGATAAAAGGAGTGAAAATCGCAAGCTCGGCTGACCGGGTTCAATACGCGTTCCTCGCTCATTATCGGCGCAGGCATGATCTCCAGAGGCGAAGTCGCCCTGATTATAGCCGCCACCGGTCTTGCGAGCGGACTGCTGCTGCCGCAGTGTTTTACCAGCGTGATTATTGCTGTAATGGTAACCACACTCGCCACGCCGCCGCTGCTCAAGGGAATGTTCCGGTGACTATTTTTTAAAGAAAATAAGACAATCTCTAAATTTGTGGACCGTGATAATCTTATATAATGGGTTGTACTCCAAAAATGATTAGAGGGGAATGAGTCCTATCCGGTCTAAAACTACAACACTGGCAGCGGGCACAGTTCTGTCGCTTAGCCTGCTGCTGGGATGTAGCAGCCAAAATACATCCGCCACCGGTACTCCGGCGGCAGAACCGGCTTCGTCTGCCTTAGTGTCTGCTTCTGCGTCGCCATCTGCAACTCCTACTGCACAGACTATTTCATCTGCACCAACTGCTTCCGTAGTCGCCTCGGAAACTGCTTCCGCAGCGACCCCGGTAACTACAGCCGGCCTCACCAGCCAGTTCCCGCCGGAGGGTCTAGCCGGATCGGTCATTATCGATTCCGTGAATGCCGAAGGGACGGTTCGGGCGAGAACCTCAGCCGGACCAGGCGAACTGCTGATGATCGCAAGCGGCCCCGAGGAGCGGGGACATCTGAATGTGTCCAGCAATGACGGCCTCGAAGGGGAGCAGACCTATCAGGCTGATTACTCTATCGTGTACCGGACGGGGGACCAGGATGAGGTATTGCTGGAGCTGCCTGCTTTCTTGTTCGTGCAGCCGACCGACCGCGTGCTGAAATTTGCCGTGGTCTCCTTTGCGAAGGCAGAAGTCTATCTGCTTGCGCCCCAATACAAGTCAGGGCACGGACTGGTTGCTTATGCTTTTGCTAGGGAGAAGGAAAGCGGAAAAGTGTTTCCGTTATCCTTCAAGCTGGGAGAAATTGTGCATGATACGCTGGTGTACTCTGAGCTGCCGCCGTTCCCGGCCAACCAGAACGAACAGTTAGTGGTGTACTTGCCAGTAGGGGCCGGAGGCGACCCGGAACCGGGACCGCAGAGGTATGAGATGGACCTCGCTAAGCGGCAATTTGTCGCACAGTAGAACGAAGTAGAGTAAAGCCTTCCTTTTAGCCGGAATTTTCTTTCAGGTAACCAAAGGGAGGTTTTTTAGTATAGTAAGATACTGAAAATCAAAGGGAGTGATTCGGGAGGCTGGCGGAAGGATTCCGGATAGGCGGATGAAAGGGATAAATCTCTCAGATGATGCTGAAAGTGGGCGGATGGGTGGAATGAAAGGGATAAATCCCTCAGATGCGGGCAGAAGTGGGCTGAAGGAGCCAATGAGGAGCATTAGTGCCCCTGAATTCGTAAATAGTTGGCTAAATGGCTGAATGAGGAGCATTAGTGCCCCTGAATTCGTAGATAGTTGGCTAAATGACTGAATGAGGAGCACTAGTGCACCTGAAATCCTCAAATGTGAGTAAAACCAGTAAATGAAGTGCACTAATGCACCTGAAATCGCCAAATGCGCGCCAATCCAGCGAATAAGGTACACTTCTGCATCTCAGCACCCTCAGCACCCTGAGCACCTCATTCACCCTACCCCCGGCTACCTTAAGCTCCCCCAGCTCCCGCCGGAACCCGCCGCATGTGAGCGGCGGATTGCCATACCGCCACATTGCCACACTCGTCACACCCGCCGCACTCCTCAGTTCCCCGTACTCTCATACCGGGACAACCCGTACCGGAAGACCCCGTAAGCCGCAGCCGCGCTTCCTATTGCCGCGACAGGGGCGAGCAGCCACCAGCCGGACCAGCCGCTTTTGCCGAAGATATAGGTTGCCGGGTAGAAGCTGATGAACGCATAGGGCAGCACCGTCGAAATGAAGATGCGGATCGCCTGCGGAAACAAGGTAATCGGGTATTTGGCCAGATCGGACAGATTATGCACCATCAGCGGAAACGCATTCCCGGCATTGCGAATCCAGAAGGCCGCCGAATTGCCCATGAGATTAATCGATACCCGGATAATGACCGCTGTGACGAACAGCAGGATAAGAATAGCAGCCTTGCCCGCAGTCCAGTGGATGGGGCTGTGCATAAGCGACTGCCAGATGATCACCCCGCCGATGAGCAGATTGCCGAGTCCGTTAATTCCAATCCCCGTGCAGAACACCTGAAGAACCACCGGCACCGGCCGCAGCAGATAACGGTCCAGCTCTCCTGTGTTGACCAGCCTGCCCAGCCGCCAGCTTCCCTCGAAGAACAGCGAACCCGCTCCCTCCGTCAGGAAAATCATAGCGTACATGAAGGTAACCTCCCAGAACTGCCAGCCCTGAATATCCGGAATCCGGTCATAGATCACCCACAGGAACACAAATCCCAGAACCTGCGTCAAGGCCGCCGAGCACATTAGGATGTAAAAGTCTTTATTATACTCCAGAATCGCCTTAAGCTGCTGCACATATAGCCTTCTATAGAGATAGAGCATTTGCGATATTTTCATTCTGCGTCCTCCTTCAGCCTTAGCCTCCATGAATGGTCACCTGGCGGACCGCCCAGTTCCACATGGCTTTGCCTGCCATCCAGAGCCCTGCTCCCCAAAAGAGCTGAAGGGCGATCAGCCTTAGACTCTCCCCGGTATCTGCCTGCTGCAGGAAGATCATCGTTGGCGTATGAATGATGGCCTGGAAGGGCAGCAGCAACGCCAGCTTTTCCAGCCAGTCCGGGAAGAAGGCCAGCGGTACCAGTGCGCCTGACAGCAGGTTGGTAAGCGCAATCCGCGTCCAGACTATCCCCAGTGACCCCGTCGACCAGAAGCATAACAGGGCCGCCAGATAGACCACGCCGAATTTGACCACAACCGCGCAGAGCAGACTGACCGCAAACAGCAGATAGACGATAAGCGAGTGGGGGAAGGTCACTCCGGTAAGGAAGGTGGCGAAGACGATCAGCAGAACCGTGCTTATCGCACCCTCCAGCAGACTCGCACCCAAGGTCTCAGCGAATCGGGCCGTCTGGAAATCAATCGGTTTCAAGAGGTCCATGGCGACGCTGCCGTCCAGGATTTTGCCGGAGATGGAGGTCTCGGAATACCAGGACAAGACGGAATTGGCCAGGAAGGTCACCAGCAGATAGGTCTTCATCTGATCCCAGGAGTAGCCGCCCACCGCCTCGCGCCCGCCATAGATTCCCTGCCAGAGGAAGAAGATTGCCACCAGATTAATTGAGTTTGCGAGTACATTAATGATGTAGGAGTTCCGGTAGGCCATCACATTCTGCAAGGAGCGGTTGGCAATGCTTCTGTATTTGTTAAGCCGGGCTACTGTCGTCATGGTGCGTCTGCCCCCTTGCTTCCCGGTGCTCGTTCAGGTCCAAATGGCCGTCATAGACAGCCTTAATGACCTGCTCAATATGGGTATCCTCCATGCGGAAATCGAGTACCTCCCCATGCTTCATCACCCGGCGAACCACTTCACTGGCGGTATATTCATACCGGTCAAAAGTGACCGAGAACTCCTGGCTGCTCTGCTGTTCCAGCTTCAGCCCGGGGCTCTGCTCCAGCAGCTCGTACAATTCCGGCATAGGGGAGCGTACCTGGAAGAAGATCACACGGTTTTTGGCAAAACGGGCCTTGACCTCGCTCAGCGTACCGTCATAAATAATCGCGCCGTGATCGATAATGACCAGCCGCTTGCACAGGTCTTCGATGTCGCCCAAATCATGGGTCGTCAGCATCACGGTCGTCTGCTGCTCCTGGTTGATCTGCTTGATGAACCCGCGGATTTTCTCCTTCACAGATACATCAAGGCCAATCGTCGGCTCATCGAGATACAGAATCGGCGGATTATGCAGCAGGGCTGCGGCCAGATCGGCACGCATGCGCTGACCCAGCGAGAGCTTCCGCGCGGATAGGTGGATGAAATCGCTCATCCCTAGCATTTCGGTGAACAAGTCCATGTTCTTCCTGTAGAGGACATCCGGAATCTGATAGATATCCTTCAGCAGCGAAAAGGACTCGGCAATCGGAATATCCCACCACAGCTGGGTACGCTGCCCGAAAACTGCGCCGATCTGGGCGGCGTTTTCCATTCTTTTGCGGTACGGATTGATCCCGTTCACAGAGATACTCCCGGAGGAAGGCATCAGAATGCCGGTCAGCATCTTGATGGTGGTCGATTTACCGGCACCGTTCGGTCCCACGTAGGCCACCGTCTCCCCTGCTTCAATGCTCAGATCCAGCGGCTTGACCGCCACCTTCTCAATATGCCTGGGCAGGAACAGATGCTTCACCGCTCCCTTTAGGCCGGGCTCCTTCACCGCCTGCATAAAGGACTTACTCAGTCCTCTGGCTTCAATCATACTCAAGCTTAACCCTCCTGTTCATTACTTTGAAAGCGTTACCGCAGATGACTGCGGAGAAAATATCTGAATCCTCAGCGGGCTGAAAGTCGTAAGAGTAAATATATCACTGAGCCGATGTCGAAAACTATCAGATTAGGTCGATTTTGCAAAAAAAAAGCAGCAGCCCCGGATAGCCTACACCAGCCGGGATTTGCCGCTCCGCTTAAGGAGAGTCTGGACGGCGAACCCTACCAGCAGGGGCAGCGCCAGTTGAACCTCAAGTCTCCAGTCTACAGCATACAGGTCTACGAGGTTAATCTGCTTCAACAATACATAGGTCACGTTGTATAAGAGGAATGAACAGCTGAAGGTGAGCAGAGGGATCAGATGCAGTGTCCTTTTATTCTGCAGTAGCCGGTATCCCGCAAGGGTTAAGAGTGTATAGCTGGCCATGATGAAGAGGGCATAATTACTGCCGAAGCGCAGGAAGGATACCATGGCGGTAGCCAGATTGAGGGCAGTCGATAGATAGCCGATGCGAAGCATGTCGAACCTCCTGGAATTATGTAGAAATATGAGATGAACAGATTTCTACATTTTACAGCGCTAACGCGGGGATTTACAGATCCAATACTGAATGTTCATTATTCCGTAATTGTATGTTATAATGCTTTCTTTTAAAATTGATGATATAGGAATTGGTAAATATGGAGGGATCGTTTGTGAGAGTCTTTAATCAATCAAGAGCATGGAGTATGCCTGGGGATTTAGAAGCTAGCGAACTTGAAGCCTTCCGGCCCCTGGAGGCAGCTAAGGCCCAAGTCCAGGGAGGGATGTCCGTGGCGGCGGGGGCTTCCGAAGAATCCAGGGAGCACATCTACCATAGAGCTATGATTTCTTCGATCCGCAGTGAAATGAACAAATTAAGCCAGCTGCTCTCGATTCCATATGTGGTATTCCTGACAGACAAGGCGGGGATCATTCTGGAGCTGGTCTATTCCTCTTCGGAGACGCAGGCGGAGATGGAGCAGGCGGAGCTGCGTCCGGGGGTCAGCTTAAGCAGGCAGCAGGCGGGAATGAATGCCGTATCGCTGGCGATGGAGATGAACTGCATCGGGGTGGTGCGGGGAACGGAGCATACGGATCAGACCTTCCGCGACTGGAACTGTGTATGCGCTCCGCTGCAGGATGATGATAGCGTTTACGGGTATGTTGATATTTCTTTTAATAGAGGAGAGCCTATTGAATTCGCCGTTCCCTTCGTGCAGCAGATTGCCGAGAATATCATGGAGAAGTGGATGGAGAAGAACCCGGAGATGCAGCAGTATCGGCTTGAGGCCATGCTTCTGGAATATAAACTGACTGCGCGGGAGCAAGAGGTAGCGAGGCTATGGCTGATGGAGAAGAGCGCGCTGCACATCGGGAGCGATCTGGGGATCAGTGAAGGCACGGTGCGCAATATGTTGAAGAGCATCTATAGTAAAATGCGGGTGAATGACCGCTTCCAGTTCGTGAAGCGCCTTACGCCTTAGCCGGGAGATCCGCTTCCGGGTACATACAAGACAGCCGGGCAGCGATACGAATGTATCCCTGACCCGGCTGTTTGATTTAGAAGCCTAGCTTCTCTGGCAGAAGGTTAACCGCAGGAGCAGTTAAGTACAGGCTTACGCGCGGCCTGCGTCTCATCGAGGCGGCTGATTTCAGTCGTATGCGGTGCGTTAATCACTATCTCCGGCGTTTCCTCAGCTTCCTTAACGATTCGGATCATCGTCTCAATGAAGCCGTCGAGCGTCTCCTTGCTCTCGGTCTCGGTCGGCTCAATCATCATACATTCCTCTACCGTCAGCGGGAAGTAGACGGTTGGCGGATGATAGCCGAAGTCAAGCAGCCGTTTGGCTACATCGAGGGTACGGACGCCGTATTGCTTAAGGTTCTTGCCGGACATGACGAATTCATGCTTGCAGATGCCCGGGAAGGGAATCTCGAAGTAAGGAGCCAGCCGGTGCATCATATAGTTGGCGTTCAGCACGGCGTTCTCGGACACCTCACGCAAGCCGTCAGGACCGTAGGTGCGGATATACGCATAAGCACGGACGAGAATCCCGAAGTTGCCGTAAAAGGCTTTGACGCGGCCGATTGATTCCGGCCCGCCGCAGTCCAGCGTGAAGCTGCCGTCTTCGTTCTGGGCCACAGTAGGCTGCGGCAGGAACGGGATCAGCTTCGCCTTTACACCGACTGGTCCGGCTCCCGGACCTCCGCCGCCATGCGGCGTACTCATCGTCTTGTGCAGATTGAGATGCACCACATCGAAGCCCATATCGCCCGGGCGGGTGATGCCCATAATCGCGTTGGAGTTCGCTCCGTCATAATAGAGCAGGCCACCCGCTTCATGGACAATCGCGGCGATCTCGACGATCTGCGTCTCGAAGAGTCCGAGGGTACTCGGGTTCGTGAGCATCAGCGCGGCGGTGTCGCTGCCGACAGCGGCCTTCAGTGCTTCGAGGTCCACCATTCCCTTGTCATTGGAGGGGATGGTCACGGTGTCGAGACCGGCTGCGGCGGCACTGGCCGGGTTGGTGCCGTGCGAGGAATCGGGCACGATCACTTTGGAGCGGACTTCGCCGCGGCTCTCATGGTAGGCGCGGATCATCATCAGGCCGGTCCACTCGCCGTGGGCGCCGGCAGCGGGCTGCAGGGATACGGCATCCATGCCGGTCAGGGCGGCGAGATCCTTTTGCAGCGTGTACATCAGTTCAAGCGCACCCTGGATGCTCTCTTCCGGCTGATACGGATGGATCTTGGAGAGTCCCGGGAAGCGGGCGACATCCTCGTTGATCTTGGGGTTGTATTTCATCGTGCAGGAGCCGAGCGGATAGAAGCCGTTGTCAACTCCGAAGTTGCGGCGGGACAGGGCGGTATAGTGGCGGATCACATCCACCTCGGATACCTCCGGCAGTACGACCGGCTCACTGCGCAGCAGCCCTTCAGGAATGAGTGAGCCAAGGCCCTCGTCCTGCGGCACATCACACAGAGGCAGGGAGTAGGCAGAGCGGCCTGGACGGCTTAATTCAAAAATCAGACTTTGTTCCGGTTTCATACACAGCCCTCCAGTGCGCTTGCGAATTCGTCAATTTCGGTCTTGCTTCGTTTCTCCGTTACGGCAACCAGCATATGTCCGGCCAGCTCGGGATAATCCCGGCTTAAGTCATAACCGCCCAGATAGCCTTCCTTCAGCAGCTTGGAGTTAACCGCACTCACACTGCTGCCCTCCGGGAGCTTCAGGACGAATTCATTGAAGAACGGGGCAGTGAAGACGCGCTCTGCGCCAGTGATTTCAGCCAGCCGCCCAACGGCATAGTGGCTCTTGCGGATGTTCAACTCACCAACCTCGCGCATGCCCTCCTTGCCCATCACGGACAAGTAGACGGAAGCGCACAGCGCCAAGAGCGCCTGATTGGAGCAGATATTCGAGGTCGCCTTCTCCCGGCGGATATGCTGTTCGCGGGCTTGCAGCGTCAGCACGAAGCCGCGCTTGCCATTCCGGTCAACCGTCTGGCCGACGATCCGGCCCGGCATCCGGCGCATGAGCGGCTCGGCAACGGCGAAGAATCCGCAGGTCGGACCGCCGAGCGAAGCGGCAATTCCCAGCGGCTGCGCGTCACCGACAACGATATCTGCGCCAAGCCGTCCGGGAGACTCCAATACGCCAAGTGCAATGGGATTCGCGCTGACGACAAGCAGTCCCTTAACCGCATGGATCAGCGGTTCGATCCCGCGCAGATCCTCAATCCCGCCGAAGAAGTTGGGGGACTGAACCAGAACGGCAGCGGTATCGCTGTCGATGGCTTCGGCCAGCTTGGCAAGATCCGTTACCCCGTCAGCATAGTCAATCTCTACAATTTGCAGACCCCAGGCGTTGGCGGAGGTACGCAGCACCTGACGCGCTTCCGGGTGAACTGTACGGGAGACAATCAGTTTCTTGCGTTTGGTGGCGCCTGCGGCCAACACAGCCGCTTCGGAGAAGGCGGTTGCGCCGTCATACATACTGGCATTGGCAACCTTCATGCCGGTCAGCTCACAGATATAGGATTGGAATTCAAAGATCGCCTGAAGCTCCCCCTGGCTGATCTCCGGCTGGTAAGGAGTGTAGGCAGTATAGAATTCCGAACGGGAAATCACATGGTTGATGACGACCGGAACGTGGTGGTCGTACAATCCGGCGCCCAGGAAGCTGGTGTGGGTATCGAAGTCGGCATTCTTGTCAGCCAGGCCCTTCATATGGCGAAGCAGTGCGTATTCGTCCAAGGCGCCGGACATCGGCAGGGTTCCCTGGTAACGGACAGACTGCGGAATATCGGCGAACAGCTCATCGATGGATTGTATGCCTACGGTCTCCATCATTTCTGCGCGGTCTTGCTCAGTCATTGGCAGATAGCGGTGCTTCATTGCGGCTTCACTCCTTGGCTTCTTTTGTAGAATGGGGCTTTGATGACGGCAGCCTTGAGCTGCTTGCCGCGAATCTCCACGTACACCTCTGTGCCGATCTCCGTATAGGCAGCGTCCAGCAGGGCGAGTCCGAGATTCCGCTTCAGGGTCGGGGACTGGGTGCCAGTCGTTACTTCACCGATCTTCACTCCGTCCGCGTACACAGGGTAGTGGGAACGGGGAATGCCGCGGTCGATCATCTCCAGGCCCACAAGACGCCGGGGCAGACCGGCTTCCTTCTGCTTCAGCAGGGCATCGCGGCCGATGAAATCGCCGGCGTCCAGCTTCACGAAGAACTGGACACCGGCTTCAAGCGGCGTAATCTCCGCCGACAGCTCCTGGCCGTACAGCGGCAGCTTGGCTTCGAAGCGGAGCGTATCGCGTGCGCCGAGTCCGGCAGGCGTCAGGCCATGCGGAGCGCCAGCGTCCAGCAGGCCGTTCCAGAGTGCTGCTGCTGTATCTGCGGGAGCATACAGCTCGAAGCCGTCCTCACCGGTATATCCGGTACGGGAGAGCAGGACGGTGACGCCGCAGACTTCAGCGTGTTCGAGGAAGTGGAACGGCTTAAGCTCTGTTAGAGACACCTGCGTGACCTTGGCCAGAATCGTCTCTGCCAGCGGACCCTGCAACGCGAGCAGCAGCGTCTCATCCGAGATATTCTTCAGACTGACGCCGCTGAATTCAGCGGTAAGATGCTCCTGCAGCCACTGGAAGTCCTTGTCGATATTGGACGCATTGACGACAAGCATGTAACGCTCCACGCCCAGCCGGTATACCAGCAGATCGTCCACCACTCCGCCGCTTGGGTAGAGCATCAGGGTGTACTGCGCTGCGCCGTCTTCCAGGCGGGTGACATCATTCGTGGTCATTCTCTGGAGGAAGGCTTCTGCACCGCTCCCGGTAACCATGAATTCCCCCATGTGGGAGACATCGAACAGTCCGGCCCGTTCACGGACGGCTTCATGCTCCTTCACGATGCCGGTGAACTGCACCGGCAGCTCCCAGCCGCCGAAATCAATACATCTGGACTCCGCATAAGCGGCATAGAGGTCATAAAAAGGCGTTCTTCTCAAAGACTCCATCTTGTCACTCCCTTGGTCTGATTACATACGAAAAAGGACAGGCGAAAGCCATTATGCACGCATGCATAAATGGACTTCCGCTCTGTCCTTGGTACCTGAGAGTTACCCTGCAATGAAGCGCAGGTTTCCCCGTTGGTGATCCGTGAAGCCTGCGGCGCAGGCACCCGGATGCTCTCCAGAGATGCGTCCGGCAAAGGTCCTTTTGCCTGAGAGATTCACCCATCCCGGGCTTACTCCTTCGGCGCTGTCTTCCTGTGAGACAGTCTCTCCCTATGCCATCATTCGCAAACCATATGTTTTTCTACTGACTCCATTAAACCGGGTAACCCTCTGCCCTGTCAATCAAAAAACGTCAAAAAGTTGACAAATTTAATTTTACTGTCAGTTATATTGACATTAGGCAAGCCGATAACTTAGGCTATAACTAAATTTAGAACTCCAATTACGGAAAAGAGGCGGCTTGGACATGAGTGAAGTGCTTGACAACCTGCTATACAGCGAAGAGCATGAGTGGGCGCAGCAGGGCGAGGGACGCGTAGTACGTGTAGGGATTACGGATCATGCGCAGCATCTGCTGGGCGATATCGTGTTTGTAGAATTTCCGGAAGTAGGCGCGGCGATCTCCGCAGGCGACAGCGTGGGCAGTATCGAATCCGTGAAGACCGTATCGGAGCTATATTCACCCGTATCAGGCAAGGTGACCAAGATCAACGATGCGCTGGAGGCCAGCCCGGAGCTGATCAACGATCACCCTTACGGGGACGGCTGGATTTTTGAGCTGGAGCTTGATGCAGAGTTCGGAGAGGCAGTAACCGGCCTGCTGGATGCGGCTGCGTACAAGGAACTGGTTGGGGAATAAAAGGTAGCTTATTTGCGGAAGCGGATGTTAATACGGCAGACCTCTCTTTATAACATTAGATGTTACTAATGTGAGAGGTCTGTCTTTTTGCGTCTGTATCTTACTCCTTCTCCTGAAGCTGGCGCAGCACAATCAGTTCAACCCGGCGGTTCCGCTGCTTTCCCTCAGTGGTTGTATTATCGTAAGCAGGCCGGGTATCGGCATAACCTGCGTACTGGAAGGTATCAGGGCTCAGCCCCTCTTTGTCCAGAAAAAAGCGCAGGACGGACAGCGCCCGGGCGCCCGATAACTCCCAGTTGTCTTTGTACACTGATCCTGGTGTCACGGGAACATTGTCGGTGTGGCCTTCGATGCTGATGGTAGCGCCGATACCGCGGAATAGGCCGGAGAGCTGGCGCAGTGCAGGGAAGGCAGGGGATTTCAACTCAGCCTTTCCCGCATCGAACAGGAACCGGTCACTCAGCGTGATGGCAATGCCCTGCGGCTTATCAGCAACAAAAATCTGTTCCCCAAGGTTATTCTCCTCCACATACTCCGTGATGACGCCCATAAGAGCAGCCAGCTTCGCTTCCTGTTCCCGAAAAGCAAGCTCGCGCGCTGACGGCTGGTGCCCCGCCCCATCTCCTGTTTGCCCGGTTCCATTCAGCCCGTCCGCATCCGCAGAGTCTGTGGCTGAAGGAGCGCCAGTGTCTCCACCGTCTTCATTATGACCCTTCGAAACGCCAGCCCCGGTGATTCCCTGATTGCCTTCCAGCACGCCGCTTCCGCCTTCCAGCACTGCACTTCCGCTCTTGAAGGTATCCGATAAGGAGCCGCTGACAATGGCATACTTCTGCGAATCCAAGCTGCTCATAGCATACAGAATCACGAAGAAAATAAGCAGAAGCGTGATCAGATCCGCGTAGGTAATCATCCAGCGGTCCCGGCTCTCCTTGCCGGCGGCGGCACGGGGCTGCCGGCGGTTTCTTTGTCTCATAGCGGTTCCTCCGGGCTGGTGCGGATGCTGCGTTTAGGAGCGTCTGTCAGGAAAGGGGCCAGCTTTTGCCGGACCAGATGCGGGTGATCCCCATTCTGCAGGGACAGAATGCCGACGAGCAGCATCTCCATGGTGCCCAGCTCACTTTGGCTGCGGGATTTGATTTTGGAGGCGATGGGTAAAAAGAGTAGATTGGCACTGGCTACGCCATAGAGTGTTGCTGTAAAAGCTACGGCAATCGACGCACCCAGATTGGAAGGGTCCGTTAAATTGCTTAGAACCCGGATTAGCCCCATAACGGTACCGATAATGCCCATGGTCGGTGCATAGCCGCCGGCGGCTTCGAATATTTTGGCATAGCCTTCATATTTCAGCTCCTTGGCATCCATCCCAAGCTCCAGGATCTGGCGGACCTGATCCGGGTCATTGCCGTCGACAATCAGAAACAGGCCTTCACGGGTGAAGGGATCGGGATGTTCTTCTGCCCGTTTCTCCAGGGCGAGAACACCGCCGCGCCGCGTGAGTGCAGCCATGGCAATCAGCTCTTCGGCTTGTTCCCGGCTGGTATCCCGTTGCCGGTCAAAAGCCAGGCGGAGCGCCGCCGGAATGCTGCGGAGCTTGGACCCCGGGAAGCTGATGAGCACCGCCGCAAGGGTGCCGCCGAACACGATCAGGGCAGCATTGGGCTGCAGCAGGCCGGACAGGCTGCCGCCTTCCCACAGAAAACCGCCGATCATAGCGGCAATTCCGGCCAGCAGGCCGAGTATTGTAATGAAATCCATAAATTCAGGCTCCTTAAATTTCTATATATTATGGTTTGCAACAGTCTGGGCAACGCTGTATAATAAACGGGAACGTGCATTCCTATCTTCCATATTTTTCAGTATGGTATGGATGAAGGATAATTAGGGTTAAAATTATAATATATTCATATATTCTAGACGATAGAGGGGAGACGGGCAAATGAGTGATATTGTCGTCAGTACGAAGACTTTTGAACTGGAGTCCGAGTATACACCCCAGGGCGATCAGCCTCATGCCATAGAAGAGTTAGTGGACGGCATCCGGCAGGGCAAGAAGCACCAGACGCTGCTGGGAGCGACAGGTACAGGCAAGACCTTTACCATCGCGCAAGTGATTTCCAAATTGAACCGCCCGACGCTGGTCATTGCGCACAACAAGACGCTTGCTGCACAGCTGGCGAGTGAGTTCAAAGAATTTTTTCCAAGCAATTCCGTGGATTACTTCGTCAGTTACTACGATTACTACCAGCCTGAGGCGTACATTCCTTCCTCTGATACCTACATTGAGAAAGACTCCAGCATAAATGAAGAAATCGACAAGCTCCGCCACTCTGCAACCAGCTCGTTGTTCGAACGCCGTGACGTTATTATTGTGGCGAGTGTGTCGTGTATTTATGGCCTCGGTTCGCCGAAGGAATATGGAAGCTTGCTGCTCTCGCTGCGGGTAGGGATGGAGAAGCCGCGTAATCAGATTCTGAGCCGGCTCGTAGATATCCAGTATCAGCGTAACGATATTAATTTTGTGCGCGGTACGTTCCGTGTACGCGGGGATGTCGTTGAGATCTTCCCGGCATCCCAGGGAGAACATGCGATCCGGGTTGAATTGTTCGGAGACGAGATCGAGCGGATCACGGAGATAGACGTTCTGACAGGCGAACTGATCGGCGAACGAGATCATATTGCGATCTTCCCTGCGTCCCACTTTGTCACCCAGGAAGAGACGATGCGTGTAGCCCTTGTTAATATTGAACGTGAGCTTGAGGAGCGGCTGGCTGTGCTTAATGGAGCAGGCAAGCTGCTGGAGGCTCAGCGCCTGGAGCAGCGGACCCGTTATGATATCGAGATGATGAAGGAAGTCGGCTTTTGTTCGGGAATCGAGAACTACTCCGGTCCGCTTACCTTCCGTGAGCCGGGAGCTACTCCTTATACGCTGATGGACTATTTCCCGGATGATATGCTGATTGTGATCGACGAGTCCCATGCTACGCTTCCGCAGATCCGGGCGATGTATAATGGTGACCGTGCGCGTAAGACCGTCCTGGTGGAGCATGGATTCCGCCTGCCGTCTGCGTTGGATAACCGTCCGCTGCAATTCGAGGAATTCGAAGACAAGGTAAGCCAGATTGTATATGTGTCCGCAACACCGGGCCCTTATGAGATGGAGCATTGCGATACTATGGTTCAGCAGATTATCCGTCCTACCGGTCTGCTTGACCCGATTATAGAAGTGCGTCCTACCGAAGGACAGATCGATGATCTGATTAGTGAAATCCGTGACCGGGTAGAACGCGATGAACGTGTACTCGTTACCACCCTTACGAAGAAGATGTCTGAGGACCTGACGGACTACTTCAAGGAGATTGGCATCAAGGTACGTTATATGCACTCTGATATCAAGACGCTGGAGCGGATGGCAATCCTGCGTGATCTCCGTCTGGGTACCTTCCACGTGCTGGTCGGTATTAACCTGCTTAGAGAGGGTCTTGACCTGCCGGAGGTCTCGCTTGTCGCCATCCTGGATGCCGATAAGGAAGGGTTCCTCCGTTCCGAGCGTTCGCTGATCCAGACGATCGGGCGGGCCGCGCGTAACTCTGACGGGCGTGTTATTTTGTATGGGGACCGCATAACAGATTCCATGGAGAAGGCAATGAGCGAAACCCAGCGCCGCCGTGAGATTCAAATGGCTCATAATGAGAAGCACGGGATTACCCCGACAACCATCAACAAGAAGGTCCGCGACATCATCGAGGCGACCAAGGTGGCCGAGTCCAAGGCCGATTACCTCACCGGTGTCGGCGGCAAGCTGAACAAGAAAGACAAACAGAGCCTGATGCAGCGCCTGGAGGCCGAGATGAAGGACGCCGCCAAGAACCTGCAATTCGAACGCGCCGCCGAGCTGCGCGATGCCTTGCTTGAACTGCGGGCAGAGTAACCCGGCGCTGAAGTTAACGATCCAGGGAACGGTGCTATTCAGGCCGTTCCTTTTGAAGATAAAGGGGCCACGTCCTTGCGTATCCCGAAGGGACAGCCCGCTGTTAAGCCCTTAGCGCGTATCCCGGAGGGACAGCGTTGTCGGCAAGCCACAGCGAGCCGAATCGCTCTAATCGTAGGAGCGGCCCCGTAGGGGTTAGCGGGCCCATTGCCCCAGTAGTCGTCCATTCACCAACCTAATTCCTTCCGCCGAGCTTGCGGGTGTCCAGAGGGTGCAACCCTTGGGGCCCTCCCTTGGAAGGGAGGGTTTGGGAGGGATCGAAAGGTAATGTTTTTCCATTTTAAATTCCCCTTAAAGGAGAGGTACCGTTGGCACATGAAAGTATAGTAATCAAGGGCGCAAGGGCCCATAATCTCAAGAACATCGACGTAACGATTCCGCGTGACCGCTTCGTCGTGCTAACGGGGCTGAGCGGTTCGGGTAAATCCTCCCTGGCCTTCGACACCATCTACGCCGAGGGACAACGCCGGTATGTGGAGTCTTTGTCTGCGTATGCCCGCCAGTTCCTGGGCCAGATGGAGAAGCCGGATGTAGATTCCATCGACGGACTCTCTCCGGCCATATCGATTGATCAGAAGACTACTAGCCGTAACCCGCGTTCCACGGTAGGGACGGTTACGGAAATCTATGACTATCTGCGGCTGCTTTTTGCCCGGGTTGGCCATCCGCATTGTCCGGATCATGGCATAGAGATCACTTCGCAGACCGTCGAACAGATGGTGGACCGGATTATGCAATACCCGGAGAAGACTCGCCTGCAGATTCTGGCCCCAGTCATTTCCGGCCGTAAGGGTGAGCATAAGGGTCTCTTCACAGATATCTCGAAGCAAGGCTTCGTCCGTGTACGTGTGGATGGTGAACTACGCGAAGTGACGGAAGATATTGTACTGGAGAAGAATAAAAAGCATACGATTGAGGTTGTTGTTGACCGGATTGTGATTAAGGATGATATCGAGACCCGGCTTACCGATTCTTTGGAGACTGCGCTGAAGCTGTCCGGCGGTCAGATTCTCGTTGATGTGATGGGCCAGGAAGAGCTGTTGTTCAGTGCCAGCTTTGCTTGTCCAGTCTGCGGATTCAGCATAGAAGAGCTGGCGCCGCGCATGTTCTCCTTCAACAGCCCATTTGGGGCCTGCCCTGAGTGTGACGGGCTGGGGATGAATATGGTAGTCGATCCCGATCTGCTGATCCCGGATATGGAGAAGTCCATTGAAGAAGGAGCTTTCCTGGCCTGGACAGGCAGTACGTCGAACTACTATCCACAGTTCCTGAAATCTGTATGCGAGCATTTCAAAATACCGCAGAATGTACCGGTCAGCAGCCTGTCGCCAGAGCATATGAACAAGCTGCTGCACGGAACGGGCAGCGAGAAGATCCGCTTCCGGTATGAGAACGACTTCGGCCAGCGCAAAGACGCTCTCGTTGCGTTTGAGGGAATAATTCCTAATCTGGAGCGCCGGTACCGTGATACAGCCTCTGAGGGTATCCGTGAGTTCATTGAAGGCTTCATGAGCGCCAAGCCCTGCCATTCGTGTAAGGGAAAGCGGCTCAAGAAAGAGATTCTGGCGGTGACCATCAA
The DNA here is from genome assembly GCF_038002365.1 of Paenibacillus sp. FSL P4-0338. NCBI lineage: Bacteria > Bacillati > Bacillota > Bacilli > Caryophanales > Paenibacillaceae > Paenibacillus > Paenibacillus sp. FSL P4-0338. Next base: position 4,591,375 of record NZ_JBBOCG010000001.1, on the reverse strand, counting down.
TGAGCGGAATGTTGCCGATGTGACGGATCTTTCCATTGGGGATTGCCTGGACTTTTTCGCAGATCTGAAGCTTAGTGAGAAAGAAACAGCGATTGCCAATCTGATCCTCAAGGAAATCAGCAGCCGGCTAGGCTTCCTGGTGAATGTGGGGCTGAATTATCTGACCCTTAGCCGGTCAGCAGGTTCTCTATCCGGCGGGGAAGCCCAGCGCATCAGGCTGGCTACCCAGATCGGCTCCAGTCTGATGGGAGTCCTCTACATTCTGGATGAGCCAAGTATCGGCCTGCATCAGCGGGATAATGACCGCCTGATTGCTACACTGGCCCATATGCGTGACCTCGGCAATACGCTCATTGTTGTTGAGCATGATGAGGATACCATGATGGCGGCTGACTATATTATCGACATTGGACCGGGAGCTGGCAAACACGGCGGCCAAATCATTGCCCAAGGGACCCCGGAGGAGATTATGAAGGACCCCGGTTCCCTGACCGGTGAATACTTGAGCGGACGCAAGTTCATCCCGGTGACTGCTAAGCGGCGGCCAACCGATAATGAACGCTGGATCGAGATCCGTGGAGCGAAGGAGAATAACCTGAAGAATGTGAATGTAAAGATTCCGCTCGGTGTGTTCACAGCGGTAACCGGCGTATCCGGGTCAGGCAAATCTTCGCTCATTAACGAGATTCTCTACAAGAGTCTGGCCCGCCAGCTTAACAAGGCGGTCAAGGTTCGCCCAGGCTTGCACAAAGAAATCCGCGGCCTGGAGAATCTGGACAAGGTCATCGAAATTGACCAGTCCCCTATTGGACGTACTCCGCGCTCCAATCCGGCTACGTACACAGGCGTGTTCGATGATATCCGTGATCTGTTCTCCAAGACGAATGAGGCCAAGGTACGCGGCTTCCAGAAGGGGCGCTTCAGCTTCAATGTGAAGGGCGGCCGCTGTGAGGCGTGCCGTGGAGACGGGATCATCAAGATTGAGATGCACTTCCTGCCGGATGTCTACGTGCCCTGTGAAGTTTGCAAAGGCAAACGGTATAACCGCGAGACGCTGGAAGTGAAATATAAAGGCAAAAATATCTCGGATGTGCTGGAAATGACAGTGGAGGATGCAACGGAGTTCTTTAAGAACATTCCGAAGATTCACCGCAAAATGCAGACCTTGCTGGATGTAGGTCTGGGCTATATTAACATCGGCCAGCCGGGAACCACCCTGTCCGGCGGTGAAGCTCAGCGTGTGAAGCTGGCTTCGGAGCTGTACCGCCGCAGCACCGGCAAGACCCTCTATATCCTGGATGAGCCGACAACCGGCCTGCATGTGGATGACATCGGCCGTCTGCTTGAGGTACTGCACCGTCTGGTCGATTCAGGCGAATCGGTTCTGGTTATCGAGCATAATCTCGATGTCATCAAGACGGCCGATTATATCGTCGATATGGGACCGGAAGGCGGCAGCGGCGGCGGTACGGTCCTAGCCACTGGAACACCGGAGAAGCTGATTACTGTTGAGGAATCCTACACTGGCCGCTACCTGAAGCCTGTCCTGATCCGTGATACGGAACGTACGTTGGCTATGGAACTACAGACTTCTGAGACGGTGTAGCTGATAACCCTAATACCCCATGTCCCTTCTTACAGGAGAGGCATGGGGTATTTTTAATCTATTGCGGCAGGTTTCACAAGTTTCATACATTTTGGGGAGACAGAACGCCCCCTTACTTATTCTCTAACTTGTAGAGTAGACGTAGTTGGAAATAAGGCACTTAATATTGCTGGAATGGCGTGGAGTACGAACGTAGTTGGAAAAACTCCACTTCTCTCCATGGAACTCTGCGGATTCAGCGAAAATCGGGCTGAACAAGTGTTGTTTTTCCAACTGTTTGTTATAAATGCAACGGTTGCACCAAACTAGATGTACTAATTCCACTTAAATATCCCTCACACTTGCACTCCAGCGGTAAGCAAAAAACACACGTAACAGCAATACTGCCCGATCAGCAATTTATAGTATCAGCTCCCCGCTACAACTCACTGCGGATGCCCAGGATGATTTTGAACCGGCGGGTAGCTTTAGCTCCCCGTTTGAACCCTTCCTGTGAGTCCGCAATCCAGACTGTTCTTCCGATCCAGACCCGGATGTAGAAGGAACGGAAGATGACTGGCCGGACGATCCCCTGTACTTCGACCTCTGTGCCATCCGGCTGTTCAATCTCTGTTCGCACCCACCATGTGTTTCCGATTCCAAATTCGATATATTTCAAGCAGGGATCACCGTTCCTTCTACTGGCCTATATTCTGAATTCAGGATTGATTGTAACACTATATTATAAGAAAATTAAACGGACAGTAGACAAGCAGTTTAGGCATATCTACAGCATGTCCGCCGTAAGATTCAATGAGAAGCTTTTACGTTGAATGGATAGCAGCAGCTGTAGGCTGGTTTGAAGTGGATTGGCTCCTTGAAAAATGAATAAAACAACAACGGTCAATGATAAATATCGCTAATTTGAGGTGCGTTTTAGTCATAAGGGATATTTTTTTGTGACAAATACACCGTTTTTAAAATATTTCTATTGCGTGACTGAAATGGTAACGATAACATAGAAGGTGATATGGATTAGAGAAACTTGCTTGACAACACTCTCAGGGAGGGATTGCCATGCTGCTTGCAGAAGCTGCCGCGCAAGAACCGTCTAAATTTCATACCTTCGATGCGTTTATGATTGTATTCACGATCCTGATACTTATCGGTGTGGTCCGGCTGCTTAGAGCTCCACAGAAGAACAAATTTGCTATCGGTTTTGCAGTGGTAAGTCTGCTGGTGTTTGTGGTATCCGATTATGCAATGATTATCAACTGGTTTAGCTAGAGTAAGGCACACATAACCTCAGATGCAAGCTCATCTTAAAGACACCTTTACCGCCAGCGGCGATCCTAAAGGCGTCTTTTTTTGAAGATAAGAATTCATATGCTTCGCGCGCAGGAAAGAAGGGGAGAGCATGGGGATGGGGAGGAGCGGGATTGCCCGAGGCAAGGTGGTACTGCCGGGTATTCTGCTGATATCATTGTCGGGATTCATAGGTCCAGCCGGTGTTGTTCATGGGGTGGGCTACGGAGAGGCAGGAGCATTAGCGGCTGAGAGAAGCCCGGCTGTCAACGTAATGAAGGCCGGACAAGCAGGTATTGTGCAAAAGGAGAGTAAGGGACAATGGAGCCAGCCCGCAGCAGCAGATCCGGTTCCGCAAATCATAAGCAGTGTCTCGCCGTCTGTAGTCGGCATTATCGGCAAAGCGGGCGGAGAAACCGGCGGGCCGGATGACCGCTACAATCTGACTCACGGCTCCGGGATTATCGTCAGGGCTGACGGATGGATCATTACCAATGCCCATGTGATGGCAGGGCTGGAGAAGGCAGTAGTGGTCACCTCAGACGGGACGAGCTATAACATCACAGATACATACTCGGACGAATTCAGTGATCTTGCATTGGTCAAAATCAAAGCCAAAGCCTTAAAGCCTGCAACCTTCGCAGGCAGCGTCACCAAGCTTCAGGTAGGCGAAAAAGTTATAGCGATTGGTACGCCGATCTCCTTTTCCCTGAGAAATTCGGCGACTGTAGGCGTAATCAGCGGTCTCAACCGTTCGGTGGATGCGGCGTACCGGCTGATCCAGAGCGATACGGCGATCAATCCCGGCAACAGCGGAGGGCCGCTGGTCAATATGAAGGGGGAGGTACTCGGGGTCAACAGTATGAAGTTCGCAGCAGTGGGTGTGGAAAATATGGGCTTCTCGATTCCCGCAGATACGGTGAAGTACATCATGAATCAGCTGCTCCAATATGGAGAGGTCCGGCGTCCGAGCCTTGGAGTGGAGCTTGAGGAGAGCTGGCCTGTGATTGTCGGACTGCCGGGGCAGGAGCCATTGACGGTGACGAAGGTGCTTACGGCTGAAGCGCGCAAGGCAGGGATCACGCCAGGAGATGCCCTCTATGCGATAGACGGACACCGGGTAACTTCACTTGTCGATGTTAATGAGTTATTCAGACAGTACAAGCCGGGGGCAGTGGTCAAGCTGCTGATGCAAAGTGACGGCGATATCGTGGCCAGAAGCCTTGTTCTTGGACAAGGTGACCCTTTGGTGAGCGCCGCTAAGACGGAGGGGGAGACCGATGATCAGACGACAGAGTGAGGAGGCGGCAGGTACAGCCAGACCTTGTAGCAGGGCGGGACATCTACGGCGCGGAGTGTCTGTTATTGTAGTCCTATTGTTGCTGCTCAGCCTATTTCCTGTGGGAAAGGCCCAGGCGGCGGAGGGGGCATTGCTACAGCTTAGTCTTCAAGCGGGCAGTGCTTCTGCAACGGTTAACGGGAAGCCGGTCACGATTCCGAAGCCTTTTTCGGAGAATGGAACGCTGCTGGTCCCGTTGGGGATTTTCAAAAAAGCCTTCGGCAGCACCGTCTCCCTGCAAGGCGATGATGTGGTGAAGGTTATGTACGGGCCGCATACCGGTGCGATGACGATAGGCAGTACGACTGCCTGGAAGGATGGCGTCAAAATCAAGCTCGCCACGCCCCCGCGTATGGTATCCGGTGTGCTGATGGTGCCGCTGAGGTTCGTGGCTGGAGTGCTCGGTGCACGGATAAATCCGGCGGAGGGCGGAGGGGTACTAGTTACGCTAACTCCTCCGGTGGCAGCAGTAGGCGTTGAAGTGCAGAGCGGGATTGACAGTGACGCCGGCAAAACCCGGATCGGCAACAGTTATCTGGAGTGGAGCATGAACTATCCGCCAGGGCTGGTGGTAGGTGACAGTGGAGGAAATGAGAGCGTAGCGACTTTTACGAGTGCAGAGAACGGGTACTATCTGGAGGTGCACGCTTCGCCGCTTGCCGTTCCGCTTGATCCCGAAGGGCTGCTGGAGAATCTGGTCCGCTCCTCGGAGGAGGGCGGGGAGATTGTGCTGGACCGGGAGGCTGTGCCAAAGGCCAAGGTTCCTTATGCCCGGACAGTGAGCAAGGATTCGAGCGGCGCGCTCTGGGAGGGCAGGCAATATTATGCCGGAGGCAGGTTGTATGAGATCTATCTGACAGATGACAATGCAGCGAATTATAAGGATCTGGGCAAATATGCGGCGCTGCTGAATTCTTTCCAGCCCTCTTTTGACGCATCCGACGGAAAGCTACGCGACCTCTCTACTATCCGCAACGGGCTGCGCGAAGGCTACAACGATGACTACGGGATTGCGCTCAAAGTCCCTGCCGACTGGAGTGCAGATGACCAGCAGCTCTACTATGCAGGCAAGCAGGGGAGTTATCTTCGTGTAAAAGTAAGCTCCGCCCCTGCGGGCTCCACGCTGGCAAGCTGGAACCAGGAACTGCTGTCTCAGCTCCGTGACACCTATGTGGCTGAGGCCTACACCTTGAAGGACAGCGTAGCGGGCAAGGTCTCCGGTGAGCCGGTGCTGATTAACGAGATCGGGCGTAACCCGGGCAGCGGGTGGAGCACCGAATATCAGATTTTGCTGCTGAAGAACGGGTACCGTTATTATTTTGAATATGTTGCGGCTTCCGGACCCGGGCAGAGTGGTGATCAGGCGCACTTCACTGAGGTGTTGAACTCGATCGATATTGATTTTGCCCAGACGAAGAGTAACTTCGGACGCCTGGCGTCCGAGGATTATACACAGCTCAGCCAGAAGTCGGTCACCAAGACCTCCAAGACCTACGGCTACAAGCTCGAGATTCCGCGGCTGTGGAGCCCGGTTCAGGATCTGTTTGAGAGCCAGAGCGTGGAATACCGCTTCACCGGCGGCCGGTTCCAGCTCTATGCCAGCCCCGAGGTCACGCCAGAATATGCCGTCGGCCAGCTGCAGAGCTATTACCAGAACACCAAGCAAGATCCTAAGGGCCCGCAGGTGAAAGGCATCACAGAAACCACCTTCGCCGGTATGCCAGCCACCATACTCACAGTAGAGCAGACCAAAAACAGCATCCCGGTGGGCACGAAGATCATCGTCTTCAGCCGCAATGATGTGGTCTATACGCTCACCGTCACACTGAACACCGCCAATGCCACGGCGAGCCAGCAGGCGGTGCTGGAGCGGGTGCTGGGGTCGTTTGGGTGGGTGGAGGAGTAGGAGGATATACGAAGAATGCCTGAATTGCCATTATTGGCAGGAGGCATTCTTTTTTTGTATGGTGCTGACGAAGGAAGTGTTCATATAATTCTTGCCATTTAGATGGCGCGGAACTGTGATATTTGATACAATTAATAAGTTAAAAAGCTGTAAATGACCCGCCGAACAGGCGGTTTGGGAGGATATAAATGAAAGAGCAAGGAATACGCAGAGAAGACGTAGAGCTACTGGCTCCGGCGGGAGATTGGGACTGCATGCGTGCAGCGGTGGCGAACGGGGCGGATGCTGTCTTTTTTGGCGTAGAGAAATTCAATGCACGGGCTAGAGCGAACAACTTCCGGATGGACGAGCTGCCGGAGATTATGGCGTTTCTGCACAGCTATGGAGTGAAGGGGTTCCTGACCTTTAATATACTGGTGTTCGAGAATGAGCTGCCGGATGCTAAGGGACTGATTGATGCCTGCGTGGATGCGGGTGTGGATGCCGTTATTGTTCAGGACCTGGGGCTAGTGCAGATGATCCGCGAGATCTCGCCGGACTTCCCGATTCACGGTTCTACGCAGATGACGATTACCTCACCGGAAGCGGTGGAATTCACGAAGCCATGGGGGCTGGAACGCGTAGTCCTCGGCCGTGAAAATAATCTGAAGCAGATCCGTACGATTGGCGAGCAAGCCCGCCTGCCGATGGAGGTATTCGTACATGGTGCGCTCTGCGTGTCGTACTCGGGCCAGTGTCTGACCTCGGAAATGTGGGGCGGACGCTCGGCGAACCGCGGGGAATGCGCCCAGGCCTGCCGTCTGCCGTATGATCTGATGATTGACGGTGAAGTGAAGCCGATGGGCGATGTGACTTACCTGCTGTCTCCGAAGGATCTTGCCGCCATCGACCTGATGCCGGAGCTGATTGAAGCCGGAGTGACCTCGTTCAAAATCGAAGGTCGGCTCAAAACCCCGGAGTATGTCGCTAATGTGGTCAGTAAGTACCGTAAGGCGATTGATAAGTATTTTGAAGGTAACTGGACGCCTACCTCGAAGGAGGATATGCGTGAGCTGCAACAGAGCTTCTCACGCGGGTTCACGAACGGTTTCCTTGAAGGCACCAATAATAAGAAATTAGTCGATGGCACCTTCCCCAAGAGCCGGGGTGTGTACCTGGGCACCGTGGAGCAGATTTTACGTGATGGCGTGGTCTGCCGCATTCATGCTCCGCTTAAACGTGGAGACGGCATTGTGTTCGACGCCGGAGATCCGACGAAGAAGGAAGAAGGCGGCCGTATCTACGATTTGCGCCGCAAGGGTGTCAAGCTGGAAGGCGAAGCCGGTGAGGGCTGGATCATTGATATCGTTCCTGGCCGTAGTGACGTAGATCTGCGCCGTCTGCATGTGGGGGACCGCATCTGGAAGACGAACGACCCGGCGCTCGACAAGGCGCTGCGCCAGTCCTACGAGACCGAGAAGCCTTACCGGGTATTTCCGGTTCATGTGCGGGTGCAGGGCTGCGTAGGCGAGAAGCTGACGACCTGGTGGACAGACGTTCAGAAGAACGTCACTGTCCGTGTGGATTCGGAGCTGGCGCTGGAGACAGCGCAGAAGCGTCCAATGGATACCGCGCTGCTGGAAGAACAATTTGGCCGCCTGGGCGGGACCCTGTTCCAGCTTGAAGCGCTGGAGTCGCATCTGCAAGGCGACGTGATCGTGCCCATGCGCGAGCTGAACAGCATCCGCCGCCAGGCGGTGGAGCTGCTTGCAGGCGAGCGCCCTAAGCCTCCCGTGTATGTGAAACGGGAGGTCGAGGTCTACGGCGGCGCCTCCCGCAGGGACGCCGCAGCAGGCAGCGGTGAAGCGGAGCTCACCGCGCTGTGCCGCAGCCTGCCGCAGGTACAGGCTGCGCTCGAAGCCGGCGTAACGAATATATACGCCGATTTCGAGTTCATCAAGCAGTTCCCGGCGGCAGTAGACGCTGTGCGGGCTGCTGGGGCCAGCATTGCGCTGGCCACCCCACGCATCCATATGCCGAACGAGAACGGCTACCATGCCAACATCCTGCGGCTGCAGCCTGATGCTGTGCTGGTCCGCAACACCGGTGCGCTGTATTATTACCTGCGCCACCGCATGGAGCATCCAGAGGCTGCGCATCCCCGGCTGATTGGCGATTTCTCGCTGAATATCGCCAATCACCGGGCTGTGGATCTGTTCCTTGACGCCGGTTGTGACATGGTGACACCGTCGTATGACCTGAACATTCAGCAGATGGTCGACCTGCTGGGGCACAGCGACACCTCCCGCATGGAGGTTGTTATCCACCAGCATCTGCCGATGTTCCATACAGAACACTGCGTCTATTGTACCTTCATGAGTGAAGGCACGGACTACACCAACTGTGGCCGTCCTTGTGAGGAGCAGCGTGCGTCCTTACAGGACCGCATCGGCATGTCCCATCCCGTCCGTGTGGATGAAGGCTGCCGCAACACCGTCTATAACGCGGTAGAGCAGTCGGGCGCTGAATACCTCAATCACTTCCGTGAGCTAGGCGTAGCTTCTTTCCGTGTTGAGTTCCTGGAGGAGACCCCAGAGCAGGTGGCAGAGGTTATCAGCCTCTACAGCCGCGCACTACGTGGCGAAATCTCCGGCACCCAGGTTTGGAAGAGCCTGAAGGCCACTAACCAGCTTGGCGTTACACGCGGACAACTGGTGAATGCGAAGTAAATAATATTAAACGCATAAAGGCCCGGGCGAAGCCGGGACCATCCATTCGGGTGGTCCCGAGGTTCTCCCGGGCTTGTTTTTTGTGCGCTGCCCAAAAGCAGCAGGAACTGCTATAATTGAGATTATGAGTATATCTGTTAAAGGAGCCATGAGATGAAGATCCGTAAAGCGATTATTCCCGCTGCCGGTCTGGGAACCCGCTTCCTGCCCGCGACCAAAGCGATGCCCAAGGAAATGCTGCCCATCGTAGACAAACCAACGATTCAATATATTGTTGAAGAAGCAGTTGCTTCCGGGATTGAAGATATTATTATTGTGACGGGTAAAGGCAAGCGCGCAATCGAAGACCATTTCGATAATTCATTCGAACTGGAATTCAATCTGGCAGAGAAGCAGAAGTGGGAACTGTTGGAGTCGGTACGCAAATCTTCAGAAATGGCAGACATTCACTACATCCGCCAAAAAGAACCCCGTGGCCTTGGACATGCTATCTGGTGTGCACGTAAATTTATTGGTAACGAGCCATTTGCAGTCTTGCTGGGAGACGACATTGTGGAGTCTAACAAACCCTGCCTTAAGCAGATGATCGAAGTATACGATCAATACAGATCCTCTATCGTCGGCGTTCAACCCGTACCTTGGGAGGATGTTTCCCGTTACGGGGTGGTAGACGGATCTGAATTAGCAGAACGTGTCTATAAAGCCAACCGGCTTGTAGAAAAGCCGAAGCGTGAGGACGCTCCATCCAACCTTGCGATCCTGGGACGGTATATCCTGACTCCACGTATCTTCGATATGCTTGGTGAACAGCAGGTAGGTGTAGGCGGCGAGATTCAGCTTACAGATGCGATTTCCCGTTTAAGTGAAGTGGAGCGGATTATAGCTTATGATTTCGAAGGCAGACGGCATGACGTCGGCGAGAAGATGGGTTTTATCCAGACCAGCATCCACTACGCACTTCAGCATGAAGAGCTTAAGGAAGGGCTGTTGGAGTATTTGAAGCAGGTTATCGAGAACGAAGAGAGACTGTTTAGTAGGTAAGGATACTTATAGCGTATCTTCATACGTATTCTTATCCAATCTCCCTTAAATCATCATAAAAAAGCGGCCCACTGTACTCAGACAGGAAGCCGCTTTTTTGTATATCTGTTCTGTTATTGCGATTAGTACTGCGTATTCACAACAGCCTCTATGGCTGCGGCCTCAGCCGGATCAGCGGCAACCAGCTTGTCATAGACTGGCTGATCGACTGCTGCTCCTGCCTTCTTCAGTGCCGCCAAGTACCAGCGGGCAATTTCGCGGTTGGTTGTATCATTGTAATCTTCACTTAACCCAAGCTTCAACGTAGCAGCAGCTACATCATTTTGTCCTGAGATGACCTGTAGCTTCCCCACATTTAGTGCAATGGTAGGAGTAACCGAGAACGGACGGCCTTGCATTTGTTCTGGTGGAAGAGTCTTCAGATGCTCCACGCCATCCACCACATGCTTGTATGCATCCAGTCCGGCGGTGAGGTATTCTTGTTTCTTGGCCTCATCCTTCTGCTCATTAGCTGCAGCAGCAAGCGTCTGAGCACGGTTAATCAATGACTCATACCACGTGATATCCCATTTGAACTTGTAGGCATTGTCACTGTACACTGCCAATGCCATGTCAGGTTGGCCCTTCAGATCGTAATAGCTGGCCAATTGAGCCAATAGATTTTTATTGTAAGGCTCATCTTTCAAAACACGCGTCAATACATTGGATGCTTCATCCAGATACTGCTCATCTTGAATTTGCTTGAATACCTGCATGTCAAGAGAAGACAAGTATAATGCTGCTTCCGGATGGTATGGACGGGCATCTAATGCTTTGACCAACGGAGTTTTGATCTCCTCATAGGAGGTACTCACGGAAACTAAGTTTTTGCCCTTGAGCGCAGCATCGCTGGACCCGATGTAGTTGATCGACAGGAACAGCAGGAATATTGTCCCGATGGTCAGTACAGCCATGTATCCCATCCGAATGCCGGCTTTATTCCAGCTCTGGCGGAGCGGTTTGTTATCCATTTCAGCGCCCATACCAGCCAAACCGATGAACACCAGAATACCCATGAACGCATAACTCATATTAAAGTCCAGCAGACTGTGTACAAGGATAGACAGCGCAATAATGTAGAAGAAGAACCCGTTATGGAATTCATCCTTCTCACGCTTCAGATAGGTACGGATGTATTTGTAGAAAATAAATCCGATAAAGCCCATAAATACAATGAACCCGACAATTCCGACTTCGATTAAATACTGCAGGAAGAAGTTATGAACCTGACGGCTTAAATATGGGTTGTTCTGGTACTCTTCATATAAGGCAGACCAGCCGCCCCCGCCTGATCCGAGAATCGGATAATCCTTCACAACCTTCATAGCATCTTTATAGAAAGTAAAACGTTCTAACACACTATGCTGCTTGAAGTTAATGTTCTCCAGGCGCGTCTCAATGTTATCCGGCAATAAACTGCGGACGCTAGTCCCAATCAACAGAAAAGCAACGACAGCTACAGCCATGACTGATCCGAGTGGAATCCATAGCCCTGTGAATTTGCGGGTTTTTGAGCCCCCCAGCTTCTCATGCAGCCATGGTGCCACAAATCTTTGGATCACCCAGCCCAAAGTAGCAACGACTGCCGAGGCCCCAATCAGATAGGCCCAGGCCTTAAGTGCTGCTGATGAGGAATAAGTAGTATTTAGCTCTGTTCCAAGTGTAGTCAGCGGGTTAGTGACTAGCAGAGCGGCAAGACCAGACAGCGCAAGATGAATAATCCAGAGAATCTGCTGCGCAGGCTTCAGGAACAGCAGGAGCAGGATGAACACTACAGGCAGCATGACAAGTCCCCCACGGGACAAGGTCAGCAGCAGAGATACAATAATCGGCACCAGCATGAAGCTGTGCGTGAGCGTACCATACCACTTTTTGGAGCGGACCAGGGCATATACCGCCACGAACAGGAAGGCCATGAGGAAGGCTGCATAAGTATTGGCGTACTGGAAAATGGAGGTCAGACGCAGCCCGTTAGAGTCCGTCATGACTGCATCCAAATATTTATCACCACGCACCGTATCGGAGAACCAGCCTACCAGCCCACCAGCGAATTTCCAACTGCCAAGCCAGTTCAGCAGACCGAAACCGACGATGAAATAAGCAATAGCCAGAATAGCATTTTGAATGACAACATTTAGTTGCTTTTGCTGGAGCAAATATAACGCTATAATGAATACTGCGACATACATGCTCTGTACAAACAGCAGGTTCATCGCCATATAATGCGAAGCAGCGCCAATAAGCGACAACGCGTAGGTAGCAGGTAATAACAACGAGGCCACGGCAAGCGCATCACGCTGTCCCTCCAGTCTGAACTTGGTGAAGTATAGGCCTATCCACACCAGCAGCATCAGGCTACTTAGGAGTGAAGACAGATAGATAGGCTTCTCAAAGTCAATCTGCTGCCCATTAAATAATCCTACTTGAAACGGGGCCCAGACCAAAAAAACAATGAACCCTATCGCTAACGCCCATATGTAACTGGATATCTTTTCAACATTTCTCGACTGAACCGCATTTTTACCGTATACTGGTTTCGACACGTTTTTAATCTCCTTTATCTGTAGGTACGAGGATATTTTAGCATATAGAAATATGTGAGGGCTACTTTGCTCGTTTTTTTTGTGGTTTTGTGTATTAGTTGTGTGGAGATTTCACCTAGACATATTATGGGGGCTTTATGAATGAAATTCAATATAAGGTTGATTGTTAGATATGAGTAGTATTAAATCCCTGCTTTATAAAAGGCTTTATCGATTTGCAGTAAAATTAAAACCAATTGCAGTTAAGATTATCCCCTTCGAAAAGAGACAAAGTATCAAACAAAAACTGCTTAAAACTGCTTTTCCGATCGATAAAAATGGTGATGTAAGCTCTATTAAGGGAAATGTATCTGGTATTAATCTAGTGGGATATTCAAGAGCGGAAATGGGTATTGGAGAATCTTGCAGAATCGCCGCTAATAGCATAAATGCTGTCGAAATACCCTTTGGGATAATAAATTTCACAGGCACTAACTCGGCGCGGATGAGTGATACGACTTGGATGCACAAGGAAATACAGGAACCCGAGTTTAATCTCAATGTGTTTCATATTAATGCCGAACAGATGATTGAAATATATGCTCATTACGGGAACACGATTTTTAAGGATCGATACAATATAGGGTTCTGGCACTGGGAGCTTCCGGATTTCCCTGATGAGTGGAAGGAAAGCTTTAATTTAGTGGATGAGATATGGGCACCTTCAACCTTTGTGGTGGATTCTATTGCGATGAAAAGTCCGGTGCCAGTTGTTAAAATACCTCATAGTATTGACGTGAATATTTCTGATATGCGTGATAGAGGCTATTTTGGGTTACCAGAGCAATCCTTTCTATTTCTCTCCATGTATGATTTAAAGAGTTATCAGGAGAGGAAGAATCCCCAAGCCTCCATTAAAGCTTTTCAACTTGCATTTGATTCCGCTGATGAGTCTGTTGGTCTTGTGATTAAGGTGAACAGTGCGGAGGAAGGCTCAAAGGAACTTGAAGAACTTCATCACTTGATTGGGCCTTATAAGAATATTTATCTGGTCGACAAAACCTTGTCCAGGAATGATACAAATGCGTTGATTTCTGTCATGGACAGCTATGTATCTCTTCATCGTAGCGAGGGTTTTGGTCTTGGTCTGGCAGAGGCGATGTTTCTTGGTAAGCCCGTTATAGGCACGAACTGGTCCTCCAATACTGATTTTATGAACCACAATAACTCATGTTTGGTTGACTATACCCTGAAACAGCTTAACCATGATCATGGCCCATACAAGGCGAATCAGTACTGGGCGGATCCTGATGTTGAACATGCGAGCCGTTATATGCGTAGACTTTGTGACGATAAGAACTTTTATGCAGAGATATCGTCTAAAGCTGAAGAACATATAAAACAGAATTACTCACCTAAAGCGGTGGGAGAAATGATTAAACAAAGATTGGATTACATTTCTATGTGGAAATTTGGAGGATGAAATGACAATTACAGCAGTTATTATGGCAGGCGGTAAAGGGGAACGTTTCTGGCCTAAGAGCCGGACCAATCTTCCCAAACAATTTTTGAACATATCAGGCAGTAAATCAATGATTCAGCAATCTATTGCCCGATTAGAAAAACTGATTGATATTAATCAAATCTTCATTGTCACTAATGAACTGTACGCTGAGTTAATTAAGGCTCAAATTCCGCTTTTACCTCATGAGAACATTATCATTGAACCGGTGGGCAGAAATACAGCGCCTTGTATTGGACTAGCGTCTATTATTATTGAAGATCGCTTTCCTGACAGCACCATGATTGTTATCCCTTCTGATCACATTATTGAGAACGAAGAAGGCTTCGTTAAAATATTGGAAACTGCAGTTGAGGTAGCTCAAGACAATAGTAATCTCGTGACTCTTGGTATTCAGCCAACTTATCCAGAGACAGGATATGGTTACATTGAAAGCAGTAATCAGTCACAGGAAATTAATAAACTGTTCGTTCATAAGGTGAATAAGTTTGTCGAGAAACCTGATTTGGCTACAGCCCAGTCTTATCTGGAATCAGGTAATTTTTACTGGAACAGCGGGATTTTTGTCTGGAAGATTGAAACGATTAGAAGCTACATACAAGAGCTGATGCCAGACATGCATGATATCTTGGAAACGATGAAAACGGTTCTGGGTTCAAAAGATCGGGATGCAATAATCCGCTCGGAATTTTTAAAGATGCCTGATCAGTCGATAGACTATGGCATTATGGAGAAGGTCAATAATATCTATGTAATCCCGTGTGTGTTCGGATGGGACGACGTGGGTAGCTGGACGGCGCTGGAAAGGATCAGTGATCTGGACGAAAATGGAAATGTTATAAAGGGAAATATATTAAATCTTGATACTAAACACTGTATTATAGAAAGCAATGGAAAACTGATTGCTACCTTAGGGATTGAGAATTTGATTATTGTTGATACTGAAGATGTTACTCTGATCTGCACTAAGGATAAAGCCCAGGAAGTTAAACTCTTGCTAAAAGAACTGCGTATGCAGAAGCTTGAGCAGTATTTGTAATTTGATTAAACAAATGTTTAATCTCTAATTTATATAACATAAAGGGGAATTTCAAAAATGACTAAACGTGCACTAATTACAGGAATCACAGGACAAGACGGATCATATTTGACAGAACTGCTGCTGTCTAAAGGATATAAGGTGTTTGGCTTGCGCCGTAGAACGAGTATGCCAATTATGGAGAACATTGAGCACCTTAAAAATGATATAGAGTTTATTGATGGGGATCTGCTGGATCTTGGATCATTGATTAATGCTGTTAGAATCTCTGATCCGGATGAAGTTTACAACCTGGCTGCTCAATCATTTGTGGCAACCTCATGGATTCAACCTGTAGCAACAGGACAAGCAACAGGTATTGGTGTTACTAATATGCTCGAAGCGGTTCGCTTGACTAAGCCGGAAGCAAGATTCTATCAAGCCTCAAGTAGTGAAATGTTCGGTAAAGTTGTCGAGACGCCACAGAAGGAAACAACACCATTCTATCCGCGTAGTCCATATGGTGTTGCCAAGGTTTATGGTCACTGGATCACTATTAACTATAGAGAGAGCTATAATATGTATGCTTGCTCCGGTATCTTGTTTAACCATGAGTCGCCACGCCGTGGTATTGAATTCGTAACCCGCAAAGTTACAGACGCTGTTGCCAGAATTAAACTGGGTCTCCAGACTGAACTTCGTATGGGTAACCTTGATGCTAAGAGAGACTGGGGATTCGCTGGTGATTATGTAAAAGCAATGTGGCTGATGCTACAGCAGGATAAAGCTGATGATTTCGTGATCTCGACTGGCGAGACTCATACTATTGAAGAGCTTGTAGAAATCGCATTTAGCCACGTTGGTTTGAACTGGAGAGATTACGTTGTAGTTGATCAGAAGTTTGTTAGACCTGCTGAAGTAGATCTGCTGCTAGGTGACTGTACAAAAGCTAAAGAAGAACTGGGCTGGGAGCTTGAGGTTGGGTTTGAGCAACTGATTAAGATGATGGTGGATAGTGATATGGAAAAATTAAAATAAAGTTTTCAAAAAGTAAGGATGGGTTGAATTTGAAGGCTCTTATTACTGGTGTGAACGGTTTTGTTGGTAGGCATTTAGAGCAGTTCCTCTTATCGAATGGTTATGAAGTCTGGGGCTCTAGTCGTTCAAGCCATGATGTGAAAGCTGATTTATTAAACCGAGTTCAACTGGAATTTAATAATGTCGAAAAGCTTACTTCTACTATCAATGAATTAAAACCTGACCTGATTTTTCATTTAGCAGCTCAGAGTTCTGTCAAAAAGTCTTGGGACGACGTAGAGTTTACAATGAAATCAAATGTTATTAATTCAACTAAACTTTTTGAAGCAATACTGCACTCCGAGATTGCTGGGAGCTGCAAGGTGCTATCTGTGGGGTCCTCAGAGGAATATGGTATTCTTCCTCAAGAAAGTATGCCAATAAACGAGGGGAGTTTCTTGAATCCAATCAACCCTTATGGCATCTCGAAAGTATCTCAGTACATGCTGACGAAGCTATATGCAAAGCTGGGTTTGCATATAGTACATGTTAGACCATTTAATCACATCGGCCCCGGGCAAGAGTTAGGCTTTGTGGTAAGTGATTTCTCTAACCAAATTGCAAAAATAGAAGCGAAAAAAATTAGTCCAATAATGAATGTAGGAAATCTCTCTGCAAAGAGAGATTTCCTCGATGTTAGAGATATTATTCGCGCATATGCTGATGTAATAATCTCGGGTATCCCTGGCGAAGTATATAATATATGTTCCAGTGAGCCAGTAGCAATATCAGATATATTGAATACTTTGGTCAGTTTTTCTACGCAGAATATTGAAGTTAACATTGATCCTAAATTGCTAAGGGTTGTCGATATCCCACAATATGTAGGCGATAATAGTAAGATTAGAAGTTTAATTGATTGGCAACCAAAAATCTCACTTGAAGACACCTTGAGGGATACCTTAGAATATTGGCGGAATGAAGGAAACTAAATCGAAGGATGCGTTCAGATGTGAAAAAAATATTGTTAGAACTAATAAATTATAAACAGATGATTAAAAGCTTGGTGCTATCAGATTTGAGAACAAGATATAAAGGATCAGTCTTAGGCTTTTTGTGGACCTTTCTAAATCCTCTTCTAATGTTATTAGTATACACAATTGTCTTCTCTACAATTATGAGATTTGATATGCCGAATTATACAATCTATATGTTTATTGGATTACTCCCGTGGATGAATTTCTCAAGTTCTATATTGAGTAGTTCAAGTGTAATTATTAGAAATTCAAATTTAATTAAAAAAATATATTTTCCACATGAAGTCCTTCCTTTATCTACTGTCCTTGGTGGGATTGTTAATTATCTTTTCGGATTAATAATTATGTTCATAGCTATTTTTATAAGTGGTATGACAATATCAATACATGTTCTGTATTTCCCAGTCATTCTTTTTTTGTTGTTTTTGCTTATGTTTGCTCTTACCTTACTTTTCAGTTCTCTGAATGTTTATTTCAGAGATTTGGAACATATATTAGGGGCAATTGTAATGGCTTGGTTTTACTTTACCCCTGTAATTTATCCTTCAAATGTTATACCGGAAAAGTATCAATACTTGTTTAATATTAATCCTATGAAACCAATTATTGATTCTTTACAAGATATTTTTTACTATCATCGAACACCAGAACTTTCTGGCTTACTACAGTCTTTTATTTATAATGTCATATTACTAATTGTTTCATGGATTGTTTTCAGAAAACTTAGCAGAAGATTTGCTGAAGAAGTTTAAAGGAGAAGTAAACATGACCTACTCCATAAAAGTTGATAATGTATCTAAAAAATTCAGAAGATATACGGATAAACGTAATACTCTAAAAGATAAAGTGTTAAATTTCGGTAAACAAATTATTAAAGAAGATTGGATCTTAAAGAATATTGATCTGGAGATTGAGAAAGGCCATGCAGTAGGTTTAATAGGTCGAAACGGTTCAGGGAAAAGCACACTGTTAAAAATCATGACGAAAATTCTTTATCCTGATAAAGGATCGCTTTCTGTTGTGGGAAGAGTATCAAGCCTTTTAGAATTAGGTGCGGGTTTCCATCCGGAATTTACTGGTATTGAAAATATATATATGAATGCTTCAATTCTTGGTCTCTCGAAAAAGGAGATTGATTCTAAACTAGAAGAGATTGTTTCGTTCTCAGAATTAGGTGATTATATAAATCAACCAGTTAGAATTTACTCTTCAGGAATGTATATGCGATTGGCATTCTCGGTAGCAATCAGTGTGGATCCGGAAGTACTTCTAATTGATGAAGTTTTAGCGGTTGGAGACAGTGCGTTCCAAAACAAATGCATAGAAAAAATTAAAGAATTAAAAGGTAAAGGTAAAACTATTGTTATAGTTACCCATGATAATAGTATGGTAGAAAAAATATGTGATCGGGCTGTTTGGTTACAAAATGGAGAGATAACAGCTGATGGATCCCCAAGAGAAGTTATTATGGAATATATGGGGTTTTTATCTGAGGAGGAGAACAAAAGATTAATTGCTGTTGAAGATGTAAGCAATAATACAGGACCCTCCGAAGGAGAGATCCCAACTGCTGAATTGATTGAAAGTTCAGAGGTTGAAGGCTCAAGTAATAAACGTCATGGTAATAAAAAGGTGGAGATCCTTAATGTATGGTTCAGTGATCACCTAAATAAGATGAAGAAGAATTTTAATACAGGTGATGCTATGAACATAAATATTGAGTATAAAGTAAATCAAAAATGTGAGAGTGTGATTTTCGGCGTAGGTTTTGTTACTAATGACAACATATATTGTTATGGTACTAATACACACATCGATAGGTCAATTAGTATCGGACAACTTCAAACAGAAGGTACACTTCAGTTTAAAATAGAAAAACTTCTTTTGCTACCAGGCGTTTATAATTTAGATGTTGCAGTACATCATGAGAATGGTGAGCCATACGATTATTTAACACACGCATATTCTTTTCAGGTATCTTCTGAGATAAAAGATGTGGGGTTTGTTCGTTTAGAGCATTCTTGGGAAATGAAAGGATGAAGCAATTATGAATATTGAAGTGAATGATTCAGAAATAAATGTTCAAGAAATTATAGCTAAAATGAAGGAAGAACTTGGAAAACACACTATAAAAGAAGATTTATCAACTATAACCTTTGAGCAATACGAAAAAACAGAAATTCTCAACATAGACTTAAAAGAGCTTTATAACAAGGTCGATATCGTTAATAGATCATGGAATAGTAATCCTGAATTTATAATCACTTCACATCGTAGGTTTTTTGGACCATTCATTGTCAATGCGAAAAAAATAATTCGTAAATTAATGAGATGGTATATAAACCCTTATGCAAACTCGCAGAACGAATTTAATGCGAATTTAACTAGAACAATGAATGAATTATTCACACAATTTAAAAATACAGTGGATCAGTTTCAAATTATAAATCAACAACTTGATATAGCAAAAGCTGATTTATCAAAGAAAAACGAACAAATAGAAATACTTAAAAATAAACATGAAAAAATTGTCAATAACTATGAAGCATTAAATGAATCTTTAAATAATGATGAATATGAAATGATGAATTCGAAAATTTTAAATTTAGAACAATATGTATACTCTCTCGAAGATAGTCTGGGAACTAAAGTTGAAAATATAGATGCAAAGTTTGATAATTTTGACGCAAAACTTGTGAATATAGATGCAATGCTTGAAAGTGCAAAAAAAGTGGAAGAGTTAACCGCTATCAAGAACAACACACGTGTTATGGTCGAACGAGTACGAAGAATAGAGAGAAAGTTGAAACAAATTGGCAATTTTGAGAGAAATGAAAGTATCTCTTCTTCTAATCTAGTCGATAATAATCTTCTCGAAGAGAATCAGGGCTTGGATTTTGATTACTTTTTATTTGAGGAGTATTACAGAGGAAGTCGGGAAGAAATTATTGACAGACAAAAACAGTATTTACCTTATTTTACTGATGCGAAAAAGGTGCTTGATCTTGGATGTGGACGTGGTGAGTTCACTGAGCTTATGCTCCAAGAGGGAATTGATGTGGTGTCTGTAGATTTAGATGATGATATGGTGGATTATTGCAAGGATAGAGGATTTAATATTCAGAAGATGAACCTTCTCGACTATCTAAAGACGATAGAGGATAGCTCTGTAGATGGTATTTTTCTAGGTCAGGTAATCGAGCATATGAAAGCTGAGGATGTTATTTTAATGGTCAAACTCGCTTACCGAAAATTAAAGCCGAATGCTTGGTTAATAGCAGAAACTCCAAATCCTCGTAGCTTATCTATATTTGCTCAAAGTTTTTATCTGGATCTTACCCATAACAAACCCGTACATCCATTTACTTCTAAGTTTATTTGGGAGACTGAAGGCTTTAGAGATGTTGAAGTTCAGTACTTTTCTCCTAACAACCCTGTAGTACAGCTTCCTCCTTTAGAAATTTCAACTATGGACCAAGAAGTATTAAATAAATTCAATACTGGTCTGCATTATTGGAATGAGATTGTGTTTGGTAATCAGGATTACTTTGTGGCAGGAAAAAAATAAAATGTAAAATGGTGAACTAATATGATCATAAATCAACTTCTTCCAGCGATGAGCTATGGGGACGCTGTGAGTAATTCTGCCTTAAACATGAAAAAAACGATGGAGAAGGCGGGTATTGAATCGAAGATTTACGCAGAACATATTCATCCTAAACTTTCTAATATTGTTCAACCTGCAAGTTCCATTCCAAAAGATAAGCCAGTTATTTATCATTTAGCTATTGGTTGCGATCTAGCATATGAGATTCCGAAATTTACTGATAAAAGAATGATTTTGTATCATAATATAACACCCAGTCATTATTTTAGAGGATACGATGATCAGTCGGGTGACCTCTGCGATAAAGGTAGAGACGAATTGTTATTTTTAAAAGATTATATTGATATCGCTTTTGCAGATTCTCAATATAACGAGTCTGAATTAATTGATATTGGCTATAAAAATACTCATGTAACCCCAATTATTATTAACTATGAAGATTATGAGGGTGCGTACAATAAGGAGTTATTTAAAAAATTACAAAACTCTAAAAGGGGAACAGACTTGGTTTTTGTAGGTAGACTTGCCCCTAACAAAAAGCAGGAGGATATTATTAAAACATTTTATTTTTACAAAAAATATTTTGATGCGAATGCCAGATTGTTTTTAGTCGGATCATACACTCGTATGGAGCGATATTATGAGCAATTGAAAGGTCTTGTAAAACAACTTGATTTGGACGATGTGTATATAACAGGTCACGTACCCTTTAATGATATTATTACCTACTACAAAAATGCTGATATGTTCCTAAATATGAGCGAACACGAGGGATTTTGTGTTCCTATACTGGAAGCAATGAAATTCAATATTCCTATTATTGCATATAAAGAGGCAGCGGTACCTGAAACTATGGGTAATGGCGGCTTATTATTTCTGGAGAAAGATTACAAGTCTGTGGCTTCATTAATCAAAGTTGTAGCAAATGATTTAAGTTTACAGGAAAAAATATTAAAAAACCAAAAAGAACGTTTGAATTATTTTTCGAAAATGAATACTAGTGATATCTTTCTAAAGCAGCTACAAAAAGAGTTTGCATTTGCATGAAACAAGTGATGGACTAATCGGAGGTAATATGAAAAAGAAAATTGCTTTTGTTGTGCAAAGATATGGTCTTGAGGTCAATGGGGGATCAGAGTTGAGTTGCAGGTTAATTGCCGAAAAGTTAAGTCAATATTATGAGGTTGAGATACTAACTACAAAGGCATTAGATTATGTAACTTGGGAAAATCATTATCCGGAAGATATTGAAATGGTAAATGGTATTACTGTCAGAAGATTCAAAACTAATTTTCCAAGAGAATCAAAAGTCTTTAATAAGATTAATGAACAAGTGTTCACTAATCCCCAAAAAAATATTTACGATGAGCTTGAGTGGATGAAAGCACAGGGACCAGCTTCTTTTGAATTAATAGAATATATACAGAATAATCAAAATCAATATCATAAAATTATTTTTTTTACTTATCTTTATTTCACAACTTTTTTTGGCCTTCCTCAGGCTGCAGAGAAAGCTATTCTTGTTCCTACAGCACATGATGAGCCTTATATCTATTTCTCTATGTTTAAGCCGTTGTTCCATCTTCCAAGATCCATTATTTTTTTGACAGAGGAAGAAAAAAAGTTTGTCCACAAAACTTTTAACAATCAATATATTAATAATGTTGTTGCGGGAGTTGGAGTTGATGTCCCCGATAAGGAAGTTGACGTTGGTGTGTTTAAGGAGAAGTTTAAGATTGATTATGATTACATCCTGTATGTTGGTAGAATTGATGAATCTAAAGGATGTAAAGAACTATTTGACTTTTATTTGAAATATAAAAAAACTAATACTCAAACCCCCAAGTTGTTATTAATAGGAAAATCGGTTATTGATATTCCTAACGACCCTGATATAATTCCATTAGGATTTGTAACAGATGAAGAAAAATTTGCAGCTATGAAAAATGCGAAAATACTAATGATGCCCTCTAGGTTTGAAAGCTTATCTATGGTGGTTCTAGAAAGTCTATACTATGAAACACCAGTAATAGTTAATGGGCATTGTGATGTTTTAGTAGGGCATTGTGATAGAGGAAATGCAGGATTATATTATACAGATTATCAAGAATTTGAGTATTGTCTTAATACTATGCTTAGAGATGATCATTTGATGTCATTAATGGGTAGAAGAGGGAAAGAGTATGTGCATAACCATTTTGATTGGGATGTAATCATTAATAAATTTATCGAATGCATTGAGCGTTAGTAGACTCTACAAATTGTATATATATTATTTATTCCCTATTCAAATATACCTATAAATAACTGGTATTAAGAATGAATATGGGGCTCGGAAATGAATTGGATTCAAAGGGGAGAATCGAGAAATGTTGCCTGTTGTTTTATCAATTTTCATAATTATTATATTTTGTATTTCTGGGTTAGCATTTTTCAAGGTAATTAGAATAGATACAAACTTAATGGTTAATATAGGTTTTTGCACTATTATCCCAGTAGCGGGTGCAGTGTTCTTAACTTGTACAGTACAAATATTATCCCTCCTCTTACCAGTCAGAGTTATTGCTCCAATTCTTTTTTTTATACTCATTTGCTCTATTTACTATATCAGGGATATTGGAGTTAAATGGATTACAACGATAGTGCAGAATAGATATTTAATTTTTGTAGTTTTAGGATCTATCATTCTTCTTCAATTTCCTATTATAGCAAAGGGTGAATTATTAAGTTTACAGAATTCTAATAATGATATAGCATTTTATTTGTCCAGTATGGATTGGCTGAAGTATCACAGCATTACTGACTCGGTGAACTTCTCCTCTGAATATCCGTTTTATTCTCTTGCTAAATATATGATTAGTAATACAAGATTTGGAACGGATCTCCTTGGTTCTTTTTTTATGGTTATCTTTCAAATTCTACCTCATGAAATATATTTTTTATACTCAAGTACTCTGGCTACTTTAACTATTTTCACAGCATATTTCTTCATGTCTTATTGTTTGAATATTTCAAAAAGAACTACGCTATACGCTTCCTTAATATTTGCAGCAGGAGGATTATGGGTATTTCTTATATACTCACAATATGCTCCGCAAATCTTTGGGATAAATTGTTTGATAGGATTTACAGGGATCTATCTTGTCTATAACAATGATAAGCAGCAAAAAGGATTTGGAATTTTATCAGGCATACTCTTAGTGGGCACCCTAACAATGTATGCAGAATATGCAATTTATTTGTTTTTTATCTTTATAATTATAACTTTAGGCAAATTTATTAATGCACAAGTCGGATATAAAGTTGATATGATTAAGTTGGCTTTAAAAGTAGGAGCTCTATCTTTTATATTAAATCCGGTTGGTATGTTTGTAGCTTTCAGATTTAATTTGAATATTTTGAAATCTATGATGCAAGACTCTGGAAGTATTGATGCTTATTTTGGAAGAATGAAGAATCTAAAACAAATCGTGAGTGATTTATATGGATTACCAGATTATGAAACAACTATAGCGAATATAAATCAATATGGTTCGTCGCTCCATTTTGTAGCATGGGGGTACAACCTTTTATTGGTTTTCATACCATTGTTATCTTGTATAGTAATAGCTATGGCTATGAACCGGAAACGGCATTGGTATAGATATATAATTTTGAGTATAATAGTTTTTTTTGTTTTGAATGAAACATATCTTAGACAAAGTACGAATGCTTACGCAGAGATGAAGCATATTACTACAATAGCGCCGTTTATCATTTTGTTCCTAGCATATTATGTGGATGGATGGGACTACAAGTTCAGAAGAGTAAGGGTCAAAAATATATTATTAACTACCGTTGTTTCATGTGTGCTTTTTTTGAATCTATTTAATGTTTATCAGAATTACACAAAAGCAGATGTATATTACTTTGATCATTCAGTCACTGAATTACAAGCTGCTGTACAATTGGTTCCATCGAATGAATCAATAGGAATTACCAATAGCAGCCCTGCTTTAAAACACAGCATTGTATACGCATTAAAAAATGTTCCTATAAAACACAATGCTATAGCCTTAAAAGACTATTCATACTTTCAATCTAACGTTCCGTATAAGTTTGAAGATACAAAGTATTCGATTATCTCAATGACCGATTATCAATCTTTTTTGTCTGAATCAGAAAAGGTCTTATGGCACAACGACAGGTTTGTGTTAACAAATGTACCGGTGGCAGCAATACGACCAGGACAAGGTTTTTATAGTGTGGAAAATGATGGTAATGGTTTTTTTAGATGGACTAGTTCGAAAGAGTCGGAACTATCACTTTTTAATGCAACTGAAAATGAGCAGGACTTAAGTATTACCTTGATCACTGAGAAGGGGATCTTTAATAGCCGGAATATTAAGATCTATGCTAAAGGAAAACTAGTAGGTCAAGGTAGATCTGGAACATCAATAGTAACAGATGCAATTAATTTATTACCTAATGAAAGTACAAATATTCTGGTTATTTCAGAGGGCGAAATGAACACTGTTGATACAGGGGACAATAGGACTTTTGGATTTATCCTGAGGCATATTAATGTTACTCAGAAGGTAAAATAATACCTTATTAGGTTGGTAACACTTAGCATTTAGGAGTGGTCGAATTTAATGGATAACAGATCGATTTATGGAGAGAAGCTTCAGGATGTACTAGAGTTTATTAAATATAGCTTTTGGGGTGCAGTCACAACAGCAATTAATCTCTTGATCTTTTTTTTACTTGAAAATTTAGGAATTCACTATATTATTGCAAATATTTTAAGTTATATCTGCGCAGTGCTTTTGAACTACATCCTTAATAAGAAATTTGTTTTCAATAATCAAACATTGAAAAATAAGGAAAGCAGTCAACTTTTGAAATTCTTTGCAGTTAGATTGAGCGCATTGCTTATAGACAATATTTTATTCTATCTATTAGTGTCCGGGTTACACTATAATGTGAATATATCAAGAATTGGTCTGAGTTTTCTAATCATTATAGCAACATATGGTGTTAATAAATTTTTTGTGTTTAATACAAAGAAGAGGTAGACAATGAAATTAAAAATTTTAATCGTGCTAAATTATTATTACCCATATATAAGTGGACTTTCCGAATGCGCTAAATCTTTAGCTGAGGAGTTGGCTAAGGATCATGACGTCACAGTACTTACAGCAAAGCACGAGAAGGATCTTGCTAATTCTGAAGTTATAAATGGCGTTAAAGTTGAACGAGCAGAATTACTATTTAAAATAAGTAAAGGTTATATTAGTCCGGATTTTTTTAGGAAGTTCTATAATCTTCAAAAAAAATCTGACATTGTGAATTTACATTTGCCTATGGCGGAAGCTTCAATTATTAGTCATCTCACAAGCAAACAAAAGTTGATTTTGACTTATCAATGTGATGTGAATTTACCCAAATCTCTGTTTAATTCTGTTATTGTTAATCTAATGGATAAATCGTCAAAGTCAAGTTTTAAAAGAGCGAGAAAGATTGTTGTTAGCTCATTTGATTATGCATGCAATTCAAGAGTGTTGCCAGGATTTGAAGATAAATGGGTTGAGATACATCCAACTTCATCATTTTATAAAGAGTTTGATACACCTCGCTTGGGAGCGACTGGGGATAAGAATATAATAGGCTTTTGTGGTAGGATTGTTGAAGAGAAGGGCATAGATGTTTTGCTTAGGGCAGCTCCTCAAGTGAAGAAGGTAATACCAAATGTCCAATTTCTAGTTGCTGGGGATTATAATAATATAGCTGGTGGTAGTATTTATGAAGAATTAAAGTCTGGAATTGGTTGGGATGAATCCTATGTTAAGTTTTTAGGAAAGCTATCCACTGAAGAACTTATTAATTTTTATTACTCCCTTGATTTGTTTGTGTTACCTAGCACCAACTCACTTGAAGCCTTTGGAATGGTGCAAGTCGAAGCAATGCTAGCTGGAGTGCCAGTTGTAGCTTCGGACCTTCCAGGAGTAAGGGAAATAACGAGAAGGACTAAAATGGGAGAAACCGCCACACCTCAAGATGTTGAGAAACTTGCTAATGCTATCATTCAGGTGCTCCAGAATAGAGATGCGTATATAAAAGACAAAAGTATTATTGATAATTTGTTTGGAGTAACCAGTGCAGCTTCTAAGTATAGCGACTGTTTTAAAGAGATTTGACTAATACTTAAAAGTGAATGGGAGAATCTTAAATATGTATTATTGCTTTGTTCCTTTTGTGGCTTGGCTTGTTGCAGGTTCATTAAAATATTTAATTAATAGATTTAGGTTTGGAAAAGCTGCTCATAGTTATATTGGAAATGGTGGATTTCCTAGTAACCATACTACAGTTATTACTACAATTACCTGGTTAATAGGTTTTAATGAAGGCTTTAACTCGCCAATTTTCGGACTAGGTATTGCTGTGATTATGATAGTTATTTTTGATGCGACTGGACTAAGAAGATATGTTGGGAATCATGCAAGAACAATAAATGCTTTAAACCAAGATTCCACAGAAAAGCACAGGGAGAGAATTGGACATACTAGGATTGAAGTATTAGGTGGATTATCATTAGGGATTTTATTAGGTTATTTAATTTATCTTCTATAGTGGGAGTGTATATTTTGAATCATATTGTTTTGAAAAAGGAACGGAATTTTGCAACTTTTGTTTTGAATATATTGCTCGAGATGCGAATTAAACAATGGACTAAAAATCTACTTGTATTTGCATCTGCTATTTTCTCTGGAGCGATACTAAATCCTACTACACTAATTGATGCTTTTATAGGTTTTCTTTCATTTTCGTTTATGGCAAGTACAATTTATATTATCAATGATCTTGTAGATGTAGAAAAGGATCGTCGTCATCCAGATAAAAGACGCAGGCCTATTGCTTCAGGAGCAATTAATATCCCATCAGCAATTGTGTTGGCAGTTTTTACGTTTATCATTGCGGCTGGGTTAGCGATTTATGTTAATAACTATGTCTTTTTAGCAGTGCTAGTTTATTTTGTTATGAACCTCTCCTATAGTCTTTATTTAAAACACGTAGTTTTAATTGATGTGATGATTATTGCTGCTGGTTTTGTTCTGAGAGCAGTAACAGGGGCACTTGCGGTAGATGGGATTCTTACATCTTGGTTTATCTTATGTACTTTAGGACTTTCATTGTTTTTAGCTTTAGGAAAAAGAAGACATGAATTATTGCTATTTAAAGATGACCCTACTAATCAACGGAAGGTTTTGAATTTTTATAGTGTGGAACTTCTAGATCAGCTTATGAATATAATAACTGCTGTCTTGATTATGTTCTATTCCATGTATGCTGCTTCAGAGGAACCAGCAATGATGTTTTCAATTCCTTTTGTACTCTATGGTATATTTCGTTACTACTATTTAATTCATATGAAGAATGCTGGTGGAAAGCCGGAAGAAATTTTGTTGAATGACAAACATATATTAGTGACTGTCGTCTTGTTTTCAGTCTGTGTGGTTGCGATCAAAAAATTCATGTGAAATTAGACGGGGTGAATCCTATGAAAGGCATAATCCTAGCCGGAGGCACAGGCTCCCGCCTGTATCCCTTAACCAAAGTAACCAATAAGCACCTGCTCCCTGTTGGTAAATATCCTATGATCTTTCACTCCATCTATAAGCTCAAGCAGGCTGGTATACATGACATCCTGCTTGTAACTGGTAAGGAGCACATGGGTGATGTGGTGAACTTGTTAGGAAGCGGTACTAGTATGAATGTCTCCTTTACTTACAAAGTCCAAGACGAAGCAGGCGGCATCGCACAGGCCCTTGGATTGGCGGAACAGTTCGTCGGGCAGGAGCAGTGCGTTGTTATTCTTGGTGATAATGTATTTGAAGAGGACATCACCCCATACATCCAGAATTTCCGTGAACAAGGCAATGGGGCGAAAATTCTTATTCAAAAGGTTACAGATCCTCAGCGTTTTGGTGTTCCTGAGCTTCAAGAGGATAAGATTCTTTCGATCGAAGAGAAGCCACAGACTCCAAAGAGCAGTTATGCAGTAACCGGCATATATATGTTTGATAGTCAGGTTTTTCAAATTATTAATACGCTGACTCCTTCCGGTCGCGGTGAACTTGAAATAACTGATGTAAATAATGCATACATTATGAAGAATCAGCTTACCTATGATGTTCTGAATGGCTGGTGGACTGACGCAGGTACACATGCATCACTGGCTAAAGCGAATGAGCTGGCACAGAACATGATTTTTGAGGAAGAGTTCGGTAAGTTGAAATTATAGATATGAGGAGGAGCCCCATTATGAATGTCACTCCTTTAAAACTTCAAGGCGCAAGCCTACTCGAACCGGTTGTCCATGACGACAACCGGGGTTTTTTTATGGAGAGCTATAACGAAGAAATCATGCAGAACGCGGGGGTGAACTATAAGTTCATCCAAGACAATCAATCTCTCTCGGCCGAGGTTGGTGTACTTCGTGGGCTGCATTACCAGTTAAACCCTAAGGCACAGACGAAGCTTATTCGTGTGCTAAGTGGTGCGATCTATGATGTCATCCTGGATGTACGCCGCAATTCTCCCACCTTCGGGCAATGGGTAGGGGTCATTCTTAGTGAATACAACAAGCGTCAGCTACTCGTACCTAGGGGCTTTGCCCACGGATTCTGCACGCTTGTTCCCAACACCCAAGTACTATATAAAGTGGACGAATATTATTCCCCTGAGCATGATCGTGGCATACTATGGAATGATCCGGCGCTGGGAATTGACTGGCCGACCACGAATCCGGTATTGTCTGATAAGGATCAACGTCATCCGCTTTTAAAAGATGCGAAGTTGAACTTTGAGCTGTAAACTTAGATTGGAATTATATGCAATATGCTTCCTGCCTCTTTTGCAGAGAGTGGGACTCAATCGTCATCACAACTAGCCAAAGGTGGTCAACAAATGAAACTCCTCATAACCGGCGGAGCCGGCTTTATCGGCAGCAACTTCGTAATCTACATGCTGCAGCAACACCCAGATTACCAGATCGTCAATGTGGATGCGTTGACGTATGCGGGGAATCTGGAAAACTTGAAATCTGTTCAGAATCATCCGAACTACACGTTTGTGAAGGCGGATATTACTGATGTAGCGGCGATGGATAAGCTGATCGGTGACGGTGTAGATGTGGTGGTTAACTTTGCTGCTGAGTCGCACGTGGACCGGAGTATTTTGGAGCCGGAAGTGTTTGTGAAGACGAATGTCTTAGGGACTCAGGTGCTGCTGGATGCGGCTAAGAAATATAGTGTGACTAAGTTCGTTCAAGTGTCCACGGATGAGGTGTATGGATCGCTTGGTGCTACAGGTCTGTTCACGGAAGAAACTCCGCTCACGCCGAACAGCCCGTATTCTGCAAGTAAAGCAGGCGGAGACTTGCTGGTGCGTGCTTATCACGAAACCTTTGGGTTGCCGGTGAACATTACCCGTTGCTCGAATAACTATGGTCCTTACCAGTTCCCAGAGAAGCTGATTCCGCTGATGATCTCGCGTGCGTTGGCAGACCAGGCTTTGCCTGTGTATGGAGACGGAATGAATATCCGAGACTGGCTGTATGTTGAAGATCACTGCAGCGCAATTGATCTGGTTATTCATGAAGGTGTGAATGGTGAAGTGTACAACATCGGTGGCAACAATGAGCGGACGAATGTGCATATCGTGAATACTGTGCTTCAAGAGCTCGGCAAGCCAGATTCGCTGATTTCGTACGTTCAAGATCGTCCCGGGCATGACCGCCGTTATGGCATTGATCCAACGAAGATTACGAATGAGCTGGGCTGGAAGCCTAAGCATACATTTGAAACCGGCATTAAGGAAACGATTCAGTGGTATCTGAATAACAAGGAATGGTGGACCCGCATTCAGTCTGGCGAATACCAGAAATATGCTGCTCTCCAGTACGGTACCCGTCTGGGGGATTCTCTGTAATGACGAAAATGAAGGTGTTTGTCACAGGCTCTGGCGGGCAACTGGGGCAGGATCTTATGCTTTTGCTTCAGGGGCAGGGGTATGAGGTGCTGGGCTGTGACCGTCAGGAGATGGATATTACCGATCTGGACCAGTGCCAAGAGACGATTGGTGCGTTCGCTCCCGACGCGGTCATTCATTGTGCGGCTCATACGGCTGTGGATGCAGCTGAGACTGATGTGGATGCAGCGTACCTTATTAATGCTACAGGAAGCCGGAATGTGGCGCTCGCTGCTGAGAAGGCTGGGGCTAAGCTGGTCTATATCAGCACGGATTATGTGTTCGATGGCATGGGAGAACAGCCTTACCATGAATATGATAATACCGATCCTAAGAGTATCTACGGGAAGTCCAAGCGTGCTGGAGAGGTATTAGTCCAGTCGTTATCTTCCAAGTATTTCATCGTACGCACCTCATGGGTCTACGGCAAATACGGCAATAATTTTGTGAAAACCATGCTGAAGCTGGGGCAGGAAAAGCCGCTGCTACAGGTTGTCGACGACCAAAAAGGCTCGCCTACCTACACTGTCGACTTGGCCAGATTCTTGCTGGAGCTGATCCAGACGGAAAAGTATGGAGTCTACCATGCCTCGAACAGTGATTCCTGCACATGGTACGAATTCACTCAGGCGATCTTCGCTGAAGCTGAAGAATTACTCGGTCTAAAGTTCACGGCGAAGCTTGAGCCTTGTGCTACGGAGCAATTTCCCCGTCCGGCGCCGCGTCCGCGCAACTCTGTGATGGAGCATCTGGCGATCCGTACCAACGGGTTCCAGGATATTCGGCCTTGGCGAGAAGGGCTGAGGGAATTTTTGCTGGAACTGAAGTAGTTACTGGATATGTTAAAGAACCCCTAATCCATCTTAATGGTTAGGGGTTTCTTGTATTGAACAACCTTCCATAGCCCGGCACCTCTCTTTTCGCTATAATGGGGAGTAACAGGTTCGAACAATGAATATATGGAACTCGAGGTACCCCATGAAACTTAAAACGGTCAGTGTGCATATTGTTACTTATAACAGCGCAGATGATATTGCGGAATGCTTGTCGGCTGTGCTCGGCCAGGATTATCCGGTCAAAAAGATTGTAGTGGTGGATAATGCGTCCACGGATGGATCGGCGGAGAAAGTGCGGGCGTTCTATCATGAGCGTAATAAGGGTGCAGCGCTGCACACCGCAAAGCCAGCACATTCTGTGGACGCAGCAACAATTACTGCAGCAATCAGCTCAGGGGATGCTATCAACTGTATTCCTAGTCCATCCCTTGTCCTCCTGGAAAATGAACATAACACCGGCTTTGCCCCCGCGCACAATCAGGCGATTGCCGGGACTACGACCGATTATGTGCTGGTGCTGAACCCGGACCTTACGTTGGCCCCGGACTATATCTCCAAGCTGGTCGCCCGGATGGAGGCCGACTCCCGGATCGGGAGTGCCACAGGCAAGCTGCTGCTGAAGGCGGATCATTCGCTGGTGGACAGTACCGGACTGCGGATGAATAAAGCGCGGCGGGCATTTGACCGTGGAGCGGGAGAGCCTGCTGACCAGTGGAATGAGTCTGGTGAAGTATTCGGTGTCTCCGGTGCAGCGGCGATGTACTCGCGGCGGATGATTGAGGATATCAGCGTGGAGGGGGAGTTTTTCGACGCTGATTTTTTTGCGTATAAGGAAGATGTGGATGTGGCTTGGCGTGCTGGGCTGTTCGGTTGGAAGGCCTACTATGATGCGGAAGCGATAGGCTATCATGAACGGGGCTGGAAGACGTCGGGCCGGAGCGGCAAGGCGATGTTCATTAAGCGGATCTCCTATATTAATCGGTATAAAATGATATACAAGAACGAGTCCTCCCGTACCCTGCTGATTACTCTGTTAAATTCTCTTCCTTATGAGATAGCCGCACACGGCTACTCTCTATTGAAGGAGCCTAATCTGCTGGGAGCCTGGAGATCCTTTTTCGCACAGAGAGCTGCTCTTAAGCGGAAGCGCCGGTATATTCAAGAGAAGGCCAAACGCCAAGGCAGAGAGCAGAACAAAGAGTACTCACGGGTAGATTCTTGAAACGGCTGAAAACCTTGTAAAAACCTCCCTGAATAGGCGCTGCCTATCAGCGGGGTTTTTGTGTTATAATAATTGTCGATAGATTACTATTTTTGTCAGGAGAGTATAGCAGTGAATGTAGATGTTAGTATATTGATTCTAAATTACAACACATGCCGCCTGACGATGGATTGTCTGAGGTCGGTATATGATTCAGAGACAAGCTATTCCTATGAAATTATTCTAATAGATAATAACTCCCAGGATGACTCGGTGGAGACGATAAGCAAGGAATTCCCGGAGGTGCTGTTAATCGCCAATTCGGAGAATGTAGGCTTTGCCAAGGGGAATAACCAGGGGATGGAAGTCGCCTCCGGGCGTTATGTGCTGCTGCTCAATTCAGATACCGTGATCCGTAAGGATACGCTGGAGACGATGCTGGCGTTCATGGACAGCCGCCCGGATCTTGGAGCGTCCGGGTGTAAGGTGATTTTGCCGGATGGGTCGCTCGATAAGGCTTGCCGGAGAGGGTTCCCGACCCCATCTGCGTCCTTCTATTATGCCTTTGGCTTCAGTAAGCTGTTCCCGGACCGTCCGAAGTTCAACGGCTATCAGCTCGGCTATCTGGACCCGGATGATGAATATCCGGTAGATTGTCTGGTTGGAGCGTTCATGCTGCTGCGCCGGGAGACGATTGAGCAGGTGGGCGGGCTGGATGAGACCTTTTTCATGTATGGAGAGGATCTGGATTGGTGTTACCGGATCAAGGAAGCGGGCTGGGGGATTTATTATTATCCGCAGACGTCCATCGTACATCTGAAGGGTGGCAGCGCGCGCCGCAGACCGTTCAAGATTGTGTATGAGTTTCACCGGGCGATGATTTTATTTCATAAGAAGCATTATAGCAGCCGTTACAATAGTATGATAAATGGAGCGGTCTATGCTGGCGTCGGCGTTAAGTTCACTCTGTCGCTGCTGCGCAACGCATTGATTGCCCCGCGTAAGGTACCTACTCCCGCACAGAGTCTGAATGTTCCCGGGGAAGCTGGTATCCGCAATGAATCGAAGGCTGAGGTGAGATTATGATTCGCCGGAATCAAAAATTTTTGACCCAACTCTATATGGTAGCTGACTTCCTCGTGATTCAGATGTCCTTCCTTGCAGCCTGGTGGCTGAAGTTCAAGAGCGGCTTGCTGGAATCCTACCGGACGCTGCCTATAGAATCCTATGCTTACTGGAGCATCATCTACGGGGCCATAGCCGTACTGATTGGTATTGTAGTGTCTCTATATTTGCCCAAGCGGAAGAAGCGGTTCATTGATGAGTTCCTTAAGATTTTTCAGGTGCATGCCATGGGGATCTTCATCTTACTGGGCCTAATGTTCTTCCTGAGGGAGATTGATGTCTCCCGGCAATATCTGGCGATCTACATGGGCTTCAATATTCTGTCCATTATGCTGTACCGGTATGTGCTGAAGAAGATGCTGAAGTCGCTGCGTGAAAAAGGCTTCAACCGCCAGTTCGTCCTGATTCTCGGAGCAGGCACATTGGGTAAAAGATTCTATAACAACCTGGAGCAGTATCCGGAGCTGGGTTATGAGGCGATCGGGTTCCTGGATGACTTCCATCAGTGGGATGGCATTGAGGAGCAGCGGTATAAGCCGATACTGGGTACAGTGGATCAGCTGGAGGCGATGCTGGAAATGCTTCCTGTCGATGAGGTTATTCTGGCGCTGCCGCTGGATGCCCACTCGAAATACCCTGCTATTATTGCTACTTGTGAGAAAGCCGGGATGCGGACGCTGATTATCCCCGACTTCTTCGACTATCTGCCAGCCCGTCCATATTTCGATAACTTTGCCGGGATGCCGATGATTAATGTGCGTGATGTTCCGCTGGATATGGCCGGGAACAAAATGGCGAAGCGTGCGTTTGATATTGTGTTCGCCTTGTTCGCCATTCTCATGCTGTCTCCTGTGATGCTGATTGTTGCGCTTGGAGTGCGTCTGACCTCTCCAGGACCGGTGATTTTCAAGCAGGAGCGGGTGGGGCTGAACCGCCGTAATTTCATGATGTACAAGTTCCGTTCCATGAAAATGCAGACGGACGGTGAAGTGGACACAGGCTGGAGCACGAAGGAAGATCCGCGCCGGACCCGCTTTGGCACGTTTATCCGCCGAACGAGTCTGGATGAGCTGCCGCAATTCTTCAATGTTCTGTTCGGGCAGATGAGTGTGGTCGGTCCGCGCCCGGAGCGCCCATTCTTTGTAGAGCAGTTCCGTGGCGAGATTCCGAAGTATATGGTTAAGCATCATGTGCGGCCCGGAATTACCGGCTGGGCTCAGAGTAACGGTCTGCGCGGGGATACCTCGATTGAGGACCGGATCAAACATGATATTTTCTATATTGAGAACTGGTCCCTGCTGTTCGACATCCGGATTATCGCCAAGACGATTCGTAATGGGTTTAAGAACGCTTATTAGTACAAGGTCTTATCTATATTATATTTTGCGCTAAAAAACGGTTGCTGCCCCTTGAGGATGACACAGCCGTTTTTGCTTTTTCCAGCCGACTCTCTACTACTTGCAAAGGAGACTGCCATCATGAAGAGAACAAAGCTTATGGCTTCTATGATTATCATCGGGGCTGTTGCACTTCTGCTTGTACTGACGCTTGGAGGAAAAGAAAAAGAGCCGGCTACCGGCTTCGCAGCCCACAGGGTTATTGCCCATGCCATGGGCGGAATCAATGACAAGGCGTATACCAATACCAAGGATGCTTTTATTGCAAACTATGAGCAGGGGACCCGGATCTTTGAGGCGGACCTGCTGCTGACTAGTGATGAACAGCTGGTGGCCCGCCATGAATGGACTACGGGGATGAGCAAGAAGCTGGGGCAAGAGGAGGTACTTCCTCCTGACAAGCAGGGGGAGGTGCTGACTCACGATGAAGTGATGAACAGCCCGGTGCTGGAGCTCTACTCTCCGCTGGATATTGAGAAAATCGTCAACCTGATGGAGCTCTACCCGGACACGTATATTGTAACGGACACGAAGGAGCTGGAACCGGAGCAGGTAACGAAGCAATTTGAGCTGATTGTGGAAGCCGCCCGGAAGAAGGACCCTGCGCTGCTGGAGCGGATCGTTCCGCAGATTTACAGCCGGGAGATGCTGGAGGTTGTGAAGCAGGTGTACGCTTTTCCTGAGATCATCTTTACCTTATACCAGACAGAGGACAGCGACGAGGTGATCATTGAATTCGTCAAGCAGACTGGCGTGGATATCACCATGCCAACAACCAGGGCTACCAAGAGCTTCGTACGTAACTTGAAAAAAGCAGGCGCCAGGGTCTATGTGCATACCGTAAACGATGAGCAGGAAATTGTGGAGCTCTCCCGGATAGGCGTCTACGGATTCTACACTGATTTTGTCCCGGAAAATGATTTGAACCGGATCAAGGGTCTCCGCTGATTGAGGAGAAGGCTAAGGCAAATATGCGAAAAAATGTTCGCATTTTGTTCTCTTTTAAATTGACACCCCCCTTCGTGCTGACTTAGACTAGAGATACGGATTTTGCGTGCGCAGGAGTGTGTATATTCACTTAGATGAACAATGAGGATGGACAAAGATGAATGAGATGCGGCAAATGATCAGGCCATGGCGGCATGTATTCAAGCTGGACCCGGACCGTGTGCTTGGTGACAAGGAGCTGGACGCTGTGTGCCAGTCGGGAACCGATGCGATTATAGTCGGCGGCTCTACCGGCGTGACTTATGAGAATACAGTGAGTCTGCTTGCGAGAATCCGGCAGTATGACCTGCCTTGCGCGCTGGAGATCTCGGATCTGGAGGCCGCTGTGCCCGGTTTTGACCTGTATATGATTCCCATGGTGCTCAACACGGACGATACTTCATGGATTCTTGGCCATCACCGCCGGGCGATTGAACGCTTCGGCAGTCTGATCCCATGGGAATTGCTGCTGACAGAGGGCTATATTGTGCTGAATAGCGATTCCTCGGTAGCACGCCTGACCGGTGCGGACTGCTCGCTGGATGCGGCTGGTGCGGGAGCCTATGCGCAGATTGCAGACAAGCTGATGAACCTCCCGGTGGTCTATCTTGAATATAGCGGATGCTATGGAGATCTGGAGATTGTGCGCGAGGTCAGGGAAGTGGTTGAGCACAGCCAGCTTTTCTATGGCGGCGGAGTTACAGGTGCAGAGGAAGCCAAGCATGTAGCCGCGCTATGTGATACAGTAGTGGTCGGCAATATTATTTATAGTAATGTGGAACAAGCGCTGTTGACGGTTCAGGCTGTACGGGATACCCCGCAGATGGACTGGTAGAGTTTATAGATCATGATATAGCTTTTATTCAGAAAGGAGCATGTAACACATGCAACTTGTTAACATACAAGACGCCGTAAGCCGTCTGAATCCCCCGCAGCGTCAGGCTGTAGAAGCAACTGAAGGCCCCCTGCTCATCATGGCTGGCGCAGGCAGCGGTAAGACCCGCGTGCTGACCCACCGGATTGCCTGGCTGATCGCGAACCGCAAGGCACCGCCTTGGGCGATTCTGGCGATTACGTTTACGAATAAAGCCGCCCGGGAGATGCAGGACCGTGTCTCCAAGCTGGTAGGGCCGGAGGGCCGGGATATTTGGGTATCCACTTTTCACTCCATGTGTGTGCGGATTCTGCGGAAGGATATTGATCAGATCGGCTTCACCTCGAATTTCTCCATTCTGGATTCGACAGACCAGCTATCTGTTATCCGTAATTGTATGAAGGATCTGGATATCGATACCAAAAAGTTCGAGCCGAAGGCCATCCAGGCTGTTATTAGCACGAACAAGAATGAGTTGATCACACCGGCGCAGTATGAGCAGAAGGTCGGCGATTATTTTGAAGGCTTGGTTGCTAAAGTGTACACCAAATACCAGCACCGGCTGAGAAGCAACAACTCTCTGGATTTCGATGACCTGATTATGAAGACGATCGAGCTGTTCAAGGAGAAGCCGGATGTACTGGATTTCTATCAGAAGAAGTTCAAGTATATTCATGTCGATGAGTATCAGGATACGAACCGGGCGCAGTACATGCTCTGCCGGATGCTGGCTGAAGGCCATCACCGGATCTGCGTGGTAGGGGACAGTGACCAGTCCATCTACCGCTGGCGCGGGGCGGATATCTCGAACATTCTGAACTTCGAAGAGGATTACCCCGAAGCCCAGACGATTCTGCTGGAGCAGAATTACCGTTCCACCTCAAATATTCTGAATGCCGCCAACGGCGTGATTGCCCTCAATACGGGCCGCAAGCCCAAGAAGCTGTGGACCGACTCCGATGAAGGCGCGAAGATCAAGGTGTTCCGCGGTGACACTGAGCATGACGAAGGATATTTCGTCACCGGGGAGATCAGCAAGAATGTGAAGCAGGGACAGGCTTACCAGAATCATGCGATTCTGTACCGTACGAACGCCCAGTCCCGTGTAATAGAAGAAATTCTGATCAAGTCGGATATTCCCTACCAGATTGTCGGGGGGATCAAGTTCTACGACCGTAAAGAAATTAAGGATCTGCTGGCGTACCTGCGGCTGTTATCCAATCCTGATGATGATATCAGCTTGACGCGGATTATCAATGTTCCGAAGCGCGGGCTGGGGGATACAACCGTTGGCAAGCTTGCGGCAGCGGCTGCTGCCCAGGGCGTGTCGATTTTCCGGGCGCTGCAGACGGTGGATGATCTCGGATTCGCCGGACGGACCCGCAACACGCTGGTGGAATTCTACGATATGATCGAAGCGTTGCACCGGATGGTGGAATTCCTCTCGGTGACAGAGCTGACTGAGAAGATTCTCGAGCTGTCGCAGTACCGCCTTGAATTGCAGAATGAGAATACGCTGGAGTCCCGTTCACGCCTGGAGAACATTGACGAGTTCCTGTCTGTTACGATGGAGTTCGAGAAGAACAATGAAGACAAGTCGCTGGTCTCCTTCCTGACCGATCTGGCACTGATCGCGGATATCGACAGTGTGAACGATGAAGAGGAACGCAGCGATGCGGTGGTGCTGATGACGATGCACAGCGCGAAGGGGCTGGAGTTCCCGACCGTCTTCATCATCGGGATGGAGGAAGGGGTGTTCCCGCACAGCCGTGCCTTCCAGGACAATGATGAACTGGAAGAAGAACGCCGGCTGGCGTATGTGGGCATAACCCGTGCGGAGAAGCAGCTGTTCCTCAGCTGCGCACGGATGCGCACGTTGTTCGGGCGGACGAACGCGAATGCGCCGTCCCGCTTTCTGGAGGAGATTCCGGAGGAGCTGAAGGAAGATACCGTCCGTGAATCGGACCGCTTCCGGCGCGGAGGCGCGGAGGCAGGCGGTGCCTATGGCGGCCGGGGCTTCAGCGGAAGCGGAGGCAGCCGGGGGAACTTCGGCAGCCGCAGCGCTGCTGCCGGGAACGCGCCGGGAGGCGGCGGGTCCGCCAGCTTCGGCAGCGGCAGTTCGGCAAGCGCGGTGCCTGGCGCGGGCCGTGTTGTGGTAACGACCGGAGGCGCGCAGCGCACGACGGGCGGAGCCGGGGCGGCTGCGGAGGCCGGAGGCTTCAAGGCAGGCGACAAGGTCTCCCACGGCAAATGGGGCATCGGCACCATTGTAGCCGTGAAGGGCAGCGGCAACGATACGGAGCTGCAGATTGCCTTCCCGGCGCCGGTAGGCGTCAAGCGGCTGCTGGCCGGCTTTGCGCCGATCACCAAAGTTGAATAAATCAAGCTTGCGATTAACGGCAATGCTTTTGGATCACGCTAACCGTAGGAAACCCATTTGACGGAGGGATGTGCCGGATGGATATTATGTTCACGATGGAAGAACTTGTCGCCGAGCTGAATCAGTACAATTATCACTACTATACGCTGGATGCCCCGCAGATCAGCGACAAGGAATATGATGTGCTCTACGATAAGCTGGTAGCATTGGAAGCGGAGAGCGGAATGGTATTGCCGCATTCTCCGACCCAGCGGGTAGGCGGGGAGCTGCTCAAGGGCTTCACACCGCACCGCCATCTGGCACCGCTGTGGAGTCTGGATAAGGCGCAGAACATTGAACAGCTTCGTACCTGGAACACCCGTGTGCTGAAGCTGGTGAATGATTATAATACCAAGAACCCGGACAATCCGCTGCCGGATCCGTGTTATGCCGTGGAGCTGAAGTTCGACGGCTTGACACTGAACCTGACCTATCGTGATGGGGCACTTGTACAAGCAGCTACCCGCGGCAACGGGGTGACAGGTGAGGGGATTCTGGCTCAGGTGAAGACGATCAAGTCCGTTCCGCTGAATATCCCGTTCAAGGAAGGCGTTATTGAAGTGCAGGGCGAGGGGATTATGAACCTGTCTGTACTGGCGGATTATAATACCCGCGCAGCAGAGCCGCTGAAGAATGCACGCAATGGTGCGGCGGGCGCGCTGCGCAACCTGAATCCCAAGATGACTGCCGACCGCAGGCTGAATGCTTTCTTTTATAATGTGGGGTATGCAGAGGGCGTGAAGTTCGGCGATCATCAGGAGATGATGGATTTCCTGCGCAGCAACCGGTTCAAGGTTAACCCTTACCTCAACTACTTCAGCAATTTCGATGATGTGACTGAGCAGCTGGCAGAGATTGAAGAGAGCCGTTCCGGTCTGGATTATCTGATTGACGGAGCAGTGATTAAGGTCACGGACTTCCGCATCCGTGAGGCGCTGGGGTATACCGACAAGTTCCCGCGCTGGGCCGTTGCCTATAAATTTGAGGCGGAAGAGACCACAACTATTCTTGAATCTGTAAGCTGGAATGTCGGACGTACCGGCAAAGTGACTCCGCTCGCGCGGGTGGAAGCTGTAGAACTAGCCGGGGTTACGGTACAGAACTGCACCCTTAACAATGTGGGCGATATTGAGCGCAAGAATCTGAAGTTCGCACTGGGCACACGGGTGTTCATCCGCCGCTCCAATGATGTGATCCCGGAGATTCTGGGCAAGGTGACAGAAGAGAGTGACGGCGGGGAGATCCTGTTCCCTGAGGAGTGTCCGGCCTGCGGGTTCCCGCTGGAGATGCGCGGCGCTCATCTGTTCTGCAACAACAAGCTGGACTGCAAGCCGCAGATTGTCAGCCGGATTACCCATTTTGCGTCCAGAGATGCCATGGATATTGAGACGTTCAGTGAGAAGACTGCGGCTCAGCTGTATGAGGAGCTTAGTGTTCGGGAGCCTGCGGATCTGTATGAGCTAACCTTCGACCAGCTGGTGAAGCTGGAGCGGTTCGGAGAGAAGAAGGCGGCGAATCTGCTGAAGGCACTCGAAGACAGCAAAGGCAGAGATCTGGCATCCTTCCTCTATGCACTCGGCATTCCTAATACCGGCAAAGCCACGACAAGAATGCTGGCCGACCATTACCGCAGCCTGGAAGCCGTCATGTCTGCTACAGCGGAGGAGCTGGCCGGGCTGCCGGATATCGGTGGGATTGTGGCAGAGAGCATCGTGAACTATTTTGCCGATCCGTTCGTAGTGGTCAGTATTGACCGTATGCGGGCGCTGGGGGTAGAGGCCAAGGGTGCTGAAGCTCCGCGTGTAGTTGCTACCAACTCCTACTTCAGCGGTTTAACCGTTGTACTCACAGGTACGCTGCACAAAATGACCCGCGAAGAAGCGGCCGAACGCCTGGAAGCTCTGGGAGCCAAGGTATCCGGCAGCGTCTCCAAGAAGACTGACCTGGTCATCGCCGGGGAGAAGGCGGGCAGCAAGCTGGCCAAGGCTCAGCAGCTGGGGGTCAAGGTTATCGAAGACGAAGACGAGCTGATCCGCTTGCTGGAGTTGTAAGGCGAGAACGGATAGAGGTATACAGAGTCCTGTAATTCTTTTGCCTGACGGCGGAGAGGTACAGGGCTTTTTGTATATGTGAACACTTGATAATTTAATACAACTCCATACTTATTTTGACAGTTAGTTAATCTTTCCAAGGTAAGCTTGGGATTAGAACCGTCACAATGAGGAAGGGGTATATGATGAACAAGTTAATGAGGGGCATGATTGTTGGAGGATTGGCGGCAGCTGTAGTATCAGGAGCAACCCTTGCAGGTGCGGCCAAGAGCCCGGCGAATTCCGGGGGCGCTGCCAAGGCCCAGTCTAAGAATCTTATTGTTCTGATCGGCGACGGCATGGGCCCGGCCCAAGTGTCTGCGGCAAGATATTTTCAGCAATATACCAAGGGAGTCAAGCACCTGAACCTCGATCCATACTACGTGGGACAAGCTACTACATATGCAGACCGGGGAGAGGACAGCGGTAAAATCGTATCCGGGATCGTCACAGACTCCGCCTCTGCCGGTACTGCATTTGCTACAGGTCATAAAACCTATAACGCAGGCATCAGCGTCTCTAATGAGGATGTCTCGAGGCCCTTTGCTTCCATTATTGAAGCTGCCGAGAGCGCAGGCAAGGCCACAGGCCTTGTGACCACTGCCCGTATCACCCATGCCACACCAGCCGTGTATGCTTCCCATGTCCGTAACCGTGACAACGAATCGGCGATTGCCTCGCAGTATCTGGAGAGCGGAGTGGATGTGCTGATGGGCGGCGGGAAGCAGTTCTTCCTGACCAAGGAGGAGAAGGGCAAGCGTACAGATAAGAACCTGCTGCCTGACTTCAAAGCGAAAGGGTACACGGTAGTTGAGAATACCACCGCCTTAAATGCACTTACTTCCAAGAATACCAAGGTGTTAGGTTTGTTCGGTAACTCCCATGTGGCTTATACTCCAGACCGCACTCCTGAAATTCCGAGCCTGGCGGCGATGACCTCCAAGGCACTGAATATTCTGTCCGCCGATAAAGACGGCTTCGTTATGATGATTGAAGGCGGGCGTATCGACCATGCCGGTCATGCCAACGATCTGCCGACTATGGTGCAGGAAGCACTTGACTTCGACGCAGCCTTCAAGGCAGCTGTTGATTTTGCGAAGAAAAATGGCAACACCTCCGTAGTGGTTACGGCTGACCATGAGACAGGCGGCCTCTCACTCTCGCGTGACAATATCTATGAGATTAACATCGATCTGTGGAACAAGCAGAAGCACTCCTCCGAGAGTCTGGCAGCCGATCTTGAAGCAGCACAGACACCGGAAGAGATTCGCAAGATCGTAACCGCAAACACCTGGATTACAGATCTGACGGATGAGGAAGTTACCCAGATTATGAATGGCGACGGTTCTTCGTACAAACGGGAAGGCGCATATAATGCAGTAATTTCCAAGCGTCTGCTGGTCGGCTGGTCGGGTCATGGTCACTCTGCGGTGGATGTTGGGGTGTGGGCGTATGGCCCGATTGCTGACAAGGTGAAGGGACAGATTGACAATACGCAGATCGCAACGGCAGGAGCAGACATACTGGGAATTGATCTGAACAAACGTTCCGCAGAGCTGCAAGCGAAATATGTCTATCCGAAATTCAAAATCAGCCGCGACAATGAGGTGCTCTACCCGGCACAGGCACTGGTGAAGGCGCTTGGAGGAACCTATACAGGGAACACCTCTGCTGCCAAGCTGGCTTTTGGAAAGAATACGATCGACGTCGATCTGACAGGTAAAACAGCGAAGCTGAACAGCAAAGCGGCCGCATATACGGTGGATGTGGATAACAATGTACTCTACCTTCCGCTTAGTGCATTCAACCAGTTGAAGGGCACGACCCTAACCTG
This sequence comes from Paenibacillus sp. FSL P4-0338, assembly GCF_038002365.1. Classification (NCBI taxonomy): domain Bacteria; kingdom Bacillati; phylum Bacillota; class Bacilli; order Caryophanales; family Paenibacillaceae; genus Paenibacillus; species Paenibacillus sp. FSL P4-0338. The sequence goes on along the minus strand of NZ_JBBOCG010000001.1, from coordinate 4,547,955 downwards.
GGATGCCTTGTCCGAACGCATTGTACTCAGATAGGAGTGGCTCTTATTGCTCCAGATTCAGAATGTAACCAAACAATTCAAAGTGGACGGCAGAGCTGTGCCGATTCTTGATATCCCGCTTTGGAACGTTGAACAAGGAGAGTGCGTAGCCATTACCGGACCCAGCGGGTCCGGTAAAAGCACGCTTTTGCACTTGATCAGCGGCATCATGAGTACAGACAGCGGCAGAATTACCGTAAATGGACAGCCGCTTCACGAGTTAACTGAGGCGAAGCGCGATGCCTTCCGTGCTTCTGCTATCGGCTATGTGCTGCAGGACTTCCATCTGATTCCCTCGCTGACCGCGCGGCAGAATGTCGAGATTGCCATGACGGCCCGGCTTCCGCAAAAGGAGCGACGGCGTATAGTGGACGGCTGGCTGGAACAGGTGGGCCTGGGGGGCCGCGGAAGGCATCTGCCTTCCCAGCTCTCACGCGGGCAGCAGCAGCGTGTTGCCATTGTAAGAGCCATGGTCAATCACCCGCCGCTTCTGCTGGCAGATGAACCGACAGGCAGCTTGGACTGGGAGACTGCCGATGAGATATCCTCTTTGCTCTTGGAGCTTAGTGCAGCGCATGGACACACCTTAATCGTGGTAACACATGACCTCAATATGGCTGAACGGTTTCCGCGCCGCTTGAACATTCAGGATATCAATGAAGTACGCCGGGAGGTATTAGCCCGGCAGCGGTCCTCGTTCAGCGGGATAGACAAGGAGGGGGTTTCACTATGAGCCTCTTCCAGCTCACCCTCCGCAATGTGTTGCACCGGCGGTTCCTGTCTCTGCTTACCGTGTGTGCTGTGGCGATTACAGTTGCCTTTATTGTCTTACTTGTTCTATCCCGGCAGAGTGTTGAGCAGGGGGCCAAGAAAGGCTATGGCCCTTTTGATCTTGTCATAGGGGCAGCGGGCAGTGAGACACAACTGGTGCTCAATACCTTTTATCATATTGGCGCACCAACCGGGAATATCCCGCTCACTGTACTGGATGAGGCACGGAGTGACCCGTCCGTGGAAGCTGCCTTTGCGATGACTACGGGCGACAACTACAAAGGCTATCCAATTGTTGGGATAGATTCCGGGTACTTCTTCAACCGTTACGGCGGCAGCAGGCTGCAGGAAGGCAAGATGTATGCCGATACTGGAGATACGATTGTAGGCTCTTACGTCGCCCGGTCGCTGGGACTGAAGATAGGCGATACCTTTGCGGGGGCGCATGGACTTGTGCAGGGAGAAGACCACGAATCCTCAGCTCCTGAGCATGAGGAGGGTCATGAGGAGGAGCATGCAGCGGGAGAATCAGGCGGGCATGCCCATGAGGATTTTCGGTATAGGGTAGCGGGGATTCTTCCAGAACTCCATACTCCGGATGACCGTGCGGTCTTTACAACGGTGGACTATGCCTGGGCTGTACATGGCCTGGCGCCTGAGGAGCGGGAGATTACGGCAGTGCTGGTTAAGCCGGCTAGTCTGCTGGGGGCCCATGATTTGAAGCAGGCGTTCGATGGCAGCGGCGGTGTTCAGGCGGTGTATACCAGCAAGGCTGTGTCCGATGTGTTGAATGCAGTGGATCAGGGCTCCCGGCTGCTGGGGATGCTGACGGCTATATGTGTGCTGCTCGCAGGTATTGCGATTCTATTATCTCTTGTTGCAGCAGCCTCAGAGCGGACCAAGGATGTCGGAATACTGCGTCTTCTCGGAAAATCACGGGCCTACGTATGGCTCTCCCTGACCACAGAAGGCCTGCTCGTAACGGCAACCGGACTTATCGCGGGGCTTGTGACCGGTCATCTCGGAGCTTATCTGCTGAGGGACATGCTGTTCTCGCAGGCGGGCATTCAAATCGAGCCCTACCACTGGACACCGGAGCATTGGCTTATTGTGCTTGGGGCGCTGGCTATAGGTCTGCTGTCCTCGCTTGGACCAGCCTTCCGGATGTACCGGATGCACCCGCTCGCCTTGTTCAAATCATAGGAGGTACGTTCAATTGATACGACTACAAGGAAGACTGATTCTGCTGTCGGGAGCTGTGATAGGTCTGCTGCTGCTTCAGGCATGTGGCCAGAATACTGCTACCGAAGGCAACGGGGAATCCTTTGCAGCGGTGGCGGAAGCCTCGCAGAGCACTGCGGAAGTCACGGTGGAAGCTGAGTCGTCAGCATCCCCTTCCCCGCAGGCCATTGCTCCAGTTACCAAGGGCGGAGCTGCTGCGTCTGCTGTTCCATCCAAAGGTACGGATGCCGGATCCAAGGTGACGGTTACGTTCAAGCCGTCTCCATCGCCTGCTGCTGCACCTGTTGAGACGGCTTCCCGGAAGACCCCTGGGAAGACCGTAACTACTACTCCGAGTCCGGCAGCCTCATCTTCTGTACAAAGCCCCCGCCCAGCAGCAGCGTCTAAGGGTACCGAGGGAAGCGGCACTGGAGCAGAATCCGTCAAGGCGAAATCTGCTCCGGTATTGAGCGTGCCACCGTCACTGTCTCCGTCTGCGGCACCAGCGGCAACGGCTACAGTGGTTGCTGCCTACACAGGGAATACAGCCATAGACTGGAACGGTTTTTTTGATGGAGACGATCAGACCCGGCCCTCAGAGCACTTCTGGGATCTTAGCGGTCAGCAGGTCACTATTAAGGGATTCATGGGCGAGGTCCTTTCTTTTGAGAAAAACTGGTTCCTGCTTATTCCCGAACCGGGTGCAGAGTGTCCGTTCGATAATGGGGATGAGACCTACTGGAACAAGATTATGATTGTGTTTGTTCCTGAAGGCAGTAAGCTCCGCCACACCTCAGGTCCGCTGGAAATATCGGGTCGCCTGGACGTTGGAATCAAGATTGACGAGTCCGGCTACAAAACCATGTTCCGCCTGTACGATGCTTCCTTCAAAAGCCTGTGATCCATTAAGCAAGAACAAAAAACCTCCAAATTCCCTAATTGGGAAAGGAGGTTTTTTAATTGGATAAAAGGCAGGAGCTGCAACTACACCCGCTTGGCACCCGGCAGCCAGGCATCTTTGTCATACCCCCGCTGTTCCCAATACCCGACATAATCTTCATTGATTAACTCAATGCGGTTCAGCCATTTAACCGATTTATAGGCATACATTTGCGGAGTAACGAGACGAACCGGTCCGCCGAGCTGATTGGGGATAGGTTTGCCATCGTGCATCACAGCCACCATGATATCGTCCATCCTTGCCTGATCCAGAGTGAGTGAGTCCGTATAGACACCGTCTCCCGAGTAGAACTTGACCATGACGGCCCCAGGCTGCACACCGGCCATATCGAGCAGCTTCGAGAGGGGTAGACCCTCCCATGTGTTTTTGTACACAGACCAGCCTGTCACGCAGTGGAAATCACTGACCTGCACCTCACGCTGCAGCTTAACGAACTCTTCCCAGTTCCAGCTCAGCTTCTTATCCACCAGGCCATCAATAGTAAAAGACCAGTTGGAGTTGTCGAACGCGGGAATGGCCGTGACCGTATATACCCGAAAGCTGCCCTCGGCTCCCCCGCCGATAGGAGGTGCAGATTCCGCCAGCGGAACAGGGTCAGGAATCAATGCATTGGCATTGGTTGCCGCATAGTCGGCTGTACCCGGAAACTGCAGGGATTTACCGATCCAGCGGACAAAAGTAGGGCCGAGCGTGACAGCAAGCCCGGCGCCTACCGCAACCTTAATGAACCCGCGGCGTGAATACATAGGCTGGGCTTCAGAAGGAGCCGCGCGCCGCGCCCGTTCTGCGTGAGAAGAGGTCTCTTTTACAGGTACAGCTTCTGCCACAATCGTGCGCTTCTTGGGCTCCTTCAGCCACTTCACCCGGGTAATGGAGTGATAGATGATTACGGGCAGGCCGACCCAGGTCAGCAGATCATGGATGAATAACGCAGTATTCGCTGCTCTCGGCCCGGCGAGCCTGAACTGCCAGAGTACAACCCCTGAGATCAGCCAGCCGATCAAAAGCGTCAGCACGAAGAGGACATTGGCTTTTTGCGCAGGTTTACCCTTGAGCCGCTTCCAGTGCTTCGCTGCCAGTAGCAGATAATAGACTACAGGGATCAACAGCACCAGACCGAACACGATATGGCCCCACTTCAGCCACACTCTGCCTTCACCCAGCAGCTCTCTCCAGAAGCCGCCTACCAGCATCAGACCGCTAACGGCAAGGATTAAGACCAGCCAGGCATTCCACAAGTGAATCGAGACGAGCTTCTTGCCGTATCCTTTGCGGATGCCGGTCAATATTTTTTTCACCTGCAGTCCCTCCCTTGATGAATAAGTGTCCAATATCATATTAATTTAAGTTTTAACTAATTGTACCGCAAAAAAACACCGCTGAATAATATTATCCCGATCAAGCCTGACCGTATGGTTGCCTTCTCTGAACTTTTTCTTATAGACTAATGGAAAGAGCTAGGGAAAGGATTAAATGCCCATGAACCAAGAAACGATACTGCTGGTGGATGATGAAGTGGAGATTGTGGAACTGCTGGATATCTATTTTCGCAATGAGGGGTACCGGCTGCTTAAGGCATTTGATGGAAGAGAGGCGCTTGAATGCCTTGGCAAGGAAGAGGTGGATCTCATTATACTCGATGTGATGATGCCACACATGGATGGGATTGCCGCCTGCATGAAGATTCGTGAAGAGCGCAACATGCCGATTATTATGCTCTCCGCCAAGAATGCCGATATGGACAAAATCCTTGGACTCAGCATCGGTGCAGACGATTATGTGGGCAAGCCGTTTAATCCGCTGGAACTGGTGGCGCGGGCCAAATCGCAGCTGCGACGTTACCATAAATTGAATCGGGACACTTCTGCCAGAACGAATGAGCATGAACTGATCTTTGAAGATTTGCTGATAGATACACTTCGGCATGAGGTAAGTGTGGACAATCGCAAGGTGAAGCTGACACCCCGCGAGTTTTCTATCCTGGAACTTCTGGCGCGGCATCAGGGACAGGTGCTCAGCATGGAGCAGATTTATCTGAAAGTGTGGAATGAGCCTTTTCTGGATGGTGGCAATACCGTGATGGTGCATGTCCGCAATATCCGCGACAAAATTGAGCTGGACGCAAAGCAGCCCCGTTATGTGCAGACCGTATGGGGCATTGGCTACAAACTGGATCATCCATCCTGAAAGCTGAGGGGAACTGTAGTGAACACCAAATATATAAGCACCATCCGCTGGAAGTTTATCTGGGCCTTTGTGCTGAGCATTTTGTCGGGGGCAGCTCTGCTTTTGGCTGGCTATCGGCTGGTCAATTCCTTAGTTTATCTTGAGCCGGCGGAGCCCTCCGCGCTGTACTCACTTACTTTGAAATGGATCATCAACCATATCGGTTCAGCGCCGCTGATGACTGCTGTCGGGATTGCCAGCTTTCTGATTTTCTTCTTCATCTATACGCGTAAAATCGTCTCGTACCTCGAAGAGATCACCAGCGGTATCCAGCAGATCACGAAGCTTGATGAATCGCACCGGATTGAGGTTCGAACGTCGGACGAGCTGGGGGTACTTGCAGAGAACATCAACATCATGTCTGAGCGGCTACAGCATTCGCTGCTGGAAGAACGCAAGGCTGTCGAGTCCAAAAACGAGCTGATTACCGGTGTATCGCATGATCTCCGCACTCCGTTGACCTCGGTGCTTGGGTTTTTAGAATATATTGAGCAGGACCGCTGCCGGGAAGAGACGGAGATACGTTACTATGTAGGGATTGCCTATCAGAAGTCATTGGTGCTGCGCAAGCTGATTGACGACTTGTTTGAATACACGCGGGTTAACAGCAGCAGACTGCCGTTAGTGCTGGAACGGCTCGATCTCAAGGCATTTATGCGCCAGCTTGCGGAGGAATCGGTTCCGGCACTGACCCGTGAAGGCATGACTTATGAACTGCAGGATGATACCGAATCGTTGTGGATTGAAGCGGCTCCTTATGAATTGGTACGTGCGTATGAGAATCTGATTGCCAATGCGATCCGGTACGGGAAGGACGGGAAACGGCTTGAGATTGGACTCAGCTGTGAAGGTAACGATGCAGTTGTGCGGATCAGCAATTTCGGCGAGATGATTGCGGAGGGGGATCTTCCACATATTTTTGAGCGGTTCTACCGGGCGGAGCGCTCCAGATCGCAGATTACCGGGGGATCGGGATTAGGTCTGGCGATTGCCAAGGGAATTGTGGAAAGGCACCATGGGGAGATTACGGCTCACAGCACCAGATCCCGGACTGACTTTGTTACCCGATTTCCGGTATCCTCCTGACAATCTTCAGTATTTCTTAAGAAGTGGCAATGGTGTTTCTTAAGATTTAGCCGATATCCTTGGGCTATGGGATGAGACCCGGGGAGGCAGGAGAAATTGGCTGATGTCAAAAATACACACGATCCGCACACTTTACCTCTACATATTCTGCGGTAGCGCTCTGCTTAGTGCAGGGCTGTTGCTGCTTATGCGGGGGATTTTTACTATGCTCTACTCCTGGTATACGCCGGAATCGGCTGCGCTGTTTGTCCGTTTCATGCATTGGATCATCAATCATATCGGCGCAAGACCGGCGGCTGTCATGATGTTCACCGTTGTATGTGCAGGGCTGTTCCTGCTCCGTTCACAAAAAGCAGCCAACGATACCACCGCGCTGCTGCGCGCCGCAGAACAACTGGCGGTTCACGGCTCCTGTGAGCTTACGGACCTTGAGGTACAATCGGGTGGGGAATTCAGACGGCTGGCTGCCAGTCTGCGCCGGATTCATCAGGCCGGATTGCGGCCGGCAGCGGCCCCTGCACCGCAAATACAAATGCCAGAGCCGGATGCACAAGAGTTCATAGCGCTTATTTTGCGGACACGGGCGTTGATCCGCACGCTGGAACAGACAGTGGCGGAGTCAGAGGAAGAGGTCTGTATTATCCCCGGTGCAGTTCTGCAGCATCTGGTGATGGCTAAGCACGAGGCGTTGGGACTGGAAAAGCTTCTGGAGAATTGGACTCGGCAGGTATGAGTATGGGAACAAGACGGAGATTCCTGCTACGTATTTGCTATACCGTTTTTGATCTGACAGTCATCCTTACCATTCTTATGCTAGCAGGAATTATATATATGAGTCAGTATGGAAAGCTGGTGCTGGACCGTTATCCGGAGAAAATGATTTTACCGGAGTCAAGCGTCATTATGGCCTCTGACGGAACGGTGTTGCGGAGAATACCGCTGCCTGAAACGGGCTATCGAATCAAAGCAGGACTAGGAGAAATGCCGCAGCTGCTCATAGATACTTTCATTGCTGTAGAGGACCGCCGTTTTTACAGCCATAAAGGTCTGGACTACCAGGGAATAGCCCGTGCATTAGTCAATAATACCGTACGGATGGGGGTATCTGAGGGTGGAAGCAGCATCACCCAGCAGCTGGCAAGAGGGTTGTATCTGAACCGGGGGCAGAATCTGCTGCGTAAGCTGAACGAAGCCTCAATAGCATTGGCCCTGGAGAAGCAGTTATCGAAGGATGAGATTCTGCAGTTGTATCTCAACCAAATTTATATGGGACAAGGGCAATATGGGGTGAAATCTGCAGCGGAGCGTTATTTTGGTATAACTGATCTGAAGCATTTGGAGATCGGGCAGATCGCGACGCTTGCGGCTATCCCCAAAGGGCCGTCTATTTACAATCCGGCAGACAACCTTGAACGGTCAGCAAGCAGACGGAATCTTGTCCTGCGGATTATGCAACAGCAACAGCTGATTACAACGGAACAGATGACGGCAGCAATGAAGAGCACCTACGTACCTCCGGTTAAGGATAAGACTGAGATTGTCGGGGCGTCCTATATGGGTGCGGCAATTCAGGAAGTGATGCGGCAGACAGGATTATCGCAAAAGGAGCTAAGCACAGGCGGATATACACTGGTGACAGGCATGAATATTGAGGTGCAGCGTGCTATGGAGCGGGCATTCTCACAGGAGGAGGCATTTCCGCCGGATGGCAAAAACCAGAGAGCAGAAGCAGCCATGGTCATCATGGACCAGCGGACCGGTGAAGTGGCTGCACTGTTGGGCGGGCGAAACCCGCGTACAGGCGGTCTGAACAGAGCCGTAACTCCCTCCCGGCAGCCAGGCTCCGCGCTCAAACCCATTATAGATTATGGGCCGGCGCTGGAGAGCGGGAAATATACGCCGGACAGTCTCCTGCCTGACATTAAAACAACCTATGGCAGCTACAGTCCGGCTAATCTGAACGGTGTATATCGTGGGCAGGTGAGCATGAGGGTTGCCCTGCAGCAGTCCATTAATGCCCCAGCGGTATGGTTACTGAAGCAGGTGGGGGTCAGCTATGCCCGTGGGTTTGCCGCCAGGCTGGGAATAGAACTCGCTGCAGAAGACAACCATCTGGCCATTGCCCTTGGAGGTCTGTATAGCGGGGTTTCTCCGCTCATGATGGCTCAAGCCTACACCGTCTTTGCGAATGGAGGCATTCTTAACAAGGCGTATCTGGTGCGTAGTATCAGGAATTCGCAGAACCAGGTGGTGTATTCACATGTCGCTGCGCCGCAGCAAGCCATTTCGGTACGTACCGCAGCGGATATGACTGCCATGCTCCGTCAGGCAGTGAGTGAAGGGACGGGCAGACGGGCGCGAATGAATGTTACAGTCGCCGGTAAGACAGGAACCACGCAGTTGGATCTGCCGGGAGTCCCCGGCAAGGCCAACAGGGATTTATGGTTTGTAGGCTATACCCCTAGATGGACTGCAGCGGTATGGATGGGCTTCGACCACTCTGATCCGGACAACTACATGACTGCCGGCAGCGGGCTTGCGGCTGCTATGTTCGCCAAGGTTCTCTCCATGCTATGAATAGATTTGCTTATTCCGCTGCCCATTCCTCGAGCTTCTTGTCACCAGGCAGCAGCAGAGCCAACAGGCCGAGCAGCGGCAGGAAGCCGCAGGCCACGAACACCGTGGCGATTCCGATCGTGTCGATCAGATGCCCGATTACGACAGAGCCAATTCCGCCAAGCCCGAAGGCAAGGCCGGTAATTAGACCCGAGACCGTACCGATATTGCCTGGATACAGCATCTGCGCGTAGATAACCGTGACGGAGAAGCTGGATAGTAGAATGAACCCGGAGATAATCAGCAGGACGGCCGCCCAGAACTGGTTCACAAAAGGCAGGGCCAGCGCAAACGGCACCGTCCCGATCATCGAGACCAGAATAAGATTGCGGCGGCCGAAGCGGTCTGCGAGCGGGCCCCCGAAGAAAGTGCCGACAGCGCCGGCAGCGAGATAGATGAAGATATAGATCTGTGCCTTATCCAGCGTCATCCCGTATTTGTCCATTAAGTAGAAGGCATAATACCCGCCGATAGAGGCGCCGTACCAGGATCGCACGAATACGATGAAGACCAGAATAACCGTTGTAATCAGAATACGTTTGCTGCGGGCAGGGTCGATGGAGCGGGCAGCTGATTTTTTGCGGAAGGTGTATCCGGCATCCAGCATCTCACGGTACCAGCGGGCCACATAGGCTTGGATGGCTACTCCGGCAGCGGCGATAACGGTGAAGCCGAGAGCACCCATCTGACCGAAGGGAATGAATACCCACTTCATTAATAGAGGACCCAAGGCCTGGCCGGCGTTTCCGCCCACCTGAAATATGGATTGCGACAGCCCCTTGCGCTGACCGGCGGCCATATGAGCCACACGCATGCCTTCCGGATGGAACGCAGCTGATCCGAAGCCCACCAGCATTACGGACACAATCACTAATACATAATTACCGGCAAAAGCCAGCAGGAACACTCCGGCAAAGGTACAGCACATCCCCAGCGGCAGCAGGATCGGACGCGGCTTACGGTCAGCGGCGAAGCCGATAATAGGCTGTATTACCGAAGAGGTAAGGTTCAGCGCGAACGCTATCCAGCCGATCTGGGCATAGGAGAGTACCAGGTTATCTTTCAGTACAGGGAACATCGCCGGAATCAATGCCTGAATGGAATCGTTGAATAAATGAACAAAGCTGACGGCGAGCAAAATGCGGTAGATGGTAGCCTGCTGCAGATTGCGTGATTCCCCCAGAGGGACGGGGGGAGCTTGAGGCAGGGTCTTGTTGGACATTTGAACTCCTTTCAGGAACAGCTAATAAGTTAGTTATCTTTGGATATGAAGATAAATTCTATTGTAGCGACAAATGAAGTATTATGGGAATCAATTTGTGCAGGGCAGTGGTCAACTATTCATTATTAACTCAAAAAAAGCAGAGTTTAATCCTATTGTAAAAAAGACTTGCAAACGGTTGGAGAGCGTGATATATTATCTCTTGTGCTTATGAGACATCGACGCTAAATTGAGCGGCGGAAGAAAAATAAGTTGACAACAAACGTAATAAAATGATATGATCTAATTCCTGTGCAAGAGACATAACGTTGAAATGCCAGGAGCAAGTTCTTTGAAAACTGAACAAATGGAACGCTTTAATTTTTACAAGATTCATTCAATGAATCGTCAGTTTCAAAATGAGCAATCGCTCTTTCTAAATACCAATTTGGAGAGTTTGATCCTGGCTCAGGACGAACGCTGGCGGCGTGCCTAATACATGCAAGTCGAGCGGAGTCTGAAAGGAAGCTTGCTTCCTTTCAGACTTAGCGGCGGACGGGTGAGTAACACGTAGGCAACCTGCCCTCAAGCCTGGGATAACTACCGGAAACGGTAGCTAATACCGGATAATTTCTTTTTTCTCCTGAGGAGAGAATGAAAGGCGGAGCAATCTGCTGCTTGGGGATGGGCCTGCGGCGCATTAGCTAGTTGGTGGGGTAATGGCCCACCAAGGCGACGATGCGTAGCCGACCTGAGAGGGTGAACGGCCACACTGGGACTGAGACACGGCCCAGACTCCTACGGGAGGCAGCAGTAGGGAATCTTCCGCAATGGGCGCAAGCCTGACGGAGCAACGCCGCGTGAGTGATGAAGGTTTTCGGATCGTAAAGCTCTGTTGCCAGGGAAGAACGTCCGGTAGAGTAACTGCTACCGGAGTGACGGTACCTGAGAAGAAAGCCCCGGCTAACTACGTGCCAGCAGCCGCGGTAATACGTAGGGGGCAAGCGTTGTCCGGAATTATTGGGCGTAAAGCGCGCGCAGGCGGTTATTTAAGTCTGGTGTTTAAACCTTGGGCTCAACCTGAGGTCGCACTGGAAACTGGGTGACTTGAGTACAGAAGAGGAAAGTGGAATTCCACGTGTAGCGGTGAAATGCGTAGATATGTGGAGGAACACCAGTGGCGAAGGCGACTTTCTGGGCTGTAACTGACGCTGAGGCGCGAAAGCGTGGGGAGCAAACAGGATTAGATACCCTGGTAGTCCACGCCGTAAACGATGAGTGCTAGGTGTTAGGGGTTTCGATACCCTTGGTGCCGAAGTTAACACAGTAAGCACTCCGCCTGGGGAGTACGGTCGCAAGACTGAAACTCAAAGGAATTGACGGGGACCCGCACAAGCAGTGGAGTATGTGGTTTAATTCGAAGCAACGCGAAGAACCTTACCAGGTCTTGACATCCAACTAACGAAGCAGAGATGCATCAGGTGCCCTTCGGGAAAAGTTGAGACAGGTGGTGCATGGTTGTCGTCAGCTCGTGTCGTGAGATGTTGGGTTAAGTCCCGCAACGAGCGCAACCCTTGACTTTAGTTGCCAGCAGGTTAAGCTGGGCACTCTAGAGTGACTGCCGGTGACAAACCGGAGGAAGGTGGGGATGACGTCAAATCATCATGCCCCTTATGACCTGGGCTACACACGTACTACAATGGCCGGTACAACGGGAAGCGAAGCCGCGAGGTGGAGCCAATCCCAGCAAAGCCGGTCTCAGTTCGGATTGCAGGCTGCAACTCGCCTGCATGAAGTCGGAATTGCTAGTAATCGCGGATCAGCATGCCGCGGTGAATACGTTCCCGGGTCTTGTACACACCGCCCGTCACACCACGAGAGTTTACAACACCCGAAGTCGGTGGGGTAACCCGCAAGGGAGCCAGCCGCCGAAGGTGGGGTAGATGATTGGGGTGAAGTCGTAACAAGGTAGCCGTATCGGAAGGTGCGGCTGGATCACCTCCTTTCTATGGAGAATCGTCTTCTGCAATGAAGACATTCAAATAAAAGTCTTCAGGAAGTTAACTTCCTGAAGCAGGCTTTACTTCCTGAAGCAGGCTTTACTTCGTAAAGCCTTGAGCGTTTCCATTTGTTCGGTTTTGATGGAATTTGCGGGGCCATAGCTCAGCTGGGAGAGCGCCTGCCTTGCAAGCAGGAGGTCAGCGGTTCGATCCCGCTTGGCTCCACCAACAAACTGCATCTATTTGTCATGTCTGAAATACTGGATACAACTTGATCCTTGAAAACTGGATACCGAAACGAATTTGCGTTTTAGAACATTCCTTTAAGTTGAACTTGTGTAAACAAGTTTTAAATTAATGGCGATGCTACGATGATCTAGATGGAAATACAGGCGTTGAAGAAATTCATTGTCCGATATTTTCCTGACGGAACAATCGAGGTTAAGCTACTAAGAGCACACGGAGGATGCCTAGGCGCCAGGAGCCGACGAAGGACGTGGCGAACAACGAAACTGCCTCGGGGAGCTGTAAGCAAGCTTTGATCCGGGGGTGTCCGAATGGGGAAACCCAGCTGTGGTAATTCGCAGTTACTCGTATCTGAATACATAGGATACGCAGAGGCAGACCAGGGGAACTGAAACATCTAAGTACCCTGAGGAAGAGAAAACAATAGTGATTCCGTCAGTAGCGGCGAGCGAACGCGGAACAGCCTAAACCAAGGGGCTTGCCTCTTGGGGTTGTGGGACGTCTCACATGGAGTTACAAAGGAATATGGTAGGCGAAGAGGTCTGGAAAGGCCCGCGATAGAGGTAAAAGCCCTGTAGCCTAAACTGTGTTCTCTCCGAGACGGATCCCGAGTAGTGCGGGGCACGTGAAACCCCGTATGAATCCAGCAGGACCATCTGCTAAGGCTAAATACTACCTGGCGACCGATAGTGAAACAGTACCGTGAGGGAAAGGTGAAAAGCACCCCGGAAGGGGAGTGAAATAGAACCTGAAACCGTGTGCTTACAAAAAGTCAGAGCCCTTTCTATGGGTGATGGCGTGCCTTTTGTAGAATGAACCGGCGAGTTACGTTTAACATGCAAGGTTAAGGTGAGAAGCCGGAGCCGCAGCGAAAGCGAGTCTGAATAGGGCGACTGAGTATGTGGACGTAGACCCGAAACCGTGTGATCTACCCCTGTCCAGGGTGAAGGTGCGGTAACACGCACTGGAGGCCCGAACCCACGCATGTTGAAAAATGCGGGGATGAGGTGGGGGTAGCGGAGAAATTCCAATCGAACTCGGAGATAGCTGGTTCTCCCCGAAATAGCTTTAGGGCTAGCCTCGGTGAATGGAGTGGTGGAGGTAGAGCACTGATTGGGTGCGGGGCCCGCAAGGGTTACCAAGCTCAGTCAAACTCCGAATGCCATTAACTTCTTGCCGGGAGTCAGACAGTGAGTGCTAAGATCCATTGTCAAAAGGGAAACAGCCCAGACCATCAGCTAAGGTCCCCAAGTGTGTGTTAAGTGGGAAAGGATGTGGAGTTGCACAGACAACCAGGATGTTGGCTTAGAAGCAGCCACCATTGAAAGAGTGCGTAATAGCTCACTGGTCGAGTGACTCTGCGCCGAAAATGTAACGGGGCTAAACACACCACCGAAGCTATGGCTAGATGCTTTGCATCTGGGGTAGGGGAGCGTTGTATGTAGGTTGAAGGTGTACCGTAAGGAGCGCTGGACAGCATACAAGTGAGAATGCCGGTATGAGTAACGAAAAGATCAGTGAGAATCTGATCCGCCGAAAGCCCAAGGTTTCCTGAGGAAGGCTCGTCCGCTCAGGGTAGTCGGGACCTAAGGCGAGGCCGAAAGGCGTAGTCGAAGGACAACAGTTTGAAATTACTGTACCACCGTAATCCGCTATGAGCGATGGGGTGACGCAGGAGGGTAGTGACGCGGACTGATGGATGTCCGTCTAAGCAGTGAGGCTGGTGTGTAGGCAAATCCGCACACTATTAAGGCCAGGCTGTGATGGGGAGCGAAAATTATAGTAGCGAAGGTCATGATCTCACACTGCCAAGAAAAGCCTCTAGTCAGGAGAAGGTGCCCGTACCGCAAACCGACACAGGTAGGCGAGAAGAGAATTCTAAGGCGCGCGGAAGAACTCTCGTTAAGGAACTCGGCAAAATGACCTCGTAACTTCGGGAGAAGAGGTGCCTCGGTAGGGTGAATAGCCCGAGGGGGCCGCAGTGAAAAGGCCCAAGCGACTGTTTAGCAAAAACACAGGTCTGTGCGAAGCCGTAAGGCGAAGTATACGGGCTGACGCCTGCCCGGTGCGGAAGGTTAAGGGGAGTGGTTAGGAGCAATCCGAAGCTGTGAACCGAAGCCCCAGTAAACGGCGGCCGTAACTATAACGGTCCTAAGGTAGCGAAATTCCTTGTCAGGTAAATTCTGACCCGCACGAATGGCGTAACGACTTGGGCGCTGTCTCAACGAGAGATCCGGTGAAATTTTAATACCTGTGAAGATGCAGGTTACCCGCGACAAGACGGAAAGACCCCATGGAGCTTTACTGCAGCTTGATATTGAATTTGGGTACGATCTGTACAGGATAGGTGGGAGCCGTTGAGGCAGGAGCGCAAGCTTCTGCGGAGGCGCCGTTGGGATACCACCCTGATCGTATCTAGGTTCTAACCTAGTGCCCTTATCGGGTACGGGGACCGTGTCAGGCGGGCAGTTTGACTGGGGCGGTCGCCTCCTAAAGAGTAACGGAGGCGTTCAAAGGTTCCCTCAGAATGGTTGGAAATCATTCGCAGTGCAAAGGCATAAGGGAGCTTGACTGCGAGACCTACAAGTCGAGCAGGGACGAAAGTCGGACTTAGTGATCCGGTGGTACCGCATGGAAGGGCCATCGCTCAACGGATAAAAGCTACCCTGGGGATAACAGGCTTATCTCCCCCAAGAGTCCACATCGACGGGGAGGTTTGGCACCTCGATGTCGGCTCATCGCATCCTGGGGCTGAAGTAGGTCCCAAGGGTTGGGCTGTTCGCCCATTAAAGCGGTACGCGAGCTGGGTTCAGAACGTCGTGAGACAGTTCGGTCCCTATCTGTCGTGGGCGCAGGAAATTTGAGAGGAGCTGTCCTTAGTACGAGAGGACCGGGATGGACGTACCGCTGGTGCATCAGTTGTTCCGCCAGGAGCATGGCTGAGTAGCTACGTACGGACGGGATAAGCGCTGAAAGCATCTAAGCGTGAAGCCCCCTCAAGATGAGATTTCCCAGTATGTAAGACCCCTTGAAGACGACGAGGTAGATAGGTTGGAGGTGGAAGTGCAGCAATGCATGGAGCTGACCAATACTAATCGGTCGAGGGCTTATCCAAATTTCTAACACGCAGATTCGTTTCGGATTCAGTTTTCAGGAATCAAGTTCCTGAACGCAACGAAATTCATTCACACATTCGTGATGAACCGAATTTCTAGCGGCAGCGTCTGTTTCACAGACGCATGTTTGGTGGCGATAGCGGAGGGGTTCCACACGTACCCATCCCGAACACGACCGTTAAGCCCTCCAGCGCCGATGGTACTTGGACCGAAGGGTCCTGGGAGAGTAGGACGTTGCCAAGCACACATTAGCCATTGTTGAGCAATCGACAGTGGTTTTTTTGCGTGCAGGCAGGGCTGTGGAAAAGCTGTGGATAGATTTCAGTAAGTACAGAAAAGTTGCGCACATGTGGATACCTTTGCAGGAACAAATTGATCCCCGGATTATGGGGACATCACGCATAATATTGTGGATGAGTCAAGCAAAAACATAAGTAATACACCGATTTTGTGGATAAAAAGTGAATATTGTGGATAGATAAAACGTATTCGTGGATAACTCATTTCAGCCGGAAAGAATCTCTTTCCGGTTTTTTGCGTTGCTGTGCAAAAGCTGTGGATAACTATTCTTTTTGCAGCTGATGACAAGCCTCTATTAGCATCTGGCGGCTTCGCTTGTTATACTCTCTATTAAGCAAATATCTGGAGCTAATTTATGGAATGTAACGGGGGGAACAGAATGGAAATCAGGCAATTACGTGCCGGAGAATTTGAGGACAGCCTGAGCTTGTCCGAATATGCTTTTAAGTATAAGGTTTCTGCAGAAGATAGAGTACACGCCAAGGAGAATTTCAAACCGGAACAAACCTGGGCGATTTTTGAAGGGAACAGCATCGGTGCGAAGCTGACGCTTCTTCCGTTACAGGTATATATACAAGGCAAGCCCGTTTCTATGGGGGGCATCGCCGGTGTAGCTACTTGGCCGGAGAAGCGCCGGCAGGGGTATGTTGCCCATCTGCTGACCCATGCGCTCCAGACAATGAACGAAGCCGGTCAGACATTGTCCTTTTTGCATCCGTTCCTGATTCCCTTTTACCGTAAATTCGGCTGGGAGATCTATTGTGAATATAAGAAGTACACTCTTCCGGTAGGGAAGTTCCCGCATAAGACAGAGATTAAGGGCAGCGTGAAGCGCGATACCTCTGATCTTGCAGTATTCCGGCAGTTGTACGACCAATTCGCCATGAGGTATAACGGTACTCTCCAGCGCAGTGAGACCTGGTGGAAGGAAAGTGTGCTTGATGACGATACACATTCCTGTGTGTTTTATTCTGAGCAGGGTGACCCGGAAGGTTATGTGCTGTATAAGATAGTGCAGCAGGAGCTGGTCATAGATGAGTTCATCTATGGGAACGAGCTTGCCCGCCAGGGCTTGTGGACCTTCCTTGCCAATCATGATTCCATGATTACGGCTGCACAGCTGAAGCTGGTGCCTGCTGACGATATTCTGCCCTTTCTCCTTCCTGATCCGCGGATTGCGCAGGAGAATTATCCATACTTCATGGCGCGTATCGTCAATGCCAAGGCTTTTGTGGAGAACATGAGCTTCAATGTGCCGGAGGGTGAACGGGAGCGGGTGCTTTATATTGAAGATAAGCATGCGTCCTGGAACAACGGGTTGTGGCAGTGGACGGTGTCGGAGCAGGGGGAGGCGACGCTTACCCAAATTCAGGGCGAGCGGTCAGAGGCTGACCTGGAATGCAGTATCGGCACGCTTACCGTGCTGCTGATGGGGTATAAACGTCCGCTTCAGGCGGCAAAGTACGGACAATTATCCGGGACTGCTGAGGCGACAGCTTGGCTTGAAGCGCTGATTCCGCAGGCCGAGACGGCATTATTCGATTTTTTCTGACAGAGAAAAGCTCTTCCCCTTCCCTTGGAAGCGGAGGAGCTTTCCTATACATAACGCCTCAATTCATGGAACTAAGCAGGCAACCGGAATACAATACAGCCAAAAAGTAAAAAATAAGAGTAACCCCTTGGAATTCAGTGAGAATATGTTATAATATGAAAAAGTCAAAGAAAGTCAAAGTCAACGCAGGCCGGATATATCGTTCTCAGGAATGTAACATTTAGAGAAAAGCGCAGTGCAGAGGCTTTTGCAGCCGATTCTTATTGCATTGCCAGGGTTAAATTCTAAAGAGCATGTCTCTGACGGCAGGCGTTGGCGCAGCACAGATTTAACCAATGCTTACACACTGGAGGATGAGTGATGCGTAATATCTCCGATATTATTGAACAATATCTGAAGAATATTTTGCATGAAAGTCCCGAAGGTACGGTGGAAATTCAGCGCAATGATCTGGCGGATCAGTTCTCCTGTGTCCCGTCACAGATCAATTACGTCATCAGCACACGGTTCACATTGGAAAAGGGATATGTGGTGGAGAGCAAACGCGGCGGCGGCGGATATATCCGGATTCAGCGCTATGAGCTGCCACAGAATGTGGCCCTATACGCACATCTGAACTCCACGATAGGGAATGATATGGATCAGAATTCTGCCGAAGGGCTGATTTATCAGCTGGAGGAGGCCCGATTCCTCTCCAAACGTGAAGCGTGTCTAATGCGGTCTGCGGTTTCCCGGGAATGCCTGACGGTTAATCTGCCGTACCGGGATGAGATTCGTGCCAAGCTTATGAAGGCTATGCTAATCTCTTTATTGGGCAAATAATTTGTCAAATGGTAAGGAGGGACACCGCTCATGCTATGCCAGGAATGCGGCGTCAAACCGGCTACACTCCACTTCACGAAGATCGTGAACGGGGAGAAGACGGAATTTCATATTTGCGAAAGCTGTGCGCGGGAGAAGGGTGAACTGATTCCCGGAACTGCGGGAGGCTTCTCTATCCACAGCTTGCTTTCCGGTCTCCTGGACCTGGAGGGCTCGGGCAAGGGAAAATCAGCAGCAGCACAAAGTGTGCAAGGTCTGCATTGCGAAAACTGCGGTATGACCTATTCACAGTTCAGCAAGCTGGGACGGTTCGGCTGCAGCTCCTGCTATAAGTATTTCGACAGTACGCTTGACCCGCTCTTCAGACGGGTGCATGGCAGTACAGCACATGTCGGCAAGCTTCCCAAGCGGGCTGGAGCACAGATTATGTGCAAGCGCCAGATTGATGAGCTGAAGCAGGAATTACAGCAGAGTATTGTGCAGGAGGAGTTCGAAACCGCAGCTGAGCTGAGGGACAGAATCCGCAAGCTTGAAAAAGAAATTCCACAAGAGTAAAGTCTTTGATATATAGGGGGGATCAGGCATGTCAAGTCTCCGGTATACCGAACAAGCACTTAGTGAATGGATGCGCTGCGGCGGCAGTCATTCAGAGATTGTCATCAGCAGCCGTATGCGTATCGCCCGTAATCTGGAGCATCTTCCGTTCCCGCTACTTGCTTCGGCAGAGCAGTCGGAGGAGGTGCTGGAGCAGCTTGCCCCTGTATTTCAGGGCGATGCCTCTGCAGATTTCGGTAGCTTTGAACTGCTGAGACTGGATGAGCTGGGTGAGCTGGACAAAAAAGTGCTGGTGGAAAAGCACCTTATCAGTCCTAATCTGGCGGATGACTCCAAAGGCGGGGCAGTTATTCTTAATGAGGATGAGTCGGTCAGCATTATGATTAATGAGGAGGATCATCTCCGCATTCAATGCCTGTTCCCTGGGCTGCAGGTCAGAGAAGCATGGGTGAGGGCGACCGCCATCGATGATATTTTTGAGGCTGCTGTCAATTACGCCTTCGATGACCGCAGAGGATATTTAACAAGCTGTCCCACCAATGTGGGAACTGGGCTAAGAGCTTCGGTTATGGTCCATCTGCCGGCCTTGGTGATGACTCATCAGATCAACCGCATTTTATCTGCAGTCAATCAGGTGGGGCTTACCGTTAGAGGAATTTATGGTGAAGGCAGCGAAGCAGTAGGGAATATCTTTCAGATCTCGAACCAGATTACGCTGGGACAGACCGAAAGTGAGATTATTGAGAATCTTCACAGCGTAGTCACCCAGATTATAGAGCATGAGCGGAATGCGCGTGATCGCCTGCTGGCGGATTCCGCATTGCGGATTACTGACCGTATCAAGCGCTCCTACGGAATACTGGCCTATGCTGCTGTGATGGAACTGAAAGAATCGGCACAGCGGCTCTCCGATCTGCGGCTTGGTGTAGATCTGGGGATTCTGGAAGGGCCTTCGATTTCAGTGCTCAATGAGCTGAATGTCAAGACTCAGCCGGGCTTTCTGCAAAAGCTGTTCGGTGACGAGCTGTCGCCTACTGAACGCGATATGTACCGGGCAAAGCTGCTCCGGGAGACACTGGGATCACAACATTAATTATAGATATTTATTATCCGTGGAGGTGCAGGAGATATGATGTTTGGAAGATTTACGGAACGCGCACAAAAGGTGCTGGCGCTGGCGCAGGAAGAAGCCGTACGTTTGGGACACAACAACATTGGGACAGAGCATATTTTACTCGGACTGATTCGTGAAGGAGACGGCATTGCCGCTAAGGCATTGATCGGACTTGGTCTGGGTCTGGAGAAGATACAGGATGAAGTAGAAACGCTGATTGGCAGAGGTCAGGAACAACCGACCAACATCGCTTATACTCCTCGTGCCAAGAAGGTAATCGAGCTGTCTATGGACGAAGCCCGCAAGCTGGGTCATACGTATGTGGGAACAGAGCATATCCTGCTCGGTCTGATCCGCGAGGGAGAGGGCGTAGCAGCCCGTGTGCTGAACAATCTCGGCATTAGCCTGAACAAGGCCCGCCAGCAGGTATTGCAGCTCCTGGGGAGCAATGAAGCAACCTCCAGTCACAGCGGAGCTCCGGCTAACGTCAGCACGCCAACATTGGACGGCCTGGCCCGCGATCTGACAGCTTATGCCAAGGACGGTAACCTCGATCCTGTGATCGGCCGCAGCAAGGAAATTGAGCGTGTCATTCAAGTGCTGAGCCGCCGCACCAAGAATAATCCGGTATTGATCGGTGAGCCTGGGGTCGGTAAAACGGCGATTGCCGAAGGTCTGGCTCAAAAGATTATCAACAATGAAATTCCGGAGACGCTGCGCGACAAGCGTGTCATGACCCTCGATATGGGTTCTGTAGTGGCCGGTACGAAATATCGCGGTGAGTTCGAAGACCGCCTCAAAAAAATTATGGATGAGATTCGCCAAGCAGGCAATATCGTGCTCTTCATCGATGAATTGCATACGCTGATCGGAGCGGGTGGTGCAGAAGGCGCAATTGATGCTTCCAACATCCTGAAACCTGCCCTGGCCCGTGGTGAGCTGCAATGCATCGGTGCCACTACGCTTGATGAATATCGCAAATATATCGAGAAAGACGCTGCCCTGGAACGCCGCTTCCAGCCGATTACGGTGGATCAGCCTTCGCCTGCAGAAGCTGTTCAGATCCTCTTCGGCCTGCGTGACCGCTATGAAGCACATCACCGGGTGAAGATTACGGATGAAGCCATTGTGGAAGCTGTCAAGCTGTCGGACCGCTATATTCCAGACCGGTTCCTGCCGGACAAGGCCATTGACCTGATTGATGAAGCGGGCTCCAAGGTAAGACTGAATTCTTACACCATTCCGCCGAATCTGAAGGAACTCGAAATGCGTCTGGATGATATCCGCAAGGAGAAGGATTCCGCAGTTCAGAGCCAGGAGTTCGAGAAGGCTGCTGCACTGCGCGATACCGAGCAGAAGATTCGTGAAGAGCTGGATACTACGAAGAATCAGTGGAAAGAAAAGCAGGGCCGCACCGATTCCCAGGTTACACCTGAGGATATCGCACAGGTGGTTGCCAGCTGGACCGGCATTCCGGTCAGTAAGCTGAAGGAAGAAGAAACGGACCGTCTGCTGAATATGGAAGCTCTGCTGCATGAACGTGTAATCGGCCAGGATGAGGCCGTTAAGGCAGTCAGCCGGGCTCTACGCCGGGCGCGTGCGGGCCTGAAGGACCCGAAACGTCCGATGGGCTCCTTCATCTTCCTCGGACCTACCGGGGTTGGTAAGACAGAGCTGGCGCGTGCGCTTGCCGAAGCGATGTTCGGTGATGAGAATGCGGTCATCCGCATCGACATGTCGGAGTACATGGAGAAGCATTCCACCTCCCGTCTGGTCGGAGCGCCTCCAGGGTATGTTGGGTATGAAGAAGGCGGACAATTGACAGAGAAGGTGCGCCGCAAGCCTTATTCGGTTGTCCTGCTGGATGAGATCGAGAAGGCCCACCCTGAAGTGTTTAACATTCTGCTGCAGGTGCTGGAAGACGGCCGTCTGACCGATTCCAAAGGTCGCGTGGTCGATTTCCGCAATACCCTGATTATCCTGACCTCCAATGTCGGGGCACAGGCAATCAAGAAGAATTCGACGCTTGGATTCACGGCTGTTCAAGATGCAGGCGCCGATTATACCAATATGAAGGGCAAGGTTATGGAAGAGCTGAAGAAGAGCTTCCGGCCTGAGTTCCTGAACCGGATCGATGAGATCATCGTCTTCCACTCTCTGGAGGAGAAGCATATCGCAGAGATCGTTACATTGATGTCCGACGAATTGCGCAAGCGTCTGCGTGAGCATGATGTAGACTTCCTGCTTACCGACGGAGCCAAAGCGTTCCTGGCCAAAGAGGGTTATGATCCGGCCTTCGGTGCCCGTCCGCTCCGCCGGGCGATTCAGAAGCATATCGAAGACCGCCTCTCCGAAGAGCTGCTCAAAGGAAACATCAAGAAGGGCGATTCCCTGAACATTGATGAGGTGAACGGCGAACTGGTCGTAACCACCATTGAGGCGCCGGCCGAGGTCTCCCTGGAGAAAACAGTCGAAACTGAATAATTGTTCCGGAAAATGAAACAAAGCTCCCGCTCCTCCGTATAGAGGGGCGGGAGCTTTATTTGTTTCCGACCCTCAGGCATGCCTAAAAGAAGACGCAAATTAAAACTAGATCTTAAGTGTCCTTCCGTTCAGTGTGCAGAAATGGTAAACTTTGAATAAGAGTAAAATATCCGCAATTTTAGCAAGTTCGGACGGTAAGGAGTGCACATGGCTAAACCTAAAACAAAATTTTTCTGTACCGAATGCGGCTACGAATCACCAAAGTGGTTCGGGAAGTGCCCGGGGTGCCAGGAATGGAACTCGATGGTAGAGGAAACGGAAAGCGTCGTCAAAACACAAGGCATGAATGCACCTATTTTTCAGAGTAAAGAAAAGGCGCAATCGATCATAAATATAGAAAGTGACAAGGAGCCGCGTATTCTGACGGGCATCGGGGAGCTTAACCGCGTGCTTGGCGGCGGAATTGTACCCGGCTCGCTGGTGCTGGTTGGAGGCGACCCCGGAATCGGGAAATCGACACTGCTGCTGCAGACCTCGCATGCCTTGACTACACAAGGGCTGCGCGTGCTGTATATTTCGGGGGAAGAATCTGTGCGGCAGACCAAGCTGCGGGCCGACCGACTCGGAGCGCTCTCTGCGGAATTGTACGTTCTATGTGAGACGAACATGGAGAGCATTGAGGAAGCCATTGAGCAGATTCAGCCTCAATTTCTGGTCATTGACTCGATCCAGACTGTATTTATGCCGGAAGTGACCAGTGCGCCGGGCAGTGTAGCACAGGTGCGGGAATGTACGACAAGATTCATGCGGATTGCGAAGATCCGGGGAATCGCCACGGTGCTTGTAGGGCATGTAACCAAGGAAGGCGCTATTGCCGGCCCTCGTATGTTAGAGCATATGGTGGACTGTGTCCTTTATTTTGAAGGGGAACGCCATCATACGTACCGTCTGCTGCGTGCGGTGAAGAACCGCTTCGGCTCCACGAATGAGATCGGGATCTTTGAAATGGGTGAAATCGGGCTGACCGAGGTGGAGAACCCGTCGGAGCTGTTCCTGTCCGAGCGCCCGCTTGGAGTGGCCGGTTCTGCGGTGGTAGCCAGCATGGAGGGCACAAGACCTGTTCTTGTTGAACTGCAGGCGCTGGTAGCTTCGACACATTTCCCTTCGCCCCGCAGAATGTGCACAGGGATGGATCATCAACGGATGGCGCTGATCATTGCTGTACTGGAGAAGCGGATGGGCATGTTCCTGCAGAATCAGGACGCTTACCTCAACGTTGCGGGAGGGGTGAAGCTGGATGAGCCGGCGGTGGATTTGGCTGTCGCCATCAGCATTGCCTCCAGCTTCCGTGATTTTCCGACCAAGCCGTATGATGTGTTCTTCGGGGAGGTAGGGCTTACCGGTGAAGTGAGAGGGGTATCACGCGCAGAGATGCGGGTGAAAGAGGCGGCCAAGCTTGGCTTCCGGCGGGTCATTATGCCCGAGAAGAGTCTGAAGGGCTGGAAGCATCCGCAGGATATCCAGATTATAGGCGTCAGCACAGTAGCACAGGCACTAGCGGTTGCGTTAGATTAGGGGGCACAGGGACATGAAAGAATATAATCCATTAGATAATATGAATGATCTGCTTAGAATGGCTGCACCTGGAACACCCTTCCGGGAAGGACTGGAGAATGTGCTTCGCGCGAAGACCGGGGCACTGATTGTTGTCGGATATAGTCCGGAAGTCATGGAGGTTGTCGATGGCGGCTTCTCCATTAACTGCGATTTTTCACCAAACTATTTATACGAGCTGGCCAAAATGGACGGGGCGATTATTCTGAGCGAGGATCTGAAGCGGATTCTGTACGCCAATACGCAGCTGATCCCTGATTCCTCCATCTCTTCGATTGAGACAGGAATCCGGCACCGGACGGCTGAACGTGTAGCGAAGCAGACCGGCAAACTGGTCGTTTCCATTTCCCAGCGCCGGAATATTATTACGCTGTATCAGGGCTCCATCCGTTACGCGCTCAAGGAAATCGGTGCCATTCTGGCCAAGGCCAACCAGGCGATTCAGACTCTGGAGAAGTACAAAGCCGTTCTGACACAAGGGCTGACCAACCTGTCCGCTTCCGAATACGAGGGGATTGTGACGGTGGCCGAGGTTGTCGGTGTGATTCAGCGCGTAGAGATGGTGCTGAGAATCAAAATGGAAATTAAGCGATACATCAACGAGCTTGGCAATGAAGGCCGGCTGATCAGCATGCAGATGGAAGAATTGGTTGGAAATACTGAGGAAGAAGCATGGCTGCTGTACAGAGACTATGCCAGGGAAGAGCAGGAGGAGAAGATCCGTGAGATCATTGCCGGGCTGAAGCGCAGCAGCGATGATGAACTGATGGATGACAACCATATTGCCCGCCTGCTGGGCTATTCCTCAACAGCCATTTCCTCCGAAGAAGCTGTGACTCCGCGCGGTTACCGCCTGCTGAACAAGATCCCAAGGCTGCCGAATGTAATCATTCACAATTTGGTGGAACGCTTCGAAATGCTGCCTAACCTGATGACGGCAAGCATAGCTGAGCTTGATGAAGTAGATGGCATTGGCGAGGTCCGCGCACGCAATATTCAGGACGGGCTGAAGCGGCTCCAGAAACAAGTTCTTATTGACAGACAAATGTAAATACCATACAATCACGTAATGTTACAGTCCCATGCAGTGCAAGTAGGAAAATTGAGGTGAAGAAATGATACAAAAATCAATTCCAAGTCTTTTTACGATTGGTAATCTGATGCTTGGAATGTTTGGTATCATGATGGCGTTTGACGGCAAGCTGAGCATGGCCGCTATCATGGTGATTATCGCGATGCTGCTCGATGGGCTGGATGGCCGTATGGCCCGTGCGCTGAAATGTGAGAGTGAATTCGGCAAGGAGCTGGATTCTTTATCCGATGTAGTTTCGTTCGGAGTCGCACCGGCGCTGATTATGTATTTAACAAGTCTGCAGGAGCTGAATCCTGCAGTGGGATGGACAGTCACAGCGATTTTCCCTGTATTCGGAGCCTTACGTCTGGCCCGGTTCAATGTCCGCCCGGGGATTCCGGGATATTTCGTAGGATTGCCTATTCCTGCTGCGGGCGGGGTTCTGGCCACGCTTGCACTTTTCCATAAGGATGTATCTGCACCATTCATGATTGTGGCTACCCTGCTGCTGTCCTATCTGATGGTCAGCACAGTGAAGTATCCCAACTTCAAGAAGATCGGTTTTCCCAAAAAAGCGGTTATAGGCGCACCTGTAGTTATCGTGATCGCTGTAGCTGTTGCGGTGGTCTTCCCTGAACAGATTGCCAAGCTGATCTTTGGACTGCTGGCGCTGTATGCCTTGTATGGCTTCAGACAGAGCTTAGGACTATTTAAGGTTCGGCGGCAACGCCGCCGCAGAAGACGCGCGGAAGATAAGGTATATCATTCCAAGAACGGTTAGCCCTCCTTTTGAAGGACGGTACCGTTTCAGCGAGAAATATAAGGATAAGTTATTGCGTGAAACATATAAATTCTTATATTTGTACAAAAGGCATTGCCTTTCCTGATATCAGGAGAGTGCAATGCCTTTTTGCTGCTTGCGGGAAGGGAAGTATAAGGAATACGGTTCCCCCGGAGCTGGGGGAATGGATGAAGGAGAGCGCGGACGGTCTGCTCAGGACAAGTTGAACAACCCGAGTGTTGCGCATTTCTGCGATTCCTTGGCGACAACCTCGTCCATATTGATAGCAAGCAAATTGCAGAGTGCAGACATGTAGAACAACTCGCGGCCCAGCTCGGAGCCAATGACCTCCCGGCAGTTCTCACACAGCTCTCCTGCCAGATGAGTCCCTGCAAGCTCTTTGGCTTGCTCAAGGCCTAGAGTGGGCTCGAAGACCTGCTTGGTGGCGTGCAGCTGAATGCAGCCGCATTCGGTAATGGCTTTGACGACAGCCCGGTTGACGGAAGCACTGCTCTGTCCGTTCTTGGACATTACATCCAGAAGACTACGGTGACGGAGCAGCAGTTCGGAGACTTGATCCTGAAAGGCCTGTAAACTTGGTGCGCTCATTTTCCATTCACCCCTGGGTTCGAATTGAGTTCATTATATGCCAGGGTCTCCCTCATTTTCAACCAGAAATAGAGGTTTACGGCAAGAGAGCTGACCGGGAATTTCGGGCTTACAGAAAAAATAACGGCCCCCTGGATTATTGTCCTAAAAATTGGAACATACTGGTGAGGTATAGAGGATTGATGGATGAATAAAAGGAGGTGCGAGGTTATGTGGAAAAAGATGATTTTGATGCTTGCCGGGTTATGTGGAGCCTGGTCCGGTTATTCGCTATATCACGCGGCAGAAAGAGGGTTCCCGGTAGGCCTTGGGAAACTGGAGGATAGCTTGCCTATGGAAGGAAGCGTTTTGTGTGCGGTGCTGGGTGCCATTATTTTTCTGATTGCGGGGACTTTATGCGCGGATTGGGCAAGTTCAAAACTGCGGGAGGCGGTTGCGTATTGCTCGCGTATCCCGATGAATGAGCTTGCTGCAAGCGCAGCGGGGCTTACGGGAGGTCTGCTGCTGTCTCTGCTGCTGTATCCCGTTATGGCCTGGCTGGGCAAAGCAGGGGAGCTGCTGCAGGTAGCTGCTACGCTTGCCCTGGGTTATATGGGTCTGCGGATCGGACTGGAGAAGAAGGAGGAGCTCGCTTCGCTCTGGAATACCGGACGCTGGGCGCGCTCTGCGGAACCGGAGGAACGCGGAAATCAGGAGCATAAGATCCTCGATACCAGCGTGATTATTGACGGACGGATTGCTGACATCTGCAAAACGGGCTTCATCGAAGGTACCATTGTTATACCTGAGTTCGTACTGGAGGAGCTGCAGCATATTGCCGATTCATCCGATCTGCTGAAGCGTAACCGTGGACGCCGGGGGCTGGATATTCTGAATAAGATTCAGAAAGAGCTGGACGTCAAGGTGCTGATCTATGAAGGGGATTTCGAGGAGATCTCGGAAGTGGACAGCAAGCTGGTCAAGCTGGCGAAAGTGCTGCACGGCAAGGTCGTCACCAACGACTTCAACCTTAACAAGGTGTGCGAGCTGCAGGGAGTGTCAGTGCTGAATATTAATGACTTGGCGAATGCAGTGAAGCCGGTGGTTCTGCCGGGCGAAGAGATCATTGTACAGGTGATTAAGGACGGCAAAGAACATGGACAAGGCGTAGCCTATCTGGACGATGGCACGATGATTGTGGTGGAGGGCGGCCGGGATTATATCGGCACTACGATGGAGGTTCTGGTGACGAGCGTGCTGCAGACATCGGCAGGACGGATGATTTTTGCCAAACCGAAGCTTCTGGAAAAAGCACAATAAGTTCAGTCAAGGCTTCCGGCAGCACCTTTCGGGCTTGGAAATGCCAGCCAAACACGTTATGATGGGAGTATACGTGAAAGAAAGACAGGAGCCGAAAGCATGTCAAACAGTGTTGGCGTCGTTATCGTAGCGGCAGGCAGAGGAACCCGGATGAGGACGGCAGAGAGCAAGCAATATTTGCTGCTGCAGGGCAAGCCGATTATCGTGCATACCCTGGAGGTGTTCCAGCGGCATAAGCTGATCTCTGAGATTGTGCTTGTCACCGGGGAAGAGGATGTGCAGCGCTGTAAGCAATGGGTACAAGCCTTCAAGCTGGATAAGGTGGCTGCGGTCATTCCCGGGGGAACGGAGCGCCAGCATTCGGTTCGCCGCGGACTGGAGGAACTTAAGACTCATTGGGTCATGGTTCATGACGGGGTACGGCCATTCGTACAGGACAGCGAGATAGAGGCTTGCTACGAGCGGGCTCAGTCCGATGGAGCGTCGGTGCTTGCAGTACCGGTTAAGGATACGATTAAGCAGGTGGACAGTGAAGGCAAGGTGCTGTCAACGCCGGATCGGCGAAGTCTGTGGGCGATTCAGACCCCGCAGACTTTTCGTTTGTCCGATCTGCTGTCCGCCTATGAGGAGGCAGAGCGGGACGGTTTTCTCGGGACTGATGATTCCAGTCTGGCTGAACGCAGCGGCATTACCGTGTCAGTTGTAGAAGGAAGCTACATGAATATTAAGATCACGACGCCGGAAGACTTGGATTTCGCTGAATTCACAGTAAGAAGCAGGGGAGAGGAACACAGATGATTGCTGTAGGACAAGGATTTGACGTACACCAGCTGGTCGAGGGAAGACCGTGTATTATCGGCGGAGTGACGATTCCTTATGAGAAGGGGCTGCTGGGGCATTCGGATGCGGATGTGCTGCTGCATGCTGTAAGCGACGCTATACTGGGAGCGCTGGGACTGGGGGATATCGGCAGACATTTTCCGGATACGGACCCGGCGTTTAAGGATGCAGACAGCCTGAAGCTGCTGGAGCAGGTATGGGCACTTGCGCGTGAGCGCGGATACCGGCTGGGGAATATCGATTCAACCATCATTGCACAAAAACCGAAGATGGCGCCATATATTCCGCAGATGACGGAGATTATTGCCCGCACGTTGAACGCTGACGTATCGAAGGTGAATGTAAAAGCAACAACGACTGAGCAACTGGGCTTCGCGGGGCGCGGAGAGGGAATTGCCGCCCAATCTATTGTCTGTCTGCTGCAAGATGTGATATCATCGTGAGATGGCTTTAGCGTAAGTAAAGACCTAATTTTAACCAATATGAAGCGGAGGGAAACCCATGGCGGATCAAGTTCGGGTGCGTTACGCACCGAGCCCTACGGGACATTTACATATCGGAAATGCCAGAACAGCCTTGTTTAACTATCTGTTCGCCCGCAATCTGGGCGGCAAATTCATTATCCGGATTGAAGATACGGATCTCAAGCGCAACATTGCAGAAGGTGAAGAGAGCCAGCTGAAGTATTTGAAGTGGCTGGGAATTGACTGGGATGAAAGTGTGGATGTAGGGGGCGAATACGGGCCTTACCGCCAGACTGAGCGTCTGGATCTGTACCGTGTTTACTGGCAGGATATGCTGGACCGCGGCCTGGCTTACCGCTGCTATTGCACGGAGGAAGAGCTGGAGGCCGAACGCGAGGAGCAGACGGCACGCGGCGAAACCCCGCGTTATTCCGGCAAACACCGTAATCTGACCGAGGAGCAGCGCCTGGCCTTTGAGGCGGAGGGACGCGTGGCCAGCATCCGGTTCCTTGTTCCGGAAGACCGTACCTATACCTTCAATGATATCGTAAAAGGCAGCATTTCGTTCAATAGCAAAGAAATGGGCGACTTCGTCATCGTGAAGAAGGACGGTATTCCGACCTATAACTTCGCCGTAGCGGTAGACGACCATCTGATGGCTATCTCTCATGTGCTGCGCGGAGAGGATCATATCTCCAATACCCCGCGCCAGCTCATGATTTATGAGGCACTGGGCTGGGAAGCTCCGCTCTTTGGCCATATGACGCTGATTGTCGGCGATGATCATAAGAAGCTGAGCAAACGAAATGAATCGATCATTCAGTTTATTGAACAGTACGACCAGCTGGGCTACCTGCCGGAAGCCCTGTTCAACTTCATCACCCTGCTGGGCTGGTCGCCTGAGGGGGAAGAGGAAATCTTCACCAAGGAAGAGCTGATCTCGATCTTTACGGCGGACCGCCTGTCGAAGAGTCCGGCAGTGTTCGATACGAACAAGCTGGCGCATCTGAACAATCACTATATCAAGCATGCCGATCCTAAGCGGATTGCTGCACTTGCCATTCCTCATTTGCAGAAGGCAGGCCGTCTGCCTGAGGTACTCAGTCAGGAGCAGCAGAGCTGGGCGGAAAGCCTGGTTGCGCTGTACCAGGAACAAATGACCGCCGCGTCCGATATTGTCGCTCTCTCCGAGCTGTTCTTCCGCAGCCACCTGGAGCTGGAGACTGAAGCGGCTGGGGTGCTTGCCGAAGCCCAGGTTCCTGAAGTGCTGTCCGCATTTCTGGCTAAAGTGGAGGCTGCTGAAGATTTCAGCGCCCCGCATATGGCTGTTCTGATCAAGGAAGTGCAGAAGGAGACCGGGCACAAAGGCAAAGCGCTGTTTATGCCGATTCGTGTCGCTCTTACTGGACAGATGCATGGCCGCGACTTGAATGCAACGATTGCGCTGCTCGGCCGCAGCCGGGTGATCGAACGTCTGAAATCACAAATCAAAGGCGCTTAGGGCAGGACATACAAGGGGAGGAGACCCTTGTCAGTTTTGCGGCTTTTCGCTAAGATAGAAGAATATAAGAATAGCTGGGATCAGGAAAAGTAGGCGTATACAGACAATTACCAGAGAGAATAACCGCTTAAGGGCGAACGTCCTTGCAGGCTGGGAGTTATTCATTTGTCTGCCGCTGAAGATGCACCTGTGAGCTGCATGGTTGAACGTCCTTGTGCGGGGCTGTAGACTGTGCCGGGTTGTCGCCGTTACAGACACCAAGAGGAACACCGGATACGGGGCTGCAAGTTTACAGCTCTGACATATACCAATGTTCAAGCAGAGTGGGACCGCGGTTAAACGTCTCTGCAGCTATGATGCTGCAGGGGCGTTTTTTGTTGAAATATAAGAATGTGTAGGTTTCACGCTATCCATTATCCTTCTATTTCTCGCTGAAACGGTACCGTCCATCCAAAGGACGGCAAAGCCGTTTCTGCTTGAAATATAGCATCTCAAAGAAGAGGGGAACCGCGATGTTTAAGCATATCAAGTCGGATATTCGGGCAGTATTCGACAATGATCCCGCCGCCCGCAGCAGGTTCGAGGTAGTCTTCACCTACGCCGGGCTTCACGCGATCTGGGCACACCGGACGGCCCACTCTTTTTACAAACGCCGCTGGTTTACCTTGGCACGCATGGTTTCGCAGATCAGCCGGTTCATGACCGGAGTAGAGATTCATCCGGGAGCGGTCATCGGCAGCCGGTTGTTTATTGACCACGGAATGGGTATTGTCATTGGTGAGACCTGCGAGATTGGCGATGATGTCATTATCTATCAGGGCGTTACACTTGGGGGAACCGGCAAAGAGAAGGGCAAACGTCACCCTACCGTCGGCAACAATGTAGTTATCGGCTCTGGTGCCAAAGTACTGGGTTCCTTCCGAATCGGCGATAATTCTAATATCGGCTCTAACGCAGTCGTGCTGCGTGAAGTGCCTAACAACAGTACGGTAGTCGGCAATCCCGGGCGTGTGGTCAAGCGTAACGGGGAACGTGTATCCGACCGGCTGGATCATACCAAGATGCCAGACCCGCTGATTGATTCCCTCAAGTTCCTGCAGAAGGAGATCGAGGAGCTAAGAGAACAGATGGGTGCTGAAGATAAGCAGAAGAAGGAACAGCGGCGGCTCGAAAGCCAGCAATATATCGGCGATTACGAAATTTAAGAGCACCGGCATTTCACGAATCCGGGGACAATAGAAAGGGTTGGGACAAGAATGGCTTTGCATATTTACAACACAATGACGCGCACAAAGGAAGAATTTGTACCGCAGGAGACGGATAAGGTGAAGATGTATGTCTGCGGACCCACGGTCTACGGCTATATGCATATCGGGAATGCAAGACCGGTCATTGTTTTTGACATGGTGCGCAACTACCTGGAGGCGCTTGGGAATGAGGTCCGCTATCTGACAAATTTCACCGATGTGGATGATAAAATGATCCGCAAGGCGGAGGAGCTGAACATCACCGTAGCCGAGGTAGCCGAAATGTTCATCGCCGCCTACCAGGAGGATCTGGCCGGGCTTGGCGTGAAGCCGGCGACGATGAATCCGCGCGTTACGGAGAGCATGGACACGATTATCGAGTTCATTAAGGAGCTTGAAGACAAAGGCTACGCGTATGAGAACGGTGGCGATGTATATTATCGTACCGGCAAATTTGCCAATTATGGCAAGCTGTCCCGCCAGAATCTGGAAGAGCTGCGCTTCGGTATCCGTGTCGAGGTGGATTCGCGCAAGGAGAACCAGGAGGATTTCGTACTCTGGAAGGCAGCCAAGCCGGGCGAAGTGCACTGGTCCAGTCCATGGGGAGAAGGCCGTCCCGGCTGGCATATTGAGTGTTCGGCGATGGTGCGCGAATATTTAGGTACGACGATTGACATTCACGGCGGCGGTGAGGATTTGAAATTCCCGCATCATGAATGCGAATGTGCCCAGACCGAAGCGCTGACGGGGGAGCCGCTGTCGAATTACTGGATGCATAATGCTTTTCTGAATATCGGCGACGAGAAAATGTCAAAGTCGCTGGGAAATGGACTCCTTGTGAAGGATATCCGTGCGCGCTTCAAGCAGGGTGCTATCCGTTACTTCATGCTATCCAGCCATTACCGCAATCCGCTGAACTTCACCGAGGAAGCACTGCTGTCTGCTGAGAAAAGCGTAGAGCGGATCGCTCTGGCCGAAGGCAATGTGAAGCATCGCCTTGAATTGGCGGCGCAGGGGGCAGAAGGTGAGGCAAGTCCGCAGGTTACGGAGCGTCTGGCCGCTACCCTTAGCAACTTCCATGCCCGTATGCAGGATGATTTCAATACACCGGATGCCATTACTGCGGTATTTGACTGGGTGAGCCTGGCGAACCTTACGCTTGCTGATCATGAGGCGAATCCGGCTGACTTCGCCGCATTACTGAAGGCTTTTGCCGAGATGAACGCTGTACTACGCCTCACGGTAGAGGCTGAGGAAGAAGTGGCGAGCGAAGAGGTAGAACGCCTGATTGCGGAGCGTGCGGAAGCGCGCAAGAACAAGAACTGGAGCCGGTCGGATGAAATCCGCGATGAGCTGAATGCGCTGGGGATTCTGCTGGAAGATACTCCACAGGGAATGCGGTGGCGGCGTAAATGAACGGGCTGTTTGATCTGAACCGTGCCTGGTTCCCGTATGAACCCTCCAAGCCGGCCCACCTGCTGCCGCCTATTGTCCTTGCGTATGCAGGGGATGCTATTTACGAAGTTGCAGTCCGGCAGTATCTGATCTCGCTGCCCAATCTGCGTCCCCAGCATCTGCACCGGTCAGCGACCGGGCTGGTCTCCGCCAGAGCGCAGAGCACCATTCTTGCTTATCTGGATCCGGTGCTCACCGAGGAAGAGAAGGATGTGGTCAGACGGGGACGCAACGCCAAATCCGGGAACATTCCCAAAAATGCGGATGTGCTGGAATACCGCCACGCCACTGCTTTTGAATGCATGATCGGCTATTTATATTACACAGGACAACAGGCGAGAATCCAGGAGCTTGTTCACAGCAGTATCGAATATATGATGCACCGCCCCAAGTGAGTATACAGAACAGGAGATAAGAATATGGAAGAATTGAGAACTGAAGAGGAAATACTGGCAGGCAAGCATTCGGTGCTTGAAGCCCTTAGAGCGGGACGGACAATCAATAAAATATGGATCGCCGAAACTGCGCAAAAGCACCTGACCGCACCTATCGTTGCGGAAGCGCGCAAAGCAGGTATTGTCATTCAGCATGTGGACAAGCGCAAGCTGGATCAGCTCGCACCGGGCGTCCAGCATCAGGGAGTGGTGGCGCAGGCGGCGCCTTTTGCCTACACGGAGGTTGCTGATATTCTGGCAATTGCTGAAGCCAAGGGAGAACCGCCGTTTCTGCTCCTGCTGGACGAAATCGAAGATCCGCATAACCTCGGGTCTATCCTGCGTACGGCTGACTGCACAGGTGTGCACGGAGTCATTGTGCCGAAGCGCCGCTCCGCGCAGATTACTGCCACTGTATCCAAGACCTCGGCTGGTGCAGTCGAATATGTGCCCGTGGCCCGCGTAACGAATCTTGGACAGACCATTGACCGGCTGAAGGAGCTGGGAGTCTGGGTAGTCGGTACGGATGTGGATACCGATCAGAATTTGTTCGGATCGGATATTTTCACCGGACCGGTAGCCGTGGTGATCGGCAATGAGAATAAAGGGATGGGCCGCCTGATCCGTGAGAAATGCGATGTGCTGCTTAAGCTGCCGATGGCGGGGAAAATCAACTCTCTGAATGCTTCGGTGGCAGCGGGTGTAATCATGTACGAGGTAATCCGCCGCCGCCAAGAACAGGGATAACTATGGCAGACTGGCGCGATATCCTGCTCGTGGACGGATACAACATGATCGGCGGCTGGCCAGAGCTTGCGGCATTGTCGCAGACCGGTATGCAGGGGGCACGCGACCGGCTGCTCGATATGCTGGCCGATTATCAGGCATTCTCCGGGCTGCGCGTCATTGCTGTATTCGATGCTTACCGTGTGCCGGGACTGGGCAGATCGTTTGAACAAGGGAAGATCCAGGTCTTCTTCACCAAGGAGAAGGAAACAGCAGATGAATGCATCGAACGGCTGGTGGGGGAATTCACGCACCGCCGCAGACAAATCTCGGTAGCCACTAGCGATTTTGTGGAGCAGCATGTCGTTTTTGCCCAGGGGGCACTCCGGATTTCGGCTAGGGAACTGAGGCTTGAGATTGAGGAGAACCAGAAGCAGGTGAAGAAGGCCATCGAGCCGGGAAGCGTAAGCGGGACCCGTCACTCGCTGGAAGACAAGCTGCCACCAGAGACGCGTAAGCGGCTGGAGGACTGGCGCAGACAGTAGGACAGGAATAGCAGTTGCCCTTACAAGAAAATGACATAATATGTTATTGAAGATTGTTTTTGGACAAATCCGGTTGACGGTGTAAGGTAACATAATATATACTGTTCCTATATTTCGAGAAGTAACGATGTGTCTTGCGTTGCAGCCGGGGGGATTCTTGGTGAGTGTCGACCTCAAGGAATTAATGCTGTCCGAGTATGATTTCATAAGTGATGAAGAAATTGTCGAGATCTTCCGTGGTGGCGACAGTGGCGCATTGGAGCATTTAATTAACAAGTATCGTAATTTTGTGCGTGCCAAGGCTCGTTCCTATTTTTTGATCGGGGCAGATCGTGAAGATATTGTACAGGAAGGCATGATTGGCTTATACAAGGCCATCCGTGACTTCAAGGGTGACAAGCTGTCATCGTTCAAGGCCTTTGCCGAGCTGTGCATTACCCGTCAGATTATAACCGCCATTAAGACCGCTACCCGCCAGAAGCATATTCCGCTTAATTCATATGTCTCGTTAGACAAGCCCATCTATGATGAGGACTCCGACCGGACATTGATGGATGTGATATGCGGAAGTCAGGTGCTGGACCCGGAAGAGTTGATTATCAACCAGGAGGAGTTCATCGGACTGGAAGATAAGATGGCTGAGATTCTGAGTGATTTGGAACGCAAGGTTCTGATGCTCTATCTGGACGGACGGTCCTATCAGGAGATTGCCGAGGATTTGAAGCGGCATGTGAAGTCCATTGACAATGCTTTGCAGCGAGTGAAACGTAAATTGGAAAGATATCTGGAAGTGCGTGACAATTAATGATATAATGACTAGGAAGGCTCGGGACTCGAGTCTTTTTTTAGTGTCCGCTAGATTTGGATACAGCGAATTTACGACGGGTGAAGCGTTGGAGGATGGCAGGTTTATACACAAGCGAATTGCAGCATAATGATTATGGAAGACAGCTAGCGGTACAGGAAGAAGCAGGATCAAAGATGACTTATGGCATAAGGCTACAGCACCCGGAATTACCCAGTGCGATGGGGGAAACTTTCGTTGACACAGACATTGATATTATGCTAAAGTGTTTTAGGTAGGCCTAAAT
Organism: Paenibacillus sp. FSL P4-0338; assembly: GCF_038002365.1. Taxonomy (NCBI): domain Bacteria; kingdom Bacillati; phylum Bacillota; class Bacilli; order Caryophanales; family Paenibacillaceae; genus Paenibacillus; species Paenibacillus sp. FSL P4-0338. The sequence goes on along the minus strand of NZ_JBBOCG010000001.1, from coordinate 4,511,967 downwards.
TCGCGGCTTTTTTTTGAATCAATATCTACGTCTTCTAATTTGATGATTAGAAGTACGTCTTCGGGAGGTGCACATCATGCGGGTAATTATCACTTTGGCTTGTACAAGTTGCAAACAAAGAAACTATGCAACAACCAAAAACAAGCGAAATCACCCCGACCGCTTGGAGATGAAGAAATTTTGCAAGTTCTGTAACGAGCAAACTCCTCATCGCGAAACCAGATAGTCTTTTGGAGGTGTAGTCGGCGTGAAACGTAGTTTCAAGTCTTTGTTTTCCTTTTTCACTGAGAGCTGGAGTGAACTCAAAAAGGTTCGCTGGCCTAGCCGTAAAGAACTGAAAAACTATACATTGATCGTTCTCGGTACAATTGTAGTTATTTCTCTTTACTTCTGGGTTCTGGACATCGGTATTTCCGCTGTGATTGAAGCGATTATTTAGAGAGGTCCCAGGTGGCTTGATATGGAAAAAAGATGGTACGTTGTTCATACCTATTCCGGGTATGAGAATAAGGTCAAGGCCAATTTGGAAAAACGCGTTGAGTCCATGGGCATGGAAGACAAAATATTCCGCGTTCTTGTTCCTATGGAAGAAGAGCTGGTGAACAAGGATGGCAAGAAAAAAACTGTCATGCGCAAAGTTTACCCTGGTTACGTTTTGGTCGAAATGGTTCAGACTGATGATTCATGGTATGTTGTCCGCAATACGCCGGGCGTTACCGGATTTGTCGGTTCAACTGGTTCGGGCTCTAAGCCTACCGCTCTGCTACCCGAAGAGGTTGAACAGATTCTGAAGCATATGGGCATGGTTGAACCTAAAGCGAAGATTGATTTCGAAATTAAGGAATCCGTACGTATTATGGTTGGTCCATTTGCGAATTTTGTGGGCTCCGTGGAAGAGATTTTGGCAGACAAAAGCAAGATCAAGGTGCATGTCAACATGTTTGGACGGGAAACCCCGCTGGAGTTGGATTTCACTCAAGTGGAGAAGATATAACAAGCACAAGGGTTTCTTGTGGGAGAATGCTGTTTAGCATTCGAATACCACTATTTACGCAAGGAGGTGTCACTCATGGCTAAAAAAGTTATTAAAATGGTGAAACTGCAGATTCCTGCAGGGAAAGCGAATCCAGCGCCTCCAGTAGGTCCGGCGTTAGGTCAAGCGGGTGTCAACATCATGGCATTCTGTAAGGAATTCAACGCTCGTACTGCCGACCAGGCTGGTCTGATTATCCCGGTTGAAATTACAGTATTTGAAGACCGTTCGTTTACCTTCATCACCAAAACTCCTCCGGCTGCTGTTCTGCTTCGCATCGCTGCAAAAGTAGAAAAAGGCTCCGGCGAACCAAACAAGAAAAAAGTAGCGAAGCTGGGCCGCGCAGCGGTTCGTGAAATCGCTGAAACCAAAATGCCCGATCTGAACGCTGCATCTGTTGAAGCTGCAATGCGTATGGTTGAAGGTACTGCCCGCAGTATGGGAATCACAATCGAAGACTAATATGTATTCGATGAACCGGTCGTTCATGACCGCAATATGTGGGAGGAATTTCCGCTAACACCACAAAGGAGGAACATTTCATGGCTAAACATGGTAAGAAGTACCAAGAATCCGCTAAGCTGATTAACAGCGAAGCGACTTACGAGCCTTCAGAAGCTGTAGAGCTTGTGAAAAAGGCGGCAACTGCCAAATTTGACGAAACCGTTGAAGCAGCAGTTCGTCTGGGTGTAGACCCGCGTAAACAAGATCAGGCAGTTCGTGGTGTTGTTGTCCTGCCTCACGGCACAGGTAAAACACAACGCGTGCTTGTATTTGCAAAAGGTGAAAAAGCTAAGGAAGCGGAAGCTGCTGGCGCTGATTTTGTTGGTGATGCTGATATGATCAACAAGATTCAACAGGGCTGGTTCGAATTCGACGTCTGCGTAGCTACACCTGACATGATGAGTGAAGTCGGTAAACTGGGTCGTCTGCTCGGTGGTAAAGGTCTAATGCCTAACCCTAAAGCAGGTACAGTTACTTTCGACGTTACCAAGGCTGTTCAAGAAATTAAAGCCGGTAAGATCGAATACCGTCTTGACAAAGCGGGCCAAATTCACGCGCCAATCGGCAAAGTGTCTTTCAACGCTGAACAATTGAACGAGAACCTTAAAGCTCTTATGGACGCTTTGAACCGTGCGAAACCGGCTGCTGCCAAAGGTGTATACCTTAAAGGCATCGCTATTTCGTCCACAATGGGACCTAGCGCTCGTGTGAACGCAGCTGCTTTCAGATAATTAAAGGTTGACTCCTAGAGTAATCTTTGATAGTCTATAACAGTTGTGAACATTAAGGTGATCAATCTTAAATGTGAATATGCTTACCGTAGACAGTAGGTGCCGTAGGGCTTAATTTCCTACCGAGGTGTTGTGATAGAAACAAAAAGTGCCAGGCTCGCCTGACTAACTTCCGTTTTATCAAGCCTTCGTGAATCTGCGGAGGCTTTTCTAATGCCTGCGTAGGAACGGCGCGGTTTCTCCGGAAGGATCGCCGTCACATAAATTTTCAGGAGGTGTATACAATTGGCAAATGCAAAAGTAATCCAAGCAAAACAGGATGCGGTTGATGTTGTTGCTAGCAAACTGCAGAACAGTGTCTCCACTGTTGTTGCAGACTACCGCGGATTGAACGTATCGCAAGTGACTGAACTGCGTAAGCAGCTTCGTGAAGCTGGCGTTGAGTTTCAAGTCCTGAAGAACACATTGCTTCGCCGTGCAACTGCGGCAGCTGAGCTGACTGATCTGGACGCTGTCCTGACTGGTCCTACAGCGATCGCATTCTGCGAGACTGATGCGGTAATAGCAGCTAAGATTCTAAATGACTTCGCTAAGAAGAACGACGCTTTGAAACTGAAAGGCGGCGTTGTAGAAGGTAAAGTTATCGATGCGGACCAACTGAAAGCACTGGCTGAACTGCCATCCCGCGATGGTTTGCTCTCCATGCTGCTTAGCGTGCTTCAAGCTCCAATGCGCAACTTCGCGCTTGCAGTTAAAGCTGTTGCTGAGAAAGAAGAACAAAGCGCGTAAGCCTTTGCTTCTAGCTTCATAATCAAGACCACAAACCAATTCAAATATAATGGAGGTTCAATCATGAGCAAAGAAACAATCTTAGAAGAAATTAAAGGCATGAGCGTACTGGAACTGAACGACCTGGTAAAAGCAATCGAAGAAGAATTTGGCGTAACTGCAGCAGCTCCAGTAGCTGCTGGCGGCGCTGTAGCTGCTGTTGAAGCAGAACAGTCCGAATTCGACGTAATTTTGACAAGCGCTGGCGCTTCCAAAATCAACGTTATCAAAATCGTTCGCGAAATCACAGGTCTTGGCTTGAAAGAAGCTAAAGAAGTTGTAGACAACGCTCCAAAAGCAATCAAAGAAAAAGTAAGCAAAGAAGAAGCCGAAGCTACCAAAGCGAAATTGGAAGAAGCAGGCGCAGTTGTAGAAGTAAAATAAGTTGATTCAATAGGTACTGCCCCGGAGCAGAAGTGATTCTCTCCGGTTCCTGCAACCCCCTTGAACTTGTTCAAGGGGGTTGCTCTATAAGGGAGCCTTGCAGGGATATGTAGTTCAACGTGAAAGGGAGGATGGTATGTCGCAGCATTATTACTCGCAGCAGCCTGAAGCGCGTCATGACAGACGCAGCATCGATACGGAGCTGAGAGGCAAAGGCCTCCGCTTTACCAGCGACGCCGGTGTTTTTTCTAAAGGAGATATTGATCATGGCAGTCGTGTTCTGATTGAGGCGATGGAGATTCCGGAAGGTGCGAAGGTACTGGACGTGGGCTGTGGTTACGGGCCTATAGGGATTAGTGCGGCGCATCTCGCTTCCAAGGGACATGTGACGATGATTGATATCAACAGCCGTGCGGTAGAGCTCGCCCGCGAGAATGCGCAGCATAATGGAATCCGCAATGTTACGGTGATGGAAAGTGATGTGCTATCGGCAGTGCAGGGGCAGACTTTCGATGTGATTCTAACCAACCCGCCGATTCGCGCTGGCAAGGCCGTAGTGCATGCGATTTTTGAACAGGCGTATGATCATTTGAATGAGGGCGGTTGTCTGTGGGTTGTCATTCAGAAGAAGCAGGGTGCGCCGTCGGCGGTTGCCAAGCTGGAGAGTATGTTCCCGGTAGTAGAAGAAGTAGGGAAAGACAAGGGCTATAGAATCTTAAAAGCTCAGAAATAAATAATAATACTCATTGACATGCGATGTCCGTAGTGGTATTATTATAAAATGTCAGTATTAAGCTAGGCTCCATGTCTTTAGTTTGCTGAAATGTCAAGTGATATATTGTCGCCCGGTAAGCGCATGCCGCACGGCAGGTTTTTGCGAATTCCGTTCTCTATGTTCCTGTCACGGCGAAGGTCGCCGGGGCAATAGATAATAGCGCATGATCTGTAGCCAGGTGACGTATAATACGCACGTTTTGGGCAAATCTACTGGATAAGGAGTATTTTGGCCGTGAATAGATGTGCTCTTTTTTCGAAAGATTTCGATAAGGGGCTTTTCTGTATTTATGGCTGAATCCTTCTGTTATGGTTCCATTATACGGGTCCAAACAAGGGTTCGCAATCAATTTTTAAGTGAGTAGACATGAGGGGTGAGTAAAGTTGGCAGGACATCTTGTTCAGTATGGTCGACGCACTCGGCGGAGCTATGCGAGAATTAACGAGGTACTCGAGGTCCCGAACCTGATCGAGATCCAACAAAAATCTTATGATTGGTTTTTGGAGGAAGGATTGCGGGAAATGTTCCAGGACATCTCGCCGATCCAGGATTTCACAGGGAATTTGGTACTAGAGTTCATTGATTACAGCCTGGGTGAACCGAAGTACACGGTTGACGACGCTAAAGAGCGGGACGTAACATATGCAGCTCCTCTGCGTGTGAAGGTGCGTCTCATCAATAAGGAGACCGGTGAGGTTAAAGAGCAGGAAGTGTTCATGGGAGATTTCCCTCTGATGACGGAAACCGGCACTTTTATTATCAATGGTGCAGAACGGGTTATTGTCAGCCAGTTGGTTCGCTCTCCAAGCGTCTATTTCAGCACAAAAGTGGATAAGAACGGCAAAAAAACTTACACCGCCACAGTAATTCCGAATCGCGGAGCCTGGCTGGAGCTTGAGACCGACGCTAAGGACATCATGTATGTCCGTATCGACCGGACTCGTAAGATCCCGGTAACAGTCCTCTTGCGTGCTCTGGGCTTCGGCAGTGATGCTGAAATCCTGGAACTGCTTGGCAATGATGAATATATTCGCAATACGCTGGATAAAGACAACACGGATTCAACGGAGAAGGCGCTTATTGAAATCTACGAGCGTCTGCGTCCGGGCGAACCACCTACACTTGATAATGCCAAGAGCTTACTGGTCGCGCGTTTCTTTGACCCGAAACGTTATGATTTGGCCAATGTAGGCCGATACAAAATCAATAAAAAGCTGCATATTAAGAATCGTCTGTTCAATCAGCGTCTGGCACAGCCTTTGGTTGATGAGTCTACTGGAGAAATCCTGGCAGAATCCGGCCAAATGGTGGACCGCCGCCTGCTTGATGAGCTGATTCCTTATTTCGAGAAGAGTATGGCTGCCAAAAACTACCGTGTAACCGGTGGGGTAATGGACAGCGAAGACATTCCGCTTCAGACGATTGATGTATTCTCGCCAATCGAAGAGGGCCGTATCATTAAGCTGATTGCCAATGGCAACATTGATAAATCGGTTAAGCACATTACTCAGGCTGATATTATATCCTCAATCAGCTACTTTATTAATTTGCTGCATGGTATCGGCAACACGGATGATATTGACCACCTGGGTAACCGCCGTCTGCGTTCTGTGGGTGAGCTTCTGCAGAATCAGTTCCGTATCGGTCTATCCCGGATGGAGCGCGTAGTCCGCGAGAGAATGTCGATTCAGGATGCCAATGCGATTACACCGCAGGCACTGATCAACATCCGTCCGGTCATCGCGTCCATCAAAGAGTTCTTCGGCAGCTCGCAGCTGTCCCAGTTCATGGACCAGACGAACCCGCTTGCCGAGCTTACGCATAAGCGCCGTCTGTCTGCACTCGGACCCGGCGGTCTGACTCGTGAACGCGCAGGCTTTGAAGTCCGCGACGTCCATCACAGTCACTATGGCCGTATGTGTCCTATCGAGACTCCGGAAGGTCCGAATATCGGCCTGATCAACTCCTTGTCCACCTTCGCCCGCATCAATGAATACGGCTTTATTGAAGCTCCGTATCGTTGGGTGGATCCGAAGACCGGTAAGGTAACTGAGCAAATCGATTATCTGACTGCCGATGAAGAAGATAACTATGTAGTTGCACAGGCGAATGTACTGATCGATGAAGAGGGCTCCTTCAAGGAAGACCAGGTTATCGTTCGTTACAACAAGGATTCAGACAACATCACTACCATGCCTAGCAACCGCGTAGACTACATGGACGTTTCGCCAAAACAGGTCGTATCCGTCGCAACGGCGCTCATTCCGTTCCTTGAGAACGATGACTCCAACCGCGCACTGATGGGATCTAACATGCAGCGTCAGGCCGTTCCACTTCTTATTCCTAAGGCTCCGCTTGTAGGGACAGGGATGGAGCATAAGTCTGCTAAAGACTCCGGCGTATGTATTGTCTCCAAATATGACGGTATTATCGAACGCTCCTCTGCCAATGAAATCTGGCTGCGCCGTGTTGAGGCAGTTGAAGGCAAGGAAGTCAAAGGCGATATCGTTAAATATAAATTACACAAATTCATGCGTTCGAACCAGGGTACCTGTATTAATCAGCGTCCACTGGCCAAACGTGGGGATATCGTCAAAAAAGGTGACATCCTGGCAGACGGACCTTCCACAGAAATGGGCGAACTTGCGCTTGGCCGCAACGTAGTCGTTGCATTCATGACTTGGGAAGGCTACAACTACGAGGATGCGATCCTGCTGAGTGAGAAGCTGGTTAAGGAAGATGTATACACTTCGATTCATATCGAGGAATACGAATCCGAAGCTCGTGATACAAAGCTCGGACCTGAAGAGATCACGCGTGATATTCCTAACGTCGGTGAAGAGGCGCTCCGCAATTTGGATGAGCGCGGAATTATCCGTATCGGTGCGGAAATCAATGCCGGCGATATTCTGGTAGGTAAGGTTACTCCTAAGGGTGTAACTGAGTTGACTGCTGAAGAACGCCTGCTGCACGCGATCTTCGGTGAGAAAGCCCGTGAAGTTCGTGATACCTCTCTGCGCGTTCCACATGGTAGTGATGGTATTGTCGTTGACGTAAAAGTATTCACTCGCGAGAACGGCGATGAGTTGCCTCCTGGTGTGAATCAACTGGTTCGTGTCTATATTGCCCAGAAGCGTAAGATTTCTGAAGGTGATAAGATGGCCGGACGTCACGGTAACAAGGGTGTCGTTGCCCGTATTCTGCCAGAAGAAGACATGCCGTTCCTTCCGGATGGCACGCCGGTACAGGTTGTCCTGAATCCGCTGGGCGTTCCTTCCCGTATGAACATCGGACAGGTGCTGGAAGTCCATATTGGTATGGCTGCACTGCGTCTGGGTATCCACGTAGCTACTCCGGTATTCGACGGAGCCCGTGAGTATGACGTGTTCGATACGATGGAAGAAGCCGGTATGCAGCGTAATGGTAAGACCATACTGTATGACGGACGTACAGGTGAACGCTTCGAACGTGAGGTTACAGTCGGTGTCATGCATATGATCAAGCTGGCGCACATGGTTGATGATAAGATCCATGCCCGTTCTACAGGTCCTTACTCCCTAGTTACACAACAGCCACTGGGCGGTAAAGCTCAGTTCGGCGGACAGCGTTTCGGGGAAATGGAAGTATGGGCGCTTGAAGCTTACGGTGCGGCTTATACACTGCAAGAGATTTTGACTGTGAAGTCCGATGATGTGGTCGGTCGTGTGAAAACGTACGAATCCATTGTCAAAGGCGAAAACGTTCCAGAACCGGGTGTTCCGGAATCATTCAAAGTATTGATCAAGGAACTGCAGTCGCTTGGTATGGACGTCAAAATCCTTAGCGGTGACGAGCAGGAGATTGAGATGAGAGAACTGGATGATGAGGACGAGACGTCAGGCGACAAGCTGAGCCTCAATTTGGAAGGCACAGAAGTCGGCATAGAGTAGTTCACCAGCAAGCCACTAATTTCATTATACAAAAGGACCCGCCCTCTGTTGACTTAAGCGTCAAGAGAGGGCTGTGGTACTAAATCAGGATATAGGTTAAGGAGGGTTGCTCCTTGTTGGACGTTAACAATTTTGAATTTATGAAAATCGGGCTCGCTTCCCCGGAAAAAATTCGTTCTTGGTCCCGCGGAGAAGTTAAAAAACCGGAAACCATTAACTATCGTACATTGAAACCGGAAAAAGAGGGTCTCTTTTGCGAACGTATTTTTGGACCGCAAAAGGACTGGGAATGTCATTGTGGTAAATACAAACGCGTTCGTTATAAGGGCGTTGTGTGTGACCGCTGCGGCGTGGAGGTTACCCGTGCTAAAGTTCGTCGTGAACGTATGGGCCACATCGAATTGGCAGCTCCGGTATCTCATATTTGGTATTTCAAAGGTATTCCAAGTCGTATGGGTCTGGCACTGGATATGTCTCCTAGATCGCTCGAAGAGATTATCTACTTTGCATCTTATGTTGTAACCGATCCGGGGGAAACTCCACTGGAGAAGAAACAATTGCTGTCCGAGAAAGAATACCGCAGCTACCGTGAGAAATATGGCTACGGATTCCAGGCTGGCATGGGTGCGGAAGCCGTCAAAAAGCTGCTTCAGGATATCGATATCGATAAAGAGCTGGAATTCCTCAAAGAAGAGCTGCGTACTGCTCAAGGCCAGCGACGTAACCGGGCGATCAAACGTCTGGAAGTCATTGAAGCCTTCCGCAACTCCGGTAACAAGCCTGACTGGATGATCATGGATGTACTCCCGGTTATACCGCCGGAGCTTCGTCCTATGGTTCAGCTGGATGGCGGCCGGTTTGCTACGTCTGACCTTAATGACTTGTACCGGCGTGTAATTAACCGGAACAACCGTCTGAAAAGATTGCTGGATCTTGGTGCTCCTGACATTATCGTTCAGAATGAGAAACGGATGCTTCAGGAAGCAGTAGATGCCCTGATTGACAACGGCCGCCGCGGCCGTCCTGTAACGGGACCTGGTAACCGTCCGCTCAAATCGCTCAGCCATATGCTGAAAGGTAAACAGGGACGTTTCCGCCAGAACTTGCTCGGTAAGCGTGTCGACTATTCCGGCCGTTCGGTTATCGTAGTAGGTCCTTACCTGAAGATGTACCAATGCGGTCTTCCGAAGAAGATGGCACTGGAGCTGTTCAAACCGTTTGTAATGAAAGAATTGGTTAACAAAGGGCTTGCCCATAACATAAAGAGCGCGAAGCGTAAGGTAGAGCGCGTAAGTCCAGAAGTCTGGGATGTGCTTGAAGAAGTAATCAGAGAGCATCCGGTTCTGCTGAACCGTGCTCCTACGCTGCACAGACTGGGTATCCAGGCGTTTGAGCCGATTCTAGTAGAAGGCCACGCGATCCGTCTTCACCCGCTTGTATGTACGGCTTACAATGCCGACTTTGACGGTGACCAGATGGCGGTTCACGTTCCTCTGTCCGCTGAAGCTCAAGCTGAAGCCCGTATTCTCATGCTGGCATCTGGTAACATCTTGAACCCTAAGGATGGTAAGCCGGTTGTTACTCCTTCTCAGGATATGGTCCTTGGTACGTTCTATCTGACCATGGATAACAATGAAGAAAAAGGAACAGGTATGATTTTGCGTACTGTGAACGAAGCGGTCTCCGCTTATCAGCGTGGAACTGCCGGTCTGCATGCGCGTGTTGCTATTCCAGCTAAAGCTCTGGGCAAAACCTGCTTCACAGAAGCGCAGCAAAATGCTTTGCTAATCACTACGGTGGGAAAGATTATCTTCAACGAAATCTATCCTAGCAGCTTCCCGTATATCAACGAAGCGACCAAAACCAACCTGCTGCAGGGAACACCTGAAAAGTACTTCATCTATGAAAAGGGTGCGGATGTCCGCGAACTGATCATGGCTGCTCCGGAAGCCAGCGCTGTAGGTAAAGAATATCTGGGCCTCATTATCGCCCGCTGCTTTGAGACATATCACACTACCAAGACCTCAGTAATTCTGGATAAAATTAAGCAACTCGGCTTTACGTACTCTACTCGTTCCGGTGTTACGGTTGCCGTATCGGATGTTATCGTGCCTGAGGAAAAAGTCACCATTCTTAAAGAATCCGAAGCTAAGGTTGATGTAGTTGCAAACCAATACCGCCGCGGTCTGATCACCAATGATGAGCGGTATGACCGTGTTATCGAAATTTGGTCAAAGACTAAGGATGAGCTTACTAACGTGCTGCTCAAATCGATGGACCGTTTCAACTCTATCATGCTTATGGTGGATTCCAAGGCGCGTGGTAACAAATCGCAGATCACTCAGCTCGGTGGTATGCGTGGTCTGATGGCCACACCTTCGGGCCGAATCTTTGAATTGCCAATCAAAGCAAACTTCCGTGAAGGGCTGACCGTCCTCGAGTACTTTATCTCTACTCACGGAGCGCGTAAAGGTCTGGCCGATACAGCGCTGCGTACAGCGGATTCCGGGTACTTGACACGCCGTCTGGTTGATGTGGCGCAGGATGTTATTGTCCGCGAAGAAGATTGTGGTACCGATAAAGGCTTCACTGTCAGCCGGATTCAAGATGGTAAGGAAGTTATCGAGGATCTGTACGACCGTATTGAAGGCCGTTACTCCTTTGAGACTATCCGTCATCCGGAAACGAAGGAAATCATCGTTCATCGTAACGATCTGATTGATTCGGATAAGGCTGAAGAGATCGTGAACGCCGGCATTACCAAGCTGCAGATCCGCTCTGTACTGAGCTGCCGTGCCCGTCACGGTGTCTGCAAGAAGTGCTACGGGCGTAACCTGGCAACAGGTAAGTTCGTGGAAATCGGGGAAGCTGTCGGTATTATCGCGGCACAATCCATTGGTGAACCAGGAACACAGCTTACCATGCGTACGTTCCATACCGGTGGTGTTGCCGGAGACGATATCACGCAAGGTTTGCCGCGTATCCAGGAGCTGTTTGAAGCCCGTAACCCTAAAGGTCAGGCAACAATCAGTGAGATTGACGGGGTAGTTAAGGAAATCCGTGAAACCAAGGACCGCCGTGAAATTGAAGTCCAGGGGGAAGCAGAGTCCAAGACGTATTCCATCACTTACGGCTCCCGTCTGCGTGTCAGCGAAGGCCAGGAGATTGAGGCCGGCGATGAATTGACAGACGGTTCCATTGACCCTAAAGAAATGCTGCGTATCAAAGGGATTCGCGGGGTACAGAACTACATTCTGCAAGAAGTGCAGCGTGTATACCGTAACCAGGGCGTTGAAATTAATGATAAGCACATTGAAGTTATGATTAAGCAGATGCTGCGCAAAATCCGCATTATTGATGCCGGAGATACCAATCTCCTGCCGGGTGCGTTTGCTGATATCCATGAATATGAAGCAGCTAACAAGGAAGCCATTCTTGCCGGTAATGAACCTGCAGTTGCCAAGCCGGTACTGCTCGGGATTACCAAGGCTTCCCTGGAAACGGACTCCTTCCTGTCTGCGGCTTCCTTCCAGGAAACTACCCGCGTCTTAACGGATGCAGCTATCAAGGGTAAAGTGGATAAGCTCCTGGGTCTGAAAGAAAATGTTATCATCGGTAAGCTGATTCCTGCAGGTACTGGCATGAATCGTTATCGCAATGTGAAGCTCAGTGACCCAAATGCTGAAAGCAGTGAAGAAGCTTTAGAGCCGGTTCCGGCTGAATAATTAAATACTCATGGCAAGCAGTATTCGCGTCACGCAGAATTTTGCGTGACGCGGCTGTCTGCTGTGATTATTAATAAATTTATTGTCGATATTCTTGACATCATGTACTGTGGATGCTAAAATGTCTAAGGTGCGTGAGTAGTCTTGTCATTCTTATTCAGCGGAGGTAATGTTTTTTCATGACTGATGATAGAGGGTTACAGGATGCTCAGGTCAAGATCGGTTCCAAGCAAACCGTCAAGGCGGTGGAGTTGGGCCAAGCCGCAGAAGTCTATGTGGCAGAGGACGGAGATCAACGGCTTACTTCCAGAATTGTAATGCTTTGCAACAAACAAGGTGTGAAGGTCACATATGTGGACACGATGCTGAATTTGGGCAAGGCCTGCGGTATAGAAGTTGGTGCTGCGATGGCAGCCGTCTTAAAACAATAGCAGCAAGAGAACGTTTTTGTACCGGGGTACACTTCGGCAGCAAGGACTTTTCATTTGTCTTTTTATGAACCACCTGGGTCTGTGGACTTAGTGTTTGTAAATTGACTATCATTTCAGGAAGGGGGTGGCACAACATGCCAACTATTAATCAACTGGTTCGTAAAGGCCGTCAAGCCAAAATCGAAAAATCCAAATCTCCCGCTCTTCAAAAAGGGTACAACGCCCTCAAGCGTGAGGCTACAAATTTGAGCGCTCCGCAGAAACGCGGTGTATGCACTCGTGTAGGCACAATGACTCCACGTAAACCAAACTCAGCACTTCGTAAGTATGCCCGTGTTCGTCTGACGAACCGTCTTGAGGTGACTGCTTACATTCCGGGTATCGGACACAACCTTCAAGAGCACAGTGTAGTATTGCTGCGCGGAGGTAAAGTTAAGGACCTTGCAGGAGTTCGTTACCACATCGTTCGTGGTGCACTGGATACTGCAGGTGTTGCTAACCGGATGCAGGCTCGCTCCAAGTATGGTGCGAAACGTCCTAAAGTCAAGAAATAAGATGAGCTTATCAGAATAATAACCATATAAGAAAGGGGGATATCCATGCCACGCAAAGGTCCAGTTACTAAAAGAGATGTATTGCCAGATCCATTGTATAATAGCAAGTTGGTTACTCGTTTGATCAACCGTATTATGCTGGGTGGTAAAAGAGGTGTCGCTCAAAGCATTTTGTACAATTCGTTCAAGTTGATTCAAGAACGTACAGGTAAAGAGCCGATGGAGGTTTTCGAAGCAGCCATCAAGAATATCATGCCTGTATTGGAAGTTAAAGCTCGTCGTGTCGGCGGTGCTAACTACCAAGTACCTATTGAGGTTAAACCTGAAAGACGTACTGCTTTGGGATTACGTTGGCTTGTAAACTACTCACGCAACCGCGGTGAGAAGACTATGGAAGAGCGTTTGGCGGCTGAGATTATCGATGCTTCCAACAACACAGGCGCTTCCGTTAAGAAACGTGAAGATACACACAAAATGGCTGAAGCGAACAAAGCGTTTGCTCACTACCGCTGGTAGGATTGCAGTCGTTCAAATAACTTCTATTTTGAAAGGAGATCCATTTCATGGCAAGAGAGTTCTCCTTAAAAAATACACGTAATATCGGGATCATGGCACATATTGATGCTGGTAAGACTACTACCACAGAGCGGATTCTTTTCTACTCAGGCCGTACGCACAAAATCGGTGAAGTTCACGAAGGTGCTGCTACAATGGACTGGATGGAGCAAGAACAGGAGCGCGGAATTACGATTACTTCCGCTGCTACCACCGCTGCTTGGAAGGGTAACCGCGTTAATATCATTGATACCCCAGGACACGTTGACTTCACCGTTGAAGTTGAACGTTCCTTGCGTGTATTGGATGGGGCAGTAGGCGTGTTTAGCGCCAAAGAGGGTGTTGAACCTCAGTCCGAAACTGTTTGGAGACAAGCTGACCGTTATAGTGTTCCGCGGATCGCCTATGTTAACAAAATGGATATTATCGGTGCTGATTTCCTTAATGTAATTGATTCTATGCGTGATCGTTTGATGGCGAATGCAGTTGCTATTCAATTGCCGATCGGCGCAGAGAATGACTTCATTGGTATTATTGACCTGATCGAGCAAAAAGCTCACATGTTTAAGGATGATCTGGGTCAAAACATTGAAGTTACGGATATTCCGGCTGAGTACCTTCCGAAGGTTGAGGAACTTCGTCTTGAGTTGATCGAGAAAGTTGCTGAACTTGACGAAGAACTTACTATGAAGTACCTTGAAGGCGAAGAACTAACAATCCCAGAAATCAAAGCTGCATTGCGCAAAGGCGTATGTGAAGTTAAGATTTTCCCTGTAATTGTTGGGTCCTCTTATCGTAACAAAGGGGTTCAACTTATGTTGGACGCTGTTGTAGATTACTTGCCATCGCCTCTTGATGTACCAGCTATTGTTGGTCATCATGATGATGGAACTGAAGGGGTTCGCCATTCTTCGGATGAAGAGCCTTTCTCAGCTTTGGCATTTAAAATCATGACAGACCCTTATGTGGGCAAGCTTACGTTCTTCCGTGTTTACTCTGGTGTTCTGGAGTCCGGATCATACGTAGTCAATGCTACTAAGAACAAACGTGAGCGTATCGGCCGTATTCTACAAATGCATGCGAACAGCCGCCAAGAGATTTCCATCGTGTACTCTGGTGACATTGCTGCTGCAGTAGGATTGAAAGATACTAGCACGGGCGATACTCTGTGTGATGAGAAGAATCCAATTATCTTGGAATCCATGAACTTCCCTGATCCGGTTATCGAAATTGCTGTTGAACCAAAAACCAAAGCCGACCAAGATAAATTGGGCGTTGCTCTCGGTAAGCTGACCGAAGAAGATCCAACTCTTCGTGCTCATACTGATGAAGAAACTGGCCAAACTATCCTGGCAGGTATGGGCGAACTTCACTTGGATATTATCATTGATCGTATGCGCCGTGAATTCCACGTTGAAACTAACGTTGGTAAACCACAGGTTGCTTATCGTGAAACATTCAATGCGCCTGCTCGCGTCGAAGGTAAATTCGTTCGTCAATCCGGCGGACGTGGTCAATACGGTCATGTATGGGTTGAATTCGAACCTCTCGAGGCTGGTACTGGCAACCAATTCGAAAGTAAAGTAGTCGGCGGTTCTGTACCTAGAGAATATGTCGCTCCTGCACTTGCGGGTATTGAAGAAGCTATGAAAAATGGTGTTATCGCAGGCTTCCCGCTTGTTGATGTTAAAGCCACTATCGTAGATGGTTCTTATCATGATGTTGACTCCAATGAAATGGCGTTTAAAGTTGCCGGATCATTGGCACTTAAGGCTGCAAAAGACAAGTGTAAACCTGTCCTGCTTGAGCCAATCATGAAAGTGGAAGTAACTGTTCCTGAGGAGTATATGGGCGATGTTATGGGGATGCTTAGTTCCCGTCGCGGTAAGATCGAAGGTATGGACTCCCGTGGTGGAGCTCAGATTATCCGGTCTAAGGTGCCTCTCTCCGAAATGTTCGGTTACTCTACAACACTTCGTTCCGGTACTCAAGGACGCGGCGTATTCTCAATGGAGCTTTCTCACTATGAAGAAGTTCCAAGAAGTATTGCAGAAGAAATCGCAGCCAAGAATAAAGGCGGAGAATAATTTAGAGTTTTTAACTTGCCGTCCGAGTATACCACTTAAGTCATCTTAGAATTGAAAATAGGCGGACGGCTCAAATATATGGACCCCACAATAAGGAGGAACTGTTCAAATGGCAAAGGCAAAGTTTGAACGTAACAAACCGCACGTTAACATTGGTACTATTGGTCACGTCGACCATGGTAAAACAACTCTTACTGCTGCAATCACAACTGTATTGTCCAAAAAATACGGTGGTGCTGCTGTAGCATTCGACCAAATTGATAAGGCTCCTGAAGAACGCGAACGCGGTATCACTATCTCCACGGCTCACGTTGAATATGAAACTCCTAACCGTCACTACGCTCACGTAGACTGCCCTGGACACGCCGACTATGTTAAAAACATGATCACTGGCGCAGCGCAAATGGACGGAGCAATCCTGGTTGTATCCGCAGCTGATGGCCCTATGCCACAGACTCGTGAACACATCCTGCTGTCCCGTCAAGTAGGCGTTCCTTACATCGTTGTATTCCTGAACAAATGCGACATGGTTGAGGACGAAGAGTTGCTTGAATTGGTTGAAATGGAAGTTCGCGATCTGCTTAGCGAATACGACTTCCCAGGCGATGATACTCCAATCGTCCGTGGATCTGCTCGTGAAGCTCTGCAGAACCCTGATGGCGAGTATGCACAGAAGATCGTTGAAATGTTCGAAACGATCGACACATATATCCCACTTCCTGAACGTCAGACTGACAAGCCTTTCTTGATGCCTGTAGAAGATGTATTCTCCATCACTGGCCGCGGTACTGTGGCAACTGGTCGCGTAGAACGCGGAACAGTTAAAGTCGGAGAAGAAATCGAAATCGTTGGTATTCACGAAGAAACTAAGAAGTCTGTAGTTACTGGCGTGGAAATGTTCCGTAAATTGCTTGATTCTGCTCAAGCTGGCGACAACATCGGCGCATTGTTGCGTGGTGTTGACCGTAACATGATCGAGCGCGGCCAAGTATTGGCTAAGCCGAACTCCGTTAAGCCACACACTGAGTTCACTGCTCAGATCTACGTTCTGACTAAAGAAGAAGGCGGACGTCACAAACCATTCTTCACTGGTTACCGTCCACAGTTCTACTTCCGTACAACTGACGTAACTGGTATCATCAACCTGCCAGAAGGTACTGAAATGGTTATGCCTGGTGACAACATCACTGTAACTGTTTCCCTGATCTCCCCAATCGCTATTGAAGAAGGTACTAAATTCTCCATTCGCGAAGGCGGACGTACAGTTGGTGCCGGTTCCGTAGCTTCCATCCAGAAATAATTCAGGCTCTATCCGTTAGGATAGACTGAATATAAGTCAGGCCCCCTTCATTTGAAGGGGGCCTGTTTTATTTTTATAGCATGGCCGATGAATTAGATTTCCTTCGCGTATTCCGCATTTGGCAGCTTGGATAGAACGACATGCAGGCTGGACGGGGATGAAGTATTATTCGTATAAGCGAATGACTCGTCACCGGCAATGTAGATGGTCTCTCCTTGGATGAAGGGGAACTCTTCCTCATTAACATGAATGGCACCATCACCGTGTAAGGCGAGGATATAGACATCTGCTCCGGGGTGCTTGTGAATGGGCAGCTTTTGCCCAGGCATGAAGTTTAGCACGAATACAACACTATCCCCTTTTTGGAAAATGATTTTTTTGGTAAAGCGCTCCTCTTGATACTGTACTGCCTCAGCTAATGTTTTCTTTTCCATTATAAATCCCTGCTTTCATTAAAATGTATTGTTTAAAGCTTAACTTCATACTCGCAGTGTTCATGACCGGTGACATTACATTTGATCTCCTTCACTGAAACCTTACGGCCGAGAATTCTGCATAGAGCACCTTCAATGATAGCTCCTTCTAGATCACAGACCATTCTTTCATCTTCAAGCGAAGGTAATCCTTTGCAGAAGCAATCGTCAACAACAATATTAATCCTGCGCTCATCAGAATGAACAATCCGGGGAATTCCGATTTTGAGCTCTTCAAAGATCTGCAGCAGCTCTTCCACGGAATGGACAGGCAGGCTCTCACCAATCTTTCTGCCTATGGTAACAGTCGTACCCTTTCCGCCTAACGGCAATCCCTGGTTCATTCCAATTAGACGGATGGTCCGGAATAGTTCAAGGGGGACCATATTACCCAGAGTTGTTCTATTCATCTGGCGCATATCCTCAAAAGTGTATTGCAGCAAGCCCATCAACTCCTTTTCTCTCTATGTACCTATTGTATAGATAGCAGGCACCTTAATCCTTGATATAGGTCAAGTTTTATGAAAATCTGTGCGTCCAGTCACCTGGCAGCGCTTAGATCATTGATATGGTGGGATAAGCGACAGTAGAGGAGGAAGGATGTATGGATTGTAATACGTGCAGCTCTCATGCCTGTGTGCGCCAGGTTCCGGTATTCAGGAGCTTATCCGATGAAGAATTGGTTATCATAGAATCAATCACAGAATCCCATTCATATAAAAAGGGCAGCCAGGTCTGCAGAGAAGGAGAGCCGTCTGAAGCCTTATATGTGGTGAAGAGCGGTCTTATCAAACTGACGAAGAACAGTAAAGAAGGTAAGCAGCATATTGTCCGCTTTCTTTTTCCAGGGGATTATTTCGGACAGTTTGCCCTTCTTCATAATAAAAATAATGATGTAACGGCGGAGATTATTGAGAGCGGAGTGGTCTGCCGGATGCACCGGAAGGATTTCATTCCCCTCTTGGAGCAAAATGCGAGCCTGGCGTTCAGTTTTCTAATGTCTGTTAGTGAGCAATTGCATTTGGCGGAAGAAGCGGCAGGGGCACTTCATATGTTTGAAGTGGAAAAACGGTTAGCCCGACTTCTGGTCTACTTGTACACAAAGAATCTACCAGATCCAGCTCTGACCATGCAAGCCTTGAGACATTCCGTGGATCTCCCGTCGGCACAAAAAGAAGTGGCGGCGATGCTCGGCACTACTGCCGAGACCCTAAGCCGTAAGCTCAACAAGCTGGAAGCGCTGAAGATCATCACTATGCATAAAAGAACCGTGAATATTCTGGAGATGGAGGCTCTAATTCAACTCGCAGAAATCAGTAATTAACAATTTTCAGATAAAAACGTTTTTTTAAAACTTTTTTTCTGGAAAAGGTGATTTGTTTTGCAATGGCTCTTGCAATATAGCCGCCTATTAGATATAATAATAAATGTTGTTCTGAGACGTTGCGATGATGTGAGAGGTTACTGACACACCCGGCCCCTTTGCCATGAGGTCGACGTCAGAAAATTTTCACGGAGTATGTCCGATAATAAATTGGGCGATAGAAGGAGGGACTAAAATGGCAAAGCAAAAAATTCGTATTCGCTTGAAAGCATACGACCACAGAATTCTTGATCAATCCGCAGAGAAAATCGTTGAAACAGCAAAACGTTCGGGTGCTGGTGTATCCGGGCCGATTCCGCTGCCAACTGAGAAGCAAATCATTACCATTCTCCGTGCGGTACACAAGTACAAGGATTCCCGTGAACAGTTTGAACAGCGGACTCACAAACGTTTGATCGATATTGTGAACCCGACACCACAAACTGTGGATGCCTTGATGCGCTTGGATCTACCGTCCGGTGTAGATATCGAAATCAAATTGTAATTCATTAAGTAACCAGGAAAAGAAAAGAGGTGTCAACATTGAAAGGTATCTTAGGAAAAAAACTCGGTATGACTCAAGTGTTTACTCCAGAAGGTAACGTAATCGCGGTTTCTGTTATCGAAGCTGGACCTTGTGTGGTACTGCAAAAGAAAGACCTGAATATCGACGGATATGAAGCAGTGCAGTTGGGCTTTTCCGATAAAAAGGAAAGTCGCTCCAACAAGCCTGAACAGGGTCACGCCAAAAAGGCAAATGCAACACCTAAGCGCTACGTTCGCGAAATTCGCGGTGTTGACCTCGGGTCACTCGAGGTTGGACAAGAGCTTAAGGCTGACATTTTCGCTGAAGGCGAGTTTGTTGACGTAACAGGTACTTCGAAGGGTAAAGGCTTCCAGGGTAACATCAAACGCTGGGGACAAAGCCGCGGACCAATGGCACACGGATCGCGTTACCACAGAAGACCGGGCTCGATGGGTTCCATCCAGGCTAACCGTGTTCCTAAGGGCAAACGCCTCCCAGGACATATGGGTCACACTACCATAACGGTACAAAAGCTTGAAATCATCCGAGTTGACGTAGAACGTAATGTACTGCTGGTTAAAGGCGCTATTCCGGGCCCGAAAAACAGCTTCGTGAAAGTTAAACAAACCGTTAAGAAATAATTACTGAAGAAAGGAGGAACATGAAATGCCAAAAGTAACACTTTTCAATACTAGTGGTAACGAAGTTGGCGAAGTTGAACTGAGTGATTCAGTTTTCGGTATCGAACCGAATGTACATGTGCTGCATGAAGCTGCACTTATGCAAAGAGCTTCCCTTCGTCGCGGTACACACAAAGTAAAAGGACGCTCTGAAGTGCGTGGCGGCGGACGTAAACCTTGGAAACAAAAAGGTACAGGTCGTGCTCGTCAAGGCTCCATTCGTTCTCCACAATGGAAAGGCGGCGGCGTAGTCTTCGGACCAACACCACGCAGCTATTCCTGGAAATTGCCTAAGAAGGTTCGCCGGTTGGCCATCAAATCCGCGTTGTCCTCGAAAGTACTTGAGAATGACATTATCGTATTGGATAGCTTGACTCTGAATGCTCCGAAGACGAAAGAATTCGCGGCGATTCTGAACAACCTTAAAGTGGGCGGCAAAGCCCTGATCGTAGCTCCTGGCTATGATGACAATGTAGCACTTTCCGCTCGTAACATCCCTGGGGTGAAATTCGTAGCGGCTGACGGCATCAATGTTCTTGACGTACTGACGTACGACAAACTGATCATCACTAAAGAAGCAGTTCTGAAGGTAGAGGAGGTGTTCGCGTAATGAAAGATCCTCGTGATATAATTAAGCGTCCAGTGATTACGGAACGCACATCCGAATACATGAGCGAACTGAAGTACGCTTTTGAAGTGGATATCCGTGCTAACAAGACCGAAATCAAAAAAGCTGTCGAGGCTATTTTTAAAGTTAAAGTCGTTAGTGTGAACACAATGCGCGTGCCTGGTAAACTGAAACGTTATGGCAAATATTCCGGTTATACTCCGGAGTGGAAAAAAGCCATCGTGAAGCTTAGCCCAGACAGCAAGCCGCTTGAATTCTTTGAAGCGGTAGAATAATACTCTTAAAGTAAGGAGGAAACTATAGTGCCAATCAAAAAGTACAAACCGACCTCTCCGGCAAGACGTAACATGTCTGTGTCTACGTTTGAAGAAATCACAACAAACCAGCCAGAGAAATCGTTGCTGTCCCCGCTGTTCAAGCATGCCGGACGTAACAACCAGGGTAAAATTACGGTTCGTCACCATGGCGGCGGACACAAACGTAAATACCGTATCATTGACTTTAAACGGACTAAAGACGGCATACCAGGTAGCGTTGCTACAATCGAGTATGACCCGAACCGTACTTCCAATATTGCTTTGATCCACTATGCTGATGGAGAGAAACGTTATATCATCGCTCCTAAAGGCCTTAAAGTTGGGGATAAAGTTGAGTCCGGCCCTGCTGCGGATATCAAAATTGGTAACAGCCTTCCGCTGATCAATATCCCTGTAGGTACAGTTATCCACAATATCGAGTTGAAACCAGGTAAAGGCGGACAATTGGTTCGTGCTGCCGGTACTGAAGCTCAGTTGCTGGGTAAAGAAGATAAATACGTATCTGTTCGTTTGAACTCGGGTGAGGTTCGCAGAATCCTCAGCGTTTGCCGTGCGACTATCGGAGCCGTAGGTAACGGAGATCACGAACTGATCAAGATTGGTAAAGCCGGACGCAGCCGCTGGCTCGGACGTCGTCCTGAAGTACGCGGTGTTGTCATGAACCCTAACGATCACCCACACGGTGGTGGTGAAGGCCGCGCTCCAATCGGACGGAAATCGCCAATGTCACCTTGGGGCAAACCAACCCTCGGCTACAAAACGCGTAAGAAAAACAAAGCATCTGATAAATACATCGTTCGTCGCCGCACAAAATAAGACGCTTCAGGCAAGTTAGTTAAGCGCGAAGCGTCGATTCGCGGTTTTGAAGAACCGGATGAAGGGAGGATTCACACATGGGTCGCAGTTTAAAGAAGGGGCCGTTCATCGATGGCTACCTGCTGAAAAAAGTTGAGGATTTGAACGAGACAGACAAGAAAGTCGTAGTAAAAACCTGGTCCCGTCGCTCAACCATTTTCCCTCAGTTTATCGGACATACGTTTGGTGTATATGACGGCCGCAAACACGTGCCTGTATACGTAACGGAAGATATGGTAGGTCACAAGTTGGGCGAGTTCGCGCCAACACGTACTTACAAAGGCCACGCGGGTGACGATAAGAAAACCAGAAGATAATTAACGTCTTCGTTTGAGAGGAGGGAAAACAATGGAAGCAAAAGCACATGCAAGATCGGTGCGGATTTCCGCTCGTAAAGCGAAACTGGTTGTTGACTTGATTCGCGGCAAGCAAGTGGGGGAAGCAATTGCAATTCTTCGCCACACTCCGAAGTCCGCTTCTCCGGTTGTTGAGAAGCTACTGAACTCGGCGATAGCGAATGCTGAGCATAACTACTCTATGGACGTTAACAGCTTATTCGTAAGCGAAGTTTTCGTTAACCAGGGTCCTACAATGAAACGTTTCCGTCCGCGCGCCATGGGCCGCGCAAGCCGGATCAATAAACGTACCAGCCACATTACTTTGGTGGTATCTGAGAAATAAGGAGGGATAACACGTGGGTCAAAAGGTAAATCCAGTCGGACTCCGAGTCGGTATTATTCGCGACTGGGAATCAAAATGGTATGCAGGCAAAGATTTCGGTACTCTTTTAATGGAAGACGTTAAAATCCGGGAATACCTTAAAGGCAAGCTGAAAGATTCCTCTGTTTCCCGCATCGAGATCGAAAGAGCGGCAAACCGAGTGAACGTTACAATTCACACTGCCAAGCCAGGTATGGTAATTGGTAAAGGCGGAGCAGAAGTAGAAGTACTTCGCAGCGCAGTTACAGCTATCGCCGGCGGTAAGAAAGTACACATCAACATCAATGAAATCAAACACCCCGAACTGGATGCTATTCTTGTTGCTGAAAGCATTGCACAACAGCTGGAACGTCGCGTATCGTTCCGTCGTGCTCTGAAACAAGCGATTCAAAGAACAATGCGTTCCGGCGCAAAGGGAATTAAAACTCAGGTTGGCGGACGTCTTGGCGGCGCTGAGATTGCCCGTTCAGAAGGCTATAGCGAAGGAACAGTTCCACTTCATACGCTTCGTGCTGACATCGATTACGGAACAGCTGAAGCACATACAACTTACGGCCTTATCGGCGTAAAGGTATGGATTTATCGTGGAGAAGTTCTTCCCCCAGCTAAGAAACAAGCTGCTCAGGAAGGAGGCAACTAATCATGTTGGTACCAAAGCGCGTTAAACACCGCAAGCAACAACGCGGTCACATGAAGGGTATGGCAAAAGGCGGAACCGAACTCAACTTCGGCGAATTCGGTTTGCAGGCTCTGGAGCCATCTTGGATCACTAACCGTCAGATCGAAGCTGCTCGTATCGCAATGACACGTTACATCAAACGTGGCGGTCAGGTTTGGATCAAGATTTTCCCGGATAAGCCAATCACTCAGAAGCCTCTCGAGGTTCGTATGGGTAGTGGTAAAGGTAACGTTGAGAAGTGGGTAGCTGTAGTTAAACCGGGTAAGATTATGTTCGAACTCGGAGGCGTGTCGGAAGAAATCGCTCGCGAAGCGATGCGTCTTGCCGCTCACAAGCTGCCTGTAAAGACTAAGTTTGTGAAACGTGAAGAATTGGGTGGTGAAGCAAATGAAAGCTAATGAACTTCGCAACTTAACCACTGCTGAGATTGAACAGAAAATCGCCGGATTCAAGGAAGAACTTTTCAATCTCCGTTTCCAATTGGCAACAGGCCAACTGGACAACCCGACTCGGATTCGTGATGTGCGTAAGGAAATAGCTCGTGCTAAAACCGTTATCCATCAAAGAGTACTTGGGATTAGTTAAGTGACGGCGGATGCATAATCCGTAATCAGGAAGGAGGCTAATTATGAGCGAAGAGCGTAATGCACGTAAAGTGCTGATCGGTAAAGTAGTCAGCGACAAAATGGATAAAACCATCGTAATTGCTGTTGAAACCTATAAAAAGCACAATCTGTATCACAAACGCATCAAGTCCACGAAGAAATTCAAGGCACATGATGAAGAGAATGTAGCTAAAATTGGTGATGTCGTGAAAGTC
Source organism: Paenibacillus sp. FSL P4-0338 (assembly GCF_038002365.1). Taxonomy (NCBI): domain Bacteria; kingdom Bacillati; phylum Bacillota; class Bacilli; order Caryophanales; family Paenibacillaceae; genus Paenibacillus; species Paenibacillus sp. FSL P4-0338. The sequence goes on along the minus strand of NZ_JBBOCG010000001.1, from coordinate 4,488,070 downwards.
ATGGAAACTCGTCCATTGTCGAAGGACAAACGGTGGAGACTGGTTGAAGTGGTAGAAAAAGCGGTAATCATCTAAGACATGAAACACATCCCTTTCCGGAAGGAGGAAAATAATAATGATTCAACCATTTACACGTTTGCATGTGGCTGACAACTCTGGTGCGAAGGAACTGATGTGTATCCGCGTACTGGGTGGTACTGGACGCCGTACAGCAGCAATCGGCGATCTGATCGTTTGTTCCGTTAAACAAGCAACACCAGGCGGCGTTGTCAAAAAGGGTGATGTTGTTAGAGCGGTGGTTGTTCGTACAAAACGTTCGGTACGCCGTAAAGATGGATCTTACATCGCATTTGACGAAAATGCAGCTGTTGTTGTCAAAGACGACAGAAGCCCGCGCGGAACACGTATCTTCGGACCAGTTGCTCGCGAACTTCGCGACAAGGACTACATGAAGATCGTTTCCTTGGCACCGGAAGTAATCTAAAAAACCGAGTGATGCTCGGTTGTACTTGATAAGGTCAGTTATAGGAGGTGTAATCAATGCCTAGAGTTAAAAAAGTTCTGGAATCCCATAACAATAAACTGCACGTGAAAAAAGATGATGTGGTGCTTGTGATCAGCGGGAAAGACAAAGGTAAAAAAGGCCGTGTCATCGCTGCTTATCCTCGTGAAAACCGCGTCCTGGTAGAAGGCGTGAACATGGTGAAAAAACACCAAAAGCCTAACCAGTTGAATCCGCAAGGCGGAATCATCGAGCAGGAAGCTTCGATCCATGTGTCCAACGTAATGCACATTGATCCGAAGAGCGGGAAAGTTACGCGCATCGGCTATAAAGTACTAGATAACGGTAAGAAGGTTCGGGTAGCAAAAAGATCCGGAGAGATTATCGACTAATACAGTCCTAATGAAAGGAGGTAAATCTTCATGGCAGCAAGAATGAAAGAACGTTATCTGAATGAAATCACACCATCTTTGATGCAGAAATTTAACTACACAACAGTTATGCAAGTGCCTAAGATCGAGAAGATCGTCATCAACATGGGTGTGGGTGACGCTGTTCAAAACTCCAAAGTACTTGACGCTGCAGTTAATGACATGCAGTTGATCACTGGTCAAAAGCCAGTTATCACTAAAGCAAAGAAATCCATCGCCGGTTTCAAACTGCGCGAGAATATGCCGATTGGGGTTAAAGTAACACTGCGCGGCGAGCGTATGTATTACTTCCTGGATAAATTGATCAACGTAACGCTTCCCCGCGTTCGTGACTTCCGTGGTATTTCCAGCAAAGCCTTTGATGGCCGCGGTAACTACACACTGGGTCTTAAAGAACAATTGATCTTCCCGGAAATCGAGTATGACAAAGTGGATAAGGTTCGCGGTATGGACATCGTTATTGTAACGACTGCTAAGACGGACGAGGAATCCCGTGAGCTGCTGAATCAGCTGGGAATGCCTTTCACAAAATAAGAATCATCCATTTCTCCGAAAATGTTTAGGAGGTGTCAGTCTAAGTGGCAAAGACTTCAATGAAAGTTAAACAACAACGCGAGCCTAAGTTCAAAGTACGTGCATATACACGTTGCGAGCGTTGCGGTCGTCCACATTCGGTACTGCAAAAGTTCAAAATTTGCAGAATTTGTTTCCGTGAATTAGCTTATAAAGGCCAGATTCCTGGCGTGAAAAAAGCAAGTTGGTAAGAAGTTTATAAACGGGAAGGAGGTTTACACACATGACTATGTCTGATCCTATTGCAGATATGCTTACTCGTATTCGTAACGCCAACACTGTGCGTCACGAGACAGTAGAAATGCCTGCTTCTACTATGAAAAAACAAATCGCGGACATCTTGAAGCGTGAGGGCTTCATCCGTGATGCTGAATTCGTTGAAGATAGCAAACAAGGGATTATCCGTATTTTCCTGAAGTACGGCCCAAGCCAGGAGCGCGTTATCACTGGTCTGAAAAGAATCAGTAAACCAGGTCTTCGCGTATACACGAAGAGCAATGAAGTGCCTCGTGTACTCGGTGGCCTTGGAATCGCGATTATCTCCACATCTAAGGGAGTTATGACCGACAAAGAAGCTCGTCAATCTAAATCCGGCGGAGAAGTTGTCTGCTACATTTGGTAATAAACGTCACAAGATAAGGAGGTGCAACACATGTCTCGTATTGGTCGCAAACCAATCGCAGTACCTAGCGGTGTAGATGTCACTTTGGACAACACCGTTATTACAGTAAAAGGTCCTAAAGGCACTTTAACTCGTGAGCTTCATAAAGACATGAAGATTACAGTTGAAAATAACGAAATCACTGTTGTTCGCCCGTCGGACAACAAATTGCATCGTTCACTTCACGGCACAACCCGCTCCGTTGTCAACAACATGGTGAGTGGTGTGACTGAAGGTTTCTCGAAATCTCTGGAACTGGTTGGGGTCGGATATCGTGCAAGCAAATCCGGAGATAAAATCGTATTGAACGTTGGTTACTCCCACCCGGTTGAAATCACACCGGAAGCGGGTATCGAGTTCGATGTTCCTGCGAACACGAAGATCATCGTTAGAGGGATTGACAAAGAACGCGTTGGCGCTTATGCTGCCAAAATCCGTTCCGTACGTGAACCTGAACCATATAAAGGTAAAGGTATCAAATATGAAGGCGAGCGTATCATCCGCAAGGAAGGTAAAGCTGGTAAGAAGAAATAACCAGCTCTACCTTAATTGTAAGATACCCCGTGCATCTTAAAGTGAAGCTGTTTACGGCAAACTGAAGGGAGTGAAAGGGAAGTCATGATTACAAAAGAGGATAAAAACAAGGCTCGTCTCAAAAGACACCTGCGTGTTCGTAAGAAGATCCAGGGTACAACTGAGCGTCCACGTTTGAATGTGTTCCGTTCTTCGAAACACATCTACGCTCAACTGATCGATGATGTGACAGGCGTTACTATCGTATCTGCCTCCACACTTGATAAGGAATTGAGTGCTACAATCGGAAATGGCGGCAGCGTTGAAGCTGCAAGCAAAGTGGGTCAATTGATCGCTGAGCGCGCTAAAGAAAAGGGTTATGCAGTGGTTGTATTTGACCGCGGTGGATACTTGTACCATGGACGGATTCAGGCTCTGGCTAGCGCAGCTCGCGAAGCTGGTCTTGAATTCTAGAATATTTCTAAAAGGAGGTTAACGACTTGCGTGTAGATCCGAACAGTTTAGAACTGACAGAAAGAGTTGTACACATCAACCGTGTTGCAAAAGTTGTAAAAGGCGGACGCCGTTTCAGCTTTAGTGCACTTGTTGTTGTGGGCGACGGCAACGGCTACGTTGGTGCTGGTATCGGTAAAGCCGGCGAAGTTCCGGATGCCATCCGTAAAGGCATTGAAGACGCCAAGAAAAACCTGATCCACATTCCAATCGTAGGAACTTCGATTCCTCACCTGGTTACTGGACATTTCGGCGCAGGACGCGTTCTGCTGAAACCAGCATCCGAAGGTACCGGCGTCATCGCTGGTGGACCGGTTCGTGCGGTGCTTGAATTGGCAGGCGTTGGCGATATCTTGACAAAATCTTTGGGTTCTTCGAATTCCATGAATATGGTCAATGCTACTTTAGAGGGTCTTTCCCGTCTGAAGCGCATTGAAGAGGTCGCGAAGCTTCGCGGCAAATCTGTCGAAGAATTACGCGGTTAAGGAGGGAACGTCAATGGCTAAATTGCAAATTACCCTCGTACGCAGTGTAATTGGACGTCCAGAAACACAACGTGTTACTGTTAAGACGCTCGGCCTGCGCAAAACCAACTCGTCCGTGGTTCACAACGACACTCCTGCAATTCGCGGAATGATCAACAAAGTGAGCCACTTGCTGTCCGTTACTGAAATTGAAGGCTAAAAAGCCTCGCATAAATTAACAAACATAAGGAGGTGCAAACGATGAAGTTACATGAACTTGCTCCAGCTCCTGGATCACGGAAAGAACGCAACCGCGTTGGTCGTGGACCAAGTAGCGGTAACGGTAAAACTTCGGGCCGTGGTCACAAAGGTCAAAACTCCCGTTCCGGCGGTGGTGTACGTCCAGGCTTCGAGGGTGGACAAAACCCACTCTATCGTCGTCTGCCTAAACGTGGTTTCGTCAATCCTACCCGTAAAGAGTACGCGATTGTGAACCTGGAAGATCTGAATAGCTTTGCAGAAGGAACAGAAGTAACTCCTGAGCTTTTGCTTGAAACTGGTGTTGTCAGCAACACTAAGAGCGGCATCAAGATTCTCGGCAACGGTGAACTGGCTGTTAAATTGACTGTCAAAGCAAATAAGTTCTCTCAATCTGCGGTAGAGAAAATCGAAGCTGCCGGCGGTAAAACCGAGGTGATCTAATGTTCAAGACGCTTAAGAATATATGGCATGTTGAAGATTTGCGCAAAAAGATCCTGTTCACCCTGTTCGTTCTGATCATTTACCGCATCGGTTCGTTTGTACCGGTTCCCGGTGTGAACAAAGAAGTACTGGAATCAGCAAATCAGGGCGGAGACGCTTTGATGGGTCTTTTGAACACCTTCTCGGGCGGAGCGCTCAAAAACTTCTCGATTTTTGCGATCAGCATTTACCCGTATATCACAGCATCCATCATAGTACAATTGCTTTCGATGGATGTTGTTCCTAAGTTTGCCGAATGGGCTAAGCAAGGGGAACACGGGAAAAAGCAGCTGGCGCAAATTACGCGTTACGGCACAGTTGTGCTAGGTTTGATTCAAGCGTTTGCCACATCTATCGGGTTTAACCGGATTTATGGCACTGAGATGATTCCAAATGCAACCTTTGCGGATTACCTGCTTATTGCGATCATATTGACGGCAGGTACATCATTCTTGATGTGGTTAGGTGAGCAGATCACTGAAAAGGGTATAGGAAACGGGATTTCGATCCTGATTTTTGCGGGAATCGTCGCCGCCTTTCCGGGATATATCACCACTACGGCGCAATCAAGCTTCATCCAGCCGGGTCAGATGTTCCTGAATATTCTTAAAGTCGTTATTGTAATGATCGTGGTTGTAGCGATTATTGTCGGGGTGATCTTTGTTCAACAAGGTATCCGTAAAATCCCTGTACAATATGCCAAGCGCGTAGTCGGTAACAAAATGTACGGTGGACAGAATACGCACATTCCGCTTAAAATTAATGCGGCTGGTGTAATTCCTGTTATCTTCGCCGTTTCGCTGCTTCAATTCCCGGTCGTTTTATCGAGCTTCTGGTCCACCCACACTTGGGCTAAATGGGTCTCGGCCAATCTGGATCATACCAAGCCGCTCGGCATGCTGCTGTATGTAGTCATGATCATCGGATTCACGTTCTTCTATACGTTTGTTCAGATGAACCCGCAGCAAATGGCTGACAATATGAAAAAGAATGGCGGATACATTCCAGGTATACGTCCAGGTAAGGCTACTGAGAAATATCTGACTAGAGTAATGTCGCGTCTGACCATGTCCGGTGCGCTGTTCCTGTCATTAATCTCTGTACTGCCAGTATTATTTGGATCGTTGTCCGGGTTACCGAAGCAAGTACAGATTGGTGGTACGGCACTGCTGATCGTTATCGGTGTTGCACTGGATACCATGAAGCAGATCGAGAGCCAATTGATCAAACGCCATTACAAAGGCTTCATCAATAAATAGGCGATAGGTTCCGGAGAAGTACCTAAGGTTCTAAACTTCCCGGTACCTATTGTGCTGTTTCTTGCTTGGTGGCGAACTTTTGGGGGGAGAAGAGAATCGTGAACATTTTATTCATGGGCCCTCCTGGGGCAGGCAAGGGAACACAAGCCGCAGTTGTTGTTAAAGAACTTGGTATTCCGCATATTTCGACCGGTGATGCTTTTCGCTTGGCAATCAAGCAGGGAACACCGATCGGGCTGAAGGCTAAATCTTACATCGATGAAGGTTTGCTTGTACCTGATGATGTGACTATTGGAATCGTCGAAGAACGGCTGCAGCAGTCCGATTGCGAAAAAGGTTTTTTATTGGATGGCTTTCCAAGAACCCTTTCGCAAGCGGAAGCGCTGGGAGAAATCCTCAGCCGGCTTGGAACTTCACTGGATCACGTTGTTAACTTGAATGTGGACCGCGGACTGCTGATGGCGCGTCTTACCGGACGCCGGATCTGCTCAGTATGCGGAACATCCTACCATTTGATTTTCAACCCGCCGAAGCAAGAAGGCGTCTGCGACATTGATGGCGGAGAATTGTATCAGCGTCCGGATGACAACGAAGAAAGTGTAGGCAAGCGTCTGGATGAGTATGATAACAAGACAGCGCCGCTGCTTGCATTTTATGACGATAAAGGTCTTGTGCGTCAGGTAAACGGAGAAAACGAAATCAATGTCGTTTCTTCTGAAATCGTATCTATGCTGCGGGGTTAATGTAATGATCATTTGCAAATCCGAACAGGAACTTGTCTTTATGAGGGAAGCTGGTCGAATTGTTGCCGAGAGTCACCGTCTTATTGCTGAAGCTATCCAGCCAGGCATTACTACCGGTGAGCTCGACAGAATCGCCGATGGGTACATTCGCAGTCAGGGTGCTGTGCCGTCTTTCAAAGGCTACAACGGTTTTCCTGCCAGCATTTGCGCTTCAGTCAACGAACAATTGGTGCATGGATTTCCAGGGAAACGCAAACTGGTAGAAGGCGACATCGTTACGCTGGATATCGGTGCAGAGTACCGTGGTTATCACGGTGATTCCGCCTGGACTTACGGGGTGGGCAGCATTTCCGAAGAGGCTCAGCATCTGCTGGATGTCACGGAAGGCTCCCTGTACGCTGGACTGGCGTTAGTCAAACCGGATGTGCGCTTGTTTACAATCTCCCATGCAATTCAAGCATACATTGAAGACGCCGGGTTCTCCGTTGTCCGCGAGTATGTTGGTCATGGCATTGGGGCAGAACTGCATGAAGAACCGCAAATTCCGAACTATGGCATAGCGGACCGTGGACCACGTCTAAAGCCGGGTATGGTACTCGCCATTGAGCCGATGGTTAACGCGGGAGAACGTTATGTCAGAACGCTGGATGATAACTGGACGGTCGTTACGGTAGACGGTTCACTGTGTGCTCATTTCGAGCATACAGTAGCAGTTACACCGGACGGCATGGAGATTTTCACAAAACTGAATGCGTAGGTGATCTTCACGTGAATACTGGGAGCAGCCCGCAGATTGGTCAAATTGTGAGGATTCTCAAAGGCAAGGATGCCGGAGAGGCTGCCGTTGTTATCGCAGTTGTGGATAGCAGATTTGTATATATTGCTGATGGGGACAAACGTAAGTTTGACAGCCCAAAGAAGAAGAATATTCAGCACCTGGAGCTCATACCCTTCATCAGCAGTGAGATTGTAGACAGTTTGGAAGAAACCGGCCGGGTCACCAACGGAAAGCTGCGGTTTGCAGTGATGAAGTATGGCGAGCCCCCTGGACAAAGTGCTAATGAGAAAGGAGACTAACTGTGGCTAAGGAAGACGTCATTGAGGTAGAAGGAACGGTTATTGAGCCGTTGCCTAACGCAACTTTTAAGGTTGAGCTTGAGAACGGTCATCAAATACTTGCCCATGTGTCCGGGAAATTGCGGATGCACTTTATCCGTATTCTAACCGGAGACAAAGTGGTCGTGCAGTTATCGCCTTATGATCTATCAAAAGGCCGTATAACTTACCGGAAATAGATGGGAACTACAACAAAAGTTTTGCTTCGCAAAACTTTGAGGAGGTAATTAACATGAAGGTAAGACCTTCTGTAAAGCCCATGTGCGAAAAATGCAAAGTCATCCGCCGCAAAGGGACTGTTATGGTAATTTGCGAAAATCCGAAACACAAACAAAAACAAGGTTAAGAAGGGGGTGTAGCGTAAAATGGCTCGTATAGCTGGAGTGGATTTGCCACGTGATAAGCGCGTTGAGATCGCCTTGACTTATATTTTCGGAATCGGTAAAACGACTTCCCAGAAAATTCTTAATGGAACAGGCATTGACGTTAACACACGTGTCCGTGATTTGACGGAAGATGAAGTCAGCAAACTGCGTGAAACGATCGACAAAGAGGTTAAGGTTGAAGGTGACCTTCGTCGTGAAATTTCCTTGAATATTAAGCGTCTTACTGAGATCGGCTGTTACCGCGGTGTTCGTCACCGTCGTGGATTGCCTGTTCGCGGTCAACGTACCAAAACCAATGCTCGTACCCGTAAAGGCCCGCGTCGTACTGTAGCAAACAAAAAGAAATAAGAAGAGGTGATAAGAGACAATGGCTAAACCGAAAAAAGTCGTACGTACGAAACGTCGCGACCGGAAAAATATCGAGTCTGGCGTGGCACATATCCGTTCCACGTTCAATAACACTATCGTTACGATCACGGATCCCCACGGAAATGCAATTTCCTGGGCAAGCTCCGGTGGTCAAGGATTCAAAGGTTCCCGTAAATCGACTCCATTTGCAGCGCAAATGGCAGCCGAAACAGCTGCTAAGGCAGCTATGGAACACGGCATGAAGTCCGTTGAAGTTATGGTTAAAGGACCGGGCGCGGGCCGCGAAGCAGCCATCCGTTCCCTTCAGGCCGCTGGTCTTGAAGTAAACCTCATTAAAGACGTTACTCCAGTTCCTCACAATGGATGCCGTCCGCCGAAGCGTCGCCGCGTTTAGTACAATCAGAATTGTGATTGTGGTATAATTCTGACGCATCTGCTAATAATAGGTGTTTAGGCATACTACATGATACACCTGATGGGGTGACTGTTTCATATAGGAGCGACGTTTGAAGGAGGGGTACACTCGTGATAGAAATCGAAAAGCCGAAGATTGAGACCGTAGAAGCCAATGATGATGGGACCTATGGGAAATTCGTAGTTGAACCGCTGGAACGTGGATATGGCACGACTCTGGGGAACTCGCTTCGCCGGATTCTGCTTTCCTCCCTTCCGGGAGCCGCAGTGACTTCGGTCCAAATTGACGGCGTTCTGCATGAGTTCTCGACCGTTCCCGGCGTAATGGAAGATGTGACGGAAATCATCCTGAACCTTAAAGCTCTTTCTCTGAAGATTCATTCGGATGAAGAGAAAGTGTTCGAGATTGATGCTGAAGGAGAAGGCATCGTTACCGCAGGTGATATCCGTGCGGACAGCGATGTTGAGATCCTGAACCCGGATCTTCATATTGCAACGCTGGGACCTGGCGCGAGACTGCACATGCGCATTTTTGCAGGCCGTGGTCGCGGCTACGTCCAAGCGGACCGGAACAAACGCGACGATCAGCCAATTGGTGTAATTCCAGTTGACTCTATCTACACTCCTATTTCACGTGTGAATTACGGTATTGATAATACCCGTGTTGGTCAAGTGACTAACTACGACAAGTTGACGCTGGAAATTTGGACAGATGGCAGTATCCGACCGGAAGAAGCCGTTAGCCTTGGAGCCAAAATTTTGAACGAGCACCTCGTTCTGTTCGTAGGACTTACGGATGAAGCGAAAGACGCCGAAATTATGGTTGAAAAAGAAGAAGACAAAAAAGAAAAAGTACTTGAGATGACTATCGAGGAGCTTGATCTTTCTGTCCGTTCCTATAACTGCCTCAAACGTGCCGGTATTAATACCGTGCAAGAGCTGACTACGAAAACTGAAGAAGATATGATGAAGGTTCGTAACTTGGGCCGCAAATCTTTGGAAGAGGTTCAAGAGAAGCTTGAGGAACTTGGTTTAGGACTTCGTACAGAAGAATAGGACCCCGGAGTTCTTGAGACTTGAGTGAAGGAGGGAAAACAAATGGCATACCAAAAATTGGGCCGTGATTCCAGCGCGCGTAAAGCTTTGTTCCGCGATATGGTAACGGATCTGTTCCTATACGAACGTATTCAGACAACAGAAGCCAAAGCGAAGGAAGTTCGTTCCATCGCTGAGAAACTGATCACTAAAGCGAAAAAGGGCGATCTTCATGCTCGCCGTCAAGTAGCTGCATTTGTTCGTCGTGAGACTGTAGATGGTGAACAAGACGCAATCCAAAAATTATTCTCTGATATTGCTCCTCGTTACACAGAGCGTCCAGGCGGATACACTCGTATCCTGAAGCTGGGACCTCGCCGTGGCGATGCTGCGCCTATGGTTTATCTTGAACTGGTAGACCGCGCGTAGTTTCACAAGCCATGATTTCCGGATGTACGCTTTACGTATTTAACGTTATTGTACTGCAGGGCATATTACCCTGCCGTGCAAATAACCGCGGGAATCACCTTGTATAGAGTAGAAGGAGCTCCCGCCGGGGCTCTTTTTTTTGAGAATAAATTAAGTATATGGACCAACAGGAGAATGAAATGCGCAATCTATTGATGAAAGTCAATTATGACGGTACCCATTATGATGGCTTTCAGACCCAGCCTCAGGGCAATACGATTCAGGACAAGCTGGAGCATGCTATTCAGCATCTGACCGGTGAGACGCTCAAAATCACGGGCTCAGGACGGACTGATGCGGGGGTGCACGCTTATGGCCAACCTTTTAACTTCATAACCTCCTCCCAGATTCCACTGGAGCGCTGGTGTCTGGCTCTGAATGCCAGGCTGCCGCAGGACATCGTGGTTACAGAGGCCGCTGAAGTTCCGCTCTCGTTCCACTCCCGTAGAGGGGCGAAGCGTAAAACCTACCGGTACACGATTAACGGCAACCGATTCCCGGACCCGTTCCAGCGGCGCTGGCAGCATCATCATCCGATGAAGCTGAACGTTCCTGCGATGGAGATGGGGCTAAGCTCGCTGCTGGGTACCCATGATTACACCTCGTTTGCCTCCAGGAAGTCCACCAAGACTTCTCATGTGCGGACTATTTACGAGGCTTATCTTGAGGTAGACCGCAGCATGTGCCGCCCGGGCTCTCCTGACCAGGGAGTAATCCATACCTATATTACAGGCAGTGGCTTTCTGCAGCATATGGTACGCATTATTATGGGGACGCTGATGCAGGTGGGGCAAGGTAAAATCAGCGCAGATAGAATGCCTGCAATTCTCGCGGCTTGTGATCGTGCAGCGGCCGGACCTACGGCTGTGTCTAAGGGGCTGGCACTCTGGAGTGTGGAATATGACGAGATGTAGGACTGAACGGCCGGTACTATATTTTTTTATGAAAATTAGTACTGAATGTTTAAAAATCGCTTGCGCTTGTCATGTTTATACTGTAATATAAAAGTTGTGTTTTCTTGATGGCTATCCCACAGCCCCGATCAAGGAAATGCCAATAAATAAGTTTTTTAACTCACTAAATTGTAATTCAATCGCGAAACAAGATATACGAAACAGATGATTTTCGTACGAGAACAAGGAGGAAACATTCATGCGCACCACCTACATGGCGAAGCCGAACGAAGTTGAACGCAATTGGCACATCATTGATGCCGAAGGCAAAACACTTGGCCGTTTGGCAAGCGAAGCCGCTGCTCTGATCCGCGGCAAACACAAACCGCAATTCACTCCACACGTTGATACTGGTGATTTCGTAATTGTTATCAACGCTGAGAAGATTCACCTCACAGGTAAGAAAATGCAAAACAAGAAATACTACCGTCACTCGATGCACCCAGGCGGCTTGAAGGTTACTGTTGCTGAAGACCTGATCAAGACCAAACCTGAGCGTATGATTGAATTCGCAGTTCATGGCATGATTCCTAAGACTCGTCAAGGTAATCACATGAAACTGAGACTTAAAGTATATGCAGGCGCTGAACATCCACATGCAGCACAAAAACCTGAAGTTTACGAACTTCGCGGATAAGAATAAAGGAGGACAGTTTCATGGCACAAGTACAATACTATGGGACAGGTCGTCGTAAACATTCGGTAGCACGTGTTCGCCTTGTACCGGGTGAAGGACGCATTGTCATTAACAAACGTGAGATGGACGAATATTTCGGTGTTGAAACACTGAAAATGATCGTAAGACAACCTTTGAACCTGACTGAAACTCTGGGCAGCTACGATGTAATCGTACTTGCACATGGTGGCGGCATTTCCGGTCAAGCTGGCGCAATCCGTCACGGGATTTCCCGTGCATTGCTCAAAGTAGACCCTGAATATCGCGGTACGCTGAAGAAAGCCGGATTCCTGACACGTGACCCACGTATGAAGGAACGTAAGAAATACGGCCTCAAAGCTGCTCGTCGCGCTCCACAGTTCTCGAAACGTTAAGATCCCTTGTTCTCAAGGAATGGAAGCTCCTGGCCTTTATGGTCGGGAGCTTTTTTTGTTATTCTCCTGATATCCAAGTATTTACGATACTTTATTCCAAATTGAACAAAACCCATTGACTTCGCTGCTCAAACGGATATACTATATCTTATAGAATTAGTCGGGATTAACCTCTTAGGTTTCGATCTTGACGATATCCGGATGGAGGAAACTTAGATGAACCTGCTCGAGAAAGAGGATTTAATCAAAGTGAAGGCGGAAGAGCTGGAGCATGCTGCTCCGGAAGAGATTATCCGCTGGGCGGTGGAGACCTTTCCGAATATAACCTTTGCCTGCAGCTTCGGGGCGGAGGATGTGGTGCTGGTGGATATGATTCAGAAGGTGAGTCCATCGACAGATGTGTTCTATTTAGATACGGATTATCATTTCAAGGAAACCTATGAGACTAGAGATATTATGGCTGACAAGTACGGGATGGAATTCGTCCGGGTGTCTCCGCAGATTACGGTGGAGGAGCAAGCCTTGCAGTATGGGGAGGCACTATGGAATACAGACCCTAACCAGTGCTGCGCGATTCGTAAGGTTGAACCGCTAACCCGTATTCTCTCACAATACGACGCCTGGATTACCGGAATTCGCCGGGACCAGGCTCCTACCCGAGCCAATTCGAAGAAGATAGAATATGATAATAAGTTCGGGCTGGTCAAATTCAATCCGATTGCGAACTGGACTACTGAGGATGTGTGGAATTATATCCGTGAGAATGATGTAATCTACAATCCGCTGCATGACCGCAATTTCCCGAGTATCGGCTGTGAGCAATGCACCCGGGCTGTTATGCCTGGTGAAGATCCGCGTGCCGGCAGATGGTCCGGTTCGGACAAGACAGAATGTGGATTGCACAAATAAGATACGCTTAAATAAGTTTCGCCCAGATATGATCACTAATCACTAATTTATCCGCACTAAGTTACCAGCACTGTATACAGCAGTGCACAGGCACTGCACAGGAGGAGAGAATAGGGATGACTTCAATACTTCCTCATGGAGGAACACTGATCCGGCGTATCGCAGACGGAAAAGAGAGAGAAGAACTGCTGAAGCAAGCTTTAGCCCATCAATCGATTGCCCTTAATACTTGGACCTTATCTGATTTGGATTTAATTGGTGTAGGTGCCTTATCACCGCTCACCGGATTCTTGAACGAAGAGGATTATCACTCGGTAGTGAGCAATATGCGGCTGGCTAACGGTACGGTATGGAGTATACCGGTTACACTGGCTGTCGGTGACGAGCTTGCGGCAACTCTTAAGACAGGCGACAGGGTTTCTCTAATCGGTGAAGACGACGGTGTTATCTACGGTTTGCTGGATATTGAGAGTATTTATACGGTCGATCAGCAGGTTGAAGCGCAGAATGTGTTCAAAACAACCGATCCCGCACATCCCGGAGTCAGCAAACTGCTGTCCCGGCCGGCGACCTATGTAGGCGGACCTATAACGGTACTGAACCGCCCGCAGCCGGAGAAATTCGCTGAATTCTATTTTGACCCCGCCGAGACCCGTCGGATCTTCGCAGATAAGGGCTGGAGAACGGTTGTAGGCTTCCAGACGCGTAACCCGGTACATCGTGCCCATGAGTATATCCAGAAATGCGCTATGGAGGTTGTAGACGCCCTGTTCCTCAATCCCCTGGTAGGTGAGACCAAGTCGGATGATGTCCCGGCCAACGTGCGGATGAAGAGTTATCTGGCCTTGTTGGAGAATTATTATCCGGAGAACCGTACTTTCCTAGGCGTCTTCCCGGCAGCAATGCGTTATGCGGGCCCGCGTGAAGCCATCTTCCATGCCATGGTGCGTAAGAATTACGGCTGTACACACTTCATTGTCGGGCGTGATCATGCAGGTGTGGGAGATTATTACGGTACGTATGAAGCGCAGGAGATCTTTGCTAACTTCACCGCCGAGGAGCTTGGGATTACACCGCTATTCTTCGAACATAGCTTCTTCTGTGTGAAGTGCGGCAATATGGCCTCCAGCAAAACCTGTCCGCACCCGGCCGACCAGCACCTGACGCTTTCGGGTACGAAGGTACGGGCACTGCTGCGTGACGGACAATGTCCGCCTCCTGAGTTCACACGCCCCGAGGTGGCGCAAATTCTGATTGAAGGAATGTCACCGGAAGTCTCTGTAAACTCCTAAACAGCCGGTACTATTTGGCCCTCTTGTCCCATATAGATGAGTAGAATCTATCGGGACGAGGGGGTCTTTGTTATGTCTGGAGGGCAGAAGCGTAAAGTCTCGGTCTGGATCTCTTGGCGCGGCATCAAAAAAAGTATCCTGGCCGCTGTGCTGCTCACTATAATGATCGGAATCATCGCCTACGACATGCCGACTGCCAAGACGGTCAATTATTGGAGCTTGCCGCTCTCCGGCAAGGTGATTGCCATTGATGCAGGTCACGGGGGACCGGATGGGGGAGCAGTGAGCCGCTCAGGCCTGATTGAGAAGGATATCAATCTCTCCGTGTCGCTGTACTTGCGCGATTATTTGCAGCAGGCTGGGGCGATTGTGGTGATGACCCGTGAAGGGGATTATGATCTGGCCCAAGGCAGTACCAAGGGATACGCAAGGCGCAAGACGGAGGATCTCAAGCAGCGGGTGCGGAGCATTGAAGAGAAGGGGGCAGATCTGTTTGTCAGCGTACATATGAACAGTATTCCTTCCAACCGCTGGAGCGGGGCTCAGACCTTCTATTATCCAAGCAACGATGGGAACAAGGCCTTGGCCGGGCTGGTACAGGATGAGCTGAGGGCTACACTTGAGAATACGGACCGTGTGGCGAAGACAGCGAGTACCATTTATTTGTTAAAGGTGTTAAAGATGCCGTCCGTGCTCGTTGAGGTAGGCTTCCTGTCACACCCTCAGGAGTCCTTGCTCCTTGGGGATGATCTGTACCAGCGGAAGGTGGCGACCAGCATCTACCGGGGCATCCTGCGGTACAGCTCCGAGAAGCCATAGAGGCATAGGGGGGACTACTCTTCCCTCCGGGGGTAATGCTATAATGGGTACAAATACCGGGGCTTACCGCCGGATAGGAACAGAGGTGCTTTCCATGCAGACCAGGGAACAAATTCAGGAACTTTTACAGCCGCTTACAGACCCGGAATCCGGAAAAAGCCTGATCGATTTACAGTTAATCCGCGATATCATGATCAAGGAGGACCGTATTTCGTTATCCATCGTATGTCTGGATTCGGACGAGAAGAAGCGGATGGAGCTGGAACAGAAGGTTCGTGATCTCCTTACGGAGGGCGGGGCAGAACAGATTCATATCCGCCTGCGTGATGCCACCGACTATGAACGGGCTACGCTTCGCGGAGAAGGCGGCGGGGACGAGCCGGATTCAGATCAAGAGGGGAAGCTCAAAGGACACGCAGCGGGTCTTGAGGGGCATGAGCTGATTAACGAGAACTCAGGGGTGAACTTCATCGCGATCGCCAGCGGCAAGGGCGGGGTCGGGAAATCAACAGTAACCGTGAATCTGGCGGTGGCGCTGGCCCGCAAGGGTAAGAGAGTCGGCCTGATCGATGCAGATATTTACGGCTTCAGCATCCCGGACATGATGGGAATTGAAGAAGGGCCGATTGTGGAAGAAGGAACGATTATTCCGGTAGAGCGCTTCGGCGTGAAGGTCATGTCGATGGGCTTCTTCATCCGGGAGAATAGTCCGGTCATCTGGAGAGGACCCATGCTTGGCAAAATGCTGCGCCAGTTCTTCAGTGATGTCGGCTGGGGAGAGCTGGATTACCTGCTGCTGGATCTGCCGCCAGGTACGGGTGATGTGGCCCTAGATGTCCACCAGATGCTGCCGCACAGCAAGGAGATCATTGTCACTACCCCGCATGCTACAGCTGCCTTTGTGGCGGCGAGGGCGGGCTCTATGGCACTGCAGACCGAGCATGAGATTCTTGGCGTCATTGAGAATATGGCGTACTACGAATGCTCTTCCTGCGGCAAAAAGGATTACATCTTCGGCAGAGGCGGCGGAGCCCGCCTGGCGGAAACGCTGCATACAGAGCTGCTGGCCCAAGTACCGCTGGGTGCCCCGGACAACCATATTTCCGAGCCGGACTTCTCACCGTCAGTATATAAGGCGGATACGGCTACCGGAGTACTGTTTGCAGACATTGCAGACAAGCTGATTGCCAAGTACGAGCAATAATCACCCTTTGACCTTGCTAGCACATAAACAAATAAGGCCATGTCCCTTCCACGGGGCAAGGCCTTATTTTAGTTAAGAACCCGAACCGGAGTCGTCTCCGCCATCCTGCTTCTGACTGTCCCCGCCCTGCTTGTCCTCCCCGCCGCCTTTCCCTGCATCTTTTTTCTCAACCTTGGGCTGCAATTCATCCTGGACCACGGATTTGAGAAGAGTAAGTACTTCCATACGGAATAGCGGGTTCTGCATGGCCTCCTGCATAATCGTCATGGACTGCTTGCGGTAATCCGGAGTCTTGGTAAGGTCGAGGAACATTTTCGTCATCTCGGGCGACTTCATAATTTCTCCAACTGACTTCTGATAAGTGGGGTCTTTGATTAATTGAAGATGAAGTTCCTTACTCTCTTTGTTAATCGCTTTGGCAAAATCTCCGGCAAACTGCGGGTCAGTCATGATTTTTTCGATTTCCTTCTGATACTCCGGTGCGGTGAGGGTATCTTTAACAGCGATCCGGATCTCCTCAGTTGTCTGCATAGGCATCATCTTCATGCTTAGGCCGCTGGCGGCGCTGCCCCCCTCTGAGCTTGGAGTAGACAAGGCCTCCTCTACAGCCTTTTTCCCTTCATCGCTTTTTAATATATCAACAACCATCGTCTTCATTTCCTTATATCCGCCTTGTCCCGAAGAAGAACTGCTCTGTTCGCCCCCGCAGGCCGTCAAGGTGATCATCAAGCCAAGTGTCAAGCCTCCAGACCAGATAGCCCTCCATTTCATTGGCGCTGCCCTCCTTTATAGAATTACTGCTTGTAGTATGCCGCGCCAGGGAACATTTATGTTGAAGCGGAATGGTTTTTTGACGGTAACCTTGGTAAAATAAATCTGACACGGGGAGGTGAAAGCGCTGAGCTTGAGAAAATGGTTTTATTTGTTCTGGACCACGCTTTTGATTGGTGCAGGCGGGGCTGTCATTGCTGGACTTGCTCTGCAGATAGGGAATGGCGGTATAGAGTTTAAAGGCACTGCCGATCTTCTCCTGTACTCCCTGATTCTTTTGGGCTACGGAGTGCTTGTAAGCGTATACGCCCAGCTCGGATTTTTTGCATATCTGATCCTCAACTATACGGGCATCGGGGTGTTCCCGCGCAAGGCGTGGCGTTACATACAACTGGTGTTGGCCGTGCTGGCGCTGTTTGAGCTGATGTTTCTGCGCACCTTTGTCAGCGGAGACCAGAGCGCCCGGACGGATTTGACGCTAGGCGTAGCTATTTTGTTCACTGCTCTTATTGTATCTTGGCTCAAAATACGCAGTACGAACGCGTCAGCCTGGGTCCCGACCTTTTTCTTCATGACAGCCATCACTATAGTGGAGATTATCGGTGTGCTGCGGATCGGCGTGGACAGCGCCACCATCTTTATTCTTGTACCGCTTGTCGCCTGTAATGCCTTCCAGATTCTGATGCTGCACCGTGTACTTAAGCTGGCCTCAATCTGACTATAGCAATCATGCTCAAAACCCCGCCCCTGTGTATAGAACCAGGGAGACGGGGTTTTGGCATTGCCTGTAGGGAGCGGTTAGAATGAAGATGAAGAGGTTAATCTTAAAGAACAGAGTGGAGGAGGGAATATATGAACATCAAGCGCTATATGATAAAAGACACAAGTGAAACACGCCTGAAGGACCTCGATCCTAATGAACGTGGAGACTTCAAATCCAAAGAAGAAGCCGAAGCCAAAATGGAGAAGCTGAAGGAACGGCTGGTCAAACTGCAGGATATCCTTTTTGCACAGAAAAAGCATTCGCTGCTGGTTATCCTTCAAGGAATGGATTCAAGCGGCAAGGACGGAACCGTCAAACACATCTTCTCCGGCATCAATCCGCAAGGGTTCATCGTAACCAGCTTCAAGAAGCCCTCTCTGGAGGAGGAAGCGCACGATTTCCTGTGGAGAGTCCATATGAAGACCCCGCCTAAAGGCTATATTGCCGCATTCAACCGTTCGCATTATGAGGATGTGCTGGTGCCCCGCGTGCATGGCGGTCTTAGCAAGGAGGATGCCAAGCGGCGGTTCCGCTACATCCGCCAGTTCGAGGAGATGCTGGCGGAAGAGGGAACGACGGTCATTAAGCTCTTTCTGCATATCTCCAAGGAGAAGCAGCTGGAGAAGATTAAGGAGCGGCTTGAAGATCCGGCGAAGCACTGGAAATTCGATGCCAGTGATCTGCAGGAACGGGAATACTGGGACGATTATCAGAAGGCGTATGAGGATGTTTTCCAGGAGAGCAGTATAGATAAGGCTCCGTGGTATTGGATTCCGGCGAATCACCGCTGGTACCGCAACTATCTGGCCCTCAAGATTGTTGTCAAAACGCTGGAGGGGCTTGACCTGAGCTACCCGAAGCTGAATACACCGACGCCAGATATTTCACAGCTGATCTCACCGCGTCACTGATGCCATGCAGTGGTAAGGGAGTTACATTCCTGCAGCGTCTTCCAGGCCATTATCCAACAAGGCGGAATCGCGGACTTCCTTGCCGTTTGCACTACTTTGGCTAATTAGCTCCGAGACGGTTACGAACTCATACCCCTGGCTGCGCAGCTTATCAATAATCTGAGGCAGGGCTTCATGCGTTTGTTTGCAGGAGTCGCTGGCATGCAGCAGCACAATATCTCCAGGATGGGCTTTGCTCGTTACACGGTTAACGATGTTATCTACACCGATGTTCTTCCAGTCCAGTGAGTCCGTGTCCCATTGAATGACTTTATAGCCGAGATCGGTTGCCACCTGCAGGACTCTTTTGTCAAAATCACCGTTAGGCATTCTGATCAGGTTGGGCTGAGAACCGGTTAGCTCCGTCAATACTGTATGGGCCGTACTGATCTGCGTGCGGATTTCATCATTGCTTAGTGTACTGTAGTTCACATGCTTGTGACCGTGGCTGCCAATCTCAAACCCGGCGTCTTTGATGCTTGTAACGATCTCAGGATGGGTTTTGCTCCAAGGTGAGGACAGGAAGAATGTCGCTTTATCCACCTTTTTGTCTTCCAGCACCTTCAGAATCGGCTCAGGCCGTTTCTCTCCCCAACTGATATCGAAGGTTAAGGCGATCAGCTTCTTTTCCGTCGGCACACTGTAAATGGCAGAAGGGGCAGCTTCAGAGAATACGGTGATATTGCCCCTCTCCACATAGACAACGCCGGCGGTAAGAAGCGCAGCAGCAAAAATGTACAGAAACCGTTTGATCTTTTTGCCGCTAAATACATAAAAAGAATTCATAATGTCAGCGCTCCTCTCCCATGCGAAATGCTTGTTTGTTCTAAATGTATGCTCGTACAGGGCGCTTATGACCTCAGATATGAATCAATCCATACGAATTGCAATTCGGCAGAATCCAAATCAGGAGGTACGCATGTTATCTTTTAATACATTTATCAAGGATCTAAGGACGATTCGCACCGCGCTCCTAATGGCCACAATCCTGTTCATAGCGGGGGGGATATTGGGCTGGGTCGGCACTGGTAGTCTTCAGCAGCTGCTGAATGAGCAATTGAAGGGGATCAGTAAGATTAGCGGGAACCTTAGAGAGTCGTCCAATCCGCAGTGGAGCTTTTTTGTATTCATTTTTTTGAACAATAGCATCAAAAGCGTAGTCATCATTTATCTGGGTGCCTTATTCGGCCTCTTGCCTGCGTTCTTTCTGTTGATCAACGGTGCCGTTATCGGCTATCTGATTCATTTGTCCGCGATACAGGGACAGGATCTGTTCACGCTTATTGTAAAAGGGCTGCTGCCGCACGGCATTATTGAGATTCCAGCCATCATCATTGCCTGCGCCTTTGGGCTGAAGTTCGGCAGTAATGTGCTCTCTGCACTCTTTGGAGCGATGAAGCGGAGCGGAGAAAGGGCAGTGAACTGGCAGGCCTTTATGCGGCAGACCTTCACCGCTTCAGTCTGGATCGTGATTCTGTTATTTGTTGCGGCAATCATCGAGAGCACAATTACATTTTGGCTTTTATCATAAAATCCTGGGGAATTGTGCATAACAGTAAAGCCGAAACATTTGGATCAGCTGCCAGGTTAAATAAAGAGAGTCCATGAATGGGATTTTCTTATGATAATGGTTATAGGTTCAATACTCCGGTTAATTTAGTGTAAGCACTTCAATAGAGCTTCCCGCATCAAATGGCTTTTGAGTGAGATGAAACGGCGTTTGATGATTTTGGATAACTATGAATTTCATGAAGGAGGCCAAGCATATGCTCGGAATGTTATTCAATGAGAAGGAATGCAAGGAGCTGGACTATGTTTTGCGCAAAGAGCTGGATGAGATGCTACTGGATATGAGTGACCAGCGTTTAGATCAGAACATTAGGCATGCGATTGCCAATCGATATAAAACAGTTTTCCGTATGTATGCACGATTTGCTCCACAGAAAGAGCTGTCTAAGTATGCGTGGGGTGGACGTTCTTCTCAGTTCAAGCATTAGGTTTGGAGCGGGCTGATAAACGGAATAAATAAAATGAATGGAATAGCTTGACGAAAAGGGAGCCGACATGATACATTATATCTCGCGCTCCTTTTGAATGTTTAAAGAGAAGACGCAGGCAAGAAATAATGAAAAATAATTTTTTCAAAAAAAGCTTGCCAAACAACTTAACACTATGATATATTATGAAGGTCGCCGCTGAGATGCGGTGAAGAGCTAAAATGAGACATTGATCTTTGAAAACTGAACAACGAGTGGGTGGGAAATCACTTCGGTGAGATCCAAAAAAGAGAATGTAAATTCTCGTCAGATGTTTCAAAATGAGCAATCGCTCTTTCTAAATACCAATTTGGAGAGTTTGATCCTGGCTCAGGACGAACGCTGGCGGCGTGCCTAATACATGCAAGTCGAGCGGAGTCTGAAAGGAAGCTTGCTTCCTTTCAGACTTAGCGGCGGACGGGTGAGTAACACGTAGGCAACCTGCCCTCAAGCCTGGGATAACTACCGGAAACGGTAGCTAATACCGGATAATTTCTTTTTTCTCCTGAGGAGAGAATGAAAGGCGGAGCAATCTGCTGCTTGGGGATGGGCCTGCGGCGCATTAGCTAGTTGGTGGGGTAATGGCCCACCAAGGCGACGATGCGTAGCCGACCTGAGAGGGTGAACGGCCACACTGGGACTGAGACACGGCCCAGACTCCTACGGGAGGCAGCAGTAGGGAATCTTCCGCAATGGGCGCAAGCCTGACGGAGCAACGCCGCGTGAGTGATGAAGGTTTTCGGATCGTAAAGCTCTGTTGCCAGGGAAGAACGTCCGGTAGAGTAACTGCTGCCGGAGTGACGGTACCTGAGAAGAAAGCCCCGGCTAACTACGTGCCAGCAGCCGCGGTAATACGTAGGGGGCAAGCGTTGTCCGGAATTATTGGGCGTAAAGCGCGCGCAGGCGGTTATTTAAGTCTGGTGTTTAAACCTTGGGCTCAACCTGAGGTCGCACTGGAAACTGGGTGACTTGAGTACAGAAGAGGAAAGTGGAATTCCACGTGTAGCGGTGAAATGCGTAGATATGTGGAGGAACACCAGTGGCGAAGGCGACTTTCTGGGCTGTAACTGACGCTGAGGCGCGAAAGCGTGGGGAGCAAACAGGATTAGATACCCTGGTAGTCCACGCCGTAAACGATGAGTGCTAGGTGTTAGGGGTTTCGATACCCTTGGTGCCGAAGTTAACACAGTAAGCACTCCGCCTGGGGAGTACGGTCGCAAGACTGAAACTCAAAGGAATTGACGGGGACCCGCACAAGCAGTGGAGTATGTGGTTTAATTCGAAGCAACGCGAAGAACCTTACCAGGTCTTGACATCCAACTAACGAAGCAGAGATGCATCAGGTGCCCTTCGGGGAAAGTTGAGACAGGTGGTGCATGGTTGTCGTCAGCTCGTGTCGTGAGATGTTGGGTTAAGTCCCGCAACGAGCGCAACCCTTGACTTTAGTTGCCAGCAGGTTAAGCTGGGCACTCTAGAGTGACTGCCGGTGACAAACCGGAGGAAGGTGGGGATGACGTCAAATCATCATGCCCCTTATGACCTGGGCTACACACGTACTACAATGGCCGGTACAACGGGAAGCGAAGCCGCGAGGTGGAGCCAATCCCAGCAAAGCCGGTCTCAGTTCGGATTGCAGGCTGCAACTCGCCTGCATGAAGTCGGAATTGCTAGTAATCGCGGATCAGCATGCCGCGGTGAATACGTTCCCGGGTCTTGTACACACCGCCCGTCACACCACGAGAGTTTACAACACCCGAAGTCGGTGGGGTAACCCGCAAGGGAGCCAGCCGCCGAAGGTGGGGTAGATGATTGGGGTGAAGTCGTAACAAGGTAGCCGTATCGGAAGGTGCGGCTGGATCACCTCCTTTCTATGGAGAATCGTCACCTGCAACGGTGACATTCAAATCGGAAGCTTTGCTTCCACAATAGAACCTTAGGGTTCGGACACTCACTCGTGTTCAGTTTTGAAAGAGCAAGTCTCTTTCGTATGCGTTTGGTGGCGATAGCGGAGGGGTTCCACACGTACCCATCCCGAACACGACCGTTAAGCCCTCCAGCGCCGATGGTACTTGGACCGAAGGGTCCTGGGAGAGTAGGACGCCGCCAAGCGAACAATCAATTCATTGATTGCTTCACTACTGTATGTTTTGTTATATGGGCTTTTAGCTCAGTTGGTTAGAGCGCACCTCTGATAAGGGTGAGGTCGGTGGTTCGAGTCCACCAAGGCCCACCATATAACAATCTTGAATTGAATACCTATTTGGGGCCATAGCTCAGCTGGGAGAGCGCCTGCCTTGCAAGCAGGAGGTCAGCGGTTCGATCCCGCTTGGCTCCACCAATTATTCTTTACAACAGTATATGCAACAACTTGATCCTTGAAAACTGGATACCGAAACGAATTTGCGTTTTAGAACATCTTTTAGCTGAAACTTGTGTAAGCAAGTGGAAATAGTTATTAGTTGCTACAAAGTGAAGGTTTTTGATTGTGCAAACAAGCAAAACACCGGAACGTTGGTTAAGCTACTAAGAGCACACGGAGGATGCCTAGGCGCCAGGAGCCGACGAAGGACGTGGCGAACAACGAAACTGCCTCGGGGAGCTGTAAGCAAGCTTTGATCCGGGGGTGTCCGAATGGGGAAACCCAGCTGTGGTAATTCGCAGTTACTCGTATCTGAATACATAGGATACGCAGAGGCAGACCAGGGGAACTGAAACATCTAAGTACCCTGAGGAAGAGAAAACAATAGTGATTCCGTCAGTAGCGGCGAGCGAACGCGGAACAGCCTAAACCAAGGGGCTTGCCTCTTGGGGTTGTGGGACGTCTCACATGGAGTTACAAAGGAATATGGTAGGCGAAGAGGTCTGGAAAGGCCCGCGATAGAGGTAAAAGCCCTGTAGCCTAAACTGTGTTCTCTCCGAGACGGATCCCGAGTAGTGCGGGGCACGTGAAACCCCGTATGAATCCAGCAGGACCATCTGCTAAGGCTAAATACTACCTGGCGACCGATAGTGAAACAGTACCGTGAGGGAAAGGTGAAAAGCACCCCGGAAGGGGAGTGAAATAGAACCTGAAACCGTGTGCTTACAAAAAGTCAGAGCCCTTTCTATGGGTGATGGCGTGCCTTTTGTAGAATGAACCGGCGAGTTACGTTTAACATGCAAGGTTAAGGTGAGAAGCCGGAGCCGCAGCGAAAGCGAGTCTGAATAGGGCGACTGAGTATGTGGACGTAGACCCGAAACCGTGTGATCTACCCCTGTCCAGGGTGAAGGTGCGGTAACACGCACTGGAGGCCCGAACCCACGCATGTTGAAAAATGCGGGGATGAGGTGGGGGTAGCGGAGAAATTCCAATCGAACTCGGAGATAGCTGGTTCTCCCCGAAATAGCTTTAGGGCTAGCCTCGGTGAATGGAGTGGTGGAGGTAGAGCACTGATTGGGTGCGGGGCCCGCAAGGGTTACCAAGCTCAGTCAAACTCCGAATGCCATTAACTTCTTGCCGGGAGTCAGACAGTGAGTGCTAAGATCCATTGTCAAAAGGGAAACAGCCCAGACCATCAGCTAAGGTCCCCAAGTGTGTGTTAAGTGGGAAAGGATGTGGAGTTGCACAGACAACCAGGATGTTGGCTTAGAAGCAGCCACCATTGAAAGAGTGCGTAATAGCTCACTGGTCGAGTGACTCTGCGCCGAAAATGTAACGGGGCTAAACACACCACCGAAGCTATGGCTAGATGCTTTGCATCTGGGGTAGGGGAGCGTTGTATGTGGGTTGAAGGTGTACCGTAAGGAGCGCTGGACAGCATACAAGTGAGAATGCCGGTATGAGTAACGAAAAGATCAGTGAGAATCTGATCCGCCGAAAGCCCAAGGTTTCCTGAGGAAGGCTCGTCCGCTCAGGGTAAGTCGGGACCTAAGGCGAGGCCGAAAGGCGTAGTCGAAGGACAACAGTTTGAAATTACTGTACCACCGTAATCCGCTATGAGCGATGGGGTGACGCAGGAGGGTAGTGACGCGGACTGATGGATGTCCGTCTAAGCAGTGAGGCTGGTGTGTAGGCAAATCCGCACACTATTAAGGCCAGGCTGTGATGGGGAGCGAAAATTATAGTAGCGAAGGTCATGATCTCACACTGCCAAGAAAAGCCTCTAGTCAGGAGAAGGTGCCCGTACCGCAAACCGACACAGGTAGGCGAGAAGAGAATTCTAAGGCGCGCGGAAGAACTCTCGTTAAGGAACTCGGCAAAATGACCTCGTAACTTCGGGAGAAGAGGTGCCTCGGTAGGGTGAATAGCCCGAGGGGGCCGCAGTGAAAAGGCCCAAGCGACTGTTTAGCAAAAACACAGGTCTGTGCGAAGCCGTAAGGCGAAGTATACGGGCTGACGCCTGCCCGGTGCTGGAAGGTTAAGGGGAGTGGTTAGGGGTTAAACCCGAAGCTGTGAACCGAAGCCCCAGTAAACGGCGGCCGTAACTATAACGGTCCTAAGGTAGCGAAATTCCTTGTCAGGTAAATTCTGACCCGCACGAATGGCGTAACGACTTGGGCGCTGTCTCAACGAGAGATCCGGTGAAATTTTAATACCTGTGAAGATGCAGGTTACCCGCGACAAGACGGAAAGACCCCATGGAGCTTTACTGCAGCTTGATATTGAATTTGGGTACGATCTGTACAGGATAGGTGGGAGCCGTAGAGGCAGGAGCGCAAGCTTCTGCGGAGGCGCCGTTGGGATACCACCCTGATCGTATCTAGGTTCTAACCTAGTACCGTAACCCGGTACGGGGACCGTGTCAGGCGGGCAGTTTGACTGGGGCGGTCGCCTCCTAAAGAGTAACGGAGGCGTTCAAAGGTTCCCTCAGAATGGTTGGAAATCATTCGCAGAGTGCAAAGGCATAAGGGAGCTTGACTGCGAGACCTACAAGTCGAGCAGGGACGAAAGTCGGACTTAGTGATCCGGTGGTACCGCATGGAAGGGCCATCGCTCAACGGATAAAAGCTACCCTGGGGATAACAGGCTTATCTCCCCCAAGAGTCCACATCGACGGGGAGGTTTGGCACCTCGATGTCGGCTCATCGCATCCTGGGGCTGAAGTAGGTCCCAAGGGTTGGGCTGTTCGCCCATTAAAGCGGTACGCGAGCTGGGTTCAGAACGTCGTGAGACAGTTCGGTCCCTATCTGTCGTGGGCGCAGGAAATTTGAGAGGAGCTGTCCTTAGTACGAGAGGACCGGGATGGACGTACCGCTGGTGCATCAGTTGTTCCGCCAGGAGCATGGCTGAGTAGCTACGTACGGACGGGATAAGCGCTGAAAGCATCTAAGCGTGAAGCCCCCCTCAAGATGAGATTTCCCAGTATGTAAGACCCCTTGAAGACGACGAGGTAGATAGGTTGGAGGTGGAAGTGCAGCAATGCATGGAGCTGACCAATACTAATCGGTCGAGGGCTTATCCAAATTTCTAACACGCAGATTCGTTTCGGATTCAGTTTTCAGGAATCAATTCCTGAAGCATTTACGCTGTAAATGCCCGTTTGGTGGCGATAGCGGAGGGGTTCCACACGTACCCATCCCGAACACGACCGTTAAGCCCTCCAGCGCCGATGGTACTTGGACCGAAGGGTCCTGGGAGAGTAGGACGTTGCCAAGCGGACAATATTCCCTGATAGCTCAGTTGGTAGAGCACTCGACTGTTAATCGAGTTGTCACAGGTTCGAGTCCTGTTCGGGGAGCCATGCTCTCATAGCTCAGCAGGTAGAGTGCTTCCATGGTAAGGAAGAGGTCACCGGTTCGAATCCGGTTGAGAGCTCCACAAATTTACTAAGGCCCGTTGGTCAAGGGGTTAAGACACCTCCCTTTCACGGAGGTAACATGGGTTCGAATCCCATACGGGTCACCATTTTTAATCAGTACCCTTATTAGTCACCATACATATGGAGGCTTAGCTCAGCTGGGAGAGCATCTGCCTTACAAGCAGAGGGTCGGGGGTTCGAACCCCTCAGCCTCCACCATAATGTTCTTGATATTTGAGGGAGATTGTGGGCATTATATAGGTATCTATTGTAGGGGATTCGCCAAGTGGTAAGGCAACGGACTCTGACTCCGTCATCATAGGTTCGAATCCTATATCCCCTGCCAAATATGAGCCATTAGCTCAGTTGGTAGAGCACCTGACTTTTAATCAGGGTGTCGAAGGTTCGAGTCCTTCATGGCTCACTTTTATTGATTTATGCGCGTGTGGCGGAATGGCAGACGCACCAGACTTAGGATCTGGCGTCGTAAGACGTGGGGGTTCAAGTCCCTTCACGCGCACCACTTATTTGCGGACGTGGCTCAGCGGTAGAGCATCGCCTTGCCAAGGCGAGGGTCGCGGGTTCGATTCCCGTCGTCCGCTCCAAATTTTTTGCGCCCTTAGCTCAGCTGGATAGAGCGTTTGACTACGAATCAAAAGGCCGGGAGTTCGAATCTCTCAGGGCGCGCCATTATTCTTTCGAATAGTAACTTGTATTAACGGGATGTAGCTCAGCTTGGTAGAGCACCTGGTTTGGGACCAGGGGGTCGCATGTTCAAATCGTGTCATCCCGATATTTCATTTCACCTGTGCGGGTGTAGTTCAATGGTAGAACTTCAGCCTTCCAAGCTGATAGCGTGGGTTCGATTCCCATCACCCGCTCCATAATAATCTAATAGTTTCGGGATGTAGCTCAGCTTGGTAGAGCACCTGGTTTGGGACCAGGGGGTCGCATGTTCAAATCGTGTCATCCCGATCGAACAGCTTATGGCTGGCAAGCAACTCTTACTGCGGTAAGAGTTTTTTGTTGCGTCATTAAAGGAACATACGTTCCTTTAATCGTCTAAAAAAAAGACAACCTCAGCCGGGATGCCGATCCTTGCATAATAGCTCTGTAGGGATTCATCCTGCTCAATGGCAGTGCCGACTGATAGCAGCTTAACCGCGAATAAGTTAGCTTGCCGCTCCAGCTTGCCTGGCGAGAAGTAAGAATTCTCCTCCAGAAAGAAACGGTTGACCCCTTTGTGCAGGCGGTCATGCGCGAGTTCATGGGCGCATACGAACCGTTGCCACTCTAGCGGCAGCTGGTTATGAATGACGATGAACCTTCTTCTTAACTTGCGGTAGTAGAGGCCCTTGGTGCCGTCACCCAGATGCATGAACCGGATGTGAATCCCCAGTGCTTCAGCCAGCTCGAAGGGGCTGCTGGTATTGTATTTTTTGACCAAACGCTTGATTAGCTCATCCATATTCTTCACCCGCAGCATGTTAATAGTAGTTGGATCGCCTGGTACTTACTCTTTACCTGGATGGTGCTTGGGCTTAGTCCGCTTGTTCATCTGCTTAGCCTCCCAGAACAGGCCGGTTAATACGTCCTTAATCCGCTGCTTATCTTCCTTGTTCAGGGGAATTCCGTCAAACATCAGCTCACCGTCATCCTCCAGCATTTGGCGGAAGTCCCGCTTATCCTTGCTGGTGGCCCAGGCAGGCACAGCGCCCTCTGAACTGCTCTCATTCTCGGTTAAATAACCGGCATGGCCCATCAGTTCCTCGTAAGACACATCTGTCGCTTCAGCAATCTTACGCAGTGTAGCCGGCTTGGGGACACCCCGTAATCCATTCTCGATCCGTGAGATTTGGGCTCCACTGATACCGGCAAGCGCTGCCAGCTGATTAATGGTCAGTCCCTTTCCTTCCCGAAGCTGTCTCAGATAGTATCCGAATTCCTCTGCCATCGATAACCACTCCTTATCCCTAATCACCTAAAAAGCTGTTGTACTTACTATAAGCTATTTATGCCAAGAGGTAAACAATAAAGAGTCTATTATTGCCAAAAGGTAAGAATAGACATGCATATAGCTTGTTTATGCTCCAAAACGGGCTAAAATGAGGTTTTACTGAATTGGGAGTTAAGTGGTATATTATCAAAAAAAGAGAACACTATACGAACAAGTAGAATTTTAACACATTTGGCCGGAAAGGTCCGTAACAAAGTTCTTAAATCTCTATAACATCTAAGGAGTGGTATAAATGATGATTCTATCTTCGCTGCCGGAGCTTGACCGCCGCCTGACTCAGGTCACTATAGAGAATATGCTGGAGAAGTACCGGATTTTCAAATCTGTAACGTTCGAGGCTAAAGAGGCTGGGATTACTTATTCCTACACGGAACGGTTCCATGGCGCGACCCATACGGTTACCGATCAGACCGCAGCAATTGCCACGCATAATGTAGATGTGCCTGCTGCAAGACGGGCGTACTGTGCTGTGATCGATTCGGTCGTAGAGCGGCTTACCCAGAGGGAACAGCAGCTGGTGCGGGAGAGGTACATGCGCAGAGAGGAGAGCTACGACTATACTATTTATAATCATATGTTCGATCCTCCGGTGAGCAAGGATACTTATGTGAAAATAAGGTCGAAGGCGTTCTATAAGATGGCGCTGGCGCTTGATGATCTTCAGCTGCTGTCTCTGGCTACGCTCACGAAGACCCCGGCTGGAGGAAATGGATCTAAGGGGCAGAAATCCTTTTGACAAAATGCAACTACCATATATAAATGAGATGGCCGTATTGCCCCTGGGGTGATGCGGCTTTTTTGTTGAACGGGGAGCACCATTTATCATCCCTTGTACCACCGGAAGTTATCGTTAACTCATCTGTAATAGCGCCTGCGCAAGGTCTCAGGGGGGCTATGATTATAACATGGCAAATGAAGCAGAAGGACACCGCAGGAGCATAAATGCTCCACATCATCGAAGCCTAAGGCAGGCTGGCAGACAAGCGCGGTGAAAGCTCCTTCGGTCATTGCCGGGTACAAGACGGGTCCAATTCTTCCTGAATCGAATCCGTGGGTGACTTCAAGAAAGGCAGGAGGGATTACCACATCTAATCATGAGAGGAATGAAATCATGACGGTACAACAACTGCGGGGAAATATCACTGCTGCGCTGGTGCAGTTTTTCCCGGATATTCCTGTCTATGTGGAAGGGGATAAGCCGCAGTCAGCCTACTTCAGGCTGGAGCTACTCTCTGCAACCTACGACAGGCAGCGTGAAGGCAGATACATGGCGATCTACCGCTTCGGTATACGCTATGAACAAGGCAATCTGCTGGATGCAGAGACTGTGGCTGACGGGCTCTGTGAGGCGCTGGACGCAAGAGAAAGTGTTAATCCCGCTTATCGGGTGGTGCGCCAGTCCTGGGTGGCCGGAGCAGAGGGACGGGGGGCGCTGTTCACCGTGGACTATATGCTCTATCTCCAGAAGCAGAAGCAGCCGGAGGAAGAGGCAGAGCTGATGGGACATTTCACAGAAGGGACGCGGCTGAAATGAGTTCTAAGGAAATGACGCAAAGTGAACAGGGACGCGGGAGCGGGGGGCCGGATGCTTTTGGAAAGAAGCAGATGATGAACTCCGCTCTGTTTGGGCCTAAGGAAAAGGATGTACTGGAGGTAGTTCTGCAAGAGGACGGGAGCTACACCTTGGAAGAGGCTAAGCATTTAATGGAGCAGTATCTAAATAAGGAGGTTATCTAATGGCTGGAGGAACATGGACAACACAAAACAAGGTGCGTCCGGGGGTATACGTAAATGTGGCCTCGAACGGCATTGTGGCAGGTAAAATGGGGGAACGCGGTACAGCTGCTTTGGCGCTTGCACTGCCTTGGGGGCCTGCGGGCGTCATTCTGAAGCTTACGGCTCAGGACGATTTCCAGCAAAAGCTGGGCTACGATCTGACGGCTGCAGAGCTGTTGCCGGTGAGAGAGGTACTGAAGCGGACGGGCACACTGCTGCTCTACCGTCTGAATCAGGGTGTGAAGGCAGCTGTGACCAATAATGGAGTTCAGGCGACTGCGCTGTATGGCGGGGAACGCGGGAATGCGCTTAAGGTAGTGATCGAGAAAAATATCGATGACAGCACTCAGTTCGATGTACGGACGCTGCTTGAGGGTAGTGAAGTGGACAAGCAGACGGTAAGTGCTGCTGCCGGTCTGGTTGCGAACGCTTATGTAGAATTTAAGCCGAATGAATCCGGTGCGCTGACGGTGAGCGCTGGACTGCCGCTGGCAGGCGGGGCGAATGGTACGGTGACGAATGCGGAGCATAGTGCGTTCTTGTCGGCGCTGGAGGTTCAGGATTTCCAGACGGTAGGTCTGGTATCGCAGGATAACACGCTGAAGTCGCTATATAGCGCCTATGTGAAGCGTCTGCGTAACACGGAAGGCAAGAAGGTGCAGGCGGTCTTGTCCGATTACGCTACGGCTGATCATGAAGGCATCATCAGTGTGGCGAACGGCGTCATTCTGAGTGATGGAACGGTAGTGGATAAAGCGCATGCCGTGGCTTGGGTTGCGGGGGCAACTGCCGCTGCCGCTGTGAACGAATCCCTGACTTATCAGGCCTATGACGATGCTGTAGATGCGGATGTGCGTTTCAGTCATTCCGAGACTGTAGAAGCACTTACAGACGGAGAGCTGTTGTTCACCTATAGCGGAGGCCGGGCAGTAGTGGAGCAGGACATTAACACGTTCACCTCCTTCTCCACAGACAAAGGCAAGGCCTTCTCCAAGAACCGCGTGCTGCGTGTGCTGGATGGGATTGCTGGTGATTTGAAGCGGATTTTTGAGAGCTACTTCATTGGCAAATTGCCGAATAATGAGGACGGGCGCGCGCTCTTCTGGTCGCAGTGCGTCACTTATATGAATGATCTGCAGAACCTCGGGGCGATTGAGAACTTCAATGCACAGAGCGACATTGTGGTGACTTCTGGAGCGGACAGTGACAGCGTAGTGCTGGAGGTAGCTGTGAAGCCGGTAGATTCCGTAGAAAAAGTATATATGAAAGTGAAGGTGGTCTAAGATGACATTCTTGAGAGCCAGCGATACGCTGTCCGGCCAGGAGGGCCGGGCGTATGCCATGATTAACGGAAAGACGGAAGAAATGTTCTATGTCAAAACCCTGGAAGCCACTGTTGAGAAGCAGAAGGCGGAAGTGAAGACGCTGGGACGCCGCGGGGTGCAGCATAAGGCGACCGGCTGGTCGGGCAGCGGTACGATGACGATTTTCTATATGACGAGCCGTTTCCGCCAGATGATGCTGGAGTACATGAAGACAGGGATTGACCAATACTTCAACATTAACGTGACCAATGAAGATCCGTCCTCAACCGTGGGCGCCCAGCGCATCATGCTGAAGGATGTCAATCTGGACAGCGTTATTATGGCTTCGCTGGATACGGAGTCGGATGCGCTGGAGGAAGAGGTTGCTTTTACCTTCGAGGATGTGGAATTGGTGCAGCCCTTCGCGGCTCCGGCGAATTCCGGCCAATAAAGCATAAGCGGGCTATCCGCAGGTTGTAAAAGAGTAAATGAATGAATAGGTTCGGGGGCTCCCGCAAAGTATCTGGAGGATCATTGAAGCCATAGCTGCTGTGCGGCGGTATTCTGCGGAGGGCCTCTTCGCTGCCCTAACACAATAAGAATCCGGGAGGAACAACATGAGTGAATTAAGCTTGTTTTTTGCGCAAAATGCGGCTTGTGATACAACAGAGGAATTCGCGGTCTCGCTGCGGTTCAAGGACAAGGAAGGTAACCCTGCCGTCTGGAAGCTTCGCAGTATGAATGAGGAAGAGAACCAGGAATGCCGTAAGGCAGCTACCCGCAAGGTCAAAGGAAAGAACGGCACCTACACTACGGACATCGATCCCAATGAATATATGGCGAAGCTGATGACGGCAAGCATTGTGCATCCGGATCTGAAGAATACGGAGCTTCAACGCTCCTACGGGGTGATGGGTGCCGAATCGCTGCTGCGCAAAATGCTGCTGCCGGGAGAATTCGCTGCGCTTGGGGAACGTGTACAGGCCCTGAACGGCTTCGCCACAGACATGAATGAGCTGGTAGATGACGTAAAAAACTAATCAACGAGGGCGATGGTGAGGCTAATCTGGCCTACTACGCCCTCCATGAGCTGCATATTCTGCCGCATGAGCTGATGAAGCTCTCCATCCGCGAACGCGCGGCGATCTATGCCATGATCTCCGTACGCGTGGACAAGGAGAAGCGGGAGCGCGCGCGGAGCAAGGGGAAGAAACGATGAAGGGGGTGAAAGAATGGAAATTACAAGTACAGCGCTGGTTCCCGTAACTGCACTAACCGTCTGGCAAAATGTAAACTCACAGTGGGACCGGCTGAACCAGAATTTCAACCGGGCCAGCCACTCGCTTAGTGGTCTGCAGCAGATCCTGGAGCGGGTGTATGAAGAGAAGAACAAGTCTTTCATGGAAGGATTCATGCAGTCGCAGGAAGCAGCCAGACGCCTGTCAGAGGAAGGTGCTTCGTCACGATCCCGCCGCTCTGCTGACAGTTCGGATGGCGATGGTCCGGATGATAATGATGTCCGGGATGCCAAAAACGGGTTCATGGGAAAAGTGCAAAAAATAATGAAGGCGCTGGATGTCAGCGGGTTCGAGTTAATCACATACGTGGGTGAAAAAGCAGTAGGGTATATTTTGGACAAGAAGAAGGAAAAGGCGGAAGACAAGGAAAAAGAAAAGGCTGAGAAGGAGAAAAAAGCAGCGGAGCCCGGATTCCTCTCCAAAGCAAAGGATTCATTAGGCGCACTGGACCTTGGGAGCGTATTTGATAAGGTGAAAGAACTGGGCACGAAGGCAGTAGTCGCCAATGCCTCTGACAAAGATAAGGAAAAATGGGGCAAGCTCCAAGGCAACATGGACAACGCAGTTGAATTGATGGGTCAAAAAGCGATTGTTGCGTTGCGTCCGATTCTGGATACCTTGAACAATGCGTTTCAGTCTGAAGGAATGACTACGGCTCTAAATCTGATAGCGAACGGCTTCTTGGTCATTGCTACGGTGATTAGCGAAGTGGTGGACGGCATCATGTATATGTTCACAGCCTTTCAGGAGAACTGGGATGTTGTAGGGCCGATCCTTGCGGCCATTGCCATTGTCTTCATAGCGGCGATGATTGTGCAGTTGTATAGTCTTGCTGCTGCATGGCTTGTAGGCATGTGGCCGATCCTTTTAATTGTTGCTGCTGTAGCGCTGCTTATTTACATTTTGCAGCAAGCGGGAGTATCCGTAGACGCGGTAGTGGCTTTTATCGGGGGAGCGTTTGGCTGGCTGAGGGCAACCATAGAGAATTTTGTAATCGGTCTGTACAATAACTTTGTCTCCTTTGCAGACTTCTTCCGTAACTTGTTTATTGATCCGACGTATGCGGTGCAAAAGCTGTTTTATGACCTGGCTACGAACTTCCTGGGCTTCATGTATCAAATGGCATTAGGTGTTGAAAGCTTTGCAGGCGGGTTCGTCAAAGCCATAGCTGAAGGTATAAACTTCGTGCTTAGAGGAGTTCAAACGCTGGCAGGATGGTTAAGCAAAGTTCCAGGCTTTGAATTCTTGGCTGATTTCAAGCCTAACTTCCTGGAGACGGAGAACCCGCATGTCTTCAGTGATATGATCAAGAACGTTCAAGGCACGCTGGTAGAACCTAAATCGACTAAGGATGTATACAATACACCGAAGAAGGAATTCGTAGATGCCTCCAAGAGTGTGGAGGAATACAAGGGTAAAGTACAGGATCTCGTTACTAAATTTAATACCAAGCTGGAGCCAGCCAAGCAAAAGGAGGATACTTCTCCAAATACTGCCCAGACCGCTGCCACGAACATGAATAATATCGGCAAGGTGGGCGAGGTAGGCAAGATCAAAGAAAAGGTCGATATCTCCAGTGATGATCTGGATATGCTGCGGGAGCTGGCGGAGATTCAGTCGATTCAGAATTTTGTCGAGCTGACGCCGACGGTGCAGGTAACAACAGGGAATATTAATAATTCCGGCGATATTGACTCCATCATCACGAAGATCGGGCAGAAGCTGAAAGAGGAGTTCGTCTCTACGGCGCAGGGGGTGTACACGTAACATGGAGGAGTATGGATTCTATCTTAGCTTCAATAATTATGAAGAGGTGATCCGGCTTCCGGTGAACCCTGAGACGCTGGAGATCAAGGAGAATAGCGATGGCAAAAGCTATACGATCGTGGATTTTGGTGAAATCAACGCGATTGCTTATCCGAAGCTGACGGAGATTACGATTGAGAGTATGTTCCCGGCACAGTATTATCCGTTCGTGGTGTATTCCGGCGAGAATGCCGGCAAGCTGCTGAAGCCCTATGAGTATGTAGAGCTGATCCGTAAATGGATGCTCAGCCGCAGGCCGGTCCGGTTTGTTTTTTCAGGGCTGAAGTCGGCGAACGTGCAGAATATGCAAACCCCAGATTGGCTGAGGCAGGCCAGGACGCAGGCGCAGCAGACCTTTACCGGGGATATTGGCATTAATATGGCGGTCAGTATTGAGAACTTCTCCTGGAAGCTGAGTGCGGGGTCCTCGGGGGATATCGATTATACACTTGGACTCAAGAAGTATGTGTTCTATCAGGCGTTAGCTGTGAATGTTGGCAGCACCGGTGAAGTGAAGAAGCAGCAGAAACGGGCAAGCGAGAAGGCAGTGCCTGCTACCTATACGCTCAAAGCCGGGGATACGCTCTGGTCGGTGGCCCAAAAGCTGCTCGGTGACGGCAGTAAATCCAAAACGCTGCAAAAGCTGAACAATATCTCGGACAGCGAACTGAAGAAGCTCAAAATTGGCCGAGTGATCAAGCTGTCTTAGGAGGCCATGGCGATGGAATTAATCATAATTAATAAGGAAGGCGCCATCTGGAATATTGCCGGAATCGTTACGGATATCACGTGGAAAACCACCCGGACCGGCAAGCCTGCGACGCTTGAGCTTACGCTGGTGGACAGCGGTATATATCAGCATAAGAAATTCGCGATCAG
The DNA here is from genome assembly GCF_038002365.1 of Paenibacillus sp. FSL P4-0338. Classification (NCBI taxonomy): domain Bacteria; kingdom Bacillati; phylum Bacillota; class Bacilli; order Caryophanales; family Paenibacillaceae; genus Paenibacillus; species Paenibacillus sp. FSL P4-0338. The sequence goes on along the minus strand of NZ_JBBOCG010000001.1, from coordinate 4,452,278 downwards.
CAACGGGGATATAGTGCAGTTCCGCAGAGACGGAGTCGATGTATTCTACGGCTTCGTCTTCAGCATCGATACGGGTGCGAATCAGGAGATCAAGCTGACGGCGTACGATCAGATCCGCTATCTGCTGGGCAATGGCAGTTATGTACTTCAGGATGTTACTGCGGCTGAGGTCATCAGTACCATTGCCAAAGACCGCGGCTTGCGGCTTGGATTACTGGAACCGGCGGAGTACAAGATCCCCTCGCTGATCGAAGACGGCAAGAAGCTGCTTGATATTATTATGGGTGCGGTCGGCAGTGAGCTGCAGTATAAGGGCCAGCTGATGGCCTTCTATGATGATTACGGCAAGCTGACGCTGCGCAGTCCGCAGTCCATGCTGCTTAAGGTGATTCTGGGGGCAGGCCATTATCTGTATGATTATTCGCTGAAAAGAAGCATCGACGATAATACGTACAATACGATTCTGCTCTACCAGGACAACGAAAAGACAGGGAAGCGCGAGTTCTATCCGGTTACGGATAAGGAGAATGTAAAACGCTGGGGCATCCTGCATCTCTACCAGAAAGCGGATGATAATGCGAATGCTGCGCAAATCCAGGAGAAAGCAGACAATCTGCTGAAGCAGCATAACCGCGAGAAGGTCAGTCTCTCCGTGCAGGCTATTGGCGATATACGGGTGAGGGCAGGGAACTTCATTTATGTGCTGCTGGATGAATTCCAGACACAGCTGTTCCTGGTGGATCAATGCAGCCATAAAATTTCCGGAGGGGAGCATACGATGTCCCTAGACATTAAGGTGGTGTAGACAACATGCTCGATATTATCAAACAGGCAAGCCTCGGGGCCGTATCCAATACGAATCCGGTGGCTTTTTCTTATGGGACGGTGGTTCTGGCACAGCCGCTGCAGATTCAGGTAGAGCAGCGGCTGCTGCTGACAGGAGCCGCACTGGTTGTGGTTGAATCCGTGATGGAGAGCAAGGCTGTGATCGGGGGCCGGGAGATCCTGCTTCGCCGTGGACTTGAAGCGGGAGACCGCGTGCTGCTCGTGCGGATGCAAGGCGGACAGAGCTATATTGTCCTCGATCGGCTGGTGGACCTATGATTCCGGCGATAGGCAGATCCGGTCCGGTGACGAGAGCGCTGGAAGGGAATGTGACCGCTCCGGGAAATGCCCCGAGCCTGACGTACCGGATGGACTGGGAGCGCGGGCGGATCGGCGGGCGGGTAGACGGGCTTGAAGCGGTGAAGCAGGCAGTGCTTAAGGTGCTGCAGACCAGCCGTTATGAGCACCTGATCTATAGCACAGACTACGGAACGGAGTGGAAGCTGGTGCTGGGTCAGGACAGGCTGCTGGCCCGGCCGGAGCTGCGCCGCCTGATCAGCGATGCGCTGCTTCAAGATGAGCGGATTCTGGCGCTTGAGGATGTGGAGATTCTTTTTGAAGGAGATACGGTTAGCTTCAGCTGCATCGCTGTCACAGTATACGGTGATTTGGAGCTTAGAAAGGAGGGGATGGCCAGTGTATGAGGATCAGACATACGAGGCTCTGCTGGAACGTATGCTGGATCGGGTTCCAGAGGGGCTGGATAAGCGAGAGGGAAGTATTATCTATGATGCGCTTGCGCCGGCAGCGGCTGAAATGGCCCAGATGTATCTTGAGCTTGAGGTCAGTAATAATCTGTTCTTCCCGGATACGGCGGCCGGCGAATATCTGGAACGAACCATTGCCTGGACAGGGCTGAAGCGTCATCCCGCAGGCAAAGCGCAGCTTGGCGCGAGGTTCTATACCAGCGGCGAACAGCCTCTGGACATTCCGCTGGGCAGCCGCTTCTCCCTGGGACTGCTTCATTATAGTGCGGCGGAGAAGCTGTCTCCGGGGACGTACCGCCTGGAGAGCGAGACCGCCGGGACGGAGGGGAATCAGTATTCAGGCGCGCTGCTACCGATTGATTATATCCCGGGACTGGCCCGGGGAGAGATTACGGGCCTGCTGGTTCCCGGCACGGATGCGGAGACGGATGAAGCGCTGCGTCAGCGGTACTTCGATTCGGCCCGGCGGCCTGCAACGAGCGGCAATAAATATCATTATATGGAGTGGGCACAGCAGATTCAGGGCGTAGGGGGAGCGCGGGTCTTCCCGCTGTGGGCCGGACCGAAGACAGTCAAGGTGGTCATTGTGAATGCGGAGCATCAGCCCGCCTCCCCGCTGCTGGTCTCTCAGGTGCAGCAGTTCATCGATCCTGCGCCGGGTCTTGGCGAGGGCCAGGCTCCGGTGGGGGCGGTGGTGACGGTGGAATCGGCCACGGGCCGCACAATCAGCGTGACCGCGAAGGTCACGTTGGCGGCAGGCTATGCGCTGCAGCCGGTTATTCAAGCTTTTACCGCGCTCCTGGAGAAGTATCGTAAGGAGAAGGCTTTTGCCGCTACCTATATCAGTCAATCGGTCATTGGCGCATTGCTGCTGAATACGGAGGGCGTAGTGGACTATAGCGGGCTGAAGCTGAACGGCGGGACGGCAAATATCCCTCTGCTGGAGACAGAAGTGCCGCTGTTCGGCAATGTCGTACTGGAGGTGTAGGCATGGGATATCCGGAGCAGATCGATGTCTTTCAGGATAAGCTGAACAAAAAGGCAAACGGCGGCAGTCATGTTGTAGAGGAGAGACTTGGGCTTACAGGTGGTGCATTCAGCGGACTGCTGGCCCACGACAATATTAACAATCAGACGCTGGCCGTGTACACAGGCTCACGCTTCAGCGGGACTGAGGTGCGGAATTACTCGGTCTCTTTCCCGGACGAGGCCCCTTGGCGGCGTCTCATCAACATCTATGCGGATGTGCCCGAAGTCTATGTGACTTACGAGACCCCGGGGGATACCGTGGAAGCGGATGATGTGAACCAGTTACAGGACGGACTTACGGCTACGCAGCGTGAGCTGGAGCGTTATAAACAGGCCGGTCTGATTGACGGCGGATCTTTTAGAAGAGAGGTGTAATATGGCACAGACTATTCAGGTCAAACGCGGTACCCGGGCCGAGCTGTCCACTTACGGGATGCTGAAGGCGGGCGAAATGGGCTTCTGTACAGATACGAAGGAGGTTTATATCGGGGACGGTTCGTCCAACTCCATGGTGGGCCGGGCCTTGTCCGGTCCCGAAGCTTCGCGTCCTGCGGCAGCCTCGGCGGGGCGTCTGTATGTTGTGAGCAGCGGGAGTAACAACGGGTATTTGTATTTCGATGACGGGACCGCCTGGCGGCGGGTTAACGCGCAGAAATTAACAGATGTGAGCGGAACGGTGGACGATATTGCTGACGGCTCCACGTATGCCAAGGTGCTTAAGGCAGATCTTACAGCAGGGCATCCCAATAAAGTGTCGGACGGCACGAATACGAAGAGCGCCGCAGAAATCGCAACGCATCTTAACGATGCCGCGAAGCACAGAATCATCAACGACAGCGGGGCGACGATTACAGATCTGTGGTCCGCGCAAAAAATCAAAAACGAAATCGAGCTGGCCAAGCATAATATTGAGCCGCAGGCTTCGGTGAAGGATCAGAATCTGACGGCTCCGCCAGTAAGCCCCGTGGAAGCTGACCGGTATATCATTCCTTCCGGCGCAACCGGCGTCTGGGCGGGTAAAACCAGTCAGATTGCGGAGTATGCCTCAGGTAGCTGGGCCTATTATGTTCCGGCTGTCGGCTGGACGGCTTATGTGGACGATGAGCAAAAAATCTACAGCTGGAACGGGAGCGCCTGGGTGCGGACGGGCGGTGCGCTGCAGACGATTACGGCGGGGAATGGGCTTACCGGCGGCGGGCAGGCGGACAGTGTCACACTGACCGTCGGGGCAGGCAATGGGATCATTGTCGGCTCAACCAGTGTTGCAGCCAAGCCGGGTAAGGGGATTCTGGTAAACTCCACTGGCATTGAAGTCAACATCGACGGCTCAAGCATCGTTTACGATTCTGCCAATGGCAACCAGCTCACGGTAGGCACTATCGACGGCGGAACATTCTAGGAGGCGGTGACCATGGCACGGAAGACATTGATTCAAATCCGCCGCGGCCTGGAGAGTGCACTGGGTACGCTGGCCGCTGGTGAGCTGGGCTACTGCACGGATAGCGGCAAGCTGTTCATCGGCAGCGGCAGCAGCAATATGCTGCTGGCGGCAGGCCAGAGCACAGGCGATATGCTGAAAAGCATCTACGACACGAATAACAACGGCAAGGTCGATTATGCCCAGGCCGCGGATACGGTTCCCTGGTCAGGGGTGGACGGCAAGCCTTCGGTCTATCCGGCAGCTGCACATACCCATGATTATATGCCCAAGGGTCCGTTGACCTGGAACCAGCTGAAGGGGGTGTAGCTGTGGCTTATGGAGATAGTATCTATGGACTTATGACGTATTCGGCCGATGGTGTGACAGGGGAAGGGCCGGAGATTACCGCTCCTGATCTGATGAAGTACCTGCCCGATTATTATCAGGGCGTCCCTGAGATGGAGGCTGTACAGGCCAGTGCCGGTGCAGCCTGCGGTGAAGTGGCTTACGCCATGGCCGACAGTGACGATCAGAAGACGCTGGAGTCGGCTACCTGGGGGCTGGCCCGCTGGGAGCGGATGCTGGGACTGGTCTCAGATCCGAACAAGTCCTACGCCACCCGGCGGGAGATGATCAAGGCCAAGCTGCGGGGCAGCGGCACGACGACACCGGAGATGATCCGGCGGACGGCATCTGCTTTTTCCGGGGGAGATGTAGAGGTCGTGGAGGTGCCCGGAGCGTATAGCTTCGAGGTCCGATTCGTCGGCACACTGGGTATCCCGGCCAATATGGCGGGTCTGATTCAGATCATGGAAGAGATTAAGCCGGCTCATCTGGACTATAGCTTCGTGTACAGCTACACCTGGTGGGACTCCTTGAAGTCCCTCACCTGGAACGCTGCGCACGGCAAGACCTGGAACGAACTAAGAGTATATGAATAGGAGTGTGAGCGATGAAAACAACGGGTAATCTGGGGCTGAAAAAGCCCGATGGTACAGACATTGTAGATATCACCGACCTGAACGGTAATATGGATATTCTGGATACCGCCGTCAAGGCCGTGCAGGATCATGCCGCCGATACTGTCAAGCACATTACGGCGGCTGAGCGCACGTCATGGAACGCCAAGGCGTCTACGGCGGTTGCGACCACGACTGCTGCGGGGCTGATGGCCGCAGGGGATAAGTCGAAGCTGGATAGTGTGGCGCAGGGGGCTAATAATTATGTGCATCCCAATCATACTGGTGATGTAACCAGTTCTTCGGATGGCGTAACGGCAATCGCTCCTGGAGTGATTGTTAATGCGGATGTTAATGCGGCTGCGGGGATTGATGCGAGCAAGATTGGGACGGGTGTTGTTTCGAATGCGGAGTTTGGGTATTTGGATGGGGTGACTGGTAATGTACAGGCTCAGCTAGATAACCGCCCCCAACTGAATAGTAATAACACGTTCACGAATAACCAAAAAATCATTTCTACGGCTGGTATCAACACATCCCCAGCTCTTTCTATTGAGGGGGTTACATTTAATGCTGCATTGCAAATCAAGAACACAACCCCATCGACCGGGAAAAGATATTCCTTGTATTCATATAACGGCGGAGATTTTGCCATCGTAAATGAAACGGATGCATACGCCGTAGCTCAAGTTGACGCTGCTTCTAAGGTATGGATGATCCCGGGGGGTGTAAAATCTCCCAACGTTCCGAATCAGACGACGGCGGATATTACCTACTACGTCCGGACGGATGGAAATGATGGGAATACTGGAACGACAGATACGGCGGGCGGAGCGTTTAAGACATGGGCAAAAGCTTATAGCGTCCTGCCGAAAACAATCAATCATACAGTTAATGTTTATATAGGACCGGGAACATATCCAGAAACAATTTCACTAAAAGGATTTGGCGGAGAAGGTGCACTGAGTGTTATCGGGATCGCTGCAAGCAGATTTGTTCAGAGGGTTGAGATTGTTAACTGTACGATTGTCACGACGATTGACGGCTTTACTTGTACTGCAACAACGGTTGAAGCGGTGAGCATTCGTTCTTCTACTGCCGCAGTCGTGAACCAAGTAATATCTACTGTGAGCGCGACGAACCAATCTGGTATTGTGCTAAATTTAGCAACTGCACGATTAACAGCTTGTGTGATTTCGAATAAAGGGCGGGTTGTGAGCGCAGTTAATGGCGGGAAAGCTTATGCTGAAAATTTCAGTGGCACAGGGAATACACACGGGTATGTAGCAGATTTGGCTGGTCACATAGCGTATGCAGGCACTCAGGCAAATTCTACAAACGGAAATTATGCCGGAGCGGGAGGGATTGTAAATTCAGAGGTGCTCAACCCTTGGGGAGATAATACACTTGCAATTAGGCCCGTCATGAGAGCATATATAGGGACAGGACACGGGTTAACAGGGGGGGCATTTACTAAACTACAATTTAATGCTACGTACTATGATTACCAGAGCAATTTTAGTGTCGGGTTGAATAGATTTACCGCAAAGAAGTCCGGACTGTATTTAATTACAGGCGGCGTAATTACAGACTCTTCCGCCCCTGCCTCCGCCTCTCTAGTTCTAAGCGCATGGATCAACGGAACGAGACAGTTAGACATGGGTTCCTATAATAAATCTGGAGCGATTGGCAACATATACACACAAGGCGCAAGAACTGTATATCTAAGTGCTGGGGATTATGTAGAGATGTACGCTTACGCAGATGCATATATGGTCACACAAGGCGGCGTCGGTGTTTTTAACGACTTTTCAGTTACGCAAATTGCATAAGGAGGTATGACCGTGAATATATCACAAGCAATTATGTATCTATACCCAACAGCCAATCCCCTACACGATTTCATCGTCCAAGACAACGGCCCGGAACCCGTCCTGCGGCCGGGAGCCGAAGCCAAAGGCCGGGTACGCTACGAGATCAAGCAGCCAGAAATCGGCGAACAACCCGTAGAAGGTATTCATTACCGCTATGGGATCGACTATAACCTGCTGACCGAAGGCGAGGATTATGATCTGGTGGAGCGCGGGCCGTATATTGCGGTATGGAAGCTGGATGCGCCGCAGCCGACCGAGGCTGAGTTGCAGGCAGCTTGGGAAGCGTACCAGGAAGAAGAGGCGAACAAGCCGCCGGTGCTGACGGAGATGGAGCAGCTTCAGCAGGAGAATCTGCTGCTGAAGGCGCAGAATAACGCGCTCACCGAGCGTGCGGATTTCATTGAGGACATTATCGCCGAAATGGCTGTGCAAGTCTACTCTTAAATGCTCTGCGGGTTTGCCTAAGTTTAAGCATATTAATAGAAAGGTGGTGAGAGCAATGGCATTGTTTTTTGCACAACGCGTCACGTTGGGGAAGACGAAGTATAGCGAGGTTCCCTCTACGCTGAAGCCTGCCGTCAAGGAGATTCTGGTGGAGAACGGACTTACGTTCCTTGTAACTGAAGAGTAGATCACTACTATAGATGCTTTGGAGTCGGGGAGGACTGCTCGCATGCATGGATACCAGCAGGGCCTAAGTAGGGGATTGAAGGCCAGGAATAGTTGGATTTCCTCCACTTGCTGGCAACCAGCAGCGGCTTTTCCGATGAATAGTTGGAAAATCAGCACTTGCTATAGCTCCAAAACCCTTAAAGGGACAGTTTATACAGAAACAAGTGACGATTATCCAACTAAATCTGCCAGATGTTCCTAAGCGGGTGAATTAAGATACGTTTTTCCAACTACTATCCTCTCGAATTGATACTCTCTGGGCGTTTCCGCTGGGGGAGCAGGTTATTATCACTCGGTAGGTTATTTTTATTGAAATTATAGGAGATTTATAGGTTTGACAGGGGTATATGGTGCCTCCGGCCCAGGCCGGGGGTGTCTCTATGAATAACCACACAGAAGGGAGTGAAGCAATGGACAGCAACGATGTTGCGAATTTGGAGAAGCTGCTGCCGCTTGCGGATAAGTATGGACTGGCTTATATCATCACTCTGATTCTGCTCATGATTATGCTTGTGCTTTTGCGGTCAATTGTGAAGGGGAATCTGGTGCCGCGTGAACTGCTGGAGCGTGCTGAGGAAGACCGGGACAGGCTGCAGAATATCCTCGACAAAGAGCGGTCAGACTTCATGGCACCCACGCTTGAAGTATTGCAACGATTGAAGATAGACCATTCCGCGGGCAACCATACGGGTAGTAATAGTATTAATGAAGAAGACAGGGGGGGATAACGTGCTGAGTGCGTGGATCAAGCGTCTATCGCCCCTGCACCGGGACAGAGAGCGGAGGCTGGCGCTGGCAGGACATAAGGTGTCGCTCTCTATCCGCAGGTACAAGAATGTCTCTCAGGACATTCAGGATGAAATCAGGAACAACGGGTTCGCCGAGTTCCTAATCTATGATCGGGGGGCAGAAGATGAGCAGCATTGATATTGTGTTGTTATTGGCCTATTCCATATCCTTTATCTGTGCGCTGCTGCTGATGGCTGCGCTTTTTTTGTATTTCCGCCGGAGATTCCGGGTGCGTGTAGTCAGTCTGTTTATGCTGGCGGCGTTCTTTTTCCTCGGGGCGTATACGGTAAAAATGGCCGTGGCCTTCTGGATCAGATTCAGCACCGCGCCCGTCCCGGACGCTATACGAAGCTCGCTGCAATCGGATGCCTGGGCTATTGCCCAGACGGGAACGACCATTGGACTGGTCATCCTAACCCTCTTGATGTATACCAGACGCCAGGATCTGTTCGTGGTCCTCTCTGAAATCAGGAAAGGGGAGGAATCGCATGCTGACGCTGGCTCAGGTCCTGAATAAATCCGCTGCCCGCCTGTCCGGGCTTCATCCCGCCGTCCTTGCCGCAGCAACCGCACTGATTGAACGCAGTTATACTGGCGGGGTTCCCATCCTGATCACGCAAGGCCTGCGTACGATGGCCGAACAGGATGCGCTCTATGCCCAGGGGCGAACCCGGCCGGGAGCGATCGTGACGAATGCGCGCGGCGGGTACAGTTATCACAATTATGGATTGGCGGCGGATTTTGCGCTGCTGCTTCCGGATGGCTCTAGCGTCTCTTGGGATATGAACAGGGACGGGAACCAGAATGGGACCCAGGATTGGCTGGAGGTGGTGCAGCGCGCTAAGGCCATCGGGTTCGAATGGGGCGGCGACTGGACCAGCTTCAAGGATTACCCGCATCTGCAGATGAGCTTCGGATTAAGCCTGGCAGATCTGCGGACGGGGAAGAAGCCTGCGGCTGACGCCGTGGAGGCGGTGATGGAACGGATCAAGCCCAAGGAGGAACAAGCGGTGAAGACTCAGATGAAAGTTACAGTACAGGTGAATGGAAGGAAGATTGCGGACGGCTGGCTGGAGAATGGGGTTACCTATGTTCCTGCACGTAAAATTGCGGAGGCGTTGGGCGCTCAGATTGCCTACCATCCGGCTGCCAACACCGTGGAGATCACCACCACACCGCAGAAAGGAGCGATTTCATGATGAACAGCGAACTGCTGGATAATGTATTGGCTTTTGCCTCCATTCTGTCCGTCTTTATTCTTTCCCTAGTGCAGCTCATCAAAAATAATACCCATTTGCCGCGTAATAGCATCCCTTTTATCGGACTAGGCGTCGGGCTGCTGGTTGGAGCGGCGGCGTATCCTTTTACAGAGCTGGAGTTGACCTTGCGTCTATGGGCAGGCGGATTGGCCGGGTTATCGGCTACCGGATTATTTGAATTGGCATTCAACAACCGCTCAGGCCACACGATGAAATAAAAGTTAACCTGTAATCAACGGCCGGCTCTGCGGAGCTGGCTTTTTTGTCGTTTTACGTCATGTAACTTTACACAACTACTACATATAACACCTATAAAAGAGAGAATATAATAGGAAGAATTACATAATTATTTTTGACTGCATAAATAGCCGGGTTAGTGTATAATCGAAATTACTGCACTGCTTTACCGCGCAATAAAGTTGAAGATTTCCGGGCTGTTTTATTGTATGATATGTAGAAAGCTTTTCAAATAGACAATGTTAAGAGCATTGATCCGGAAGAGGATGGGGGGAGCAGCATGACCGAACTTACGACTGCCGTTAGCAAAAGCAACTCCAACAATCTGCTGCGGCGAGACGTACGGTTCCTGGGGAACATACTGGGCGAAGTCTTGGTACACCAAGGCGGCAACGAACTGCTGGATATCGTGGAGAAGATCCGGGAGACCAGCAAATCGCTGCGCTCACTGTTTTTGCCTGAACTGCACAATGAATTTAAAGAGCTGATCAGCTCACTGGATCCGGAGAATCGCCATCAGGTGATCCGTGCCTTCGCTATTTATTTTCAGCTGGTGAATATCGCCGAGCAGAACCACCGGATTCGCCGTAAACGCGACTACGAACGTTCTGCCGGGGAGACTGTACAGCCGGGGTCGATTGAGAGCGCGGTTCAGGAGCTTCGCGAACGGGATTTCTCCCACGAAGAAGTTCTTGAGATCATGAGCGGCATGTCGCTCGAGCTGGTTATGACCGCTCACCCTACAGAAGCTATGCGCCGTGCGATTCTCGATATCCACAAACGGATCTCCGACGACGTCATGGGCTTGGATAATCCGACGCTAACCTTCCGCGAACGCGAACAGCTCCGGGAGAAGCTGCTGAATGAGGTTATTACCTTGTGGCAGACTGATGAATTGCGTGACCGTAAGCCTACCGTGCTGGATGAAGTGCGTAATGGGATGTATTACTTCCATGAGACGATTTTTGAAGTGCTGCCGGATGTATATCAGGAGCTTGAGCGTTGTCTGAGCAAATATTATCCGGGCCAGAACTGGCATGTGCCGACCTATTTGCGTTTCGGTTCATGGATCGGGGGAGACCGAGACGGCAACCCTTCAGTGAAGGCATCCGTTACCTTACAGACCCTCCGTCTGCAGCGCAAGCTGGCTATTCGTGAATACCAGCGTATTATGCGCGAGTTGATGCAGTATCTCAGCTTTAGTACAAGCATTGTGAATGTGACGCCGGAGCTGCTGGAATCCATTGAGGCAGACCGGAATATTATCAATCTCAACCGGGTTGATGCCTGGCGTAATGATAACGAGCCTTACCGGATTAAGCTCAGCTATATGATCTCGAAGACCCAGAATGTGCTGGACGATGAGAAAAAAGGAACACCAGAGCGCTACGCATCCCCAGCGCAATTCATCGACGACCTGAACGTGATTGACCGCAGCCTGCGGCATCACTATGCCGATTATGTAGCAGATACCTACATTAAGAAGCTGATTCGTCAGGTGGAGCTGTTCGGCTTCCACACCTCTACACTGGATGTCCGCCAGCACAGCCAGGAGCATGAGAATGCAATGACAGAGGTTCTGGCTAAGATGAATGTTACGCCGGATTATTCCAAGCTGTCGGAGCAAGAGAAGATTGTGCTGCTGGAGAAACTGCTGAATGATCCGCGACCGCTGACTTCCCCTTACCAGTCTTATAGTGAAGGGACAGAGGAATGCCTGGCGGTATACCGTGCGATCTATGAGGCGCAGGAGGAATACGGCAAGCAGTGCATCACTAGCTATCTGATCAGTATGGCGGAGGCGGCAAGCGATATTCTGGAGGTTATGGTCTTCTCCAAGGAAGTCGGCTTGTTCCGCAAAGACAACGACGGTACGGTAGTCTGTACTCTGCAGGCGGTGCCGCTGTTCGAGACGATTGACGACCTGCATGATGCGCCGCAGATTATGCGTACGCTGCTCAGCATGCCGATCTACCGTGATGCCGTCAGTGCGATGAATGATCTGCAGGAGATCATGCTGGGGTATTCCGACAGTAATAAAGATGGCGGTGTGGTTACAGCGAACTGGGAGCTGCGTGTAGCCCTGAAGCAGATCACAGCGACTGCCGATGAGTTCGGCATTAAGCTGAAGTTCTTCCACGGACGGGGCGGCGCACTCGGACGCGGCGGTATGCCGCTCAACCGGAGTATTCTGGCCCAGCCGGCTTCCACCATCGGCGGCGGGATTAAGATTACCGAGCAGGGTGAGGTTATCTCTTCCCGGTATTCGATGAAAGGCATTGCTTACCGCAGTCTGGAGCAGGCGACATCTGCGCTCATTACGGCGGCTATTCATGCCAGATCGCCACAGGCGGATCTGTATGAAGCCAAGTGGGATGAGATTATTGCCCGCATCTCTGAAGTCTCCCTGAATAAGTATCAGGATCTGATCTTCCGTGATCCGGATTTCCTTACGTACTTCAAAGAGTCCACGCCGCTACCGGAGGTTGGTGAGCTGAATATCGGTTCACGCCCTTCGAAGCGGAAGAATAGCGAGCGCTTCGAAGACCTGCGTGCAATTCCTTGGGTATTCGCTTGGACGCAGAGCCGTTATCTGCTTCCAGCATGGTATGCCGCCGGAACCGGTCTGCAGAGCTTCTATGAGGGCAAGGAAGAGAATATGAAGATTATGCAGCATATGTATGCTAACTTCTCGTTCTTCACGACCCTGATCGATACGCTGCAGATGGCTATTGCGAAGGCGGATCTTGTCATCGCCAAGGAATACGCAGGGATGGGCAAGAACGAGGAGGCACGCGCGCGGATCTTCGGCCAGATCGAGGCCGAGTTCAAGCTGACCTCCGAGCTGATCCTTCAGATTACCGGCCAGCAGGATATTCTGGATAATGTTCCGGTCATTCAGGAATCCATCCGCCTGCGTAATCCGTATGTTGATCCGCTCAGCTACCTGCAGGTTCAGCTCCTCGCCGAGCTTCGCGCCCTGCGTGAGGTTGAGGGGGATGACGCTGAGTTGCTGCGTGAGGTGCTGCTCACGATCAATGGTATTGCCGCCGGTCTTCGGAATACCGGCTGATGTGCCTGTAGCAGTTGGTTTTTCGCTTTCGCAGTTGATCTAAAAAGTCGGCGAAGCCGCTTTAAGATGTTGAATCCGTTGTTCTTCAACCCCGTCTGCCTCTTAACTAGAGGAGGGACGGGGTTTTTGTCATTCAAGGAGGCCGGGAGCCACAGGCACGGCCGAGACCATGCCCCACCCCATTGTTGCCTGAGATATACTTTGGGCAACAAGAAAAGCAGTAGGGGAACCCAGGCTGATGGAGGGGGCGAAGCGGAAATTTGGAACTGTAGGAGCGATAGCGTTCGCCTTTATTGGCAGATTTCAACCGCACCCTGCGGTTCCAATCAAGAAATCTGCCGGGTAACAGCGACCGGAAGTCCAAATGTTCTGCGCAGCCCCCGACTAATCAGCCGCCAGCGACCCTGCAGCCAGCTTTTCCAGCACATTATATAGAAGGTAACAATACAAACCTTGATTTTTGAACACACATGATTTACGATTTAAATGCTTGTACCGTGGTCTTCGAAGAGCTGACAGTCCAAGGGCGGCAAGTCTGGGGGAGTTAACAGGTGGAGAATCTGGAAGGCAGACTGACAAAGCTCGCCCTGAAGGGTGACCAAAGGGCATTTGCCGAGCTTGTGGAACTATATAAAGACAAAATTTACCATTTGGCTTACCGTATGCTGAATAACCGCCATGAGGCGGAGGATGTTGTTCAGGAGACTTTTTTGCGCGTCTACAGAAATCTGGACAGGTATGATGATAAGCAGAAGTTCTCGACATGGATCTACCGGATTGGCACGAACCTCTGCATTGACCGGCTGCGTAAGCGGCGCCCGACCTATTCCCTGGATGCCGAGATGAACGACCAGGAGGGGATTGACGGGTATTCGATGATTCCGAGCGATAATGTGACACCGGAGACGGAACTGCTGCTCTCGGAGACACAGAGACTCATCTATGAAGCCATCGACAGCCTGCCCGTGAAGTACAGGTCGGTGATGATTCTGCGGTATCTGCAGGATTTGTCACTTCAGGAGATCGGCGATGTGCTGGATATGCCCGTGACGACGATTAAGACCCGGGTGCACCGGGGCCGTGAGTTTTTGCGTAAGAAGTTAGGACCTAAATTGTAAAAATAGATTATTTTTTATGAAACTCCTGCAGGGCAGGGACGTATGTAAGTTAAGCAAGTCTTATGCACTAAATTAGCACGTATGAAAGGATTGGCTCCTATGGAATGCAAACTGGCCGTCTCTATGATGCACGACTACCTGGATGACGACTTGCCCGACCTGCAGCAGAGGGAATTGAAGGAGCATCTTTTATCCTGTACGGAGTGCCGTGCGAGGTTCAAAGAACTGGAACAGACCGATATGCTGATGTTTTCCCTGATGCACCAGGCACCTGTGGCCTCGGAGGATATGGTTAGCCGGATTATGGATTCATTACCGAAACCCAAGAAGGAAAGAGCCTTCATCACCTGGATCAAGAGACATCCGGCCCTGACGGCGGCGTCCATGTTCATTCTTGTGATGCTGATGAGCTCCGTAACCTTTTGGAATCAGGATCGTCAGCTTGTGGTTAGAGGGGCAGACCTCGACCAGGTTGTGATCAAGGGGAATACGGTGATTGTACCCTCCGGCAAAATTATCTCCGGTGATCTGACGGTGGAGAACGGTAAGACTCAAGTCTACGGGGAAGTCAACGGGAACGTAACGGTGATCGACGGTTCGCTGTATCAGGCTTCAACCGCCCATATCTCCGGGCAAGTCAAAAGTATAGACCAAGCAGTAAGCTGGATCTGGTATAAAGTGACGAACATGTTCTCTGAAGTTGCCTACCGATAGCTAAATGTTGGTCGCTTGTAGCAGATAACTCATTTGCGCCTCTTTTTCCGGAAAGATGGCGCTTTTTTGTTGCCTGAAATGACAGGTTCTTCAATTTACCAGCCGCCAAACTTGCAACCGGAGGCGTAACGTTATAACCTAGAATAAGATTCATGCTTAACAGACAATTTACATAAACCCAGCTAATTTGAAATGACGGGGGTTTTCGGCCATGAGCTACTTTACTGACCTTACATGGAAAGAATCCATTAAAGATATAATCGATATTCTAATTGTCAGCTACATTATCTATAAAGTGCTCAATATGGTGCGCGGGACGCGGGCGGTTCAGCTGCTGAAGGGGATTCTGGTGCTGGTCGTGATCTGGGGCGGCAGTACGCTTCTCGACTTATACACGCTGAAATGGCTGATGAACCAGATGTTTACGTTCGGGGTGTTTGCGATCTTTATTATTTTTCAGCCGGAGCTGCGGCGGGGGCTGGAACAGCTGGGCCGGGGCAAGTTCTTCGGGCGGAATGCGGAGAGCGATGAGGAGATCAGCAAATTAATCGGCGAAGTGATTAAAGCCGTGAATTATCTGGCTGTCCGTAAAATCGGGGCATTGATCGTATTCGAACGGGCTACGGGGCTTAATGAATATACGGAGTCAGGGATTGCCATGCGCTCTGAGGTCAGCTCGGAGCTGCTGATTAATATCTTCATTCCCAACACGCCGCTGCATGACGGGGCGCTGATTATGCAGGGAAGCCAGATCGCGGCGGCCGCCTGTTACCTGCCGCTCTCGGAGAATCCGTTCATCAGCAAGGAGCTGGGAACCCGGCACCGTGCCGCCATCGGTATCAGCGAGGTAGCAGACTCGGTGTCTGTGGTCGTCTCCGAGGAGACGGGGCAGATCTCACTGGCCATTAATGGACAAATTGTCCGGGATATCAAGGAAGAGTCCCTGATCTCGAAGCTGCACCAAGAGCTGAGCGCAAGCAGCTCGCCCCTGATGGAGAAGAGCTCTGCTTTCTGGAGACGGAGGGGGAATAAAGACAATGGATAAGTGGATGAAGAACAACAACTTCAACAAGATCCTTGCCCTGGCTCTAGGGATTATTCTGTGGACCATTGTGCATGTGGATACTGCACCAACGTACCAGACTACGGTTAATAACGAATCGAAGACGATTGAGAATGTCAAAGTGGAGATTGAAGGCTTCGACAGTGAGAAGTATGTACTGACCAAGGATGTGGATAGCGTAAGGATGGAGGTGATGGGCAAAAAGTCTGATCTGACCTATAAGTTCTCCGATGCTTATCGGGTATGGCTGGACTTGAAGGATGTGAAGCCCGGCGATAATACGCTTCCGCTGATGTATTCGACTCCGAGCGGTGTAACCCTGGAAGCTATGGTCCCGAATCAGGTGAATGTGCATATCGAGCCGCGGACGACGAAGTCTTTTCCCGTCTCGCTGAATATAACGGGAGAGCCGGCAGCAGGTTATGAAGTGGGCAGTCCTGTGATTGACCCGGAATCCGTGGAGGTTACCCTTCCGGCAAGTGATCTTGGCCGGGTAGCGAAGGTACAGGGAAAGGTGGAGCTGGAGGGGCAGAATGAGACTTTCAGCGAGAAGAAGTTGAAGCTCTTCGCTCTGGACAGTAAGGGGAATGAGCTGGAGGATGCGGTAATTGAACCCTCTACAGTAGCTGTGGAAGTACCTGTTACCCTCCCGTCCAAAACCTTGCCGCTGGACATCAGCTTCACCGGCAGTCTGCCCGCTTCACTCGTGCTGTCCAGGGTAACGCCTGAACAGGATATGGTAACAGTGTACGGCAGTGCAGAGACCCTTAAGACCTTATCCTCATATGAGGCAGTACTGGATTTGAGCGCTATCAAGAATGCGGGTACAGAGCAGATGAAGCTGGAGCTTAAGCCGCCGGAGGGCACCGGCAAGATTGAGCCTGCGGCAATGACTGTAGCGGTCTCTGCGGCGGAGATTACCCAGCGGACCCTCTCTGCTATCCCCATCAAGCTGGAGGGCGTCAGCAGCGGGCTGACAGCCCGTATCCTAGAACCTGGAAGCGCCGCTATGGATCTGACCCTATCAGGGGCGCCAACTTTGCTGGACCAGCTCGACCAGGATAGTATCAGCGTGGTTGCAGATGTCGGGGGGCTTACGGCTGGTGTCTACGATGTTACGCTGCAGGTGTCGCTCCCCCGGTTCATTAGCCTGCAGAATGCTGCCTCGCAGCTTGTTGCGAAGGTGGAGCTGGTGGCGCCTGCTGCTCCGGCCGCGACTGCCGCGCCGGACAGCAGCCCGGCCTCGTCGTCGCCTACACCGGAGCCCAGCGCTGAGCCTGCATCCGTGGACGAGACGCTCGTAGAGCCAACCCCGGAGCATACCACCGAGATTATAGAGGAGACGCCGATGCCGACACATATTCCGCCGGAGACTGCTGAACCAACGCCGCCCGCAAGCGGCAATAATACCGACAGTACGGGAGGAACGTAACTTTCCGGGCATGTAAGAGTCTATTTATATGCACCTGACATACACGAATTATCGAATCATTCATACTATAATTTATTAAGCTGAAGCAGCGTATTCTAAAGGAGAAAAAAAGATGGGTAAGTATTTCGGAACAGATGGCGTACGCGGGGTGGCTAACCGTGAATTAACAGCAGAAATGGCCTACAGTATTGGACGCTGCGGGGGATATGTGCTGGCAGGAAATGTGGAAAAGCCTAAAGTGGTCATCGGGATGGATACACGGATCTCCGGTCCGCTGCTGGAATCGGCACTGATTGCCGGCTTGTTGTCCATTGGGGCAGATGTGATCCGTCTGGGTGTAGTCTCTACACCTGCTGTAGCTTATATCACTAGACTGCTGAAGGCAGATGCCGGAGTGATGATCTCTGCTTCGCATAATCCGGTGGAGGATAACGGAATCAAGTTCTTCGGCGGAGACGGCTTCAAGCTGACAGACGAAACAGAGCTGCGCATCGAAGAGCTGATGGATGCCGAGCACGATGAACTGCCGCGTCCAGTAGGATCGGGTCTGGGTACGCTGCGGGTGGATGATCAAGCGAAATACCTCTATCTGGAGTACCTGAAGACCACCATCGACCAGAGCTTCAAGGGTACGAAGGTGGTGTTGGACTGCGCACACGGCGCAGCCTATGAGCTGGCACCGCGATTGTTCAAGGAGCTGGGCGCGGAAGTGATTGCCATTGGGGCAGATCCGGACGGGCTTAATATCAATGACGGCTTCGGCTCCACACACCCGGAGACTCTGCGTGCAGAGGTACTGCGCCATGGTGCGGATCTGGGGCTTGCTTTTGACGGGGATGCGGACCGTCTGATCGCTATCGATGAGAACGGCGACGAGGTGGACGGCGACTTCATCCTCTGCATTTGCGGGGATGCGATGAACCGTGCAGGGAAGCTGAAGGATGGCACTATTGTATCTACAGTAATGAGCAACATCGGGTTCTATAAGGCGACAGAGAAGCTGTCGCTGAATACAGCGAAGACTGCAGTTGGTGACCGTTATGTGATGGAAGAGATGCGCCGCGGCGGCTATAATCTGGGCGGGGAGCAATCCGGCCATGTGATTTTCCTGGACTATAATACTACAGGTGACGGAATTCTGACCGCGATTCAACTGGTGAATACCATGAAGTCTTCCGGCAAAAAGCTAAGCACACTGAAGTCCATGATGACAAAATATCCGCAGGTGCTGGTCAATGTGCGTGTGCAGGACAAAACCAATTATCCGAACAATCCGGCCATTGAGGCCGCGATCATAGAAGTGGAAAGCAAGCTGGGCGACAACGGGCGTGTCCTGGTGCGTCCTTCGGGAACCGAGCCGCTGATCCGTGTAATGGCCGAAGGGCCGGATAAGGCGGAGCTGGATCTTTTTGTAGGGCAGATTGTTGAAGTGGTTCAGCGCGAGCTGGTGTAATCACACACTGAAGTAGCAGGAACGGTAGCCGGTGGATGGATCCATCCGATTCGTTCACCGGCTGAATTATTAATAAGGTCATGGCTGTTTGGAAAAGTGTGAAATGGATGAAAAAGGTTTTCTTCGCCACATCGTTGCAAAAACGGTATGAGGTGCATATAATAGACTAAGTGTCATTCCAGAAGGAAAGCGAGGATTGTAAGGTTATTGCAACACAAGCGCCAGAGCTTGATCATGCGCGGGAGAGAAGGGAGGACCGGTGGCTGCGCCGACAGTGCACGACGGTCTGAACGGATCACGGCAGATGTAAGCTGACGAGGTGGAGGTGTTCGAAATGTTCGGCGGGGACCTCCCGGTGATGCACCAGAGCCGTAAATGGAAGCGGAAAATGCGAGGGCGACCTTGCACACAACGCTTTTGTGGGTGCTAACTTAAAGATGTACAAATCATGGGTATGCGCATTTGCAGGAACGCAGACAGTTCTGCCACGGCAGAGGAGAAGACTGTGCATAATCGTGACTAACGATGTAATTGACAGGTTATCATGTTGGTTGTAATGGACAACATCATATTTGCTTTTCTTCAAAACATGCCGCACGGCACGTTTCTTTCCTCATGCGCGCCTAATTACGATAAATTGGACGGAGGAAAATATAATGTGTGGTATTGTAGGATATATTGGTAATCAGAATTCGCAGGGGATCTTGGTTGAGGGCTTGAAGAAGCTGGAATATCGCGGGTACGATTCCGCCGGTATTGCTGTGTTCACGAAGGATGGTCTGCAGGTTGTAAAAGCACAGGGACGTATGGCGAATCTGGAATCCCGTCTGGATGCAACTCCACTGACAGGAAGTGCTGGCATCGGCCACACCCGCTGGGCAACACACGGCAAGCCGTCCGATGAGAACTCTCATCCGCACACGGATAATACTCACAAATTCTCGGTTGTCCATAACGGGATTGTTGAGAATTACCTTGATCTTAAGGAAGAGCTGATTGCCGGAGGATGCCACTTCACCTCGGAAACAGATACAGAAGTCATCTCCCATCTGATTGCCCGTGAGTATAAGGGAGATATTGTTAAGGCTGTACAGCAGGCGATTTCTTACATGCGCGGAGCGTTTGCTCTGGGTGTACTGACTGAATATGAACCGGATAAGCTGGTCGCTGTACGTCAAGCCAGCCCGCTGATTATCGGTCTTGGAGAAGGCGAGAACTTTATCGGGTCCGATATTCCTGCACTGCTGGAATACACCCGCAATGTATATATTCTGAACGACGGCGAAATGGCTGTATTGACACGGGATGCTGTCGAACTGATGACGATTGAAGGCAACTTTATTTCTCGGGAAATGATTACTGTCGATTGGGATGCCGTTACCGCAGAAAAGGGCGGTTATGAGCACTTCATGCTGAAAGAAATCCATGAGCAGCCTAAGGCATACCGCGATACCATGCGCGGACGGATGAATGCGGAAGGCAACAAAGTCATTCTGCCTGAGCTTAACCTGACAGAAGAACAAATCAAGAACATCCGCAATATCCAAGTGGTAGCTTGCGGTACTGCATATAATGCCGGTCTGGTTGGACGTAACCTGATTGAGTCCCTGGTACGCATTCCTGTAGAGAATGATATCGCCTCTGAATACCGTTACCGTTCGCCAATCGTAACTCCGGAGACACTGGTTATCGTAGTGAGCCAATCGGGTGAAACTGCAGATACTCTGGCTGCTCTTCGTGAAGGTCAAGCAAACGGAGCCCATGTGCTGGCGATCACCAACGTAGTAGGCAGCTCTATTGCCCGAGAAGCAGACAGTGTACTGGTTACGTTGGCTGGTCCAGAGATCGCTGTAGCCTCGACCAAGGCGTACACTTCCCAGCTGATCGCCTTCACTTTGCTAGGTCTGTATCTGGCTGAAGTACGCGGCACACAGTCTGAGGCTGAGGTTACCAAGATTCTGGCCGCTATGCAGTCTCTGCCGGAGCAAGTAGAAGTGATTCTTGGTCAAAAAGACGCAATCAAAGCCTACGCTGAGCAAATTGCTGAGCACAAGCACCTGTTCTTCATCGGCCGCGGCGTAGATTACGCTGTAGCTCAAGAAGGCTCGCTGAAGCTCAAGGAAATCTCCTACATTCACTCCGAAGCCTATGCTGCGGGTGAACTAAAGCATGGTACCTTGGCACTGATTGAAGAAGGCGTTCCTGTCATCGCTCTGGCGACTCAGGAATCCGTGCTGGAGAAGACCGTCAGCAACATCAAAGAAGTAAAAGCCCGTGGCGCCCATGTCATGGCCATCACCCACGAAGAGCACAAAGACGACCTGCTCCGCTCCGTTGACCAGGTATTCGTAATCCCTCAGACTTTGCCGCTGCTGACCGCTGCACTGTCTGTAGTTACCCTGCAGTTGCTTGCTTACTATGCGTCTCTGGCCCTGGGTCATGATGTGGATAAGCCAAGAAACCTGGCGAAGAGTGTTACTGTGGAGTAGGGTTTGGGGAATTGGATATATTTTTTGATCAATGTTGATATAAAAATATTCAACAATTAAGTTCATTCTGAGCCGTCCTGAGAAATTAGGGCGGCTTATTTTTTTGATGTAAGATACAAATAAATAAACCAACTTCATCGTTAAATCCGGTAGAGTCTGCTATGATATGCAAACGATTACATTCTGCGGGGCCTAGGGTAGTTAAGGTATCATCATTTTCAAAGAGACAGTAGGCATAGAACAGTAAACAGGTTGTCATGAAGGAGGAAATCCATATGCTGTATATATTCGGAGGGTTGCCAGGCACCGGTAAGTCTACATTAGCATCGGCTTTAGCAAGCGAACTACGGGCACCGTATCTTCGGGTTGATGTCGTAGAACAGGCTATGCGCGTAGCCGGGGTTAAGGTTGATGGACCACAGGGTTACATCGTTTGTTACGAGATAGCGAGGCAGAATCTGATTTTGGGTCTGGATGTGATAGCGGACACGGTCAATCCCATTGACTATACCCGCCAAGCTTGGCGTAATGTAGCAGAGTCTCTAGGAATTCCGTTTGTCGAAATCGAAGTGGTCTGCTCGGACGAATGTACGCACAAGCAGCGAATCACCACTCGTACAACAGATATTCCCGGCTTTATCCTGCCCACTTGGAATGAGGTGAAGAACAGACATTACGAGCCTTGGGACCGTGACCACATCGTAATCGATACAGCTCATCAAACCGTGACGGAAAGCTGGATGTCGTTACGTGAACAGCTAAGTCTGAAGAAGTTAGCTACTTAGATAACCCAAGAATCCCCTGAACATCCGACACCGGAGGTCTCCCATACTGGCGGGTGTATTCGCGGCTGAATTGGGAGGGGCTCTCATAGCCTACGCGGAAGGCGGCATCGGAGGCTTGGAGGGATTCGGTCAGCATGAGGCGGCGGGCTTCCTGCAGACGGATGACCTTCTGGTATTGGAGTGGGCTCATGGCGGTGACACGCTTGAAGTGCTTATGGAAGGCGGATGTGCTCATATTTACGGACTCAGCCAGCTGTTCAACGATAAGGGATTGATCGTACTGCTTAGTGATCACTTGGATGGCTTCAGCAATCCGGTGCGCATGGCTGCCGATGATGGCGAATTGATGCAGGTGTGCGCCTTGGTCACTCTGAAGAACGCGATAGAGAATTTCGCGGATCATGAGCGGGGACAGAATGGCGATATCCTGAGGCGCGTCGAGTAACTGGATGAGCCGTACGATGGCTTCGAGTAAGGGCTCAGAGGTTAGTGCAACCGTGATGCCAAGCGACGTTTCTCCCGGAACAAGGGTGGAGTCATTCATTTCTTTAACAATTTCCAGGATGGTGCCGGGATCGAAGCTTAGCTTGATGCCCAGAAAAGGATGCTCAGGCGTAGCCCCGGTAATTCTCCCGTTAATCGGCAGCTCGACAGAGGTGACTAAGTACGTTGATGGATCGTAATGATAGGTTTCGCCGGACAGGGTAGCTGCTTTGGCTCCTTGGGCAACGACGCAGATCGATGGCTTATAGACAGACTCCAGCGGTTCGGCTGCATCTGTGGCGTGCATCAACTGCAAGGAAGGAATGAGCGTCTGGCGGGTGCCTGCCGATGGAGCATGGCGGAGGATCAGCGCAGCCAATTGCTGTAAAAGTGGCCCGGTCCGCAATGAATCGTCCAAGTTAGAAGCCTCCTTTTTCCGTATTCACGGGGTTTGTTGTTAATCATAACGAGTTGAAGAGAAATAGGCAAGAAGTGAACAGGTCTGTTATAACTGGATGCTGGTCGATTGATTTACAATGAATACATAAGGCCAACAGATCATCATCCGGCCTAAGCAAACTTAAGGAGAGTGGTCCTAATGAGTCAGAACGGAAAAGTAGCCATCATCACAGGTGCATCAAGGGGTATCGGAAGACAAATCGCCATCCAGTTGGCCGGGTTAGGAGTAAAAGTAGCTGTCAACTATTCATCCAATCCGGGGAAAGCGGACGAGGTTGTCCAAATCATTAAGGAATCCGGCGGGGAAGCGATAGCCGTTCAAGGCGACGTAAGCAAGGTGAGTGAGGTCGAAGCGCTGTTCTCGGAGACAATTGGGCAATTCGGGCGGATCGATATTTTGGTGAATAATGCTGGAATTATGGAGTGTGTGCCTATCGCAGACGTAACGGAGGAGATGTTCGACCGGCACTTTGCAGTAAATGTAAAAGGGACTTATTTCGCCTGCCAGCAAGCGATGAAGCATATGGAGCGGGGCGGGACGATTATCAACTTCTCGACCTCCGTATCGGGTGCCATGCTGCCGACTTATAGTGTCTATGCTGCAACCAAAGGGGCCGTTGAGCAGTTAACCCGCCAGTTAGCTAAGGAGTTCGGAGCGAAGGATATCGTCGTGAATTGCGTTGCGCCTGGGCAAGTATCAACGGAGCTATTCCTGAATGGAAAATCTGAGGAGCTGGTGGATTCCTTCCGCTTAATGAATGCTTTTGGACGGCTTGGTGAACCGGAGGATATTGCGAATGTGATCGACTTGCTCGTCAGTGACAAGGCCCGCTGGATCACCGGGCAGACGATTCGCGTCAATGGCGGGTTTAACTGATACAAATGATGAGTTCCTTCCTCTATCGCCTATGGTTTATAATGGAAGATAATTAGGAGGGGGCAAAATGAACATGAACAATAAAGGCATGTTGCTTGTTCTGAATGGGACTTCAAGCTCCGGGAAGAGCTCCATCTCGGCTGAATTGATAAAGCAGAAAGAGATTCCATTTTATCATGTGTCGATTGATGATTTTTTCATGAATTACAATGATTTCATTAATCATAAATTTCCAGACGAGCCTGTACGTGAAATCGACCATCAGGTGGTCTCGGAAATACTGGATGACTCTATAGTCTCAGTGTACTATTCGACGATTAAGCTGTTAGCGGAAATGGGATTCAATGTCATCGTGGATACTGTATTCGACAACGACAAGAGATTTAATGAGTTTTTGGATCATTTTGCCGGCCGGACTACGTTATTTGTTGGTGTCCTGTGCTCCCGGGAAGAGCTCATCCGAAGAGAGCAGGCCAGAGGGGACCGGCAGATTGGACTGGCGGATACGCAGTTCGACATCGTGTATTGTTTTGATGAATATGACCTCGAAGTGAACACGGAGGAGCTGACCCCGGCAGAATGCGCGGAACAGATCTTAAACTATATTAAGTCCAATCAGGAATATTTGGCATTTCAGAAATTACGTAAAAGGAGCCGCCCATGAACCTTGAGATCATCATCAATCTCCCAATCGAACCGCATGAAGTTCCGGCCTTAAGGGAGCTGGCGGGGTGGGAGGGCAGGCAGGCGGATTACCCTGCTGTATTCGAGCGCTGCAACTTCTGGGCAGGCGTGAGGGATGAACAGAGCCAGCAGCTAATAGCGTTCGGTTATGTTGCTGGAATGGGCTTGCAGCATGGCTATATGGAGGACATTCTGGTGCATCCTGAATATCAGAGGAAGGGATTGGGGCAAGCCCTGGTAAAGAGATTACTTCAGGAAGCGGAGCACGTCAGGCTGGAGATTGTAACCCTGACCTACGATACCAAGCATACGTCCTTTTACACCGGATGCGGATTTACCGCTTGTGCAGGAGGCGTCTGGAGGAGACAAGACTGAACCAAGCCGGGGCAGCAGATAGAACGCTACTGACATAACGTTGTCAGGAAGGGTGGGTATAATGAAGACTATATTAACCTACAAACGCGAATATTAGGAGGCTATTATGTCAGTCATTGGACCCGATTTCATCTCACTTCAGGTCAGCGATCTTGAAGGCTCTGCTGAATTCTATCAACACTATCTTGGACTCGTCCGTTCACAGGCGGGCCCGCCTCATGCGGTGGTTTTTGACACCAAGCCTATTGCATTTGCACTTCGTGACCTCATGCCGGGAGTCGAACTTAGTACGGGGACTCAGCCTGGACTGGGTGTTGCGCTATGGCTCTATGCCCCGGATACGCAAGACATTCACGATAAACTCGCAGCAGCAGGCGTAAAAATCACATCCGCACCCATCGACGGCCCCTTCGGACGTACCTTTACCTTCGCCGATCCGGACGGTTACCTGATCACTCTTCACAGTAAAGGCTGATTCGCACCACAAGAAGAAAGTGTTTCTGCACTGATTTGCTCCCCATATGGTAGACAGGTGAGATAATAAAGCCTGTTGCTGCATGGGGAGTTTTTGTTTGATTGAATTCTATTTTCTTAGAGAAAAGATGCGAGAGAGTAATTTGTGGTGAATTATTTAAGAGGAGGAAATATTATGATAAAAAAATGGACAATTGCATTGCTTTCATCAGCATTTCTTATGCTATCTTTAACAACTGGGTCTAGTTATGCGGCAGAGACACAAACATCTACAACGATTAACAATGGTCAAATAAACAACGGACGAGTCTTAATTCCCTTACGTGCTGTCTCCGAAAATCTTGGCGCAAGCTTGGAATGGTTTCAAACAGATAAAGTTGTTAAAATCAAAACCGGGAATTCGACGATATGGCTTGCAGCAAATTTCAAACGTGTGATTATTGAATCTGCTCCCTCAAGTGAAGCTCCAGATACACCAGCACAGAAATATGTCGATTTGGATACTGCTACACAAGTCATCAATGGAACCACTTATGTTCCTCTTCGTTTTGTTAGTCAGTCGTTAGGGGCAACGGTAATGTGGAACCAACTGTCTAAACAAGCTACAGTAACAGTGGGCAACAAAGGATTAGTTGTTCATATGGAGACCCCGTCTATTCAAATTCCGGAAAAGAACAAAATTTCTGACGCACGTTTGAAACTTCTATCTGATAAATTAAATCAAGCCTCAAATGTATCTTCAATTAAGAATGTAAATTCAACCTTTAAACCGTACTTTACGGATAAATTAATTAAGTCTATTACTCAGAATAAAGGATTGAAAACAGCGGGTACTTATGAAACGCCTGTCACTTCACCTATTTATACCAGTAAGAATTCTGCCACACTTTCACAATCTGTAATAGTAGCGAATGGTCTTACAGGTGAAGATCAATATGCAGAAGATCGGACAGTCTCGCTAATATTCGCGAACGGAACTTGGAAGGTGGACAGCGTCACTAAGGGTTCTAGAGTTCTGATTTCGGGATTCTCTGATTATCATCCACAGTGATTTTGCTTACTATACGTTCAGTACCAATACGTACCTGATGACTGGGCTCCCCCGCCTCTTGTCTTTTCTAACACCACTGTGTTATCTTAGGATATATTTTCAGGGAGTCATACAGAAGAGGTGAAGCACCATGATTATCCGGCAGATTTTCAATAACAATGTCATTCGGGCTGAAGACCAGGTCGGTCATGAATACGTTGTCATTGGGAACGGATTAGGCTATAAAAAGAAGGCGGGGCAGCGGGTTGAAGAGGAACGGATCGAGAAGACCTTCATGCTCAAGCCCGAGAAGGTTCCGCGCAAATTGATTGACCTGATCGGGGAGACGTCTGCTGAATATTTCTCGCTGGCCGATGAGATTATAGCCCACGCCAAGGCGGAGATGGGCGACATCTTCAACGACAATATCTATATCACGTTAATTGACCATATTCATTTTGCGATTGCCCGCTACCGGAAGTCGATGAATCTGAAGAACGCCCTGTTCTGGCAGATCAAGCGGTTCTACCCCAAGGAGTTCGCTATTGGCGTACACGCGCTGAGTCTGATCCGCAAGCACTTTGACATCGAGATGGATCAGGATGAGGCGAGCTTCATTGCGATGCATTTCGTGAACGCCCGGCAGGATGGCCAGGAGATGCAACGGACGGTCGAGGTGACCAAGGCGATGAGTGATATCTTCGGCATTCTGGCGGAAGAATATCAGGTGAAGCTCAATGAGAATTCGTTCAATTATTCCCGGTTCCTCACTCATCTCCAGTATTTCCTCCAGCGTATGATCAGCGGGGAACAGGAGCGGTCCGCATCGGGCGACAACTTCCTGTACGATCAGATTAAGGTGAAATTTCCGCAGGCTTTTGCATGTACGAATAAGATCAATCATTACTTGGAAGAGACGTACGGGAATGCTATGTCCATTGACGAGAAGGTCTATCTGACGATTCATATTCAGCGGGTCACTTCAAGAGATATGAACCCGTTGGATTAAAAAGGAAGCCGGAAAAGGCTTGCAAACGATTACCTAATCCGCTATATTGGAGTCACAACTTAAATCTAAGGATTGTTACTGCTGAAGCAGGCGATACCTAAACGAGATGTGGATCACACCGGTGTGATCTCACAACTTTCGTTTAGGTTTTTTTTATGCTCATTTTTGGCAGTATAGCAAAGGAGAATCAGCATGGATAACCGAAAAATGTCGGAAGACATCATCCGTCTCGTAGGCGGGGAGCAGAATATTAACGATCTTGTCCATTGTGCCACCCGGCTGAGATTCAGCCTCAAGGATAACAAGAAGGCCCAGCGGGAGGAGCTGGAGAAGCATGAAGGCGTCATTACCGTGGTGGAGAGCGGGGGGCAATTCCAGGTTGTCGTGGGAAGCAACGTAGCGAATGTATATGCCGAAATTGTCAAAAGCACCAGCTTCTTGTCCAGCACCTCCACAGATGCGAAGGAATCCGGGCAGAAAACCTCGGCGGTATCGAAGGTGTTCGAGGTTATCTCCGGAAGCTTCTCGCCGCTCATTCCTGTAATGGCCGGATCGGGGATGCTGAAGGCGCTGTTGACGGTGCTTACGCTGGCGGGCTGGATGTCCGATTCAGGCGATGCCTACAAGATTCTGTCTGCGGCCGGTAATGCCGTGTTCTACTTCCTGCCGATCTTCCTGGGAATTACCCTGGGCATCAAGTTAAAAGCGAACCCTTACGTAGCAGGAGCAATAGGGGCGGCGCTGATGGAACCGAACTTTACGGCGATGCTGGAGGGGGATGGCGGACATTCCTTCCTGGGAATTCCGGTGGTGATGGTCAGTTACGCTTCCAGTGTCTTCCCGATCTTCATTGCGATTAGCATCTACGCCTTGCTGGATAAGCTGCTGAAGAAGATTATCCACAAGGACCTGCAGATCTTCATGGTGCCGATGCTCTCGC
The DNA here is from genome assembly GCF_038002365.1 of Paenibacillus sp. FSL P4-0338. Lineage (NCBI taxonomy): Bacteria > Bacillati > Bacillota > Bacilli > Caryophanales > Paenibacillaceae > Paenibacillus > Paenibacillus sp. FSL P4-0338. Next base: position 4,423,989 of record NZ_JBBOCG010000001.1, on the reverse strand, counting down.
TGATGATTATGGTTCCGCTGTCGGTGATTGCCTTCGGTCCATTCGGTACGAGTGTCGGCGACTGGATCGCTTCCGGCGTGACCTGGCTGATTGGCGTAAGCGGCATCCTGTCGGGGATCGTGCTTGGCGGGGGGATGACCTTCATGGTGGTGTTCGGACTCCACTGGGGCTTCACTCCCATCACGCTGCAAAATATAGCGAACGGCGGTGACCCGATTGAAGCCATGGCTTCAGCAGCGGTATTCGCCCAGATCGGTGTAGCCTTCGGGATCTTCCTGCGGGCCAAGAAAGACCGGAACCTGCGGAGTATCGCCGCCTCTTCCGGGATTACCGGACTGCTGGCCGGGGTCAGTGAGCCGATTGTGTACGGCCTGATTCTCCGCTACAAGCGAGTGATTCCAATCGTTATTATTGCCGGGGCACTCGGCGGCGCTATTAACGGACATTTCGGTGTGCTGTATACGGCGTATGTGTTCCATAATATTTTTTCGATTCCGGTGGAACAGCCGATGTCGATCTTTATTGTCTCGATGATCGTCTCCATGGGGACCGGGCTGCTGCTGACCTGGATGTTCGGCTATGAGGGTAAGGGTAAAATTGAAGCATCCGCTCCGGCAGCCGCACCTGAACAGATTCAGCCAGACAAGCCAGTAACACCAGTTGTAGACTTGAAAAAGGAACTGATCTTCAGCCCGCTGACCGGCGCAGCCTTCCCGCTTAGTGCAGTGCCGGACGATGCATTCTCAACCGGGGCTATGGGTAGAGGACTGGCGATTGAACCTGTAATTGGAGAAGCGGTCGCTCCTGTGGACGGGACGGTGACTTCTATTTTCCCGACAGGCCATGCGATTGGCATTACGTCCGCCGCTGGAACAGAGCTGCTGATTCATATTGGCATAAATACGGTCGGGTTAAAAGGAAAGTACTTCACACCAGTGGTCAAGGAAGGCGACCGCGTGAGCCAGGGCGATCTGCTAATCCGCTTCGATCTGGAGCAGATCCGGGCAGCCGGGTATCAGACCATTACGCCGGTTATCGTCACTTTAACGGCCAAAGAGGTTGTAGTTTTTGAGACAGACCAGCAGCAGATTGAGCAGAACGAAGTGCTTTTGACATTGGTGGATTAATACAAGACTGAGGAGGAATAAGGTATGCTGCACAAACAACTTCACGCTTTTCCAGAGAATTTCTTGTGGGGGGGCTCCACTTCGGCTTATCAGCTGGAGGGTGCCTGGGATGAGGACGGCAAAGGGCCTTCCGTCATTGATCTGGCCAACCATGTGGAAGGGGTAACGGACTTCAAGGTCGCCAGTGACCACTACCATATGTACAAAGAGGATGTTGCCCTGATGGCGGAAATGGGCTTCAAAGCGTACCGCTTCTCTATCGCCTGGAGCCGGATCTACCCGCAAGGAGACGGAGCCGTTAATCCGAAGGGGCTTGAATTCTACAGCAATTTAATTGATGAGCTGCTTAAATACGGTATTGAGCCTATCGTTACCATGTACCATTTCGACCTGCCTTACGGGCTGGAAGAGCGGGGAGGGTGGTCCAGCCGGGCGACGATCGATGCTTTTGAACAATATGCCAAGACGCTCTTCGAGCATTACGGGGACCGCGTGAAGTGGTGGCTGACGATCAACGAACAGAATATGCTGATTCTGCATCCGGGATCAATTGGAACCCTGAATGAGAACATGACCGACCCGCAAAAAGAGCTCTACCAGCAGAACCACCATATGCTCGTTGCGCAGGCGAAGGCTATGGTGCTATGCCATCAGATGCTGCCCGATGCGAAGATTGGTCCGGCCCCCAACATCGGTGTCATCTATCCGGCAAGCTCTAAGCCAGAGGATATGCTGGCCGCAGATAACTATGCAGCGATCCGCAATTGGCTCTATTTGGATATGGCGGTCTACGGACGGTACAACCATATTGCCTGGAGTTATTTGGTGGAGAAGGGCTATGAGCCGAAGATCGAGGAAGGGGATATGGATATCCTCCGGCAAGGCCACCCGGACTTCATTGCCTTCAATTACTATACTTCCCAGACCGTAGGCGAGAGTAAAAATGACGGCAACGACTTCTCCCACACAGGCGATCAGCACGAAATTGTCGGCGAGCCGGGAGCGTACCGGGGATCGGTGAACCCTAACCTGCAAACTACGGAGTTTGGCTGGGAGATCGATCCAGTCGGCTTCAGAACAACACTCCGCCAGATTTATTCCCGTTACCACCTGCCGTTGATTGTTACAGAGAACGGGCTGGGCGCATTCGACAAGCTGGAGGAAGACGGAACCGTAAATGATGCGTACCGCATTGAATTCTTCCGCAAGCACATCGAGCAAATTCAGCTTGCACTTACCGACGGGGTAGAGGTGTTCGGCTTCTGTCCTTGGTCTGCCATCGATCTGGTCAGCACGCATCAGGGCGCAAGCAAACGGTACGGCTTCATCTATGTAGACCGCGAAGAGTTCGACCTGAAGGAGCTGCGCCGCATCCGCAAGATGAGCTTTTACTGGTATCAGAAGCTGATTGCTTCCAGAGGCGAGGTTCGCTGAATGTAATTGCAAAGGGTTGTCCTGGTAGCCATGAGAGGCCGCTTGGGGCAGCCCTATTTTTTTCTTCCAAATATTGCACAACAAAACCGGTACAATCGCCGTCTATACATAAAGAATGGAAAATAGCCTCTGAGGAGAGTGAACCACAGGTGTTTAAAAAGCTGGCTTTAACCCTACTAATGACGACGATGGTGTTCAGTGCAAGTGCAGCGGGCCCATCGCAGGACAAGGCCCAGGCTGCCGGTGCGGGTACTGTGCAGGCCAAGACAGCCGATCAATTATATCCGGTTGAAGTGAACGGGAAAAACGGCTTCATCAACGGCAAAGGTAAGGTGGTTATCGAAGCGGTATACGACGGATACGGGTATTCAGGAATGCCCGGAGGGACAGTATACGTCGAGGACCATGCGGCTAAGAAGCAATATTATTTCAGCTCGGCCGGCAAAAAGCTGTTCGAATATAAGCTGAGAGATGCCGGCATTCTGTATAATGACCGCGCGCTGTATACAGCGAAGGTTCAACCGGCTGGCGGGGCCGCGGCGACCCGGTACGGGTATATCGACAGTCAAGGCAAGGTGGCTATACAGCCAATCTACGTCCGGGCATTTAATTTCTCCGAAGGACTGGCTCGGGTCAATATGGGCAAAGCCTCAGGGTACATTAACACGAAGGGCGAGCTTATCGTTCCGTACCGGTATAGCTTAACGTCTGATTTCTCTGATGGCATGGCAGCCGTTGCGCTTGCCGTTGGCGGAAAATACGGCTATATTGACACCACCGGCAAGCTTCGCATAACGCCCCGGTATGATTATGCTACACCGTTCTCCGACGGAGTAGCAGTTGTGTATGTGAACGGCAAATACGGCTACATTGACAAAACAGGCAATTACCTTATCAAGCCACAATTCAGCATGGCGCAGCCGTTCTCGGAAGGACTGGCATTCGTTGAACGTAATGGAGTCACCTTCTATATTAATAAGAAGGGCGCCAAAGTCATCCAGGGATATACGGCCGGAGGCTTGTTTAAGGGCGGTCTGGTTCCAGCCAGTACGGGGCAGCGGTACGGCTATATTAATACCTCCGGCCGCTTCGTGGTCAAGCCGCAACTCTATTGGGCTGATTCGTTTAACGGCGAGTTGGCGGAAATCACCCTGCTCGTTCCAGAGACACGCGAGGAAATCGGAGGGTATATGAACCGCAGCGGAACCATTGTCTGGCCGCCGGCTTCCGAGCTACCAGCCGGAGTGGTGAAACCGTAACTAAATCAATCCACCAAGAGTAGAGGAGGCAATAATATTCCATGGGCAACAACTTATACCGAAAACTAGGGGCGGCCTTTCTGATTGCTGCCGGGTTAATCTACACGATCGAACGTGTAGGGGCGTTAATCGCCCGCAGTCATGAAATTAATGCGTTATACCAAGCGCAAATGTTCGATGCCCAGCCTAAAATCCATATCGCCGGCTTCTTCGATAACATCTTTGTGCCCATCCTTACGTTAATTGGTGTGATACTATTCGTATACGGTTTTCCGAAGAAAACAAAATAGGAGAGTGAACAGTGATGGACAGTGGGGAAAGGTTTACTAATCGTGTCGATTCCTATTTGAAGTACCGCCCAAGCTATCCACAAGAAGCTATCGATTATTTGTACAACAATATTGGTCTGCGCCCGAACAGTAAAATAGCAGATATCGGTTCAGGCACAGGGAGCCTGTCCAAGCTTCTTCTGGAACGCGGCAGCGATGTATTCGCGGTCGAGCCTAATCAGGCCATGCGTGTAGCCGCAGAGCAAAGGCTCTACAGCAATCCGAACTTTCAGAGTAGGTCAGGCTCTGCGGAAGCTACCGGGTTACCGGATCGGTCGGTTGAGTTTATTGTCTGTGCTCAGGCATTTCACTGGTTTGACCGGGTAGCCGCGCAAACGGAGTTCCGCAGAATACTACAGCCTGGCGGGAAAGTCATACTCATATGGAATTCCCGCCTTACACACGGTACTTCATTTCGTGAAGAGTACGATCAACTGCTTCACACCTACGGAACCGACTATGAACAAGTAAATCATAAAAACATTTCTGAGGCGACGCTTGTCTCTTTTTTCAAAGAGAACACGATGCATAAAAGCCTGTTTGAAATGACTCAGGAGTTCGATTTCGAGGGTCTGAGCGGCAGGCTGTTATCCTCCTCCTATAGCCCTGTTCCGGGGCATCCGAATTACAAGCCGATGATGAAATAAATCAATACAAGCGCCAAAATGTGGTTTTCTCACTACTGTAAATTAATTGATTTCGTTGTTTTTCAATCCGGGGATTAGTTTGCCTCTTGGAAGGTCAAAAGACCATTGAATATCTGAATAATACCGATCGACAATACTTCGAATTAAAGTTAGTCTCATTGGTATACTGTTTAACCCTTTAACGATAAAAATTCCATCTTGTTCTTTCTGTTCAAGACTTGTTCTCCCTCGAAACTCTACAGGATAATTATTGCCTTTATCATCAATGGCTTGCCATTGATCAATATCAGGATTGCCCGTATTTATATAGGTACCCTTAATTTCGAAAACTCCCGCCGATATTGGTTCTTGATTCTCAATAACTCCAGCCGCTATTGCCGCTTGTTGATCAGGGTCCTGAGTGATTTTAAAGGATTTAAACCTTACTGTATCACCAGAATTATTAAATACGGCATTTTCTTTGCTCAGCTTTGATGGATAAATGACTAAGGAATCCTCGCTTTTCTCGGGCATGGAATATCCATCAAATACCATTTTTATGTGTTGTGTATCATAAGGCAAATCAATAAAGGTATAAGCCCAATGAACCCCTGTTTCAGTACGCTTTGATGTAACTCCCACTAACATATCAAAAGAGCCTAGTCCATTAACTAGTGATATTATTTTTCCTTGTTCATCTTCAAAGTGGAACATCAGTTTCTGCTTTTCTTCCATATCAGCCGGAACTTTATTTCTTATTTGTTGGCTTAGTGATGTTGTAAGTTCCAATTTGACTCCACTCGGGGTATGGGTAAGTCTATTCATTTGAATCGTCAGGCCTTCTGGGGTAACATAGCGCTCGTCCAACTCATCTACAGTAGTCAGAGAAGCTGCTCTAGTCAAATCCACAGAAAAAGAAAATTTCCAGTTTCCTTTGGTTTCCTTGATCTTATCAATAAGACTCTCTACAATAATCGTTGATGAAGTAAGCTCCCCTTTATAAGTGTATTTATAAACATATACACCACCAACATATCCTGTAATCCCACTCCCTAGGCCGACTTCATTTCCTTGCTCATCTTTAACGATAAGTTTCTCTGGATCGAATCCGTCTTTAATGGGTTGTCCAAAACGGTCAGTGATCTTCAACGCTATGGTGAGTCTGACCGCATCTGCTGAAACTTCATTTATCTGAATTCTGTACCCGTGACTACTAACATTTATTCCTGGATCTTGAATCAGACCTAATTCTCTGGATTGTAGTAGTCCAGGGTCTAACGAGGCGTCAGATGAAAACATGGAACGAACGAATTCCGCTATAGATGGACTTGCAAATATTAAGGATCCACACAATATGAGAATCGTCGCAGCAGCAACCGTCCATCGTTGTATGGTTCTATTTGTCCGGTGAGCAGACTCTCCAGACGGGAGATTCATTTGCACTGGCTCTCCGACAGGATCTATTGTGGTTTCTTGTATTTCTTCCATGATTTTGTTTGTGAATGAAGAAGGCAATGCATCCGGGAATAGGGCATCAGAGAATTCAGATTGTTCTTGCAGGAGCTGATTGTAACGAGCCAAACACTCCGGGCAGTTTTCAATATGCTTCTCCAACTCATCCAGTCGCCCACTAATGAGAGACTCTTCCATCTCCACAATGCTCCAACATTTCATTTAAGTCCACTCCTTCCTTTGTGAGTAATTTATGAAGTCTTTTTTTAGCCCGATGCAATCCGTTTCTGATTTGATTAATACTGTACCCTGTAATTTGCTCCATCTCTTCATAGGTCAGGTCATTTGTATATCTCAGTAATATCATTAATCTGTATTTGCTTGGAAGCTTGTTAACAAGAGCGGAGAGTTCTTTTCTGTTTTCCTGGTGTATAGCTTCGCTTTCCGGATTAGGTAGTGAGCTTAAGAGATCGTTGGTGATTTCTAGATGAACCTGGTGCTTCTTTCCTCTGTATCTATTCTGGAATATATGAATCGAAATTGTGTATATCCATCCTGCAAAACTTCGGTCTGTGCGATGACTTCCCAGCTTCCGATAAGCTGTTATAAAGGTTTCCTGTGTCATATCTTTTGCATCTTCAGTAGAGGCTCCCATTTTTAAAAGCAGGCCATAAATCTTGTTTTTATATTTGTCTACCAGGAAAGTGTAGGATGCCTTATTTCCTCTTAAAACATCGTGGATTATGCTAAGCTCCTGTTCCCTGTCGTTCATTTGTAATCCTCCTTTCCTGCTGTTCTACTTCTAAGATGCAACAAACCATTCAATATTCTCACTTCATTACAAAAAAAATTTATAACAGACCAGTTTCAGATGGAAGAGAGGAGATGGAATATAAAGAAGCAAGGCTCGTTGTTGCGATTCAGATTTCTTTTTTTCTGCTGAAATTATTTTTCTTTAGGGCGTGTCTTAAAACTAGATATTGCTTCCAACGCATAACCGTAGCATAATTTTACAAGGACGCAATTACGAGGAGCTTGTAAAAGATGCTAAGACGCCACGAAATCAAAGACCCGGACTGGGAAAGGGTCAAAGAACTGTTGCCACCTGAAAACAAGGGTGAAGGCAGACCCTCAAAACCCAATCGGGTGATGCTTAATGCCATGCTTTGGAAAGTCAAAACAGGGGCACCTTGGCGTGATCTGCCAGAACGTTTTGGTTCTTGGAAAACCGTGTATTCCCGGTTTCGTTTATGGAGCAATGACGATCTTTTTCAAAAGATATTTGAAGCGCTCGCCAGCGATGCAGACTTGCAGGATGTTTCTCTAGACAGCACCTCTTGTAAAGTTCACCAGCACGCAGCGGGGGCTAAAAAAGGGCTGAAAATGCCGCAACCAACCAAGAAATCGGACTTTCCCGAGGGGGACGCAATACCAAAATCCACGCTGTAGTCGACGCGCTAGGGAATCCGATTCGCCTATTTTTAACGCCTGGAAACATCCATGATTGTACGGCAGCGGTCGAAGTCCTGTCAGGGGTAAGCTTGTCCGGAACCGCTATTTTAGCCGATAAAGCCTACGGAACGGTAGAGATTCGAACGTACATTGAATCCCAAAACGCAACATACTGTATCCCGCCCAAATCCAATGCCGCAAATCCTTGGACATGTGATTTTTACCATTATAAAGAACGCCATGTAGTGGAATGTTTTTTCAACAAACTCAAACAATTCCGCGGAATCGCAACACGCTATGACAAGCTTTCTCGAAACTTTTTAAGCTTTGCCTTTCTCGCTTCCGCGATGATTCTGTTGAAGTAGCTTCAATATGATTAGTTTTCAGACACGCCCTAGTATAATTGCCACTACTGTGCCTTATCATTTAGAAAAGGGATTGTAAAAAGCCTGCACCCCATACCGGGATTACAGGCTTCTTGCTGATCAGATATAGAGTAGTTCAGGATTTCATGAATTCTATGCTTCCAACTTGGGAATCAACTGCTGGACATGTGCCCGCCATTATTCCCGGTTCTGCCATATTTCCCTTGCAGCTCTTCTCCATGTCTGTCACGTTCACTCAAAACGTATACACATGATCCCCGGCATCCGCCCAGGCCAGCGTTCCATCCGGCATCCAGTCCAGGAGGGTGCCTGCGGATACGAACGTGAAGGTCCGCTCCTGGGTGTCGTAGACCTGGATGGTTCCTGTGCCGGATTTGAAGGCTGCGAATCTGTTGTCAGGTGACCAGCGGAGTTCAGAGAGCAGTAAGTCATTGTGCGGCTGCTGCTCATGCTCTGTGAGATCCTGCTTCAACTGGTCCGTGATGCGCTTATCCTGCATAACCGTGGACGTTCCGCTTCCGGTATTGTATCGGATTTGGCCGAGAGGGTTCTTCTCACCTCTGTCTGTGGGAAGAATCAGATGCGAATCATCCTCCCAGGTCAGCGAATAAACGAACAGGAAGCCGTCACTGTGGGAGATGAAGGCAGCGTTCTCCTTGGAATGCAGTATTTTCCCCTTCTGATCCAGCACCGTCAAGTCTGCCCCGGGGCCAATGAACTCGTCATGTGCGGTTAATACAGCGATACGCTTACCGTCAGGTGAGGAGGACATTCCGTAGACCGGCTTGTTGAACACATGAAGCTTCGTACGGGTGAAGGCCTTCAAGTCTACGAGATACAGCGTCTTATTGCCTGAGATCATATAAGTGAAGTCCCCGTAGAAGCGGTCAGAATACATCTCATGGTATCCGTAGTCATTGCCGAAGGCATCCTTCTCCTGCGGAAAAGCCGGAATCTCCAGCGCCTCGCCCTTCAGGGCTTGCACCAAATGATGCTTCTCCTGTCCGTAGAACAGATAGGAGGGAGCGGAGGATTCAGCAGTTTGAATCGACTTGATCCAGCCCGTGTTCCAGGCAGGTACTACGCGCCGGGTACCGGAGGTGATGCCCTGGAACAGCAGGCTGCCTTGACCAGCCTGGGCTCTAACCACAACCGTGTTGCGGTACGGCTGCTCGGTACTGGCATACTTGCGCCCATCTGCGGTGACGGCTTCATCCAGGGTGAACGTCCCGGACCAGGCGCTGCTCTCATCCAGATGCAGGCGGATTTGCACAAAGCGCGGGGACTCCCATTCCAGCGTGTAACGGAACTCTGCCTCGGGAGTACTGGTCTGTAGACTTTTCTTCAGCGCTTGCTCCAATGATTGTTTATTGATATCGGTGTTCGACTTCACCTGAATCAGTTGTCCGCCTCCGCCGATAATTCGCAATTGCTCAATGTAGAGCAGTGGCTCTTCCTCGCTCGAAGGTGCTGAAGCGGAAGGTGTGGCTGACACAGCCGTAGGTAATCCGGTGGTTGGGGAAGCGGTCGATGGAGCTGAGGAAGAGCCATTAACAGCGGCCTTGTCTGCTCCCTGACATCCTGAGAGCAGAGCCGCAGCCAGCACAATTGCTGCCATATAGCGCATACATAAACCTCCTGTTGTCTTCAATTATCCTTTTGTTTTCAGAGAATAGATAGATTTTCCATATTGTTATGGACGCGGATGCTGCGCAGAAGTTGCAGATGCGGGTTTGACTTCAATTCTCTGCATGGATACCATGGAAGCAAAGATATGGCTGTTATGCCACAAACAGAGGTGATCCTAAATGATAAGAGAAGTAGAGATGCAAACGCATTCCTTGAAAGAAATGAAAGACTTTTATGAGAATACTCTTGGGCTGGCGGTAGTCCAGAAACTTTCAGCCTCCTTTAGTGTACAAGCAGGGGCGTCTACTCTAACCTTTACTGAGTCTGACCCAGGCAGACAGCCGAAATATCATTTTGCGTTCAACATCCCTGAGAACCAGATAGATGAAGCGTTGCTGTGGATCACTGGGGCTCGTTCCTTGGCAGGATTACAATAGCCAGTTCGCCGCTCTGGGTGACGAGCATGGGTTAATTATTGCAGTGAGGCAAGGCCGGATATGGTTCATGTCTGACCAGGAGAAAGCTTATCCGCATCCGCTAATGATTAGGACGGACGTCTGTGAGATTACGCTGGATGATTCGGAGGAGACGCAGGTCCGGCGGCTTCGTTAAGCTAACCGTACAGAATGAGTATAACGGTTCTTTCTTTTGACTCCCCGGCTCCAATTCTATACCCTTGAAGTTACATAATAAGGAAAGCGAGTGAACTTATGAATAGAAGCGCTGACAGGCTGAACGTTGTCATTCGGGACACGGAAGGGGTTAAGCTGTCACGCCAATACACTTCCGTGTAAGCACAACAGATACGGAGGGATAGCTTTTGAAGAATAAGCAAGCAGCCTTTGAGTATAGTGGGGATTATTATGAAGCCATCGGAGATTTCATGCGGGAGCAGTATTTGAAATACGGTTTCGCCCAGGGAACAATGCAGGAAGCAGACTTTTTAATGGAGTTAATGAATCTGCGGCGGGGTACTCGCACTCTGGATATTGGCTGTGGTCCGGGGCGGCATAGTCTGGAATTGGCCCGGCGCGGAATCAGAACAGTAGGCGTGGATATTTCTGCGGAATTTATCAGGCACGCGAATCGGGAAGCTGCGAGGGACAAGCTGCCGGCAACATTTCTGGTGGCGGATGCCCGCGAGTTAATGTTTGATAGGGAATTCGATGGTGCGATCTGTCTCTATGAAGGAGCTTTTGGACTGGCAGGCAGTGAAGAGAATCACCGGAAGGTCCTTAGAGGGGTGCAGCGGGCGCTGAAGCCGGGTTCCGTATTCGTGCTTACGGCAATTAATGTACTTAACTTAGCCCGGAATATACAGGATGAATCTTTATTTGACCCGTATTCCTGCACCGTAATCGATAAAGAAGAGATCCACAGCCCCGAGGGCGAATCCAAAGAAGTGTTGATTTACACTACCGCATTTACCTTCCGTGAATTGCAGATGCTGCTGGTCAGTGAAGGGTTCGTAGTAGAGGCCGCATATGGTTGTAGCCCAGGACAATTCGGGAACCAGCCCTTACAGCTCGGCAGCATAGAGATTATGATGGTTGCCCGCCGTAAGTAAACAATAGTGTGTTGAATAAGCAGCGGTAGCCGGTCTTAAGGGGCCAGGGTACCGCTGTTTGGTTTATAATATTCTCTATAGGTTTGCAGTTTATCCCGTTACAGATGTCGTCTAATTAATGAGACTTCATACATATGTTCATTCCGGGAGCTGAGCTGAATCTGTTATGAGAAAATCAAATGTTCTATCGTTGCTGTTCATATTGTTGACGCTTGGGTGTTGGGCCAGCGCATTGTGGATTCATGGGATGGTCGGCGTTTATGCCTGGCTGGCACTGAAATTTGCAGTTCCTGCTGTGGGAGGGATATGGGCTGTCGTTAATTTGATTGGGCTGGCGGCTAAGCTTGTGAGGTGTGTACGTCCAAAGGGACTGTTGCTGAACATAGGAATATCAGCTGTACTGATTAGCCACTTTCTTTTGACCATGAATATCATTCCGCTTGCCTATCCAACAGCTATTGCAGCCACTAAGCCGGGGCTTACAATTCAGCTGCCGCTTCAGTCAGTGAGTGTTGTCGGCTGGGGTGGAGATGCCGTAGAGGATAATGCGCCACATGCCGTTTGGCCCTCCGAACGCTGGGCTTATGATCTGGTGATGGAACCCTACAACACGGGGAGCCGTAATCCTGAAGATTACGGCATCTGGAATCAGGAGGTCTATGCACCGCTGGACGCAGTGGTTATCGCTGCTTATGATGAAGAGGCTGATATACCGCCCGGTTCGGAGGATATTCTATCAATGGAGGGTAATTATGTCTATCTGAAGGTTCCGGCTACAGGGACATATCTCTTGCTCAATCATCTGAAGCAGTATAGCGTTACCGTTACTGTAGGCGACAAGGTGCAGACAGGTGACCTGCTCGGACACGTTGGGAACAGCGGCTCCACCTCTGAGCCCCATCTGCATATCCACCATCAGCGCCAAGATCCTACACGCATGTGGATGCCTATTATGGCGGAGGGGCTGCCGTTGTATTTTGATAATGCCGAGGGCGGATCTATGCCTGTTAAGGGTGAAGTGATTGTGCCAAACTTGGTGCATGAAGACGAGTGAACCTTTTCCCCGCTCCATTTGTTAATAACTTGTCAGGCTCTGAGTAGTGAAGCTTAACCAACAAAGCGGGGGGATTACAGGTGTCTATGATATTGGCTATGCACATTGCTACACATCTGCTTACGGGCAGTTTCATTGTATCGATGGTGCTCATGCGCTATGAGATTTCTTTCAGGGAAAAGATTGTTCTGCTCGGACTGACCTCGTTCTTGGGAATTGTGCCGGATCTGTTGGGGAACAGATATGTATCTCCTTGGTCGCATTCCATTATAGTCATGGGGCTGGTTATGGTTCCAATTGTGTTCCTGTTCAGGCTGCTGCTGAAAAAATATTCGTATATCCACTTGTACCTATGTTTTGCTGGGAGTGTGCTGGGGCATATTCTGGTGGATTATTTGGGACATGGGGTCCATTTGGTCTATCCGCTGTCCAGCGAAGCTTATACCCTGCCCTTGATCTATCTCGGTGATCCTACGGTATGGGTGCCTATGTTGGTGGGGGTTATGAGTTTTGTATTTCCGGTGTCTTTGGGCAAGAGACGGGTGCTCAATGCAGCCTGTGTCGTGCTTCTTGTCCTGTACCTCGGTCTTAAGCTCGCCATGCTGATGCAGCTGGAGCAAGGGCTTCCGCGTAAGTTCACGCTAACTCCACAGGCCGCAGTACAAGTGTATCCGCTTAGGGATAATCAGGTTCATAGACTTACGGATTTTTGGAAAATGGGGTTTGACGTCATCGACTCCCAGCGCAGGGTGCTTGGGGTGTTGGCTGTACCGGGCGGTGGCATCCGGTTGGATGCTAACCTGATCTATGCCGTGAAGGGGGACGTTGTCCGCAGCAATACGGGAAAAGACGGGCTGGAGTATGTATACCGGATGCCCCCTGCCGGGGATGAGGCTTCATTTGAGGTGATGGAGGAGAGCGGCGACGGGCCTGCGGTTGAGATTGTTGCACGGGACCGGGAAGGGAATCCCCTCCATTTCATCTATAAGGATGGAGAGTGGCAGGAAGAATCGAAGATTGCAAAGTAGGGGGATAGCACGTGGAAGACATTCAAGCACTCATTCAAAAGCTAGACTGGGATACATCTGAAGGCGAACAAGCGGAGGCTATTCAGAAGCTTCAGGACATCCAGGATGCGGAGCTTCATCTATTGTTGCAGCCGTTAGGCAAAGAGTATTGGGGCGGAGCGGCGGAGGTTATTGTTAAGCTGGGCTATCCGCGGGTGAAGCCTATCCTGCCGGGACTGCTGGAGTGGATTCAGGACATGAATTGGCCGGGATCTCGCCGGATTGCTCCTTTTTTGAGAGAGGTCGGTGATCCGTTAATTCCATATATTCAAGAGGTATTCAGGAATTGGAACAAGGAACAGATCGCTCAAATTCAGGAGGAGCTAATCCGGCTAACTGGAGGGACCACAATTGCTCTGAAGGCCTTGCGGACGCTATGGGTCCACCAGATCTATTCGGGAGAAGCAGTTCTACTAATATTAGCGGACAAGAAACAGAGAGCCCGTGCAGAGATTGTGGAGCTGGACAGCGCGTATCCCGGCATTGATTGTGAAGCGCTGCAACGAGGATTCCGTGAAGTGATCTCCAAACCGGGATTATCCAAATTTTATATTGAGCAGCATCAGGAAGAGTTCAACTTCTGTGACCGGAAATCCAGTCTTCATGACTTCATAAGTGAAATTGAGGAACTGGTCAGTGAAGTGTCAGGCTCCGAGTAGCATCACGCGCTGAAGGATCAGTCAGCCATAATACACGCTATCCACTTGGTACAAGGTTTGCTCGATCACCGGGCAGAGGGCGGCATCCGTCTGGTAGAATTTGACTTGGAAGTACAAGCTCTTGAGGAAGTTCTTGATGTTGTTCTTCTGCCGGAAGGCGGGAAGGAAATCTGTACTTGCACTCACTTTGGCCTCATAAAAATATTGAATCCACCGCTCCACATCATCCTTACTTAGGAGTCGTCTATTCAGGACGCTGATTACAGCTCTTACCATTCGCTCGTCCTCGCCATCCGAATATACCCGATCCGTTATGGTCATCTTGCTGTGAATTAAATGTAGGATGTCCATGAGATCCTTATGCTCCAGCTCCGAACACTGCGCCAGATCGTCCAGAGCATCCGCCCCGTGCGCGATGGCATGAGCCCAGCCCTTATCTTCATCGTACCCGCGGTAATCCCGCTCTTCTTGTATGCTGTACAACACCTTCTTCTTGACCTCATGAATCTGCTCCTGTGAGAGGAAGGGAGAGGCTCTATGTCTGATGAGCAGCAGCGGTACAATGAGCATGGAGAAGGAGCGGGTGAACACGGAATCTGTACCCTGTTCCCCAAGCTTATAATGCAGATGGTCCGTATCCAGCGTGGTGAGGAGGAGCTGTTCCAGTTCAGGTACGGACAGCACATCGCCTGGAATCCAGTGAGAGAAGGTGGTGTAGATGAGATCATCCCGCAGTTCAGCATCTATAGAACCGATATGAAGCAGCATGTCTTGCGCCAGTGGGAAAGCGTCCGGGGGTGCCTGATAGTTATTGGTTTGGATGAATTGGAGCGTTTCTTTGATATTCAATCTGTGTGCCTCCTGCTGTTGAGATGATGTTACTTTCGCCATTCTATCACTGTTCAAGGACGGATGTTATCTCAAAATAGCCTGCACCGCAATCGAGATGCGGTACAGGCTGTCTGTGGCGGGTGCGTGACCACTTGCTTCACTATCCGGCCTGCTTCGCAGGCCGGAGGCGGCGGATCAGCTTCGCCAGCTCCATCACAATGACTGCGCCTAGGGCGAGTCCGGTGGCGGTCAGCCAGTGGTTCATTCCGAACGTGGCAGGGATTGAGAAGATCTCACGGACACCAGGCAGGACCGCAATGCCATAGAAGGCGAAGCAGATCATGACCGCGCCGATTACATATTTGTTGCTGAAGAATCCGGCTTCCACAGAAGTCTGGCTGTTGGAGCGGGCTGCGAAGGTCTGCAGGGTGCGCGCCAGAATGAGTGTGGTGAAGGCCATCGCAATTCCCATTTCATCTGAATGCTGCAGCCCGATATACTGGGAGATAATCACGGCAATCCCGATTAGCAGACCACGGGTAATCACTGCCTGCATCATCCCGCCTGCAAAGATGCCTTCGCTGATGTCCCGCGGCTTGCGGCTCATTACATCCGGCTCGGCCTTTTCCATGCCTAGCGCAATCGCCGGGAGGGAGTCATTCGCCAGGTTAATGAACAACAGCTGAATGGCCGTGAACGGATTGATCCAGTCGAAGATCAGGGCGAACAGGATGGCGATAATCGCACCCAGATTGCCCGCGAACAGATAGGCGATCGCCTTCTTAATGTTATCGAACACTGTCCGGCCAACGGCCACTGCATTTACAATCGATACGAAGTTATCATCGGTGAGGATCATAGCTGCCGAATCCTTAGCGACATCGGTTCCGCTGCCCATCGCAACCCCGATATCGGCTTGCTTCAGTGCAGGGGCATCATTGACACCGTCACCAGTCATGGCGGTGATTTTACCCTTGCGCTGCCAGGCCCGGACGATCCGGATCTTGTTCTCCGGGGAGACGCGGGCATAGACGCCGATCTGCTCCAGCCTGCTGTCCAGCTCCTCTTCGGACATCGCGTCCAGCTCCTGGCCAGTGACGGCGATTTCGTCCTCCGCCATCAGTCCAATGTCGCGGCCGATCGCCTGGGCGGTGGTCTTATGGTCCCCGGTGATCATAATCGTGCGGATACCTGCTTTGTTCGACTCGGCAATAGAGCCATATACGGCTTCGCGCGGCGGGTCAATCATCGCCGACAGGCCGACCAGAACCAGGTCCTGTTCATCTTCAAGGCCCACCTCTGTCACCGTGTCCGGTACATTCTTATAGGCGTAAGCAAGCACGCGCAGTGCTCTGCTGGAGAACTGTTCGTTGGCTTCATTGAAGCATTCCAGGACCTCCTCTGACAGCGGAACCTCCTGGCCCTCCAGCAGGACATGGGAACATCTGCTGAACAGAACATCCGGGCCGCCTTTGGTAAGGAGCGCCTTCTGTCCTTCGAACGTATGCAGCGTGGTCATTAGCTTGCGTTCCGAATCGAACGGCAGCTCGGCCTCGCGCGGGAAATTATCGCGGATCTCGCGGTAATCCCTGTCCTTGTTGTTGCTGAAGGCAATCAGTGCTACCTCGGTCGGGTCGCCCAGCTCCTTGCCTTCTTCATTAATATTGGAATCGTTACAGAGTACGGCGATGTGCAGCAGCTTGCGGGCTTCTTCCGACCAGTCATCGGCCTTCAGCTTGAACTGCTCTTCCGGCCCTCCAGGGAGGAAATAATCGACAACCGTCATCTTATTCTGGGTTAGTGTTCCGGTCTTGTCCGTACAGATGACACTCGTTGATCCCAGTGCCTCTACTGCAGGCAGCTTACGGATAATAGCATGCTGACGGGCCATCTTGTTCGTGCCCACGGAGAGCACAATGGTTACGATAGAAGACAACGCTTCGGGGATAGCGGCGACGGCTACTGCTACAGCGAACATCAGGGCATTCAGGATGGCTTCGGTGGTGTCCACCGTGTCATTCGAGAGCCAGACGCGTGCGGCCTGAATGGCGAAGATCAGCACAGACAGCAACAGGACAGCGATTCCCAGCTTTTTGCCGAAGCTCTCCAGCTTGCGCTGCAGGGGCGTCTGCTTGGCTTCAGCACTCTCGATTAGCCCGGCAATCTTCCCGAGCTCGGTGCCGAGTGCCGTTCCTGTAATCACCAGTGTTCCCCGGCCATAGACGACCAGTGAGCCGCTGAAGGCCATGTTGCGCCGGTCGCCCAGCGGAGCCTCCTGAGGGATAGGGTCGGTATGCTTATCCACGGCTTCAGATTCGCCGGTCAACATGCCCTCGTCAATCCGCAGACTCCCGGATTCAATAATCCGTCCATCCGCAGGCACATAATCGCCAGCCTCCAGGAAGACGATGTCGCCCCGGACCAGCTCCCTGGCCGGAATCGACAGTAAGGCCCCGTCCCGCATGACCTTGGCTTCGGGTGCGGACATTTTGCGCAGGGCGTCCAGTGAGCTCTCCGCCTTCCGGGTCTGCACCACACTGATTACAGCATTCAGAATCAGCACCACGAAGATGATGACGGATTCCATAATATGTCCCATTACGATCTGAACTGTAGCCGCGATGAGCAGCACAATGACCATAGGATCTTTGAAATTCTCCAGAAACAGCTTCCAGAGCGGGTCCTTCGCTTTGCCCTTCAACTCATTGTAGCCTTCCTTGGCCAGCCGGTTATCTACTTCAGCAGACGTAAGCCCGCTTGCGGAACTGCCGACTTCTTCCAGGGTTTCTGATATATTGCGGCGGTAATACTCCATCAGGTACAAGCTCCTCTCCCGTATGTTATTCTTTAGTCTGTATGGTCCAAATTTACGTTATATAGTATGACAAGTTTCAAGATTTTCAGTACGGGCGGCTGTTCTTAGATAATTTCTGAGAATTCTAATGAAATTCAAAGGAAAGTAGGGTATATTTTATAAATATAAACTTTTTTTCTAAATTGAGGAATCGAAATGGAGCTGATTCCGTGAGGATTTTATTAGTGGAAGATGAGCAGAGACTTTCCGAAGCCTTAGTGTATATTTTGAATAAGAATAATATTACGGTGGATGTAGCGAATGACGGAATTATAGGTCAAGGTATGGCTGAGATGGGAGGGTATGATGTAATTGTTTTGGATCGGATGCTTCCTGGCAAGGAGGGAGTAGATATTTTGAAATATCTGCGCTCCATCCAAATTAAGACTCCTGTGATTATCGTGACGGCTAAAGATGCCGTGGAGTCCAGGGTAGAGGGACTGAATGCAGGGGCCGATGATTATCTGATCAAGCCATTCTCCGTGGATGAGTTCGTAGCCAGAGTACGGGCGCTCGGTAGGCGCTCTGAAGCTGCTTTTACAGACAATAAGGTCAAGATTGCCGCACTAACTTTTGATCCGTTGCTGGGTGAAGCTATCTGTGATTCTACTACTATAAAATTCACACAAAAAGAGGCACAACTGTTGGATTTGCTTATCCGTAACCAAGGACATGTACTGACCAAAGAACAAATCCTGGAGCGGGTCTGGGGATTCGATACTGACGTCGAGATGAGCAGCGTGGAAATCTATATCTATTATTTACGTAAGAAACTGATCCCCAATGCATGTGGAATTACCATTAATACCGTGCGGGGCGTGGGCTACTGCCTGAAGGAGGCCTAACATGCTTCAAAAGGTCAGATGGAGATTAACATTTATTAATATCACAGTAATAGGCAGTATAGTGTTATTGTTCTCACTGGCGATTTACTGGAAATCACCCCGCAATCATGATGCTTTGTTTCCTTTGCTGTATAAATCACTTCCACTTCTCCTCATTACGTTACTTCTGGTATTTCTGGGGAGCTGGTTCATTGCCGGTAAAGCGTTGGTTCCGGCGAGAAAGGCATGGCAGAGACAAATTGATTTCACAGCGGATGCTTCGCACGAACTGCGTACGCCAATCACTGTTATTCAGACGAATCTGGAGCTTGTGTTGGGCAACCCTGAGGAGACCGTTGAGAGCCAGAAAAAGTGGCTGGATAATATCTTCATGGAGAATAAAAGAATGACCCATCTGGTTAACGATCTACTGATGCTTTCACGTGCAGATGCCAATGAGCATCCCTTCTCCCTGGTGTGGATGGATCTGGATCAAGTTCTTCTTGAAGCGCTTATCCCTTTTGAACCTCATGCAGCTAATGCAGACGTTACCTTAGTTTTCGATCTTGAACCGAATACATACTGCTGGGGAGACCCAGAGAAATTAAAGCAGTTAATCATTATTTTAATGGATAACGCTCTTCGTTACACTGACCGATCCGGCCAAATTACAGTTCAAATGGTCAAGAAAGACAAGACTGTAGAACTGTCAGTGGCCGATTCCGGTGTGGGAATAGAAGCGGAACATCTGGAGAAGATTTTTGACCGCTTTTACAGGGTTGATAAAGCCAGATCAAGAGACGGTGGGGGATCCGGTCTTGGGCTTGCTATCGCCAAGTGGATTGTGACGAAGCATCACGGACATATTCGGGCAGTAAGCAGCCCGGGGGAAGGGACAGCTTTTCAAATAACGTTGCCGGTGGTTAGAGCTTAATGAAGCAGCTAAAGCGTCTTACAGAAGGCTGTTTTTTAATAGGTTGTAAGTTGCGTAGTTCCTTCTGGTCAAGGGTACCCTGTAATGACTGTCTGGATAGATAATTTCGTGATTTCCCGGTATAGAGGGGAACGGAATAACTGCTTGTATATGTATAATATTGGCCAGATAGCTACGGTGGGGAATGAATATATTAGGAGAACATTGCTCTTTGATCTGCTCCAGATTCGTACTGGTCTCTATGACAGAATTATTGGCCATATAAATTTTGAATAATCGTTTGTCTGTCTTTTCTATAAAAAAAATATGGTCTTCATTAACATCTATGTCGTAATATCGTTGTTTAATATTGATCAAATGTGCTTTTTCGTGTAGCAACTGGTTGAGAAGTCTTTGTTCATTAAGGTTGGTTTTGGCTTGCCTGAGAGCCTTGTCCAGTCGGGCTTCCTGTATAGGCTTGTTGATAAAGTCCACCAGATTCAGTTCAAATCCAATACTGTAATGTTCGGGCAAAAAAGAGTTTGAAACCACAATAATTTGCAGCGGGAATCCTTGTTTGATTAGATTGCTGCAAGCGGATAAACCATCCATTCTGTCCAAAAGAATATCGGTAATAATGATATCAGGTTTGTACTTCATTACACTTTCCATTAATCTTGTTCCCGAGGAGACGCTATCCAGCAGATTGAGTCCTGCACCTAAGGCAGCCTGAATTAATTGTTTTCTTACATGATAGTCATCTTCTGCAACAATACAAGAATATCGTTCTTTCATGGCGATCTCCTTTTATAATTGAGAATCATATGAGTGTTTTCAGTATATTTTATATTTTTGACAGAAAAAAGTCTATGAGTTATTTCTTAGCTATATTATTGGAAGGTACTTTAATAACCTATGAGCGGAGAAGCAGGGGTGGTTGTCTGGGATGCTCAAGCATATGGTATATATTTGTGCGTTTATTTTTATCATTGTTTGTTTGGAAAATGGAGGATATTTTCTTGTTCATAGTAGTCATACCACTTCCTCTTTTGTAGTACTGGACAAGCCGGAGTACCGTCTTGGCGATTCCCCTTATGATGAAAGCGGAGTACCTGTGTGGACCTATCTGGACAAAACTCCGTGGGAGATTTCTAGCTCAACGTTCCTATCCAGAGCACGAGAAACAGAAGAACAGTATGTATGGTTTAAAATTAAACTTCCAGATGCAGCTTGGAAGCATCCTTATCTGTATATTTACCGGGTTCATGATAGGTTCGAAGTATACTCTAACAATAAGCTGCAGTATGCTTCCAGTGATTTGAAGCCGTCTCAACAATCATCTGCCAGCTGGACTTCGCATTATATTGAATTAGATGAAGAATTGCTGGGACACGATGTTTTTTTTCGTGTCAATTCAAATAGCCGACATCTTGGGTTTGAGCCCAAAATAATGATAGGCACTAATTCGAGTGTAATTAGAGAGCTTTTCTATGGGGATCTTGATAACTACGCGGCTGGTGTCATTCTAGGTTTTGTGGGTTTTTTGGCACTCTTCGTTTTTTTTCGATACAAAAAAGAACCTTCACTACTACATCTATCATTGTTTTCTGTAAGTGGTGGCATTATTGCTGTTACTGAGCAGGTGCAGACCCGTTTTTTGTGGAACACTCCGGTGCTGGATTCTTATCTCCATATTACAGCTATTTCTTTTATATGCGTACCCTTTCTCTCGCTTGTAGAAATGATGTACCAGAAGCAGACGATTAACAATAAAGTAATAAGAGTGTTAAAGCAAGGAGCTATTCTGCTGTTCTTTTTCGTAATCACATTGATGTGTTTTGATATGGAGCTACTGGACAGAATTAATTATCACATCTTGTTTTCTGTCTTTGTTTTTGTTGTGTTTTCAATTCTGAGTGTTACCTTGAGCCTTTCTCTAATCAAAAGAACAATGGATCAGGAATTGATTATATTAAGCTATGGCGTATTCGTATTTCTGCTAATCAATATGAAAGATCACATTGATCACCTCTTGCATTCTTTTATTTTTCTTCCGGGAAGAGGCATGAATTTGCAGCCTCATCCGGTACAAATTTCCTTGCCCTGGTCCTTATTGTGTATGATGATGACTTTTTCCATATTTCTGTACAGACGCTTTTCGAAAATTTCTGATCAAAATAAGCTATATTTAATGAAATTAGAGGAGCAGAATGAGGAACTACGGGGATTGAATACCATGAAAGATGACTTCTTGTTCAAGACCTCCCATGCACTGCTTGCTCCTTTAAAAGGGATGATTGGGGTTGCAGATTCACTTATAGAGGGCAGAAGCGGCTATTTAGACGAAGTGATTAAAAAGAGCTTATCCATGATTGTGATCAGCGGGAAAAGGCTGACTAATCTCGTTGACGGAATATTGGACTTTACCAAGCTTAAGTATGAAATAACAACCCTGGATCGTAAGGCCATTTCGTTAAGAGAGATAGCCGAACTGGTTATCCTTTCTTGTCGTACTCAGCTTCAGGGTAAACCAGTAAAAATTGCGAATAGGATTGATCCCAATGTTCCGCTTGTAGATGCGGATGAAGGCCGTGTTCAGCAAATCATTTATTATCTAATCGAAACTGCTATTAAATCTACCAATTGGGGAAATATAGAGATTAGCTCGAAGGTAATCGAAGGATATGTTCAGATTGAAATTCGGGATACAGGAGTGGGGATAACGCCGGAGAGGTGTGAAATCATCGAGAGCTGTGTAGAAGCGGATACCCAATTCTTTGCTGATGGAGGAGGAGAGGAAGTAGGTCTGGTAATCGCTAAACACTTGGTTCAATCCCACGGCGGCGACTTTCATCTCATCTCAGACCTGGGAGCGGGAACCACCGTGATATTTACACTCCCCATCTTTTCGGAGCCTAACGGCTGTTCGGTTCACCTTCCTGAGGAAGGCATAGCTGCAGATACATATGATATGACGGACCCGGCTGCAGAACACAATCTGCCTAATGATGCTGGATATTCTCAGAAAACGTTTATTCTCATTGTTGATGATGAGCCAATTAATGCTCAAGCTTTGCTCAACTTTTTGTCATCTGAGCAATATCTGGTTATGTTCGCATTAAGCGGGAGTGAGGCCATTGAGCTGATCAATAAAGGATTTGAGCCTGATCTGATTATATCGGATATTATGATGCCGCAGATGTCAGGATTTGAACTCTCCCAACGATTGAGGCAGATGTATTCTCCTAGAGATCTGCCAATCATTATGTTGGCTTCCTCCAATCTTGAGCAAGACCTGGCAAAGGGCCTGGATGCCGGAGTAAACGATTATTTAGTCAAACCCGTGTCAAAGCAGGAGCTGTTGGCACGTATAAAAATGCATACCCAGTTAACCAAGAGCAACAAAAATATAGAACTTATGCTATCTGAAAGAATAAGTAGAATCAGAAACATGTTAGATCATGCGGGACAAGGATTCTTGCAATTTGAAGACGATCTTCAGGTTCAAGCGGACTACAGCCGGGAATGCCTGGCGATATTCGGTTTTTCTATTGAACAGTATGATTTCCCCAGATTAATTTGCCCGCATCATGCGGAGAATCAACAATTTGTTAGGGATCTTCTTAAGAAGCTTTTTCATTCACAACTTAAAAAAAATCAGTTAGATACCTATCTTGCCCTATTGCCGGATACGTATGAAGCAGATGATCTGCTCTATAGAATTCAGTACCGGTTCTTTACTTGCAAACAGACAAATAAAAAGATTTGCCTAGTTACCATCAAGGACATCACCCAGCAACGATTGTTGGAGCAGCATCTGGAAAAGGAACGGCAGCAATTGAGAATGATAGTACAGGTAAGAAGCAATCATAATCTCTTTTGTGATTATTTACAGCAATACCGTGAGTACTCCCTTTCTCTAAACTACCTGATTGAAGGCAGACACGAATTGTTGTTAGAGGAGGTGATGGGGATATATAAGACCATACATACGTTCAAAGGATATTTTAAATCATTTCATATGCATACAAGTTCATCCAATATTTACGAGATGGAGAAACGATTATATGAATTCACAAGGAGAGCACATAAGGAGCAAGGCGATTTAACAACAATAATAGATGAATTGAAATTATTTGATACATGGATTCAGAAGGATATGGAGCTGCTTGAAGAAATTTTTGGGGAAACCTTCTTGGAGCAGGCGCATGTGTCTGGGAATGAAACAACAAGCTTAAAAAGTATTTCAGAGGTAACAGATTTAAATTCAAAAGAATTGTTAACACTGGCAAGAGAAATTGGCAAGAACATAAATCCGTTAGTCGTTACAGGCGCGGATATTGAAATTAATGTGGACCTTCACCGCGGAATCTCACAGATCCTGACCCATCTGCTGCGAAACTGTATTGTACATGGAATTGAGATTTCGGGTGAGCGGATAAGCAGGGGCAAGAGCCCTTACGGCACCATTCAATGTCATTTTTCACTACACCACGATAATGAAAGGCTTCACTGCATAATTATGGATGACGGACAAGGCATTCGAGAAGACTTAGTCAACAATATTTTTGAAGAAGGTGTTACAACAAGCTTTGGGCTGAATTCTTATGCTGGTCATGGGCTCGGGTTATCAGTAGTCAAAGAATTGATTGAACGGCTAAATGGTTCTATTATAGTGATCACCGAACCGGGTGCAGGAACAGAAATGCTGATAGACCTTCCGTACCTTATTCATGATTATTCAAGGCGAAAGCTTAACGTATATTAAAAAAATTCAAATAAGAGAGTGGGAGAATATCCTGCTTTCTTTTTTTATGGAGTCTTCCGAAGCATCCATTCTACCGAAAGAGGTCGAATTTCCAGCCTAATTGTCCATTTTTAGTCCTATCTGGACAAAGGGGTTATTTATACCTACTTCTCCCTTTATAGTTAGTACATTGGGAGCGGAATACAGATTTTTCTGGAAAGAGGGAGGAGGTCACTGGTATATGAAGTTATTTTGCTTTTCTTATGCAGGCGGCTCGGCCATGTTTTACGGGAACTGGAAGGATTATTTTCAAGGCGTGGTATCCGTTATTCCAATGGAATTGCCAGGTAGAGGCAGCCGTTTTACAGAACCGTTATGCCGCAGTATTGAGGAAATGGTGGATGATGCCTTTAATAAGGTTCGGAGGCAGCTGGATGGCTCTGCGTACATATTATTTGGTCACAGTATGGGGACTATTGTCGTTACTGAGCTTATTAACAGGTTATTGCTTGCAGGATACTATGAACCTCAGCATGTATTTCTCTCCGGGAGATTTCCGCCACATTTGGGTACTAAACGTCCTATAAGTGAATTCCCTGAAGAGCAGTTCATCGACGAAATCTACCGGATAGGAGGAACTCCACGGGAGCTTATTGAGAACAAGGAGTTATTTCAGATGTTCATCCCGATTTTGCGGGCCGATTATAGAGCGTTAGAAACATATTCATATAGAGATAGGGGCTTTCTCTGGAACTCGGATATCACTGTATTAACTGGGGAGGAGGATGCAACACTTACCGAATCCGATAACAAAGCCTGGAAGAACTATACTCTTGGAAGCTGTAGCTTCATCGAATTCCCGGGAGGGCATTTCTATCTTTTTGAGCAAGCCAAGAGCGTTACAACATTAATTAATGAGACACTGCTGAGCAGAAAATATGCTGAAAGGAGTATGAGTTACTAATGAGAACAATAACTGCGCATAAAAAAGAAACCGCACCACTGAATTATCTTTCGGATGAGGAGAAGAAGTTTCAGAATCATGTAAAGCATTTTGCCCAGATAGAAGTTAGCCCGCTTATCCATCAAATGGATAATGACGCGAAGATGGATAAAGGACTTATAAATAGTCTGTTTACAGAAGGGCTGATGAATATAGAAATTCCTGAGGCGTATGGGGGATCAGCACATCCCTTTTTCTATTCGATCCTGGCGATTGAGGAAATGGCAATTGTTGATCCGGCAGTAGCCGTCTTTATCGATGTGCATAATACACTGGTAGTTAATGCACTTATACGCTGGGGAACCGAGTTGCAGAAAGAAAGGTTTTTGCCAAGATTGGCGAACGGCACTGTAGGTGCATTCTCCATTACGGAAGAAGAAGCGGGCAGTGATGCGGCCTCTTTGACCTGTCGGGCAGAGAAGGTAGACAACGGGTATATTTTGAACGGTAAAAAACACTGGGTAACCAATGCGGCTGAAGCCGAATTGTTCATCATGTTCGCGAAGGTTCCTTCCTCCAATCCAGCACAGTCATCCAGCAGCGGGCATTTAACCGCATTCATCATTGACAAGAACGTATCTGAAGGAATAACTGTTTGTGAGCCGCAATTAAAAATGGGAATCCGGGCAAGCTCCACCTGCGACATGATTATGGATAATGTGTTTGTACCCGATGAGAATGTTTTGGGTTCTCGAAGCAAAGGGCTAATGATCCTGCTTGAGACGTTGTCAGATGGAAGAATTGGTATAAGTGCTCAAATGTTGGGCCTTGCGCAAGGCGCTTTTGATGAAGCTGTGAAATATTCAGGAGAACGAATTCAATTTGGAGAATATATCTCCACTTATCAGGGGGTACACTTTCCTCTTGCTCAGCTGGCAACGGAAATTCAGGCAGTTCGATTAATGATCTACAATGCGGTGCGGATGAAACAAGCTAAATGTAACTTTAGAGAGCTTGTCCTTCATTCAAGCATGGTTAAGCTGTACGCTTCTCAGGTGGCGGAAAGAGCTGCCTCGCAATGCCTGGAGATTATTGGCGGGAAGGGATACATGAAAGGAAATGTATTAGAAAAGTTATATAGAGATGCTAAAATCGGAACGATTTATGAAGGCACATCGAATATACAGCTTAGTAATATAGCAAGGCATTATGTGAAAATTAAATAGTGGAGGGTATATTGCATGAGAGACTTATATGCTGTGGTCCAAGCGTCGGATACTCTTGATTCTGAGGAATTGAAAAAGAACTCAACAATTGTCGAGATACTGCAAAAACGTGCAGCGATCCACCCGGATCAACCAGCTTTTTGTTTTCTCACATATTTGAGTAACAAAAGACAGGAGCATAAGCTGAACTTTAAACAACTGGATACAGGAGCACGCAAGGTAGCTGCTTATATGCAAAGCTTGGGGTTGTCCGGGAAACGGGCCATTCTAATGTATCCGGATGGTTTGGATTTTATTGTCGCTTTTTTGGGTTGTCTTTACGCGGGAGTAACTGCCGTCCCTCTCTATCATTTCATTACTAGAAGAAAGTCTGACCGGATGTTGTCTATCATAGAGGACTGTGATCCCCAAATCTTTATGAGCGATAGCAAGCGCATTTCAACGATCAAAAAATTTACCGATAATCAATTCTCCGGCACAACCTTTAATTGGTTAACAGTGGAACAGGCGGAGGAAGTGAATCCGGACGATTTCAAGCCAATGAACTACCAGCGAGATGAACTGGCTTACCTGCAGTATACTTCAGGCTCCACCTCTACACCTAAGGGAGTCATGATCACGCATAACAACATCATGCACAATATGGATGTTAACCAATGGAGCTTTGACCTTACACAGGATTCCATTGGCGTGTCATGGATTCCTCATTATCATGATATGGGACTTGTGCTCACGATCTTACAGCCCATTTATTCAGGATATCGCCAAGTCTTCATGCAGCCGGCAGATTTCGTATCAAGACCGTTCCGGTTTTTGAAAGCGATATCCGATTTTAAGGGTACCATGACACTTATGCCCAACTTTGCCTATGAACATTGCGTTCTCCATGCTACAGCCGAACAGAAGCAGGAGCTAGATTTATCCAGCATTGTTATAGCCATTAACGGTGCTGAACCTGTTCAATATTCTACTCTGGAAGTGTTCAATCAGGCCTTCCAAGTATGCGGCTGGAAGGAGAATGCTATGGCCCCTGCATGGGGTCTGGCAGAGGTGACACTTACGGTAACAGCCCATAAGCCGACGGGTGGTCCGGTCCGGGTATTGGATGTAGATCAATATAAGCTTGAGCAGAATATCGCTGAACCGGCCGGCAAGGATTCAGGTACGATACGTTACTGCAGTGTGGGAGCAGCGAGAGCGGATACACAGGTGGTGATTGTTAACCCTGATACCCTGACAGAGTGTCCCGAGGGGCATGTCGGAGAGCTTTGGGTATCATCAGATAGCGTCGCTATTGGATATTGGAATAAACCTGAGAGCACTAACGATACGTTCGCAGCTTATTTGGCTGTAACGGGAGAAGGGCCTTTTATGCGTACAGGCGACTTGGGTTTTGTATGGGAAGGGCAGCTATACATTAGCGGCAGAATAAAAGACGTAATTATTATCCGGGGTTCGAACTATTATCCAAATGATATTGAGTTTACGGCAGCCCATTGCCATCCCCAGCTTGTACCTAACAGCTGCGCAGCATTTGCTGTCACGGAGGGGAATCAGGAATGCTTATATATCGCCCAAGAAATTAAACGGACGGAGACCAACCGGATAGATGCACTGGGGATCTGTGACAGCATACGTAAATCTGTTGCTGAAATTCATGGATTACAAGTACAAGGGATCTTGTTATTGCGCTTTGGAGGGATACATAAGACATCCAGTGGAAAAGTTCAGCGCAAGCAGTGTAAAGAAGCCTACTTGCAGGGTGAGCTTGATGTGTTGCATACCAGTATCGCCGGTCAGGACAATAATGATGTGAAAGAACCATCCGCTGAATTAAAGCAAATCGAGAAGTGCCTCCTTGAGCTAGTTGGCAGTTCAACCCGTATAGACTGCAAGCAAGTCCGTATTACAAGCAGTATGGTGACTATGGGACTCGATTCAATGGCGATGATGATGCTCAAGCAAAAAATCGAAGATATGTTCCTGTGCCAGCTTGAACTGGCTGATCTATTCAACTGCACGTTAGCGGAATTGGCATGTATTATTAAGGATTTCACCCATTCGAAAGAAGGGTCAATACATCCATTAGAGGATTTGGCAGCGCTCGGTTCTATTAAGGACGTAGAGAGTGAAACCTTCCCTTTGACGGAGCTTCAGAATGCCTATTGGATGGGGCGTAATGAAGGCTTTGAGATAGGTGGAATTGCCGCTCACGGGTACCTCGAAATAAAGGTGAAACGAATGGATGTGGATCATAAGCGATTAAACCTTGCATGGCAGAAAATTGTAAAGCGCCATGAAATGCTCAGAGCTATGATCACTTCAGACGGAAAACAGCTTATAGTAGATTCGAACTCAAGCTATGATATTACTTACCACGATTTAAGTACACTGCATTCAACCCTTCAACAAGATCACTGCGAAGAAATAACACGCAAACTCAGTCATCAGGTTATCCCTCTGGATACTTGGCCGATGTTTGAAATTCATCATAGCAAGCTAGGCCCACAGGAAAGTATTTTGCATTTCAGTATTGATCTAATGATTGCGGATATCTGGAGCATCAATCTGCTATTTAAAGAGTGGTACCAGACGTATGTAGATCTGGAAACATCGCTCAATGAATTAAATTACACCTTCCGGGATTATTGCCATGCGTTAGAGCTGCTTAAGGGAACTGAGTTATATCGGAAATCTGAGATTTATTGGAAAAATCGTGTGGAGCAGCTGCCTCAGGCCCCCGTCCTGCCATTGGTTAAGTCGTTAATGAATCTGGGTGAAATCAAATTCCATCACCGGAGTTACACACTTCCTTCACACCTGTGGAACAAGTTAAAGGAACAGTCTTCCTTACACGGAGTGACGCCCTCTGTAGTTATTCTTTCGGCGTACTCCAAAATACTCGGAATGTGGAGCCAATCGGCACAATATTCACTGAACTTGACGCTCTTTAACCGGCAGCCCCTTCATCCCGATATTCACCTGCTCGTTGGCGAGTTCACTTCAGTTCTGGTATTTGGAGTAGACCTGGCACGAGCCGAATCCTTTGCGGACTATGCGCAACGGATACAGCGCCAACTGGCTGAAGATATGGATCACCGTTATTACAGTGGTGTTAATGTAGTTAGGGATCTTGGTCATAAGTGGGGGAAATCACCATATGAGTCTGTTCTGCCAGTAGTCTTCACAAGTGCGATATCCAGCGAATCCTCCATGGTATTCGGTGGAGGCGACAATTTTTTTGGAAAAGTAGAGACCCAATCCCAGACGCCTCAGGTGTACCTGGATCACCAGGTGTATGAAGAGGGAGACGATTTGATTCTAAGCCTGGATGCCATAGAAGAATTGTTTCCAAATAAGATGCTGGATGATCTATTCCATGTGTACATTAAATACCTGGAGGAACTGGCCTTACATTCAGAGAGATGGAGCAGTCTGGACGGCGGTCTTCTGCCTGAGAAGCAGCTGGAGCGGAGAACTACGTATAACCGGACCGAAGCACAGTTGTCCGAAGTGCCTGATGAGATGCTGTACAGCCGGTTTGTGAAGCATGCGATTCAAAAGCCGGGGAATGCAGGAATCATTACATCTGCACGTACATTAACGTATGGGGAAATATTGAACGGTGCCAGTTTTATTGCAGCTTCATTAAAAGCACAGGGAGCTAGGCCGAATGAATTAATTGCTGTATCTATGGAAAAATGCTGGGAACAAATCGTAGTTGTTCTAGGAGTTGTAATGGCAGGAGCCGCTTATGTGTGCATAGATCCTGCATTGCCTAAAGCGCGTCAAGAATATGTGATGGAGCATAGCAGTGTCAGGTTTATTTTCGCCCAACGCCTCCTTAAGGGCCTGCCTCCCGGCATAACCTGTTGTGTCGTGGATGAGACTATTTTACAGGAGCAGGTCAAAATTGTAGAGACTGATGCCAGTCCGGATGATTTGGCCTATGTGTTATATACTTCGGGATCAACAGGACTGCCTAAAGGGGTGTCCATCTCTCACCGGGGAGCACTTAATACGATTCTGGATATTAATCATAAGTTTGAGATTCATGAAAAGGATCGGATTTTGGCATTGTCTTCTCTCAGTTTTGACTTGTCGGTGTACGATATTTTTGGAATTCTCCTGGCGGGAGGAGCTATTGTTATCCCTGATCCGTCTACGGAACGCAACCCTGCACATTGGTTAGAGATGATGAAGCGGCATAAAGTTACGATTTGGAATTCGGTTCCATCCTTGATGGAGATGCTGGTGGAGACAGTAGAAGCGATGCGATGCAGCATCCAATTAAGGACGGTACTAATGAGTGGTGACTGGATTCCATTACATCTTCCTGAGCGTATTTGGCGGCTTGGGCCTGCTACGGAAATTATCAGTCTCGGCGGAGCTACTGAAGCATCTATCTGGTCGATCTACCATCCTCTCCGTTATATAGATTCTTCTTGGAGCAGTATTCCGTACGGGAAACCTTTGTCCAATCAAAAGTTTTACGTGCTTCACCCGGATTTAAGTGATTGCCCGGAATGGGTGACAGGCGAATTGTACATTGGCGGTGCCGGAGTCGCTTTGAATTACTTTGGGGATCAGGAAAAGACGAAGAGGTCATTTGTGCAGCATCCTGTTACAGGTGAACGGATCTATAGAACAGGAGATTTAGGGCGTTTTCATCCTGAGGGTCATATCGAATTCCTGGGCCGTGAAGACTTCCAGATTAAGCTGGGCGGCTTCCGTATTGAACTGGGCGAAATCGAGAGCGTGATTCATCAGCATCCGAAGGTAAGAAGAGCTGTAGTTAAGAAGGTCTTAGGTAAAGAAGGAAACGCCAGCTTAGCCTCCTATCTTGTTCTGCATTCAGCGGTTGAGTCAGAGGACATGGCAAAACAAGGCGGAGATGATTTCGGCCGCAATATGTCACAAGAGCTGCGGGACGACAGCTTCATTACTGACAAGCAGGAAAGGATTCTTTTTAAACTAAGCCACAAGGGACTTAGAGCGCCTGAAATGTTAATGCGTGAATCCGGAGAAACGGGAGAACACACGATAATGCTGGAGGCGCAACCATTCGATCATGACGATTATATTAAACGGTCCAGCTCCAGACGTTTTCTGGATACTCAGGTGTCTCTGCGGACTCTTTCCAGCTTCTTAGGGTGTCTGCAAGGCAGGGAAGTTGGGGATGCAGAACGTTTCCGCTATGGTTCGGCAGGACATTTATACCCTGTGCAGGTGTATTTATGTATTAAGGACAATAAGGTAGCTGGATTAAGCGGAGGTACTTATTATTATCATCCTTTGGATCATACGCTGATTCCTCTCCGTACCTCCAAGGAAATGAATGGGGATCTGCATGTCATTGAGAATAGAATGATATACGAATCGGCGGCCTTTACGATTTTCCTGATAGGAAAGCTCCCGGCGATTGAACCCTTGTACGGCAAACGTTCCAGAGACTATTGCCTGATTGAAGCGGGTCTAATCATACAGCTGCTGGAGACCTCTGGTATTCAGAATGAAATTGGAGTATGCCAAATCGGTGCATTAACCGATGAGCGTCGGGTTCCCGAACTATTGGCGTTGGATTCAGATCATATCCTTCTTCATACTTTATTGGCTGGAGGGGTTGATTATGCAGATCCGCTGCGGGGAGTTCCTACGGAAGCGAAAGACAACTTACCCATTGAGTCCTTCCCAGAACGAGTAGAAGAGGAAATTCGTAAATATTGTACTCAAAAGCTCCCGCATTATATGGTGCCTTCATCCTTTACATTTATGGACAGATTGCCGCTCACGCCGGTTGGCAAGGTCGATTTGAAGGCATTGCCGGAACCGGCAATTGAACGGCCAACGGATCAGGGGAACACGAACCCGGCAATGAATGAGATGGAAGCTCTAATCCATCGTATATTTTTCGCGAAATCAGGCATGAATGCCCAGCTTGATGTCCACAAAAGCTTCCTGGAGCTTGGGATTGATTCATTGACAATCACCCGGGCTTGGAGAGAGATCGTACAAGAGACCGGGATTCAGTTCCCCGTTGTCCGCGTTTTTGAAAAACCTACGATCGCCAGCTTGGCCGCGTTCCTAATGCAGCAAGATGCAGAATCGCAGAGTAAACTGCTTGTAAATGAAGCCATTGCGGATACAGCTGTTAGCGAGAAAGCGGCGAAACAGAGACAAGCATTAATCAATCGAAGCAAACGCCGCTGACATTATATGGGCAAGCCACAGAAAAGGAGAGAGTCATGGATAATAATTTTGGTGCATTAGATATAGCCGTAATTGGTATGGATTGCCGATTTCCTGATGCTGCAAGCCCGGAAGAGTTCTGGGGTAACCTGGTAAGCGGATTAGAGTCTGTAATTCCCATATCGGATGAAGAGCTACTATACTCAGGCATTCGGCAGGAGACGTTAGAACATCCGAATTATGTGAAATACGGCTCCTTTATAGATCATTATGATAAGTTTGCCGCCTCCTTTTTTGGATACAGTGCCAAAGAAGCGGCTATGATGGACCCCCAGCATCGAATATTTCTGGAGCTGTGCTGGCATGCTCTGGAGAAATCCGGTTGCGATTCTGAGCAATACAATGGAAGTATCGGGGTATTTGCCGGCTCGACCTTTAATTCCTATTTGCTGAACAATGTACTGAATGGAAGGGGGGCAGGCAGTAGTGCTGATAATTTCTTTGTACAAATCTCCAATGATAAAGATAATTTGGCAACCCGTGTTGCTTACAAGATGAACTTATCGGGTCCTGCTCTATCCATTCAGACAGCGTGTTCTACTGCCTTGGTGGCCATCCATTACGCTTCCCAGAGTCTGCTGAATCAGGAATGCGATGTTGCATTGGCGGGCGGAGTTACTGTGCGCAGTCCTCACAAGACAGGTTATATGTATCAGTCAGATATGATCTTATCTAAAGACGGACATTGTCGCCCTTTTGATGCTGATGCTTCAGGAACTATATTTGGCAGTGGAGCAGGGGTAGTCGTCTTGAAACGGTTGGAAGATGCTGTTCGGGATGGCGACATCATTCATGCTGTGATCAAAGGTTCCAGTGTTAATAATGATGGCGGCGAAAAGGTGGGTTATACTGCACCAGGAAGAAAAGGGCAGGAGACGGTTATTAAGACTGCGTTGGCACTCGCGGACATTCCGCAGCATAGTATTACCGCTGTTGAGGCTCATGGTACCGGTACCTTTTTGGGAGACCCGGTCGAGTTCGAATCGCTAAACCAGGTGTATGGTTCCAGTCATCATCAACAGCAGATTGCTCTCGGCTCGGTAAAAAGCAATTTGGGACATTTGGAGTGTGCAGCGGGAGTTGCGAGTTTTATCAAGATGGTGCTGTGCCTGAAGCATAAAATACTTGTTCCGAGCCTGAACTATCAGACGCCTAATCCTCATTTGCAAATCGAGAAATCACCGTTTTATGTGAATACGCAGGTCAAGGATTGGGAGCGGGTAGAGGGAGAACCGCTAAGGTGTGCCATCTCATCTTTTGGGATCGGAGGAACGAATGCACACTTGATTTTGGAGGAATGGACCGAAACGAAGAACTCCGCGGCTTCCTCTCCAGAGCTTGTGCTGCTGTCTGCACGAAGCCAGCACGCATTAAGCGAAATGTCAGCAAGTATGGCCTGCTTTTTAAGGTCAAATCCAGAGGTGAATTTGGGCGATGTAGCTCATACCCTAAGAGTTGGGCGCAGAGCATTTGAGTATCGGCTGGCAGCTGTTGGCTCCACTGCCTCAGATTTGGCTGGTGTACTTGAGGATTACGAGACAAAAAATAAATGGATAGGCTTCATCAAACAGACTAAACCGAGAATTGTGTTTATGTTCCCGGGACAAGGTTCTCAATATATTCATATGGCGAAGGAACTGTACGATAGTGAGCTTGTATTCAAACAGTTGATTGACCAGGGAGCTGATCTGTTACAGGAATTTATGAAGATTAATGTGCTGGCCGTGCTCTTTCCGTCAGAGGGGGAAGAAGCAGAGGCAGAACGTCTGCTCACATTAACTCATATTACACAACCGGTGATATTCCTGATTGAATATGCGCTAGCCAAGCTCTGGATGAGCTGGGGAATCAACCCGGATGCATGCATAGGACACAGTATTGGTGAATATGCTGCTGCCTGTCTGGCAGGTGTATTTACATTTGAGCAGGGACTGATGCTGACGGCTAAAAGAGGCGAGTTCATATGTAATCTTCCCGCTGGCTCTATGTGCGGTATTTCGGCCTCTGAGCAGGATATAACTCCTTACTTGACTGAGAAACTATCTGTTGCTGCTGTGAATGGGCCGGGGTTTACGGTTGTAAGCGGACCGGAGAATGACATAAGAAAGTTCATGCAGACCATTGAGGAGAATGGCATAAGCTGCAGTAGGCTGCACACCTCTCATGCTTTCCATTCATGGATGATGCAACCGGCTTATGAGCAATACTTACGGTTTATGCAAGGAATAACACTCAATCAGCCAACAATTCCTTACCTGTCTAATGTAACCGGTGATTGGATTGAAGCCGGACAAGCTACATCACATGAATACTGGGCCAGTCATATTATCTCTTCGGTACGTTTCAGTGATGGGGCGGACAAGTTATTGGAGAATGAGGAGAGTCTCTTTATTGAAGTTGGGCCTGGAAACGTCTTGAGTATCTTTATGAAAAATATTCAACCGACGACTAAGGTGTTCGCTTCTCTGCCGCATGCCAGGGAAAAAAGCCATTCTGTGAAATACATTTACGGTTCAGCCGGGAAGCTGTGGACTAATGGTGCTGTATTCCATTGGAATGAATTCTCGGAAGAAGGCACCCGGCGTAAAGTTGAACTTCCTGTGTACCCGTTTGAGCGGAGACGGTATTGGATGGAGCCCCACACCCATGACCTGGACACTGATTTTGATGTGGTGATAAGCGATTCGGAGTCCGGGCTTGATGAGCAGGATAAGGTGCTGTACAGCAGCGGACAAGCCCCTCGTAATGAGCTTGAACAGAAGACGATGTATGCTTTTTCAGCTGTGCTTGGCTTCCATTCCATCGGCATTTACGATAGCTTCTTTGAACTGGGCGGACATTCTTTATTGGCAATTCAATTGCTGTCCAGGATAAACGAGCAATTCGGAATTGAAATTAAATTGAATGAGTTTTATAAATTTCCTACGGTTGAAGCTTTAGCACAAGAAATCGGGCTTGCTATTTCTTCAAGAGCAGATCAGCCTTCTGAACCCGCGCAAGAGCTTTGGAAGCTCAATAATGTTATTGAGGATGTGGAAAGGAGAGCTGATCCGTTCCCATTAACCGAAATGCAAGAAGCACAATGGCTGGGACGGATATCCAGTTTCGGTGTGGGCAACATAGCGGCGCATGTCTATTACGAATCGGAGAAAGAGGGACTTGATATTCAGCGACTGGAGCAAAGCTGGCAAGCGTTGATCGACCGCCATGAGATGCTTCGTTCAGTCCTGTTACCCGACGGAGGCCAGCGCATCCTTACGGAGAGATTAACCTATAACATTCGGAATTTGGATGTGCGGAAACTGGATCACGAGTCGGCTGAGGCAGAAGCGCTAGTTGTCCGGTCCCAAATGGACCACGTTGTCCGTCCTGTAACGGAATGGCCTCTCTTTGAGATTCGTACAACGCAGTTACCCGAGAACAAGGTGCGTATTCATTTCAGTATGGATTTGGTGATTTGCGATGTGGGCAGCATGCGGATTCTGCAGAGCGAGTGGGCGCAGCTGTACAGGGGAGAAGCTCTTCAGCCTGCGGTGTTAGACCTTTCCTTCAGGGATTATGTTCTGGCAGAGAAGCAACTGAAGGATTCACCGCCATACGTCAAAGCGGATGAATTCTGGGAGCAGAAGATAAAGAGTCTGCCAGCGAATACAGCTCCTGAGCTGCCAGTGGCTAAGGATATTTCATCTATAACAGAAATCCGGTTTAAACGTTGGAGTTTTGTTGTTGAAACCTCCAGATGGGATCAAATTAAAGAGGCTGCTGTAAAACGGGCGTTATCTCCTTCCAGCGTGATTCTAACCGTGTTTGCTCAGGTACTCGGTCTTTGGAGCAAATCCAATGAGTTTTGTATTAATACACCGATCATTAACCGCTTGCCTATTCATGAGCAGGTCAAGCAGATTGTAGGGGAATTTGCCTCCTTTGCTCCGGTTGTTGTCAGCCTGAATAAACAGAAGACCTTTGAAGAATGTGCCAGAGAATTACAGCAGAATAGTTGGGAGAATCTCGATAACCGGTATATAAGCGGAACTTCTATCTTACGTAAGCTGGCAAAGCTGCGAGGCGGGAGTTCAGGACCAGTGTTTCCGGTTGTCTTTACTAGCACCATCGTACAAAAGGTTGCAGGTGAAAAAGAGTTCTTCGAGACATTGGGTGATTATTCCTACCTGATATCTCAGACTCCTCAAGTATGGCTGGATCATACGGCAATGGAGATGGAGAATGGCCTCTTGCTAAGCTGGCATGCGCTGGAAGAGATGTTCCCGCAAGGAATGCTGGACC
Organism: Paenibacillus sp. FSL P4-0338; assembly: GCF_038002365.1. NCBI lineage: Bacteria > Bacillati > Bacillota > Bacilli > Caryophanales > Paenibacillaceae > Paenibacillus > Paenibacillus sp. FSL P4-0338. Next base: position 4,387,077 of record NZ_JBBOCG010000001.1, on the reverse strand, counting down.
AAATGTGGGAGACTTACGAAGGAATTATGAATCGGTTAGCTACTGATGAGTCTACATGGAGCAGTACTTATAATCAGCTACTTAGAGAGGTTGATCTGTCTATCGTTCTTGAGGCCAACGCCACGGATCAGCCAATAGATTGTGAATTGTTACACGATCCAATCTTCCGTTATGCCAAGGCGAATCCCAATCAAATCGCGTTAGTGACCTCCCGGAAGGAAATAAGCTATGGAGAATTGGATAAGCTGGCAACAGCAGTAAGCTGCAAATTGATGGAGAAGCAATTACGGCGTGCGGAGTTGGTTCCTGTCATCATGGAGAAAGGGTACGAGCAGGTAGTTGCGGTATTGGGCATTCTGCAAGGAGGCGGGGCTTATCTGCCGCTGGACCCGGAGCTGCCCCGGGAAAGATTGCAATATATATTGGAGAGCAGCGCGGTCAGAGTGATTCTGATACAGGAGAAATATCGTGCTTCTCTTCAGTGGATTCAGGACTTGGGAATTGCAGTCGAAACGATTACCTCACATAATGCAGTGTCCCCGGATAAGGTTACACGGCGGGATTCTTGTCAGGAGCTGGATGATTTAGCTTATGTCATTTTTACATCGGGTTCTACGGGAATGCCCAAAGGCGTTATGATCACCCACCGGGCAGCACAAAATACGATCATGGATATCAATGCCAAATTCCAGGTTAGTTCAGAGGATATAGGGTTTGCACTCTCCGAGCTGAATTTCGATTTATCGGTATACGATATATTCGGCATCCTGGGAGCAGGAGGGGAATTGGTGATTCCTGATGCCCATTCCTCACGTGACCCTAAGCATTGGCTGGATATGCTAAGTCTTCATAAGGTGTCTGTGTGGAATTCTGTTCCTGCACTGATGGCGATGCTGGTCGAATATACAGCGCTCTTAGAGGCCAGTCTTCCCTTTAGACTTGTTCTTCTGAGTGGTGACTGGATCCCGTTGAATTTAGCTTCCCGCATAAAGAAGCAGGCGGCATTGGCGCAGGTAATGGGTCTGGGAGGTGCGACGGAGGCTTCAATCTGGTCCAATTATTACCCGATTCAGGAAGTAGACCCTTCATGGAGGAGTATACCTTACGGTAAACCGTTATCCAACCAAAAATTCCACGTATACAATAAGGAGTTCGTTGATTGTCCGGTGTGGGTACCTGGCGATCTGTATATTAGCGGAAGAGGGTTGTCACTGGGATATTTGAATGATGTCACGCTCACAGACCAAGCTTTTATAACCCACCCTGATACAGGTGAACGGTTGTATAGAACAGGCGATATGGGGCGTTATCTTCCCGATGGGAACCTGGAGTTTATGGGACGCGAAGATTTTCAAGTGAAAATTTCCGGATTTCGGATTGAGCTGGAAGAGATTGAATCCGTGTTGTTAAAGCATATAGCCGTAAAAGGGGTCGTTGTCCATCTTGCAGGCAAGGATACGGATAAGAAAACTCTGACCGCTTACATCCTTGTAAAGGACGGAATGACGCTTGATACGAAGGAACTGAAATTATTCACTGCAAATGCTCTACCCAATTACATGGTACCGAATCAATATATGATTCTTGATGAATTCCCGCTTACTGTGAACGGTAAAATTGATCGTAAATCGCTTCCCGTTCCGGAGAATACCGGCAGAAAGTCGAAAGCTCAAGACCTGTCGGACAATAAAGTACTGAATATCTTAATCCCCATATTTGCAGAAGTGCTTCGTCTAGCGGAGGAGAAGGTTGATATCCATACCAATTTCTTTACGCTTGGAGGGGATTCGATTAGGGGAATTCAAATTATTAGTCTTGCTTCCAAGGAAGGCATAGAGATTTCACCGCAGTTATTCTTTGAACATTCTACACTAGCTGAGCTAGCAGAGGTTCTGAACAATAGTATGGTTGAGCTGGAAGATGGAGAGGAGCAGTATGTTGGAGAATTGCCTTTAAGTGCTGGTCAACAGCTTCTACTGGAAAGGTATGAATCTCTCCCAGCCTTAAATCAATCGCTTCTGTTCAAGGTGGAAAAGTTAATGGAACCGGAAAAATTGGAAAGTGCGTTTCAGTATGTAGTATCCAGGAATGCAGCATTGCAAATGCAGTTCAACCATAGTGACGGAGTCTGGACACAAGCTCTTTACAGTAAGGTAAAGAAGCCAGAGATTGATTATGTAGATTTGAACGGCCTGGAGGAAGAGGAGGTTCATAAATTGACCGAACAGATTCGTTCTGACCAGGAGCAGCAGTCAGCAGACATCCTGATCAAGCTAATTTTGTTGGATCAGCCAGATCAGAGATTGCAGTATATACTGCTGGTTTGGAATGAGCTGATTATGGACCAGCGTTCCGTAGGGCTATTCCTGGAACAGATCTATGATTGCTACAATCAGATCTCTGCGGGAGAGAAGATTAAGCAAATTCACCGTACCAAGCAATTTAGGGATTGGCTGAATCTGAACAGGGAGGAGCCTGCAGAACAAAGCCTGCAAGATTGGGATGACTCATCCGTAGCCCTTCACTTGGGTAATCCAACAGAAACCTCTGACCGTATGTGTACCCTAAACTTTACATTTATGAAAGAACCCGTCTGGAGTGCCGTGCTTGAGGAAGCAAAATTACAGGATTATGAGCTTCTCCTCATTGCAATGGGGTATTCAATGCAAGAGCTGGGTTATGCGCAGCAGCTTTGGGTTGATTGTATGTGTGAGGCGGAGCAGAAGGTGCTCGTGCAAAATGAAATGAATCATATCTTGGGCCAATTAGGCAGCATACATTCCGTTCTCTTCCGCTCAGATTATAGATCAGGATTGAGCGAATACATTCGAGCAGGCAAGACAACTATGCGTAATTGTAAAAAGTGGACAGAGGGTAAGCCCTCAATCCATCCAGAGATCAAGTTCACCTACAGTGAAGCACTGGAAAGGTTGAAACCCGGAATTGGTGTGAGCAGCGCAGTTTCATTGATCACGTCAACCAGCGAAAGAGCTTACCGTAGTCCCTACTTACTAGAAATAAGTGCATCTGCTGATCAGGAAGAATTGTTATTTCAAATCCAGTTTAATGCTGCCCAAGTAGATGATAGACGAATGGAGAAGCTGGGATACAGTCTATTACAGAATTTGCAGTCCTTATTCCTGTCTATCAAAAGTGAGGATTTGGATATGTATGTTGCAAGTGATTATCCTGACATGAGTTGGAGCGATGCAGAATTTGAATCATTCATGGGGATATTGGCAACCAGCCATTAAGAAGGGGAGGAAGTTTATGATGTCAACTGAACTTGCAGAAACAAGGAGTCCATCTGCAGCGATGAGGAACCTGGAAGATATTTATGAGTTAAGCCCATTACAGCTGGATAACTTTAACCGCTACCTTACTTCTCAGGGGGATGGTTTGTTTCACGAGAATCTGATCTTTAACTTTGTTGGGGAAATCGACGACAGGATTTTTACTCAGTGCTGGAACGAAATATTGAAGCGTCATTCGATTTTACGAACAGCCTTTATTAATAAAGGTATTGGGAAGCCTATACAGGCTGTATTAAGGAAGGCCCTGTTTCCTATTCAAATACACGATTGGACAGGCATAAGTGAGGAAGAACAAGCACACAGGATGGAGGTGGTGATAGAGGCGGACCGGTTAATCCCATACTGCATGGAGGAAGCGCCATTAATGAGAGTAACGCTAATCCATCTTAATGATCGTAAGTTCCGTCTCTGGTGGCGTTTTCACCATATGATCATGGATGGATGGGCGTTTACGGTAGTATTGTTTGATTTCCTGCAGCTCTACAAGCAGTTAAGCAGTTCAGGGGAGGTAGCACTCATGCTTCCAGGATATCCATATAAGGACTACATTCGTTATCTTAAAAATAGGGATACTGCTGAGGAAAGTGCTTTCTGGCCCGAATATTTACAAGGATGCACGCATCAGCCTCCGCTGAGCCTGCTGAAGCCTCCAGCACCAGAAGCTCCTGTGAGTCAGATACGCCAAGGAAGGCTCGATTATCATATATATGAATTGTTTCAACCTTTACAAGAAGTGATCAAGGCGAGCAAAGTAACGATGAATGGTGTATTTCAAGGGATCTTCTCGTTATTAATAAGTCATCTGAGCGGTGGGGGAGCTGACGTTGTCACCGGACAGACAGTAGCAGACCGGCCGATGCTGCTTGAGAATGCTCAAGCACGCGTAGGTTTGTTCGTTAATACCTTGCCGATTCGTTGTCAAATTCGGAAGGAGGAGGGTTTCGTTGAGTGGGTCAGAGGAATTCAGACGTCTATGATGAATACGTTTCGCTTTGCTTCTTCTTCAGAGCAGGAGATTAAGCATTGGTGTGGTATGTCCGATGACCGGGACCTGTTCCATAGTGCTTTGGTATTTAAGAATATCCCGCTTGCTGATGATCCGTTTGTAGGTTTGCCCTTCCGGACGGATGATTACAATCTGGAGAGTCGCCCGCATTTCCCGCTTTCATTATTTGTGTGGCCGGAAGCTAAGCTTGAGCTTAAGCTAATTTATGATAATAGTCTTTACAGCAGCGAATCTGCTTGGAGTGTTCTGAACAATGTCAGAGCTGCGCTCGTGAAATTTATTGAACATCCTGACATCTCGGTCTCATCCATGATGGATTTCGATATTTAGCAAAAGGAGTAGAGATGATGCGAGTACGTACTAATAACGGCAGGCTCACGGTAACATCCAGCCCATTATTTGTTGCTCCAAAGCTTAATCCCCAGGCGACTTGTCGTATATTCTGTCTGCCCTATGCCGGAGGGATGGCCGAGATTTATTGTCCCTGGTTGAATGTTCTTCCGGAAGAGTTCGAATTGGTGGCAGTGCAATACCCGGGTCATGTCCCGGGAACTGGGGATGAACTGTATACCTGTCTAAATTCGCTTGCTGAAGAGATAGCGAATGAGATTAGCGCCTTCAGTGATAAGAAATATATTATATTTGGACATAGTATGGGTGCTCTCATAGCATATGAAGTAACCAGACGGTTAGCCGGGAAAAAAGTCAGACAACCGGAGCATTTATTTATTGCTGCCCGCACTCCGCCGCATCTTCCTGTAGTTGCCCCCATGATCCACAAAATGTCGGACAGCGAAATTATTCAGATTGCGAGGGCTTTCAATGCTCTACCCGAAGAGGTGCTTCAGAATGAAGATATCCTCCAAATGATTATTCCTACATTAAAAGCTGACTTCGAGATGATTGGGACATGGAAACATGATCACAATGCACCTCCGCTTAATATTCCGCTGTGTGCCTTTACGGGGGTGTTTGACAGTTTAGGGTTTCCAGAACAGATGAAAGAATGGAGCAACTATACCAGCAATTCATTCAGGATGATAACGATGCCGGAGAAACACTATTTTATTCTAAACCCCGCTGTTCAGGAAGACATTATTCGTATTATTCAAGATTGCATACGTTAGACAACAAGGCTGGAAGGAGGGAAGATATGAACACAAATGATAAAAAAATATTTATACTTGGGGAGGAGGCCATTCCTAAGGCACTGTTAAAGCTCTCCACACCAATGATATTGGGAATGCTGATAAATGCAATCTACAATGTAGTTAACGCTTTGTTTGTAGGGGGACTTGGAACAAGCCAAATGGGGGCCGTGTCTGTTGCCTTTCCGATCTCTATGCTCGTAGTGGGGGTGGGCTTGACCTTCGGGAGCGGGGCCGGATCTTATATTTCGCGTCTTCTTGGTGAAGGAAGACATGATCAGGCGAGCAGGACTGCATCTACCGCAGTATTAACTAGTATAGTAGCCGGCGGGTGCTTGATAGCGGTCATATTAGGTTTTCTGGAGCCTGTGCTTACTTTCCTGGGGGCAACGGATACTATTATGCCTTATGCGACGGCTTACGCTACCCTTTATATCGGAAGTTCGATGCTTAACGTATTTAATGTTACCATGAATAACATTGTGGCATCAGAAGGCGCTGCAAAATTTAGTATGATTGCAATGCTGCTTGGTGCAGGGTTGAATATTATACTGGACCCCATTTTTATATATGGTCTGAACTGGGGAATAAGAGGTGCAGCAATTGCCACAATGGTTGCCCAGGGAACCACTACCATCCTTTATTTATGGTACATTCTGAGCCGGAAAAGCTTCGTGAAGATTTCATTTCATAACTTCTCCCTGGATGGAGAAATCTACCGACAAATCTTGAAGGTTGGTGTTCCTACCTTTATTTTTCAGATCCTCACCAGTGTGTCCATAGGGTTGACTAACACGGCAGCAAGTCATTATGGAGATACAGCTGTGGCATCTATGGGCATCGTGACCCGGATTTATTCCATTTTTTCTTTTGTGGTATTTGGATTTACCAAAGGATTTCAGCCGCTTGCCGGATATAGTTATGGCGCTAAAAAGTATGACCGTCTGCAAGACACGATTCGAATTGGGATTAAATGGTCAAGCTGGTTTTGTGGAATAGGGGCGTTCATCCTAATTGTGTTCTCAAGGCCGATTATTGCTCTGTTCTCTAACGATCCAGATGTAATTCGAATAGGGAGTCAAGCTCTAATTGCAAACTGCTCGATGTTTATCTTCTTTGGGTTCCAAATGGTATACATCACCTTATTTCTGGCTATTGGAAAGGCGAAAGAAGGAGCCATGCTCAGCATGTGCAGGCAAGGCGTGTTCTTTATTCCGACCCTATTGATCTTGCCCCAATTTATGGGGCTGAACGGTGTCATTATTTCACAGGCTGTAGCTGATTTCCTGACAGTGCTCTTAACGGTGTCTTTTGCCTGGAAGATGAGAAAGAACGTTTCTGGGGTGGTAACAGGATAGTTGGTAATAGGATAATTAAAGAGAACCAGCCAGTCCTCCATTATTGGGGATTGGCTGGTTCTTTGTTTATTCAAATACCAAGGTCTCTTTAACCTTCATCTTGGCTGCCTTACGTGAGGAGAAGATACTAGACATGTAACCGACGAGAAGCAGAATAACAAACCAAATGATATTTGGCAATATGAACGAGAATAGGTCAACAGTCAACGGAGTTTTGATTGTAACGTTCCCGATGACTATGGAGCCTAGATATTCAATCGGAATCCCCAGAATCAATGTGATACTCCAACTGATCAGGGCGATGAAGATGCTCTCCGCGGTTATAATTCGTTTGATTTGTTTCGTGGTAGAGCCGATAGCCTTCATGATCCCGATTTCTTTGGTACGTTCGACTACTTGAATGCTCATCGTAGAGGTGAGTCCAATGGCCCCTACAATCACTACAATGATAGCGACGAATAGAAAGGTGTACATCGTCATCAGTGAATGTTTTTTGACGACCGTGTAGAAATTCGTCTTACTCTCGCTGGAGTAAGTGTTGATTCCTTCTTGTTCGAGTTTCTCCTCAATGAGGGAAAGGCCGCTGTCTTGTTTTACGAGTTCGGGTGATGTCATTATTTTAATATGATTATTCGTCTCAATAGCGGGGCTTAACTGGTCAAAGCCTTGCTTGTTGATGAACATCGTAGAGCCACCCAACTCTTTAACAATTCCCACAATGTGGAGTGAATGAATCTCTTCTCCGATCCTGACGTTAATCTCGTCTCCCATCTTTACCGAAGGCTCCGAGTCGAAGAATCTATATCCGATAACGACCTCATTGGTGTCGCCCTCCTTCAGCCAACGGCCCTCCATTACATCAGGAGTATAGGTTTTCGTATCGAAGGGAGGGGCTAAAAGGTGGTAACGGCTACTCATCCTTCCATCAGCATTAATCAGATTTACGCTGCCGCCTCCCCATAATTCATGATTCTTTATTTCTGGAATATTTTGCATTACCTGATCTAAGGTTCCGCTATCTACAGGGGCTTTGGTATTTATTTCATAATCATAACCGAGCTTATCCATCGACTGGTCTATTGTATAATTCAGGGAAATGATTGAGGTCACGACAGCTATAAAAAGTGCTCCCCCAAACGTTAACGTTACAATATTCAGATAAAAACGTCCTTTCCGCTTCACTGCATTTCGAATAGAGAGACGGATGGGTCTGGACAGAAACCTTATCCCTGTTGCCCACTTCATCATAGGTCCTTCTTTAATATAAGCATCATCGCTTGAATGGCTGTTCAGCGAATCTTTCACTGACATAGCGACCCCTTTTCGTATAGGAATGAAAGCTATTACCAGAGGGACGAATAATGCCAATAGAGCAAATAACAAGAGCAGGCTGTTAGGGATACTGGAGTTTGGAAGGTCCATATTACTGATTCTCATCAGAAACTTGGAAAAGCTCTGGCTGAGTACGGAAGAGAGTGGTAATGAAATCGCGATGTTGCCCGCAACCAGCAGCAGAATAATACATAAGTAGGCTGAAAATATGTTATTGGTCTTTGCGCCGATAGCCTTTAATATACCAATCTGCTTAACCTGTTGAGTCAGAATAGTTGAAAGCAGACTGGTAATAATCATGCAACCTAATACAAAGGCCAGGCCGCTAAATATCCGAATTATAAAAAGCACGGCATTGTACTCAGCCTTGTGGGGGCTTTGTCCAGGAGTAAGAGAAACCTCAATGTTACTCACGGCGTATCCCTTGTTAACAATCTCCTTCATGTAATCTCTGGTTGTGCTCAGAATATGCTCACGGTTATAAGGATGTTCGGACAAGGTGATATCTAATCGGTTGGGTGTGAGGCCAAGCTGGGCAAGAGTCTCAAATGACACATAAGCGTATACCGTTTGATGCATAGAGGCAGGGTGAACATGGATATCATTAACCGAGCCTACGACCTTCAACTCCTTGATGCTTGAATCCGGTAGGGTGAATACGATGTTTTCATTAATAGCTGTTTTGGCCACACCCAGCGCATCCCGCTCAATTAGTACTTCATTTAGACCCGGGTTGAAGGAGCCGTCAATACTGGAGATTTTATTGCTTTGAATATTCTTGAAATCTTTTATCCCGTATAAATAAAGGGTTTTCCATTTATCCTCCCCGATCTTGATGCGCAGCGGGTATACCGCCTTTTCTTCAACTTTACCAATGCCTTCAAAGTTCTTGGTCAATTGGATCAGGTTGTCTTCAACACGGTCTAACATAATATTTGCTGATGAAGGCTGGGTGGGTACGAATACATCCACTAGCTCCCGGTCTAGAATGAAATAGGTGAACAACATGATCCCAAAAGCTGAAGTGCCGACTAGCATGGCGAGCAACGACAGGATCGTTCGGAATTTATCCTTGGCTAAATCACGAAAAACTTTTAAAAGTAATAATTTCATATCGCTGCTTCCTCCAGCTGAATTGTTTTATCTTCTATGATAGCGCCGTCCTTCAGCAGAATTTTTCGGGAAGCCCCCTGAATCATTTCTCTTTCGTGTGTAACCATAATGATGGTCTTCCCCTCCTGCTGAAGTCGCCCAAAGAGCGTGTGAATAATTTCCGCATTTCTGGAGTCCAGATTACCTGTAGGTTCATCCGCTACAAGAATCTTCACATCGTTTGCGATGGCTCTGGCGATGGCTACGCGTTGCTGTTCCCCGCCTGAGAGAGCACTGGGTCTTTTATTGGCGTGATTGGCAAGCCCGACTTTATGGAGCAATTCAAGGGCGCGTTCTTTTCTAAGCTTAGGCGGGATTATATTGACCAGATCCATAGGGAGAAGGATATTCTCAATGACGGACAGTGTAGGGATCAGTTGAAAGAATTGAAATACAATGCCTATGTTCTGTCCCCGCCATTCAGCCATCTCGCTTTCATTTAAAGGATTGATGAGTTCTCCGTTTACCCGTACTTCTCCTCCGCTAGGTTTATCTACTCCAGTTAGAATATTGAGCAAGGTTGATTTTCCGCTTCCGGATCTCCCCATGATCAGGGTGAACTCTCCTTGAGGGATCTCCAGGGTAATATTCTTAAGTGCAGAATAGGAGCCGGCTTCAGTGCAATAGTTTTTCTCGACATTATTTAAGCTAATCATTCGTGTAACCTCCGTTTGGTTTGATTTGATTTGATCTCAGAGTTGCTGCTTCAAAAGCTTTAATATACGGCTACCGGAATATTCCCGTATTTTACGGATTTAGGAAGCTCCAGGATTTGGGTAACTGTACCTTTAGCCAGATCTACCCACACCTCTACAATCCCTTTTCGCTCACTGACTTGGGTGAGGATGTCCTTACCTTCTACATTTCCCCCGGATCGCATGGTTGCTTTGGTGAAAATAATCTTATACAGGTTGTGATCATAGTCTGCGGGAGACTTATGACCTGCTCTATATTTAACGCCATTCATTGGAATCTCGGCGGCAAACCAGGTGGTAGGCAGCACATAATTTAGCAGCTTGGCGGGATGGTCTTGCTGAATCCTTGTCTGGACCCGTTCATCCGAAAGGGCAGTCTCAAGGACCTGATCCAATATAGCTGTATCAGTGGTGTTGATGGAGATAGTAGCTGAATCGCTGCTGTATACCGCATAGAGGCTGTTGATTGTCAGTTTTTGAACTGCACTTACCAGCAGGATGCCAATAAGCAGAGCCGCCAGATAAGTGAGCAGAGGAAGGATGAACCTGCTTTGTCGGGTAGCCGTCCGCTGCCGTATGTTCATAGAGAAGGGGATTCTGAAGGGAAGGAACATACCCGTTCTGTTTCTATATTCGGAATAACTTGATCCGAACTTGGCTTCACATTCCCGTTCCTCTGCTCTTGCAAGCATGTAATAGACGAACAGCATGGTGATGAACATGATCAGCACGATATACCGGGGCCACAGAATCAGCAGTCCAAAGCTGCAAATGATGAATGAGGCATATTGCGGGTGTCGTATATGGTTGTAGATTCCTCCTGTGACGACTCCTTTTTTGGCTAATTTATAATAGTAAACGTGGACTGCGCCTACCAAAAAACCAATGAAGCCTAATAATGCCAGGATTCCGCCAATGATATTGTGTGCATTTACCAAGGATGATGAGGTCTCGCGGACCGCGTGCGGCAGGAAAAATTGAATTAGCCATGACAAAAGTGGGGATTGATTAAAAAAATTCAATGCAGGCTTATACACCGAATAGAAGTAAACCGCAAAGGGACTGGCCATATAAAAGAACTCAAAAGCCACCAGAAAGTAAAAAAGGAAGGACCCCCGGAACGTAAACTTTGCAGATTTAATGGATTGCATGTCTCACACTCCTTATCTTGTTACAGGAATCATGACATGCGAGTCTTAGAATTGGATTAGAGATTGAGTCTTGTAAGCGAACATTTCTTGAAAAAAGACACATTCTAGAAAATGGAAGTGTCTTTTTTGTACTTTTTAGAGCAAAACCCATAAATAGTGGTATTTTTCCCAATGAGGGGTTCCTTATGCCGAAGAGGGACAAGCACTATAATATGAAGGCGGTTACAAAAAACCGAGGATGAATATAAAAGGGGAGGCAAAGTATGAAAAGTATGAAGCGTGTTTTAGCGGGGCTCTCAACAGTACTCGTGATGTCATCTGCTCTGGCAGGATGCGGCGGGAACTCGGGTAATAGCTCGTCCGGCGCAGCTGCAACAACAGCTCCGGCATCGAATGCGGCAGAGGCAACCAAAGCTCCGGATGCGGGTAGCGGTGAGAAGGTAACGATCAATCTGTGGAGCTTCACCGACGAAATTCCAAACATGACTAAGAAGTATTTGGAAATTCATCCAGAGGCAAATGTGGAGTTCAAAACTACGATTGTTGCAACTACAGATGGCGCTTATCAGCCTGCGCTTGACCAGGCTCTAGCTGCCGGCGGCAAAGATGCGCCTGATATTTATGCTACTGAAGGCGCATTCGTACTCAAATATACACAAGGTGATGCATCCACTTTTGCAGCCAACTATGCGGACCTGGGCCTTACTGATCAAATGGTTAAGGATGCAGGCATCGCTCAATATTCTGTTGATATCGGCAGCAAAGAGGGTCAACTTAAGGGTCTCGGCTATCAGGCTACAGGCGGAGCCTTTATCTATCGTCGCTCGCTTGCCAAGGATGTGTTTGGAACTGATGATCCGGCCAAGATCAAGACAGAGGTTGGACCCGGCTGGGATAAATTCTTCAGTGCAGCAGAGAAGCTGAAAGCTAAAGGATATGCCGCAGTTTCCGGTGACGGCGATATCTGGCACGCGATCGAAAACAGCTCTGATAAAGGCTGGATTGTTGATGGCAAGCTGCATATTGATCCGAAGCGTGAAGAATTCCTTGATCTCTCCAAGAAGCTTAAAGACAATAACTACTATAACGATACGACAGATTGGCAAGAAGCCTGGTTCGCTGATATGAACGGCACTGGTGAAAAACCAGTCTTCGGTTTCTTCGGTCCTGCTTGGCTCATTAACTATACGTTAAGCGAACATGCCAAAGATACAAAGGGTGACTGGGCAGTTACTGAATCACCAACAGGATTCTTCTGGGGAGGCACTTGGTTGCTCGCTAACAAAGATGTAGTCAAGGACGAAGCCAAGAAAAAGGCTGTTGCAGACTTTATCAAGTGGGTAACACTCGACACTACTGAAACCGGACTCCAGTACTACTGGGCTAACGGAACGTTGAAAGATGGCGAGCAAGGCGCGAAGGACAGCGTTGCTTCCTCCGTTGTTATGGATAAGTCAAAAGGTGACTTGGAACTCGTAGGCGGACAGAACATTTTCGATATCTTTGTTCCGGCGAATGCCAACGCTTCCGGTAAGAACTTGACTGCATTCGACGAAACGATCAACAAGCTCTGGCGTGATCAAGTACGCGAATATACTGCAGGCAATAAGGCCCGTGATAAAGCAATCGAAACCTTCAAACAGCAAGTCAAAGATCAACTTAATATCGATAGCGAATAAAAATCAAACGAAGGGGCGGGGAGTCATCCCGCCCCTTCATATCAACTAAAGGGGTGAGAGCATGCGCCGCAAAGGTGTGAACTACTCTAAATTTGGCTATATTTTTACGTTTCCGTTTGTTTTGGCATTTCTGATCTTCTCACTCTATCCGATTTTGTACACCGCATTCATCGGGTTCACTGATTTGCAGGGATTAATACCAAAACCCATACATATTTTGGATAATCCTTTTCAGAATTTCAAAGATTTGATCCTTAGTAATGCCTCCTTCCGGAAATCTCTGATTAACACCGGGTTGCTCTGGTTCCTTAACTTCGTTCCCCAGATCCTTCTTGCACTCTTACTCACTGCATGGTTCACTAACCAGCGTCTTAAAATTAAGGGACAAGGCTTTTTCAAGGTTCTGCTGTACATGCCAAATGTTATTACTGCGGGTACAATCGCCTTGCTATTCAGCACTTTGTTTGGCTATCCGATGGGTCCGGTAAACAGCTTTTTTCAAATGATGGGCTGGTCCGACGCTCCAATCTTCTTCCTTCAGGATAAGACGGTAGCGCGGGGCATTGTGGCATTCATCCAGTTCTGGATGTGGTACGGAAACACCATGATCATCCTTATCGCAGGTGTTATGGGTATCAATCCTGCGCTCTTCGAGTCTGCGGCGATTGACGGTGCAAACGGAGTTCAGACGTTCTTCCGGATCACGCTGCCAAGTTTACGTACCATTCTGTTATTTACGCTGATTACATCGATGGTCGGTGGCTTGACTATGTTTGATATTCCGCAGCTCTTCCTTGCAGGCGGACCGGATGACTCTACGCTTACCACGTCCATGTTCATTTATGGGCAAGCCTTTAAAGGAAGCTATTTATACAACCGCGCTGCTGCTGCGAGTATGATTATGTTCTTGATTTCAGGGATATTGTCTGCATTTGTGTTCTATCTAATGCGTGACCGTGACGCGGCAAGACTCAAAAAAATCGAAAAAATGCATCGGAAATCCAACAAGAGCAGCCAAAAGGGGGGCGTAGTACATGGACAATAAACAAAAAGATGGAAATGTCACCCGGACGATCAATAAAACGATTATCTATATCGTTTGTATCAGCCTGGCGGTGCTCAGCATTTTACCGTTTTGGATCATGTTTGTAAACGCCACCCGCTCTTCAGCACAAATCCAAGGCGGTCTCTCACTATTGCCTTCATCCCATATGATGGACAACCTGCGGGTGCTGCTCGAAAAGAGCTTCGATCCGATTCAGGGGTTCATGAATTCATTTATTATTTCGGCTTCGGCCACTCTCCTGACTGTCTATTTCTCATCCCTTGCGGCGTACGGTTTAGTGACTTATAGCTGGAGGCTGCGCGGGGCATTCTTTACCTTTATTTTGTGTGTAATGATGATTCCCTCTCAGGCAAGTGCCATTGGTTTCTATCAGTTCATGTATAAAATACATTGGACCAACAGCTTCCTTCCGCTGATTCTTCCTGCAATTGCTGCGCCGGCGGTAGTGTTCTTTATGCGCCAGTATCTGCTGGCCACGCTATCTATAGAGATCGTGGAAGCAGCACGTGTGGACGGTTCGGGCGAGTTCAAAACCTTTAACCGCATTATCTTGCCGCTGATGGTTCCGGCAGTCGCGACGCAGGCAATCTTCGCCTTCGTGGGCAACTGGAACAACTTGTTCATGCCGTTAATCCTCCTTACTCAGAAGGAGAAGTATACGATGCCGATCATGGTCAGCTTGCTCCGAGGGGATATATACAAGACCTCATTCGGCTCGATTTATATGGGGCTGGCGCTGACCGCATTACCGCTGTTCGTAGTCTACTTCCTGCTGTCCCGTTATATTATCGCAGGTGTAGCACTGGGCGGAGTCAAAGAATAACCGGATCAGGATTGCTGTGAAGACAAACCATACTGCAGAGAAGGCCCATTCCGGTGGATCATTCTACTGCAGTTTTTTGTGTGCGGCCGGTTGAATGAACATCCGGCATCGGGTAAGGTTGAAGGATCAACGGATAGGGGGTAGCAGATTGAAAATCGGATTATTAATTATTGATCTGCAAGAGGTCCATGTGAGCGAGGTAGAGCAGAAGAAGATTGACCGCGCCTGTGAGTATATCAATTTTGTCTCGGGATTGCTGCGCGCCAAGGGGCATGCCGTCATTCATATTCAGGACATTGAGGGCATGGAGCCGGCGGAGGAAGCGAAGTTCGCGATCATCCCCGGAGTTGAGGTTCAGGAGACGGATTTCAACGTGAAGAAGGAATACTCGAATGCCTTTTGGAAGACGGATCTGGAAAAGCTTGTGCGGGAGCAGGAAATTGATCTGCTGATCCTCTCTGGATATGCTGCAGAGCATTGTGTTCTGTTCACCTATAATGGTGCTGCCGAGAGGGGAATTAAGGCGGTGCTGTTGCAGAATGGGATTCTAAGCCCGCACAAGGATGTAATTACGGCGGCTTACCGAGACCGGAATCTGATTTCGTATCCTGTGATTCAGGCCCTGGTGCAATCTTAGCTGGGAAGGAACGACGGATGATTGCGAAGATATGCTAGGAAGCTTGAGATGATGTGAGCAAAAACACCTCCGGCGCCGAATGGGCCTTGAGGTGTTTTTGGTATGCTGTGCTTGCGTGCAGTTATTTACCCTCAGTACGGGCTAACTCCGCATGCACGATAGGGGCCACCTTGGTGCCCAGCAGCTCAATGGCACGCAGGACCTCGCGGTGCGGCATGTAGCCGACATTCACATGCAGGAAGAACCGTGTCACGCCGAGATTCTTGCGCAGCAGGATGAGCTTCTCGGCCACGTATTCAGCATCGCCGACATAGAGGGCGCCGCGTAAGCTGCGGGCATCATCGAAGGCTGCGCGGTTATACGTGCCGCCCCAGCCGCGTTCGCGTCCGATGACATTCATCTGGGCTTGGGTAGACGGGTAGAACAAAGCCGCGGCCTGTTCATTAGTTTCACCTACGAAGCCATGGGAGTGTGTGGCAATCTGCAGCTTGTCGGGATTATGCCCCGCGCGTGCTGCGGCTTCCTTGTACAGGTTCACCAGCGGAGCGAACCGCTCCGGCATTCCGCCGATAATGGCGAAGGCAATTGGCAGACCCAATGTTCCGGCCCGCACGGCAGATTCGGGATTGCCGCCGCTGGCGATCCAGACCGGAAGCGGGTCCTGAACAGCGCGGGGATAGACCGGAAGATTGTGAATCGCCGGACGGTGCCCGCCGCGCCAGGTGACCTTCTCGGAGGCGCGGATCGCCAGCAGCAGCTCCAAATTCTCCTCGAACAATTCATCGTAATCCTCCAGACTGTAACCGAACAGCGGGAAGGACTCAGTGAACGAACCGCGTCCGGCCATAATCTCTGCCCGGCCGTTCGAGAGGCCGTCCAGCGTAGCGAAATCCTGGTAGACCCGCACCGGGTCATCTGAAGACAAGACGCTGACCGCACTGGTCAGTCTAATCCGCTTGGTAGTCGCTGCCGCTGCGGCGAGGATTACAGCCGGGGCACTCCCTGCATAATCCTTACGGTGATGCTCGCCTATTCCATATACGTCCAGGCCCACTTGGTCAGCGAGCACAATCTCCTCAACAGCTTCCCGCAGCCGTTCTGCATGGCTGATCGTCTGCCCTGTCACCGGGTCAGGTGTTGTCTCCAAAAACGTGCTTATCCCAATTTCCATGATTCTCTTATCCTCGGCCATAATGATCCGCCCCTTTCTTCATGTCATCATTCTACTATACTTTTTAATGTTTCTCAACTTTAGTAAGTGAGATGAGTAATATTTATTATTATATACGGAAGACTCCTTAATTAGCAGGACGCACCAATGTAATCGAAAAACCGATTACAATTGGACCGGATGCGGCGCGTAGGCAAAATGTAATCGAAAAACCGATTACAATTGGACCGGGTGCGGCGCGTAGGAAAAATGTAATCGAAAAACCGATTACAATTGGACCGGGTGCAGCGTGTAGGCGAAATGTAATCGAAAAACCGATTACATTAGGTAGGTACCTGCGGTCTGCGCATCTTCCTACGCCAAAGAGACCGGGTTGCCCCGGCCTCTTTGGCGGCCTGCTGTCGTCAGGATTTATCTTTCTTGACGGCAAGCTGTACAATCATAATAACAAGAACGAGCAGTGCGATGAGCTGGTCTGTACTCATGGTAGTCCGAACCTCCAATCCCGTAACAAGGATGGCTCTTCCGGACCTGCATCTCCTCTCCAAGAAGCTGCTTCGTTCCCCATAATCCAGCCTATGTATTCATACATACACTTAGTACTTAAGCATATAAATATTATTGCAGCAGACGCCAGCTGGGCGGGGTGGCAATGCTGCTGAACAGCCTAGTGCTACGCAGGTGAACCTTCCAGCTATTTTTATCTTGTACTTCGGATGAGGCTGCTTTAGTATATATAAATTGGCTTATATTTATATCTACTGTAAGGAGTGCATCGGGGAATGCTGCAGATCAAATGGGGGGCTGAATTATGGTTGTAATAGCCTGCCTGATTTTTGTTGTGACTTTAGTTTTTGTGATCTGGCAGCCGCGGAATTTATCGATTGGCTGGTCCGCCTGCGGCGGGGCGATTCTCGCGCTTGCGGCAGGAGTGGTCAGCTTCGGCGATGTTCGTGATGTGACGCTGATTGTATGGAATGCGACGCTTGCCTTCGTAGCGATTATTCTAATATCCTTAATTCTCGATCGTGTCGGCTTCTTCGAGTGGGCGGCGCTGCATATGGCGGCGGCGGCACGCGGCAACGGCACGCTGATGTTCATCTATGTGATCGTGCTGGGTGCAGTCGTGGCGATGCTGTTCGCCAATGATGGGGCAGCGCTGATTCTGACACCGATTGTGCTGGCGATGGTCCGGGCGCTGAATCTTGACGAGCGCAAAGTCTTTCCTTTTATTATCGCCAGCGGCTTCATTGCCGATACCACCTCGCTGCCGCTGACCGTCAGCAATCTGGTTAATATTGTATCCGCCGATTTCTTTGGTATCACCTTCATGCAGTATGCAGGACATATGTGGCTACCGACCTTGTTCTCGCTTGGAGCAAGCATTCTGGTCTTATATCTGTATTTCCGCCGCAGTATCCCGAAGGAGTATGACACCGCTGGCATGAAGCTTCCGGGCGATGCTATCAAGGACCAGCGGATGTTCCGGCTATCCTGGTTCGTACTCGCGCTTCTGGTAGGCGGATATTTCGTCAGTGAATTCCTGGACATTCCGGTATCCGTGGTAGCAGGAGTAATCGCAATCTGTTTCCTGCTGATGGCCCGCAGAAGTCCTTACGTGAAGACGATGGAAGTGGTCAAGGGAGCGCCTTGGGCGATTGTTTTCTTCTCCATTGGCATGTACGTGGTAGTGTATGGACTGCGTAATGCGGGACTGACGGATGTGCTCGCAGAAATGATCGGCGGAATTGCGAAGCACGGGCTGTTCGCAGCCACGATGGGGATGGGCTTCCTGGCCGCGCTGCTCTCCTCGGTGATGAATAATCTGCCGACGGTGCTGATCGGGGCGCTGGCCATTGATACCGCACATGCCGCGGGTCTGGTGAAGGAGGCTCTGATCTACGCCAATGTTATCGGTTCGGATCTGGGTCCGAAGATTACACCGATCGGTTCACTGGCCACCCTGCTGTGGCTGCATGTGCTGTCCGGCAAGGGTGTGAAGATCTCCTGGGGCACCTATTTCAAAATAGGCATTATCCTCACCGTTCCCACACTGTTGATCACGTTACTGGGTCTATATCTGGAGCTGAGGTGGCTCTGATCAGGAGCTGCATAAGCGAACAAGGGGCCACGACCCCATGTCACAATATACAAGGAGCGGTCCAGACCTTAGTCTGACCGCTCTTTTTTTACATTCTAAGCCAGATCATTCCTTCTTTCCGTGTTCCTGCTCCGGGTACTTCACAACAGGCCATTTCACCTTGCGCAGGGCGTTCATCAGCTCCGGACCGGCATGCAGATTGCTGCTGACCAGTTCCCTTGGCGTGAGCGCCATCCACTGGTTGAGGGAGACGTCGGCGAACCGGTCGCTGCGGAACATCTCCAGGAACCAGAGCGTCTCTGTGCCGGTATTCTGAACATAATGCCCCTGTGCAAAAGGCACATAGCCGACATCCCCAGCCCTGACATTGAAGGTGCGGGCATCGCCGTCCCCTCCGAAGACGGTCATTCGTCCTTGCCCGCTGAGGTAATACTGCCACTCGTCATTGTTCGGGTGCCAGTGCAGCTCCCGCATCGCCCCGGGCTCAATCTCTACCAGGGCTGCGGCGATATTCCGGGAGATGGGAAAATTGCTGGAGTCGACAATCCGCACACTGCCTCCCGGTGTCTTGAGCGGCGGCTGAGCCATCAGCCGGTGCTTGAAGCTCAGCGGAATCTCCCCGTAAGGCGATTCGATCCGCTGGCTTGCAATCGGGCCTGGCACCTGATCCTGATAGATATACACCTGCTCCTTGGGAAGATAGGCGAAAGCGGATTCAGGTACACCGAAGTTCGCGGACAGGACTTCGCGCGGCGTATGGGCGAACCAGTCGGAGATGGACAGGGTGTTCAGATCCGAGAAGCCTCCGTCGTCGAACACAAGCAGGAATTCACATCCCTCAGCCAGACCCTGAATGGAATGCGGGATGCCTGGAGGGAAATACCACAGATCGCCGGGACCGACATCGGCAATGAAGTTGCGGCCATTCTGGTCTACAGCTGTAATCCTTGCGCTGCCCAGCAGCATGTAGGACCATTCCGCCTGCTGATGCCAGTGCAGCTCACGTACACCGCCCGGCGTCAGACTCATATTTACGCCCGCAAGTGTAGTGGCCACCGGCAGCTCCCTGACCGTCACTTCACGGGACCAGCCGCCATGATTCAGCTGCATATGGGCGTCGGAGAATGAGAATTTCAGATTCGGGATCAGCCCGTTGTCCGTGACCGGAGGAACGAACATATCGGGATTCTCCCGGTCGCACATGACGTCACGAGGACCCAGGTCGATATTGCCTGCACCGTCACTGCGTATGGGCTGGGGAATGACGGGCTGGCCTGGAGAACGGGGATGCTCAGGATTCATCATATAGGCTCCTTTCTGGAACGCACAGCATTTCAAGAAAATATATGCGCAAATGTGATAATATTTGACTACCGGACAAAGATCCGCACGATAATCAGAGAGCAGGGTTAGAACCAATGACATTAAGTGGACAAGAACGCTACCGCTTCAGCGAAGCGCCTATATGGGAATTGCAGCGCACCTATTATGAACAGCTGGGTCTCCAGGCTTGGGCCAATGACCAGGTTCCGCAGTATATTACAAGCAATCCGATGATTGGAACGGCGTATGCGGAGATCATCTTCGGCTTTCTTCAGGACCGTGCGCAGAAGGGATTCACTACAGAGACGGTAGTGGTGCTGGAACTGGGTGCAGGAGTGGGGCGTCTGGCGTTCCATGTGCTCCAGCAGCTGTGTGAGCTGATCAAGTATGCAGGCGTGCTGCTGCCGCCGTTCCGTTACGTGATGAGCGATTTGCCCTGGAAGAACATTGAGGGCTGGCAGCAGCATGAGGGGCTGAAGCCTTTTGTAGAGCAGGGAATGCTTGACTTTGCCCGCTTTGATGCGGTCCGGGATACGGAGCTCTCCTTAACGCAGAGCGGATTGGTGATTAAGCCCGGGGAGCTGGGGCAGCCGCTGATGGTGATCGCCAACTACTTCTTCGACAGTATCCCGCAGGAGCTGCTCTATGTGGATGAAGGCAAGATCTATGAATGTGAGGTCTCGCTGAAATATCCTGAGCAGTCTGCTACGATGGGGCCGTCCGAGGTGCTTCGTGATCTGGTGCCGGAATACCATTACAAGCATGCAGCGGGCTATGAAGACAGCTCGTATCCTTATCATGAAGTGATCTCGTTCTATCTGGACAAGCTGGAGGATTCACATGTGCTGTTCCCGGAGGCAGCCCTGTCCTGCATGGAGCGTCTGGGGGCACTCTCCCGGGGAAGCTTCCTGCTGCTCACTGCCGATAAGGGAGACCACCGGCTGGAGAACTGGGAGTTCGCCGAGCCGCCGAAGCTGATTCACCACGGCAGCATCTCGCTTACGGCGAATTATCATGCGCTGGTGCATTATTTTGAACGGAAGGGCGCACTGTCCCAGTTCACGCAGCATCATTACAAGAATCTCAATGTGGGCTGCATCCTGATGCTGGAGGAGCCGATGCTGCATCCGCATACCCGGCTGGCCTACCGGCGGTTTGTCGAGCGGTTCGGGCCGGATGATTTCTTCAGCCTGAAGGTGTGGATCGACAAGAATTACGACACCATCGGCATGCAGCAGATCCTGGCCTTCTGGCGGCTGGGGGGATATGACGCGGAACTGTTCATTCAGAGCGCCGAGCGCATCTCAGCGCTGCTGCCGGATGCCAGCGACGAGGAGCTGCTGGACCTTCAGCGGGGGATCGACCGGATGTGGCGGGGCTTCTACCCGATGCCGCAAAAGTATGATCTGGCGCTGGACTGCGGCCTGCTGCTGTTCGAGATGGAGCAGTACGGGGAATCCCGCCGTTTCCTGGAGCATTCGCTTGCGACAAGTAGGGAGGAGCCGGTAATTACCGTGCTGTACTGCCTGGCAATCTGCAGCTATGAGCAGGAGGATGATGAAGCGGCGCTGGATTATACGCGCAGGTCCCTGCTGATCGAGCCGGAGCATGAGGAAGCGCTGGAGCTGCTGGCTGCATTGAGCCTGGACCCGGCAGACGCTTAGGATGCTGCTCCCGGCAGCCCGGCGTAAGTACTTTACACCCGGCGTGAGATTTGATATTCTGTATCCAATAATTTAAACGCGATGATGAGAAGAGTACATTCAGGTTCTTCCCTCACAGAGAGCTCCGGCTGGTGTGAAGGAGCAGGGAGGACTGAATGGAAACAAGCCTCTGAGCGGCTTACCGGAACCAGGCAGCAGCCGGGGATGGTACGACAGGAGCTCCTGTTATAGAGCTAGAGTATAAGCCCTGCCGGACGGCAGCGCCGTACTTGATGAGATTAATATGGTGACATATTAATAAACCTGGGGTGGTACCGCGAGAATTTCGTCCCCAAGACTTACGGTCTTGGAGGTGAGGTTCTTTTTTGTTGTATCCAGATAAAAGCGGCGTACCACCCATGAACAGGAGGAGATTGGAATGACAGAGAATAATGGACCGGCTCTGCCGGAGAATTATATGGATAGGCTCATTAGAGAAGATGTGGAGGCGGGAGCCTTCAGCCGGGAGATCTGCACCCGGTTTCCACCGGAGCCCAATGGCTATCTGCATATCGGGAGTGCTTTTGCCATCCACACGAATGTGGGGATCGCCCGTAAATATGGCGGATGCTTCCACCTGCGCTTCGATGATACCAACCCGCTCAAAGAGGATAAGGAATACGTGGAGGCGATCATCCGTGATCTTGAATGGCTAGGCTGCAGTCCCGGGGAGCACATCTACTACGGCTCCGATTATTCGGAGGAGATCTACCGCAGGGCAGAGACGCTCATTCTGAAAGGCAAAGCCTATGTCTGTGATCTGACGGCAGCGGAGGTGACAGCTTACCGGGGGAGCTTAACCGGGCCAGGGCAGGACAGTCCTTACCGCAGCCGCACGCCGGAGGAGAATCTGCGGCTGTTCCGGGCGATGCGCAAGGGGGAATATCCGAGCGGTGCCAAAGTGCTGCGGGCGCGGATCGACATGGCTTCGCCGAACATGAATCTGCGAGATCCGGTGCTGTACCGGATTATTCATGCAGGGCATTACCGTACAGGCAATGCCTGGTGCATCTATCCCATGTATGACTTCGCCCATCCGATTCAGGATGCGCTGGAAGGGGTGACACATTCGCTGTGCTCGATCGAGTTCAAGGATCACCGGCCGCTGTATGAGTGGGTGCTGCGGGAGCTGGAGATCCCGGAAGCCCCGAGGCAAAGGGAATTCGGCCGGGTGAACCTGACGGGAGTGGTCACTAGCAAGCGGTATCTCCGGGAGCTGGTTGCCGGGAACTATGTGGACGGCTGGGATGATCCGCGGCTGCCCACGCTCAGCGGGCTGCGCAGACGGGGATTCACGCCGGAGAGCATCAGGGATTTCGTCCGGGAGATCGGGATGGTCCGGAATACGGCCATGGTGGATTTCTCGCTGCTGGAGCATTGCCTGAGACAGGATCTTAAGGCCAAAGTGCCGGCTGTCATGGCTGTGCTGGACCCGCTGAAGGTCGTGCTTACAAATTACGCAGCCGGGGCCTCTGAGCTGCTTCCGATCCCTAACAACCCAGAGAATGCTGAGCTGGGTTCAAGAGAGGTACCATTCTCCGGTATGCTGTATATCGAGCGGGCTGATTTCATGGAGGTGCCTGTGAAGGGCTTCCGCAGATTGGTTCCAGGCGGCGAGGTGCGGCTTAAGGGCGGTTATATTATCCGCTGCCATGAGGTGATTAAGGATGCGCAGACGGGGGCCATCCTCGAACTGCGGTGCACCTACGACCCGGAGACCAAGAGCGGCGGTACACTCAGCGGCCGGAAGGTGAAGGGGACCGTGCAATGGGTCTCGGCTGCTCATGCGCTGAAGAGTGACGTATATCTGTATGAGCAGCTGCTGACGGATAACAACGGGCCGAAGGAGGAAGGCGAGAGCTGGGAGGAATACATCAATCCGGGTTCCGTAACCCTGCTTACAGATTGCCTGCTGGAGCCGCTTGCGGGTAACCCTAAGCCCGGGGATACCTACCAGTTCCTGCGTCATGGCTATTTCTGCATCGACAGCAGGCATAGCACAGCTCAGAAGCTGGTGTTCAACCGAATCGTCCCGCTTAAGGATACCTGGAGGGGCAACACGGCCACATCCGCTGAAGCGTAATAAATACAAGACCTCTCACACACATTCTGCGAACGCTGTATGCACTGGCTGCGCCAAGGCAATTTATTAAAAGCTTAAAAAGTTACACAATCAGCGATGCCCCTGTTACAGGAGCATCGCTGATTTGCATATGTGTCTGCCAAGCTGCCTGCACTTTGTACATTAGATTTCATTAAAATCGACCCCAATACAGCTTCTATTGTATTTTATACAGCAGATTATTGGAAAATGGTCTTTGATAACAAAAAACCGGCAATCAAATGTATGAAATACAACAGAGTGTGTTATATCGCAATTTATTGTGTAATCAATTGCACAAAGTACAATCACCTCCAGCAGAGGAGTCCACCCGATTGTAGGAGCGGGTAATAACATAAGGCATGAGCCTCACTTTATAGGGGTGGATTACATAATATGGGTGGAGGATAGGCGAGTAGGGCATAGCCCAGGCAGCGTATGAAAACCCAGTGAAAATACATTTACAATTCTCATTCTGAGGATTATAATAAAACCAGATCGAATGTTGCACCAGGGAAACTTTCGTGTATATAGACAACTTTTTCCGGGCAAGAGGAGGACAGAACATGATGGAGCAAAATACCGCAGTAGAATCATCCCCTATACTAAAGGGTCATACAGTTCATACTAACAAACATTCGGCACAATCGGTGCTTAACGGAGATGTCAAAGGACTGAAGAGACTTCTTCCTTTTCTGGGCCCGGCATTTATAGCTTCCGTAGCTTATCTGGACCCCGGCAATTTCGCCACTAATATTACCGCAGGCTCGAAATACGGGTATCTGCTGCTCTGGGTCATTTTCGCCTCGAATCTGATGGCCGTACTAATTCAATCCTTATCCGCCAAGCTAGGCATTGCTACCGGCAAGAATCTGCCTGAGATCGCGCGGGAGCAATTCCCGAAGGGCGTGTCGATCTTCCTGTGGATTCAGAGTGAAATCGTCATTATCGCCACCGATCTTGCTGAATTCATCGGCGCAGCGCTCGGACTCTATCTGCTGTTCGGCATACCGATGCTTCCGGCTGCATTGATTACCGCTGTAGGGTCATTTGCCATTCTGGAGCTGCAGCGGCGCGGTTACCGCACGCTTGAGGCCGGAATCGCCGGTATGGTGATGATTGTTGTGCTGGCTTTTGCATTCCAGGTCATTATGGCTAAGCCGGATGCAGGCAGCATCCTTACCGGAATGTTTACTCCCAGATTCGAAGGTGTGGACAGCGTGCTGCTGGCTGCGGGGATTCTCGGTGCAACGGTCATGCCCCATGCAATCTATCTACATTCTTCGCTGACCCAGAGCCGTGTAATCGGAATTGATGAGCGTGAGAAGAAGCAGATCTTCCGGCTGGAATTCATCGACATTCTGATTGCTATGCTGATTGCCGGTGCAGTAAATATGGCTATGGTCATTGTAGCAGCCGCACTGTTCTTCAAGAACGGTCTGGTGGTCGAGGATTTGGATATCGCCTTCGAGCAGTTCCGCAATCTGGCGGGGCCTGTTACGGCAATCTCCTTCGGCCTCGCCCTGCTGATCGCAGGTCTGTCCAGCTCGTCGGTGGGCACAATGGCGGGTGATGTGGTCATGCAGGGATTCATTAATAAAAAAATCAATCTCTACCTCCGCCGGGCGATCACTATTATTCCGCCGCTCGCCATCATCGCCTTAGGCGTTAACGCAACCAGCGCACTGGTAATGAGCCAGGTTGTCCTTTCCTTCGGGATTGCCTTCGCCCTGATTCCGCTCGTCATCTTCACCAGTGACCGCCGGATCATGCAGGGGCTGGTGAACCACCGGATCACCACCATCCTTGGCTGGATCATCTCCGCTCTGGTGGTCGCGCTGAACCTGTTCCTGATAGTGGAGATGTTTGTGTAAGTTGTGCATGGAATTGAATGCTGAAGTATGGGCTCTATGCTTCACAGCCAGTAACCTTTTCGAGAAATCCTGCAAGAAGTGCAACAATACTGCCCCATAGAAGCGACTGATGCTGAAATCCTGCATGATGTGCAACAATGCTATCTATACAATCGGTCCGTGAGAGAAAACGCTCAGAATTGGCAAGAGATAGCGGCGAACGTAAATGAAGAGCAGAAGTGCATTTGAATCTGTGTTTGTAACTCCCCCCCTCTTAAACAGCGGAGCGGGCGGAATGATTGTGGAGAAGCGGAGCGGTCGCCTTTGTATCCGGATTTTCACCGATTAGGGGAATGAAAAAAATCTGGATACAAGAGCGATTGGAACAACATTCCGTTTACGGAGCGTGCACACCGGGCGTCGTACGTAACATGCGCATAACAAAAGAGGTGTCTCATTTGCCGTTTGCCGGCTTCTGAAGACACCTCTTTTCTGTTAAAGGATCAGCCTGCTGCTATTGCTTCACAATATCCTGTACCGCTTTGTCCAGCTTCTCCAGCAGCTGGTCATGGTTCAGCTGGCCGCCAAGGTATTCCTGCATGGCTGCGCCGAAGCCCTGGGTGACGCCGTCAGGGAACATATCCCAGTTCCAGCCCAGCGCGTTCCCGGATTTCTCCTGCACGGCAACGGCGACCTGGCCGATATCAGCGGCGTCTGCAGTGATGTTCGCTTCCGCCGGGATGAACTTGAATTCCTTGGTCAGATACTTCTGACCCGTTTCCGAGCTGACCATCCAGTTCAGGAAGGCCTTGGCTTCCTCCGGATGTGCGGATTTGCTGTTCACGATATAGTTGTTAGGCACGCCCACCAGGATGGTGCCTTCTTCGCCGTTAATCGGGAGCGGGAGGAGGCCCAGGTTCAGGGCCGGATCGATTTTGTCGATATCGCCTTGTGTCCAGTTCCCTTGCAGCATCATGGCAGCTTTACCGGAGGCGAATTCAGCCACCTGAGTCGCATAATCGGTAGTCATCTTGTTGTCCTGGGCATTGCCTATGATCACATCTACGAGATCCAGCCATTGCTTGAAGACGGCGTTGCCCTTGATGGTCTGTTTGCCTGCCTTCACATCGTCAATGAACTGCTTCGGATCAGGCTGGTGCGCCATTCCTACGTTAACGAGGTGAATCCCCATGGACCACCACTCATTGGTGGCTTCAAACGGTGTGATGCCAGCGGTCTTCAGCTTGGCTACGGCGTCCTTGAGCTGGGGAAGTGTCTTAGGCTCTTCTGTAATGCCGGCTTTGGCGAACAGATCCTTGTTGTAGATCAGCCCGTAGCCTTCAACATTCATAGGCATGCCATAGAGCTTGCCGTCTACGGTTGCCGGTGTCTTGGCGGTCGGGATCAGCTGGGCGGCCCAAGGCTCATTGCTCAGGTCAGTGGCACGGTCCATGTAAGGAACAAGGGCTGTATACCCGCCATTATTGAAAATCTCAGGCTCAGAGCCGGAAGCGATCTCCGCCTTCAGCAGTGCACCGTAATCCTCACCGCCGCCGTGCGTTTCGACCTCCACCTTCACGCCTGTCTCCTTCTCGTATTCTTCGGCGAGTGCATTCAGTTGCTCGGCAATTTCCACCTTGAACTGGAACATTTTAATCGTAACATCCTTGGCAGGCGCTTTGCCGGCTTCCGGTGCTGCCGATTCGGTTGACGCGTTAGGAGCATTCGTAGCGCTTCCATTGCCTGCGGAATTCGTATTGCCGCTGTTCCCGCAACCTGCGATAATGAGGGTGCAAACGGTTGCCATGATGAACGCGAACTTTCTTTTCATAGAATAACCTCCCTGGTCTGTGGTTCCTGCTCTTAGAGCGTAATGGAATTGATAGATGACTTACACTTCATATGTTGCTCGAAAAAGTGGATATTATTGCTGCAAAGGAAAGCCGATCCTAAGATCATCCCTTAATGGAGCCTGCCGTCACGCCTTCCACAATATAACGCTGGAGCGACAGGAAGAACAAGAGGATAGGCGTGATCGCCATAACGAGACCGGCAAGGGCCAGATCCCACTTCTTGGTGTACTGTCCGAAGAACTTGGTCACAGCTACGGGCAGGGTCGTCAGATCCTTATTCCCGCCGATCACCAGGACAGGCAGCAGATAGTCATTCCAGATCCATAGTGTATTCAGGATAATGACGGTTACAATAATCGGCAGCAGCAGCGGGAAGACGATCCGGAAGAACACGCCGTACGGATTCGAGCCGTCCACCCGCGCGGCTTCCTCCAGCTCAAGAGGCACCGTTTTGATGAACCCGTGGAACAGGAAGACCGACAGCGGCATCCCGAAGCCGAGGTAACAGGCCACAATGCCGTACAGCTCGCCGCGCAGCGCAAGCAGGCTCGTCACCCGGACCAACTGCAGCATGAGTGACTGGAACGGAATGATCATCGCCGAGACCAGCAGCAGGAACACGAAGGAATTGAAGCGTGTCGGCTTGCGCACAATCTGGTAAGCGGCCATCGAGCTGAACAGGACGATGAAGATTACACTTAGAATCGTAATTGTCAGAGAGTTGAAGAAGGCCTGCGGAAAGTTAATGGCATCCCAGACCTTGGAATAGTTACTCCAGTGGAACACCTGCGGCCAGGAAGCGGCATCGATCAGGATGTCCTTCAGTCCCTTAACCGAGTTGCTCAGGACCAGATAGAACGGTGACAGGAAGACAATAGCCAGCAGAATGGCGGCAATTTCGAGGATGAAGTTGCCCGGGCGGTAGCGGCTGCTGTTCATTAAGCGGACACCTCTTTTCGTTTGGTAAGCCAGACCTGGGTAACGGTGATCAGGGAGACGGCGGCGAAGAAGAGCAGTGCTTTGGCTGTACCCAGGCCATACCGGTTGTTGATCAATGCCTCCGCATAAATGTTATAGGCCAGCGACTGGGTCGAGGTGCCCGGCCCGCCTTTGGTCAGCGACAGGTTGAGGTCGAACATTTTGAAGGCATTGGAGGTCGTCAGGAACAGGCAGATGGTAATCGCCGGCATAATCAGCGGGATGTAGACGCTCTTGAACAATTGGGGAGCGCGGGCACCGTCTATGCGGGCAGCTTCAATGAGATCCTTCGGAATCCCGGCCAGCCCGGCGATATAGATGACCATCATATAACCGGCCGTCTGCCAGACGAACACGATGACCAGACCCCAGAACCCGGTGCTTGGCGTGCCCAGCCAGGGCAGCTGGAAGAACGAAAGCCCCGTCAGCTCGCCGATTGTAGCGAAGCCCTTGGTGAAGATGAACTGCCAGATGTAGCCGAGCAGAATGCCGCCGATCACATTGGGCATGAAAAAGACGGTACGGAGCAGCTTCTTCGTCTTCAGCGTCGTCATTAGAATGAAGGCCAGCAGCAGCGCAAGCACGTTGGCAGCCACAACTGAGATCACGGTGAAGCGCAGGGTGAAGACCAGGGACTCCCAGAACTTATCGTCATTCATGAAAATCCGTTTCCAGTTGGCCGCGCCGGTCCAGACCGCTTTGTCCAGATCCAGCCCGTTCCAGTCGGTGGAGGAGTAGTAGAAGCCAAGGAAGAACGGGGTGACTACAATGGTCAGGAAAAAGAGCAGACAGGGGCCGAGAAATACGATTTGCTGTCCCCAGCCTCGCTGCATACCTAGAGTTTTTCTCATATGGACTCTCCTTTGGGTAAGTTTGGGTAAGATATCTACGGGTTCACAGCTTGATTATAGAAAGCCCGGGCCACTGCCAACACTTCATTTCATGCCGGAAAAAGTGGATTATATTGCAGGATATACGGCTCACACAACTTGTAGGAGGTTCCCCCATGTTCAAGAACAGCATCCGGACACGGCTGATGGCCTTAGTGCTGCTGGCGTCAGTGATCCCGTCAGGCATCTCTGTGACCTTCTCTTATCTCTATACGAGGCAGTCGGTTACGGACCAGTCCGTGAAGCAGAATACGAAGCTGCTGACGCTGGGGGAGGCGAATCTCCGGAGTTATTTCAGCGGCATGAACCAGCAGGCGATGTCGCTCTACAGCGGGATCAATGTTCCCAGCTCCTTCTACACCACTCTGCTTACCGCCAAAAGCCCCGCCCAGGCCCCGCCCGGCACCATACTGCCAGACACCCGGGCGATCATCTCTACCCAGCTGTACAATCTGTTTCTCTCCGACCGCAATACGTATCAGATTCATCTGTATGTGAGGGCCGCCAGGCAGTCCAATCTGCTGCTTAAGGGATTTTTCCGCCGTGAGGATAATGCAGACTATGCCGCCAAGGGGCAAGCTGGAGGGACTTACCGCCCGTATCTCGAAGTGACGCATATGGATCATCAATACGGAGTGAAGTCCGGTTTCCCCAATCTGAAGCCGGGGAGCGTGCCGGTCTTTACGGCCCATTTTCCCATTTACCGGACCCCTAGTGACAGTGTACTGGCAGATTTGTCGATCGATTATACGCTGGGGGAGCTGGAGGGGATTGTGGAGTCGATGTACACTTCGGACACAGAACGCCTGTATGTGCTGAATGAGCAAGGCGAGGCGCTGTTCGCCTCCGATCCGGACTGGATCGGGAAGCCGGTGGCAGCGGGCTGGAGCCGTCTCCCCGCAGAGCAGGACAGCGGGCATTTCACCTGGAAGAAGGACGGCTTCCAGGGGATTGTAATGTTCAAGCAGATCAAGGCCCCTTTGTTCAGCGGAAGCATTATCAAGCTGGTGCCCTATGAGGATCTCTACACAGACGCAAGGGTGATTACCCGGTTCAATATGGGTATCGGACTGCTGTTCCTCCTGATCGGGGGCATCAGTGCCGTGCTGATCTCCATCGGCTTCACCCGTCCGATCAAGAAGCTGATTCACTTCACGCAGAAGGTGCAGACCGGCCAGCTGGATGCGCATATGGATGCCGAGCGGGAGGACGAGTTCGGGCTGCTCACCCGCAAGATCACCGGCATGACCCGCACGATCAATGAGCTGATCGTCAAGGAATACCGGCTGGAGCTGGCGAACAAAACGAATCAGCTGAAGGCGCTCCAGGCCCAGGTGAACCCGCATTTTCTCTACAATGCGCTGCAGTCCATCGCCAGCCTGTCCTTGCGCTATAATGCGCCGAAGGTGTATGATCTCATCTATTCCCTGGGCAGCATGATGCGTTACTCGATGAATACCGAGCGTATACAAGTACCGCTGCGTGATGAGATTGAGCATGTGCAGAACTATATGATTCTCCAGACGGAGCGGTTCGGCGAAGAGAATCTGCGGCTTGTGGTTCAGGCGGGGCCGGAGGCTCTGGAGCTGATCCTGCCGAAGATGATCCTGCAGCCGATTGTGGAGAATATCTTCAAGCATGCCTTCGCTGACGGCATAAGCGGGGGGTTGATCCAGATAGAGTGCAGGCTGGAAGGGGCGGCCAGGCTGGTGCTTGCCGTGAAGGATAACGGCCGGGGCATGAGCACGGAGCGGCTGGAGGAGATTACGGCCTGTCTCAGAGGCAGCAGCCAGCCGGACCAGGAGGAGATCGGCCTGTACAATGTGCTGGCCCGGCTGCGGCTCCAGTTCGGCAGCGCAGCGGAAATGCAGCTTAAGAATAATGAAGACGGCCAGGGGCTTACCGTTACGCTGATTATTCCGCTGGAGGAGATAGACGGTTAATTCCGGCGGCTTTTGCGAATAGAGAACAGAGACTATCCTTGAAGGAGCGGCTGAGATGAAGGTGCTGATTGTAGATGATGAGAAGCATGTGCGGGAGGCCATCCGATATTTTGTTCCGTGGGACAGCTATAACATCTCCGGGATCTATGAGGCGACCAACGGGCAGGAGGCGACACGGATCATGCAGGAGCATCAGCCGGCTGTCGTGTTCACGGATATGCGGATGCCGCTGATGGACGGGGCGGAGCTGCTGGAATGGCTGCACCGGCATTATCCGCACACGAAGACGATTGTCATCAGCGGGTATCAGGATTTCAATTACGTCAAGCCGGCCATCGTATACGGCGGTACGGATTATCTGCTGAAGCCGCTGAACAGCAAGCAGCTGATTGCCTCTGCGGAGCATGCCTTCAAGCTGTGGATGGAGGAAGAGGCGGAACGGAAGCGGCGCCAGCGCCAGAACATGCAGCTCAACGCGCTGCGTCCGCTCTACTGGGACAAGATGCTGTCCGATCTGGTGAGCGGACAGGCCTCGTTCCATGAGCTGAAGCTGGCCCTCTGTGAAGAGCTGGGGATGCCGATTGGGGCGCAGGAGTGCAGAATCGCCGTAATCCCGTTGCAAGCTGCAGACTGCCATCTGCTGCGGAGATTCCGCGGGGATGTGGCCTTGACGGCCTTCGTGCTGGCTAATGTCTGCAATGAAGTGATGGCCGCAGACCAGAGCGGCTATGCCTTCCGCAACTGGCAGGGCGGAGGCGAGCTTGTAGTTCTGCTGTGGAGCGCTGTAGCGCAGGCGGAGGAGATGCTTAACCGGATGAATGAAGCCATCCGCCAGGCGTTCGGCGTTCAGCTGGATATCGGGCTTAGTCCGCTGAACCCGTTGCCGGAAGGGCTGCGGTCTGCTTTTGAACAGGCAGGTCAGGCGCTTGAGGAGCGGAATCTATTGCAGCGGGACGGGCGAATCCATCCCTTCAGAGCGCACGGGGACGGAAGTAGACCTGCAAACGACTACGGCCTGGAGGAACGGCTGGATAAGCTTAGAATCGCCGTCTTGTCCGGCGATCTGGAGCGGATGGAGCGGGTGGCAGAGGAGTGGGCCGGACATCTGGCCGGGCTGCCGCTGCTCACGGAGCACGTTCTGCTGCATCAGGAGACGGAGATTCTGGACGTTCTGAAGCGCTGGCGGCCGGAGGAGGAGCTCAGCCTGGAGCGCTGTTATGACGCCGAAGGGCTGTTCTCGGTGGAGAACTGGCAGTGCCGGCTGAAATCGCTGCTGCACCGCTTATCCAAGGGCAGCCCGCAGGCCCCGGACAGCCGGCTCGTCCAGGAGATCAGGGAGTACCTGGACCAGAACTATGCGCAGGAGATGACGCTGCAGCATATTGCGGAACGCTTTTTCATCAGCAGAGAGAATGTGTCGCGCAAGTTCAAGCAGATCACCGGAGAGAATCTGTCGGATTATCTGACCGGCCTCCGGGTGGAGAAGGCGAAGACGCTGCTCCAGAATACGAATCTGCGGCTGTCGCAGATCGCGGAGCTGGTGGGCTATGAGGATGAGAAGTACTTCAGCCGTGTCTTCAAAAAAACCGCCGGCATCACGCCAAGAGAATACCGCAAGCAGGAGGAAGAAGCCTGAGTATATAAGGTTCACGACTGCCTGTCAGCATTTCCCGGCCTGCAACCGATAATAGCTATATGGGCAATAAATACATAGCTGCGGTTATAGGGGAGGGCTGGATAGAATGGACAATGATCTGGGAAGAACGATTAAGAATGACCTGATTAATGCCTATGGAGTGACTGTAATTCCGGCGGGGAGCAGGCTGAATGCCGAGCATCTGGAGCTTATCCGCAAACAAAAAATCGACAGGTTCGACATTCTTTTTGCAGATGAGGCTGACCAGGCGCCCCCCTATCAGAAGATGGTTAACAGTACAGTGGACCTGTCCAAGGAATTATTCGAATCCTATAGAATCTCCCGCAAAATCCCGCTGGCGGATATCCGCAAGGATGTTCTTCCGGTCATTCAGGAGATCTCGCGCAACCCGGATATCTTCGCCTTATTCCATTCAGTGCAGGGCAAGGATGATTATACATATCAGCACAATATCGGTGTTGCAGTACTGTCTACCCTGATCGGCAGGTGGCTGGAGATGAGTGAGGCGGAGCTGTCCGTGCTCTCCATGGCTGCAACCCTGCATGACATCGGCAAGCTGAAGATTCCCTCAGAGCTGCTGAATAAGCCCGGCAAGCTGACGGACGAGGAATTCACCCAAGTGAAGAAGCACACGGTCTACGGCTACGAGATCCTCAAAGAAACCACCGGAGCCAATTCACGCATTGCCCTGGTGGCGCTTCAGCATCATGAGCGAAATGACGGCAAGGGGTATCCGCTGGGGCTGACGGACGAGCAGATCGATCCTTACAGTAAAATTGTGGCCGTGGCGGATATTTTTCATGCGATGTCCAGCAAGCGCCCGTATCATGAGCCGATGCCGTTCCATATGATTGTGGATCAGATGAGAAGAGGCAGCTTCGGCGCGCTGGACCCGCATATTGTAACCGTTTTTCTGGAGAATGTCGTGAAGCGGTCCGTGGGGCGTGATGTAGTCTTAACTGATGGCCGGGTCGGTGAAATTGTCTATCTGAACCCGCATGATATCGAGACTCCGCTAATCCGCATCGGGGATGAATATATTGATCTCAGCAAAAGAACGGAGCTTAACATCCGGGAGATCAGCATCTGATTCTTATCTATTGGTTAAAATAATCGGCCACTCCCTCGGCAACAGCCTGAGCCGCCTTCCGCTGATAAGCTGCCTTGCGTACAATCGCTTCGTCGTACGGGTTCGACAGGAAGCCCAGCTCTACAAGGGTGGCCGGCAGCGGATTCTCCCGCAGAATATGGTAGTCGCCGAAGGAGAGGCCGTTGCTGCGCAGGCCAATACCCTCACCCAGACGGGTCTCCACTGCCCGGGCCAGCCGCAGATCATTCTGCTGCGAATAGAAGAAGGTCAGCGTGCCGGAGACATTTTTCGGCGATGAATTATAATGAATGCTGACAAAAGCGTCCGCACCGAGCTGCCGTCCGAGCTGCACCCGCTGAGAGAGCGCAGGCTTCTGATCCCCGCGGGTCCGGGTCATCTCCACTCTGGCTCCCTTGGCGGTCAGATAATCCCGCAGGTAGAGAGAGGTCTGGAGCGTCAGATCCTTCTCCATCGTGTCATAGGTTGTCCCGAGCATGCCGGGATCGGTGCCGCCGTGGCCGGGGTCCACAATGATCAGCTTGCCCCGGATACTGCCGGATTTCCGTACGACACTCGGAGTCTGGCTATTCGAGCTGACTGTACTTGCGCTGTGGACGGTTCCGTCTGACAGATAGCCGGAGGATACCCAGCCGGCCGTTCCTCCGGCGGTGCGGACCCGCGACCACTCTCCCTGACGGAGCAGGAGCGTAACCTTGTTGCCGGATTGCAGGGAGCCGACCACCTCATAACCGGTTCCCGGACCGCTGCGGATTCGCAGGGACGACGCGGTCACGACAGCCGTTCCGCTGGAGGCCGAGGTGGTCTTAACCGCCGCCTTGGCCGATGCC
Organism: Paenibacillus sp. FSL P4-0338; assembly: GCF_038002365.1. Taxonomy (NCBI): domain Bacteria; kingdom Bacillati; phylum Bacillota; class Bacilli; order Caryophanales; family Paenibacillaceae; genus Paenibacillus; species Paenibacillus sp. FSL P4-0338. The sequence goes on along the minus strand of NZ_JBBOCG010000001.1, from coordinate 4,352,205 downwards.
TTGGAGATGGTGGAGCTGGAAGAGGTGCTGGCGGACGAGCTTCCGCTGGTGCGCTTCAGATAATAACCGGCTACCCATCCGGAGACAGAGCCGGCCCGGACTTTGAGCCAGCCGTGCTGCTCCTCAGTGACGGTAACGGTGGCTCCGGCAGCCAGAGTGCCTGTGACGGCGGCGCTTGCAGCAGGCTCACTGCGTACATTCAGGGAGCTGGCGTACACTTTGGCGGTGTAAGCAGTTGCAGCATAAGCGGTAGAAGACGGCAGGACAGGTGCCAATATGGATGAAGCCAGCAGACAGGCTGACAGAACTGCGGTATGTATTTTTTGTCGCATACAAATAAAGCCCCATTTCCCCTAGAGATAACATTCTATTACCCGTTTCATCGGCAGGAGAATACCGAAAAATTAAAATTGAAGATAAATACCTACTTCAACTACTGCTAACAACGCTACTGATTACATTCCTCTTATCTTCTTCTGCGGCTGCCCAATATCGACTAAAGCCCTATTCGTTGGCAGGAAATGTCTGTATAATTATTACATATTGGGGAAACAGACAAAGGAGTGCCGCCGTGATCAGACCTAGATTATTCATTGGTTCTTCCAGAGAATCTATCCGCTATGCCAGGGCTATCCACGAACAGCTGAAGCGGACCGCCGAGGTTCATCCGTGGTATGCCGCTGCTTTCCGGCCGAATGAATACACCATGGAAGCGCTGGAGCGGAATCTGGATATCAGCGATTTTGCCGTCTTTGTGTTCTCGCCGGATGATGTAGCCCGGATTAGGGGTAAATATTATTATGTGACCAGGGACAACACGCAGTTCGAAATGGGCCTGTTCTGGTCGAGGCTGCGTCGTGGCAGGGTCTTCTGCCTGCTGCCGGATCAGGTGCCTGCCCGCAGTGATCTGATCCCGGGTGAGAATGTGGAAGAGTATCATCTGCTGTCGGATTTGTCGGGACTAACCCCGCTGGAATATGAGTGGCAGCATGAGAATGTTACAGCGGCGGTGGATGTGAGCTGCGGCAAGATCATTGACATTATTCAGGCACAGGGGATGTACCACGACCCGGCTGTAGAGCTGTTGCAGCTTCGGGCAGAGCTTAGGCGAAAAGAAAGTATCCTTCACTTCTTTTGGCAATATAATAATAATGTAACCCCGCCTCAGGCAGCCGAGAAATATCAGGCACTGAGCGAAGCCGTCCGCAATTCATTCCTGCCTCCGGAGAATTGCCGGGTGATTGGAGCCGCCATGTGGCGTGCCGAAGCGGAAGCGGGCCTGAAGCAGGTCGGCGGCAATGTGGGACGCGGGCAGATGTATCCGTTCTCCGCGTTCGAGGACGGGGGCGTGAAGCCGGGGGTGCTGGATGCTTTTTTGGCAAAAGAATGGACTTTTTTACAGCGTACGGAAGTTGCGGAGGTATATATCCTATGCTATCCTTTAGGTAAGAACCATGTGCTGTCCGTGCACTTCTCGGGAAGTCAGGGATTATCGGCAGAGGATATTACAGCAGTCGTGGCCTATAACCGGGATTTGTTCCGCACCGTCAATCATTTAGTGGGAGGGGACTAACAGGATGAAGAATATGAAGAATGCCGTTAGTGTATCCAGTACTGTCCGCCGGTCTGCAAGCGGTGACGGCAACAGCGCGGGAGGCAAAGGCCGCTCCAGACGCAAATCCGGCCCCAAGCTTACGCCCTCAGCGTCAAGCGTGTATTTGGCACCATCCCTGGAGGGTGGCGACGACGAGTACAAGAAGCTGGTCAGCGGTAAAGTGGATAATAACAAGCCATCATTTGCCTGAACATTGGCTAATTCATACTATTGAACAGGTCCCCAGCAATCGCTGGGGGCTTTTTTTGTCCATTGAACGAATGGCGGCCTCTACTTAGGTAATGTGAAGTTATGCGCTCTCCTGATGAGCCTGCTCACTCACATCCGTGGCATTCTCCGTCTGCAGGGTCTGGAATTTAAACTAATATAAGGAATTAGGGTGACTATGTGGGCTCCACTGGAAGCGGGCCGATTGGTGCGGGGTGGATTAGAAGGGGGAAGGGGATAGGGAGAGGGAAAGTGAAAGGGAGAGGGAGAGGGAGAGTGAAAGGAATAAATCCCTTTGATGGTGCTGAAAGTGGGCTGGCTGAGCAAATGAAAGGGATAAATCCCCTTGATGGCGATGAAAGTGGGGCGGATGAGTAAATGAAAGGGATAAATCCCTTTGGTGGAGCTGAAAGTGGGCTGGACGGGGGAGGGTAAGTTAGCTAAATGAGCGAATGAGGAGCACAAGTGCACCTGAATCAAGGAAAAGTTGGCTAAATGAGCAACTCAGGTGCAGAAGTGCACCTGATTTGAGTAGAAGTTGGCTAAATGAGAAAATCAGGAGCACAAGTGCACCTGAGTTGAGTAGAAGTTGGCTAAATGAGAAAATCAGGAGCACAAGTGCACCTGACTCAAGTAGATGTTAGTTAAATGAGCCTATCAGTTAGGCGGAACCCCATCCAGCGCAATAGACAACTATTGCGCGGACGATATCCCGTGCTGCTTCTTCGCAACCTCGCGGCGCACCACCGGGGCGACCTCGGTTGCGAGGAGCTCGATGGCGGCGGCTACCTTGGGGTAAGGGAGGCCGCCGATGTCGAGCTGGGTCATGAATCGGTTATGGCCGAACAGCTCATGTTGATAGAGAATCTTCTCGATAATCTGCTGCGGACTGCCCACCGCCAGGGTATTGTCGGGCGAGGTGAACCGGCCGAATTCACTGCGGGAGACCCGGTACTCCTGACCGGGGCGCGGGCTGATGCTATTACGGTAGCTGTAATAATAAGGATAATAGTCATCCAGTGCCTGCTGAGAGGTCTTGGCAATGTAGCCATGGCTGGTGATGGCGATCTTCAAGTCCTCCGGCTGGTGGCCGGCGGCTGCCCCGGCGCGGCGGTAGGTGCCGGCCAGATTCTGGAAGGGCTCCGGGCTGCCGCTCAGGATCGCGATAGCCATGCCGATGCCAAGAGTTCCGGCCTTCTCGGCACTTTCGGCTGACCCGCCGATGCCGACCGAGAGCGGCAGCTTCTGCTGGAGCGGACGCGGAGCAATCTCGGCGTTATGCAGCGGAGAGCGGAATTTGCCCTTCCAGTTCATAACCTCATGCTGGTTCAGTGTGAGCAGCAGGTCGAGGTTCTCGCTGAACAGCTGCTTGTAATCCTCCAGCTCATAGCCGAACAGCGGGAAGGATTCCAGAAAAGCGCCGCGTCCGGCAATGATCTCGGCCCGGCCGCCCGACAGCAGGTCCAGAGTGGCGAAATCCTCGAAGACACGAACCGGATCAATGGTACTTAGCACGGTCGTAGCGCTGGTGAGCTTGATCCGCTGTGTAACCTGGGCAATAGCCGCCAGCACAACGGGCACCGATGAGATTACGAAATCCAGCCGGTGATGCTCGCCTACACCGAATACATCCAGCCCGGCTTCATCGGCCAGCTTCGCGGCTGCAATGACTTCCTGCAGGCGCTGGGCGGGGCTGATCCGCTGCCCTGTATGGCAGTCGGTAACGATATCGCCCAGTGTATAAATGCCGAATTCAAACTCCGGCAGGCTTACTTCTTTTGCTTGAGCATCCTCTTGTGTGTTTGCCAGAGTATCCGCTTGCGTATTCCCTTGAATATTAGTATGAGCATTCCCTTGGTTGTTCATGGTACAGACCCCTTATAATCCAGAATATTGAGTAGCAGTTATCTTGTAAGCTTGTCCGTTAGTGCAAGGATATAGCCCAGTATATCACAATTACTTACTAATTGTAAGTATATGAGTGGAAGTTTGCAAAGCTTGTCCTGTGGTAACTTGTAATATTGGGCGTTCTATTATAGAAGCTTTTGTCTCAGCAATCGGAATGTCTGGGAAATATCCCATAAAGTTTTATATATACGAACCGGACGGTTGAGATTATACTAAGTTGAACGAACCGTTTCTTCAGCAGGCGGAGCGTCTCCCCAGATGTACACACACAGACACTACAATATTATGCTGGAGGAAATTGAATGAGCATTACAGAACTTACTAGCCAACTTTCCAGTTTCACAGGAAGGCTATTGCGGGAACGCTTCGGGAAAGGTCCTGAATCGATACACGCCTCCATCGGGGAGCAATGTATAGCCCTGCATATCCGTAATTTTATCGGGCCTGTGGAGAGGTTTTTATTGAATAAGGAAGAAGAACAGGCGTTTCGTTATACACGGGAGCTTCTGATGAAGTCCCTGCTTCCCGAGCTTGCAGCGTATCTGAAGGAGAGCATGGCTGTTGAGGTCGGCGAGCTTTTTTATGATTGGGGCATTCATAACGCCTCGGGGATGATCGTGGCACTCATCAAGAATGACGATGTACCGATTGATGATTATGCCGGGCGCGAGGAAGTCCATATCCAGATTAACGAGGTAACCAGGAAGGTTCAGAAGGAGCCGGTCTATACGGACTCCTGGTGGCTGGGACCCCGCATTCTGATTATTAAGCGCGAAGGCATCATGATTCCTTTGGAGAAGGAATTGATTGGCCTCGGCTATGAGAATACGCTTAAGACCACCAAGCGCAAGATGGAAAAGCGGTATTTGGACGATACCACCACGATAGCCCAGATGCTCGGCAAAGAGCTGGCGGATATTTATGTGGATTGGGATTTCGACAAAGATACCAGCGTGATAGCCTATACTTTTCACTGAAGTCTAACCATATATGGGTGGAAATGAGTCGGACATGCAAATGAGCCGAACATGAGCCGAAGAAGGGGGAAAGGTCCCTTTCTTCGGTTTTTTTATTTTCTGCCCATCTGCAGGTAAGGGGGCTGAGACTTTTTAGGAGGATAAACTGGATGGAGGAAGGCAAGTGGACGGTACTATATGTGGAAGATAATCAGCTCAATATGGCCTTAGTACACCATATTTTCAAAAGAAATCTGCCCTCTGTATTGCTGCTGAAGGCTGAAACGGCAGAGCTTGGACTGCAAATAGCCCGGGAAGCTCTGCCGGATCTGATCATCCTGGACATCGGGCTTCCCGGACTTAACGGATATGAAGCTCTGGAAATACTGCAGCAGGATCAGGCAACTTGTCATATTCCGGTGCTGGCGACCAGTGCGTTTGCACAAAACTCGGATATTGAAAAGGCCCGGAAGAAGGGCTTTGCCGAATATATCACCAAGCCCCTTCAGGTTAAAGCGTTCACCGAAACCGTGAAAAGGCTGCTCTACGGAGAAGACCTGCAGAAAATTTAGTTCGAAATAGCAACAGGGGATTCATTAAGGTGGGGAGCTGGGGAGATCTCTGTCTGGCGGCGGGTTCACGAACTGCTGTAATCCGCTGAATAAGGAATAATTTTTATTCGACATAATGATTTGACTTTCGCCCGATTATGCAAGATATTTATATTGCAGATTTAATATAAAGGAATTGCATCTAATACTTCACAACGGGCGGTGGATCTTATGCTAGGGCAGCATACGGAGACGTCTTCTCCATTTGAACAGGCATTTAAGACAGGAACTGCCGGAGTAGCCTTTCTCTCCATGGCTGAAGAATGGATGAAAGTGAATCCGGCGGTAACCCTCTTACTGGGATATTCCGAAGAACAGTTGCTGGGACACAGCTTCACAGCGTTCTGGGATGAAGATAGCTTGCACATACATAGTTACAGGATGGGGAGCCTTAGGAGCGGAGCAGCCCCTTTTTTTGAAGCCGAAATCAAGCTGCGCCATGCGGACGGCTCTGCCGTTCCGGTGCTGCTGCATGTGGCGAGGGTAAGCGAACCTTCGACGGGAGAAGGGCTGTATTATATTGTTCACTTGGCCGGAAGGCCGCTTGCGGCACCGGCGGAGGCACTCCCCGGGACACCTGAGCGGCTGTACCAGCTGATTGCCGGCAACATCAGGGACATTGTCTACTATACGGCGCCGGGTTCAGTCTGTCGCTATTGCTCCCCTTCAGTAGAAGAGGTGCTCGGGTATAGACCGGAGGAGCTGATCGGCCAGGACAACAGCAGACTGGTTCACTCTGAGGATCTGGCCTTAATCAGTGCGCAACAGATGGCTGACTCGCCTGATGTCCAGCTGCGGATCTTACATGCGAACGGCCAATATATCTGGATTGAGTTCTCCCTGAGAACGGTGGAAGATGGCGGGGAGCGCGGGGTGCTGGCTGTCGGCCGCGATGTGACCCGGCGCAAGATTGTGGAGCAGAAGCTTCAGGAGTCGGTCGAGCGGTATACCTCGCTGAAGAAATATAATCATGACGCGATCATATCGCTGGACCTGAAAGGCCATATTATTAACGGGAATGAACAGGCGGTACGGCTGACAGGGTATACGATCGCTGAGATGGTGGGCTTGAGTGTCAGCCGGATAATAGGCGAGCGCCAGTTGCAAAATGTAATCGGTCCCCGCTGGCAGAGCGGCTCCGCGGGACAGGATATCAACCTGATCTGGCATAAGGACGGGCATTCTGTGGAGGTTCTGACCACCCTTGCACCGATTATTATCAACCAGTCTACCGTAGGCTTTTATATTATCGTCAAGGATATTACCGAGCAGAAGCAGCTGATGATTGCCAAGGAGACCGCAGAGAATACGAACCGCGCCAAAAGTGAGTTCCTGGCCATGATGAGCCACGAAATCCGTACCCCGATGAACGGGGTGATCGGGATGACCGACCTGCTGCTGGAGAGCAGTGAGCCAGGTTCGCAGCAGCGGGAGTTCCTGGAAATTATCCGCCAGAGCGGCGAATCCCTGCTCAATATCATCAACGACATTCTCGATCTGTCCAAGATTGAGGCAGGCAAAATCTCACTCCAAGATGAGCCGTTCATTCTCCGGCACTGTATGGATTCCGCGCTGGAGCTGCTTCAGCTCAAGGCGGAGCGCAAAGGGCTGACCCTTAGCGTGGAGAGCGGGCCGGATGTGCCGCAGCGGCTGATCGGGGACAGGGAGCGGCTGAAGCAGATCCTGCTCAATCTGGCCGGCAATGCTGTGAAGTTCACCTGTACCGGCGGGGTAAAGGTAGGCGTAAAGCGCATTGCCGATGGCCCGGCAGGAGTAACGCTCCAGTTCACCGTGGCGGATACGGGAAGCGGCATTCCTGAGGAGGCCCGCAGCCGCTTGTTCGAGCCGTTCTATCAGCTGGAGCATTTCAGGGGCCGCCAGGGAGAAGGCACCGGTCTGGGGCTGGCAATCAGCAAGCAATTGGCCGAGCGGATGGGCGGAGGGATCTATCTGGATACAGCGGCCGAGCAAGGGGCGACCTTTGTGTTCACCGTGGTCCTCCGGACAGAAGCGCAAGCACTTCCGGCTGACGGGACGGAGGGGAACGTGCCGGAGCCACAATCAGCAGGCCGGTTCCTGCATATTCTGGTAGCCGAGGACAATGTGATCAATCAGATCGTCCTGCGCAAAATCCTGGAGAAGCGCGGCTTCGCTGTCGATGTGGCCGAGGACGGGCGGCAGGCAGTCGATATGACGGTCCGGCACGGCTATGATCTGATCTTCATGGATGTGCAGATGCCCGGGATGAACGGCTTGGAGGCTACAGCTGCCATCAGGGCAGAGCAGCGGGCAGACCAGCAGCCGGTCATTGTTGCAGTGACGGCCAACGCGCTTAAGGGCGACCGGGAGCTATGCCTCGAAGCAGGGATGGACGAATATATCAGCAAGCCGCTGAGAAGCGACAGCATTGACAAAGTAATCGGGAAATTTTTTGCGGAACAGGAATAAGCAGTCAGCTCTTCACAAAATAATCACATTACTGAGTTAAAGCTGCAATGCAGTGCTGAACTATCTTGCATCTGGAAGTCTTTTTGATTAAGATAGCAGAAACTGGTGCATAAGAGCACTGATATACCTTGTAATGACAATGACGAAGAGAGTAAGCACTTCATAGCGGATCTTAACAGGGAAGGCGTGCCGGAGACTGAGAGCACCCTCATGAGACGTTTAGTGCCGAAGTTCACTTCCGAGTCGGTCCCTGAAGTACACTGCTGCAGCAGGTATGGGTAGGGTGGCCCGCTTCCTGCGTTAACGGATGTAAGACAGAATGAATCCACGGCCGGTAATCTTCAGGTATTCCGCCATATGCTGATGCGTCAGCTGGATTCAGCTCTAAATAAGGGTGGTACCACGGCTCCTCGTCCCTTGCGGCGGGGGGTCTTTTTGCGTTCGTTCATAGCCTTAATTATTAATATCACAAAGGAGTGTCTGGGAATGAGTAATGTGGAATTGGATGACTTGAGAGCAAGATTGGATGAGATTAACGGTCAGCTGCTGGAGCTGATCTCGGAGCGTGCCGGAATCGTTCAGGAGATTGGGGTACTCAAAGAGAAGCAGGGCGTGCCGAAGTTCGATCCTGAACGGGAGAAGGCGATGCTGGAGAAAATGGTGGCAGGCAATAAGGGGCCGTTCACGAATGGAACCATCCGTACGCTGTTCAAGCAGATTTTCTCTGCCTCGCTTGATCTGCAAAGTACGGAGCATAAGAAGACCCTGCTGGTAGCGCGCAAAGATCATGCGGAGGATACAGTTATTGAGCTGCCGGGCGGCGTTACTGTAGGCGGATTATCCTCGCTGATGGTGGCTGGCCCCTGCTCGGTGGAGAGCGAGCTGCAGACCCGTACGGTAGCTGCGGCCCTGCAGAAGGCAGGCATCAAGGTTATGCGCGGCGGCGCCTTCAAACCCCGGACCTCCCCTTATGATTTCCAGGGACTGGGCATGGATGGCCTGCGGATTCTGCGTGAAGCGGCGAGTGAATACGGGCTTTTGACGATCAGTGAGATTGTCGATCCCCGGCATATTGAAGAAGCGCTGGATTATGTGGATGTCATTCAGGTCGGCGCGCGGAACATGCACAACTTCGAGCTGCTTAAGGCGGTAGGGGAAGTGAATAAGCCGGTGCTGCTGAAGCGCGGACTATCCGCCACGCTGGATGAATTCGTTCATGCGGCAGAATATATTATGTCCCGCGGCAATATGGAGATTATGCTGATTGAACGCGGGATCCGAACCTATGAGCGGTCGACGCGCAATACGCTGGATATCTCAGCGGTGCCGATTCTTAAGCAGGAATGCCATCTGCCGGTGCTGGTCGATGTCACCCATTCCACTGGACGTAAGGATATCCTGATTCCATGTGCCAAGGCCGCGCTTGCTGCCGGAGCCGACGGGATTATGGTAGAGGTGCATCCTGATCCGGCTACAGCCTTGTCCGATGCGGCGCAGCAGCTTAATATTGAGGAGTTCAACACCTTCTTCAATGAAGTGAAGGCTTCGGGATTATACCGTTAAGCTGAATAGGGTAAATTCAGGCACTAGGAGGAACTGGAATTTTGAAGCAAATCGTCTCATACAACAACGGTTGGTTCTCCAACACACGGAGTGATATTTTATCGGGCATGACCGTGGCTATTGCCTTAATTCCTGAAGCGATTGCTTTCTCCATCCTTGCTGGCGTAAGCCCGATGGTTGGTTTGTACGCCTCCTTCTGTATCGCTATTGTAACAGCCTTCGCCGGCGGGCGGCCGGGGATGATCTCGGCGGCGACAGGAGCGATGGCGCTCCTGGTCGGCAGCCTGGTGTTGTCGCACGGCATTGAGTATCTGTTCGCGGCTACGGTGCTGGCTGGCATCCTGCAGATTGTGATGGGACTGCTGAAGCTGGGCCGGTTCATCACCTTCCTGCCGCAGCCGGTCATGACGGGCTTTGTCAACGCGCTGGCGATTCTGATCTTTATGGCTCAGCTGGTGCATTTTGAGGGGCAGGGCTGGATCATGTATGCATTGGTGGCTCTTACGCTGGTCATTATCTATATGGTTCCCCGGATCACCAAGGCGGTGCCGTCAGCGCTGGTCGCCATTGTCGTAGTCTCGGTACTCAGCATTATGCTGGGGCTGGATGTTAGAACCGTGGGCGATATGGGGACTATTACTTCGGCACTGCCGGTATTCCATCTGCCGAGCCTTCCCTTGACGCTGGATACGCTGCTGATTATTCTGCCGTATTCGCTCTCTCTCGCGGTAGTCGGATTACTGGAATCGCTGATGACGGCCACGCTGATTGATGATATCACGGGCACCGGCAGCGATAAGAACCGGGAAGCGAAGGGGCAGGGGCTAGCCAACATTGTGACCGGCTTCTTCGGAGGCATGGCGGGCTGCGCGATGATCGGCCAGTCGATGGTCAATATGAAATCGGGCGGACGGACACGCTTGTCCACTTTTGTCTCCGGGATCTTCCTATTGTTCCTGATTCTTGTGTTGGGTGATGTCGTTAAGAAGATTCCTATGGGTGCACTGGTCGGTGTAATGATTATGGTCTGCATCAGCACCTTCGAATGGAAGTCCCTGACCTCCTTGCGGAGAGTTCCGCTAAGCGATGCCCTGGTCATGGTGGTCACTGTGGTTACAGTAGTAGCTACCGATAACCTGTCGATCGGCGTGCTGTTCGGCGTGCTGCTGAGTGCTTTGTCTTTTGCCTGGAAAATCGCTTCCCTCCAGCTGAGTGTTCATACTACGGCCTCTGTAACGACTTATCGGGTATCGGGCCAGCTGTTCTTCGGAACCACGAGCCATTTCGTGAATGAATTCATGTATGACAGTGATCCGGCGCAGGTCATTATCGATTTCAGCCGTTCCCATGTGTGGGATCAGTCGGCGGTGGGGGCTATTGCCAAGACGATGGACAAATACGCGGCACTAGGTACTAAGGTCACTCTCACGGGTCTAAATGAAGAAAGTGCCCGGCTGGTGCAGCGGGTTGGATTGTCGTCTTCGGGCGGACATTGACGGATCAAGGACAGAAGGCTGTTTTTGGAGCGATTGGGCTTCAGAAGCAGCCTTTTTTTGAATGGTTCAAAATTTATCGTTTGTACCCCCTTAGGAAAAGGGTTTTTGAAAAGTTTGTCGAAATTTTCCGGTAGAGGGACATTTGTCATTGCTTCTTCGGATGGCCCTACTATAACTACGCAATTGTGATGCGCGAAAGGGAAGGCCTCCATGTTTTCTTTTATCCGAACCAGACTGATTGCCCGTATTCTCTGTGTTATGACTTTAGTGATTCTCTGCATTACAGCAGGCAATGCTGCCATTCAGTGGGTGAACACCGGATCAGCGGTTAAAGGGACGATCAGCAGCTACAACATGAGTATTGCCAGCCATTATGTGACGCAGATTGATGCCGGGCGCTACAGTGAATTCCTGGCCGATCCGCAGGAGTCGGACCTGTATTGGTTGCTCCGCCATGAACTGGATCAGTTCCGGAAGTCGATTGGTGCCCGTTATGTATATTTTGTGCGGATTGATGATGCCCGCCAGCCGCAGCTGATGATTGACGGCAGGCCGGAGGGAGACCCGCTGGCTTCGGGGATTAATGAGAGTACCGATATGCCAGCGGCCGCAGTTACGGCCGTACTTGCCGGAGAGAATGCCAGCACGCCGCTGATCAGTAATCCCGAATACGGGGATTATATCTCGGCATTCGTTCCAATGAAGGACACCACTGGGAAGCTGGTCGGGGCGCTGGGCATTGATACGGATGTTGCTGTACTGAGTACGCTGACCCGTGATGTCCTGATTGAGAGCCTACCGCTCTATAGTATTATTCTAGCGCTGTCTCTGGGCGCACTCGCGGTGCTGGCATGGTTCGTCTCCCGGTCCTTGCGTCCGCTGGTGACGATTACAGAGAGCGCGGGCACGATGGCCGAAGGGGATCTCGCCGGGGCTGCCCGCATCCTGCATGCCCGTCCGGTCACCTCCCGGGATGAGATTGGCAGGGCTTATCAGGCAATGCTCCAGATGTCGGGGGATCTGAATGCCAGAGTGAAGGGGATGGTATCCGGGGTGTCTACCGCATCCGACAGCCTCTACGGCTCCTCCGAGACCTTCGCCAGGAATGCCGATGATGTGCTGAAGATGAGTGAGACGGTGAGCGGCAGAATCAGCGATATCTATGCCGGTGCTAACTCGCAGACGGAAGGCGCACAGAGCAGCGCTGTGGCTATGGATGAGATGGCGCTGGGCATCTCGCGTATTTCGGAGGCCTCGGCTGCGGTCTCGGAATTCGCAGTCAAGGCGCTGGACATTGCAGAGGCGTCCCAGACGGCCATGAACCATACGAACCAGCAGATGAAGTCGATCTCCGTATCTACCGGGGAGACGCTGGATATCGTGCTGAAGCTGCAAGGCTATACCGATGAGATTGAGGGCGCGCTGGCTGCGATCAGGGAGTCTGCGGATCAGACAAAGCTGCTTGCGCTGAATGCCTCGATTGAAGCGGCACGTGCGGGGGAGCACGGCAGGGGATTCACTGTCGTAGCCGGTGAAGTGCGCAAGCTGGCAGAAGGTTCCGCAGCCTCGGCCGAGCGGGTGGCTGAGCTGCTGTTGCATATCAGCCAGGCTTCGGCGAGCATCGGGGTTCAGATGACGGAAGCGTCCGCTGAAGTGAAGGAAGGGGTGCGGATGTCAGCCGAAGCGGAGGCTGCTCTGCTGGAGGCCTCCGCCGCCTTCCGGGAGGTGGCCGGACAGATCGTTGATGTGTCGGCGACAGCGGAGCAGCTCTCCGCTGGCTCGGAGGAGGTTGCGGCAGCGGTGGGCAGTATGGCCGATATTGCCGGAGAGGTCTCGGAGCAGACCCGGGAGATCCGTGAGCTGACCGATCTGCAATTGGCGCGTATCAAAGAAGTCTATGAGGCTTCGCTGAGCGTCAGCGCGAGTACGGGCGATCTGCGGGAGGCCATCCGGCAGGTGAATGTATAGGGAGATAGGGGACGGTAGGTGTGATCTATACTGCCCGGATTGGATACAGGATTAGCAGATGTGATACCCTCCAGCTTTCAAAAGTGTCCGACTATTGGTATGATTACAAGGGATGTGAACATCTATTACCGATTATATGGAGGAATTGAACATGAGTGAAACTACAATATCCGGGATTATTGATCATACGCTGCTGAAGGCGGATGCCCGTAAAGATGATATTATCAAGCTTGCTGAAGAGGCAAAAGCCTACAAATTCGCCTCTGTGTGTGTGAATCCGGCATGGGTCGCCACGGCGCATGCCGTGCTGAAGGATACACCGGAAGTGAAGGTATGTACAGTAATCGGCTTCCCGCTGGGGGCATCGACGCCTGAGTCGAAGGCTTTTGAGACGAAGGATGCCATTGCGAACGGTGCCGGTGAGGTGGATATGGTCATTAATATCGGCGCACTAAAGGATGGCAATGACGAACTGGTGAAGCGCGATATGGTTGCAGTAGTCGAAGCCGCGCGCGGCAAAGCGCTGACCAAGGTCATTATTGAGGCCTGCCTGCTGACTGAAGAGGAGAAGGTCCGTGCCTGCAAGCTTGCTGTAGAAGCGGGCGCAGACTTCGTGAAGACTTCGACCGGCTTCTCGACCGGCGGGGCAACGAAGGAAGATATCGCCCTGATGCGGGCAACGGTCGGTCCTGAGATCGGCGTGAAGGCCTCCGGCGGTGTACGCAGCGCGGAAGACGCCCTCGTGATGATCGGCGCAGGCGCCAGCCGGATCGGAACCAGCGGCGGCGTAGCGATTGCCAAGGGCGAGCAGAGCCAGAGCGGCTACTAAGCCGAAGTAAGCTAAATACACACAGAAACGGCTGAGGCCTCCTTGAGTTCAAGGGAGCCTCAGCCGTTTTCTGCTTGTGGGAAGTAGGGAAGGTGGATTTCCTCCAACTATTAATGATCAAATGAGTGCTGCCGTTCCACTACATAAATTAATTGTATTTAAGAGTACTTAACAAATTAATAAAAGTTATATAAAAAGGATATATAACCATAGCACCAATAGCAAGGAGTCCATGCACTGGAGGAACCATTTCAGCAGGATTAACATTTGGCCATATTGTGGTAAAAACAAATACGAAAATGGCGAAGTATGGCAACCATAAAATTGCCGTGAAATAATTTAATTTAGATGCTTTAAAATGCTTGTTGGTATAAAAAATGAAGAAAGCCGTACCTAATATAAAAAATATTATATTAAAAATTGAGACCAATCTATTTGTAAAAACGAAATCTAAACCAGTTGTCCTACTCAATCTATTTACATTCCCCATTAATTGCAATTCAATAAATAATAATAAAGCATACATACAACTGATACTATTCAGCTTTAGCATAATTAATCACCTCACTCCACTTCCATACATACTCTAGGTGGACAATTTTATGAATGATCTATGGTTGAGGGGCAAGGCAGTAGGCATTATTGAAGGTTGATTTCCAGGGAATGAATTATGTAGCCTTGGCTAATGTCAACTGGCTTTTGACGGTATGAAAAAACAAGGACACTGTGGGTTTTAGCAGGTCCTTGTTTTTTTTATTGTACGTGGGCCAAATATATGCGTAAAACAGAATACAAGGGGCGCTGCTGGGATGACGTATAAGCCGCATGTTCCCCAGCCAGGAACATTTTTAGAGAAATCCTGCAAAAAGTGCAGCAATACTGCCCAATAGAAGCGGTCTGTACCGAAAACCTGTACGAAATACAACAAAGTCAGCGCTAACTTGCTCTCTGTACTGAAATTTGTGCAAATAATGCAACACTCTACTACAATCAGTAAAAGTTGTAGAAGAATCCTGCAAAACATGCAACAATGCTCTCTATATAACTGATCGGTGAGAGAGAAATGGCTGGATATGCCACCAGAAAGTGATAAGACACCAGTATTATTTACCGCAGGGGGATTTTATTCTGCAGATTGCTAGTATTAGCTCCTCTATTAGTGGGCAAAACCGAAAGTTCTGTTTGATTTCCCGCTACCCCCTAGACCAGCCCCTTATCCATTGCCTTGCCGATCAGCGTGGCGAACAGGCTGTTGGACCAGGCGAACCACTCGCGCGAGAAGTCAGCCGGATCATCCGGGTGGAAGCCTTCGTGCATATAGCCGGTATCGGCATCGGTCCGGATCAGCATATCGATCAGCTCCTTGATCTCCTCATCGTTATCCGCCGTCAGTGCCTGCATGGATAGCGCCATATGCCACACATAACCGCCCGGCGTATGCGGACTGCCGATGCCCTTGGCGTGCTTGCCCTCGAAATAGAACGGGTTGTCGAAGCTGAGCGCGAACCGGCGGGTATTCTGATAGATCTCATCCTCCACGCCAACATACCCAATATAAGGAATAGAGATCAGCCCCGGGGTTCCGGCATCGTCCATCAGTGAGTAGTTGCCGTAGCCATCTGTCTCATAGGCGTAGATTCTGCCGTATTTCGGATGGGTTACGATGCCGTAGGTACGGATGCCGAAGTCGATATCTTTGCGGAGCTTCGCCGCTCTGGCTGCCAGCCGCTCATCCTTATATACCTCAGTTGCCATCTCGCCAATATATCCCAGAATAACCACAGCGAACATATTCGAAGGAATGTTGTAGCCGAATTCGCAGCTATCATCGCTTGGGCGGAAGCCCGACCAGCTCATCCCCGTATAGTTGACCGGCATTCCCCGGCCGTCATTCTGCAAGGTCTCGGTATCTTTCAGCGTCTGGCGGACGAAGTGGTACGGGGACTTCTCCCCGTGGCGCTGCTCGGTCTCAATCGTGTTCACAATCGAGGTCAGCGCCTGATAGCAGGCAGCATCGAAGATATCGGTCTGCTCCGCTTCCTTCCAGTACATATAAGCCAGCTGAACGACGAAGCAGAGGGAGTCCAGCTCATATTTGCGTTCCCACATCCACGGGTTCAGGTTACAGTCGTCCGTATCGCGGTAATGCTTGTCGCTTGCCGTCTCGTTGAAGGCGTTGGTGTACGGATCAATATTCACATAGAACATCTGGCGGGCAATCAGGCCGCGGAGAATCCGCTGCAATTCAGGGTCATGCTTGGCAAAAGGAATATAGTGCCGCACCTGCTCCGTCGAATCGCGCAGCCACATGGCCGGAATATCGCCGGTGAACACGAAGGTCGTGCCGTCCTCCAGCAGCTTGGTTGTAGTCTCCAGTGTGTTCGGGAAGCAGTTGCGGAACAACTGCTGCAGTTTCGGGTGATGCGCAAGCCGTTCATCGGCCTCATTCAGATAGGCGGTAATGGAAGCTGGCAGATTCATGATGTAATTCCTCCTGGCATAGTGAATTTAGGATTGTGCGGATTTTAGAGCATAGGTGACAATTTGAGCTTTACCGACAGAGTGGCGTAGAGTGCCTGCTTCCAGGGCTTCCTGCTGTTTGCGCCGTTCCAGAATATCACTGGCATGGATGGCCTTCACGGGAAAATGCGGCGTAAGCGCGAGCTCCTGCTCTGCTCCCGCCAGGTTGTACCAGCGTAGAATGAGGTCCTCATGGTCTGCGGACATTTTGAAGGCGGACAGCGCCAAAGTGCGGCCCTGCCATTCCAGCGGCTGATAGACCGCAGGGAGGGAACCCTCCTGCCAGCCGGTCTGGACCGTGAACCAAGGTACCTGGTACTGATAGGCCCAGGAGCAGGCCTCCGTCCAGTCCGTATCCCCGGCAAAGGGACAGACCGCGAACTCCACCGTCTGCTCACCAAGACACTGGGCTTCCGGTGTAGGGAACACGCCCCAGTCCCCCAGCTCCGATACGCTGCGCAGCAGGGTAACGGCAATTGCATTGCTGCCGTCCCGCAGCACCTCGTATTCGTTCAGCCCTTTATTGGCTACCAGTAGTCCGGCGCTGCCATCCGACACACTGACATAAGCCTGCTGGTGCTGGGCATTGCTCGGATTGATCCAGTCCGCAGCCGGCTCGATCTCACGTTCAGCAGCTTCGAAGATCGAGTCGGCCCGCAGGGTGGACGCCGCCAGCCCGGTAGGGAAAAGCACACGCAGCCGGTGATCCTTAGCCTGATTATTGAACGCGGCCGAGACCTGAACGCCGGTCCCGCCGGCCTCCAGGCTGATCCGGGTTACAATCCGCAGCGGAGTCTGCTCCGCAGAGCGTCCGGCCTTGCGCTGCCGGAACGGCACCATTCTGCGCTTCTCGTCCTCGAACGAAGCATCGGCGGAAGCGGGAATCGTCCATTCATGCACGATTTCATAGGTGATTCGGTAAGGCTCATGTTCGGCAAGCGAGATCCGGGCAGCGAGTCCCTTGGTCGTCAGTGCAGCATCGCCCTCGGGCTGGCGGAACACATATTCATTGCCGATATCGCCGCAATTCTCATAGACGCCGAGTCCGGTGAAGCTGCGGCCTGTCCGCTTGTCGGCCACATCGTAAGAACCGTCCTCGCGGATCTGGACGGCCAGGAAGCCATTCTCCATCCCCCGTTCCAGCAGCTTAAGCGGACCCGCATCAGCAGCACCGGCAGCTCCAGCGGATGCATCGTCCAGCGCCCCCGTCCAGGCGTAGGTGCTGTAACCAAGCGGTGGTACATGCATGGCCTCGAAGGTCAGCCGGACCATCCGGGCCATATAAGGCTTGCGGAACTGATCGTCCGGCAGCTCATAACCGAACCGGGTGCCCAGATCCTCCGCCCGGCAAGCCACGATCTGCCCTTCGGAGTCCACTAGCCGACCGCCCTCCAGGTCAAGCGGAAGCTGATCCAGCGCTTCGGCAATCGCCGCCGGATTTGGCCCTTCCTTGAAGTAACGCTTGGCGAAGATGACCTCCATGCTTACTGTTCCGCTGCGTTCCCAGCCGGTAGTATTGAAGACCGTCACTGGCAGGGCAGATTCGCCCCAGGCCGCTACATTCCGGGTTCCGATCTGAGCGGATACCGCCTTCAGACTCTCTTCAATAATAACTTCGCCGACATGGCGGCTCTTCTCGAAGCGGCTGATCATCTCGCGGTGGACCTCATCCACACTGCAGCCGCAGATGCTGTCATGCGGGTGATTCTGCATCAGGGTCTTCCAGGCATAGGTCAGCAGGGCATGAGGATAAGCCTGTCCGCTGACCAGGTAAGCCAATGCCGCCAGCGGCTCAGCGCCCTTCTCCAGCAGCGTCTGGCCCTGCTGGTTCAGCTGCTTCAGGTAGACGCGGGCGGAAGCGGTATTCACCAGCGTCCCCCAGCCGTCCGTATGCTGGCTGCGCAGCTCGCCATGCACGGTGACCAGGTCCTCAGGCAGCGAAGGCGCCAGCGCTTTCAGGTATTGCTCGAAGCTGGAGTGGACAAAGTCTGTGTCCGGGTACAGCTTCCGGGCCGTCTCCAGCGCATCCGCGAGATCACGCTGCACCGGCTGATGATCACAGCCGTTCATGAACAGCAGCTCCGGGGTGGAGGCGTATTTGCCGGCATCCGTGATTTTTTTGCCCCAGAAGACCTTGGCTTCCTCTAGATCTACCGGCACCTCGTTGCCATTGCTGTACCAGTTCGCAAACAGTAGTCCCAGCACAGTCGAGCCATCAGGTGACTCCCAGTACATCTCAGAGTAAGGCGATTCGTAGCTGGTGCTGTTCAGCTCGCCCACCATATTATCGAAGCCCGTCGGCTTCACGCCGCGGCCGAACACCGCAGTCTCAATGTCAGCCTGCTTGAGCAGCTGGGGGGCTTGGCCCATATTGCCGAAGGAATCGGGGAAGTAGCCGAGCTTCGAGATGACGCCATATTTCGCTGCGTCCTGATGGCCAATCAGCAGATTGCGCACATTAGCCTCGGAGCTGGTCAGGAATTCATCCTGGAGCACATACCAGGGGCCGATGACAATCCGGCCTTCACGGATGAAGCGCTCCAGCTGCTCTCTCCGCTCAGGATGAACCTGCAGATAGTCTTCAATAATAATGGTCTGTCCGTCCAGGTGGAAATACCGGTAGCGCTCGTCCTGCTCCAGCGTCTCCAGCAGCTCGTTCATCAGCTTCGCCAGCAGCACATGGTGACGCTCGTAAGGCATATACCATTCCCGGTCCCAATGGGTGTGTGAGATCAGGTGGGCAGTTGTACGGGTCATGACAGAAACCTCCTATATCTTCAGTCGATATTGTAGCGATGGCATTCGTAGCAAATGTTTGCATACCTGCCGGGGGATCACAATATGTAACTTTTGCAGGGGGGAGGAGGGTTCATAATTCACACATTTACGGCAGTAAGCCAGCAGCGGCCCATCGAAGTATTCAGCCCGTAAGTCCCGTAGCAGCGCGGTTTTACACTCCGTTAACATGACAATGCACAACCTACATATTTACGATGTCAGCTTAGTTTCTCTACAATTTGGGATGTAAGCGTTAGCAGGAAAGGCCATAGCAAGAATGCGAAGCGGATACAGATTTATGTGTAATGAAAACTAACATAGAGAGGAGTGGGAGAATGAAGGGGAACAAGTCCCTTGGCAAAAGAATCTGGCAGAATTGGGAGCTCTATCTGTTCATGCTTCCCGCGTTACTGTATTTCTTCATCTTTCATTATGGTCCGATGTACGGCATTCAGATTGCCTTCAAGAACTTCGTACCCTCCAAAGGAATTACAGGCAGCGACTGGGTAGGCTTCGACCATTTCCAACGGTTTTTCAATTCTTATTTCTTCTGGGATCTGCTGTGGAACACGTTCAGCATCAGCTTCTATGAGCTTGCCATCGGGTTTCCGCTGCCGATCATTCTGGCCCTGGCCTTCAATGAGGTCTATAGCGGCCCGTTCAAGAAGTCGGTCCAGACAGTTACTTATGCGCCGCATTTCATTTCGGTGGTCGTCATGGCAGGGATGATTATTACCTTCCTGTCGCCCTCCAGCGGAGTGATTATCCGGTTCATTGAATTCCTGGGCTTCCAGCCCGCACAGTTCCTGACCGATCCGGCCTGGTTCAAGACGGTGTACGTCTTCTCAGGCGTCTGGCAGAGCACGGGGTGGGGGACAATTATCTATCTCGCGGCCCTGTCCGGCGTAGATCCCCAGCTGCATGAAGCGGCCATCGTAGATGGAGCCAGCCGGATCAAGCGGGTACTGCATATCAATCTGCCGACGATTATACCCACGATTACGATCATGCTGATTCTGAACATGGGTAACATTCTGGGCCTGGGCTTCGAGAAAATCCTGCTGCTGCAGAATTCGCTTAATATGGAAGCCTCCGATATCATATCCACCTATGTGTACCGCGCCGGTCTGGTGAACGCCCAATACAGCTTCTCGACCGCTGTCGGATTGTTCAACTCGGTGGTCAATGTAATACTGCTCGTTACCGTCAACCGGATTGCCAAACGCACCAGTGAGAACAGCCTCTGGTAGAAAGGAGTTGAAGTCTTTGGTTACTGCGATGAAAGAATCCAGGGGAGATAAGCTGTTTCTGATCAGCACCTACATCTATCTGTGCCTTGCACTGGTAGTGGTCCTCTATCCGCTGATCTACATCCTCAGCGCGTCTATCAGCTCGCCGCAGGATGTCAATTCGGGCGCCATGTGGCTGTTCCCGAAGAATGTGACGCTGGACGGCTACAAGCTGGTGTTCGAGAACCCGAAGATTTGGAACGGATATCTCAATACCATCATCTATACAGCTGTGGGCACTCTGCTTAATCTGGCGGTTACGCTGCCAGCAGCATATGCGCTCAGCCGGTCTGATTTTGTCGGACGCCAGCTGTTCATGGGTCTCATTCTGTTCACAATGTTCTTCAGCGGAGGTCTGGTGCCGACCTACCTGCTGGTTAAGAACCTGGGCCTCATTAACAGCATGGGGGCGTTGATCCTGCCTGTGGCCGCATCGGTGTGGAACATCGTGGTCGCCCGCACCTTTTTCCAGTCCACGATTCCAAAAGAATTACAAGAAGCGGCCCACATCGACGGCTGTACGAATCTGAAGCTGTTCATCCGCATTATCCTGCCGCTGTCCGCGCCAATTGTCGCCGTGATGGCCCTGTTCTACGGGGTTGGACACTGGAACAGCTATTTCCCGTCCCTGATCTATCTGAACGATGAAGCCAAGTATCCGCTGCAGATGGTGCTGCGCCAGATCCTGGTCCTGCAGGAAATGTCAGCTGAGACCACAGGCGCTGCGATCAACGGTGAGGTAGCTATGGCCATGAATAATAAGGCAGAGACGGCATCGCTGGTCAAATATGGCGTCATCGTCGTCTCGACACTGCCGATTGTGGCGGTCTACCCGTTCCTGCAGCGTTATTTTGTCCAAGGGGTCATGATTGGCTCTGTGAAAGGCTAAAGGTTAAAATGTAATGAACCTAAGGGAGGAATTATTAATGCAGATCACACGTAAACCATGGAATATTCTGCTGTCTTCGGCTGTGATTCTTGGACTGCTGGCTGGTTGCGGGAGCTCCAATGAAGGCACCGCGAATAAGGGTACCGGAGAGGCCACGGTGAACAAGGAGGGCTTCCCGATTGTGAGTGAGCCGATCACCCTGAGCATGATGGCGCCGGATGTGGGCATTCAGAACTGGGAGAACATGCCGGTGCTCCAGCAGATGAAGGAGAAGACCGGGATTACGATGGAATATAAAAATGCGCCGAAGGACAGCTTCGATACCAAAAAGAATCTGGTGTTCGCCAGCGGCGATTACCCGGATATTTTCTACGCTGCCGGTCTGACGACTGCCGAGCAGATGAATTACGGCGAACAGGGCATTCTGATCCCGCTGGAAGACCTGATCGAAGAATATGCCCCGAACTTCAAGGCTTTGCTTGCGGAGAACCCGGATGTGCGCAAATCGATTACCGCTCCGGACGGTCATATCTACTCCCTGCCGGTGGTGGAAATGAGCCAGCACTGGTACCGCAACCCGATGTGGTATAACGGGGACTTCCTGAAGGCCCTGAATATCGATAAGCTGCCTGAAACGACCGAGGAGCTGTACACCTACCTGAAGCGCGTGAAGGAGGAAGATCCGAACGGCAACGGAACTGCCGATGAGATTCCAATCTCCTCAGTGACGACAACGGCTGCGAACCTCCGCGATATCCGTACCTGGCTGCTGGGCGCTTTTGGCATCTATGAAGAAGAAATCTATGTAGACGATGCGGACAAGGTCCACTATACACCGCTTGAAGAAGGCTATAAGGAGTACCTGACGTATATGAACCGTCTCTGGTCCGAGGAGCTGCTGGATCATGAGAGCTTCTCGCAGACGGCGGAGCAGAAGAAGGCCAAGGCGCAGAATAACCGCGTGGCGCTCTTTTCCGACTGGCATGCTTATATGACGAAGGGCGGAGAGCCGTCCATGGCAGATCCGATGTTCGCCCCTGTGCGCAGTGAATCGGTGTCCGCTCCGGCGATTGCCAAGAACAGAGGAATTACGACCGGCGCATTCGCCATTACGAACAGTAACCCTGCACCGGAAGCCTCGCTCCGCTGGGTAGATTACCTCTATTCCTATGAAGGTGCCCTGTTCTTCAACAAAGGGCCGGAGGGAACGCTCTGGGAGTACACCGACAAAGACAACCGTGTGAAGCAATACCTGCCTGTACCGGACGGCAAGGAGATGGAGGATTTCCGGGCCACCTTGACGCCGAACTACGGCATTCCTGCCCCAACCCTGTCCATGGATGATATCAACAAGGGACTCAAGACAGACTTCGACCTCTGGGTAGAGCAGGAGACCAAGCAGAAGCTGCTGGATCGGGGCGCACGGATTCCGTTCCCGGCCCTGTTCCTCACGGTGGAAGAGCAGACAGAAATCAGCAGTCTGAATTCGGACCTGAGCACTTATGTGAAGCAGATGGAAGCGAAGTTCATCACTGGTGCCGAGCCGCTGACCGGCTGGGACAACTATGTCGCAACTGTCAAGAAGATGGGCGGAGAGCGTGTAGCCGAGATCAACCAGGCTGCGTATGACCGCTGGAAGACTAACTAATTCCTCAGGCGCTATCCATTTTCTTCGAACTTTCATTCTCTGAAGTGCCGAGAGTGAGCGGCAGAATGACTAATGCAGAAAGGTGCTGTAAAAATGATCTATAAGGATAAAACGCGGACTGTGGCGGATCGGGTACAGGACCTGCTGCAGCGCATGACACTTGGAGAGAAGGCTGGACAATTAGTCCAGCCTTTCGGCTGGCAGTGCTATGAGAAGCACGCGGACGGAACCACAGGCATGACGGAAGCCTTCAAGCGCCAGGTTGCTACCGGAGGCGTCGGCTCCCTGTACGGGACGCTGCGTGCCGACCCGTGGACCGGAGTCACGCTGGAGACCGGCCTGTCCCCGAAGGAGGGGGCGGAGGCCGTTAATGCCATTCAGGCTTATGCGATGAAGGAGAGCCGGCTTGGCATTCCGATTCTGTTCGGCGAAGAATGCTCCCACGGGCATATGGCGATCGGAGCCACTGTATTTCCGGTGCCGCTTGCACTGGGCAGCATGTGGAACCCGGAGCTGTACCGGGAGATGTGCCGGGTGGTAGCGCTTGAGACCCGCAGCCAGGGCGGAGCGGCGACCTACTCGCCGGTGCTGGATGTGGTGCGTGATCCGCGCTGGGGCCGGACGGAGGAGACCTTCGGCGAAGATCCGTTCCTGATTGCGACTATGGGTGTGGAGGCCGTGAAGGGCTTGCAGGGAGAACGGCTGGACGCGGAGGATTCCGTGCTTGCCACCCTGAAGCACTTCGCCGCCTACGGCAGCTCGGAAGGCGGGCGGAACTCCGCGCCCGTGCATATGGGATTGCGCGAGCTGCATGAGGTTGATCTGTTGCCGTTCCGTAAGGCGGTAGAGGCCGGTGCGCTGTCCATTATGACAGCTTACAACGAGATTGACGGCGTGCCGTGTACGACGAACCGTTATCTTTTGCAGGATGTGCTGCGGGAAGAGTGGGGCTTCGAAGGCTTCGTGATCACGGACTGCGGAGCGCTGGGCATGCTGACGAATGGTCATAACACCGCAAATAGCGGAGAAACAGCTGTAGCGCAGGCACTGCTGGCGGGCATCGATATGGAGATGTCGGGCGAGATGTTCGAGCAGCATATCGCGGCTGCTACCACGCACGGGCGGCTGCAGGAATCCGATCTGGAGCGTGCGGCGGCACGGATTCTGGAGTTGAAGTTCAAGCTTGGGCTGTTCGACCGCCCCTATGCCGATCCTGAGCAGGCGGAGAGCATCATCGGCAAGCCGGAGCACCGCGAGCTGGCCCGGCGGATTGCCGGTGAGAGCATCATCATGCTGAAGAATGAGAACGCAGTGCTGCCGCTAAGTAAGGAGATCCGTAAGCTTGCTGTGATCGGCCCCAATGCGGATGCCCCGTACAACCAGCTTGGCGACTATACCTCGCCGCAGCCCGCAGGCGCGATTATCACCGTGCTGGACGGTATCCGGCAGGCGCTGGGCGGTGGAGCGGACAAGGTCCTGTACGCACCCGGCTGCCGGATCAAGGGCGATTCCCGGGAAGGCTTCACCCCTGCGCTGGCCTGTGCGGCCGAAGCCGATGCGGTGGTGCTGGCGATCGGCGGCTCCAGCGCCAGAGATTTCGGTGAGGGGACGATTGATTTGCTCACCGGCGCTTCTGTTGTGACGGAGCATTCCTGGAGCGACATGGAATGCGGCGAGGGCATCGACCGGTCCACGCTGAATCTGATGGGCGTGCAACTGGAGTTAGCGCAGGAGATCCACAAGCTGGGCAAGCCGCTGATTGTGGTCTATATCAACGGCCGCCCGATTGCCGAGCCTTGGATTGTAGAGCACGCGGACGCCATTCTGGAGGCGTGGTACCCGGGCCAGGAGGGCGGACATGCAATTGCTGACATTCTGTTCGGCGAGGTGAACCCTTCCGGGCGGCTGACGATCAGCATCCCGAAGCATGTCGGCCAGCTGCCCGTGTACTACTATAAGCGGCGGACGAGAGGCAAACGGTATCTGGAGACGGATTTTCACGCTGAATATCCCTTCGGCTATGGTCTTAGCTTCACTGAATTCGGATACAGCAACCTGAAGGTGGAGCCTCCTGTAATCTCTGCGGATGAAGAAGCGCTTGTCTCCGTGGATGTAACTAACAGCGGTGACCGGGCGGGCAGCGAGGTGGTCCAGCTGTATATTTCCGACCTGGCCTCTTCCATTACCCGGCCCGAGAAGCAGCTGAAGGGCTTCCGCAAGATCAGCCTTCAGCCGGGAGACACGCAGACGGTGACGTTCCGTGTAGGCCGGGAGGAGCTGGAGTATGTATCGGCAGATCTGACGCGGATCGTCGAGCCGGGAGAATTCACAGTGATGGCCGGCCCGCACTCCGCAGAGTACCTGAGCGCGCCGCTCCAAGTCAGAGAGGAGGGCTAAGCTATGAAGCGTATGGACCGGTTCGCCGGATGGCTGGACAAGCGGCAATGGGCTGAGAAGATAGAGCTTGCGGAATGGACTATGCGGAGGTCCCGCTACCGCACTCCCGGCTGCTATGAGCATGAGGAGGAGCTGCATCGGGAGTACAATGTTTCCCGGCTGGATGGCGGGTATGGAACCACCTATTTCCTTCACCGGGAGATCGCGGTGCCGGGAGACTGGGCACCGGAAGAGGCGGCGCTGCTCTATCTGGGACGCGGGGAAGGTCTGCTGAAGCTGGGCGGAGCGCCGTACCATGGCCTGGACAGCAATCACTGGTTCATTCCGCTGCCGTCCGGCGCTGCGGGCGAGCGCCTGGAGCTGGACATCGAGCTGTATGATCCGGTACCGGAGCCGGAGGACCCGCTGAACCGCCAGGCGGTGATCAAGCCGCCGCTGACGGGTATTGAAATCAAGCTGGTGCGCGTCAATCGTCCGGTATACAGCCTGCTGCATACGGTGCGAATCGTACACGAAGCGGCCCTCCTGCTGCCGGAGGGAGACATGCGCCGCCTCCGCAGCCTTAAGGCGCTGGAGCGGGTGATGGACACGCTCTATATGAAGGAGGAGCTGCTGCTGGACGGCGGGGCCGTAACTGCGGCGGAACAGCAGTTACGGGCTGCTGCTTCGGCGGACCGGGCGGCGGGACTGCACCCGGGAACGATGCATATGGTAGGCCAGTCGCATATTGATGTGGCCTGGCTGTGGCCGGTCCGGGAGACGGTGCGCAAGGTCAGCAGGACCTTCTCCACCGTCTGCACTCTGATGGACAAGTACCCGGACTTCCGGTACTCCCAGAGCCAGCCCCAGCTCTATGCCTTCGCCAAAGAGCATTATCCCGAGCTGTACGGGCGGATCAAGGAGCGGATTGCCGAAGGCCGGTGGGAGCTGGTCGGAGGTATGTGGGTGGAGCCGGATCTGAACATTCCCGGCGGGGAGTCGCTGGTCCGGCAGATGCTGTACGGCCAGGACTTCTATATGAAGGAATTCGGCAAGCAGTCCACGATTGAATGGCTGCCGGATACCTTCGGCTATTGCGCCTCTCTGCCGCAGCTGCTGAAGCAGGCGGGTATCGATTATTTCATGACCACCAAGCTGGGCTGGAATGATACCAATCCCTTCCCGCATACCTTATTCCATTGGGTCGGCATTGACGGGACGAGGATTGTGGCCTATCAGAACCATGGGGTGAACGAGCATACGCATCCGAAGGATGTGCAGGAGCATTGGCAGGCCAACGCCCAGAAGGAAGCGCATGATGAGCTGATGCTGCTCTACGGACACGGCGACGGCGGAGGCGGGGTCACCCACGAGATGCTGGAATATGTGAGCCGCACCGATCTTGCGCCGGGCCAGCCGGTTAGCGAATTCTCGACGGCGGAAGCCTTCTTCTCGGAGATCGGCGCGCGCCAGCCGGAGCTTCCGGCGTGGCACGGCGATCTCTATCTGGAGCTGCACCGGGGGACCTTCACGACCCATGCCTTCAATAAGTGCAGCAACCGCAAGGCGGAGATTTTGTACCGGCAGGCGGAGATTTGGAGTGTGCTGGCGGAGAAGGACGGTGCTCTGGATCTGGAGCAGCCGGATCAGCCGGAGGTGCAGCGGCTGCCCTCAGGGGAGCTGGCCGAGGGCTGGAAGCTGCTGCTGCTCAACCAGTTCCATGACATCATTCCGGGGACTTCGATCCCGGAGGTGTATACGACCTCGCGGGAGGAATACGCGGAGATCTTCCGTCTGGGCGGGCAGGCGCTGGACCGCTCCCTGCATGCTCTGACGGCTGAAGTGAATACATTGGGCGAAGGCCGTCCCTATGTGGTCTTCAACAGCCTGGGCTGGGAGCGTACGGAGCTGCTCCGGCTGGAGGGCGGTTCTGAGCTGGCTGCGGTGCAGGTATTCGACGAGGACGGTCTGCTGCCGAGCGAATACTGGAACACGGAGGCTGGCGGGGATAGTTACACGCTGGCTGTGCAGGTCCGCAAGGTTCCGGCCTTCGGCTGCCGGACGATCTGGCTGCGGGAGGCGGAGGAGCCGGCCGGAGCATGGCCTGAGCCGCCGGGTGCTTCCGTCATCGGGGAAGCTTTCCCGGAAGAGTGGGAGACCGACCATTACATCCTCACATTCAATAAGTACGGCGAAATCAGCCGCTGGTTTGACAAAAGCGCGGGCCGCGAGCTGCTCCAGCCCGGCCAAACCGGGAACCAGCTTCAGTTCTACCATGACACCCCGCCGCTGTGGGATGCCTGGGATATAGATCCGCGTTATGAGCAGCAGCCTGCGGGCAAGGCGAAGCTGCTGGACTGCCGGGTGCTCACCAGCAGCCCTGTGCAGACCGTGCTGAAGTTCCGCTGGCAGCTGCATGAATCGCTGATTGAGCAGGAGATCGTCCTGCCCCGGAACAGCCGCAGGGTGGATTTCCGTACCCGCGTAAGCTGGAGGGAGCAGCATAAGCTGCTGAAGGTTGCTTTTCCGGTGGACATTGTGGCCGCGAAGGCTACCTATGAGATTCCGTTCGGCGCGCTGGAGCGCCCGACCCACCGCAACACCAGCTGGGAGCAGGCGCAATTCGAGGTCTGCGGGCACCGCTGGGCCGATCTGTCCGAGGGCGGCTATGGCGTGAGCCTACTGAACGACTGCAAATACGGCTATGACATTCATGACGGAGTGCTGCGGCTCTCGCTGCTGCGCTCCCCGCGCTGGCCGGACCGTTATGCCGACCAGGGGGAGCATGAATTCACCTATTCGCTGTATCCGCATAGCGGAGAATGGCGGCAGGCCGATGTGGTACGGGAAGCAGCAGAGCTGAATGAACCGCTGCTGGCGGTCAGCGAAGCCGCACATTCCGGCCAATATCCAAGCACCCATGCCTGGCTTGCCTTCCAGAGCCATCATGTCATGCTCGATACAATCAAGCAGGCAGAGGACGGCAGCGGCACGATTATCCGGCTGTATGAAGCGGCGGGCAGCAGAGAATCGGCTGTGCTGGATTGGAAGGACAAGGACGTCCGCGCCTGCCGCGTCAATCTGCTGGAGAGCACGACCAGCTCCGTGGAGACCGCCGGCGGCGTCATCCCGCTGTCCTTCAGACCCTATGAGGTACAGACGCTTAAGTTATATAAGAAGCACGAAAGTAATTAACAGAAAGCAGAGAAGCGGAGGGGAAATTTGGAACTGTAGGAGCGGTAGCGTCCGCCTTTGTCAACGGATTTCAACCGCTGAAAAGCGGATTAAATCTAGAAATCTGTTGACAACAGCGGCCGGAAGTCCAAATGTTCACCGCAGTGACGATCAAGCTTCAAGTTCAAAGCCTAAGTGCTTCTTATATACCACGAACATCATTCGCAGGAGGAATAGACATGCAAATTACAAGACATCCCAATAATCCGATTGTCGTCCCGGGCGGCTATGAGTGGCGCAAGGTGACCGTGTTCAACCCGGCGGTCATCATCGATAACGGCAAGTTCTATATGATCGAGCGCACCGCCGGTTCCCTGACTCCCTGCAAGAACTATCTGGGCTTGCAGGAGAGTGAGGACGGAGTGAACTTCACCCATGTGAAGGATGAGCCGATTGTTACCCCGGATATGCTGGGCTTTCCGTACGGCAGCGTGCAGGACCCGCGTATTGTGAAGATCGATGGAACCTTCTACCTCAACTACGCCCTGCGTCCCTGCGCCATGAGCTATTATCCTACCGGGGCCGGCGTCCCTGAGCGCTCCATTCCCAAATACCCGGACGGCTGGGGGGAAGAGGAGGGCCACTGGCTGACCCGCTCCTCGATTCTGAAGTCAACCAATTTGCTGGACTGGGAGTTCGTGGCGGATACCACACCGCTCGACATCAATGACCGGGACAACATCCTGTTCCCTGAGAAAATAAACGGCAAATTCGTGCTGCTCCGCCGCCCCGAAGAATATGTGGGCGAAGCTTACGGGACGGAAAAAGCTGCTATGTGGATTACCTATTCCGAGGATCTCGTGAATTGGGAAGAGCCCAAGCTGCTCGCCGCCGCCGGGAACCTGTCCTGGGAGTCGCGGAAGATCGGCGGCTCAACGCCTCCAATCCGTACAGACAAGGGCTGGCTGGTGCTCTATCACGGTGTCGATGAAGAGATCGTCTACCGTGTAGGGGCGATGCTGCTGGATCTGGAGCAGCCGGAGAAAATCATTGCCCGGACCCATAACTTCATTATGGAGCCGGAGACGTATTACGAGAAATTTGGCTTCCAGATTCCGAATGTCATCTTCCCGACCGGCAATGTGGTCAAGGACGGCCTGCTCTATATCTACTACGGGGTAACCGACACAGCGATCGCGCTCGCCACGGTGCCGCTGGATGAATTGGTGGAGCATATTCTGAACGAAGCGGAGTAGCCAGGAAGCCGCCGCCAAGCGGAGTACCAGATAATCGCCCCGCGAAGCGGAGTAACCCAAGCACTGGTGAGGCAGGCTGCGTGATTCGTCCCGCAAATGGCGAAGTGGCGAATCACCTGCATAGCTGCTGGTGATATAAATGTTGCACATTTTGCAGCCCCGGTTCACAGATAGCGAGCTTTGCGGGAGGAATGTTGCATAGAATGCAGGAATAAACCTGCCACGCTGCCCGATAAAGATGGAATCCTGCCTTTTGTACAACAATTATGCGTTCGGGCCCATAGGATGAGTAAAATGTTGCATTATGTGCAGGATTGGTTGTATGCCAACATTCAGGGCGGACGCTCCGCCCGTTTTTCAAACCGGTCTTTTCGCAGCGGCCCCCTTCAAGGCATGTTCCTTGCGGTATTGCCCCGGCGTCAGACCGGTTTCTTTTTTGAACTTGCGGATGAAGTTGGGTGCATCCAGGTAACCGACCTGCTCGATGATCTCCTTGAGCGGAGCACTGGAGTTCTCCAGCAGCCGGATCACCTCGTCCACACGCCGCTGCCAGATATATTGCGAGAAATTACTGCCGGTCTTCTCCTTGAAGCTTCGGCTTAAATAAGAGGTCGAGATGGCGAACTTCAGCGCCACATGCTCAAGGCTCAGGGTGTAGTCTGCGAACTGCTGATCCACATACGCCAGAATGTCATCCATCAGGGAAGATTCGCTGTTCTCGGTGTTCCGCTCCACCTGGGCACAAATGGCGGAAGCCAGCGAGAGTAGCCGGCTCTCCAGCTCCTCCAGCGTCTCGAAGGAGGTCAGCTCCGGCATATTGGTGAACACCTCATCCATACCCAGCTCCGAGGCGGTACGCAGAAAAGCATTCAACAGATCGAAGCAGATACACCGCAGCAGATGAACCTGCAGCGGCTCGTCCTTGATCGTGTCAATGGTGTCGGCAATCATCTGAGCCGCTACCGATTCGTTGCCCTGCTTCAGACTCTGCTCCAGCTTCAGCATGGATTTGCGCGGAATCCAGAAGCTCTCGGCAGCGGCGGGATTCAGCTCTGCGAGCTGCTCGAAGTAGGTGACCTGGCCGCTGCGCCGGATCATCCGGTGCTCAAGAGCAGCGGAGGCTTCAATGAAGGACTGGTTCAGCCTGGCGAGGTCCCGGTAGGCCATGCCGACACCGATGCTCAGCGCGAGCTGCGAGTGTTCGCGGATCACTGCCTGAATGGCTTCAATAACCTGCTCCATCCGGTGCTGAACAGGCATCTCCCCTTCCCCTGGAAGGGAGATAATCAGGGCGAACTGGTCCTTGACCGAGAATTCAATCCCGAAGATCTGCGCATCCGGGCCCGGCAGGCAGATATTGCTGAGCATCTCCTGCAGCAGATGGCGTTCCTGCCAAGACTTGCCGCCCTGCGCTGCATCATCCCAGGACAGGATGGCCGAGAAATAGAGGCCCTGTCCCTGCGGATGCCTGAAGCCTGCGCTCAGGATCATCTGTTCAATCTCGGGATCATCCGGCTGGCCGTGCTTGAGCAGCAGCAGCATGCACTGGTTGCGGACAAAAGGCTCCTGGAGGTCAATCCGGGCACTGTAGTCATGAAGCGTCTGCCGGATCGATTCCCATTCATTGCGCAGCTTGGGAGCTTCGTTGCCGCTGCCCCGCGGCTTGGCGAATTCCATCAGATCGCGGATCGGGTGGTATTGCCGCTTGGCCAGCAGCAGCGCGGCCGCTATGCCGGTAACAACTGTAATACAGAAGACAATTAGAATCAGCGTCTGAACATGGGCGACCCGGCTGAAAAATTGGAAACTGGGCATCGTGGTGACGTAGGTCCAGCCATTCTCTTCAGACTTCACAGAGACCACAGAGTACTGCTCTCCGTCCAGCTCCAGATTGTGAATCCCCGGCTTAAGAGCGGATAGGGTCTGAAGCTCGTTCTGGGGGAAGCTGACGCCATGGCTGTTCGCGGTCAGCACCTCGCCGGAGGGGCCGAAGATATAGCTGCTGCCCGAGAAATCGCTCAGAACTGAATCCATGACGCCGGTAAGATTGGATTCCTTCATCAGATAGACAACTGTTCCGTAAGGGAACGGGTCATTCGGCTTCACCGGGACGAGCATGGCGAGCATCGGCTCCATCCGGGAATTGACCGTCACATTCTCGGCTGGACGGACCAGTGGCTGACGGGTCTCGTTCAAGTCACGCCGCAGTTCCTCCGGGGTCCAGTGCTCGAACTGATAGAGAGTATCGAAGGTGACATGAAGATCAGCCAACCCACGGTAAGAATAGATATTGGAATCGCCGTGGAAGTAGAGGAACAGATCCTCGGCGATACTGCTGCTGGCCTTGTAATTCGCCAGTGCCTGAATCGCCTCCAGACTGTAATAAGGATGCCGGACCATATAAGGGGTCAGATGCTTGTCATAGGCGATGCGTCCGGCGATCTCCTGAAGCTCATTCATCCGTCCGTCGATGGTGCTTTTCACTTGATTAAGCTGATTAACATTGGATTGTTCAATTTCGACCCGCAGGCCCTTGACGGCGTTTTCATAGACGAAGATGGTAACGCCGGTGAGCGGGATCAGGAACATGAGGATATAGGAAAAAGCGTATTTCAGCAGCAGCCTTGACTTGAAGTGATTCCAGGTCAGCCGGAACCGGTTCAGCAAGGATGGCTGGGGTGCGGGATTGGACATGCAGCAGTACCTCCAGTGTTAAGATATTCGGATTAGAATTCTTGGATGGAACCTCTTGGATTAGAAATCGCAGTTCTCTTCTGGATTACACTTGTGCTACTATAAACATTATAACATTATAATCTTTGGAGTGAAGCAGCTTTATATTTTTATGACAGGACGGCACAGCCATTGCTACTTGTTAAATATAAGGATGTATGGAGTTCATGTCATTAATCATTTTTGGTAATTCCCCTGTAAATCTGTAATTGAAGAAGGAGATGGGACGAGTGGGCACAGAGAACGTGCTGCGCAACTTGCAGCTGGTGGATGGCCGGACGGTGGATATCTCCATTCAGGGCGGAATCATTACCGCGATTACCCCGCCGGGCCAGGCGGAAGGCAGGAGCCTGCTGGACTGCTCCGGGTTATACGGCTCCAGCGGATGGATTGATCTGCATGTGCATGCTGTGCCGGAGCTTGACCCCTACGGCGATCA
Source organism: Paenibacillus sp. FSL P4-0338 (assembly GCF_038002365.1). Taxonomy (NCBI): domain Bacteria; kingdom Bacillati; phylum Bacillota; class Bacilli; order Caryophanales; family Paenibacillaceae; genus Paenibacillus; species Paenibacillus sp. FSL P4-0338. Next base: position 4,319,502 of record NZ_JBBOCG010000001.1, on the reverse strand, counting down.
GATTGACGAGATCGGGGTGAAGCAGGGGGTGACGACACTGGTGGATGCCGGGAGCTGCGGAGCAGACCGGATCGGGGCTTTTTACAGTGCGAGTCTTCTGGCCGATACCCGGGTATTCGCACTGCTTAATATCTCAAGAATCGGACTTGCGCGGACCGACGAGCTCTCGCAGCTGGAGTGGATTGACCGGGCCCGCGCGCTTGCAGCAGTGGAGGCTTATCCTGAATTCATCGTCGGCCTGAAAGCCCGCATCAGCCAAAGCGTCGTTAAGGGCAGCGGCATACAGCCGCTTAAGCTGGCACGAACCTTATCGGATGAGACGAAGCTTCCGCTCATGGTGCATATCGGCTCCGCGCCGCCTGCTATCTCTGAAGTGCTGGAGCTGCTGCGGGCGGGCGATGTAATTACTCATTACCTGAACGGCAAAGCCAATAATCTGTTCCGGGCGGACGGCACACCGCTGCCGGAACTGCTGGATGCTGTAGACCGGGGTGTCCAACTGGACGTAGGGCATGGCACCGCAAGCTTCTCCTTCCGGGTGGCGGAACAAGCGAAGGCGGCTGGTATCGTGCTGAATACGATCAGCACAGACATCTACCGGGGCAACCGGCTGAACGGTCCGGTGTACAGCATGGCGGATGTACTGACCAAGTTCCTCTATCTCGGCTACAGTCTGGAAGAGGTAATCCGTGCCGTCACCAGCAGCGCCGCAGAGTGGCTCGGCAAGCCGGAGCTTGGGCAGATCCGGGTAGGGGGGCAGGCGAATCTGACCTTATTCTCCCTGGAAGACGGTGAGAAACAGCTTATGGACTCAGAGGGCGGGGTGCGGACCGCGCACCACTATATTGAAGCAAAAGGAGTCTTTATCAATGGATCACTCATTACAGGCTAAATATGGATTGAAGCGTGTGATTAATGCCAGCGGAAGAATGAGCATCCTTGGCGTGTCTGCACCGGCGGATTCAGTCATGGAGGCAATGAAGCAAGGAGGGCAGCGGTATGTGGAAATCGCGGATCTGGTGGACAAATCGGGAGATTACATCGCCCGTCTGCTCGGCTCGGAAGGAGCCGTTGTGGTGAACTCGGCCTCCAGCGGCATTGCGCTGTCGGTGGCGGCCATAGTGACCGCCGGAGATCCGCGGCTTAGCCTGCGCCTGCATCAGGAGCCGGTGCTGAAGAATGAGATTATCATGCTGAAAGGCCATAACGTGCAGTATGGAGCGCCGGTGGAGACAATGGTCTTCCTTGGCGGAGGGCGGGTGGTTGAAGCGGGATATGCGAATGAAGGCCGCGTAGAGCATATTGAACAGGCCATCGGGGAACGTACCGCAGCGATTCTCTATGTGAAATCCCACCACGCCGTCCAGAAGAATATGATCTCGGTGGAGGAGGCCTGGGAGGTTGCCCGGCGCAGGGGTGTGCCGATGATTGTTGATGCGGCTGCGGAGGAGGACTTGCGCAAATATGTCCAGTATTCCGATTTGGCCATCTACAGCGGCTCGAAGGCGGTGGAAGGTCCAACTTCGGGCATTGTAGCGGGCGGGAAGAAATACATCGGCTGGCTGAAGGTGCAGCTGCACGGGATCGGCCGCAGCATGAAGGTCGGCAAAGAGACGACCTTCGGGCTGCTCCAGGCTTTGGATGAATATCAGGACAAGGCGGACAACAGCCAGCAGGAGAAGCAGGCGCTGGAGGCACTTCAGCCGCTCGCCGGTCTTCCCGGCGTGTCGGTCCGCACCGTGCAGGATGAAGCGGGGCGGGCGATTTACCGGGGACGCATCCAGATTGATGCCGCTGCTGCGGGAAGGGATGCAAGAGAGGTCAATGACCGCCTGCGGGAAGGCGATATTGCCGTGTATACGCGGGACTATGGCGTGAAGCAGGGATATTTCGATATCGATCCGAGATCGCTGCAGGGCGATGATCTCCAGGTTATCGTCAGCAGAATTCAAGAGATTATAGGGGGCAGATCATAATGAGCAAGATTCAGGAGCGTTTTTATAAGAACAGAGCGGCACTGAATGTCCTGGCCGGCAGTATCGGGAACGCCAAGGATATCTACGAGGCTGCCGAAGGGCATGTTCTGGTGGGCGTACTCTCCAAAAATTACGCCAACGCCCAGGAAGCGTCCGCCGCTATGACGGAGTACGGACAGGGGATCCAGGATGCCGTATCCATCGGGCTTGGTGCCGGGGACAACCGCCAGGCGGCGGTGGTCGCAGAGATTGCTGCAAGCTATGCGGGCAGCCATATCAACCAGGTCTTTCCGGCTGTAGGCGCGACCCGTGCTAACCTGGGAGCCAAGGACAGCTGGATTAACAGCCTGGTCTCTCCCTGCGGACAGCCGGGCTATGTCAATATTTCCACCGGGCCGGTCAGCGCGGGGAATGCTTCGCAGGCCATCGTTCCAGTGCACGCTGCCATTGCCCTGGTCCGGGATATGGGCGGCAATGCACTCAAATATTTTCCGATGAAAGGGCTGGAGCTGGAAGAAGAGTATCGTGCGGTGGCCCAGGCCTGCGGAGAAGCCGGATTTGCCCTGGAGCCTACAGGCGGAATCGATCCGGATAACTTCGCGCCCATTCTGGAGATTGCGCTTCAGGCAGGCGTACCGCAGGTGATCCCGCATATCTATTCTTCCATTATTGATCCGCAGACCGGAAGCACGAAGGTGCAGGATGTCCGCACGCTGCTCCATAAGATGAAATCGCTGGTGGACCGGTATGCCTAGAATCGCGGCCTTCGGCGAAGTGATGATGCGGCTGCAGGTGCCGGGGGTGGAGACGCTGGCCCAGAGCAGCAGGCTGGAGTACTCTTTTTCGGGCAGCGGGGTGAATGTAACGGCGGCGCTCGCCAAATACGGCCATAATGGAGCACTAATCACAACCTTGCCGGAGACTCCAGTGGGGGAAGCTGCGATGGCCTATCTGCGCAAGCTTGGGGTGGATACGTCACTGATCCGCCGGGGCGGCAAGCACCTCGGAATGTACTTCCTGGAGAACGGGTTCGGCGCCCGCCCCGGAAGAGTCACGTATACCGACCGGCTGGGCAGCAGCTTCAATACCGCTGAGGCTGGTCAGTATGATATGGCGGCGCTGGCTTCCCGGGTGGATGTGCTCCATCTATGCGGCATTACGCTGGCTATGAATGACGGAGTGCGCGGGCAGATGAAGCAGCTTGCGGCGGAGGTGAAGCGTGGGGGGGGCATGGTGGTTTTTGACTGCAATTACCGTCCGGCGTTATGGGGTGAGGCGGGGTATACCAAGGCCCGTCCGCATTACGAAGAGCTGCTTGCGCTTGCCGATTTGGTGCTGATGAACGAAAAGGATGCGCTGTACATTCTTGGCACCGCAGCGGCAGATTATGATAGAATAACACAGTTGAAGCAAGCGGTTCCCGCTGTGGCGGAGCGCTTCGGAATCAGAGCGGCAGCGGGCACCCACCGTGAGATTAATGCGGACAATACGCATTCCCTGACAGGATATTTGTACCGTCAAGGTACATTCGCGTTCTCCCGCAAGCTGACCTTCCCGGTGTATGACCGGATTGGTGCCGGTGATGCTTTTGCCAGCGCTGTGATCCATGGTGAGTTGCAGGAGTATCCGCAGCAGCAGACGGTGGAGATGGCAGCGGTCGCAGCGATGCTGGCCCACACCATCCCGGGAGATACCGCGCTGTTTACCGAGAGCGAGGTGCTCCGGGCGCTGTCAGACTTTACCTTAGATGTTGAAAGGTAGTGAACGTAAGGTGTCACTGAAACGCAAGCAAGGCCCCTTATACCAGCAGATCCACAAGATCCTCAAAGACCGGATTCTGCACGGGGTATACCCGCTCGGCAGCATTATCCCCTCCGAGCCTCAGCTCGAGAAGGAGTTCGATGTCAGCAAAATGACGGTTCGCGGCGCGGTCCAGGAGCTGGCCCAGGAAGGCTATGTGCAGAAGAAAAGCGGCGTCGGAACCATTGTGATGCGCAATACCGCCTACCAGAAGCTCTCCAAAGGCAAACGGTTCACAGAGCTGCTGGTCGAAGCAGGCCATAAGCTGGAAAAGAAATTGCTCGCATCCCAGCGTCTCGCTAATGAAGCAGGAACAGAGGAATACAGCCGCTACGGGCCGTATTGCCAGCGGATCGAACGTCTGTATATTCTGGATGGCCAGCCCTATATACATCTGGTGCATTTCCTTACGGCAGCAGCCCTGCCCGGCGGGGGAGCGGCAGAGATGGGGGCAGACATCCAGTCCTTGTACGACTCGCTGGAGGAGAACGGTATTGTGCTGGAGAACTTCAGGGACCGCTTCTTCGTGGAGCCGGCACCATCCGAGGTATGCCTGCTGCTCAAGCTGCCGCCGGGGACGCCTGTGCTGAAGCGTCTGCGCAACTCCTATGACGGGGAGGGCCGGCTGATCGAACACAGTATCGGCTGCTATAATACGGAGCTCCATCACTATCTGGTCAGCTATGATACTTGAGGTGGAGGCTGATGAGCGCCGCTCCCTTGAACCCGCTGCTTGCAGCGGGTTTTTTAGGATTGATGTAGCCCGCGGCTAAGAATTGTGCCTGAAAAACAAGATTCGCTGAAACCTATCGGCTCTATCCCTCCAAAGTTGCAGAATGTACAGCATTTTGCAGGGAGGTTATTCTGGCTTGCTAAACTTAATAAAACACAGTGAATTAATAAGAATTTTATCTTTTCAAATGACATGGTTTGTGAGAGAATAGGTACAATCTTGTAGAGTTAACATTTGACATTACCTATTTTAGAGGAGGAAACACCCATGTCAGAAGAGCACAAGCTGTCCTTTGAAACCCTCGCCGTCCACGCAGGCCAGGAGATTGATCCCACTACTTTAGCTCGTGCCGTGCCGTTGTACCAGACCACTTCGTATGGGTTCCGCGATGCGGAGCACGCAGCGAATCTGTTCGCGCTTAAGGAGTTCGGCAATATCTACACCCGGCTGATGAATCCGACGACCGATGTGTTTGAACAGCGTCTTGCTGCGCTTGAGGGCGGGGCAGGTGCACTGGCGACCGCGTCCGGAATGGCGGCCATTTCCTTCTCTATTCTGAATATTGCCGGAGCAGGGGATGAGATTGTGTCCTCCGCAAGTCTGTACGGCGGGACTTATAATCTGTTCTCTACAACGTTGCCTAAGCTGGGGATTCAGGTGAAGTTCGTGGATTCCGACAATCCGGAGAACTTCCGGGCAGCGATTACGGACAAGACCAAAGCGCTGTACGCCGAGACCATTGGTAATCCGCAAGGGAATGTACTGGATATCGAAGCAGTGGCGGCTATCGCCCATGAACATGGAATTCCGCTGATTGTGGATAATACCTTCCCAAGCCCGTATCTGCTGCGTCCGATTGAACATGGTGCGGATATCGTCGTGCATTCGGCAACCAAATTCATCGGCGGCCATGGCACATCCATCGGCGGAATCATCGTGGACGGCGGCAAGTTCGACTGGAAGGCCAGCGGAAGGTTCCCCGGCCTGACCGAACCGGACCCGAGCTACCACGGGGTAGTCTACACTGAAGCTGTAGGCCCTATCGCTTATATCATCAAAGCACGGGTACAACTGCTTCGTGACCTCGGCGCGGCGATCTCCCCGTTCAACTCCTGGATGCTGCTGCAGGGACTCGAAACGCTGCATTTGCGTCTGGAACGCCACAGCCAGAATGCACTCAAGGTCGCCCAATATCTGGAGGCACATGATTCTGTAGAGTGGGTCAGCTATGCCGGACTACAGAGTCATCCATCCTATAAGCTGGCTCAGAAATATCTGCCTAAGGGCCAGGGCGCGATTCTGACCTTCGGAATTAAGGGCGGGGCGGCCGCAGGGGTGAAGCTGATCGAGAACGTGAAGCTGTTCTCGCATCTGGCCAATGTCGGCGATTCCAAGTCGCTGATCATCCACCCGGCCAGCACCACCCACCAGCAGCTGTCGGTCGAGGAGCAGATTACCGCCGGTGTTACACCGGAGCTGCTGCGTTTGTCCATCGGCACCGAATCCATCGACGATATCCTCTATGACCTGGAGCAGGCGATCGCTGCCAGCCAGCAGGGATAGAAAGGGTTAGCGGGAGCGGGCTGTGCTGGGGAGTGAGAGGTTGAACCGCTGAGCTGCCGAGCTGCCGGAGAGTTGTAGCCGGATAGACGGTGAGCAGAAGCCTTGTACTCCCCCCCCAACTGGTTTCAATTAGACACAGTTCCTTGCAACTTAGGAAGAGGAATTAAAGACTACTGTTTGATGCAGAATGTTTCTGTATTAGGCGGTGGTCTTTTTTTGCGGGAGCAGGGGGTGGGGTTGGGAGTGTGAGTGTGAGTGTGAGTGTGAGTGTGAGTAATGGGAAGAGGGTGAGGGTTTGCGAGGAAATAAGGAATAGTTTGTGAGAAAAACGGTTCGTGAGGGATTGATCCGCACTGAAACTGCCCGGCAATTGTACTTTCTGCAATAGATTAGGCTATATCCGGCGTTAAATTCCGTTCTGATGTATTCCATACAACAGATTTCCGGCACATGCCTCCAAAACACCCTTTCCGCGAAAATCTGCTGTACAAACTGCAACAGATCGCTTTTTACAGCCGCTAAAGAGAAGATCTGCTGTAGTAAATACAATTGATCACCAAGCGCCAAGCAGAAGCCAACCCGAACCCTAAATTAATTCGAAGTCTATAGAGATTAACAACAGAATATGTAAAGGTTACTTCCCGCCTACTTCAGCTCGCCTACCCATTGAAGCTCGTCACCCCACCGCATGTCCACTACTCATCCGGGTAAGATTTTGCTGCTGCATTCATTTGATAACGTTTGCATATTTCAGTGCCTCTGCCAGTATTTATAGATTGAAGCCTCTTAAAATGCTGGCAGCTTCTCCTCAGGGGGAGCGGAGCGGCAGTAATTCAAAGGTAAAGGGTGGGTGCGAGGATGAAGGGTGAACGCCAGCAGAAGGATGATCCAAACAAGGAAGAGCGCCCGTTCAAGTATAACACCGGCGACCGGACCATTGGCGTGGAGATGAGCCAGTCCGCATCTGTAGCTTCCGCAGCAGCGGAATTTCTTGCTGAAGGGGAGCCGCGTAAGGGAAAAGTGAACCGGGAGCGGACTTATTCGCGCCGCCCGGGGGAGCGCCAGGCTTTCCTGGTCCTGCGTGATGGAGCGGGCGAGCGGTCTCTTCAACGCGCAGAGCCGGGTGTCTACCCTGCGGGCCCTTGCCTGATCCGGGGCGAGGAATGGCTGCTTGCGCCGGAGGTCGCAGCACTCTATTCAAGCTGGATGTCATGCAGTGATGAGGAGCAGGCGGAGCGTATCCTGCAGCGGATCTGTCACCGGCTGCGGGCTGCTGCTGCCGACCTTCTGGAGTCGGCGGACGGCGTCTGGGCCGCAGTTGCTCTGCTCTACACGCCGGAGCTTGCTGCCCGCCCGGCCAGACTCGCTGCGCTTCAGGATGCGCAGCTTGATGCGCTGTTCGCCGCCGCGCTGCAGAGCCAGCGGCTGGGCGGCGACAGCCGCATCGACTTGCTGGCGCCGTACCCCGCCAGCCTGGAGGAATTCGCGGCGCAGCGCGAATTCATTGAGGGCGTGGCCGAGCAGACTCTCGGCCACGCTTATGCGGCAGCCTGCCGCATCGGGGCGCTGCTCGCGCCCGATGTGGGGCAGGCTGCCGCCGGGGAAATCGCGCGTATCGCCGATTTCCTGGTGCTGGACGGCGCGGCGGCGGAGGCCGCGCCCGGAGAGAACGCCGCCGAGGGCTTCGCGCTGGCGGCGGCTGGGGTGCTGGCCGCCGTACGCCGGGTGCGGCCGGCGGCTGCGGTGCTCGCCGCAGGGGCACCGGCGGCGTATGCGCTGGCCGATCTGTATGAGATCGGCATGAGCGGGGTCTTTTGCAGCGCGGCTCAGCGAACCGAAGCGCTGCTGCGGGCGGCCTGCCTGACCTGGATTGCCCGGCAGGACAATGTAGATGCCGCCGCCGGAGGCTGGCAGTAGCCGGGTATCTAGCGGTAGCTGGCAGTAGCGGCGGGCTGGCCTGCCTACACTGTCTGATCTGCCGCAAGCAGCCGGATCGGCAGGCAACGACCAATCCGGCTGCTCTATTCTTCACCATCTCCACAATCGTATGCCAACGAATTAACCGCAAAACCTTCGAAAATACACAACAACCCGATTACGCCAGGCCCTGGGGCTGTGCGGAATCGGGTTTTTAATCTAACTTAATAGGGTGTGTTTTATGTCGTCTGACTTATCTCATATGTTTAAGTCGTGTGCCCCAATCTGACCGTAGCTCCGCCCGGGATGCGGCGGGCTTCATTCCCCACTGAGACCCATACCTCCGTTGCCGACGGGTTATAGACCATCTTCTGCGAAGCGGAGAAGCGCAGTCCTTCCACAGCGGACAGGTAGTCCACGATCTCAATATTGGTGGCATACCAGATGTCCTCGTGACCGCCCATCATAGCGGCGAACTGCTCCAGCTCCTGCCAGTTATCATCGTCATTGAACTCATAGCTGTGTCCCCAGACATAGAGCAGCTGCATATAAGAGAAACGGGGCTTTTCCTCCAGGAACTTCTTGCCCAAGTCCAGCATCTCCTTGTGGTGGCAGGTAGGGTGCCAGGCTAGCAGGTTGTCCGGCAGGCTGAAGCTGTGGTGGGAATTCACCGTGCGGGAATATTCAATGCCCAGGGCAGGTAGTAGGGCGATAACATGATCATTGTAATTGCCGAACGGATAGGACATGCCCCGGACCGGATAACCGGCTAGCTCCTCTAGCGCCTTGCGGTCCGTCAGAATCTCATCGGCGATCCCCTCGCGCGGGGTCATGGTAAGGAACGGATGAGTGCTGGTATGCGCCGAAATCTCATGCCCCTCATAGAGTACAGCCACCTCGTCCTGCGAGATGTAGCCCTCATTGCCGAACAATCCCGAATTGAGATGAAAAGACCCCTTCAGCCCATGCTGATTCAGAATCTCCACGAGCTTCCGGTCGTAGGTTCTTCCATCATCCCAGCTTAATGTTAGCGCTTTAGAAACTCCGCCCGGAAAAAGATCAAATTTGATTCTCATACTTTGCTTTCCTCCCTGATTGTACGAATAGAGTGAAGTCCCAATAAGCTGTTCTTTCTAAGTTAAAGATAATAATTCATTAAAAATGATGCCAGAAGTGAGGACGGATAGCAAGACGCTTATTCAAAGAGATATTTCGGAGCTTGATCAACCATCTATTGGAAGGGGATTCACATGCTTAATTCTAGTAAAGTATCCGCACTTTTCTCATGTCGTTATTATGCTAAAGAAGGGCATGATCGTCAAGGAACCGGCCCGCCGGATACGTTACTCTAAAAGGGTAGATGACATAAGGTTGGAGGGACACGATGCAGCGTTGTTTATATAGAGCCGAGTGCCGGGAGGATGCTAATCCGTCAGCGTTCTGGGGTGCACAGACCCCGTTACTGAATGAACGCATGGACAGGCTGGGCCTTGAACGGCTGAGTATTTTTCAGGATGGTAAGGAGCTGTTTCTGTACTATGAATGCGCCAGCAGGGAGGTGGAGCCGGAGCAGCTATTTCAGGGTGCGGCAGAGATTCTTAAGGAGTGGCCGGGAGGGGGGCAGCCCCGGTTGTGGGTGCCTCTGATAGATATTTTTCATTATCAGCAGCCGGTCACCGCAGAACATTGGAAGCGCAGTCATTCGGGGGGGACCCCCTACGGAAGAGTGGCGGCGCTGAAGCCGGAGCAGGTCGCCAGCTATGTGTATCACCATTACCAGTATCAGGAGGAGCGCCCGGGAGACGGCGACAAGTACGGGATTATCGGGCTGCATGAGAACCTGCTGTTCTTTTATTCCGAGCTGCCTGCAACGGTAGAGCCTACCCCGTACGCAGGGAAGCTTACCACGAATCTCCGGCCGGAGAACTGGGGTGAGGTGATGGAGCCGCATTTCAGGAAATGGAGTGAGATGGAGACGGGTCAGGCCATTTGGAAAAAGCTTGCGCTCGTCCTAACCATCCCCCGCCCCCATTTAGGAAAAGGAGAATGAATATGTTACGTACATCCATATGTCTCAATGGCGAGTGGGATTTCATGCCGCTCTATGACCAGCCGCGCACCCGCGCCCTTCCGGAGAGATTGCAATACGAGGCCCGCAAAATACAGGTCCCATCGAGCTGGCGCTACAGCTATACTGCGCCTTCGGGCAGCAAATTCGGCGAAGTCGCCGAGTATCAATTCCAGCCCTTCGATGTGTACAGATACCCCGGGGAATGGAATGAGGCTGAAGCCGGGGTGCTCCACCGCACCTTCCAGGTGCCGGAGACGATGCTGGGGCAGCGGATCGTACTGCGGTTCGAGGGCGTTATGCAAAAAGCGGCAATCTATCTGGACCGCGAGCGGATTGCGATCTGGGAGGACGGCTTCCTGCCCTTGCGGCTGGATATCACCGCACTGGTGAAGTCCGGCCGGGAGCAGCATCTGCATGTAGTCTGCGGCAGCTTCGACACGGCGGTGCTTCCCTCCGGGGAGACCAAAATCACCGGACTCTCCGGCTCCTGGTTCGGCAGAATTGCCCGGGGCATCTGGCAGGATGTCTTCCTGGAGGCGTATCCGCCGGTAACGCTGGAGGATCTTACGATCCGTACCTCTGTCCGGCAGGGAAGGCTGGAAGTGGATGCTCTGATCAGCAGCACAGAAGAGGGCCCCTCACCCGAAGGTTTGCGGGTGCTCCTGCAGGTCAGGGAGCGGAAGTCCGGCATTCCGTCCGCGCAGGCAGAGCCGCCGCATCTGTCGCAGCCGCTGGCGGCTGTCCGTCCGCAGCCCGTACTTGAGGCGGAAGCCGCAGTATCGCTTCTTCCCGCGCAGGCTGCGGCCGGGCGGCAGTTATGCAGCAATACCGGCAGCCGGGAATGGGGCGGAGCGGCCTTCAGCCTGCCCTGGCAGGAGGCTATGCTGTGGAGCCCGGATTCCCCAGTCCTGTATGAGCTGGAGCTTGTGCTTCAATCGGACGGTGAGATTCTGGACCGCCGGAGCGAGACCTTCGGCTTCCGGGAGTTCTGGTGTGAGGGGCCGCAGTTTATGCTGAACGGGATTCCTGTTAATCTGCGGGGGGACTCTTGGCATTTTCAGGGGGCGGCCCAGCAGACTGAGGACTATATCCGGGGCTGGTACCGGATGTGCCGGCAGGCGGGCATTAACAGCATCCGGCTGCATGCGCAGCCCTATCCGTCCGATTATCTGCGGATTGCCGATGAGGAGGGGATGCTGATTGTCGATGAGACGGCTATCTACGGCTCCAGCAAAAGCATGGATGCCGCCCATCCCGATTTCATCGGCAATTGCCGCGCGCATGTGCAGCGGCTGGTGAAGCGGGACAAGAATCACCCTTCGGTCATTCTGTGGAGTGTACAGAACGAGATGCGCTGGGTGGACGGAAGGGATCACTACAAGCAGCATATTCCCGGCCTGATCGAGCTGATGAAGGCGCTGGATGATACCCGCCCGGTCATGGTGGAGGGGGATAACCGTCTGGTCTCCAGGCAGCAGACCGAGGTGGAGAGCCGCCATTACAATATTGACGGCACGATCGCGCAGTGGGACCGGCAGGTTCCGCTCACCTTCGGCGAGCATGGCGGCTGGTGGTACATCTGTCCGCAGAACAGCAGTATGTACTCGGGAATGGATGTATATAAGGATTCGGACACAAGCGCTGCCGGTTTAGCCCACAAGGAGCGGCTGTTCGTGGAATATGCACGGCGGCAGGGCGTCTCAGGCATCTCTACCTTTAACTTTGTCCACTACTTCATGCGGGCGATGCCGGAGCAGGAGCTGAAGCTGCCGCAGGCCGATCTGACCACACCCGGTCCTAAGCCTGCTGTGATTCGGGCCTACTCACTTTCGCTGAACAACGGGCTGCTGCCGGAGGAGTATCCGGTCTACAGGCCTAATCCTGCTTTTGCCATTATGGCCGCGGCCTTCAAGCCAGTCACGCTGATTGCCGCTGAATACAACCGCTGCTTCTTCGATGATGCGCCGGTCTCCCGCAGCTTCGATGTCTATAACGATACGCAGTCAGCGCAGGAAGTAACGGTCGAATGTGAAGTCATACAGGGCAGTCACAGGGTATATAGTGAGACCTTCCGCTTCCGTCATGAGCCTGCTCAGCGCCAGAGCATCCGCCTGGAATGGATGCCGGAGGCGGTCCATGGTGAAGGAGCTGGAGCAGGAGAGGGGGCAGGAATAGACGCAGCGGTAGGTGAAGGAGAAGCGACCCTGTCTGCCCGCCTGTTCCATGGCGGCGAGCTGATGCATGAGCTTGAGGTAAGCTATCGCCTGCTGTCCGGGAGCTGCCGGACTGAGCCGGTAGAGATCGCTCTGACCGCAACATACATTGGCTCTGACCGGGACTTCCAGGCGATTCACACGCTGGTGCCAGCTCTGGTCCAGGCAGAACCGGAAGCTGTAGAGAAGCTTGCGGCCGGAACCCTGCTGATTGTCGGCAGCAAGATGGAGGATAAGGACGGGGCGCTGGACCGGAGGCTGAGAGGATTCGTGCAGCGGGGCGGCCGGCTGCTGCTGCTGGAGCAGCTTCATCTCTCTCCCGGCAGATTGCCGCTCACCCGCAGGGAATTCATCCGCGCCCATGCCGGGGATTACGGGCATCCGGTACTTCGGGGATTAGGCGCGGAGGATCTGATGTACTGGCATGGGGAGCTGCGTGAGGACGGGTCGCTGCCGATCATCCGGGCGGCGTTCGAGAAGCCGGTAACCGGTGACTTCACCCTGCTGCTGGAATGCAGCGCAGGAGACTTCGGAGACGGCGGCGATCTGTGGTCACCGCTGCTGGAATACCGCAGCGGAGCCGGCATGTTCCTGGCAAATCAGCTGGAGATCATGGATCATCTCCAGCGGGTTCCCCAGGCGCAGCTGCTGCTGCGCAGCCTGCTGCAGTACGCGGGCCGCGCGGTCCACGCGGCCGCTCCCCCGGCTGCGGCGCTGAATGCCTCCGCGGGTCCTGGCATCGCGGCCAGCCCTGGCGCCGCCATCAAGCCCGCCGCCGTCACCGGGTCCGCTGCGGCTGCCGGGCGACCCGCCGCGCTGGCGCCCGCTGCGGCAAGGTCCGCTGCGGTGTGGGTCCGCAGCGGCGGAATGGCGGAGGCCTTGCTCGGCAAGCTCCGCCTGAAGGGCCAGAGCCTGGACAGCGCCGCAGGCTTGTCCGGCCTGCCCCCCGGCCTCCTCGTCGTGGAGGCCGAACTGCTGGGCGTGCCGGGCGCGGCGGAAGCCGTGCGCCAGGCAGCCCTGGCCGGCGGCAGCGTGCTGGTGCTGCCGGCAGAGCCCGGCGGGCAGGAGGCACTCGCCCGCCTGCTGGACGCTCCCGTGCGCATCGCGCCGCACGGCACGTATCATCTGGCGGCGGACTACGCGCACGCCGCCGTCCAGGGCATCAGCCCGGTCGACCTGTTCGGCTTCGATAAGGTGCATCTCTCACCCCGGAATGTCGTCAACCGGGAGCTGGCCGTATGCAGGCTGGAGGTGCCGGGCGCCGAGGTGCTGTGCACCAGCGTGGAAGGCACGGCCTGGAAGGACTATTTCGCCGGGCAGCATACGGCGGAATACAGCAGGCTGGCGCTAGTCGAGCTGAACCGCAGCCAGGCGGCAGCTCCAGGGGCTTTTGTGATCCGCCAGGCGGCCGGAGCGGGAGAGATCCTCTGCTCGCAGCTGCTTACCGACCCCGACAGTGACAAGAGCCTAAGGCTCTACGCCCGCCTGCTCGCCAATCTCGGAGCCGCTTTTGACGATGAGCTGCTGCTTCATGACAAGGAGGATGCGCAGTGGGCGGTGGAGGCCGCAATGACGCTGTTCTGTCCGCCGCATATCGACTACGAGGCGATGAAGGCCTACTATACAGACCCTGAATTCTCCCTGAACAATCTGGGGGAAGGCCTATACGGCTGGATGAAGAAAAAAGAACGGCGCACAAACGGAACCTTCCTCATTCCCGCACCGGAAGGACGCCCTCTGTTCCTGAGCTGCTTTGTGCACCTGCCGGAGACGGCGGATGCAGCCTCAGACAGCATGAACAGGGACGGCACAAGAACCGGCAGACTCCGGGTGAACTCGGCCTGTACTTTTGAGATCTATATGAACGGCAGACTGGTGGCAGATCCTGAACAGGAGATTACGCTGGCCAGCGGGATCAACCGCTTGATCGCCATCGTCAGGGGAGCGCAGGAGGATATCGCCTTCGGCATGGTGTTCCTGAATACAGACGGCACGTATATGAATGATCTGGAGTTCCGCCTGACGATGGATGAGGTGGAGCCCAAATGAGCAAGAGCAATGGAGAGGAGCAGACCGATATGAACGCCAATGAACCGGGACCATCCGCATCATCCGCACCGTTCACATCATCCGTACCACCCGCAGACCCATCTGGCCACGCACAGAGTAACAAGGCTGTAGAACCGCCTTTTGGGAGCAATTTGCTTGCCCGCACTGCTGAGCTGGACCAGTATTTCGCCTTCAACGATGAAGCGAGGGAGGTAGAGTTCAAGCGGCATGATATGCCGACTCCCTGGCTGAATTATTTATCCAACGGGACCTTCCATACGATGCTGTCCCATGCAGGCGGGGGACTATCTTTCTATAAATCTCCGCAGATCTGGCGGATTACCCGCTACCGTTTCTTCCATCTGCCGACCGACCGCTCCGGCCCGTATATTTACTTGCAGGATGCAGGAACCGGCAGCTACTGGTGTCCCACTTATGAGCCGGCCTTCCGGAAGCCGCAGGAGTGGCGGAGCAGCCATGGCATGGGCTATACCCGCTTTGAAGCGCAGGCGGATGAGCTGGCAGCGAAGACGGTATATTTTGTCGGGCCTTATGAGAATTCGCTGATCTGGAATCTGACGCTGACGAACAATAGCAGTGAGGTCAAGGAGCTGAACGTGTATGCCTACGCCGAGTTTGGGATGATGGAATTCATGCGCGAGCTGCAATGGCAATGCTACAACAAGCATCAGGTCTCGGTGCAGTACCATGACAAGGAAGCGCTGATCTACAAATACGGGGTGGAAAATCAGCCCAAGCCGGACGAAACCCCGCTGGTCTATATGATGTCCGATGCCCCGCTCGCCGGATATGACGGAGACCGTGAAGAATTCATCGGCAGCTACCGCAGCGAATCCAATCCGGCTGCTATTGAGCAGGGGGGCTGCACTGGCTCGGCCATTCTGGGAGGCGACCCCTGCGGCGCACTCCAGGTCCGGGTAAGACTTGCGCCTGGAGAGACCCGCACCGTGAACTTTTTCCTCGGAACAGCGATGAACGAGGAAGAGATTGAACGGGCCATCGGCCATTCACGGGAGGCGGATTTTGTCACCCGTTCCTATGCGGCACTTCAGGAGAACTGGGAGCGTTACCTCGGGGCGTGGAATTGTGAGCTGCCGGATCAGGATGCGCAGCGTATGCTTAATACCTGGAATCCGTATCAGGCGCAGCGGAATTTTCTGTTCTCGCGCAATATTTCGTATTATGCCACCGGCACCTTCCGGGGCGTAGGCTACCGGGATACGGCCCAGGATACTCTGGCGGTCGTACCGTACGATCCCGAGGCAGCCAAGGATAAAGTCCGGCTGCTCCTGGGGCAGCAGTACCAGGACGGGCATGTGAATCATTATTTTTTCCCGAATGAGGGCTGGGACCCGGTGACCAGCATCCATTCGGATGATCACCTGTGGACGGCGCTTGCCGTATGGGACATTCTGGCCGAGACCGGGGACGCGGCGTTCCTTCAGGAGAGTATCCCGTTCTATGATGGCGGTGAAGCGCCGCTGTATGATCATTTGAAGCGGGCGGTGGACTTCACCGTCTCCCGGCTGGGACCGAACGGCTTCCCGCTGATGCTGCGCTCGGACTGGAATGACCAGCTTTTCCGCGTATGCCGTGAGGGCAGGGGAGAGAGCATCTGGACAGCGATGCAGTTCGGGACCGTGCTGCTGCGCATGAAGGATCTGGCGGCGGCCTCCGGTTACCCGGAGCATGCGGCGGACTATGACCGGCTCTACGGGGAGCAGAAGCAGCTTGTGAACACGCTGGGCTGGGACGGGCAATGGTTCCGGCGGGCGGTGATGGATGACGGGCGGTATCTGGGTACCGCTGAGCATGAGGAGGCCCAGATCTGGCTCAATGCGCAGACCTGGGCGACCCTGTCCGGGATGGCTGAGCCTGACAAGGGGCTGAAGGCGATGGACAGTGTGCGTGACATTCTAGATACAGAGCTGGGCATCAAAAAACTGCATCCGTCCATCACCACCTTCCCTGATCCCGCCGATCCGTTAACCAACTATAACAAAGGAACCGGGGAGAACGGGGCCGTCTTCTGCCATGCCAATACCTGGGCAATTATTGCGGAGTGTATGCTGGGTAGAGGGGACCAGGCGTACAAATATTACCGCCAGCTGATCCCGAACGTCGCCATGGAGCAAGCCGGAGTCCAGCGCTACAAAGCGGAGCCGTATGTCTATGCCTCGAACCTGTTCGGGCCGGAGTCCGACAGATTCGGTCTGGCGAACGTATCTTGGCTGACCGGGACGGCCGCATGGATGTATGTAGCCGCTACGCAGTACATTATGGGCATCAAGCCGGTGCTGGCCGGACTGTCCATTAACCCGTGCATCCCGTCTTCCTGGGAGGGCTTCTCGGTCAGCCGGCGGTTCCGTGGCTGCGAGTATGAGATTACCGTGAAGAACAATAGCCATGTCTGCTCAGGCGTCCAAGAAATTCGGGTGGACGGCGAACGGCTCGAAGGAACAGTCATCCCCCCATACCCGCACAAACAATCTGTGAAAGTGGAGGTCATACTATAAACGGTAGGCTTTCTGTAGAGACAGAGTGTATAAGTTAGACTCACAGTTTATAAGCAGTATATAAAAAAGTGTCCCGCCATCGGCTCCTAGCAATGCCCGTGCGGGACACTTTTTTTGGTGTGCAACGACAGCCGGTTGATGCAATGGGGAACTGCGCACCTGGCCCCACCATTTGAAATCGCTGGATTAATGAGGTGCAGAAGTGCACCTGAATTCACCTAAAGTGGGAGATATGTGGAAATGAAGTGCAGAAGTGCACCTGAATTCACTCAAAGTGGGAGATATGTGGAAATGAGGTGCAGAAGTGCACCTGAATTCACCTAAAGTGGGAGATATGTGGAAATGAGGTGCAGAAGTGCACCTGAATTCGCCTAAAGCGGAAGATACGTGGAAATGAGGTGCAGAAGTGCACCTGATTTCGCAGCTGAACTATAAGTTACTGTTAATGACATTAAACAAATTCACATCCTTAGCTGCCACCTCGCTAAAACGCCCTCATTAACCTCATTAACTCCACGAATCCCAAGCACCGCCACTAACCGTACTAAACACACTAATCAACTAGCGCCCCAGTAACCGCCTTAATCGCCTTAATCTCCTAACCCGCCTAGCCCGCATTCCCTTCATCCGCCTCCCTAGCAATCTGTACCCTTTCCCCAGGTTTACCCTATTTCCCAAAAATCAGGCTTGCCCCCGGGGTTTACTTTTACTCCTTGCGTGGTATAGTATAGGTATAAGTTGCGCTAAGGAAATATAGTTGCTCTATTGCAACAATGATTATCATTCTCATTTATCTCTCAGGCATGTCTTTCTTTTAGTCATCACTTTGAGTCATGCCATCATCCCAGTCATTATCCTCAACAACCATACCTATTCAACATGCTGTCCCGGCGATGCCGGGGCAGCATGTGTCATTTTAAGGGTGTTAATAATGGCTCTCATTCTCAAGTGTGCGCTTAACCAAAACCATTCAGGAAGGTGATTTATTATGCAAGCAACCTCGAAATCAATGCCCAAATCCATAGCGCGTCAAGGAGGGGCGCAGCAACCCCGTACTCCGGGACCGCGCCGCTTCGATCCGCTGGCAATGCTCAGCAACTCCGAAATGCAGGCCGCTCTGGGGAGCGGGCTGATTATGCTCGCAGCCTGGGCTACCAGCGGCTGGTCGGAGGTCTTGTCTGTAATTCTCTACGTGATCTCGTATACACTGGGCGGCTGGATGAAGGCGAAAGAAGGCGTGGAGACGCTGGTCAAGGAGCGTGACCTGGATGTTAATCTGCTAATGATCGCAGCTGCCCTGGGGGCCGCCTCCATCGGGTACTGGAATGAAGGGGCGATGCTGATCTTCATCTTTGCGCTGAGCGGAGCGCTGGAGAGTTATACGATGGAACGCAGCAAAAAGGATATCTCCTCTCTGCTGGCCCTCAAGCCTGCCACTGCGGTCCGCATCGAGCAGGGCGCGATGAGTGAGGTAACCATTGATCAGCTCGTGCTGGGCGATCTGCTGCTGATCCGTCCGGGTGAGCTGGTTCCTGCTGACGGCAAGGTGTGCCGGGGGGAATCATCTGTGAATCAGGCCTCCATCACGGGAGAATCGCTTCCTGTAGACAAAACTGTCGGCAGTGAAGTATTCGCCGGCACCGTTAATGGAGAAGGCCCCCTGTATATAGAAGTGACGAAGACTGCCGAGAATACGCTGTTCGCCAAAATCATCCGCATGGTGGAAGAGGCGGAGAACGAAGTGCCGGATTCGCAGCGTTTTATCAAACGGCTGGAATCCGTATATGCCCGAGTTGTGGTGGCTGCCACAGTACTGCTGATCACCTTGCCGCCGTTTGTGCTGGACTGGAGCTGGAGCGATACGTTCTACAAGGCCATGGTCTTCCTGGTCGTGGCGTCCCCGTGTGCGCTGGTATCCTCAATCATGCCCGCCATGCTGTCGGCTATCTCCAAGAGCGCCCGCAAAGGCATCCTGTTCAAAGGCGGGGTTCATCTGGAGAATATGGCGCGGACCTCGGTTGTTGCTTTTGACAAAACGGGTACTCTGACGGAAGGCATTCCGCAGGTCACGGACTTCATCGCCGGAGAAGGGTATGTGCGGAAAGAGCTGCTGGCCGTGAGTGCCTCCATCGAGAAGCTGTCGGGGCATCCGCTGGCAGAGGCCATTGTCGCACTGGCGGAAGCGGAGCAGATCGGGCTGCGGGATATTGAAGAGAGCCAGTCGGTTACCGGCTGGGGAATTGAAGGCGTCATAGACGGCCAGTTGTGGCGGATCGGCAAGTCCAATCTGCTGGATGAAGCGGAAGGGGCGGCTGCCGGGGCGGCTACGGACCATTGGAAGGCTCTGCGCAGCAGTCTGGAACAGGAAGGCAAAACGGTATCGCTGATCCTTGCCGGAGAGACCATCGCCGGAATGATTGCCCTGCAGGACACCGTTCGCCCCCAGGCGGCGGCTGCCGTGCGCAAGCTGCATGATCTGGGGATCAAGGTAGCGATGCTGACCGGTGACCGCGAGGCTACAGCCCGGGTCATTGCGGGGCAGAGCGGCGTTGACCTTGTGTTCGCCGGGCTTTTGCCGGAAGATAAGGTATCGCATATCAAGGCGCTTCGGGAGCAATACGGTCATGTGATCATGGTAGGCGATGGGGTGAATGATGCGCCTGCGCTCGCAACCGCAACGGTTGGCATGGGCATGGGCATGAAGGGCAGCGGGGCTGCACTGGAGATTGCCGATGTGGTACTGATGAATGACAACATTGAAGAGATTGCCGGGACGATTGCCCTGGCGCGCCGGACGCAGCGGATTGTGAAGCAGAATATGATCTTTGCCGTAACGGTCATTGCCGCCTTGATGATCAGTAACTTTGTGCAGGGGATTGCGCTGCCGTTCGGGGTGGTCGGGCATGAGGGAAGTACGATTCTCGTTATCCTTAACGGATTGCGTCTGCTGCGTTAGAAGCCGGTGCAATGTAGGGAGCAGCAGAATATGTGCCCCCGCTTATTTTAAATTGCTTAAAATTGAATTGTTCACAAAAAGGAGCGTTTACAACGGTTCTGACATATTGACAACTCCCCTTGAGGTGATCATAATAAATACTAGATTATAATTATTTTAAATAAGGAATGGCGTCTTTTCCGTCCATCTCAAGGGGGATATCATCATGTACAAATCAATTATTGTCGGTACTGGACCGGCTGGATTGACAGCTGCTATATATTTGGCCCGGGCGAACCTGAACCCGCTCGTTATCGAAGGTCCGCAGCCAGGCGGACAGCTTACAACTACAACGGAGATCGAGAACTTCCCGGGATTCCCGGAAGGCATTCTGGGTCCTGATCTGATGGATAATATGCGCAAGCAGGCAGAGCGTTTCGGTGCGCAGTTCGTGACCGGCTGGGTGAACAGCGTGGAACTGGGTGACCGTCCGTTCAAGCTGAACGTGGAAGGCATGGGCACGCTGATTACGGATACGCTGATTATCTCCACGGGTGCTACTGCCAAGTATCTCGGGATTCCCGGGGAGCAGGATAACATCGGACGCGGGGTCAGCACTTGTGCTACCTGTGACGGATTTTTCTTCCGCGGCAAAGAGATCGTGGTGGTCGGCGGCGGCGATTCCGCGCTTGAAGAAGCGGGCTTCCTGACACGTTTTGCTTCCAAGGTAACCCTGGTGCACCGCCGTGAAGAGCTGCGGGCCTCGAAGATTATGCAGGACCGTGTCCGCGATAACGCCAAAGTGACCTGGGGACTGAACCGCACCCCTGTTGAAGTGATTGCCGGAGATAAGGGTGTAACCGGCCTGAAGGTGATCAACAACGAGACCGGGGAAGAAGAGTTCATTGAAGCCAGCGGGGTATTCGTGGCGGTCGGCCATCATCCGAATACGGCATTCCTGGGCGGACAAATCACTACGGATGCAAACGGTTATATTGTATCGAATCCCGGAACCTCCGAGACGAACATTCCCGGCGTATTCGCCTGCGGCGATGTGCAGGATACCCGTTACAGACAGGCCATCACGGCTGCAGGCAGCGGCTGTATGGCGGCTATGGATGCCGAGAAATATATCGAGAGCCTGGAGCACAGCGCAGTAATTATGTAAGTCTGGCATTTGGAGAAGCACGGATTCCGGTGCTACAATAGAGCTCAGAGTCTAATACTTAGATACGAGGAGGAAATCATACTATGGAGAATGTAATTGTATACACATCGACGAATTGCCCGCATTGCCGTCAGGTGAAAAGCTTCCTGAGCGATAAAGGGGTAGCGTACGAAGAACGCAACATCGAGCAGAACGAAGAGTACGCCCAGCAGGTGTGGGATATGGGCATGAGAGCCGTGCCGATTACGGTGATCGGGGATATGAAGATCGTAGGCATGAACAAAACCAAGTTCGACAAGGCTCTGGCTGCAACGGAGTAATTAGCTGAATAGATTGAATAGCATACACAGGCCGCTTCCCGCTGGGAGGCGGTTTTTTTGTATATTTTGGGGTCCCCGTAAAGTATCTGAGTCATCATCGAGACTATAGCTGCACTTTTTGGGGTTATTTTTGGCGGTGCTGCTGCGGGATGAGTACTTATTATAATCGTCTTCGTAGTAAGGATGCTTAACATCCTACTTAGTACTCGACTATCCTCAAAAAGTAGTAGGGGAAGCAATGGGATTATACAAAATAATCCTTAAAAATTATCGATTGGGTAGTAAAAGAGATCTAATAATTCACCTACTAAGTGAAGGATTATCGACAACCGTTATTGTTAGGGAATGACAATGACAAGGGTTGATTCCCGCGATATCACCTCCACATCAAAATGAAAAGGGTGATTAATATGGCTAACGCGAAATATCGACAAACAACCTGGAATGGAATTACAGTAGATTATATTGAAGCAGATATGTCCACAATACGGATTAAAGATTTGGGGGGGACAAATCTCACAACCTCTAGCGAGTACGGGATTAACGGGACTTACTTTGACGATACTACGGGCTATGTTCATGGTATTGCCGTAACATCCGGTGGTACTCCAGTAAGAAATTATGCTTCAACCAATGCAACATTAAAACGCGGCACGCTTGTTTGTATGCGACCCAATAACGGAACAAATCAAGTAGCATATGTCTCGGTCATCAACAAGATTGCTGACTTGTCCATTCCGACTGGCTGGATTGATTGGGCAATTGGAGGTGTCAGCTTAAAGTTGCAAGAAGCAGTTTCTAGCGAAGCTGCTTACAACAATCTCGTCAAGGATGAAAAAGGAAATCTAAGCTTTGGTGCTAACTTTCGTGCTGCAGTAGGTTATAATGGCAGCAAAATTATTATGGCTGCAATGACCAAAGCCACAAATTGTACAGCTTTGGACGCGAGAGGTATCATGAAATATCTTGGATGTACTGATGCAGTTATGTTGGATGGCAGCACAGCATCACAAATTCGTGCGAAACAAGTAAACAGCAGCGTACCTTACGTCTCAGGTGGTCCACGTAACATCTATAGTGTTATCACAGTAAATGGAGCAACTTGGTCTTAATACAATCATGCTTTTTATGGGAAATCCATTATTTGTTTCCTTTTTAATACATAATTGTGTAACCTTTTCTCATTGATAACGTCTAATTTTATATCATCCAAAAAGGTGGGATAAAATGTCAAAGTATATTGCTAGATTGGCTTTAAGCCTTTCAATGGTCATGTTCTTGTTGTTATCCTGTAGTAATGCGGCTCCAACGGGTGAATTAAATCAAGCAACCAGTACGACCTCACACAACAACTTGAAAGACAATAGCAACGAAAAAGCATCTGAAACAGATCAGTCAAAAAAAAATACCTTTAAAGCTGAACTAGCATTTGATGTGAGTTCTTTAGAAAATCAGTTATCCGAAGACCAGCGGCCACTGCTAAATGTTCTTGAAAAAAATCTAAAGGCACTTGTTGAGCACAACCACGAGGAGTTTCAAGCTGGGTTTGTTAATAAGAAATTAGCTGATGCCTTAGACTTTTACTATGGTGAAAACCTCCAATATAAGTTCACGGGTGTTGAAAGTGTAGAATTCAATTCCACAATCAAAAACCAGGTGCATATCACAGTCATTGGGGAATGTTTGGACAACAAGACTGGAAAGTTAGACTCAATTAAAATGATGTATGCCATTCGGCTGAATGAGAAAGGTACTTGGAACATATACACAATTGATTAACGCACCTATCCGTCATCATTAGAGCTAAAGTCTAACAATTGGTTACAACCGTGTGCGGAAAACAGAACACAATATGCAGGAACGAGGTCTGTGGGGGACTAAGGCATGACGAAGTGAGAGAAACAGCCGGGCGTTGAGCAGTTATAGAGTCTCCTGCGCAACGCGCCGGTCCATCAAGTAAGAGACATGAACATCTGAAAGACAGCATAGACGGCAATGCCGCTGGCGATAAGGAGGAATCCCGATTTCTTCCGCGACTGGAACAGACGCAGGACACCGAGGCTGACGAGCGGAGCAATGATGAGCAGCAGCAGCAGCACCGCTATGAACATCTTCGCCGAAATATCAGACGTATCAACATAAGTCATGGATTCTCTCTCCATTTCAGAAAAAAAGGGTATGGTGACAAATGTCACACAAGTATCCTTATTATATAGGATAGCTACTCCTTTTAGAGCAGGAAATGCAGATAAAAATGCGGCGATTTTAAGAAATATAAGAATTTATGCGCTAGCCAAAAGTGATCCTACTTTAATCACGCAAAAACAAGCCGCGTCATAAAAAGCATGCCGCAGCTGTTCCGCTTGTAAATATGCTTTATAGGGTCACGCGGATATTGCCCAGAAAATGCATGACCGCTGAAAATCCCGCTCCAATCATGGTTCCCCGGCTACCCAGCCTGGAGAAGGTGATTTCGAGCTGCTGCTTGTGGTAGGGGAGGGTACGCTCAGCCACGACCCGGCGCAGCGGCTCGACGAGCCACGGCTCCGCCTCCGATAGAGCGCCGCCGATAACGATCAGCTCAGGATTGAAGCTGTTGATCAGATTGGTCACTCCGATCCCCAGATACTCGCCGATGGAGTTGAAATGGCTTAGCGTGTCAGGCTGCCCCTCAAGCGCATACTTGACCAGTCCGGTCGTTGTGCGGGCCGGGAGGGAGAGGCCGGGGTTATCATAGGTTTTCTCGGAGGCGTACAGCTCCCAGCAGCCCCGGCTGCCGCAGCTGCAAGGCTTGCCTTCCGCTTCAATCGTCATATGTCCGGTCTCGCCCGCATAGCCGCGCGCTCCCTTATACAACTCTCCGCCGATAATAATCCCCGACCCGATCCCCGAGCCTGCGCTGATATACAGCAGATGGCGAACATCGCGTGCTGCGCCGAAGTTCAGCTCCCCTTGCGCACCTGCATTGGCCTCATTATCAATGGTGACCGGCACCGCGAAGGCGCTTTCCAGAATCGAACGCAGATCAACCATCTCCCAGCCCAGGTTGGGTGCGAACAAGACAACGCCCTGCTCATCGACCATTCCCGGGACGCCGACACCAATGCCCACGAGTCCGTAATGAGAAGGCGGGGCGGTAGCGATCAGCTCCGAGATCATCTGCTGCATCTGCCCGAGCACATAAGGGAAGTCGTGGTTCTCCAGCACACTGTCCCGTTCATGAAGAATGCCGCCCCCCAGGTTGCAGAGTACAGCCTTAAGCTGTTTCACACGCAGCTCGAGCCCGATTACAGTTCCTGCCATTTCGTTAAAATGCAGCATTAGCGGCTTGCGCCCGCCGCTGGATTCCCCGGGTCCGGCTTCTGTAACCAGCTGCTGCCCGCATAGCTCGGCTACCAGATTGGAGACGGTAGCTTTATTAAGGCCTGTCACCCCGGATACCTTGGCCCGTGAGATAGGAGAATGCTTACGGATGGTATGTAAAATAATCGATTTGTTAATTTTTTTGACCAGCGCCTGATCACCGGTAACTTTCAAGCAGCACACTTCCTTTTGCAATATAAGAATTTATAGGTCTCATACAATAATGTTCGTCCGGTCTGCTGATCGGCGGCATGTAACAATGAGGAAAGCCGTTGTTTCAGGATAGAACGGGGGCCTTGCACGTGCGGGAAGAGGGTAGCTGTGAAGCTGCGCTCCGCTGCGCGGGTATGCCCCCTAGTCTAGAATGAAGAGCGCAAAAATGCAACTACATCCATTGAACTGGAGCGAAAGTGAAATTTCATAATTTTATATATATGGAATTTAAAAGGGTGGGTATAGGCTCTGGGATCAATCGAAATACCGAGAAAAATAAAAATAAAAAAACTTTGTTTAACCAATATACAAAGTCAAAGAGATGTGTTAAGATGATGCTGTAAACGCTTGCGGGCGAAGCAAAATATCGAGGAGGATTTTACAAATGGCTTATTTTGAAACAGTGAGCAAGATCTCTTACGAGGGAAGCCGTTCCACCAACCCTTATGCATTCAAATTCTACAATTCCAAAGAAATCGTAGCCGGCAAAACAATGGAAGAACACCTGAAATTTGCAATGGCTTACTGGCATACATTAACAGCTGGCGGTTCCGATCCGTTCGGCGCTGAAACTGCAGTCCGCGCTTGGGACAAACTGAGCACGCTCGACAAGGCTAAGGCCCGTGCTGAAGCAGCATTCGAATTCATGGATAAGATGGACCTGCAGTACTACTGCTTCCATGATGTGGACATCGCCCCTGAAGGCGCGTCCCTGCGTGAATTCTACAGCAACATCGATACCATCGTAGACATCCTTGAACAAGGCATGAAGGCTTCCGGCAAAAAATTGCTGTGGAACACTGCCAACATGTTCACCAACCCGCGCTACATGCACGGTGCAGGCTCCACATGCAACGCTGATGTATTCGCACACGCTGCTGCACAAGTGAAGAAGGGTCTGGAAGTGGGTAAACGTCTGGGCGCTGACAACTATGTATTCTGGGGCGGCCGTGAAGGTTATGAGACTCTGCTGAACACCAACATGCAGCTGGAGCAGGACAACATTGCCCGCCTGTTCAGCATGGCTGTTGATTATGCGAAGGAAATCGGCTTCGACGGCCAGTTCCTGATCGAGCCTAAGCCGAAAGAGCCTACCAAGCACCAATATGACTTCGATGCAGCAACTTGCATTGCATTCCTGCAGAAGTACAACCTGGATAAGCACTTCAAGCTGAACCTTGAAGCGAACCATGCTACACTGGCTGGCCACACCTTCGAGCATGAACTGCATGTAGCCCGTATTAACGGTATGCTGGGATCACTCGATGCGAACCAGGGCGATCCATTGCTCGGCTGGGATACAGATGAATTCCCTGCAAGCATCTACGATGCTACACTGACTCTGTATGAAGTACTGAAGAACGATGGTCTGGGCAAAGGCGGAATCAACTTTGACTCCAAAGTACGCCGTCCTTCCTTCGAGCCTGAGGATCTGTTCCTGGCACACATCTCCGGTATGGACGTATACGCTAAGGGCCTGAAGGTAGCTGCTAAGCTGCTGGAAGACGGCGTATTCGAGAACTTCATTGCTGATCGTTACAGCAGCTTCAACGAAGGCGTTGGTGCTGACATCGTATCCGGCAAAGCGACACTGGCTTCGCTGGCTGACTACGCGCTGAACAACGAGAGCCCGCGTCCGAACAAATCCGGACGTCAGGAATTGCTGAGAGCTACACTTAACCAGTACATCCTGACTGCTGAGTAAGACGCTTCGGGATTTGCGGGATTGTCCGCAGATTCATTAGAGAATACACGCAACGGGGGTTGCTGAAGAGAGCATTCTTCGGCAGCCCCTTTTTTAATGCAGACTCGCGGGGTTTCCTGCGTAGTAGGGCATCGGAACTGCAGAAGTGAAATTATTCCATAAATGCGCTAAGTCTTGCGGATCTAGGACCGTGTGAGTGTATTTTGTGCAGTAGAATGCTCTAATTTCGCTGGGAAACAGCATTCTGCTGTATTCCGTACAACAGATATTTGAGGGTACCCTACAAAACAGACTTTTCAACAAATTCTAGTGTACAAAGTGCAATAGCTTACGATTTTTGGCCGATTTAACGAGAATCTATTGCAGGAAATACATTTGCGGCTGCATCTTAGGCGTACCTCTCGCGTACTTTGGCCGTCCCTTTAGTGAAAGGTGTTTTTGAACGGCTGCGGAGTCGTTTCAAGAGAAGTAATGCTTCATATAACTTTTAGGAGGATAACTATGAAATATGTAATCGGTGTCGATCTTGGAACCAGCGCGGTAAAGACTGTACTGGTAGATCCTCAGGGCAAGGTAGCCTTTGAGCACTCTGAAGCGTATCCGCTCAGCAGACCCCAGCCGAACTGGAGTGAGCAGAACCCGGAGGATTGGGTGAAGGGAACCATCGCCAGTCTGAAGCGTCTGATGGAAGTATCGGGCGCTAAGCCTGGACAGATCGACGGTATCAGTTTCTCCGGCCAGATGCACGGGCTTGTGCTCGTTGACGGCGAAGGCAAAGCGCTGCGTCCGGCCATTCTCTGGAATGATACGCGTACAACTGCGGAATGCCGTAAGATTGAGAAGAAGCTTGGCAGCAAGCTGATCGATATCGCCAGAAACCGCGCGCTCGAAGGCTTCACGCTTCCGAAGATTCTGTGGGTCCAGGAGCATGAGCCGGAGGTGCTCGCGAAGGCTGAATTATTCCTGCTGCCGAAGGATTATGTGCGCTACCACCTGACAGGTGACTATGCCATGGACTACTCCGATGCAGCGGGAACCCTGCTGCTCGACGTTGGCGCGAAGCAGTGGAGTGCGGAGATTGCCGGAGCGTTCGATCTGCCGGTCTCCCTCTGTCCGAGACTGGTGGAATCCTTCGAGCAGACCGGAACCCTGCTTCCGGCAGTTGCCGAAGCCTCCGGCCTGCTGCCTACCACCAAGGTGTTCGCCGGCGGGGCAGACAATGCCTGCGGCGCACTGGGTGCAGGCATTCTGGGTGAAGGCCGGACGATGTGCAGCATCGGGACTTCCGGTGTGGTGTTGTCTTACGAGAGCAATAAGGATCTTAACCTCGAAGGCAAGGTCCATTTCTTCAACCACAGTGAGAAGGATGCCTTCTACATTATGGGCGTGACCCTGGCGGCAGGACACAGCCTGACCTGGTTCAAGGAGACCTTTGCGCAAGACAAGAGCTTCGACGAATTGCTGCAGGGAGTGAACGAAATCCCGGCTGGCAGCAGCGGTCTCTTGTTCACCCCTTACATCAGCGGGGAACGTACACCGCACCCGGATGCAAGCATCCGCGGCAGCTTCATCGGTATGGATTCCGGACATACTCTGTCCCACTTTACCCGCGCTGTGCTGGAAGGCATCACCTTCTCGCTGCGTGAATCGATTGAGATTGTGCGTGAATCCGGCAAAGAGATTACCGAGGTTGTGGCGATCGGCGGCGGGGCCAAGAATGAAGCCTGGCTGCAGATGCAGGCTGATATCTTCGGCGCTACGATCATCAAGCTGGAGAGTGAGCAAGGTCCGGCTATGGGCGCAGCTATGCTGGCAGCCTACGGTGCAGGCTGGTTCGAATCCCTGGGTGAATGTGCGGAAGCCTTCATCCGTCCGGCAGAGACCTATACCCCTAATGCAGATCAGGCGGCGCTATATGACGGGATCTTCGCTTTGTATCAGAATGTATACGGCCAGACCCGCGAGCTGAATGAGAAGCTGGCTTCTTACCGGAAATAGAATATCCGCACGGAATGACTGCCATCCTGTACAGGGTGGCAGCTTATTTTCTTTTATATAGGTTATGGTATAAGCTTGCTGTAAAGTTTGTAATACGCTCTGTGAAGGGAGGCCCCAATTGATCAAAGTACTGATTGTGGATGATGAGCCCAAGCTGAGGGAAGGGATGCGCACCTTGATTCCCTGGGAGGAAAAGGGGTATACCGTAGTGGCGACAGCGGCTAACGGTTATGAAGCGCTGGACAAATTCCGTGAGCTGAAACCTGGACTTGTGATGGCAGATATCCGCATGCCGGGAATGACCGGGCTGGAATTGATCGCTGAGCTGCGCAAGGAGAATCCGGGCTGCCATGTGCTGATTCTGAGTGGCTATGCCGATTTTGAATATGCGAAGCAGGCCATCTCCTATCATATTGACGGCTATTTACTTAAGCCGGTGGATGAGGAGGAACTGATCAGCTATCTGCAGGAGCTGCGGGAGAAGATCAGCCTGGAAGAACGGATCAACGAATGGCAGGCGCTGGAGCCGGCAAGAACCACCGAGGTGCTGGTGCGGGAGCTGCTGCAGTCGAAGGAAGGCGGAGAGCCGGCGGCCGAGTTGGGTCTTAAGGACAGCAGCTGCGAGGTGGTGCTGCTGGAATTGAAAGGGCTTAACAAGGGGGAAGATGCCCGCGAAGATGCGGTGAAGCGGCTGATGGAGCGGCATTGGCAGGAGGAGGAGCGCGGCTTCTTCTTCACCCTTCCCCCATACATGGGAATTCTGCTGAAGGAGCCGCTCCGGGATGAACGCGCCCGGGCGGCGCTCTGGCAGGAGCTGTACCAGCTAATCTCGAAGGAGGGGCTGGAGTTCGTGGCCGCAGCGGGCGGAGCAGCTGTCCGGCCGGAGGAGGCCAGTGAGTCCTTCGGGGCCGCACGCGCCCGGCTGGAGGATGCCTTCTTCGGGCAGAAGAACACACTGCTCTGCGAAATGCCGGACCTCTGGGAGGAGCCTGCACAAGCTGCGGTTGAACCGGAGGAGGAGCCGGACCCCGAGCGTGACATCGAGGTGCAGCTGCTGCTGGCAGTGGAGGCTGGAAGCAGCGGGGTGGCCAGGGAGCTAACGCTGCAGATTATCCGCCAGCTCGTGCATACCCAGCGGGACGAGACCTATATCAAGGATCAGCTGCTGCGGATTGTCAGCAGCACAATTGCCCGGCTGGAGGCGGCGAGTCCTGAGCTGCGCCCGCTGATTGCCGGACAAGCCTCGCCGATGGGCGAGGTCTACAGCAGCAGATATCTGCATGATGCAGAGCGGCTGGTGTCGGGCTATATGGAGCAGCTCTCCCGGCTGACAGGCAGCGGAAGCGGGCGCGGCGATGAGATTAAGCGGATCACGGATCTGATCCAGCGGCGGTATAAGGAGAATTTGAAGCTGGGTACACTTGCGGAGATTTTTAACTACAATAGTGCCTATTTGGGTAAAATGTTCAAGAACCAGGTGGGCGAGCACTTCAATACGTATCTGGATAAGGTGCGGATCGAGAAGGCCAAGCAGCTGCTGTCTCAGGGCATGAAGGTCTATGAGGTAGCCGAGCAGGTTGGATACATGAACTCCGATTACTTCAACGCCAAATTCCGCAAATATGTCGGCGTCTCCCCAAGCGCGTACCGCAAGGAGAACTAGACTTAAAGCACTTAACGAAAAGCAAAAAGAAGCGGAAGGGAAATTTGGAACTGCAGGTCGCGGCAAGCTTGCAGATAATCAGGTATGAGGCTTATGATATACAGGCTGTTCCCCTTCTTGCAGAAGACCGGGAGCAGCCTGTTTGTATAGAGAGGGGAGATTGATATCAAAAAGCTGGTGCGGATGGTCAATAATATGAAGCTGAAATACAAGCTGATCTTCTTTTATATCATAGTGGTGATGATTCCCGTGCTGATTGCCGGGATTATTCTGACGAATTATTTTCGGGAGGGAGCCTTGAACAGAGCGATAGATCAGGCCACCAACAACGTGGAAAAGATCAAAAGCCAGTTGTACAGCAAGCTGCGTGTCCCTACAGATATTTCGAATCTGCTCTATTTCGATGAGGATCTGGAGCGGCTGGTTAATACGCATTATCCGAGTATCCTGGAGCTGACCAAGGCTTACCTGAATTATACCGACCTCAAGGAATATGTGCTGCGGTACCGGGAAATCTCCAATATCCGCTTTTTTATCGATAATCCCACACTGGTGGACGATATGTCCATCGCGCCGGTAACGCCGGAGATCCGTACGAGAAACTGGTATACACAGGCTATGCAGAACAATCAGATCTACTGGATGTATATCCACGATAAGGACCCTTATATCAACAGCCCCAAAGGAACCATCAACAAGCTGAGCCTGGTCCGCCAGGTGCCCTACCCAGAATATAGCAAGTCAGGAATTCTGATGGTGCAGGTGAATCAGAATGAGCTGAACCAGATGCTGCACCAGGAGCCGTTCGAGACCATTATTATCGATGAGCAGGGCTATATTGTATCTGCCAAAAACCCGCAGCTGGTGGGCAGCACGGTGGATGCTTTTGACATAGGGATTGATGTGCAGGCGCAGTCCAAGGGCGTGTTCACGACCCAGGTGAAGGACAAGGATTCCTACGTCATCATCGATGAGATGATCCCTGAGCTGAGTGTCAGCAGGCTGAAGATTATCTCGGTATTTGAGACCAAAAGTATTCTGAGCGATGCCAATAAGGTGAGTCAGCTGGGCCTGTTTATCGTAATCGGGGTGCTGCTGGTTGCGCTTGTACTGGTCTATACGATCTCGCTGCTGACGAGCAATCGGCTGCTGCGGCTGAGCCGCCAGCTCAATCAAGTGGCCCTCGGGAACCTGAATGTCGTCTCTCACATTGACGGAACAGATGAGATCGGCCAGCTGTCGCGCCAGTTCAACTACATGGTAGCCAGCATCAACCAGCTGATTACCCAGGTGATAGAGAGCAATGAGAAGAACAGTACGCTGGAGATCGCGCAGCGGGAGATTAAGCTGAAGATGATGGCCAGTCAGATCCATCCGCATTTTCTGTTCAACGCCCTGGAGTCCATCCGTATGAATGCCCATCTGAGGGGAGAGAAGGAGATCGCCAATATTGTCCGGCTGCTGGGCAAGCTGATGCGCAAGAATCTGGAAGTCGGCCGGGAGAGAGCGCCTATCAAGGAAGAGATTGAGATGATCCGCTCCTATCTGGAGATTCAGAAGTTCCGGTACGAGGACAGGCTGGAATATGAGATTACCTTCGATCCCGCCGCCGCTGAGGTGATGATACCGCCGCTGATTATCCAGCCGCTGGTGGAGAATTCGGTCGTTCACGGTCTGGAGAATAAGGAAGGCACGGTGCATGTCAGCATCGCTATTACCCTCACGGAGAATCAGGAGATTCAGGTGATTGTAATGGATGACGGGATCGGGATGAAGGAAGGACGGCTGTCCGAGATTATGGAGGTCATCACCAAGGTGGAGGAAGAGGAGCAGGGCCGGATCGGGCTGCGCAATGTGCAGCAGAGACTGACTCTGTATTACGGAGCGGAGCACGGGCTGAATATCTCAAGCCGGGAAGGAGAGGGGACACGGATTACATTTTCAATCCCTAGGGACAGTGATTTGAAGGCTTAAGGGGATACAGGCGGGGAGAATGTCTAATTTCTATAGGTTTTTACGTGAAATCTGTTGGGTATTCTCGCCCCCGGCGCTGGGATAAGATAAAGCTATCAAAGCGAAGGGGGAATATTGATCGTGAAAGCGCTCACTGAAAGCGGTGTTACAGCAAATGAAAGCGTAACCCCCCGCCCACCTGCGAAACGGAATAGTGGATTTTGGAAAAGCGTACTCCAGCAAAAGTACTTATACCTGATGTCCCTTCCATTCGTAATCTGGGTATTTATATTCAGCTATGTGCCTATATGGGGATGGCTAATGGCCTTCCAGAATTATAAGCCGGTCAGGTCGTTCAGCGAACAGAAATGGGTTGGACTGGATAACTTCAGGGAGCTGTTCCAGGATGAACGCTTCTACCTTGTATTAAGAAATACACTGGCGATGAGTATGCTGGGGCTGATCTTCGGCTTCGTGGTTCCGATTCTGTTTGCGGTCTTGCTCAATGAGCTGCGCGGAAGCGTCTTCAAAAGAACGGTCCAGACGATATCTTACCTGCCCCACTTTGTATCCTGGGTGGTTGTAGGCGGAATTGTCTACAAGACGCTTGCGATTGACGGGGGGATCGTGAATGATTTGCTGCTCTGGATGAATGTGATTGATGAGCCGATCCAGTTCATGGCTAAAGGTAAATACTTCTGGGGAGTCTTAACCGCAGCGGATATTTGGAAAGAAACAGGCTGGAATGCAATTATCTATCTGGCAGCGATTACAGGCATTGATAAAGAGCTGTATGAAGCGGCGAAGGTGGATGGGGCAGGCAGAATCAAACAGATGTTCAATATTACATTGCCGGGGATTCGTACGACGATTACGGTACTCCTGATCATGTCGATTGGTCATCTGGTCGGAATCGGCTTTGAGAAGCAGTTCCAATTGCAGAACAATCTTGTTACCGATTATTCGGAAGTGTTGGATTTGTATGCGCTTAAATACGGGATACAGATTGGACGGTTCTCCTATGGTACAGCGATAAGCATGTTCACCTCGGTAGTCAGTGTCATTCTGCTGTTCACGGCTAACGGAGTGATGAAGAAATTAACGAAAGAAAGCATTATGTAAGGAGGGGATCAAATGGGCGGCAAAGCTTTTCAAATGTCTAAAGGTGAACGCATATTCGACGTGTTTCTCTACATCACTCTGGGATTAGTCATGATTGTGACCTTATATCCCTTTCTGAACGTGCTGGCGATTTCCTTCAATGAATCTACAGATACGGTCCGGGGCGGCATCTATATCTTCCCGCGGGTCTGGACTCTGGAGAATTACCAGCGGATCTTCAGCTATACCGGCCTGATTCAAGGCTTCAAAATATCGATTCTGCGTACCGTTTCAGGTACACTGCTGGGTCTGGTGAGTTCCTCTATGCTGGCGTTTACGCTCAGCCGTCCGGAATTCAGAGCGAGAAGATTCATCTCGGTTTTTCTGGCCTTGACCATGTATTTCTCTGGCGGTATGGTGCCGATGTACATTCTGATGAAGGATTTGCATCTGATCGGGACGTTCTGGATCTACATTTTGCCGGGTGCGGTTGCCGCATTTAATGTGTTCATTATCCGCTCCTTTATGGACGGACTGCCCTTTGCCCTGCAGGAATCGGCTAAGCTGGACGGGGCGAATGACTTTATGATTTTCTACAAAATCATCCTTCCGCTCTGCAAGCCGGTACTCGCAACTGTCGCGCTGTTCCTGGCTGTAGGACAATGGAATGAGTGGTTCACCACCTATCTCTACAACGGCAACAAGCCGCATCTGACTACGCTGCAGTACGAGCTGATGAAGGTCCTGTCTTCGACCAATCAGGGCAGCGGCATGGCAAATGCGAATGATATGGCCAGACAGATGGCGCAGATTTCACCGGAGTCGATCAAGATGGCGATTACCATTGTCGTAACCGTGCCGATTCTCGTGGTCTATCCGTTCCTGCAAAAGTATTTTGTCGGCGGGATGACGTTGGGTGCAGTTAAGGCATAGGCTTTAACCCAGGAGTGACAGGGGAGAAGCTGCCGGGTTCAGTGCAGGGCCGGGCAGCTAACCCGCTTAGGTAATTAATGGAAACTTATATTTATAGTAGTTTTGCAAGCGTTCACAATGGTATATTCAGGTCTCACCTGATATGCATAGAGGCAATATATTAAGATACAAGGGGGATACACAATGAACCGCAAGAGTACCAAGACCATCTTCACACTCCTGCTGATGAGCTCGATGCTGATCGCTGGTTGTGGAGGCAACGGCAATAATGCAGCCAACAATACGACTCCTAACAACACAGGAACTACACCTGATGCTACTGCCGCAGCAGATGATACGGCTCTAGATACCTCGCCAGCTACATTCACCTTCTTCGGTGCCGATGCCAGTCCGAACTGGAACAAGATGCAGGATGATGTTGGTAAAGCCATTACAGAAAAGACAGGCGTCACCCTTGAAGCTGAATTCGATGTAGGCAGCGGCGGCGGCGACCAGAAGATTGCGATGATGGCAGCCAGCGGAGACGTTCCTGATATTATTTTCGCTAAAGGTAGTCTGAGTACCCTGGTGGATGCCGGCCTGATCCTTGATATGACGGACCTCATTGATAAATATGGCCCTAACCTCAAGAAGGTCTACGGCGAGAACATGAACCGTCTGAAGTACAGCCTGGACGATCAGAGTATTTATCAGATTCCTACGAATATGGGTGTCGGCCAGAAGTCCTTCGATGCCACAGGCGGATTTGAAATCCAGCATCGTGTGCTTAAAGAGCTAGGCTATCCGAAGGTACGGACTGTAGCTGATTTTGAAAAGGTGCTGAAGGATTATGTCGCTCTGCATCCGGAAACCGATGGACAGCCTACGATTCCGCTGACGCTGAATGCCGATGACTGGAAGATTATGATCACCGTGACCAACCCGGCCTTCACTACAACCGGCGCACCGGATGACGGTGAATATTATGTGGACCCTGAGACCTTCGAAGCGAAGCTTCACTACAAACGCGCCGAAGAAAAGGAATACTTCCGCTGGCTGAACGGCATGTACAATCAAGGCCTGCTCGATAAGGATACCTTCGTACAAAAGGATGACCAGTACAAAGCGAAAGTAGCCAGCGGCCGTGTACTCGGTCTGATCTCCCAGGAATGGGAATACTCTGATGGTGAGAATGCCCTGAAGGCTGCCGGCAAAGACGAGTATACCTATGGACACTTCCCTGTAACCCTGACCGAAGAGTATAAGGATCATTCCTTCATGCAGACCGGTATCGACGGTTACGGTATCGCAATTACTACAGCAGCCAAAGATCCTGAGCGGATCATCAAATGGCTGGACTGGATGTCCTCCGATGAAGGCCAGGTCCTGAGAACCTGGGGGATTAAAGACAAGCACTATACTGTGGATGCAAACGGCAAACGTGAGGTTCTGCCTGAGATCCGTGACGGCTTAGCCAATGATACAGCGAACACTCAAAAAACAACCGGGATCGGCCAGTACCTGATCTTCGGTGCACGGTATGGCGACGGCGTGAAGGATTCAACAGACAACTATTACACCACAAGCTTCCCTGAGCAGATTGTTGCTTCGTACTCAGAAGCTGAGAAGGAATCCCTTGCCGGATATAAAGCGACTACCTGGAAGGACCTGTTCCCGAAAGAGGATGAATTCCCTGTAAAAGAAACAGGTGCCCTGTACAACCTGCCGGTTCCGACAGACGGTAAATATCAAGTCATTTTCAAAAAGACCCAGGACATCGTACGTAAACGTATCCCGGAAGCGATTCTGTCCAAACCGGCTGATTTCGATAAAGTCTATGATGCCTTCCTGGCTGAGCTGGACAAAGCCGGCGCTCAGGATATGGAAAAAGAATTCACTGAGCTGGTGAAGAAGAGAGTATCCCTGTGGACAGGCAAAAATCTGTAAATCCTAATAGGATGTAGCATGATCCAGAGTATAGCAGAAGGCAGAAAGGCCCGACTTAGGTCAGGGCCTTTTGCTGTATTCAGAACTTAGTACGAAGGGTGAGGAGAATATGGAAACTAAACAAAAGAAATCCGCGTGGAAGCTTAGATACAGCCAGCCCGCAGCCGTCTGGGAAGAGGCGCTGCCGCTGGGGAACGGGCACATGGGGGCTATGGTATTCGGCGGTACCGCCAGAGAGCTGATCTCGCTGAATGAGGATACCTTATGGTCCGGGTTCCCCCGGGATACCAATAATTATGAAGCGCTCAGGTATCTGGAGAGAACCCGGGAGCTAATCGCTGCAGGCCACTATGGCGAGGCCGAGGATATGGTGAATGCCCATATGCTGGGGGTCAACGCCCAGGCCTACATGCCGCTCGGGGACCTGATTCTTACGCAGCCGGGCGCAGAGAACTGTACGGCTTATGAAAGAGAGCTGGATTTGGATAGCGGAGTTGCCAAAGTGACCTACCAGACGGAGCAGGGCAACTTCACCCGTGAGGTGTTCATCAGCACACCGGACCAGGTCGGTGTCGTGCATCTGACAAGCGGTCAGCCGGGAGGAATTCACCTGGAGCTTGCACTGGACAGCCAATTACAGCATAGCGTTAGTCCAGCGGAGGGGAACGGGCTGGTAATGAAGGGGCGCTGCCCCTCGCATATTGCTGACAATTACCACCAGGATCATCCGCTTGCGGTGCTCTATGAGGAGGGGCTTGGAGTTGCGTTCGAGCTGCACCTGCATGTACAGGTCACCGGGGGAAGTATCGGGAATTCCGCAGGCAAGCTGGTAATCAGTGGCGCGGAGCGTGTGCTGCTGCTGCTGGCTGCCGGGACAGATTATGAGGAGGTGCGGGCCAGAGCAAGCCATAGAGCCGCAGCGCCAGCTCAGTATTCCACAGCTATGCTAAGCCCGGCGGAGCTATGCGCCAGCAGATTAAGCGCTGCGGCGGGTAAGACTTATGAGGAGCTGCGGAGAAGGAATACCGGGGATCATCAGGCGATCTTCCGCCGGGTGGATCTGGATCTCGGCGGTCACGAGGCGGAGGAGCGGCCAACCGATGTACGTCTGGCTGCCTATCAGGAGGGGGTAGAAGACCCGGCACTGGAGGCCCTGCTGTTCCAATATGGCCGCTATCTGCTGATGGGCAGCTCACGGGCCGGAACACAGGCGGCGAATCTGCAGGGGATCTGGAATCCCCATGTTCAGCCGCCATGGAACAGCAATTACACGACCAATATTAATACGCAGATGAACTATTGGCTGGCGGAGGTCTGCAATCTCAGCGAATGCCATGAACCGCTCCTTGAGCTGACTAAGGAGCTTAGTGAGACCGGAGCCAGAACGGCTGCCATCCATTATGGAGCGCGCGGCTGGGCAGCCCATCATAATGTGGATCTGTGGAAGGCTTCCACACTGTCTGGCGGAGATGCCAGCTGGGCCTTCTGGCCCATGGGCGGCGTGTGGCTATGCCGTCACCTGTGGGAGCATTACGAATTCAACCCGGATTTGGAGTATTTGGGCGAGACCGCTTATCCGCTAATGAAAGGAGCAGCCCTCTTCTGCCTGGATTGGCTGGTGGAAGGACCGGAGGGCCGGCTGGTTACCAGCCCGTCTACTTCGCCGGAGAACCGGTTTGTCACGGAGGACGGCAGGGCTTGCAGTATATCTATGGGCTCGGCCATGGATATGAGCCTCATCGCTGAGTTAATGCAGCACTGCCTGGAGGCTGCGCGTATTCTCAGCGTGGACGCTAAGTTTCAGGAGGAGCTGGAGCAGACGCTTGCCCGTCTGTCTCCGCTGAAGATCAGCAAGAGCGGACGGGTGCAGGAATGGCTCTATGACTTCGCCGAAGCAGAGCCGGGGCACCGCCATGTCTCCCACCTGTACAGCCTGTATCCGGGCAACCGGATTAACAGGCGGGACACGCCGGAGCTGCTGGAAGCCAGCCGTTTAACGCTGGAGCAGCGGGTTGCTTCCGGCGGGGGACATACCGGCTGGAGCTGTGCTTGGCTGATCAATCTCTATGCCCGGCTCGCAGACGGCGATGCGGCTTACGGCTATGTGCGCACGCTGCTAACCCGCTCCATCTACACCAACCTGTTCGATGCGCATCCGCCGTTTCAGATTGACGGTAATTTCGGTGCGGCCGCCGGAATTGCAGAAATGCTGCTGC
Organism: Paenibacillus sp. FSL P4-0338; assembly: GCF_038002365.1. NCBI lineage: Bacteria > Bacillati > Bacillota > Bacilli > Caryophanales > Paenibacillaceae > Paenibacillus > Paenibacillus sp. FSL P4-0338. Next base: position 4,281,149 of record NZ_JBBOCG010000001.1, on the reverse strand, counting down.
AGAGTCATCTCGGGGAGCTTGCGCTGCTTCCCGCGCTGCCGGGAGCCTGGAAGAACGGCCGTATCAGCGGCCTGAAGGCACGCGGGGGGTATGAGGTGGACATCGAATGGCAGGCTGGGGTTCTGGTATCCGCGCGGATTACAGCCCGGTTCGATGGAACGTTGCGCCTCGGCTATACGCAAGAGCTGATGCTACAGCTTGCAGACGGCCAACGACAGGCGCTGAACGGTACGCTTGAGGTTATGGCTGGCGGGGTGTATTGGGTGGGGGTGTGAGCACCTAAGGGACAAGTGATATGCGTAATTGCACTCTGTACAACTAAATCGTCTGATGTACCGCTGAATATCCGTTTAGCTGTATTCCATACAATTAAAATGCCTCTATATCGGTGTTCTCACCTAATCGGGCAGACTTAGTTGTACAAACTACAGTTAGAAGATGAAAGACTTCCTTTTCACTGTTTTTAAATGTACAGAATGCACCTATTCCTGTGTTCACCTCTATTCTCTATGCATTATTCTTCTGCTCGCAGCGGGAGAGAACTACTTATTATGCACGGAGAGGGCAGAGCCGATATAATGGATAGTACAGGCACGAACGCCTGCCTATTCTTCAGGTTGGAGTTGTAAACAGGGGATTATTGGCATTTACTATAGAGTATACGGCTATGGCCGATGATATAGATTGCAGGAGGCGCGCGGATCATATGGGGAAGAGACAGGGATCGCTGATGAAGACGGCGGTTGGACTGATGCTTGTGTTTGCAGCTCTACCGCCTGCGACGTACTGGGGATACGAGCATGCGTATGCTGCATCGGATTCGGCGGTGGTGCAGACCACACAAGGAATGATGCAGAAGCTGGCTGGTGCAATGAGTAACCGCAGAGAGACGATCACCTTCACTTATCAGGGCAAGACCACCAAGCTGAAGAGTGAGATTCAGACGGCAATTAATCAGGCGATGGGGAGCGACCCGTATCTGTATTATATTATTGACAGCTATGCCTTCTCCTACCGTGGAAGCACGCGTGCTGTTCATGTGACGGTTCAGGTGGAATACCGGGAGACGCTGCAGCAGACGGCATATGTGAATAAGCAGGTGAAGGCTATTCTGCAGCAGATCATAACACCGGGCATGAACAATCACCAGAAGGTAAAAGCGATCCACGACTGGGTCGTGCTGAATCTGGAATATGATCACTCGCACCGCAAATATACCGCTTATGAAGGACTTCAGACTGGAAGTGCGGTCTGCCAGGGCTATACACTGCTAACCTATAAGCTGCTGCTGGGGGCGGGGATTCCGAACAGAATTGTGGAAGGGACGGCCAGGGCCGCAGACGGTGTAACCCAGTCGCATGCCTGGAATCTGGTGCTCTTGAACGGGGCATGGTATCATCTCGATACCACCTGGGATGACCCCGACCCGAGTCCGGAGGGCGGAATCAGTACACTCTATTATATGAGGACCGATGCCCAGATGCGGCTTGACCACAAGTGGACCAAGTCCTATCCGGCGGCCTCCACCAGTTATGCCCAGACCTTGACTAAGCTGGTCAATCAGGGGGGCCAGGGGGTGGAGGCATACAAGACGCTGCAGAAGGATCTGAATTACTGGCTGTACGAGGAGAATCAGGTGGTTTCGTCGGCGGAACAGCTCAAGGAGCTTGCGATGCAGGCGGCAGAGTCCGGGCAGCAATCGCTGCTGTTCCGCTATCGCGGAAGCGACAAGTTGCTGAGGCAGGATCTGCAGGTGCTCTACGGGCTGGGACTGAACAACCTGGCCTTTAACAGCTCGCCGTTCGAGAATACAGGAGATCTTAAGGTATACGTGACCTGGAAATAAAAGAGTGTCAGCTATCCGGCGAACCAGCCAGGGTGGCACTTCAGGCATTGGTCTCCAGAAATTGAATGGTCTGAAGCTTGTTTGTTGAAGGGTTGAAGCGGACCATCACGATTACGCCGAATTCCCGGCCCGCCTTGCTTCGGACCAGCAGCTTGAATTTCTCTTCCGCAAGCTTGGGCCTGATCTGGGTCCGGCCGATGTGCTTGTAATCGATGATCTCGGCGTTGTATTTCTGCTGCGTCTCCTTTACGGCGATGGTTCCCCAATGGGCATAGTCAGGTGCAGCGGAGATGGAGTTTAACGGGCTGCTCAGGATTAGGGCTAACGTCAGCAAGGCTACTGTCCATATTTTTTTCATCATGGCCTCCTTGAGCTGGAATTACAGGTTAGCGTCCCCCGGCACCCGCGTTTTTATGCGATTCCCTAGAGCACAGCAGCTCTGGGGTTTTAGTGTTTTCCGAACCCGTCCTCACAGGTAATATCCATCTTTAGAAGCTTGTAAAGAGACTGCTTGGAAGCCTCCAGGTTTTTTTGTGCGTCTTCAATTTCAGCTATTTTAGCCGTTATGATACGTGTTTGTTCATCCTTCGAAATTCCCTGCCTGGAGATCATCGATTTAATATCCTGGATGGTAAATCCGACGGCTAAGCTATTCTTAATCACTTCAAGATAAGTAATAATCTCCGGGACATAATTCCGGTAATTATTTTCTTCTCTAAGGACATGGAGTCCGTTACTCACCCCATTGGCGACTTTCTTCCCAAATAAGAGCACCTCAGTCCGTTACGCTAAGCCAAACGCCCCTGAAGAACAACGCCCGCTTGGAAAAAAGATGTAATTTGAAGGGGGATTGCGTCTGCACCACTATTTTAAATCTGATAAGGTTCTAGCTATATATAAAAGACCGGTTTTGGCCCGCTGCTGCGGGATCAAAACCGGTCTTTTGCTGAAAGAGAAGAATTTATATGCTTCACGCTATAATTATCCTTATCTTTTTCGCTGAAACGGTACCGTCCTTTAAAAGGACGGCAATGCCGTTTCCACTTATGTTGCAAGGAATCAGTCAGCGTGGGTGCTCAGATCACACTTCTCCAGCGGGATCAGGCTGCTCTTGCGGAACCAGCCATAGCCCAGCCAGATCAGCAGGAACAGCGGCACGCTGACGTAGGAGACCAGAATGCCGTACCAATCGATCTTCGCGCCGGTGAAGGCGCCCATGTTCTGGCCGAATACGGCTACCATACACAGAGCGAAGGCAAACAGCGGACCGAACGGGAACCATCTTGCCCGGTAAGGCAGCTCCTCCAGGGAATGGCCCTGCTTCACGAAGGCCCGGCGGAAACGGTAATGGCAGACGGCAATCCCGAGCCAGTTGATGAAGCCGCACATTCCAGAAGCGTTAAGCAGCCAATTGTACACCGCGCCGTCTCCGAAGAAGGAGGCTAGGAAGGCAAGCATGCCGACAGCGGTAGTCACGAGCAGTGCGCCTACAGGAACACCTCTGCGGTTCAGCTTGCCGAGCGCGCGCGGTGCCATTCCATCCTTGGCCATGGCGTACAGGACACGGGTGGAGGCGTACATCCCGGAATTACCGGCAGACAGCACGGAACTGAGAATTACGGCATTCATTACCGAGGCGGCAATCGCCAGCCCTGCTTTGTTGAAGACGATTGTGAACGGGCTGACGCCGATATCATCAATACCGCCGCGGAGCAGATCGGGATTCGTATAAGGAATTAGCATACCGATGACGGCTATCGCGAAAATATAGAAGATTAGGATGCGCCAGAACACCTGGCGGATCGCGATCGGGACGTTGCGGCGCGGATTTTCGCTCTCCCCTGCGGCGACACCGACCAGCTCTGTTCCCTGGAAGGAGAACCCGGCGGCCATGAAGACCCCGACGAAGGCGAAGAAGCCGCCATGGAAGGAGCTGCCTCCAAGCTCAAAGTTGCTGAAGCCTACAGCTTTGCCGCCCAGAATCCCGAAGATCATCAGGACGCCGACCGTCAGGAAGACGACCACCGTAACAATTTTGATAATGGCGAACCAGTATTCCGACTCACCGTACCCTCGCGCAGACAGGAAGTTCAGGCCGAACATGAGTGCCAGGAAGAGCAGGCTCCACAGGAACGAGGGACTGTCCGGGAACCAGTACTTAATGATAACGGTGGCTGCTGACAGTTCAGCTGCTATGGTCACCGCCCAGTTGTACCAGAAGTTCCAGCCGATCGCGAAGCCGAAGGCGGGGCTGACGAACCGTGTGCCGTAGGTACTGAAGGAACCGGAATCGGGCAGATAGGTTGCCAGCTCCCCAAGGCTGGTCATCAGAAAATAGACCATAATGCCGACGGCCGTGTAGGCGAGCAGTGCTCCGCCTGGACCGGAGGAGGCAATGGCCCCGCCGCTGGCGAGGAACAATCCGGTTCCGATCGAGCCGCCGAGGGCGATCATGGTCAGATGTCTTGCTTTGAAGGATTTGCGCAGGCCCGGTGTATTGGCGCTACCCGCCTGTATTGCCGGCCGTTTAGGCTGCTGTTCTTGCATGAATAGGACACTCCCTTTAGATTGATGGTTCTGTTCACAGGGGGAGTGCTGCTGCCTGCATGTGCCGGTTCTTCTTCCCGGCGTGATGCACGCAAAAAAACCGCAGACGGACGCTGCGGTTCCTCAATATAGGCTCCGCATCATACTCCCTGTTAAGATAGCGCAACACGGTGCAGCTCCCGCAGTCTCCTGACAGGCAGTATGCACAGTGACAGTTCCGCGCCTTTCGGCAAACGGCCCCAATCGTAGCTGCGGACTAAGAGCAGCAGTTACGACTTCGGCGGATATTCCTTTGGGCGCGTATCAACGATGGCTCTTAGGCATCTCCACGCGCTTACTCTTCTTATCCGCGACCTCTACCTCATCCTAGGTATGATGAGGCTATCTTTGAACGATATGAACAACAGGAATCAGTATAATGCATACCGGCTTCTCAGGCAATGACAAAATACGGCAGGTTCACGTCAGCTCCGCCGGCGCTCTGACATCTGCTGCCAGACGGTGCCCGCCGCCTCTTCGCCGGACAGAATCCGTTCCAGCGCCATCTTGGCCTGAAGCCCGACCTCGAATTCGGGGTCTTCGGCAGCAACGCTAAGCGCGTTCTGGGCCTCAGCGGTCCCGACTTCGTAGAGGAAGCGTGCCGCCCGCCAGCGCACCAGCTTGCTGGCATCACTCAGCGACGCCGTCATCACCGGCGTCGCCGCCGGGTCGCCGATGTCGGAGAGCGTGTCCCCGGCTGTGCGCCGCACGGCCGGGGCGCTGTCCTTCATCGCCTCATAGAGCAGCTCCATCGCACCTGGCGTGCGGATGTCGCCCAGGTACACGACAGCCAATCTGCGAATCTGCAGCTTGGGGTCGTGCAGCGCTGCCCGCAGCTCCGGCAGGAGCTGCTCGCCCGGCGCCAGATCCTCCAGCGCGGCGTAGCGCACGCGCCAATCCGCATCCTGCAGGTCTCGCAGCAGCTCGGCCTGCTCTTTCTTGTGCCGCTGCTCGACGAACTCGCCGGCAGCCCCGTGCGCGATGGCCTGCTGCACGAGGGAGTCCAGGCGTTCCTGCGGATACGCCGCCTCCAGCTCCTGCTCGACCTCGCGGGCAATCTCCGGCGGCTCGCCGTAGCGCACGCCGTAATCGCTGAGCTTGCGCTCTTTGATCATCACGGCGCTGGCCACATCGGTCACCGCCTGGGTGAAGCGGCTGGAGAGGGCGATGCGCTCCTCCTTCGCGCCGGTCTTGACGCGGATCTGAATCGGGATGCCGCGGAACATCTGCACGAAGACCTGGGACTCCCCGTAGTGGGTACCGTCATTCTCATCGCCGAGACTGTACTCTGCGCTGAGGCCGTCCGCCCCGAAGCGGTTCTGGACCTCGCGCAGAATCGCTGCCCAGTCGGCACTGCCCTTGCGCTCCAGCGCAGCGAAGTCAGCGGCATGATAAATACTGGTGACGCCCGGAATCTCCAGCATCTCCTGCGCCCAGGAAGGGGCGGAGCGCCGGGACTCCGGGGTGTAGGTCCGGCGGATACCGGGGGCAAGGCTTTCGTACAGATGAAGCTTCATGGTATTTGGACTCGGTGTCGGTTCAATAAATGTAATCTTCATATGTCAGCTCCTTGGGTTAAATGGCATAAGTTCCGTCCTGCGTTACCCGCATTTTACCTCATTTGAGCAGGTGAATACAAAGGGGCGGAGACGCGGACCCGCAAAATTTTAAATATTATTGAATTAGCAACCCAAACGGGAAGTGATGCATATTTTGCAATTTTGACTTCTTGAATAATCGGGTTGTTGAGGGAATGTTGCAATTCGTGCAGGATTTCATCCTTCCTCATACCGCCCACTAGATCCGCATCATCCCTGACAAAAGAGGCCCGGACGTTTCCCGCCCAGCCATTTGGGTACAATTTGTAGTGAGCGTTCTTCAGGGTCCTGTAATTTTGCAAATGATTCTGCGGAACCCTATAGTTAAGATATGTGGTTTGCCGCCAGTCAACAGAAACGGCAAATCTGCTATAAGGAGTGGTTCTTGGTATGGCCAAAATACGTTATAACAACATCGACAATGTCAGCACCGATAAAACGCTTAAGGAATTCCGCCAATGGCGTGAGGACCGCCGCAAGAAAAAGAAGGATTACACCTATAAAGTGCCGAATCATCCGCCGCGCCTCGACTATTTGGCCGGGAACCGGCTGGAGACGACGATAACGTGGATTGGTCACTCCACTTTTTTTCTGCAATACGAAGGGCTTAATATCATCACTGACCCGATATGGGCGCGGCGGCTGGGCTTCGAGAAGCGGATCGGTCAGCCGGGCATTCCGCTCGCGGATATCCCGCCCATCGACCTGATCCTGATCTCCCATTCCCACTATGATCATCTGCATATCGCGTCCATCCGCAAGCTGTACCGGGCAGGAACAACCATTGTGGTGCCTGCCGGGCTTAAGCGCAAAATGCTCCGCAAAGGCTTCCCTAACTGCCAGGAAATGCAGTGGTGGCAGGAGATTACGCTGGGCGCCGTCAAGCTGACGTTTGTCCCGACCCAGCACTGGACGCGAAGAACGCCGTTCGATACGAATTCCTCGCACTGGGGCGGTTATGTGCTTCAGCCGTCAGACCCGCAGAAGCACCCGGAGGGGGAGGAGGGCAAGGCGCAGCATAAGCTGCTTCCGCCGAACCTCTATTTTGCCGGAGACAGCGGCTTCTTCCCGGGCTTCAAGGAGATCGGCAGACGCTTCAAGCTGCATGTGGCGCTGATGCCGATTGGTGCTTATGAACCTGAATGGTTCATGAACTCTCAGCATGTGAATCCCGAGGAGGCCGTGCAGGCCTTCCTTGATGTAGGCGCAGAGCTGATGATACCGATGCACTTCGGAACCTTCAGGCTAGCCGATGATACCGCGCGCGAAGCGCTGGACCGGATGGAGCAGGCTAGGGTGGCGCAGGGGCTTGGTGAGGAGCGTATCCATACTTTGGGCTATGGGGAGACGCTGGTTGTCCAGCCCGAGGAACGCCCGGCGGGGAAATAACACTTCTACTTAAATAAGAGCCGTAATAAGGGCCATTTTGCTTGATTTTATGCTATAATGAGCCGGAACCTAAGTGAAAAGGATGGTAATGCTTAATGATTAGCACAAGCGGCGTAACACTCCGCTACGGAAAACGCGCACTATTTGAGGACGTAAACATAAAATTCACACCCGGCAACTGTTACGGTCTGATTGGCGCGAACGGCGCCGGCAAATCGACCTTTCTAAAGATTCTGTCCGGAGAGATTGAAGCGAACATCGGCGATGTGCATATTACACCCGGTGAACGCCTGGCGATACTCAAGCAGAACCATTTCGAGTATGATGAGCATCTGGTGCTGGAGACAGTAATTATGGGCCATACCCGGCTATATGAAATTATGAAGGAGAAGGATGCTCTGTACGCTAAGAGCGACTTCACTGAAGCGGATGGACTTCGTGCGGGTGAACTTGAAGGTGAGTTCGCAGAGCTGAACGGCTGGGATGCTGAGCCTGATGCGGCTGCAATGCTGATAGGCCTTGGTATTATGCGTGAGATGCATGATAAGAAAATGGCCGAACTCAGCGGCAACGAGAAGGTCCGTGTACTGCTGGCCCAAGCTTTGTTCGGACGTCCGAACAACCTGCTGCTCGATGAGCCTACCAACCATTTGGATCTTGAATCCATTGGCTGGCTGGAGAACTTCCTCATGGACTACGAAGGCACTGTTATCGTGGTATCCCATGACCGTCACTTCCTGAACAAGGTATGCACGCATATTGCGGACATTGATTTCGGCAAAATCCAGATGTACGTCGGCAACTACGACTTCTGGTATGAGTCCAGCCAATTGGCCCAGGCCCTGCAGCGCGACTCGAACAAGAAGAAGGAAGACAAGATGAAGGAGCTGCAAGCCTTCATTCAGCGCTTCTCGGCCAACGCCTCGAAATCGAAACAGGCGACTTCGCGTAAGAAGCAGCTCGAGAAGATTACCCTGGATGACATCCGTCCGTCCAACCGTAAATACCCGTTCCTGAACTTCAAGCCGGAGCGTGAAGCCGGCAAGCAGCTGCTTACGATTAGCGGCCTGACCAAGGCTGTGGACGGCGAGAAGCTGCTGGATGAAGTCAGCTTTGTAGTCAACAAAGGAGATAAAATCGCTTTTGTAGGACCGTATTCCCAGCCTAAATCCCTGCTGTTCGATGTGATTATGGGCGAGAATGAAGCAGATGCGGGCGAGTACACTTGGGGAGTGACAACCACCCAGGCGTATTTCCCGAAGGATAACTCCAGCTACTTTGACGGGGTGAACATGAACCTGGTGGAGTGGCTGCGCCAGTATTCCAAGGATCAGGACGAAACCTTCCTGCGCGGTTTCCTGGGCCGGATGCTGTTCGCCGGCGAAGAAGCACTGAAGAAGGCAAGCGTATTGTCCGGGGGCGAGAAGGTCCGCTGTATGCTGGCCAAGATGATGCTGAACGGGGCGAACGTGCTTGTGTTCGATGAGCCTACCAATCACTTGGACCTGGAATCGATCACCGCGCTCAATAACGGCCTGATTGACTTTGACGGCACGATCCTATTCACCTCCCATGACCATCAGTTCATCCAGACGATCGCCAACCGCATCATTGAGATTACTCCGGCTGGCATCATTGACCGTACGATGAGCTATGACGAGTATCTGGAGAACCCGGAGATCAAGGAAATGCGGGCCCGGATGTACCCTGTTGAGGCTTAAGAATCAGATATAGACAGAATGAACGGTTATGAGTTCATATGAAAACGGCTGCGTCGTCCCCGGAGGGATAACGCAGCCGTTTATGTTCACAATATACAACAACCTGGAAGTCTAAGACCCGCCAGTCCGGCGGCGCTGATTGTTAGGCTTCTTGTTATTCTGGCTTTTCAGCGGCTTCGCGGAGCCGGCCTGAAAGGTTGAACCCGGTTTTCCCGAAGCATGCTGTTTCTTCTGCTCCAGCTTCTGGCGGATGGCATCAGCCAAATTAATTTTTGGTTTCTCATTGTTCTCGCTCATTATGTTACCCCCTTAGGCAGCAAGTCCTTTTCCTTATTCTAAATGTTTTTAAATGCTGCTACAAGGGCAAGAATAACTCAAAGAAAGTTTTCCTGTATTTATGCGGCAGGGATGGGGAAGAGGGGCAGAGATGACTGATATTTATGAAGATATTCGCAAGGGTGAAAAGGGTGCGCTGGTCAGTATCGCTGCATATGTGATTTTGTCCGCCTTTAAGCTGGTCTGCGGCTACCTGTTCGCCTCCAGTGCACTCCTGGCAGACGGTTTCAACAATCTAACCGATATTGTGGCCTCGCTGGCTGTGCTGATCGGGCTGCGCATCTCCCGGAAGCCGCCGGATTCCGATCATACCTACGGGCATTTCCGGGCCGAGACGATTGCGGCGCTGATGGCCTCTTTTATTATGGCGCTGGTGGGCATTCAGGTTATTGTGGAGGCGGTGCGTTCGCTGTTCGGGGGGGAGAAGGCCACGCCGCAGCTCTGGTCTGCCGGTGTTGCGCTGGTGTGTGCCGTAGCGATGATGGGGGTATATATATATAACAAGCGCCTGGCCGAGCAAATTAATAACCATGCGCTGATGGCTGCTGCTAAGGATAATTTCTCGGATGCTATTGTAAGCGTAGGGGCCGCAATAGGGATTGTAGGAGCGCAGTTCGGACTGCCGTGGATCGATTCGGCGGCTGCCATCGGAGTCGGCTTGCTGATTATCAAGACAGCCTGGGATATTTTCCGTGATTCCACGTACCGCCTCACTGACGGCTTTGACGAAGATAAGCTGCTGGACCTGCGCAGCACCATTGCCCGGACACCAGGTGTGGAGGGCATCAAGGATTTGAAGGCCCGTGTACACGGCAATCATGTACTGGTGGATGTAGTCGTGGAGGTGAATGCCCGCATGACGGTCATGGAAGGGCATGAGATCAGCGACTCGATTGAAGAGCGGATGACCAAGCTGCATAACATCATGCATGTGCAAGTTCACGTGGAGCCCAAGGATTAACATTCCATGATTTCTCCTAGTTAGCTGTAATTTCCACCAAATCCAAGGAGGAATCGCGACTATAGACCTGTATGTTACCATAAGATGGAAAGGTTTTTTGTGAAATTTGGAGCATGTTCCAAATCCCGGGCCAGCCTATAATGAGGGCAGAAAGCAACAAACGTAGCGCGCGACGTTGTTGAATTTCTTAATACGTTAAGCGGGGGAACGCTATGATCGTATCACGCAAGAAATTTACAGCATCGCTATGGGTTTCCGCTTCACTGGCATTATCCTTGGGAGTGTTCAGTCCGGGACAGGTCTTCGCTGCAACTGATTCTTCGATTACAATGCTGGCGGCGTCCACCGGGCAGACTGGCATCATTGAAGCTTCAGTCCGGCTGCGTACAGATCCGTCTACCAGCAGTACGGTACTGAAATATCTTAATAAAGGCGATCAGGTAGTTATTCTGGAAGCTGCGAACAGCTACTGGTACAAAGTAAGAACTGCAGAGGGAATTGTGGGGTATATGAGCTCGGGAGATTCCTATATCCGGTTGGCTACGGTTTCTGCACCTGCGTCCCGGACAGCGGTGATTCAGGCCACAGTCCGTGTAAGGGAGACCCCTGCAACCAGCGGTCAAGTGGTTGGATATCTCTATAAGAATGACCAGGTAACCATTCTTGAAGAGACTAACAGCTATTGGTACAAAATAAAAACGGCAAATGGGACGGTGGGTTATACAAGCTCATCCGATCAATATATTTCAGCGGGCGCTTCATCGCCGTCTGCTCCAGCCACTCCAGCTCCAACACCGGTACCTGTTCAGACACCGGCGCCTGTTCAGACACCGGCGCCTGTTCCAACACCAGCACCGGTACCTGTACCTACAGCCGGGCAGACGGCTGTGATTGAACGTGTGATCGCAGCGGGGATGGGCTATCTGGGGACGCCATATGAATTTGGCTCCAGCCGTAATGATACGAGTACCTTCGACTGCTCGGATTTCATCCGCCAGATCTTCATGGATGCAGCGGACTTGAAGCTGCCTGCCGATTCCCGGCAGCAAGGGGACTGGGTCAAGCAGAACAGTGGTGTAGTTACGGATGTATCCGGCTTGAAGCGCGGCGATTTGATGTTCTTCATGGATTATAAAGGAACTTCTCCCTCTGCGTATGCCGGAATCAATAAGTATACGGCAAGAATTACACATGTCGCCATGTATTTGGGTGACGGGAAGCTGCTGCATACCTATTCAGTAAGCTCCGGCGGTGTAAGAGTAGATAATCTTAGCGCTTCTTGGATGAACCGTTTCCTGTACGGAGGCTCGGTCATCCGCTAATATATACAGCTAGGACAGCAAGAAGCGACAGGCAGTACAAGTTTGTGACGGGTGAACTACAAGCGGGTGTATGTCGGGGTTATCCCTTCAGTAGAATCTTCTACTGAAGGGATAACCCTTTTTATTGTCATTAGACACAAAAAAAAGGCCGTTTGGATTGGCGTCCACGGGCCTTGTCAGGGTACACCGGTTGAGTCATAGCTGCAGCATATGAGTGGAGCAGCTATGACTCTTATGTGTCGAGTCGCTTATGGATTGATTACGTATGCGGAGGAAGGAACCTTGATCCATGCTTTACCCAGCCAAGTGTAGACTTCTCTCCATTCGTTGCCCATTGCGTCAGTCATAATCACACCAGTAGTATCAACAGTCTGTGCACTCAGCCAACCAGCAGGGGTTGCCATGCTTCCCATAGAAAGATGGAATGCTGTGATCTTGGTCAGAATGATCTGAGGAGTTGCCGGCTTGATGTCAGCTGGCGTAATGACCGGAGCTGCCGGATTCAGGTAAGTCGCTCCGGTTACAGTAGTTACTGCATCAGAAGAAGTGGTTTTGGTAGTTGCTGTTGTCCCTGTTGTTACCTCAGCCGCAGAAGCTGTTGCTGCCAAGGAAGCCATAAGACCCATTGCTACTGTTAAACTGGCTAATTTTTTCATCGATGATTCCTCCTAGGTATGTTGGTGTGATTTTCTATGTTCATGCTGTGCTAATATGGATGTAAACATAATTTGCATTGAATGAACCAGCGTAAGCAAGAAATTTTATTCTTCTTGTCCAGCTTGACGGGTGACGCTTCATTCCGGTCAGAATCACCGATGACAATCTGAGCGGAAAGGCCTATACTTTTTGAAGGGCAGCAAGAAGCCCGGAGGTTTCCTGACGGAGACCTCCGGGCCTTGAGCACTGCCTGGCCGGCAGTTAATGGTATGCTTGCCTACATTGATCGTCCCCTGCGTCCCATAAAGAGTGAGACCACGAAGAGGATCAGGAAGATGTAGAACAATACTTTGGCGATGCCGACGGCTGCCGCCACAATGTTGAAGAATCCGAAGATACCGGCAATCAGGGCCACTACCAGCAGAATTATAGACCATCTTAGCATGAGATGTCATCCTTTCTGTGCATTGATGTAATCATTGTTTAAACGGGGCTTATCCATTTGAAACAGGGAGGAAAGGAAGAGGATTCCAGGGACTTGGCCTTTGTTTCGGCCGAATTCTGTAAGGGTAACTATGCAGTATCACACAGGGTAAACTGACAATTTAAACACTTTGGAAGGGGTTATCCACTATGATCATTGAACTTAGCGTAGCACTGGCTGCTATTGCCTTTGCAGTACTCGTATTCTTCTTAATCAAAACCTTGAAATCAGCGAAGGACTCGCTCGACAAGGTCAGCCAGACGCTGCAGGAGGTTCAGAAGACTATCGATGAGCTTACCTATGAAGTGAAAACAACAGTCCGGCATGCCAATGACATCACTGCCGATGTCCAGGGCAAAATTCAGAAGATTGACCCGATCGTGGATTCCGTGAAGAATCTGGGCGATGTCATGAACGAGCTGACATTGACCGTGAAGCAGGTATCGGTAACGGTAATCGAGAAATTCCGTAAATCACGTGAACTGAAGGATAAGGCAAAATCCGTATCTATCGCAGAAGCCCCGTTAACACCAGCCGAGGAGAGAACTGTACAATCCTATGAGGCAGTGAGTTCAAGCAAATCTAAGGGCAAGGTTGCTACAGCCCTCAAAGGCGTGGATGCAGCCGCCGCGATCTGGCAGAAATTCCGCCACTAATACCTTGATGGAATGATATACGGCGGTGCACAGGACGGGGCAATACCAGCTCATGAAAGGCGGGAACCCTTATGAAAATGGTTATTCTCTTGCTTAGTCTTCTTGCTCCCTTCATATCTGCACCGCCGCAAGGAGAGACGGTTTCGCCCGCTCCCGGTACTGCCGCACAGCTGCCGGCAATGTTCGCCTACGAGCATAGCGCAGTTGCCGATCCCTACATAAGCAGCTTCGATTCCTTGTCCGGTATTAGCTTATATATGACGGAAAAGGAGCTGCTGCAGGCCAAGGGAACGCCTCAGCAGATTGCAGAAGATCCTTGGGCGGGCTGCCTTGAATATCAATATGCCGATATCTCGGCGGGAGTATGCGGCAGTGTGGTCCTCTATGTACATGCTTCGCCTGCTCAGGCAGGGCAATACGGTCTGAGCCTTAACGGGCAGGTGCTCCATCCGCAGACTATGAACGTGCAGGATATGCTGGGAACGCCTGATTTTGAAGCTGAGGATGGGGATGTTTATATTAGAGGAGAGGCCGCGCTCAAGATCTACCGGAATATGGAGAGCGGCGAATGGGACGGCTTGGATTTGTTCGATGCTTATTCCTTCTGAAGCTGATTCAAGTTCGGCGATTTTGGTTAATGAAGGGTCAGTCATCTATACCGGTGGCTAGGCCTTATTCATTATGAAGGAGAGTGATTTCATGGATTCAACTGGTACACAGGCTTATGCCAAGCTGCTGGAGAACAGCGTTCAGGCAATAGAAGAAGTGAATCGGCTCCGTAGCAGCGGCTACACCAGAGAGGATCTTTATGTGATCAGTCATGATGAAGACCGCGAAGGACGTATCGTAGACGCCGCAGATTCTAATGAAGTGGGGCTGAGCGAAGAAGGGCTGTTCGGTGCCATTGCCAACCTCTTCCGTTCGCGTGGCGACGCTTTACGCTTCAAGATTACTTCACTGGGCTTCAGCGCAGCGGAGGCGGCCTTTTATGAGAAAGAGCTTGATACAGGCAAGGTTCTGGTCATTGCCAAAAGAAACCCACAATAATCGCGGGTCAGCTTCGTTGACCTCAATAGTACAATAGCGTAACCTCCAGTCCCACTAGTATGTAGTGGAGCTGGAGGTTACTTTGTTGAAGCCGGAACCTGTTTTATGCCAATATCTAGCTGGATGGTAACAGGCCGTATAAATATCGTATGATAGAACGATAGAGTTGCGGGTTCATAGTCTTAACACTATTCGCGTGAGGTGAAGAAGCTTGAGAATATTAATCGTAGACGACAATCCTACCAATGTAATTATTATCCGTGAGATCCTCAAGAAGGAAGATTACCGGAATTTCATAACGGCTTCGTCCGCTATAGATATGTTGAAGCTGCTCGGCGTCGGTGCAGGGGAAGAGAACGCACAGCCCCGTCCATCCGATGTGGACCTGATTCTGCTGGATATGATGATGCCGGAAATGGATGGGATTGAAGCCTGCCGTGTGGTTCAGCAATACGAGCATCTGAAGGATATTCCTATTATTATGGTTACGGCTGTAGGTGACTCTAAGAAGCTCGCCGAGGCGCTGGATGCCGGAGCGGTGGATTATGTGACGAAGCCGATCAACAAGGTGGAGCTGATGGCCCGTATCCGCTTGGCGCTGCGGCTGAAGCGCGAGAAGGACTGGCATAAGGAGCGGGACCAGCGGATACAGGATGAACTGAAGCTGGCTGCCCTGGTGCAGAATGCGGTACTCAGTCTGCCGCTGGCCGAGGAGACCTTGGAGGTGCATGCCATCTATCAGCCTTCCTTCGAGCTGGCCGGAGATCTGTATGCGTGGTATCCGCTGGGAGACGGGCGTTATGCTGTCATTCTGCTGGATATGATGGGCCACGGTATCTCGTCTTCCCTGTTCTGCATGTTCCTGGCCTCTGTACTGAAGGATACCGTAACTACGTATGTGGAGCCGGAGAAAGTCATTCAGGAGCTGAACAGACGGTTTAACCAGCTCTATATTGAGAAGCAGCTGGTTCAGTATTATTTCACGGCTATTTATCTTGTCATTGATACCCGCATGAAGCGGATTAATTATGTGAATGCCGGGCATCCGCCGGCGCTGTTCTTTGAAGGGGACGCTAAGACCCCGGTACTGCTTGAGAGCAACTGCCACCCTGTCGGACTGTTTGACCGGATCGATATCCAGCAGCAGAGCCTGAGCTATGAGGATGAGGGGCACCTGGTGCTGTTCACGGACGGCCTCTTGGAGATGGTGGAGGGCGGTCAGGAGGAGCAGCTGCAATTCATGATCGGACATTTGAATACCACGCATGACTGGCAGGAAGACCTGGTGCGCGCTGCATTCCTGAGCGAGCCTGTTAACGCGGACCGGGATGACGATAAATGCCTAGTCTGGATCTCGCTGAAGAAAGGAACCGATAAGGAATGAAGATAAAGGCTAAACTGCTGATCGGATTCAGTGCTATGCTGGCGATTATGCTTGCACTGACCCTGATCGGCTATGACAGGCTTCATTATATGAGCAGTCAGCTGGACAGCTACCAGGAGAGATACAGCAAGGGCCGGGCTTCGTCGGGACTTCGCGGGGAAGTGAACGACATGGCACGGATATTGACTACTTCCATGCTTAATGCCGATACTGTAACCCTGGAAGCGCAGAAGGCTGAGATTGACAGCAAGGTCCTCAAGTCTGCAGAGCATCTTAAGAACATTAAGGCCTCGCTGAAGACGGCAGAGGAACTCCAAATACTATCCCGGATTGAGAACTCCTATTCGGCTTATCTGAAATATCAGGACAAGGCTCTGGAGATGCTGAGCGCCGGATACTTTCAGAATGCCAACACCTACCGCAACGCAGAAGGGCAGGACGTTCAGAACGAGGTGCTGAACAGTCTGAATGCGTTGTCTGATTATAATGCCTTCCGCATGACTGAGGAGACTGCCAATGCCCAGGAGGCGTCGAACAGATCGATTCAGATGGTCACCCTGATTATGGTCTTGGGGCTGCTGCTTGGGCTGGGTGTCATTCTGTGGGTGATACCGAGTATCACGCGCGGCCTAAGTGTCGTGTCCATGATGATTACCAGCTTCGGCAATGGAAAAATGCGGGCGATCCGCCGGATCAAGGTGAAGTCCAAGGATGAGATTGGTGATGTAGCGCGGGTATTCCAGCGGATGGCCGAGGATATTGAGCAGAAGCAGGAGCTGGAGAGATCCTATTCCCAGGCACAGAGTGATCAGGCTTGGCTGAATGCCAATATTGCCCGGATTACGGAGCTGCTGCGCGGTGTCAGCTCGCTGGATCAGGTATCCCAGACCTTCATCAGTGAGTTCTCACCTGTGCTGGGAGCGCAGTATGGTGCCGTCTATCTGAAAAGCCAGGACAATCCGAATCTGCTGGTCAGCAGCGCCTTCTATGCCGGGGAGGAGGGGGTTTCGCCCAAGGAGAGCTTCGAGATAGGTCAGGGGCTAATCGGGCAGAGCGCCTTGGATAAGCTGCCGATCAAGCTGACGGAGGCGCCTGACAACTATATCTCCGTATCTTCGGGATTCGGGGAGGCGCATCCGAGTTATATTTCCATTCACCCTCTATTATTCGAGGATGAGGTGCTGGGTGTTGTAGAGTTCGCTTCCTTCACGCCGTTCTCGGTGCTGCAGAATGAACTGCTCCATCAGCTCTCCAGTAATCTGGGGATTATTCTGAACAACATCAGCCGCAGGCTTGTGGTTGAGGAATTGCTGCGCGAATCGCAGGCGCTGACCGAAGAGCTGCAATGCCAGTCGGAGGAGCTGCAGACCCAGCAGGAGGAGCTGCGCCGCTCCAACGAGAACCTGGAGGAGCAGACAGATGCTCTGAAGCGCTCGGAGGAGCTGCTCCAGCGTCAGCAGGAAGAGCTGGAGCATTATAATACAGAGCTGGTCTCCAAGACCCGTGCGCTGCAGGATCAGGTGCAGGAGGTTGAAGAGAAGAAGGATGAAATTGAGCATGCCCGTATGCAGCTGGAGAAGCAGGCTAAGCAGCTTGCGGTAACCAGCAAATACAAATCCGAGTTTCTGGCCAATATGTCCCATGAGCTGCGCACCCCGCTGAACAGCCTGCTCATTCTCTCCCAGCTCCTTACGGAGAATAAGGAGGGCAATCTGAGTGAGAAGCAGGTAGAATTCGCCCATACTATCTATATGTCAGGTGCAGATCTGCTTAAGATGATTGATGAGATTCTCGATCTGTCCAAGGTTGATGCCGGCAAAATGGAGCTGAATCATGAAGAGATTCCGCTGATTGAGCTAAAGACCTTCGTGAAGCAGAACTTTGCTCCGCTGGCCGCGAAGAAGGGGCTGTCGCTGCGCCTGTCCTTTGACGAGCCGCTGCCGGACAGTGTATATAGCGACAGTCACAGACTGAAGCAGATTCTGCGCAACCTGTTGTCCAATGCCTTCAAATTCACCAGCGAAGGCTATGTGGAGTTCTCTGTCAGCCGTGCGGACGTCAAGCGACTGCCTGCCTATCTGCCGCATGATTATGATTATATTGCGATATCCGTCAAGGATAGCGGAATCGGTATCCCGTCAGATAAAATGGATATCGTCTTCGAGGCGTTCCAGCAGGTTGACGGAACGACGAGCCGCAAATATGGCGGCACGGGGCTTGGCCTCTCGATCAGCCGCGAATTAGCCCGCCTGATGGGCGGAGCGATCGGACTGGAGTCCCGTGAAGGGCAAGGAAGTATATTTACACTGTATCTGCCGGTCCAGGGGAACTTCAGCCTGCTGCCGGGAGCAATCGAAGCCGCACCTGCCGGCGAGCCTGCGCAGCTTGAGGAATACCGTGAGGAACTGCCATGGAATGTGGCAGGGGATATCGCGCCTACACCTGCTACGCCTGTAGTTGTTGAAGATGACCGTGATTCTCTGGCCAGCGGCGACAAGGTGCTGCTGATTGTTGAGGATGACGAGAGCTTTGCCAAGATCCTGCTGAGCATGGCCCGCGGGCGCGGTTTCAAGGGACTGGTAGCCCTGCAGGGCGATATCGGCCTGCAGATGGCCAAGACCCTGCTGCCGGATGCAATCATTCTCGACATCCAGTTGCCTGTCCTGGACGGCTGGTCGATTCTGAGGGAGCTGAAGAGCGACTCCCAGACACGCCATATTCCGGTGCATGTGATCTCTGTGAATGATGAGATGAAGCAGGGGCTCATGATGGGAGCGATGGCCTATCTCAGAAAGCCGTCCTCGCGTGAAGCGCTGGACCGGGCCTTCTCGCAGATTGAGAACTACACCGCCAGCACGATGAAGCATCTCTTGATTGTCGAGGACGACGATATTCAGCGACGCTCCATCGAGGAGCTTATCGGTCATGACGATGTAGTGATTACGGCGGTGTCTTCAGGCCAAGAGGCTCTGAATGAACTGCACAAGCAGAGATATGACTGTATGGTGCTTGATCTGATGCTGGATGATATGACCGGCTTCGAGCTGCTGGATCAGATCCGCGACGATGAGGAGCTGAACGATCTGCCGATTATTATTTATACCGGCAAGGATCTGGACAGCAAGGAAGAGACCAAGCTGCGCAAATATGCGGAATCCATCATCATCAAGGATGTCCGCTCGCCGGAACGGCTTTTGGATGAGACCACGCTGTTCATGCACAGGGTAGAAGCAAATCTGCCGGAGGATAAGCGTAAAATCCTGCAAAAGCTGCACAATAAAGAGGAGCTGTTTGACGGCAAAAAAATTCTGCTTGTCGATGATGATATCCGCAACGTCTTTGCCCTCTCCAGTGTGCTCGAAGGCTATCACATGGAAGTGAAATTTGCCGAGAACGGCCGCGAGGCCATCGACATGCTTGTCGAACAGAGTGATTATGACCTCGTGCTGATGGACATGATGATGCCGGAGATGGACGGATATGAAGCTATGCGCCGCATCCGGCAGATGCCGCAGTACCAGAAATTGCCGATTATCGCCCTCACAGCCAAGGCCATGAAGGAGGACCGGGCCAAGTGTATTGAAGCCGGAGCCTCTGATTATATGAAGAAACCGATCAGCACAGATCAGCTTCTTTCGTTAATGCGTGTCTGGTTGTATTCGTAAGGGCGATTTCAGGGTAATAGCTATACAGCAGGTTCAAACCGCGTACGGAAATAAGGCTCAGGCAAGGGAGTATTGATGACAATGGCAGCGATGGAGCACGGATATGAGGGGCAGGGTAATCCGCCGGAGAGCAAGCAGGAGCTTGAACAGATTGAGATTGAACTGCTTCTGAACGGAGTACACCGTTTGTATGGATATGATTTCAGGAATTATGCCCTGCCTTCCTTGAAGCGGCGCATCTGGCATCATGTCCATGCAGAGAGCTTACCTACCATTTCTGCCCTGCAGGAAAAGGTCCTGCATGACCGTGCATGCTTCGAACGGTTCGTGTACAGTCTCTCGATCCCTGTGACAGAGATGTTCCGTGATCCGGGTCTCTTCCTGACTTTCCGTCAGAAGGTCATTCCCCTACTGCGGACCTATCCTTATATCCGGATCTGGCATGCCGGCTGCTCGACAGGCGAAGAGGTCTACTCGATGGCAATTATGCTTCATGAGGAAGGACTATATGACAAGGCAAGAATTTATGCCACGGACATGAACGCCCGTTCCTTGCAGCAGGCTAAAGAAGGCGTGTACGAGATTGGCAAGATGCAGCAATACACCAAGAACTACCTTGAGGCTGGTGGTACGGGCGTCTTCTCGGAATACTATACAGCGAAATATAACTCAGTGATTCTGCAGCCGTATTTACGCAAGAACATTATTTTTGCAGAGCATAATCTGGCGACAGACACTTCCTTCAACGAATTCAATGTGATCCTGTGCCGTAACGTAATGATCTACTTCAACGACGAGCTTCGCGATCATGTCCATGGCTTGTTCCATGAGAGCCTCAGCCGGTTCGGAGTGCTGGTCCTCGGTTCCAAGGAGTCCATTCATTTCACACGATACAGTGACAGCTATGAGCCCTTGGACCGGGTAGAAAAAATATACCGCAAAAATAAATAGCGGGTAAGGAGGGACCTATGGGGGTTCAGGAACCGATTCATATACTGCTGGTTGACGACCGTCCCGAGAATTTGCTGGCACTCGAAGCCGTCCTTGAGAGTCAGCATTACAAGCTTGTCAAAGCCAATTCTGGAGAAGAAGCACTGCGGTGCTTATTGAAATATGAATTCGCCGTGATTGTTCTGGACGTTCAGATGCCAGGTATGGACGGGATCGAAACCGCCAAATTAATTAAAGCCAGGGAGAAAACCAAGGATATTCCGATCATCTTCATCTCAGCCAACAGCAGGGAGTCGGAGCATCTGTTCGCAGGGTATTCTGCCGGCGCTATTGATTATATGGTCAAACCGTTTATCCCGCAAATTCTGAAGTCTAAGATTGAAGGCTTTGTGAATATGTATCTGACCAGCAAGAAGCAGCAGATTCAAGCCATGCAGCTGCAGCAAAAGACGCTGGAGCTTGAGCGCATGAACGGTGAATTGATCAAAGCCAAGGAAGAAGCGGAGATTGCGGCTAAGGCTAAGACTGAATTTCTTGCGATGATGAGTCATGAGATCCGCACGCCGATGAATGGCGTAGTGGGTATGATTGATCTTTTGATGGAGACCCAGCTTGCTCCTGAGCAGAAGGAATATACAGAGATTATCCGTAAAAGTGCGGACACACTAATTACGGTGATTAACGATATTCTTGACTTCACTAAGATGGAATCGGGTAAGATGGAAATGGAAGAGCAATTATTCGAGCTGCATACCACCGTTCAGGAGGTATTTAGCTTGTTCTCAGCTGAAGCCGGCAAAAAAAATCTGGAGCTGGCCTATTTCATCGACCAGAAGCTGCCGCGGCTGATCTATGGGGATATGGCACGGCTACGCCAGGTACTGATAAACCTCGTAGCCAATGCGGTGAAATTTACCAATCAGGGCGGCGTTTATTTAGTTGCTTCCAGTCTGCCGGCAGCGGATAATAAGCTGGTCATTGAATTTACGGTTAAAGATACAGGCATCGGCATTTCTCCGGAGAAATGTGACCGGCTGTTCCAGCCCTTCTCCCAGCTTGATTCCTCCATGACACGTAAATACGGAGGTACGGGCCTCGGCCTCGCCATCTGCAAATCCCTTGTGAGTATGATGGGCGGAGATATCCGTGTAGAGTCGATGGAAGAGAAAGGGGCGACCTTTGTATTCAGTATTCAGGTGGCCGTGCCGGAGCATGAGCTGGAGGGCAGCAGCCGGGAAGAGGGAGGCATAGCAGACCGGGTAGACGAGGCAAGCCGGAGCAAAGTGCTGGTCGTGGATGACCATCCGATTAACCAGCGGCTTATGGTTAGCATGCTGGATAAGCTTGGGTACCGTGCCGATGTGGCCGAAGACGGGAACCAAGCTGTAGAGCTGGCCCGGAAATCTGCTTATGATTTCATCTTCATGGACCTGCAGATGCCGGTGATGGATGGACTTGAAGCAACCTCCCTGATTCGTGAGGAGAGCAGCGGTTCTCCCGACAAGACTGTGATCATTGCGATGACTGCGAATGTGATGGAGGGAATTCAGGACCGCTGCACCGCTGCCGGGATGGACGGCTACATCAGTAAGCCTCTCAAGCTAAGCAGCATCAAGCAAATGCTCTCCAGATATTCCGGCAGGGATAACCCTGCAACCCAGCGGAACACCTCACTTTTTAACGCATGATCCATGAATTACCAGTGCCAACATTATCTCTTTTTTGTTTCAACCCTATGCTATTAGGGTTATTGGTAAAGAAAACATTTAATCAGGAGAGTTGTCTATGAATACACATAAAAGCGAAAAGTTTCACGCAAAGACCGAAACCGTTGGTTCGGTATGTACTGTCTATCTTGTAGGTGAACTCGATCTGTCTGTGGCGCCTGACTTTCGTTTGGTGATGGAACCGCTAGTGGGAGACACGGGGCTTGATCTCGTAATTAATCTGAAGGATCTGAAATATATTGACAGCACCGGAATCGGAATCCTGTTGTCCATCCTCAAAGCAAGACATGGAATGGACGTCAAGTTCACCGTTGCTGAGGTTCCTCCGCAAATACAGAAGCTGTTTGACATGACCGGCATTTCCAAATTTTTTGCCTCCCAAGAGAATTCCCACTAGGAAAGGATCGAACTAAGAATGAGTGATGACATACAAAGAGTACTTCTTCAGTTACCCGCCAGTGCAGAATATGTCGATATTGTCAGACTTAATCTATACGGCATTGCCTCTAAGATGGGTTTCACTTATGAAGACATTGAAGATATGAAGGTTGCCGTCTCGGAAGCATGCAATAACTCCGTGCTTTATGCCTATGGGCAGGCGGACGGTATGGTTGATGTAATCTTTGAGGTAGGATCAAGTGTCTTATCGATTACTGTCAAAGATGAGGGGGAGAGCTTTGATAGTTTGGATGCGTCCGGGGAACGTCTGACGCTTCATGACAAGGAGCTGAATGATGTTCAGGTAGGCGGGCTGGGATTCTATCTAATGCAGGCGCTAATGGATGACGTTAGCGTCGTTAGCGAAGCAGGGAAAGGGACAGTCGTTACCCTGACTAAACGGCTCAATTTCAGCGAGGAGAAAGTATGAATGACAAAGTGACTCCCCCAGAGTCCATGAATGAAGCAGTAAGCCTGATCTGGGAATACCAGCAGACGAAAGACAATGAAATTGCAACAGTGCTCATCCGCAAATATGAACCCATGGTGAAGATGGCCGCTGGCAAAATCGCCCGTAACCGTCCGGATCTCTACGAGGATCTGTATCAGGTGGGGCAAATGGCGTTAATCCGGCTGCTGGCGCAATACGACATCAGCTTGGGGATTCCCTTTGAGCCATATGCGATGAAGAGTATGATTGGACATATGAAAAACTTCCTGCGTGATAAATCCTGGTATATACAGGTTCCACGGCGGATTAAGGAAAAAGGCGCGCTTGTGCAGCAGGCTATTGATGAACTGACCGTGCGGCTCGAACGTTCTCCGGCGGTTGAAGAGATTGCCCATTACCTGGATCTTACTGTTGAGGAAACTGTGGAAGTGCTTGCCGGCAGAGAATGTTATCATTATGTCTCTCTGGATTCACCGCTCTCCCAGGAAGAGAGTGGAGCTACACTCGGTGAATTGATCAGCTCGGAGGCGAATGACTACGAGACCGTGGAGAAGCGTATGGATCTCCAGCAGGCGCTCGGACAACTGAAGGAGCAAGAGCAGCAGGTGCTGCTGTTGGCCTTCCAGGATGGTCAATCCCAGCGGGCTATCGCCCAAAAGCTGGGTGTCTCGCAGATGAGTGTCTCCCGTATCCAAAAGCGGGCCACCGAGAAGCTGAAGCAGATCATGGCTAATTCATCCTATTGAATATCAATGCCATTATAATTATCAGGGCAGTGTTCCGATTATCTATAGAGCATAAAATTACTTCATTAAACAATTCCGATGATTGAATGTATCGGGATTGTTTTATTTTTTGATGAGAGGATAAATAATGGTGCACAAATACGGTTATATTGATCGAGACGGCAACTTTGCCATGGAGCCTATTTTTGATTTTACTAATTCGTTCCGAAATGGCATTGCTTCATGTGATTTTGAGGGAAAATCAAGATTTATTACCGTAAAGGGAGATACCGTATTACAAACAAATTACTCTTTTGTAGGTGATTTTTATTGTGGTAGAGCTTTATTTACGAATGGAAGTAAATTCGGATACATGGACTTAGAAGGGAACGTAGTTATACCGACAATATATGATCACGCTTACAATTTTTCGGAAGGATATGCTAGTGTAACAGCACCAAACGGGAAAATAGGCATTATTGATATTGAAGGAAATTTGATCATTGATCCCATTTATGATACAGCGATGCATTTTGAAAATGGAATTGCAACAGTCAGTAATGAAGAAGGGAAATATGGGTGTATTAACATCGATGGAGATTTTGTAATCGAGCCGATATATGATTCTCATATTTTTTTTTCAGAGGGCCTAGCAGCAGTAAATGTAAGAAGTAAGCATGGATATATTGATATGCAAGGAAATTTGAAAATTCCACTTCAATATAAATACACAAATGGATTTAATGGCGGGTTAGCTCCAGTATTGGTTGGTAGTAAATATGGTTTTATCAATAAAACGGGGAGTATTGTAATAGATCCTGTTTTTGATGATGTAGGCAAGTTTATTTCAGGGGATCTATCTGCTGCGAAACTGAGTAAAAAATGGGGATATATTAATCGAAGTGGAGAGTTCATAATTGAACCTAAATTTAAAAATGTTTCGCATTTTACCGAAGATAGAGCCTTTGTTATTGAAAATGAATATCAGGTAGTAATAAAAACTAGTGGGGAGTTTATTGATACGAAGTATTCGCTGATTCAAGCGGAATCCTTTAACGAAGGATTGAGTGCTGTTCAAGCAGAGGTAAGGAAATAAATATATTATTTAATCTGCGATCATGAGCAACATCCATCCTGCAGTCTATTCACGGTAGAGTAGGCTGCAGGAGGGATGCGCGGGAAATGTGTTTAGTTCGCATCGATATACTTTTTGATTTCTCCAAGATATTCCCCGATAACCGGTACGTTGAGAAACAAACTGAGGATATAGCCAAGAATACCGAGAATGACAAAGGTACCGAGTGAGAGGCCCAGGCCTCTGGAGATCCCGGCCATCAGATTGGTGATGATCCGCTTCTTGGGGTCTGTATAGTTCTCCAGGATATCCTTGAACTCGGATTTCTCCAGTGAGTCGGCGATCTTGTCGAGCCTCGCATTCAAGCGTTTGACCTCATGCCGCAGCTCGAAGGGATGCTCATCTACGTCATAAGCTTTGGTTCTGTTGTCCGCTTCTCCCATAAGGCGTACCTGCTTTCTGTAGCCTGAACCAGGCTTTATTGGAATATAAGGCATGCATAAATAGAGAGCAGCCAGCTATAGACGATCTGGCCGCTCTCTTGAATGTCTGTTCAGCCAGAGACCCGGCCTTAATAAGAAGATTTGTAAGTATTCTTAACTTCCTCTTTAGCATCCTTCGCTTCGTCTGCGACTTCTTTGGAAGCATCCTTTGCCTTGTCGGCTACCTCGCCGGAGGCATCCTTCACGTTCTCCGAAATATCCTTGGAAGCATCCGTAACTGTTTCGCCAATCTTTTTACCTGTTTCGGCCAGAGTGGCTGCAATCTGCTGCTTGCTGTCACTAACTGTTGTGAAGATATCAGAGGCCTTGGCGGATACTGTGCCGGCCAGATCGGTAGCCTTTTCGCTAACTGTTGTGGCCAAGGATTTAGTTTTATCCGTTACCGTTCCTGCGACCTCTTTAGTCTTGTCCGTAGCTACAGTCAGCTTGTCGGACAGGTCACTGCGCATCTCACGCCCTGGCTTCGGTGCGAATAACAGGGCCGCTGCTGCTCCGAGCAGACCGCCGATGAAGATCCCTTTAAAGAACGTGCTGCCGCTTTCTACCGGAAATTCCTTCTCTGCTTTATTCATTATCAATCACTCCTTATCAGAATTGTCATTCCAATTCAGGTTAGCCTGAATGTTCTTACTTCGTATATAAACTTTGGGCTATCGGCTGAAACAGCGGAATAGCTTGGCAAAGATTGCCGGAGGATAAAGAAGCATCGCTGTCAAAATCGTGCTTTTCTAACCTAATTCCGAAGAATTTGCGGCTTTACAAGTTTGATTGATCACGAAGGGAAGGGGGTAAGAAATAGTAAATTATAGCGCCTATATACATCTCATATTGAGGAGCATTCATTCCCCTGCTTAGGATATTGATAAAATAACAACATCTATGGAGGTGCAGCATTATGATTAAAGTAGTCACAGCAGCCGAGCGTCATACTTCGAATAGAGAATGGATACACAGTGAATTCAGCTTCTCCTTTGCCGATTATGATGATCCCAGCAACGCCCACTTCGGTGCCCTGCTGGCGCATAACGACAATGAGTTGAAGCCGGAGCAAGGCATGCATGAGCACCCGCATCATGATCTGGAGATTATCACATATGTGGTATCCGGTGTGCTGAAGCATCAGGATGATCTGGGGAATCATGCAGATCTGCAGGCAGGAAGTGTACAGCTGATGAGCGCAGGAACAGGCATTAACCATTCGGAGACGAATCCGTCAGGCCATGCGGATGTCCGGTTCCTGCAGATCTGGCTTTTGCCTGACCGGCCTGGAAAGACCCCGAAATGGGATGCCCGGTTCTTCCCGGCAGAGCTTAAGCTCAACCATCTGCTGCCTGTGGCTTCAGGCGGAGGGACTCAGGGCTCGCTTCAACTGGACAATGATGTTAACATCTACCTGTCCATTCTGCAGACGAACCGGGAGGTGAGTTATCCCCAGCAGGAAGAGCGGCGCACCCATCTGTATGTTATTTCCGGGAATCTGGAGATCTCATGCGCGGATGGTACATTCCAGCTCCAACAGGGGGATGCGGCGCGTATCCGTAAGAGCTGCGAGCTTACGCTCAAAGGCATAAGCAGTTCAGGGGATGCAGAATTTATTCTGATTGATCTCCCATAGCAGCCGGAGCGTGACAGCAAGATTATTATTGCAGCACATAAAAGCCCTTCAGCACCAACGTCCCGTCTTATGGACAATGAAGCTGAAGGGCTTTCTGAGCAGGTGCTACTTCTTGCGCAGGCGGCCAAGCTCTGAGACAATCGCCTCCACCTGGGAGATACTGAGCCGGTCACTGCCCATTGCCACCTCGTAAATATCCTGAATATCCTCATACTGCTCCACCGAAAAGGCTGACGCCTGCATTGCAGCAGCACTGGCCATTTTCAGCTTGTTTTTGATTCCCTCAATCATATATTCAACGTTCTCCTGGCTTGGGTTCGACAAATCCATTGAGTCTAACCGTCCTTCCTGAGTAATATAGAATTTGAACTGGTATAGTTCAAATATCTTAACATGTTTGGGCAGGGGATGACCATTTTTTTTGTCCAGATCACGCAAACATGTTAAATTAAAGGTAAATATAACAGGCTGCTGAGTAAGGGGGAGAGAGTCTTTGGCCATCAGAGAAGAAGAGAGCAGGAAACGGCGTAAAATGGATGCCGGGGAGCTGGCGGCTTTCTTCCGCAGGATCGCAGACGTGTATTCTGCTGAGCAGCTGACCTTCCTCTGTATCGGAACAGACCGCTCCACCGGAGATGCGCTGGGGCCGCTCACGGGAAGCCGCCTGCTGGAGTACGGATTTCCGAATGTAACGGGTACGCTTCCGGCGCCCTGTGATGCGGATAATCTGATTCAGCGGATAACAGAGATTCCGGAAGGGCAGATTATTATCGCTGTCGATGCCTGTCTGGGACCGCCGGCCGCACTGGGCTGCTATTTTGCGGCAGCGCAGCCGCTGCGTCCGGCAGAATCGGTAGGAGGACTCCTGCCTGCTGTAGGAAATTACAGTCTGGCAGCAATCGTTGATGTGAACAGCCCGCGCCCTTACCGTACGATACAGACTACCCCGCTCTACCGGGTAATGGTTATGGCAGATCAGATTGCCAAGGCAGCCGCCCAGGGATTTGGACTTATGGATTGAGAGCGTTTCAAATCAGCTTGTTCTAGCTTATTAATATAGACCACTACATAGAAAGAGGGTAAGCAGCCATGGAAAATGTTCGATGCGAGGGAAGCAACATCTGCTACAGTGATCAAGGCAAAGGGGATGTAATCGTACTGCTGCATGGATTCTGCGGGAGTGCCGAGTACTGGGAAAAGGTGATTCCAAGCCTGACTGCCCATTACCGTGTCATTGCCCCGGATTTGCGCGGGCACGGGGCTTCGGATGCTCCGCTTGGAGCCTATACCATCGAGCAGATGGCTGATGATGTGCTGTCGCTGCTGAATGCCTTGGAGATTCAAGAATGTTATCTGCTGGGACATTCGCTCGGAGGCTATATTACCCTTTCGTTTGCCCAGCGCCATGCCTCCCGGTTGAAGGGCTTCGGGCTGATTCATTCCTCCGGTTATCCGGACAGTGAAGAGGCCAAGGAGAACCGGCTCAAGAGCGTCACCATGATCCAGAGCGAAGGCATCTTTGCTTTTGTGGATCAGCTGGTGCCTGGACTCTTTGCCCCTGGAGTGGAACCCAAGCTGCTGGAACGTGCCAAGGAGATTGGCTACAAGACTCCGCCGCAAGGCGCGGTTGGCGCGTCCTTGGCGATGCGTGAGCGCCCGGACCGTCGCGATGTAATCTCGGCAACGGCGCTTCCAGTGCTGCTGGTTGCCGGAGCAGAGGATTCGAAGGTGACACCGGAGCGTACGTTCACTTCAGACAACCGGAACATCACCAAGGTGACGCTCCCGGGTGTCGGCCATATGGGCATGTTTGAAGCACCGGAGCAGCTGGCGAAGATTATTAAGGATTTCGTGCATACGCCTGTGAAGAAGTAAACTACATCAGGCATTAGTGACAGAAGGCAGCACTTCCGCTCTCCCGCGGGTGCTGCCTTCTGTTTGTTGTGCAAATATAAGAATTTATATGTTTCACATGATAAATTATCCTTCTATTTCTCGCTGAAACGGTACCGTCCTTTAAAGGGACGGCTAAGCCGTTTCTACTTGGCTGGATTCTATTGAAACTTACGGATCGCCGGAACGCACAGCACCAGGGCAACACAGGAGAGGCCCAGGCCGGAAAAAATAATAATGGTCGGTACTCCTCCGATCCGGTCGGCCAGCCAGCCGACTAAGATATATCCGACCGGCAGCAGGGCGAAGGACCCGAACATATCCAGACTGGCTACCCGTCCGAAGGCTTCCTTCGGAACAAGCTCCTGCAGGCTGATCTCCCAGATCAGCCCGAAGATCATTAATCCGAAGCCTTCCACGGCAAATAAAGTGACGGCTGCTGCCGGAGTGCCTGCGAACGGGAGCAGCAGCAGAGCAGCCCCGCTGATCATGGCGCCGCCGTAAGCCAGGATACCGCGGTGATTCCATTTCGGCCGCAGGCCGTACAACAGGCCGGCTGCTATGGCCCCGACACCGGAGAACGTAACGGCCAGGCCATAGAGATAAGGAGGCCAGCCGTGATGGACCTTGAACAGCCAAGGAAGAAGGACGCTGATTACGCCCGTATAACATATATTGACGAAGCAGAAGGCGAGAATTGTAATCCAGAGCCAGGGCTGGCTGCGCAGAACATGTATTCCTTCGGCGAAATCCTCCCTCCAGTGCGGAGCGGGAGAGGTCCTGGCGGCAGGCTTAGCCGGGAGTTCAGTCTCAGCGGCAGCAGACTGCAGCCGGGTCATCATCACTCTGCGCAGATAGACCAGGCAGATGAGGGAGATAAGATAGGTGAAGGCATCAATTCCGAAGCCGAAGCCTGCGGACAGGTGGGTAATCAGCAGTCCCCCTAATGCGGGACCGATCAGCCGCACGGACTGGGTTGTGATCTGAGTTAAAGAATTCGCTGCTACGCGGATATCCGGAGTGAATACGGTAGCGCGGACGGCAGCGTAGGCGGGCTGGAATAAGCCATCCAGCAGGCCGTAGCAGGCAACAAGTCCATAGAGAAACGGAATGCTCAGCACTCCGGTCAAGGACAGCGCAGCCGTCGTAATCATAACGATGAACCGGGCAATATCGGCCAGCATCATAATCCGTACACGGTCGTAGCGGTCGACAATATGTCCGGAGACCGGCAGCATGATTACATTAGGCAGCATGTAGGCGGCCATGACCATCCCCATAATGGTGGTGGAGCCGGTCAGGGAATAGACCAGGACAGGCAGGATAACCATTGTTACCGAGCTACCCAAAAAAGAAACTAAATGTCCCAGCCACAGGTAAGGAAAGGCGCGGGATTGCCGGAAAGGGGCGGCGAAGCCCTCAAGCAGATGATGCTTCCGTTGTCCGGAAGGGCCAATGGTGCTCATCTATTGCTGTGCCTCCTCTTCCGGCTGCGAAGCAGCATCGGCAGACTGCAGCCGGCCTATCATCACTTCCACACCGTATTCCTCACCTTCCGTTACCTTGGACTCCCAGGCGGTAATCAGCTGCAGTAGCTCCTGGTGGAATTCCGCAAGCTCCTGAGGAGAGAGAGTGAGTCTGGTAGTGAAATGCCGGGTCTGGTCTTCTTTGCGGAAGTGAAGGCTGCGAAGCGCCTCCGGGTGGAACATCGTACCTTTGGAACGGTAGAATTTCTGAATGATTCCTCCTGCGGCTTCTGTGCGGACAAGCTCCAGCAGACCGCCCTCATAGAGCTTGACGATATGGTAGTGAATATTACCCGGAGTCTTATTCAGCTTCTCCGCAACCTGCTTGGATGTAAGCGGCTCTGCCGACAGCGTGTGCATAATCTTAATCCGTAAGGCGCTCTCCAGCAGTTTATCCTGTTCCGGCGTAACGTTCAAAAGCTGGTTGCTTGTCTGCAGATCCGGTTGACCTGAAACGGCCGCTGTGATGGAGTCTTGCATTTTGCCGATTGGCTTGGTCATCAATAAGCCTCCTATGTAAGGTCCGTATTAACATGTATACAGTCTGTATCCAAGTTTCAATCTGTAAAATAGTTCGATCTGTATTACAGATCGATTAGCTGGATTATAGTTCATCATTATAGTGGGGTCAAGACTTAACTCCGCAGAGTGGCGCCGGAGAGACGAATGGTTTAAGATGAGTCCAACAGCAAGCAGAGGATACAGAAGAGAAGCAGTTGCGTAACGAAAGGAGCTAAGTATGTTCCGGAGAGATTATATTGTGCGGATGATCGAGGATATGACAGCTATGGTCGCCAAGGTGCTGACCTTGAAGCAGGATAAAAAAACAACGGAGGCCCTGTGGGAAGTAGATGAGCTGCTGATGCGGCATTTTCGCCTGAATTCGCGTCTGCTCAATTCGTTGTCCGTAGAGGATATTATTGATATGTTTCGTCTTGGAGGGGTGCTTGAGGCCGACAAGCTGCAAGGGGTAGCCCGGCTGCTCAAGGAGGAAGGCGGGATATACGCGGCCAAAGGAGACCGGGATGCAGCCCTGTTCAGGGCGATGCGTTCCCTGCATTTATTCATCTATGCCGGTCTTCATGGTGCGGACCGTGAGCTGCTGAATATGACGGAAGAGATCAATGAGCTGCTTGAGGAAGTGGAGCCGTACCGCCTTCCCGCCAAGACCGAACGTCTCCTGATGGCTTACCACGAATCTCTGGGACATTACGCCAAGGCGGAGAACAGTCTCTACCGGCTCTGGGAGCAGGGGGAGAATGTAGCGGAGGAAGGCAGGGAGCTGTACGGACGGCTGCTGCTTTTAAGTCCGGAGCAGTTAGCCCGGGGCGGTCTTCCTGTAGAGGAAGTGCAGCAGGGCAGGGAAGAATGGAGCAAGCTGACAGTTAATGCTATAATGTAACGATATTCAGGAGACTACGTGCTCTATTTTATATATCCGAAAGTGAGATGTACCCATTTGGAAGCTTTGAAGGAATTGATCGAGCAAGTGATAACCGGCCGCACTCTGATTACGGCTACACTAAGCCAACTGCGCAGTAAGGGCGATGCTGCCTACAATAAAGTACAGGTTAAGCCTGTTGAGCTAAAAGGGAAGCTGCATTATCAGTTTGCCTATTATATCGGCCCTAAGGTCGAACACCGCAACATTCCCGCAGATGAGGCCGCCGAAGAGATGCTCTCTTTGCTGAGGGACACCTTCCGCCAAGGTCTGCTGTGTACGGCCGGTGCCGACTATCAGGTGCTGATCAGCAAGAAATACAAGGTATCTATTCTGACCAAATCAGCCAGCAAGCAGGAAGCGCCGGATCTGGCCCATAACCGCCGGAAGCAGTATGTGCTGGATGAGGGGGAGCCGGTGCCGTTCCTGGTCGAGCTTGGTATTATGAACAGCGAAGGCAAGGTACTGGCCAAAAAATATGATAAGTTCCGCCAGATCAACCGGTTCCTGGAGATGGTTCAGGATGTGCTGGGCGATCTGCCGGCAGGCCGTCCGCTGACGATTGTGGATTTTGGCTGCGGCAAGTCTTATTTGACCTTCGCGCTGTATCACTATCTCGCCGTCCGCGAGCAGCGGGAGCTGAATATTGTCGGCCTTGACCTTAAGGCGGATGTCATTGCGCACTGCGATGCGCTGGCGGCCAGGCTGGGCTATGACCGGCTGAAGTTCCTGGTGGGTGATATCGCTGACTATAATGAGCTGGATCAGGTGGACATGGTGGTTACGCTGCATGCTTGCGATACCGCCACCGATGCAGCACTGGAGAAGGCCGTGCGCTGGGGCGCATCGGTAATCCTATCGGTGCCCTGCTGCCAGCATGAGCTGTTCGCGCAGGTCGAGAGCGAGGTACTGAATCCGCTGCTGTCACACGGTATCCTGAAGGAGCGGTTCTCGGCGCTCGCCACCGATGCAATCCGGGCGAAGCTGCTGGACCTGATGGGCTACCGCAGCCAGCTGCTGGAATTCATCGACATGGAGCATACCCCGAAGAACATCCTGATCCGCGCCGTCCGCAGCGACAGCGGTGACCAGGCTGCCAAATGGCGCGAATACACCGCATTCCGCGATTTCCTCGGTGCCAAGCCTTACCTGGAGCGCGTCTGCTCCGATCTGCTGCCCGCCGGCAGTCTGGAAGCTTAATTCATGTGTTGAATAGTTTAGGGTATGACAGACCGGCTGCTTCCTGATGGGGGCGGCTGTTTTTTTGCGGTTCGAGGCTGGATAGTGCTCCTCAATTGAGCGTGTGAGCTAACTCGTGCGGATTGGCTGCCTCTTCTGATTTCCGGTAAATATGGGCAGACTGTTAAGCATCATGAGCAATAGGAGATTTAGGATGCGGGTGAACAGGTATGGACGGCAAAGTGATTGGTTGGTTACTTTGGTTTGCGGGTTGGCGTTAACAGCAGCGGGGATGGCGGCCTGTGTGCTGAGAGGGTTCTTTTTCACCGGGGAGATGTATTTGTTCCTGACGGTGTGGTTTGGCTTATGCGGAGTCTTACTGGGATTGCTACTTATCTATATGGCGGGTGGTAGAGGGGTACAAGTAGAGGAGCAGTCTGAACGCAGAGAGAATATACGGGAGCTGGCTGGCAGTGCAGGTAGAGGGAGGGGGCTGGCTGTATGGGGGTTACTCAGCGGTTGTCTGCTACTCTGTCTCTTGTATGCTATCCAGGCACTGGGCAATCCTGTATCTGCGCAAGGAACACTACATGAAATGCTGCGCTCAGGCTTCTACACTAGCTTTGTGACATTCGCTTTGTTGGCGGCAAGAACCCGTCGGGGAGGAACTCTTCTTGCAGCAGTGTGGCATATGCTTGGAATCACTATTAGTTTGTCGGCTCTTTTGGCGGTCTGCGGAGGTCTCCCGGTTCCTTATGCGGTGGCGTATACCCAATCTCCCGGAGTCAGTGCCACTGGTGCGAGGCTGGCAGGGCTGCTTCAGTATCCGAATGCCTTTGGTGCGGTGATGGCTGTGTATCTGCTGGAACGGCTGTTTGCTGCCGCTTATAGCTTCGGGTCTGGAGATTCTGGGAAAGCAGAGGATGGGGAGAAGAATGGTGCGCTTGGAGGCGTGGCTGTAGCCGGAGTAGATAAGGGAGATGCAGGCAGCAGTGCGGTGCGTGCGAGTGTCAGCGGAGTAGATGAGTTAGGTGCAGAAGGTGCGGATGCGGGAAATAATGCTGAGCGTATGGATGTCAGTGGAGCGGGTGAGGTAGGTGCAGAGGGTTCGGGTACGTGCAGCAATAGTTCGGCGCGTGCTGGTGTCAGCAGAGCGGGCAAGGTGGGTGGAGGTGCAGGCACCCATGGAGAGCGGACCAGAACCTGGTCCGCTGCGCACTGGCTAAGAGCGGCGCGCCTGCTGCCGCTCTTCCCGTACGCCGCCGCGCTGCTGCTCAGCGAGTCGCGCGGCGCATGGCTGGCTGCGGCTGCCGCCGGCGCCGCAGCCCTTCTCCTGAAGCGGCAACTGTTCGTGCCGCTTCTAATCACCGGCGCCGCCCCCGTTGCCGCGGCGGCGCTGCTCTACCGCCAGCTGGCCCGCTCCGGGCTGGCGGTAGAGCCCTTGCCCGGCCTGCTGCTGCTGGCCGGGCTCTGGGCCGGCGCGTGGCTGGCCGGCCTATGGCTGCACCGCCGCAGCTGCCATGCGGCGGGCGGGTCCCGCGCCGCCGTGCTGGCACTGGCGGCGGCGGGCTGGACGGCGGCGGCCAGCGCCGTCCTGCTGCTGGTACGCGCGCGGATCACCGGGCCGTCACCGACGGCCGACGCGCGCGGACTGTTCTACCGCGACGCCTGGAAGCTCGCGGCAGAGGCGCCCTGGCTGGGGCGCGGGGGTGAGACCTGGCGGCATACGTACCTTGCCGCCCAGTCACGCCCCTACGTGGGCAGCCAGGTGCACAGCGGTTACCTCGACATCCTGCTGAACCTCGGGATGGCGGGTCTGGCTGCGGTCCTCCTGCTGCTCCTGGCCGCAGGAGGGCTGGTATTCAAGGCGTCACCAAGGCTGCTTCCGCCTCTGCTCGTGATCATTCTGCATAGCGCAGCTGATTTCGACTGGAGCTATGGACTAGTCTGGTTGCTGCTGCTCCTGTTGCCCGCTTGGGCATTTGCCGAAGCAAATAGCCTGACTATTAGGACGGTTGACTCTGCAGCTCTGCATGACTCCCGTTGGCAGCGCAGCAAGCGTCCTTGCCAGCGAAGGAAGTGGCCTCACCGATTATGGGTTTATGCAGGCATAAGCGTTTTCTGCGGGCTGACCCTTCTGTGCAGCGGTCTTTCCTTCGAGGCAATGAAGGGGTCTGCCTTATTCAAGCAGGCGGTTAGGGAGAGTGATCCTGCGATACGAATTAAGCTGCTGCAGGAATCACTGAGATGGAATCCGAGAGAGCCTCAGGCTGCGGTTGCTTTATCGCGTCTGCTTCCACAGAAGCAGGGGGTTGATCTGTTGTTGCGAAGCCTGTCATTCTCTCCAGGGGATGTTGCTCTCCATGGGGAGCTTGCGGCAAGTTATCTGCGGGGCGGTAATCCTGGAGAAGCGCTGTACTGGGTCCGCCGCAGTCAACAGACGGATCACTTTAATGCTGCCAGAAGGCTTGCTGCTTTAAGAGGAATGCTTGAGATGGGGGAACGCAGCTTGGCAGAGGGAGACAGACGTATAGCGGAGGATAGCGCGGCGGCGGGACTAGAGCTGATGCGGCAGTACAGCCTGCTAACCACCAAGGAGGAGGACAGAGGACCGCAGCATAATGACCGCAACTTCACCCTACTTCCGCAGAGCGAAGGGATCTATCTTGAGTTAACACATTTACAGTCCCAGGCGTCACTTAGCTCCAATAATAAATAAGAAGCGCCTCATATTGAACTCGGGGCTTGATCGCCGCTGCGGTGAACCTAGCAGCACAATGACCGCAGTCTCACCCTCACCTTAGGACTTCCCACAGCCGCCCCTCACCCGAGCCTCAGTTCCTACCCATCCCCCGACTAATCTCAAGCTTTAACACGCCGCGAGATCAGCCATGAGTACACAATAGGGAGTATAATCATGATTACCAGAGCGGTGATGATCATGCTGATCGACAGCGTAACGGGCATGAAGGCCGCAAGCGCAATCAGCAGACCGCCGGTCACCCACATCCTTCCGGAGAAACGGTGGGTTCTCCGCCATACGGCAGGGTTATGCAGCGTCCAGGGCGTGCGGACTCCCATGAAATAATTATCCCTGATCTGCGGCAGGAAATTTCCGATTACAGCCAGCAGCAGCCCTATGCTTACAGTAGCCCATTTTCCTGCAGGAAATTGCACATCCAGCCCGTAACTGACCGACAGGACAAGGGCGGCATCACAGATGACGGCAACGGTGAGACGGATCATTTTGTAAGCGCCCGGGAACTTATTATAATTCTCTCCCTTAGGGTCAACATTGCGTATGAACTGCATCGCGAGCGGGAAAATCAAGCCCAAAAAAGAGAACAAGGCAATAACCGAACCCTTGCTCCAGTAAGTATTGACCTTGCCCGTTATACTGAATTGGGCGGGCAGCTGATCCGGCAGCTTGCCGTAATTCACCAGCGCGTAGCCCAGTGAGAGGAGCCCGAGAATGACAATCAGCGTATCCTGCCACTTCCATGTGAAATTCTTCATCAATGTTCATCCTCCGTATGTTTAATAGCGTGCGGTTCACTTTTCCCTTTGGTCCCGGAGCCCTTTGAGCCAGCATCCGTCTGAGCTTCCGGTTGATGGTCCCTGCTTCCCTTGCCTGTACCCGTCAATTCCAGGAACCAGCCAAGCACCTCTTCAAGTACCGTGGAGTCCAGCGAATAGACGATGAATTGCCCGTTACGTTCGTCCTGCACCAGCCCCGCGTGCTTCAGCGCATTGAGGTGGTGAGAGATGCTGGGCTTCGTCATATTGAAAAAATGGGCGATTTCCCCGGCCGTCCGGTCCTTTTCACGCAGCAGCCGGAGAATTTGCCTCCGGGTCGGGTCGGCGAGCGCTTTGAACGATTCATTCAACTCCATATCCTCCTTTCGATATTTAAATAATTATCTAAATATATAATATGACTCGATTCCAATCTTTGTCAATGCAGAAACTCACGCGAAGGCGCTTTTCTTCCAAATAGAGGAATTTATATGCTTCACGCTATAAATTATCCTTCTATTTCCCGCCGAACCGCTACCGTTCTTTAAAAGAACAGCAGAGCCGTTTACGCTTGTATTCCTTAAGTAGAAGTCGTAAGCCTGCATATGCTAGAATAGGCTAGGAGAAGCTGGATACATAGAGCGGTTAAGCAGATGGGTTCTGCCAGCAGAATACCAGGCTATTACGCCATACGGGAGGAGACCTGCAGTGCACTTTATATCTGATGTCATTTCACAATTGTTTGAATGGATTCAGTCTTTGGGTTACTTCGGGATTATGATCGGCCTTATGATTGAAGTCATTCCAAGTGAGATTGTCCTGGCTTTTGGCGGCTATTTGGTTTCACAAGGCGATATTAACTTTTTTGGTGCGGTGCTGTTCGGTACCGTCGGGGGAGTCATCGCCCAGATCTTTGTTTATTGGATTGGCCGTTATGGCGGCAGGCCTGTGCTGGAGAAGTACGGCAAGTACATTTTTATCTCCAAAAAGCATATTGACCACTCCGAAGAATGGTTTCAAAAGTATGGGACCGGTGTGATTTTTACAGCCCGCTTTATCCCGGTTGTCCGTCATGCCATCTCCGTTCCGGCCGGTATTTCCCGCATGCCGCTGGGCAAATTCACTATGCTGACAACCCTTGCAGTCATTCCGTGGAGCGCGTTGTTTGTCTATCTGGGGTATACGCTTGGGGACAAGTGGAAGACCATTGATGAGGTCGCAGCCAAGTACACTCATGAGATTCTTCTTGGCGCTATTGCGGTAATTATTCTGTATTTCCTGTTCAAGTGGTACAAATCCAAAAAGAAGGGTAGTGCAGTATGAAGCAGAATGTAGCATCCAAATTTGGCCAAGGCCTGACTCCGCGCCAGTTCGTGGAAGCCATGACGAAGAACCAGCAGGCTTTTGAAGCCTGGTATGAGAAGTTCGCCTGGGAAGACGAGAGTGACCGGGAATATTTCGAGAGCCTGAATCACCGTGATGATCTGCGTGTGCTGATTCTGGCTGCGGACTGGTGCGGAGATGTGGTCCGCAATGTTCCGGTCGTCTTCCGGATTCTGGAGACTGCGGGCATCAAGACGGAAGTGCTGATTCTCGAAGAGAACCAGGAGCTGATGGACAATTTCCTGACCATGGGCGGACGCTCCGTTCCTATCGTGATTTTTGCGGATACCGGAGGTTATGTACTGGGGCAGTGGGGACCGCGTCCGGAGCATGTCCAGACGCTGATGAGAGAATTCAAACGGGAGAACCCGGACCGCGAAGCAGCGGACTATGACAGCAAAATTACCGAAGTGCGCAAAGCAATGGGGCAAGCCTACGGAGAAGGAACGGAATCACACGCAGTTATCGCCAAAGAGCTGCGCAGTCTGATCTCCGGATTCTAATGCCGATGCTTAATATTCGTTCTTATAATCTGGGGGCACTCCAGACCAATGCCTATCTTCTGACGGGGGCAGACCCTAAGCGCGGTGTCATCATTGATCCGGGGGCTAATCCTGCGGGTCTTCTCCGCGGCGCCGAGGGAATGGAGATTGAGGCGATTCTGCTGACACATGCCCATTTCGACCATATTGCCGGGCTGGACGAGGTCCGCAAAGCCAAGAAGTGCCCGGTCTATATCCATCCGCTGGAGAGTGATTGGCTGGGCAGCCCGAAGCTGAACGGCTCCTTGATGTGGCCTGATACCACGCCTCCCATCAGCACAGATCCAGCAGAGTACGATCTGGCGGAAGGCCAAATTCTGAAGCTGCTCGGCCTTTCTTTCCGTGTCATGCATACGCCGGGACATTCGCCGGGAAGCGTCAGCTTTTTATGCGGGAATGATTTGTTCGCCGGTGATGTCTTGTTCAAAATGGGAGTAGGACGTACCGATCTTCCAGGCGGCAGAGAACGGGATCTGATTGACTCGATCCGCGGCAAGCTCTACCGGCTGGATGAGGAAGTGAGAGTGTTCCCCGGACATGGTCCGCGAACCTCAATCGGCTATGAGAAGCTTCACAACCCTTATGTCCCGATGTAGAATGGTATATCTTTTGGGATGATTTTGCATTGTAACGACATCTTCTGGCCGGATTTGACACAAACCGGGAAATTAGAGGTAGACAAGCCAGGGCCAGATTGTTACAATATGGTTAATTAAATGTAACATTTACCTCGCGAAGCACGCAGACTGTGGAATAATCCCGGTTTGCGTTCTTTTTTTTGCCTATAGATATGAATTTTTCAGGGGGAAGCAGAATGAAGGATAATATGCATTGCCAGTTGGATTATGGGGAATTGGAAGCGAATAATTCATTGATAGCGGAGCGGAATGAAGTGAATGATCCGGCCGGGAAGAGTGATACTAAATATACGTTGTTCTGGAGCTTTCCCGGAGGCAAGGGGGCTATTCAGCCATGGAGACGCAGACTGTGGGAGCTGCAGAATAATTCTGACTCTGAATGAACGATAACTATTACATAGACGTATTACAGGTGTGACAGAAGAGATAAGGGGAGGGGCTATGGGCGACAGGACGCTGGAGATGATCAGCCAGGCACAGCGGGGTGACGCTGCTGCACTGGCCGTGCTGCTGCGTGAGCATTATCCCTTCCTGTACAAGTATCTGATCAAAGCGACACTTGACCCGTTGCTTGCGGAAGAGATTGCTCAGGACACAATGGTCAGATGCATGGAGAAGATCGGGACTTACAACGGGACCTCGGCATTCTCTTCATGGCTGATTACCATTGGCAGCCGGTTGTACATTGACCGTAAGCGGCGCTGGAGCCGGGAGGCACAGTGGCGGGAGAGACAGATGCAGGAGCAGGGGAACCGCAGTTTACGCTGGAGCTTTGAGAGCCGGAATATGGAGTGGAGTGAAGTGCTCGATGCCTTGTCGCGTCTATCCTCTGCGCACAGAATGGCTGTGCTGCTGAAGCATTATTACGGGTACAGCTATGATGAGATCGGGGAGATGCTGGAGATCCCTTCCGGAACGGTCAAATCACGGGTAGCTGCCGGACTGGGTCAACTGCGAAAGGAGCTGAATGAGGATGAGGTTTAAGAGTGACGAGGAGCTGCTGGGTAAGCTGTCCGCGGAGCTGGATCATCTGGATATGCTGTATGCCGATGTTACTCCGCCTTCCTTGCCGGAGCTGGAGCAGCTTATTGCCGGGGAAGCTGTCCGCCGGAGGAAGCGGCGCCGTAAGGAACTGCTGCTATTCATTCTAGTGGCTCTTGTGCTGGTTACCATAGTGATTTCTATTCTAAGCACAGCGCCGGTGCTGTATTGGAGTCTGCAGGCAGTGTTCATTCTGAGCGCACTTGGCAGCTTGGGAGCAGCGCGGATCAGACACGGGCGGGAGGAATCATAAGCGTGAAGGAGCTGCAGGAGATACCTATTTGGTTTTGGATGATTCTTGCAGCTGTGCTGCTGCTGCAGGGAACCTGGCTGTTCCGTGATGCCAGGAACAGAGGTCAGGGAATGAAGGCCTGGTTCTGGGGAATCTGGGGACTTACCGTTGTACCCTCACCGGCAGTATTTTACCTGCTGTTTGTAGTTCTTCCAGATAAGCGCAAACGGAAGGCCGGAAGGAGCCGCTGAGACAATAGCTGATTGCCCGGGAGATAAGGAGGATATGGCTATGAATGATTTGAATTGGGGATTGATTGGGCCGCTGCTTGCGTTGCAGGTAATACTGGCAATCATCGGTCTGATTTCTCTGAGCAAGACAGAGCAGGTACGCGGACCGAAATGGATGTGGGTTCTATTCTTGATTTTTGGCAACCTGCTGGGCAGTGTGGCTTATTTCACACTGGGAAGGAAAGAGTTCTGATGCCGCTGCTAGAGGTTAAGGATCTTCACAAGAGCTTTAAGGGGCATCCCTCAGTGAATGGCATCAGCTTTGGAATTGAAGCAGGACGCTGTGTCGCGCTGCTCGGACCCAATGGAGCCGGGAAGACTACAACGCTGCGCATGCTTGCCGGCCTTCTGCCGCAGACTGCGGGAACGATCACTTTTGACGGGGCTCCGGGGACGGATTACCGCCGGCAACTGGGCTATCTGCCGCAAGCCCCGGCTTTTTACAATTGGATGAGCGGGCACGAATATATCTTATTTGCCGCCAAGATGAGCGGAATGAATGCACGGGAGGCTGCAGCGGCATCGGGCGTTGTGCTGGAGCGTGTGGGACTAGGCTCTGCGGCACGGCGGCGGATTGGCGGATATTCGGGGGGGATGAAGCAGCGCTTGGGGCTGGCCCAGGCCCTGGTACACCGCCCGCGTCTGCTTCTGCTGGATGAGCCGGTCTCCGCGCTTGATCCTATCGGACGCCGGGAAGTCATGGAGCTGCTTAGGGACATCCGGGAGCAGACAACCGTTATTTTCTCCACGCATGTGCTGCATGATGCGGAAGAGATATGCGATGATGTCGTATTGATGAACCAGGGGACCATAGCCGTTCAAGGAACCTTGTCCAGTCTCCGCGCAGAATACAGTCTGCCGGTAATCCGGCTCACTACAGGGAAGGAAGCTTCGGCTATCCGCTGGCTAGAAGGGCTTAGACACAGGGATTTTATTGAAGAAGCGCTTATTTCGGATGGCAAGGCCGTGTTCAACGTCACGGATGTAGGGCTTGCCCGCCGGACGCTATTACAGGAAGCCGTAGAGCTGGATATTCCGCTGCTGCAATTTGAAGCAGGCTCATCGACACTGGAGGACCTGTTCATGAAGGTGGTGGGAACATGAGGAAGCTTTGGGCTCTATATTTGAAGGAGATGCTGGAGAATGTGCGCAGCTATAAGCTGATATGGGTTCCCGTGGTGTTTATTGTTCTGGGAATTATGCAGCCGCTGATCAGCTTTTATATGGCGGATATCCTGGCGTTCTCTTCCAATGTCCCTGCTGGATTGATGGAGAATATGGAGAGACCGGCCGCGTCCTCTGTAATGGCTCAGGCCTTGGGCCAGTATGGAACAATTGGTATGCTGATTCTGGTGCTGGGAACGATGAACAGTCTGGCAGGAGAGCGCAGCAGCGGCACCTCCGAACTGTTAATGGCGAAGCCGGTCTCCTCTATATCCGTTGTTGCAGCCAAATGGACCGCGAACTTCACGGTACTGGTTATTGCAATGGGGCTGGGGGCAGCGGGAGCGGCTTATTATACAGTACAGCTTATGGGGGCTTTATCCTGGCAGGACGTGATTGCAGCGTCTGGACTGTATGCGCTGTGGCTGCTCTGTGCGGTGTCGCTTACGCTGCTCTTTAGTGCCTGGCTGCGCGGGCCTGCTGCTGCCGGCCTGTCTCTCTTGTTGGCAGCGGTCATGAGTCTCGTCCATGGCCTGTTGCCAGTTAAGCTGAACTGGATGCCTGCTGCTCTGCCGGGAATGTCTGCCGGTGTACTTGCAGATGGAGGTACCGGAGTGAGCTTGGCACCGATTGTCTCCGCAGTACTCTTGATTATGATTTGTATTGCCGGTGCCTCACTGCTGGCTGCAAGGAATAAATTGCCAGTCTAGCAAGCT
Source organism: Paenibacillus sp. FSL P4-0338 (assembly GCF_038002365.1). Taxonomy (NCBI): domain Bacteria; kingdom Bacillati; phylum Bacillota; class Bacilli; order Caryophanales; family Paenibacillaceae; genus Paenibacillus; species Paenibacillus sp. FSL P4-0338. The sequence continues at coordinate 4,238,451 of NZ_JBBOCG010000001.1, read as the reverse complement.
TTACGATAAGAAAGCGATCTTTCATGAATTTTCAGAGTATTTTCTGCGGAAATTCATCGTACCATCATCCTGCTGCTGGACAGCTCTATCTTTTTTTAGTAGACTGTTGAAACAAGCAGAACCATGATAGATTTTGGTCAGGAGGTAGGATGATGCTGCGTTTAGGAGAGAAGATTGTCATTGTCGCAGACGCTTTTGAGCAGAGTCTTCCTATCGGAGACTATGGCTACCTGATTGCTTACGACCGCAATCCTGATAATGCGTTTGATTATGTCATTCGTGTTCCCGAAGCTAACCGGAATTTCTATGTTACGGCAGAGGATATTGAGGCCGAGGAACAATTGCTGGTAGCAGAAGCTGAGAGAGCCACGCACGAAGCGCTGATAGATTATGCATTGTCAACGTACAACGAGAAGCTGTTTCATCACCTGATGAACGGCGAGGAAGTTGAAGCGGAAGAGATAGAGACAACATCCCCAGAAAGTTTGTCCCAGGCGGATTTCATCAAGCAGGTGAATCTTCGCGCTTGGATTTAAGTAAGAGCCGGCGAATGCCGGCTTTTTTGTCTTTATACGATCCTACCTCAAAACTCTAACCCCGGAAATCCATCCTCTGCCAACCGCCATCCCGCCATCCCGCCATATATCCTGCACAAAGTACAATATTGTTGCCCTACAACCCGTCAGTCTTTGCAAATCCTGCACGAAATACAACCTTCTGGTGAGTTTAGTCTGTTAACCTGAAGGAATTCTGTATACCGTACAACAATCTGGGTATTCAAGCACCAAAGTTGCATTAATCATGTACAACATACAACAATCTCGTATTCGATCTGCTAATTCTCATTAAACCTGCCCAACATACAACAATCCGGAGTGCCGCTCCGCCAGCACGGGAATTCTACATACTTACTCCCCATATATCCCCTCAATCGACAAGCGCATTGAATTGTAAGGCCGTCTACCCTATAATTAAAAACGTTATCCGGGCGCTTTAGCCCTTTAAACAGGAGGGATATCCATTATGAGCATCACCGTCAAAGATGTGCAGCATGTGGCCAAGCTGGCCCGCCTGCAATTAAGCCCGGAAGAAGAGGCTACCTTCACCGAACAAATGAATGCTATTTTACAATATGCCGAGAAGTTGAATGAGCTGGATACCGAGAATGTTCCGCCGACCACCCATGTGCTGCAGGTAAGCAATGTAATGCGTGACGATGTGGAGAAGGAGAGCTTGACCCAAGAGGAAGCGCTGCTTAACGCACCGGAAGACGAAGAAGGACATTTCAAGGTTCCCGCTGTTCTGGAATAACCCCATACCTGAGAGGAGGAAGCAAGTTGAGCCTGTTTCAATACCGATTACCCGAAGTACATAACATGCTGAACACCAAAGCGGTCTCGGTCAGTGAGCTGACCGAAGATTCGCTGTCCGTCATTGCGGAGCGTGACAGCAAGGTTCATGCCTTTTTGACACTGAATGAAGAGGGAGCCCGCGCTAAGGCGCGCGAGCTTGATGACAAGCTGGCATCCGGTGCTTCCCGCGGTCTGCTCTTCGGACTGCCTGCCGGTATTAAGGATAATATTGTGACCCAAGGTCTGCGCACCACCTGTGCCAGCCAGTTTCTCACCAATTTCCAGCCGGTCTATGATGCGACAGTAGTCAACAAGCTGCGTCAGGCCGATGCCGTCACTATGGGCAAGCTGAACATGGACGAGTTCGCCATGGGCGGGTCCAATGAGAATTCCAGCTTCGGCGCTGTTCGCAATCCATGGGATCTGGAGCGTGTTCCAGGCGGTTCGAGCGGCGGTTCGGCAGCAGCGGTTGCAGCCGGGGAAGTCTTCTTCACCCTCGGCTCAGACACTGGCGGTTCGATTCGCCAGCCAGCCTCCTATTGCGGGGTAGTCGGCCTCAAGCCTACGTATGGCCTGGTCTCCCGTTATGGCCTGGTCGCTTTTGCTTCCTCCTTGGATCAGATCGGTCCGATTACCCGTACCGTGGAGGATTCCGCATACGTCCTGCAGGCAATTGCCGGTTACGATGCCCAGGATTCCACTTCAGCTAAGGTTAACATACCTGATTATCTGAGCTCGCTGACCGGTGACATCTCGGGTCTGCGAATTGCCGTACCTAAGGAATACCTGGGTGAAGGTGTGGATGCCCAGGTCCGTGAATCGGTGCTCGCAGCGCTTAAAGTGCTGGAAGGCCTTGGCGCCATATGGGAAGAGGTTTCCCTTCCGCATACGGAATACGCTGTAGCTGCTTATTATCTGCTCTCCTCCTCGGAGGCTTCCTCCAACCTGGCCCGTTTTGACGGTGTCCGTTATGGAGTGCGTGTGGATGATGGGGGCGGATTACTGGATTTGTACCATAATTCCCGCAGCCAGGGCTTCGGCCCTGAAGTCAAACGCCGGATCATGCTCGGCACCTATGCGCTCAGCTCCGGATATTATGATGCCTATTATTTGAAGGCGCAGAAGGTCCGTACCTTGATTAAGCAGGATTTCGACGAAGTATTCCGCAAGTATGATGTTGTCATCGGGCCGACTGCGCCAACCACAGCCTTCAAGCTGGGTTCGCAGACCGAAGATCCGCTGACCATGTATCTGAATGATATCCTTACCATTCCTGTCAGCCTGGCCGGTATTCCTGCCATCAGCATCCCTTGCGGCTTCGCGGAAGGCCTGCCTGTCGGCCTGCAGATTATCGGCAAGGAGTTTGATGAGAGTACGGTACTGCGCGTTGCGCATGCCTTTGAACAACATACAGAGCATCACAAGGCCCGTCCGCAACTGTAGCTTGAAGTAGTTGACCATAAACTTTTAAGGGATGAGATTATCTATGTCTAAATATGAAACGGTCATCGGGCTGGAAGTTCATGTGGAGCTTCATACCAAGTCCAAAATCTTCTGCGGCTGCTCCACTGAATTCGGCGCGCCGCCTAATACGCACACCTGTCCGGTCTGTCTCGGTCACCCCGGTGTACTCCCGGTGCTGAACCGCCAAGCGGTGGAGTATGCGATGAAAGCGGCAATGGCTCTGAACTGTACGATCGGCGATGTCAGCAAATTCGACCGCAAAAACTATTTTTACCCCGACTCCCCGAAGGCCTACCAGATTTCGCAATACGATCAGCCTATCGGCCTCGGCGGCTGGATTGATATTGAAGTGAACGGCGAGACCAAGCGGATCGGAATTACCCGTCTTCATCTGGAAGAGGACGCGGGTAAGCTGACGCATGTGGATGGAGGCTTCGCTTCACTGGTTGACTTCAACCGTGTGGGGACGCCGCTGATTGAGATTGTGTCTGAGCCTGATCTGCGTTCGCCGGAGGAAGCGCGTGCTTACCTGGAGAAGATCCGCGCTATTATGCAGTACTGTGATGTGTCCGATGTGAAGATGGAGGAAGGCTCCATGCGTTGTGATGCTAACATCAGCCTGCGGCCGGCAGGCCAGGAAGAATTCGGTATCCGTGCGGAGCTGAAGAATATGAACTCCTTCCGCGGTGTGCTCCGTGGCCTTGAATATGAGCAGTTCCGCCAGGCAGAGATTCTGGATGACGGAGGAACTGTTGTACAGGAGACCCGCCGCTGGGATGAAGCCGGAGGCAAGACCTTGTCCATGCGCGGCAAGGAGGAAGCCCATGATTACCGTTATTTCCCGGACCCGGATCTGATTGTGCTGCATATTGGGGAGGACTGGAAGGAAGCGATCCGCTCCACAATCCCTGAGCTGCCGGATGCCCGGCAGGCCCGGTACAGTGAGGAGTATGGTCTGACTGCCTATGATGCCGGAGTGCTCACCTCCTCCAAGCCGCTTGCGGACTTCTTCGAGGGCAGTCTTGCCTTCACGCAGGATGCTAAGGCTGTCGCCAACTGGATGATGGGCGATCTGCTCGGATATTTGAACAGCAACAATCTGGAATTATCCCAGGTGAAGATTACGCCGCAGGGACTGGGCGAGATGATCGGCCTGATCGCAGGCGGAACCATCAGCAGCAAGATCGCCAAAACAGTATTCAAAGAAATGCTGGAGAGCGGGAAGCTGCCGGCGGTAATCGTGGAAGAGCAAGGCCTTGTTCAGATCAGCGATGAAGGGGCGATCAAACGAATTGTTGAGGAAGTGGTCGCGGCCAATCCGCAATCGGTCGAAGATTACAAGGCTGGCAAGCAAAAAGCCATCGGCTTCCTTGTAGGCCAGGTCATGAAGGCGAGCAAAGGGAAGGCTAACCCGGGTCTTGCGAACACTCTGCTCGCAGAAGTGCTGAACAGATAGACTGCTTTTGGGTAATAGATCATAGAATCTTGGACACAGGGCTTGTCGGCAACGGCAGGCTCTGTGCAGTATATAAGGGGAATGTACGGATGGATACAATCGTGAAGCTGAATCTGCAGGATGAGTTCCTGCTTGATGAGCTGTGGAGCCTTCAGCATAAGGCCTACCGCCTGGAGGCGGAGATCATCGGGTTTCGTGACATACCGCCGCTGCTGGAGACGAGGGACATGCTCAGCCGGGTTACAGAGGATTTCTATGGCTGCTTCGATGAGACGGAGGAGCTACTGGGCGCTGTTGCAGTTATCGAGGAGTCTCCCGGCAAGCTAACGGTTACCCGGATGATGGTCAGCCCGGACCATTTCCGCCAAGGTGTGGCCGGAAGACTATTAGAATTTATCTTTGCCCGTTATGCGGAGATGGAGCAGTTTATCGTATCTACAGGGAAGCTGAATCTTCCGGCAGTGACGCTCTATACCAAGCACGGGTTCATTCCTGCCGGGTCCGAAGAGGTGGTTCCGGGAGTAGAACTGCTGGAATTCCAACGGGCAGGCAGGCTGAAATGACAAGTACATCCCATTTTAGAAAGGAGGAGTACTGAGAATGAATTCCGGTTATCAGAATCATGAGGAGCTTCCCGTGGGGGAGGAAGAGAACGAGGCAGGCATGCCGCTGTCTGAAGCAGACGGAGAATTGAAGGCCCCCTACATCCCTCCCCGTCCCAAGCGCCGTCCGCACAAACGTAAATTTATAGCCGGCCTGCTTGCTGCAGTGCTTCCCGGCACGGGACATCTCTATCTCGGGCTGCTCCGCAAAGGGATTTCTGTCATTTTCCTAATTGTGCTGGATATTGTGGCACTGCTGTATTTCTCATCTATCGGGATGCAAATTAATGTACCGCTGCTGATTTTACTGGGGCTGCTGATCCCGGTGTTATACTTCTATAATGTGTTTGACGCGCTCCAGACTGCAGACCGGATTCTGCGTTTTCCTGAAGACCATGATCATGAAGAGCTGGAGACCATGAGTGCAAGTACAACCTCAAGACGCCGGGTAAGGATCAGCGAGCCCGGGATTTCCTTTGGCCTCCTGCTGCTTATCGGCGGGGCACTGCTTTTTCTTTTCCAGCAAAAGCCGCCTTGGCTTCGGGGATTCATTGAGACCTCTGCCGGTGCTGCCGCCTCCGTGGTGCTAATTGGCCTTGGCCTGCTTATGGGAATCAGAGAGATGGCCAGGGACTCCATAGCGCGTAAGGACAAGGAGCGGAAGAAGCGGCGGATCGGCAGATATACGGCCTCAGTAACGCTGGCTGCTGTCGGAATCCTGCTTCTCCTGGACTGGCGCGATGGAACGGATTATATGATGCTGCTGCTCAAATGGTGGCCAATCATTCCGGTATTATGGGGAGTAGAGTATCTGCTGATCTATATTCTTTTCCGCCGGTTGAAGCAGAACGGTGCTGCCGGAAGAGCGAGGATGGATCTGCGGGGATTGTTCTCTGCGGTAATACTGGCTGCATGTGTGTTTATCGTAACCGAGCAGGAGCACTATCTGCATTTGTGGAACAAAGTGAGTCTTAACCTGACCGTGGCGGCAGTCGATTACGGGGAAGCGGAAGGAAGCTCTTATCAGAAGGCTCCGCTGATGGTTCCGGTCGAACTGAACACCTCCAAGGTCAATATTGACGCTATTAATGGAGACATTCTCATTCACCGGGCGGCTGTGGAGGATATCGAGATTACGGCAACCGTATGGGTGGACCAGTTGGACGGGGTACTGGCTGAATCCATAGCCGACCAGTCTTTTGTCGAGGTGACAGAGGGAACAACGATCAAGATTACACCCCAGAGTAAAGCTTATGGTGAATCCGGCAAACGCCAGCCGCGGATCAACCTCGATATCTCCTTGCCGGAAGACCGGCGGTTCGACCTGAACGTCCGTACGATGAATGGCGGAATTACTCTGCAGAATGTGGAAGCCATTGCCGACATCTCGCTGGAGACCGGGAACGGGGAGCTGATCCTGCACCGCATTTACGGCAATGTAAAAGGTAAAACCTTGAACGGAGCGGTGCGCGCCAGAGATGTCCTGGGCAATGTGGAGCTGGGGACAAGCGGAGGCGATATGGGGGCCTGGGACGTCAGAGGCTCTCTGAAGCTGTCAACGGCGGTTGGCAATATTACGGCATATGACAGCGGGGAAGCGCTGGATTTGTCCACGAAGAACGGCAATGTGGAGGTATCCGGAGCAAGAGCCAAGCTGCATGCTGAATCCCTGAACGGCCGGATCAGCATCCGCTCCGGGGACTTCGGGGGAGACTGGGATATTTACAGTGCAGTGGGGGATATTGAACTGTTCCTGCCGCTGACGGGTAATTATACGGTGGAGGGCTCCAGCGGCTACGGGGATATTGTAACAGACCTGCCAGGACTCGTGATTGACAAAAAAGTGCTTTCCGGCCAGATCGGAACCGGCGAATTCAAGCTGCGCGTAGACGGAAACAGCAATTTAAATGTGAGCAAATATTGAAATAAGGAATTTTTATTATATAATAATAAATATAATGTAATGACTTCATTGACAACGCTAAAAGCAGAGACATACAATTACATTAGAATTATTATTAAGTTGTATAATCAAAGGCGGTGGCATGGATGGGTAGTGGCGTACAGCATGCATTGGAGCAACTCAAGACAACCGGTGTCCGTATTACGCCTCAGCGTCATGCGATTCTAACGTATCTGATGGAAGCGATGAATCATCCTACGGCAGACGACATCTACCGGGCGCTTGAGCCTCAGTTTCCGAGCATGAGTGTGGCAACTGTGTATAACAATCTTAAGATGTTCATGGAAGCAGGTATGGTCCGTGAGCTGACCTACGGTGATAATTCCAGCCGTTTCGACGCCAATGTATCTGATCATTATCATGTTATCTGCCAGGAATGCGGTAAGATTGAGGATTTCAGCTATTCCACTCTTCATGAGGTAGAGCTGCAGGCCGAACAGGCCACAGGCTTCAAGATTCATGGATTGCGTATGGAGTTGTACGGTGTGTGCAAAGGCTGCGGCGAGAAGCAGCACTGAATGGAATAATACCTATAAGCGTGTAGAGTCCGAATACGGATTCTGCACGCTTTTTTGATTAAAGAAATAATGAAGCTGTTACAAAAATACAAACCTTCCAAGAGATTCGCGCAACCAAGCACGCCTGCATGGCGTATACTTAACAGAAGTATTGCCTGCTTTTAAAATTCAACGAATGGTTTGGAGGACCTATTTTGGACAGAAGACAGAGACAAAGACGCGTCACGAAGCGTGGAAGTCTTACTCGCCGCTTATTGGGACTTGTCATCATAGCCGCCGCAGCCTTTTGGGTTGTTTATTATGTACTGCCTAACCGCCAGCATCTGGACCCGGACTGGAAGGGGCTGGATAAGCCGATTTTTGTGAAGGGACAGCTTACCGGCTATTCAGCATCGGGTACGGGGGACGGACTGCTTTTACCGCTGCCTTTTTTGCAGGAATATGTAGATCCTTCTATCCGTTATGAAAAAGAGAGCAAATCAGTTATCCTCTCAACGGACAGCAGTCTGTTGTACATGCAGGAGGAATCCAAGGACGCAGCTCTGAACAATGAACCTCTGCAGCTTCGCCTTGCTCCCGAGGTTAAAGATAAAGTGACCTATCTTCCGGCAGATACACTGGAGAATCTGTACGGCTTCGAGATCGAAGAGGATACGAATACCGGTGCGGTGCTGCTAATGACTGCGGGAGAATCGGTGCCGCTTGGCAAGGTGAAGGGTAAAGAAGGCGGGAAAACGAAAGCCCTGCGCAGTGAACCTTCGGTGCATGCACCGATTTTTGCCGATATGAATCCTGGCGATGTTGTACGGATCTGGAATACGGATACTAGGGACTGGGTATACGCTCAGCTTGATAATGGTTATTCGGGCTACGCCCAGGCAGATGATATTACTGAAGACGGTACCCGAACTGTAGAGAAAAAGCCCGAGACACCTACACGTGCGCAGCGCAGCTGGAAGGACAAGCCGGTTAACATGTTCTGGGAAGCCGTGTACGAACGCAAGCCGAATCCGGCCAAATTCGCAGCCTTGCCTGGAATTAACGTGGTTAGCCCCACCTGGTTCAGCATTATTGATGTGAAGGGGAATGTGCGCAGCCAGGCGGACCGCTCTTATGTGGATTGGGCGCATAATCAAGGGATGGAGGTATGGGGGCTGCTGAGCAACAGCTTTGAACCCGATTTGACTACTGAAGCCTTATCCACGTATGACAATCGGATGAATGCCATTGTGCAGATGCTTAAGTATGCAGACCTGTATAACTTAGACGGGATTAATATCGACTTCGAGAATGTGTATACCAAGGATGGACCAAACGTAACCCAATTCATGCGGGAACTGAAGCCAATGGCCCAGAGCCGGAATCTGATTGTCTCTATTGATGTGACGCCGAAGTCTAAGAGCGAGATGTGGTCCCTGTTCCTCGACCGCCCGGCGCTTGCCGCCGTATCCGACTTCCTGGTTGTAATGGCCTACGACGAGCACTGGGCAGCCAGTCCGGTTGCAGGATCAGTAGCCTCTCTACCATGGGTTAAGACCTCTATGAACCGGATTATCGAGGAGGATAAGGTGCCGTCAGAGAAACTGATTCTGGGAGTGCCGCTCTATACGCGGATCTGGACGGAAACCACCGAGAAGGGCAAGACCAAAGTAAGCTCCAAGGCCGTCAGCATGAATGCGGTCAAGGAAATTATCGCCGAGAAGAAGCTGACACCGGTTTTCGATAAGGAAGCCGGACAGAATTACGTAGAGTATAAGGAAGATGATGTTCTCCGCAAAATCTGGATCGAGGACAGCACCTCGCTCACAGCCAGGGTAGAGCTGGCCCAATCCTTGAAGCTGGGCGGTGTGGCAGCCTGGAACCGGAGCTTCGCCAGTCCGGAGGCATGGGAAGCATTGAAGGGAATTATTAAATAAGATGATTCCATTATAAAAAGGTGTTGTCCTACAGTGGACAACACCTTTTTTGGCAGACAATACTATTCTTACATTACCTTGTCTCTTAATAAATGCATAATATCAGTAAGAACTGCATGGAGAGGATTAGTGTTTCAGTTGCTGGGTTTCAAGCTCTTCGGCAGTAATGGTTGCTTGTGCAGCGTCCATGGTGAGGATGGTATGGCAGAACATACAGCGGTCAGTTTTGCCCAGCATTTTGGTCAGCTTATGGCACTCTGGACATTCCACCTGAACCGCACTGGTTGAGAGCATACCCGCCCAGAAATAAATAGCCAGACTGGCCATCATAGAGACGAGTCCAATGACAAGACCGACAGCAGCGACGACTTTTCCGGCAGATCCCCAGAATACAATGCCTGCGGTTCCCATGATCATGAGACCCATGCCCAGCATGGTCAGAAGCAGTCCCCAGGTGCGAAAAGCATTGATTTTAGCCGATTTAAATTTCATGAGTATGATCTCCTAACTGAAATATAGTTCGGTTGTTCAGGAGGAACTGGCATGAATATGTAGAATAAGCTTATGTATAGAGATTATAACTGACGGACGCAAAATCGCCAAATTTGATGGAGGGAAGTATGGAACTGTCCAATTTGACCCTATTAAGCGGGGAGACATTTGAGGAGAATGTTCTGGGAGCCGTTGCTTGGCGGCAAAGAGGGGATGCCACGTTTCAGAGTGCGCTGTTGCACGATTTTGATATGGTGGTTCTTCTGCTGCACGAAGAACAGGAGACGGAACGCATCATAACCCATAGCATTGCCGGTGATAAGCGGACGCAATCGGTGCATGTAGGTCTATCTGCATTGGAACGTGCTGTAATGGCCGGGGATAACAACGAGCTTCTTAGCAGCCTGATATCCGGAGAGGTACTCTGGGACCCGAAAGGGATCTTGGCAGAGATGCGCAAGCAGCTCACTCAGTTTGAGGGCCCGCTCAAAGAACGGGTGCTGTTTATGGAATTCGCCCGTTTTTTACATATGTATATTAAGTCCAAGCGTTACATTGAAGCAGGCTGTACCATGGATGCCTATAATTGCGTACTCATTGCCTTGTATCATTGGGCGCGCATTGAAGTGAGTGAAGCGGGGTATTTCCCGGAACCGGCAGTATGGGGACAGGTGAAAAGTCTGAACTCACCGGTCCATAAGCTATATGAAGAATTGACTATCAGCACAGAGACGCTGGACCAGAGAATCGAGCTTATCCTGCTTGCCTGTGAATTTGCCCTCATGTCAAAAATGGAGGATTGCTGTACCATGCTGCTTCATATCCTGGGCAGTCGCAAGGAGGCGTGGAGTATTAAGGAGCTTCTGCAGCATTCGGGGCTCAGCCCGCTCCAGGCAGAATTGCCGCTTGTGCTTCGCAAGCTGGTTTCCCGTTCATTAATTCGGGAGATCGCCTCCTGGGCAGTTGAAGCTGGAGACGGTCATGCCATTCGTTATACCCTTTAAATTCACAAATCGCCTACTGGCGGTAACAGCTTTATATAGATAGCATTAGCGGGAGAATGGAGAGAGTAAATGTACTCTCTTTTTTTATTTGTCCAGGTTTGCAGAAGAGCTGGAACGGAACAGAATATTTAGGGTTGACTAGGGTGTAGTTCTTATGATAAATTATAACTCGTCCCTCTGACATAACGATGCGCAGCAATGCAGTCGTAAATCAGCCGAAAAAAGAAAATTAAAAAAAGGTTGACTAAAACGAGGGCGCTGTGATATATTATAAAGGTCGCTGCTGAGACAAAAAACAGCGACGAAAGATGAACTTGATCTTTGAAAACTGAACAACGAGTGAGTATCGGAGATCGCTTCGGCGAGATCCAAATTAGAGAATGTAAATTCTCGTCAGATGTTTCAAAATGAGCAATCGCTCTTTCTAAATACCAATTTGGAGAGTTTGATCCTGGCTCAGGACGAACGCTGGCGGCGTGCCTAATACATGCAAGTCGAGCGGAGTCTGAAAGGAAGCTTGCTTCCTTTCAGACTTAGCGGCGGACGGGTGAGTAACACGTAGGCAACCTGCCCTCAAGCCTGGGATAACTACCGGAAACGGTAGCTAATACCGGATAATTTCTTTTTTCTCCTGAGGAGAGAATGAAAGGCGGAGCAATCTGCTGCTTGGGGATGGGCCTGCGGCGCATTAGCTAGTTGGTGGGGTAATGGCCCACCAAGGCGACGATGCGTAGCCGACCTGAGAGGGTGAACGGCCACACTGGGACTGAGACACGGCCCAGACTCCTACGGGAGGCAGCAGTAGGGAATCTTCCGCAATGGGCGCAAGCCTGACGGAGCAACGCCGCGTGAGTGATGAAGGTTTTCGGATCGTAAAGCTCTGTTGCCAGGGAAGAACGTCCGGTAGAGTAACTGCTACCGGAGTGACGGTACCTGAGAAGAAAGCCCCGGCTAACTACGTGCCAGCAGCCGCGGTAATACGTAGGGGGCAAGCGTTGTCCGGAATTATTGGGCGTAAAGCGCGCGCAGGCGGTTATTTAAGTCTGGTGTTTAAACCTTGGGCTCAACCTGAGGTCGCACTGGAAACTGGGTGACTTGAGTACAGAAGAGGAAAGTGGAATTCCACGTGTAGCGGTGAAATGCGTAGATATGTGGAGGAACACCAGTGGCGAAGGCGACTTTCTGGGCTGTAACTGACGCTGAGGCGCGAAAGCGTGGGGAGCAAACAGGATTAGATACCCTGGTAGTCCACGCCGTAAACGATGAGTGCTAGGTGTTAGGGGTTTCGATACCCTTGGTGCCGAAGTTAACACAGTAAGCACTCCGCCTGGGGAGTACGGTCGCAAGACTGAAACTCAAAGGAATTGACGGGGACCCGCACAAGCAGTGGAGTATGTGGTTTAATTCGAAGCAACGCGAAGAACCTTACCAGGTCTTGACATCCAACTAACGAAGCAGAGATGCATCAGGTGCCCTTCGGGGAAAGTTGAGACAGGTGGTGCATGGTTGTCGTCAGCTCGTGTCGTGAGATGTTGGGTTAAGTCCCGCAACGAGCGCAACCCTTGACTTTAGTTGCCAGCAGGTTAAGCTGGGCACTCTAGAGTGACTGCCGGTGACAAACCGGAGGAAGGTGGGGATGACGTCAAATCATCATGCCCCTTATGACCTGGGCTACACACGTACTACAATGGCCGGTACAACGGGAAGCGAAGCCGCGAGGTGGAGCCAATCCCAGCAAAGCCGGTCTCAGTTCGGATTGCAGGCTGCAACTCGCCTGCATGAAGTCGGAATTGCTAGTAATCGCGGATCAGCATGCCGCGGTGAATACGTTCCCGGGTCTTGTACACACCGCCCGTCACACCACGAGAGTTTACAACACCCGAAGTCGGTGGGGTAACCCGCAAGGGAGCCAGCCGCCGAAGGTGGGGTAGATGATTGGGGTGAAGTCGTAACAAGGTAGCCGTATCGGAAGGTGCGGCTGGATCACCTCCTTTCTATGGAGAATCGTCTTCTGCAATGAAGACATTCAAATCGGAAGCTTGCTTCCACCAATCAGGTTTAGGCCTGTTACTCACTCGTTGGTCAGTTTTGAGAGTTTAAGCTCTCATCTTTACCTTGATCCTTGAAAACTGGATACCGAAACGAATTTGCGTTTTAGAACATCTTTTAGCTGAAACTTGTGTAAGCAAGTTGAAATAGTTATTAGTTGCTACAAAGTGAAGGTTTTTGATTGTGCAAACAAGCAAAACACCGGAACGTTGGTTAAGCTACTAAGAGCACACGGAGGATGCCTAGGCGCCAGGAGCCGACGAAGGACGTGGCGAACAACGAAACTGCCTCGGGGAGCTGTAAGCAAGCTTTGATCCGGGGGTGTCCGAATGGGGAAACCCAGCTGTGGTAATTCGCAGTTACTCGTATCTGAATACATAGGATACGCAGAGGCAGACCAGGGGAACTGAAACATCTAAGTACCCTGAGGAAGAGAAAACAATAGTGATTCCGTCAGTAGCGGCGAGCGAACGCGGAACAGCCTAAACCAAGGGGCTTGCCTCTTGGGGTTGTGGGACGTCTCACATGGAGTTACAAAGGAATATGGTAGGCGAAGAGGTCTGGAAAGGCCCGCGATAGAGGTAAAAGCCCTGTAGCCTAAACTGTGTTCTCTCCGAGACGGATCCCGAGTAGTGCGGGGCACGTGAAACCCCGTATGAATCCAGCAGGACCATCTGCTAAGGCTAAATACTACCTGGCGACCGATAGTGAAACAGTACCGTGAGGGAAAGGTGAAAAGCACCCCGGAAGGGGAGTGAAATAGAACCTGAAACCGTGTGCTTACAAAAAGTCAGAGCCCTCTTTATGGGTGATGGCGTGCCTTTTGTAGAATGAACCGGCGAGTTACGTTTAACATGCAAGGTTAAGGTGAGAAGCCGGAGCCGCAGCGAAAGCGAGTCTGAATAGGGCGACTGAGTATGTGGACGTAGACCCGAAACCGTGTGATCTACCCCTGTCCAGGGTGAAGGTGCGGTAACACGCACTGGAGGCCCGAACCCACGCATGTTGAAAAATGCGGGGATGAGGTGGGGGTAGCGGAGAAATTCCAATCGAACTCGGAGATAGCTGGTTCTCCCCGAAATAGCTTTAGGGCTAGCCTCGGTGAATGGAGTGGTGGAGGTAGAGCACTGATTGGGTGCGGGGCCCGCAAGGGTTACCAAGCTCAGTCAAACTCCGAATGCCATTAACTTCTTGCCGGGAGTCAGACAGTGAGTGCTAAGATCCATTGTCAAAAGGGAAACAGCCCAGACCATCAGCTAAGGTCCCCAAGTGTGTGTTAAGTGGGAAAGGATGTGGAGTTGCACAGACAACCAGGATGTTGGCTTAGAAGCAGCCACCATTGAAAGAGTGCGTAATAGCTCACTGGTCGAGTGACTCTGCGCCGAAAATGTAACGGGGCTAAACACACCACCGAAGCTATGGCTAGATGCTTTGCATCTGGGGTAGGGGAGCGTTGTATGTGGGTTGAAGGTGTACCGTAAGGAGCGCTGGACAGCATACAAGTGAGAATGCCGGTATGAGTAACGAAAAGATCAGTGAGAATCTGATCCGCCGAAAGCCCAAGGTTTCCTGAGGAAGGCTCGTCCGCTCAGGGTAAGTCGGGACCTAAGGCGAGGCCGAAAGGCGTAGTCGAAGGACAACAGTTTGAAATTACTGTACCACCGTAATCCGCTATGAGCGATGGGGTGACGCAGGAGGGTAGTGACGCGGACTGATGGATGTCCGTCTAAGCAGTGAGGCTGGTGTGTAGGCAAATCCGCACACTATTAAGGCCAGGCTGTGATGGGGAGCGAAAATTATAGTAGCGAAGGTCATGATCTCACACTGCCAAGAAAAGCCTCTAGTCAGGAGAAGGTGCCCGTACCGCAAACCGACACAGGTAGGCGAGAAGAGAATTCTAAGGCGCGCGGAAGAACTCTCGTTAAGGAACTCGGCAAAATGACCTCGTAACTTCGGGAGAAGAGGTGCCTCGGTAGGGTGAATAGCCCGAGGGGGCCGCAGTGAAAAGGCCCAAGCGACTGTTTAGCAAAAACACAGGTCTGTGCGAAGCCGTAAGGCGAAGTATACGGGCTGACGCCTGCCCGGTGCTGGAAGGTTAAGGGGAGTGGTTAGGGGTTAAACCCGAAGCTGTGAACCGAAGCCCCAGTAAACGGCGGCCGTAACTATAACGGTCCTAAGGTAGCGAAATTCCTTGTCAGGTAAATTCTGACCCGCACGAATGGCGTAACGACTTGGGCGCTGTCTCAACGAGAGATCCGGTGAAATTTTAATACCTGTGAAGATGCAGGTTACCCGCGACAAGACGGAAAGACCCCATGGAGCTTTACTGCAGCTTGATATTGAATTTGGGTACGATCTGTACAGGATAGGTGGGAGCCGTTGAGGCAGGAGCGCAAGCTTCTGCGGAGGCGCCGTTGGGATACCACCCTGATCGTATCTAGGTTCTAACCTAGTGCCCTTATCGGGTACGGGGACCGTGTCAGGCGGGCAGTTTGACTGGGGCGGTCGCCTCCTAAAGAGTAACGGAGGCGTTCAAAGGTTCCCTCAGAATGGTTGGAAATCATTCGCAGAGTGCAAAGGCATAAGGGAGCTTGACTGCGAGACCTACAAGTCGAGCAGGGACGAAAGTCGGACTTAGTGATCCGGTGGTACCGCATGGAAGGGCCATCGCTCAACGGATAAAAGCTACCCTGGGGATAACAGGCTTATCTCCCCCAAGAGTCCACATCGACGGGGAGGTTTGGCACCTCGATGTCGGCTCATCGCATCCTGGGGCTGAAGTAGGTCCCAAGGGTTGGGCTGTTCGCCCATTAAAGCGGTACGCGAGCTGGGTTCAGAACGTCGTGAGACAGTTCGGTCCCTATCTGTCGTGGGCGCAGGAAATTTGAGAGGAGCTGTCCTTAGTACGAGAGGACCGGGATGGACGTACCGCTGGTGCATCAGTTGTTCCGCCAGGAGCATGGCTGAGTAGCTACGTACGGACGGGATAAGCGCTGAAAGCATCTAAGCGTGAAGCCCCCCTCAAGATGAGATTTCCCAGTATGTAAGACCCCTTGAAGACGACGAGGTAGATAGGTTGGAGGTGGAAGTGCAGCAATGCATGGAGCTGACCAATACTAATCGGTCGAGGGCTTATCCAAATTTCTAACACGCAGATTCGTTTCGGATTCAGTTTTCAGGCGATCAAGCCTGATATGTATATTCCCTGATAGCTCAGTTGGTAGAGCACTCGACTGTTAATCGAGTTGTCACAGGTTCGAGTCCTGTTCGGGGAGCCATATGGAGAGGTGTCCGAGTTTGGCCGAAGGAGCACGATTGGAAATCGTGTAGGCGCCACAAGCGTCTCGAGGGTTCGAATCCCTCTCTCTCCGTAGCAATACTTTTTACACAGCATGGCTCGTTGGTCAAGGGGTTAAGACACCTCCCTTTCACGGAGGTAACATGGGTTCGAATCCCATACGAGTCACCAATTTTTTGGAACTGATACATGGAGGCTTAGCTCAGCTGGGAGAGCATCTGCCTTACAAGCAGAGGGTCGGGGGTTCGAACCCCTCAGCCTCCACCATCTATCTTTAACCGAATAGATTTTGTTCAATGACGCGGGGTGGAGCAGCCCGGTAGCTCGTCGGGCTCATAACCCGAAGGCCGCAGGTTCAAATCCTGCCCCCGCAACCAATTTGGAACCGTGGTGTAGTTGGCCTAACATGCCTGCCTGTCACGCAGGAGATCGCGGGTTCGAATCCCGTCGGTTCCGCCATTTTTACCAAATTATTTATATGGCTCGGTAGCTCAGTCGGTAGAGCAAAGGACTGAAAATCCTTGTGTCGGGGGTTCGATTCCCTCCCGCGCCACCATATACAACTTAATATGCCGGTGTAGCTCAATTGGTAGAGCAACTGACTTGTAATCAGTAGGTTGGGGGTTCAAGTCCTCTCGCCGGCACCATCCGTGGAGGCTTAGCGAAGTGGCCAAACGCATCAGACTGTAAATCTGCTCACGTACGTGTTCGGTGGTTCGAATCCATCAGCCTCCACCATTTTTAGGGGCATAGTTTAAAGGTAGAACAACGGTCTCCAAAACCGTTGGTGTGGGTTCAATTCCTGCTGCCCCTGCCAAGTAATTTCATATAAAAGAATCATATGGCGACCGTGGCGAAGGGGTTAACGCACCGGATTGTGGTTCCGGCATTCGTGGGTTCGAGACCCATCGGTCGCCCCATTTCTTTTATAAGAATTACATAGCAGTACAACTTAAAAGCTTCACATGGCGACCGTGGCGAAGGGGTTAACGCACCGGATTGTGGTTCCGGCATTCGTGGGTTCGAGACCCATCGGTCGCCCCATTTTCTTTTAAACAATATATTGGGGATTAGCCAAGCGGTAAGGCAACGGACTTTGACTCCGTCATTCATAGGTTCGATTCCTATATCCCCAGCCATTATATGCGGACGTGGCTCAGCGGTAGAGCATCGCCTTGCCAAGGCGAGGGTCGCGGGTTCGATTCCCGTCGTCCGCTCCATTTCATGTGGTGCCATAGCCAAGTGGTAAGGCAAAGCTCTGCAAAAGCTTTATCCCCAGTTCAAATCTGGGTGGCACCTCCATTATTTTTTTGGAAATTATATATGTATACGCCGGCGTGGCGGAATGGCAGACGCGCTCGACTCAAAATCGAGTGGGAAACCGTGGAGGTTCGAGTCCTCTCGCCGGTATAATAATAAAAAGGATCTTACATCTACTTAGGAGTAGATGTAAGATCCTTTTTATTATTAGTGCTCTTATGACTGTAGAGAATCAATTAGAAATGCTTTTGTTGAAAAATTGGGTAAAAAAGAAGCACATTCCTGGCTTACATACTATCCCAAGGGGAGGATGGTGATGTCAAGAGGCTTTGGTTAGTTCTTCAGCCATTACCAGCCATTATACGTTGAGGTGACTCGGTAAGTAGAGCATCACCAAGACGGGCTCGACTTAAAATTGAGCGGAAAGTCGTGGAGGTTCGAGTTCTCTGGCCAGTATTTTAAAAAGGGTTATTATGAATAAATGGTTTTGTGTTATATTATAGGTAAAACCTGTATGCAAAAATTGCAACTAAGTAAGAGGGACTGATTCATGGTAAAATTAAGTGTACTTGGAAATAAGATGGTGATACAGAAAGTTATTATGGGATTTTCACTGTTCTCAATGTTTACAACGCTTCTCCATAAGTATTCAGGAGATGAGCAAATCATTCTGTTCCTCACTGTAGTTATTTTTCTTTTTTTTGTGAATGATTTCACTAGAGAAAGGTATCAGAAGCATACCAGCATGATGTGGATTGTATCCTTTATTTTCAGTAATGTATTGGCAGGATTCTTACTCTTTAAAATTTACTGTATTGGTACTCAGATTTACATTATTATATTACTGGTCGAAATCATTGTAAGCACACATAAAATTCCTATATATATTTTGGGGTTACATTTTACTATTTTTGCTGCTTCGCTGATAGCTGATCATACCACTCTCAGAGATATTTTATCATCTTATTTAATCATCATATCTATTGTCTACCTGTTTCGAAACGGAGTGCTTGAGAAGTCTAGAACTCAAGAGCTAAATCAGGAATTGCAGCTGGCAAATAATAAACTTCACGAATACTCTCATAAGATACAGGAGCTGACGATTTCAAAAGAAAGAACAAGGATTGCCCAAGAGCTCCATGACTCCCTGGGACATTATCTTGTCGCCTTAAATATGAACCTTGAATATGCTAGTACAGTCGTTAACATAGAGCCTGATAAAGCAAGATCGGCTATTAATAAAGCCCATCAGCTCTCTAAAGAATGTATTGTTGATCTTCGGAAAACTGTAGTTCTTCTAAGCGAGGAGCGACTATCCAAAGAACTTGAACAATCCCTTAGTGAGATGTTCAACAACTTTACCGGCACAGACAAGATTCAATTCGAACTGGATATGGATCAAGAAATAGAATATACAGATTCGGATATCAAGAATTGTATATATAAAACTGTTCAGGAGTCCATAACTAATGGCATCAAACATGGGAAGGCCACACGTTTCTCAATTGCCATTTACAAATATTCCGATCATATCTCCTTGCTTATTCATAATAATGGAACTGGCAGTAAGGAGATCATTAAATCTAAAGGGATTCAAGGGATTGAGGAGAGAATTTTAGCCTTGGGAGGGAGTGTTTTTTTTCATTCGAATAACTCTTCAGGATTTAACGTTGAGGCCAGTATTCCCAGAATTGCTGACGATTTTGAGGTTAACAAGGAGGAACATTCATGGTGAATATTATTATAGTGGATGATCAGCAAATTGTCCGGGAAGGCTTGAAGATGATTCTTAGTCTGAATAATGAAATCAGTGTAATCGGTGAAGCTTCTAATGGGGAAGAGGCACTGGAGCTTCTAACCTATAGCTCTCCCGAAGTAATTCTCATGGACATCAGAATGCCTGTAATGAATGGAATTGAAGCAACCAAATTGGTCAAAGCTAAATATCCTGATATTAAGGTGATTATTCTAACCACCTTTAACGACAATGAGTATATATTTGCAGGCCTTAAAAATGGAGCTGACGGATATATATTGAAGGATTCAGGTGCCCAGGAAATTATTTCGTCCATTAAGACCGCCTGTGAAGGAAACATCCTTTTAAATCCGAAGATTACACGGGAGGTAGTGAACGCTCTGAACTCAGCACAGAATACAGGAACAGAAATTATACGGAATGAGCAAATTCTTCAGTTACTTACACCACGTGAGCTTGAGGTCGCCAAATGCATTATGGAAGGCAAAAGCAATAAAGAGATCAGCACTAACCTGTTTATTACTGAAGGTACTGTTAAAAACTATGTCTCGCGAATGCTGGAGAAGCTTGAGCTTAAAAACAGAACAGAATTAACACTTTGTCTGCAAAAATCACTGTAATCCCGGTATGTGCGCAGACTGAGGTTTCAGTTAAGCCGTCCTTATCGTAATCCGTCTATCTCAGACGGATTACGATAAGAACGGCTTATTTATTTTTGCCTCCTGTATGACTAAAGTAATCAACATAACTGGTTACTAAAGTAATACTCGGATTGAGTACTATAGTGAATATTTATAAGTGGATGCGGGGGGTACAATGAGAACAGATCAGAAATGAACGAGAGGTGCTTCGCAAATGCTTGAATTAATTAATTTGACCAAAACCTACAATAACGTCAATGTGGTTAACAATATTTCGCTAAGTGTGAAGCGTGGTGAAATTTTTGGCCTATTAGGTCCTAACGGAGCAGGAAAATCAACGACTGTCTCTATGATCAGCACAGTGCTAACACCCAGCGGCGGAAGTATTATCATCGATAATAAATCACTTAAGGATCATCCTATTGAGATCAAGAGAATCATGGGGATCGTACCGCAGGATCTGGCTTTGTACCAAGCTTTAAGTGCCAAGGAGAATCTGGAGTTCTTCGGGAGTCTATACGGACTTGGCGGAAAAAAGTTAAGAAGCAGGACGGATGAGGTTCTAGAGATTATAGGGCTGCAAGACAAAAGAAGCCAGGATGTGGCTGAGTTCTCCGGAGGGATGAAACGCCGGGTCAATATTGGAGTGGCACTTATGAACAATCCCAAGCTATTGATACTTGATGAACCTACAGTAGGTATCGATCCTCAATCCCGAAATCATATTCTGGAGACAGTAAAAAGACTGAATCAGGAAAGAGAAATGACTGTGATCTATACGAGTCATTACATGGAAGAAGTAGAGTACTTATGCAGAAATGTTGCCATCATCGACCACGGATCTTTGATTGCTCAAGGAACGAAAGAAGAATTAAAGCATGGCTTGGCTGCTTGTGACACACTAACGGTGAATTTTAGCGAAGCGAGTAAGGAAGCGCTTGAACAGCTAAAACGGATCTCCGGAATATCTAAGGTGGATATAACAGGTAATCAAATCAGGATGCTGGTTTCAACCAGCGACAAGAATGTGATTGAAATTGTTGATGAAATTAAGAATACGGGAATAAAGCTTACCAGCTTCAAATATGAGGAAGTTAACCTGGAGAGTATCTTTCTGCAGATCACAGGAAAGGATTTAAGGGGGTAATGGGGGTGATCAAATGAAAAAGCTACTGCGTTTATTCCTGCTGGATCTGCGGCTGCTGACTAAGAATAAAACATTTTATCTCAAGCTTATTCTGTTTCCATCAATCTTGATACTCATCCTGGGAACTGTGTTTAGTGATTCGAGCTCTCAAATTAAAGCATTTCATGTAGCCTTTTATAATGCTGATAAGGGTGCTTCGGTTGATAATCAGATCATAACATTAGGAAATGTCTTAAGAGATACATTATTGAAACAAGAAGAACTGAAGCGAATCGTGAATTTACAAGAAACAGCTAGTTACGCGGAAGGCAAGCAATTACTCCAAGACGGTAAAGCGGCAGTATTAGTATATGTACCGGAAACCTTCACTAAGGCTGCTATTCATAATGAAAAAGCAGATCTTGTACTAATAGGTGATCATGATAAGCCTCTGGAAAAAGAGATTGTTTCCACAATTCTGGATCGATTCAATGCAAGTATCAGAACTACGGATGTTGAACAAAGAACGATTCTTCAAGCCATATCCAGTAAAGGCAATATTCCTAAAGATCACATACAAAAGGCTCTCAGTCAGATTGGCGGCAGCCCTGGGCTCAGTCTAAAGATACCTGTGACTCCAACTAATGATAAAGCTGTTCCCATAGATGCTATGCAGTATTACTCCATTGCCATGGTAGTAATGTTCTCTATAATGACGGCTTTTGTGCTGGTTCACAGTATTGTGGACGAGAAACAAAATCATACGCTATTTAGAATCAAATCCACACCCACATTGAATATACAGTATGTGCTTGGTAAGTTGTTTGGAATTATTTTATCGGTTGTTATTCAAATGACTATTGTCATCATTATTAGCCGGTTAGTATTCCAGATGAAATGGGGGAATCCTCTTGTTCTTCTTGTAATAACTGTTGTTTATGCTTTTGCCATTGGCAGCATCATTCTGTTATGGGGATTTACTGCGAAAGACCATGTGACAGTTTCCAGTCTAGCTTCGCCGGTGCTTTATATTTTTAGTTTCTTGGGTGGGAGTTTTATCACCAAAAGCGGGTTACCGGATAGTCTGCGTGTTATTCAGACGATCATCCCTAATGGTAAAGCGATTAATTCCTATCTAAAAGTATGCCAAGGGGTGGGCCTCAGAGGTATTTATATCGATTTGCTTGAGCTTCTGGGCATAGGGCTGATATTTGTGTTCTTTAACATTATGGTATACAGCGGAAAAGGGTGGAATCAACGTGCAATTTATAGTCATGGTAAAAAACCAGCTGAAACTGATGTTGCGAAATAGAATTGCAATATTTGCAACCATCGCAGTTCCTTTAATCCTGACCTTCTTGTTTTCCTTCTCTCAAGGAAGCGGCCAGGTTAGCTTATACGTAGCTGATGCAGATCAAAGCTTATACTCCAATCAGCTCATGGATATGATTCAACAGCACCAGGTTAAGATTGTACATTCCGATGAAACGACGATAAAAAAAAAGGTGGATGATCAGGACATTCCTTTTGGATTGGTCATCCATCAGGGGTTTGACACCCGTCTGTCTTCAGGGAAGGAACTGCCTATGTATTTCGTTCAAAACTATGAGAACGGGGATGGCATGATTCTGGAGGAGATCATAACAGGTGAAGTAAGTACCCTCCAGAAGGTCATTCACGATACCCAGATGGTTTCTAAGGAACTGAATATAGAGGATTCGGGAATGAATACTAGTATATTTGCGGAGCTTCATAAGGACTCTAATCTGACGGTTGATGATCAAACAATAAGCAGTGGTGAGAAGACTCATGATAAGGCTACGGCCAGATTAATCGGGTTTCTGGTTATGTTCATCTGGTTTGTTGTTGTTCAGGGATTAAGAACCTTGATTGATGAAAAAGAGAATAATACGCTGAGCAGGCTGTTAAGCACTCCAGTAAATTATAAGAAATATTTGCTGGCAAAAATGATGTCAACCTATCTGTTTGGGGCGGTTCATATCTTCGTTATTCTGGCGGCTGGCAAGTATTTGCTTAAGATTAGTATTGCAGACCATGCACTTGCAGTTGGAGTTCTGTTCGCTGCTTATTTATTTGCCCTGACCAGTGTGACGATGATTGTTATCCCGTTTATGAAGAATCAGAAACAGTTTACCTCTTCGGCTTCTATTCTCATAGCTGTAACCGGAATGCTTGGCGGCTCCTTCTTTTCAATGGAAATGGCCCCTCAATTCATGCGGACTCTTTCGAAGCTCACTCCAGAGTCCTGGGCAATCGAATCCTTATCAGATGTCATTTTTGGCCATCAGACAGTGACTTCAGAGTGGGTTCCGTTGGTTGTATTTGCAGTGATCGGGGCTGTTGGATTGGCAGCGGGGTTCTTGTTAACGGGTAGAGAGCTTAAGGCTATGAGGAGCTAATAGCAATTCAAAAACTAATTCAGGAAGTGATTAAGATGGGCACAATGGAATTAATCGGGATCGTGGAGCTCATAATCGGAATTCTAATTAACGTATTTATTGGGACATTAGGCCAGGCGATATTTAGAAAAGACGACAGGACCTCAAGAGTTATTTTGCGAGTCATCGGGGTCTTCCTTATCATCAATGGCGTTTCAAGAGCTTTTCATGTCTAAGAAATTATTGTTTTGTTTGCCATATGCCGGAGGATCGGGTTCGCTCTATTATAAATGGAGCAGTCTTCTGAGCGATTCCGTTCAACTCTGTCCCATCGAGTTGAAAGGAAGAGGCCGAAGGATCAATGAATTTTTTTATGAAGATATCAATGAAGCTGTTAACGATATCTATTATCAGTTAGCAGAGAAGATTGAACACCATGACTATGCTGTTTTTGGACATAGTATGGGAAGCCGTCTGGCCTATAAGTTATATCATAAAGTTGACCGAATGAATAACAGAAAGCCCACGCATATCTTTTTCTCGGGCTACGGCGCTCCAAACTTCTCTAACCGTAAAGATATGATTCACCGGTTACCCGATCCAATGTTTATTCAGCGAATTATAGAAATGGGGGGGACCCCGGAGGAATTTGCAACCAATAAGGATCTGCAGAAGCTGTGTCTTCCGGTATTAAGAAATGATTTTAGAATTCTGGAGAAGGATACGGTTCTGGAAAGTGAACAGAGGCTTGATTGCAACATTTCTATATTATCAGGGAACAGAGATACCTTAAGCTGTGAAGCGTTAGAAGGGTGGAGACAATTTACAGATAAGCAATGCAAGCTGTATATGTTTGAAGGAAATCATTTTTTTATCAACCATCATGCTGCTGAGATTACAGCTATTATTAATGAGACTCTAAGAGAAAAGGAGCCTGTTAAGCTTTGATACTCCCAAAAGTTAGTTCTCTTCAGGTGTTCCTGATTATAGAACTGACAAATAAGCTCTCAGGGGGGACACAGAATGAGAAAAGAGGAGTATCTTGCTATTCAAGAGATGAAGCAAAAAGGGATGAGAGTCAGTCAAATTGCCCAATTATTGGGCAGAGACCGCAAAACAATCAGTAGATGGTTAGAAAGCAAGCCACCTGAGGACCACCCTTCGTTCAGTATGCCTAAACTGGCTCCATATAAAGATTATATCTATCAGCGTATGAATGACGGATGTTTAAATTCGGTTACCCTGTTAAGGGAAATCCGGCATTTGGGATATCAAGGTGAATCCACCTTGTTAAGGGAATACATGAGGCCTTTACGTTCTCAATTCAACGCTGGGTCTAATGACACTAGGACATACAGAGAAGTGTTGCCTGGCGAGGAAGCAAGGGTAGACTGGGGTGAGATGACTGTCAAGCTGCAGGGCATAAAAACAAAATTACATGTTTTTGTCATGACATTGGAGTATTCACGGATGGTCTATGCAGAATTTATAGAAAATCAAAAGCTCGAAACTCTGTTAAGCTGCCAACTCCGTGCCATGGAGTATTTCGGAGGCATTACCAGGCAGGTGATCTATGAGAATCTGCGGAGTATCTCAAGCGGTCTGGACAGCCAGGGTAGGGTGATCTGGGACCGGCGTGTAATTCAATTTGCAGAGCACTACCATTTCACGATAGAATTTCTGGGCTCCGGCTTCAAGCATGGTCATGGGGAACGGGGAATAAGATTCCTGAAACACAATTTCCGTCTATATGATTTTAATTTCATGGATTTGAGTGAGGTAAATGAAAAGGTGCAGGGCTGGATGAATTATATTGCCAATCAAATTCAGGTCAACGCCACTGCTAAGAATGCCATGGAATGTTTAGCACTGGAGGAGCTTCAGCCGATCAATAGGGAGTTTTTCAAGCTTACTGATTATTATTCCAGGAAAGTCTCCGGCCACTGCCTAATTTCTTATGAAACAAATCATTATTCCGTTCCATCCGATTTTGCTGGCCAGGAGGTATATATCCTTGAGCACAATGGGGCTATCCATGTCTTTCACGGGAAGCAAGAGATAGCGGTTCATCAAAAGGCGGTTGGAAAACACCAGATTTTCCGCAAAGAGCAGCACAGGAAAAAAACATACTAGGACCTCCCCTTTCCCTTTTTTCGTTTTGGGATAAGGGGTAGTTCTTTTTGCAGTTTAACTTTGAGAAAGCTGTTTTAGGCATAATGGGGAAATTCAAATGATGGAAATGGGTAAAAAATTACTTCATTGACAAAAAAAGATTACAGGTATATCATTCTATTTGTTCAATATATTTACTGATTTTTTTTTATTAGACTGGCGAAATAAGTCGCATTATTGAGGAATATGGCGAATTTTATCTATTATCCTCTAAAAATAAAAGTTAAGGAAAAAGTTATTCTGAATTTAAAGGTGAAGGGGTTCAAGATGATGTCTGAATATTCGGAAAAGGGTAATTTGATCGAATCAGGAAATGTACCGGCGGAGTTCACCAGCACTTTTTTCCCAACTGATTATACTAGCCGTGAGAAGAGAGAGAGCCGAAAAGAACAAGTTATATTTACAGCATCGAAAGAATTATGCATAACATTGAACAGTGGTTCTTATGAATCCATACATTGCATACTGTCTGCAGCATTGATCCTGTTGTTGTATAAGTATACGGGAGAACGTGATATCGTCTTAGGGGCCTCCCGATTCAACAATGAGCTGGCACTGGTGAGCCGGATTAATGAAACAAGCACACTAAAGACTTTATTAACAGACGTTAACAAAATATATTATGAAGCTCTTGAAAATCAAAAAGACCAAAGTACTAAACAACATGGCTCTCTATATGACACGATGATTGTTCTCGAAGGATTCCAAGGGCAAATGAGTGCAGCAGCTTGTGATGCAGATATGCTGTTCACTTTTACCAAAAAAGATCAGATTCTTGAAGGAACCATTCAGTATAATGCGAACTTGTATAAATGCGATACAATCCTCAGAATATCCACTCATTTGTTAAAAGCACTGGAAGCAATATTGTGCTCTCCCGACACCGCAATATTGGATACGGACATCCTCACATTCAAGGAAAAGCAGCAACTGCTATATGAATTTAACGACCACACTGCAATATATTCCCAAGAAGCAACGTTCCAGGATTTATTCGAGCAGCAGGTAAAGAGAACACCATTAAATACAGCAGTGGCACAGGGAAATCTGACAATGACCTATCAGGCTCTGAATCAGCGGGCAAACCGTTTAGCAAGAACCTTACGGTTAATGGGGGTGAAGCGTGAATCCATTGTAGGTATAATGGCAGACAAGTCTATGGAAACAATCGTTGGTATCATGGGGATACTAAAAGCGGGAGGCGCCTTTGTACCGATAGATCCCGGTTATCCGGGAGAGAGAATACACTATATGCTGGAGGATAGCGGGGCAGAATTACTTCTAACAACGGAAAAAGTTAATGTTATATCAGACTATAATGGCCGTATTGTCAGGCTGGACGATGAATATTTGTATAATAATGATTCGTCCAATCTGGTAAGTATGAGCACCGCACAGGATATGGCTTATGTGATTTATACTTCAGGAACTACTGGAAGACCTAAAGGTGTAATGGTTAAACATTGCGGCATAAGTAATCTGAAGACTATATTTGAGAATGATTTAGGCATTTATGAAAAAGACAAAATTATTCAGTTTGCCAGTTTTTCATTCGATGCTTCGGTATGGGAGATGAGTATGGCCCTGCTAAACGGTGCTGAATTGCACCTTCTCTCCAACGAAATTATAGGCAGTTATTCTGATTTTACAGAGTATATCAGCCACAATCAGATCACCGTTATGACGCTGCCGCCGACGTATCTGATTCAATTAGACAGCAATCAAATAAACACTTTAAGATTACTGGTGACGGCTGGCTCTTCCATAAGCAGGGCGTTACTGGAACAATGGGCACCTAAGGTAAAGTATATTAATGCTTATGGGCCAACGGAATCTACGATCTGTTCTACAATGTGGGCCTGTAATATCCCGGAAGCTGAAATGGCAATTGAATTTCCAGTTGTGCCTATCGGCAAGCCTATTGCCAACCTGAAGGCATATATAGTAAATGGATATAATCAGCTTGTACCTATCGGCGTTGCCGGAGAGTTATGTGTCTCCGGAATTAGCCTGGCAAGAGGGTATCTGAATAAAGCGGAATTAACAGATGAAAAATTCGTAGAGAATATTTTTGAACCTGGAGCTACAATGTACAGAACCGGGGATCTTGTCCGCTGGCTGCCAGATGGAAATATAGAGTTCATCGGGAGAATAGATAGTCAGGTCAAAATAAGGGGCTACAGAATAGAGACCGCAGAAATTGAATATCAGTTGCTTAAGCAGGAGGGCATCAAAGAGGCAGTTGTGGTAGATAGAACCGATAAATGGGAAGAAAAATATCTGTGTGCTTATGTAACAGCAGACACGGAAGTGAAGCTCGCACAGGTAAGAGATGAGTTAGCCAAGGTGCTCCCGTCTTATATGATTCCGGGGTATATGATGCAGATTGAACGCCTGCCATTAACGCCAAACGGAAAGATCGACCGCAAGCAATTGCCGGAACCCGATCTGAGCCAGATGCAGAGTAGGTACGAAGGCGCGGGTAACGAGACTGAAGAGAAGCTGGCAGAGATCTGGAGCAGGCTGCTGGGCATCGAACAAATCGGCATTCATGATGATTTCTTCGAACTGGGCGGCCATTCACTCAAAGCTGCGCAACTGGTCTCTCAAGTACACAAAGTACTGGGTGCGGACATCAAAGTCAAGGAGGTCTTCGAGCACTCCACGATTCACCGGCTGAGCGGCTGGATCAGTGGCCTGGAACGCAAGGATGACACAGGTACAGGTCTATCCCCAGCACCATACCAGCCCTATTATACAGCCTCTTCTGCAGAGAAACGGATGTATGCCCTGTGGGAGATGGACAAACAGAGTGTAGTCTATAATGTACCGGTGGTTCTGGAGTTTGAAGAGGCGCTGGATGCGGTACGGACTGAAGGAGTCTTGAAGGAAATCGTGCAGCGGCATGAAGTGCTGCACACCCATTTCGGAGTGGTGAACGGAGAAGTGGTCCAGTATATCAATGACAGCTGGAAGCTGGACTTCACCAGCAGGGGAGTGTCTGAGGCAGACGCAGAAGCTGCCATCTGCAGGGCTGTGTCCCCGTTCGACCTGAGCCAGGCACCATTATTAAGAGCCCGGCTGCTCCAATGCGGAGAAGCGAAGTCCATTCTGATCCTGGATATTCATCATATTGTCATGGATGGTATTTCTAGCGGGATATTGATCCACGAATTCAAGGCGCTGTATGAAGGGAAGCTGCTTGAGTCTCCACCATTTCAATTCAAGGATTATTCGGAGTGGCAGAAGCATCTGAACGGGCAAGAGGCTCTGAGCAAAGAGGAGAGCTATTGGC
Source organism: Paenibacillus sp. FSL P4-0338 (assembly GCF_038002365.1). Classification (NCBI taxonomy): domain Bacteria; kingdom Bacillati; phylum Bacillota; class Bacilli; order Caryophanales; family Paenibacillaceae; genus Paenibacillus; species Paenibacillus sp. FSL P4-0338. The sequence goes on along the minus strand of NZ_JBBOCG010000001.1, from coordinate 4,209,688 downwards.
TGGAACGGTTATCCGGAGAGCTGCCGCTACTGAATCTGCAGACAGATAAGGAAAGACCCCGGGTGAAGCAATTCGAGGGAAGCCGGATACACTTTGAGGCAGGAGCGGAGTTAACTGCTGCGTTGCTGCAGGTGGCCCGGGACACGGGGACCACGCTCTACATGGTGCTGCTTGCCGTGTACAATGTGCTGTTATGGAAATATACCGGGCAGGAAGACATCATTGTAGGAACAGTGGAGTCAGGAAGATCACACAGTGAACTCCAGGAAATGATGGGCATGTTCGTAAATACGGTAGCACTGAGAAATTACCCGGCAGGAGACAGAACGTTCCGGGAGTTCCTGGAGGAAATCAAACAGCATACCCTGGCAGACTTCGAGCATGCTGTCTATCCTTATGAGAACCTTTTGGATCTGTTGAATTTACAAAAGGATACCAGCAGAAATCCGTTGTTTGACGTCATGTTTGCTTTTGAGAGCAAAGATTACGGGTTCGCCCAGGGTGAGATTGCTGATGGAATAAAGGTTACAGAGCCGGATTTGAAGGTAGCGATGTTTGACCTGACTTTAACAGCGAAAGAGACTGACGGAAACCTATCCTTTAGTTTAGAATATTCCAGCAGCTTGTTTGACCAGGTTACAGTGGAGCAAATGGGAGAGCACTATAAACGTCTTTTAGCAGAGGCAGTTGTTAACCCGTATCAAGAGCTTGGAAGGCTCGATATGGTTAGGAGTGAAGAGAAACAATTACTGTTAAACGTATTCAATGGTACATCCCGAGACTATTCCAAGGGTAAGACGATTCATGAGTTATTCGAGGAGCAGGTGGAGAGAACTCCAGATCGGTTTGCCGTTGTGTACGGAGATCAGACGCTTACCTATAAAGAGCTTAATGAGCAGGCCAATAGCTTGGCCAGCGTACTTAGAACATACATGCTGGAGAAGGATTCTATCATAGGCATTATGGCGCAGCCTTCACTAAAGATGATAATAGGTGTTATGGGCATTTTGAAGGCCGGAGCGGCGTATCTGCCGATTGATCCGGAGTATCCGGAGGAACGTATAAGATATATGTTACAAGACAGCTGCGCTGCAGTTGTCCTGACTCATCAACAGCCCAACTGGGATGTAGCCGATGGAGTTTCAGTTATTGATCTTGAAGATAGTAATCTGTATAACCGGAAGGTAAGTCATCTGGAGTCCAGAGGTGATGCCAACCATCTGGCTTATGTAATCTACACTTCAGGAACAACGGGAAATCCCAAAGGAGTCATGGTTGAGCATCATGCACTTATTAACTTATGCTCTTGGCATAATGAATATTATAGTGTCACTGAAAAAGATAAAGCTACGAAGTATGCCGGCTTTGGCTTCGATGCATCAGTGTGGGAAATATTCCCTTATCTTATAGCGGGAGCTTCAATCTATATAGTGAACCCGTCCATTATGCTGGATATTGCTGAGCTTAACCGTTTCTATGATGAACAGGGAATCACAATCAGCTTTCTTCCTACGCAGATATGTGAGCAATTTCTGGAGGCGGAGAATAAGTCTCTCCGCAAGCTGCTGACGGGAGCGGATAAGCTTAAGAAATATAGAAGACAGACCTATGACTTAATAAATAATTATGGGCCAACTGAAAACACAGTAGTGACTACGAGCTTTATTGTTGATAGAGACTACAAAAATATACCGATTGGAAAACCTGTTGCAAACACAGATATATATATTCTCGATCCGTATAATATGCTGGTGCCGGTTGGAGTTCCCGGTGAGATGTGTATTTCAGGTGCTTCATTAGCAAGAGGGTATCTAAACAGAGCGGATCTGACCCGGGAGAAGTTTGTGGATAATCCTTATCATCCTGGAACAAAAATGTATAAAACCGGAGATTTGGCTAAATGGCTGCCTGATGGAAACATTCAATATTTAGGAAGAATCGATAATCAGGTGAAAATTAGGGGGTACAGAGTAGAGACAGCCGAAATTGAAAGCAAGTTACAAAATATGAAGGCTATACGTGAGGCAGTCGTTACGGCCAGGACCGATGATTACGGAAACCACTTCCTATGCGCATATATCGTTGCAGATCTGGAACGATCAGCAGCAGAGCTAAAAGAGGAATTAATGAAGGTACTTCCGTCGTATATGATACCTGCTTATATCCTCCAGTTGGATAACATTCCAGTAACTCCGAATGGCAAGGTTGACAGGAACGCGCTGGATAAGATGAAGCTTATGGATTCAACGGTTAGGGAATGGGAAGCACCGAGAACAACTGCAGAAGAAATATTAATTAATGTATGGGAGGATATTCTGAGAGTTGAGCGGATCGGGATTAATGACAATTACTATGATCTGGGCGGCGACTCCATCAAGTCAATTATGCTGGTCTCAAGACTTCAGCAGCATAATCTGCGTCTCGAAGCGAGAAATATCCTGCAGTACCCGACTATAAAAGAATTAAGCAGACATATTCATAACTGTACAACAGAGGTTGATCAAAGACCTGTTGAAGGAGAAGCGGAATTCTCGCCAATTCAGCGTTGGTTCCTGGAATGCAGGTTTACAGAACAAAACCATTTTAACCAATCATTTATGTTTGCAGTCCAGGGCGGGGTAGAGGAAGAAGTGCTGCGTACCGCATTCAGAGAAGTGATTCATCATCATGATGCCCTTCGCATGATATACCCGGCAGGACAAGACGGCATAACACAAATGAATAGAGGAATTGATCAGTCCCCAAATGCTTACAGGCTGGATATCTACGACTTAAGAGAAGATCTGAATTACACGAATACGATAGAGAACTTAGCGAATCAAATCCAGCAGGGAATGAATTTGGAGGAAGGTATCTTAATAAGACTGGGACTATTTAGAACCATGCTTGGCGATCAACTGCTAATCACCATCCACCATATGGTAATAGATGGAGTATCATGGAGAATTCTGCTTGAAGATCTGGAGAACGCATATGGATGTGCTCTACAGGGAAAGGAGATTAAACTGCCGGCAAAAACGGCTTCCTACAGAGAATGGACAAGTAAGCTTGCATCGGTTGCAAATAGCAGAACTATACTGAGGGAGCTCCCGTATTGGGAGAAAATTGAAAATGCACAAGCCACAAAAATCACCAGAGATTATGAGGCCAAAGAAAGCACTTTTGGTGCAAGCCAGGATATTACGATATGTTTTTCAAAAGAAAGCACAGAAAAGCTGCTGAGAAAAACAAATGCTGCCTACAACACACAAATTAATGATCTTTTACTCTGTGCATTGGGGATAGCGGTGAAAAATTGGGCTGGAATCAATCTTGTGTCATTCAATCTTGAAGGCCATGGCCGCGAAGAGCTGGTTGAAGATATTTCTATAGACCGGACTATCGGCTGGTTTACCTCTATGTATCCGGTAGTCCTGGATATGACTCATAGTGATAATATGTCAGCTTGTATAAAGTACACCAAGGAATATTTAAGAGGAATACCCAATAAAGGAACCGGGTATGGGGTACTTAAATATTTGACCAACCCGGAGCTTAAAGGGGGTATCCAGTTTAAACTGAAACCTGATATTAGCTTTAATTACCTGGGTGAGTTCGCTGATCCTGCCGGGCTGGCGACGTTCAGACATTCCGGAATCTCATGCGGCAGGGGTGTCTCTTTAGCTAATCAGAAGCTAAATGCTATAGAAATCAATGGTCTAATTATAGACGGACAATTAAAATTTGTATTTAACTATAGTACAGAAGAATTTAAATATGAGACCATTGAGAGACTTGCCGAAAATTACTTGAAGTATCTAACAGCAGTTATCGAGCATTGTGAAGCCCGTGAGCATACAGAGAAAACTCCGTCGGATTATGGAGATAAGGAATTAACCATGGAGGATCTGGCTGTTATCATCTCTAGTGGAGAACAAGTTGAGAAGATCCACTCGCTTACTCCTATGCAAGAGGGAATGCTCTATCACCTTCTGCTTGATCCTCACTCTCAGGCCTATTTTGAACAGCTTGTATTCACTCTGGAAGGAAGGCTTAATCTGGCTCATTTGCATACAGCCCTCAATAAGCTGATTGAACAACATGAAATTCTGCGGACCGCCTTCTTCTACAAGGAGTTAAGTTATTCCAAGCAGGCCGTAATGAAGGAACGCACGATAAGTGTACATTATGAGGACATTAGCCAGCTTGATGAGAAGGATAAAGACAGGTTCCTGGATCAGTTCAAGAATGAGGATAGAGCCAAAGGCTTTGACTTAACTAACGATTGCCTGGTTCGTGTATCAGTCATCAAAATCAGCCGCCGGAAGTACCAGCTTCTCTACAGCTTCCATCATATTATTATGGACGGCTGGTGCACAGGCTTATTGATGAAAGAGGCGGCAGAAATTTATAACGCGTTATGTTCGTGCCGGGAGGTAATCTTGGATTCAACAGAACCGTACAGCAAGTATCTGAAGTGGTTGGAGCAACAAGATAAAGAAGCGGCATTACACTATTGGGGCCGGTATCTTGAGGGCTATGAGCATGGTGCTGAAATTCCACATTTCCATATGAGCAGGGAGACTGAAGGCTACCGGCAAAGAAAAACCTCCCTTCAGCTTAGCAGGGAAGCAACCTCCAAGCTGAAAGAGGCGGCCGAAAAGAACCGGATAACCTTAAATTCAATTATTCAGGCAGCCTGGGGAGTATTACTGCAAAAATATAACCGTTCAGAGGATGTTGTGTTCGGTACGATTATCTCCGGACGGCAAGCTGGCATTAAAGATATTGATAAGATGGTAGGCTTGTTCATTAATGCAGTGCCGCTAAGAGTGAGAGGAGGGGAAACAACATCATTCCTGGCACTCGCGCAGCAGCTTGAACATGATTTGAATGAAGCTAGTAATTCTTATGGTTATAGCTCACTGGCAGATATACAAGCATTAACCGGCATGAAGGATAAGCTCATTAATCATCTTGTGGTCTATGAAAACTATCCGCTTGAGCATGTGGCAGAAATCGGGGACAGCAGAGCTGTACTTGGTATCACCGGAATCGGGGCATTTGAGCAAACTCATTATGACTTTGGAGTCGTAGTACTCCCTGGCGAACAGTTGACCTTCGAATTCACCTATAACGGTTATATCTACGACGAAGCAATGGTTGAGCTGGTTAGCCGTAATTTAAGCCATATCATCGACAGTATTGCTGCAGACCCCGGCATCAGGCTGGGCGGCATCCGTGGAATTGCGGGTCAGGAGCGAGATAAGATATTAAGCACGTACAATAATACAAATTCAGAATATTTAGTGGATAAAAGCCTGCAGCAGCTTTTTCAGGAGCAAGCCGAGAATTCACCTAATCAGGTGGCAATAGTTTATCAAGGCCGGCAGCTTACTTATAAAGAGTTGAATGAAAAAGCAAATCGTCTGGCTAGAACATTGCTCGGGCAAGGAATAGGACATCATAGTATTTGCGCTTTGCTGCTTGAGCCGTCAGAAAATATGCTGGTAGCGATTTTAGGAGTTTTAAAGGCCGGCAGCTCCTTTTTGCCTATAGATGAGGAGGCACCAGGCACCAGGATCGCTAATATTCTCAAGGATAGCCAGGCAGACCTGCTAATCTCTACCTCGAACCTCATTCAAATGCTGAATGTTGACATTGAATGCCTTGACATTGAGGACGAGAGCTTATTTGCAGGACAGGTAAGCAGCAATCTGCACAGCAGTTATGACTTGAAGGATGAGGTATATGTTATCTATACTTCCGGAACAACAGGGAATCCCAAGGGAGTAAGCATTCTGAATCAATCCTTAGTCAATTACTCCGGTTGGGTTATCCGTGAATTGAACCTTGATTCTTCCAGCAGATCGCTTATTACCTCAAAGTATAGCTTTGATTTATGCTATACCAGTATCTTTCCTGTACTGCTCTGTGGAGGAGTATTGCATATCATTCCAAAAGAAGGCTATCTTAATCCGCCTGCATTATTGAAGTACGTGCAGCAGACAGGGATCAGCTACTTGAAAATGACTCCAAGTTTATTCTCAACACTAATGGATAACGAAGCCGGTTGGAGCTCCTGCAGAGACCTGAAGACAATTATCCTTGGCGGGGAGCGGTTAAATGTTAATCATGTGTTGAAGGTTGCAAAAGAATGTCCTTGGGTGAAATTCATGAATCATTACGGACCAACGGAGAGCACAATTGGCTGCATTGCGCACTACATGGATGTAAGAAATCTTCGTGAGGGTGTGTATAGTCTGATTGGAAGACCCGTCACAAATACAAAGATCTATATAGTTGACTCTGCGCATGAGGTTACTCCGATAGGCGTGCCGGGTGAAATCTGCATCAGCGGTATGGGATTGGCAAAGGGATACTTGCATAATAAGAATCTTACAGAGGAGAAGTTTGTTACTAATCCCTTCCTAGAAGGGACCCGAATGTATAAAACGGGTGACCTCGGGAGAATGCGGCCTGATGGCAGCATCGAATATTTGGGCAGACAAGACCAGCAGATTAAAATTAGAGGATTCCGTATTGAGCTCGGAGAGATTGAACAGCAACTCTTAAAGCAAAAAGCTGTCAAAGAGGCAGTTGTGGTAGACAGAACCGATAAATGGGAAGAAAAGTATCTGTGTGCTTATGTAACAGCAGACACGGAAGTGAAGCTCGCACAGGTAAGAGATGAGTTAGCCAAGGTGCTCCCGTCTTATATGATTCCGGGGTATATGATGCAGATTGAACACCTGCCATTAACGCCAAACGGAAAGATCGACCGCAAGCAATTGCCGGAACCCGATCTGAGCCAGATGCAGAGTAGGTACGAAGGCGCGGGCAACGAGACAGAAGAGAAGCTGGCAGAGATCTGGAGCAGGCTGCTGGGCATCGAACAAATCGGCATTCATGATGATTTCTTCGAACTGGGCGGCCATTCACTCAAAGCTGCGCAGCTGGTCTCTCAAGTACGCAAAGTACTGGGTGCGGACATCAAAGTCAAGGAGGTCTTCGAGCACTCCACGATTCACCGGCTGAGCGGCTGGATCAGTGGCCTGGAACGCAAGGATGACACAGGTATAGGTCTATCCCCAGCACCATACCAGCCCTATTATACAGCCTCTTCTGCAGAGAAACGGATGTATGCCCTGTGGGAGATGGACAAACAGAGTGTAGTCTATAATGTACCGGTGGTTCTGGAGTTTGAAGAGGCGCTGGATGCGGTACGGACTGAAGGAGTCTTGAAGGAAATCGTGCAGCGGCATGAAGTGCTGCGCACCCATTTCGGGGTAGTGTACGGAGAAGTGGTCCAGTATATCAATGACAGCTGGAAGCTGGACTTCACCAGCAGGGGAGTGTCTGAGGCAGACGCAGAAGCTGCCATCTGCAGTGCTGTGTCGCCGTTCGACCTGAGTCAGGCACCATTATTAAGAGCCCGGCTGCTCCAATGCGGAGAAGCGAAGTCCATTCTGATCCTGGATGTTCATCACATTGTCCTGGATGGCACCTCTATTGGAATATTTGTCCGGGAGTTCAAGGCGCTGTATGAAGGGAAGCTGCTTGAGTCTCCGCCATTTCAATATAAGGATTATTCGGAGTGGCAGAACCGTATGAACGGGCAAGAGGCTCTGAGCAGAGATGAGCGCTATTGGCTGGAACGGTTATCCGGAGAGCTGCCGCTACTGAATCTGCGAACAGATAAGGAAAGACCCCGGGTGAAGCAATTCGAGGGAAGCCGGATACACTTCGAGGCAGGAGCGGAGTTAACTGCTGCGCTACTGCAGGTGGCCCGGGACACGGGGACCACGCTCTACATGGTGCTGCTTGCCGTGTACAATGTGCTGTTATGGAAATATACCGGGCAGGAAGACATCATTGTAGGGACAGTGGAGTCAGGAAGATCACACAGTGAACTCCAGGAAATGATGGGCATGTTCGTAAATACGGTAGCACTGAGAAATTACCCGGCAGGAGACAGAACGTTCCGGGAGTTCCTGGAGGAAATCAAACAGTATACCCTGGCAGACTTGGAGCATACGGCTTATCAATTTGAAAAGATAGTTAAAAAGTTGAATCTCAAAAGCGATACCAGCAGAAACCCGCTGTTTGACGTTATGTTTGTGCTGGAAAATCTGGATCACGGGTTAAATGCAGATAACGCTCAGGCCAAGATCAGCCTGATTGAACCGATGGCCGAAGTGGCGAAATTCGATCTAACCTTGACAGCGCAGGAAATGGGCGGAAATCTTAGCTTCAGCTTGGAATATTGCAGCAGATTATTCAACCAAACTACAGTACAGCGGATGGCAGACCATTATATCTGTCTATTGGCCGAAGCCGTTTCTAAGCCGGATCAAGAGCTTGACGGCCTGGACATGCTAAGTCATCAAGAGAAGGACCTGCTGTTGAACGTGTTCAATGGATCACCTTCGGATTATCCGATGAATAGAACCATCCACGAATTGTTCGAGGAGCAGGTGAACCGGACCCCGGCTCAGGTGGCAGTTGTATGTGGCAGCCAGGCGGTAACCTACAAAGAGTTGAACGAACAGGCCAATAGCCTGGCCAGCGTATTAAAAGATAAAGGGGTGGCCTCAGAAGCTATTGTCGGAATCATGGCTGACCGCTCTGTGGAACTGATTATTGCAATTCTTGCTACTCTGAAGGCCGGAGCAGCTTATCTGCCGATTGATCCGGAATACCCGGCAGAGAGAATCAATTATATGTTAACAGACAGCCAAGCAACCGTTCTTTTGTTGCAGCATCATACCGACAGAGATTTATCATATAGCGGGCAATATCTGTATCTGGAGGATAAGTGGTTGTACGGAAGAGAAACTGATAATCCGGCAAGGGCTTGCTCTCCTGAAAATTTAGCTTATGTGATATATACTTCCGGTACAACAGGCACACCTAAGGGAGTAATGGTAGAGCACAGAAATTTAGTGAATTATATTTATTGGGCGGATAAACAGTATGCCGGAGATAAAGAAACTGTATTTCCGCTGTATTCTTCGATCTCATTTGATTTAACAGTGACTTCAATTTATACACCGCTTATATCCGGCAATTCCATCGTCATTTATGAGGGGGAAGATAAAGCTCTGCTTACCAGAACTATAGCTGAAGAGAATAGGGTTAACATTATTAAGTTGACCCCCACACATTTAAGATTACTGGAGGATATGGAATTATCTCAATCGAACATCAGGGCACTGATTGTGGGTGGTGAAGATCTTAAGGTGAAGGTTGCGGAGAAGATACACCACGCATTCGGTGGACATATTGAAATCTATAATGAATACGGACCTACAGAGGCGACAGTGGGCTGCATGATTTATAAATACGATGTTACGCGGGATCAAGGGAACTCGGTTTCTATCGGTATCCCTGCAAACAATACTGAATTGTATATTGTGGGGAATAAGATGCAGCTGCAGCCGATCGGCATCGCCGGAGAATTATGTATTGGCGGCGCCGGGGTGGCACGGGGGTATTGGCAGCAAGAAGCATTGACCGCCCGGAAATTTGTAGATCATCCTTTTAAGGCAGGCCGCAAATTATACAAGACTGGCGATATGGCGAGATGGCTTCCTGACGGTACGGTAGAGTACCTGGGGAGAATGGATAATCAAGTCAAAGTAAGAGGCTACCGGATTGAAACCGGGGAGATCGAGAACAGGCTGTTACAAATACCAGATATCGCAGAAGCTGTTGTGGTAGCTAGAACAGATCAGCAGGGCCATAACTATTTATGTGCTTATGTAGTATCCAATAAAGAGATCATTGCATCGGAAGTCAAAGGAATACTGGCAAAGGAACTCCCGGGGTATATGGTTCCCGGCTTTATTGTTCAGATCTCTACTCTCCCGTTGAGTTCAAATGGAAAGGTTGATATGAAATCCTTGCCAGTAATGGATTTCAATGAATTCCAATCAGATTATTATGCGGCGCCGGAGAATGAACTGGAGGAAATTCTTGTAGATGTATGGCAAAGAGTACTCCGTATGGAGCCTATAGGGACCAATTATAATTATTATGAAATAGGGGGGGACTCTATAAAATCCATCCTTATTGTCTCAGCGTTGAGGGAGCATCATCTGAGGCTCGAAGTGAAGGACTTGATGCAGTATCCCAGTATTAAAGAACTTGCCGCTCATGTTAAATATGATGGTGTGCAGATATCTCAAGAAGCGGTTGAAGGTAACGTGCCATTCCTGCCCATTCAAAAGTGGTTCCTGGAAAGGGAATTTCCACAGGAAAACCATTATAATCAAGCTTTTATGTTCTACAGAAAAGAAGGATTTGACCAAGAGATTGTGAGAAAGACATTTGTGGCTCTTCTGGTCCACCATGATGCCCTAAGAATGATGTACCAGAGAACGCATGAGGGGATGAGGCAAAGGAATCGAAGTGAGAAAGTTGCTGATCATGCTTTTGCCCTGGATGTATATGATCTGAAGGATCAAGATGAGCAAATCGTTATTCCGGCACTATCTGATGAATTGCAAAAGGGGCTTAACCTGGAAGAAGGACTCTTGATTAAACTGGGCCTGTTCCAAACAGATCGGGGAGACCATCTACTTGTAGCTGTTCATCATCTTGTGATTGACGGAGTATCTTGGAGAATTCTGATATCGGATCTGGAATCAGCATACCGTGAGCTTGCTGCCGGAAATGCTCCAAGACTTCCTCTCAAGACTGCTTCCTACAAATCATGGGCGGAAAAGTTAAATGAATATGCCAAAGGAAGAGAAATGCAGAGAGAGGCCAGTTATTGGAAGGGAATTTCCAATATAGATGTAAGTACATTACCCAAGGATTCCGGTAAAGAGCATAGTGGATTTGGCGAACGGATGGAAATCATCCTTAACTTCTCTAAGAAACAAACGGCCAGTCTTGTAAGAAATACTAATACAGCGTATAACACGAATATTAATGACGTTCTATTATGCGCACTGGGGCTTGCTTTCAAGGAGTGGAGAGGAATTGATAAAGTGCTGGTAAGCCTTGAAGGGCACGGCAGAGAAGATATCTTTCAAGAAATGTCCATAGACCGGACCATTGGATGGTTTACTACAATGTATCCAATTGTTCTAGATATGACCAGCAGTGATGATATTGCATTATCCCTCAAAAGCACTAAGGAGATGTTGCGACATATTCCGAATAAAGGTATCGGATATGGAATTTGGAGATACTTGGCGGATGACGGTAAGGAGCTTCGTATTCATGAGCCTGAAGTAAGTTTCAACTATCTTGGTGAGTTTGGAATAGAGGGCGGAAGCGGACTGCTGGAATTCTCGAACCTGTCCTGCGGAGACAGTATTTCAAGTGTTAACCATAAGCATACCGGCATCAGTATTAACGGGCGGATAATGGATGGGCAGTTAAAGCTGTTCTTCAGCTACAGCACTAAGGAATATAAGCATGATACTATGGCGCACTTGGCGGCAGCTTACCGCAGCAGCTTGCTGAGAGTGATAGACCATTGCCAGAATCAGGAGATTACCCGGAGAACACCGTGGGATTATGGAGATCCGGATTTAAGCCTAGAAGACCTTCAAACAATACTCTCATGCGGACAAGAAATTGAGAAGATTCATTCCTTATCACCTATGCAAGAGGGTATGATGTATAGCTCCATCGTGGATGCAGGTTCCAGCACTTATCTGGAACAAAGTGAGTTGAACATTGAAGGCAATCTGAGTGTAGAAATTCTGGAGGTTATCCTAAATGAATTAATCGGTAAATATGAAATTTTAAGAACTGCTTTTTTCTACCGGGATATTAAGAGATTCAAACAAGCGGTGCTCAAAAAGAGAGTGTTGCACGTCGGTTATGAGGATATCACTGACTGGAGCATACCAGAGCAGAGCCGCTATGTCGAACAGCTTGTATTGGAGGATAGAAGTAAACCTTTTGACCTTGAACAAGACGCCCTTCTCCGGGTTGCTGTTCTTAAGACAAATGTAAATGAGTTCAGACTCCTGTACAGTTTCCATCACATCATTATGGACGGCTGGAGCACAGCTATTATATTGCAGGAGGTGATAGCCCGGTATAAAGCGCAAATTCAAAAAGCTGAACGGATTCAAGAGAAGGCTGTTCCTTACAGCGATTACTTGAATTGGCTTGATCGTCAGGACAAAGAGGTGGCATTGGAATACTGGCAATCCTATTTAGCGGCATATGAGCCGGTAACGGCGATACCTGAACTGCAGCATCAGGACAAGGGCTTCAGGCATCAGCAGGAACGAAGCTCATTAGACGCGGTAACAACGGCCAAACTGAAACGTCTTGCTGATAACAACGCTATAACGTTAAGTTCAATTGTCCAAACTGCGTGGGGAGTAGTCCTGCAAAAATACAGTAATACCAATGATATGGTATTCGGTTCTGTCGTATCGGGCAGACCTGGTGACGTTAAAGGGATTGAACAGATCGTCGGCTTATGTATCAACACCGTACCTGTTCGGGTCGCTGGGGGAAGCCAGTCATCCTTTATTGCTCTGGCCAAGAAGCTGAATATGGATTTCATTCATGCCAATGCCTTCAGCTATTGCCAGTTAGCAGAAATTCAGACTCTATCCTCTAAGAGGAATAATCTGATTAATCATGTAGTGGTCTATGAGAATTATCCTATCGACCAAAGTCTGAATGAAATTCAGAAGTCTGAGGGACAAGAGGTGGAAATAACCGGAGCAGCGGGATTTGAGCAAACGAATTACGATTTGGAGATTCTGATTGCTCCCGGCCATACGCTGCAGATTAAGATTACCTATAATGCTTATACGTACAGCAGGGATGTTATAAATGCCCTAATGGACAATCTGATCTATGTACTAAGCTGTGCGGCGTCTGATCCGGAGCAACTGGTTGAGCATATTGATATGGTGAATGGCTGCGAAAGAAATAAGTTGTTGCATGAGCTTAATAACACCACGACAGCTTATGCCCAAGAGAAGACCATCACCCAGTTGTTTGAAGAGCAAGCCGTACGGACACCAGATGCTATTGCATTGGAATTCCATGACACATGTATGACGTACAGTGAGCTGAATCGAAGAGCGAATCAACTGGCAAGGATCTTACAGAAGAATAATATTAAGAACAATGTTATTGTCCCAATTATGGTGAAAAGATCTTGTAATCTGCTGGTTGGCATACTCGGAATACTAAAAGCGGGAGGGGGATATTTGCCTCTGGATACTGACTATCCGGTAGATAGAATTACCTATATGCTTCAGGACAGCCAGGCTGGTCTGTTGCTGACGGAGAGAGGTCTGGCCGATTCCTTGGGCTTCAATGAAGCGGTCACCATTCTCGATATTGACTCAAGGCAGATACAGGACGAGGATGATTCCAATCTTCAGGGGATGTATAACTCCGAGGATTTGGCATATGTACTCTATACTTCAGGTTCTACCGGCAGACCAAAGGGGGTTGCAATAGAACATAGGGCGCTTCACAACTTCATTGAAGGTATTTATGATCGAATAAGCTTTACAGAAGATACATCCATTCTCTCGGTAACAACATGCTCCTTTGATATTTTCGGCTTAGAGACCCTATTGCCTCTAACACGAGGGCTAAAGGTGGTTATTGCCAGTGAAGATGAGCAGAAGGATCCTTACCGGCTAAATCAGCTTATTTTGGATTCAGACGTCAATACCATTCAATTAACTCCATCGAGGCTGAGGCTGATGCTAAACTGCAGTAATACAGCGGAAAGCTTCCGGAAGTTGAAGCTGCTGATGATTGGCGGAGAATCATTTCCTAAGGATTTGCTGATCCGGCTGAAAGAATTAACGAATGCCAGAATCTACAATATGTATGGGCCTACTGAAACTACAATTTGGTCCGCAGTAAAAGAATTAACTCATGAGGCTACGGTCAATGTCGGAAAACCGATAGCGAATACCCGGTTTTACATTGTGGATCAAGCTGGCCACATCTTGCCGGGGGGTGTTGCGGGTGAACTATGCATAGCCGGTGACGGGGTAGCGAGAGGATACCTGCACAATGAAGAACTAACGGCTGCCAAATTCGTGGACAATCCGTTCATTCCAGGCACCAAGATGTATAGAACAGGAGATATGGCATGCTGGCTGCCCAATGGGGATATGGATGTGATCGGCAGATTGGATAATCAGGTCAAAATTGGCGGTTACCGGATTGAACTGGAGGAGATTGAAAGTGTGGCAGCCGGTCACGAAAAGGTCGGGCAATGCGTGGTCACCGGATATCCTAATGCATTTGGTTCACAGGATCTAGTGCTCTATTTCGTAGCCTCAGAGAGACTGATCATATCAGAGCTGGCAGAGTATTTATCGGCTCTTTTGCCTAAGTATATGATGCCGCAGATTTACATTCAGATTGATGAGATTCCGTTGACCGCGAATGGGAAAATTAATCTTAAAGCATTGCCTGAGCCTGAACACGTACGTCCAGCCTTGCGGGATGACTATGAAGAAGCGGTTACAGAGCTTCAAAAAGAAATTCAGCATATTTGGTCCTCCATTCTTAATATGGAGAAGGTCGGCATTGATGATCATTTCTTCGAGTTAGGCGGTAATTCTCTAAAAATTGTGGCTATGTATAACGAACTGCAGAAGCTGTTCCCGGATCAAATTCAAATTACTGATCTGTTCTCCTATCCGACGATCAACAAGCTGGCTGGATACATTGAGCATCAGTTTGCCTTTGCTGAGACCGCTGCTGCTATTGAGGCGGAAGGCATGGCAATTGAATGGCCGGCAGAATATTTAGCTGATGAGACTGACCCTGATGATGGTCCGTTTCCGAGATTCAGCATTGGAGGAGAGGCATATACCGAATGGGTGAAGGTATGTACCGGGAACCAGTACGAATTCATTGATCTTCTGCTGGCCGGCTATATGTTCCTCTTATCCGACATCTGCCAAAGAGAACGGCTTGCTGTAAAGTTCTCTGATCCGGCTGAGGGGGTACACGGCTGGATTGAGATAGATATCACCGGAATAGATAATTTTCATGAGATTGTAAACCTGGTGAAGAATCAGCATATACACCTGCGGGAGGACATCGGGGCTGCTGCAGAGAGTGGACAAGAGCCGTCTGGAACCGGAACGGACAACAGGTTCGTCCCATTATTCGCATGGGGGATTGCCAGTAATCCGCCTATGGACCATGGACGGACAGACTTGATGCTTGAAGTCACTGAGAAAGTTGGTGAACTTGAAATTGTAGGCAGCTATAACCGCAGTAAGCTTAAACAGAGTAAGATGTTCGAGCTGTTCAATCAATATATGAAATTGCTGCAGGTCCTTACTGAAAGCGATAAGTGTTCTTCAGACAGAGTAGAAATATGAAGCACAGGCTGGAATGTGAAAAGTTTCTCATATCAAAAAAATTTTAAACAGATTGGAGAAAATATAATGTCGAAAATAGCGTTTCTCTTCTCAGGCCAGGGTTCCCAGTACGTGGGCATGGGCAAAAGCCTTTACGATACCTTTGATATTGTTAAAAAAACCTATGCTGAAGCAAGTGAGGTTTTGGGATTTGATCTGGGCAGGCTCTCTTTTGAAGGCAGTTCAAGTGAGTTGTCCCAGACAGAGAATACCCAGCCAGCCATACTGGCACTTAGTATCGCCCAGTACCGGGTCTATATGATGGAAGCTGATGAACGGCCCTATTATTTAGCCGGTCATAGCTTAGGTGAATATACAGCTCTGGCAGCCGCAGGAGCAATTGAATTTGCAGATGCCGTCAAGCTGGTCAGAGCCAGGGGCTTGTACATGAAAGAAGCTGCAGAATCTGGAACAGGGGCTATGGCGGCAATCAGGGAGGTGGAAGAAAGCGTTATTGAGCGGGAATGCAGAACACTCTCTTCCCGCGGCATGACGATATGTATTTCCAATTACAACGGAAATAAAGACATTGTGGTCTCAGGAGAGGCTCAAGCGGTTGAATGTCTTATTGAAATCCTAAAGAATCAAGGCGCGCAAATCTTTAAGCTTAATGTCAGTGCCGCGTTCCACTCTCCAATCATGGAACCGGCGGCCAAAAAGTTGAACTATGAATTAGGCAATTATAATTTCAATCCGCCTAAGTATCAGGTGATATCCAATGTGACCGCGCTGCCGTATAAGGATGAACAACAGATCAAAGGAACTCTCACACAGCAGATCGTGAATCCGGTGAACTGGTATGCAACAATGAAATATTTAGAACAGAACGGGGTGGAGACGGCCATTGAATTTGGTCCCAAAGCCACATTAAGAAATCTGATTAGAAACAACACAACGGGGATCACTGCTTACAGCTATGACAAACCGGAAGATCTTAGCGAAATAAACAAGGGGCCCGTTCCAGCAGCGAAAGGAGACCATAATACATCAAGGACATTCTCTCTAATCTCCCGCAGCCTTGGAATTTCTGTGGCGACCAAAAATAATAATTGGGATAACGATGAATATTTCCATGGCGTTATTGAGCCATATGAACGGATTTCGAAGCTTCAGGCTGAACTGGAGGAAACGGGGAAACAACCTACAGTAGAACAAATGTATCAGGCAGTAGATATGCTGAGATCTGTCTTCCAAACGAAGAAAACTCCGATGAAAGAGAGAAGCGAAAGGTTTAACCAGTTGTTTCAGGAGACGAACACCCAACAATACTTTGAAAATTTCAGTGTATAACACAGACAACCCGGCAGGTCACAATTCCGCATATAACGAGGTGAGAAAATGAGAGATGGTTTTATTAGCTTAAAGGATTTGAAAGCTTCAGCTTTCACAGCCAGCGGCCCTGAAACTGAGGAGAGAGAGAGAGCTGAGAATGACATTGCGATTATTGGCATGTCCGGCAGATTTGGAGAGGCTCATAATTTAAAATCCTTTTGGGATGTGCTCCTGAATGGGAAAGAGTGTATCAGAGAGCTTCCGCTGAGCAGGAAGGCAGATGCTGACCGGTACCTGGAATTCAGTGGGGAGAAGTCTCAGCACGAAAATATTAATTATACAAAAATTGCGTACATGGAGGAAATCGACAAGTTTGACTGCAGTTTTTTTGGAATACTTCCCAATGAAGCTAAGCTGATGGACCCCAGGCAGAGACTGTTTCTGGAATCAGCCTGGAGTACTTTGGAAGACGCCGGTTACAGTGGCGGACAACTAAGTGGAACCAAGACAGGAATTTATGTGGGCCTAAGCAGTGATGGCAGCAATGAATATTTCAAGTTAATAGAGCAAGGAGACCCATCACTGATCGGTTTGTCAACTGCAGGGAACATCAAGTCTTTCATAGCCAGCAGATTAGCATATATCCTGGATCTCCAAGGTCCATCTATGATAATAGATACCGCTTGTTCTTCCTCTCTGGTTGCACTGCATGTAGCTTGCCAAGCTATTAAGAATAATGAATGTGAAGCTGCGTTGGTCGGCGGGGTGAATATTAAGATCTTCCCTAAAACGGAAGAGGAGAACAAAATGGGCATTGGGATCAGCTCGTCGGACTCAAAGATCAGGACTTTTGATGACCAGGCTGATGGGACTAACAGCGGGGAAGGTGTTGCTTCAATTCTGATTAAACCGCTGCACAAGGCAATCCGGGACCGGGATCATATTTATGCAGTGATTAAAGGGAGTGCCGTCAATCAAGACGGCAGTTCTGTGGGAATTACAGCACCGAATATGACTGCACAGGAAAATGTGATTGTAGAAGCCTGGAGACAGGCGCATGTGGATCCCCGGACGATTACATATTGGGAAGCGCATGGAACAGGCACTAAACTGGGAGATCCTATCGAGGTTCATGCTATACAGCGGGCCTTCAGCCGTTTCACAGACCGTAAGCAGTTCTGCGCTATCGGCTCCTTGAAAACTAATATCGGTCATCTGGACAGTCTGGCTGGATTGGCTGGATTGATGAAGGCGGTTATGGCGATACAGTATAAAAAAATACCGCCCAGCCTGCATTTCAAATTCCCCAACCGTAATATCCAATTCAGCAGCTCACCGGTGTACGTAAATGACCGGATTAGCGACTGGAAAGGCTATGGCGGAGTGTATAGATGCGGAATCAGCAGCTTCGCACTCAGTGGTACAAATGCCCATGTCGTTCTTGAGGGCCCCCCCGAGTTGGATGCGGGCAAAGAAACGGCGGCGGGAAATCATGTGTTTACTATTTCTGCCCAGTCTGAGGCATCGCTGGAGAGACTGATCTTGAGTTATATTGATTTTCTCGATAGAGGACAAGATTTAAGGATCAGTGACCTTTGTTACACCGTCAATACCGGAAGACTTGCTAATCAATGCAGAATCGCAATGATAATCTCGTCTGCCGAAGAACTGATCCGTAAGCTTAAGCTGCTGGCTGGCAGCGGAGCAGAAACCTGCAGAGATGAAGATATATATTATCGGAGGTTGGACCGGAAAGTAAAGCTTTCAGGGAAACGTATGGCTGGCAACGGGGGCATAGCGGGATTGTTCCATAGCTCTACAGAAGATTTGCGCGTGTTGTGCCAGGCGTATTGCAATGGTGCAGATATAGACTTTGAGGAGCTCTACCGTGAGCTTGATTGCAGAAAGGTAAGTTTGCCTACGTACGCCTTTGAACCGAAAAGATTGTGGGTAGAGCTGGAGAAGCCGTGCAGAGCGGAAGCGGCTGCAGGAACTATTCACCCTCTGCTGCAGGAATTAGCTGTTCAGTCATTTAATTTGCAAGTCTATATTTCCTATTTGAAGGTTCAGAACTTGTGGGTTCTCAATGAGCATCAAGTCGGCAATGCTTATGTCATTCCGGGTACGACATATTTGGATATGGCTCGGGAAATTGGAATAAGACATTTCGGCGATGGCTGCGAGATTATTCTGAGAGACGTAAGTTTTTTGCAACTCTTGAAGGTGGGGAAGGATGAGGTCAGGGAGATTCATACTATTGTTAATATTGAAGGTGACACTTTGAAATTCACAGTCATCAGTAAGGGGGCTTCGACAGAAGAGTGGACGAAACATGCTGAGGCCTGGATTAGCAGCGGAGCAAGGCAGCCGCGGACATCTTATAACATCGGGCTTCTCAAACAAAGTTATGATTCAGTGTATGCTGTCCGCCGTAACCAAGGCTGGCCGGTGATTGAGGAGTCAAATTATACTTCTGTTGAATATGTGGAGGATGTCAACCGTCCAGAAAGCATCATCCATGTGGGCGGACGCTGGAAATGCACCAATGCCATCTATAGAAATCCGGAAGGAATATTGTGCGAACTGGAGATCCAAGCAGAATATGAGAAGGATTTGGAGCATTACTATTTGCATCCTGCCATGATGGATTGTGCAGTAAATGCAGGTACTTTTACGATAAATGAAGATACTTACCTTCCTTACTATTACAAAGAATTTAGAATCTTTGGACCTACACCCCAAAAATTCTACAGCTATATCACAAGGCAAAAAACGGAGAATAATGAAACCGGGAAATTTGATCTGCTGCTTCTGAATGAAGACGGAGAGGTGTTTGGGGAGATCACCAGCTATATCGTTAAAAAGGTTCACAGCTCTAAAACGATTGAGATACCAATGGAAAAAGAGCATCTCTATCATAAGCTCAATTGGGTACAGAAGAAGGAGTACAAACTGCTCAGCCGCGATAAGAACGGTGAGGGTATCCTGTTGTTTCATAATCAGAATCAATTGGCAGGTGAGATTATAGAGTCTTTGCGCCGGGAGGGGCGGAGGGTAATCGAAGCTGTGCCCGGACAGGGCTTCTCTGAACTGGATGCGCAAAAATATAGCATAGGCGGGCAGCAAGAGGATTACGATAAGCTACTTGATGCGATTAAATCGCAAAGAATGAGTCAAATTGCTCATCTGATGGCGATCCATGACCAGGCCTCAGACGATGATCTTCAGAATCTTGAGTCTAATCTTAAGCTTGGGCTGGATAGTTTGTTTCATTTATCCAAATCTATAGTGAAATATACAAACTATCCGGTAGAGCTTCTATTATTTACAGACCGCGCCTATCGGATCAACGGTTCAGAGACAGTGGTTCACCCGCATCAGGCTGCCTTACTGGGTCTGGGGAAAGTACTGGGAAAAGAATCTGCAAAGTTGAATGTAAGATGTATAGATATTGATAAAGGGACCAGTTCCGCCGATTGCATCTGTGAGATCAAAACTAACAAACAGGTGGAGCTTGTAGGTTATAGAGCCGGAGTTCCTTATGTGCAGGAGCTGCAAGCCGTTCATCTCCCGGCACTGCCGGATCAGGAAGTGGAGATTAAAAGAGACGGTGTCTATATGATTACCGGGGGGCTGGGCGGATTGGGGCTGGAGGTGGCCAAGTACCTCACTTCATTAGAAAAGGTGAATCTGATCTTAATTGGCCGTTCCGGCTTGTCAGACCGGGAAGATTCGAGGGAGAAGAATCAATATAAGACAATGGTTCTGAATCAAATTAAAGCGAACGGTTCAAATATAGCCTTCTATAAAGTGGATGTAGCAGATATAACGGATATGCAGAGTGTGCTGGTGCAAGTAAGGCAACGGTATGGGAGGATTAACGGCATCATACACTGTGCCGGTGTTGCCGGAGAGGGATTTATATTTAATAAAGAGAAGGAAGTTTTTGGCCGTGTGACCAGACCCAAAATTCAAGGGACTTGGATCTTGGATAAACTGACTGCTGAGGACAGACTGGACTTTATGGTGATGTTCTCATCCATCAATTCAATGAACGGAAGCATGGGACAGGCCGATTACACGGCAGCTAATGCATACCTCGATTCGTATTCTGAATATAGGAAACTATCTAAGCCCGGACACAAAACACTTACAATCAATTGGTGCGGCTGGAAAGACATTGGGATGCTGGTTGATTACAAGGATAAGATTGGAAAAATGGGAAGGGCCCAGGAAGAGCAGAACGAGCAGGGATTCAAAAATATCGGTACGCAAGAGGCGATTGATGCCCTGGATGCGGTTCTGAACAAAGATATTTCAAATGTCATTATTGGCGAACTGGATCATAAGGTCTTAGGGCTGCACAAGGATCAGATTGCATTTAGCATATCGCCGGAAATAACTGCAATAATTGAAAAATTCCTGCCTAAGACTCCGAGACAGGCCGCAGGGTCTCCGGCTGGAATGGAGTTCAAGGATTATAGCAGAATTGAAGATGCCGTTGTGAAGGCATGGGTCAAGGTACTCGGTCTGGAAGAAATCAATGTTGCCGATAAATTCTATGATCTGGGGGGGGATTCTATATCAGCGATATATTTAGTTAAAGAAATCAGTCACGTATTTCCATCATTGATTGATATCTCTGATCTATTCACCTACCCGTCGATCACCGAAATGTCTCATTATATTCATAGCAGAATGGAAGACAAGAGAAGTCAGGCTGCTAATGATGTTCAACCGCTGACCAATGAGAAGGAAACAGAGACAGAACTTGACGGTATTCTGAGTAAGCTGGCTTCCGGTGAACTGGAGGTAAGTGAAGCCAACCAATTGTTATATTCCGGTCAAAAACAATAGTGGGAGTGAGCAGCTAATGAGTGTGGTTCAAACCTATATCTTTGAGCAGGTCAAGCAGCATAAGCTAACACAAGAAGAAGCAAAACAGATACTTAAGGAACTGAAAAGTGAAGGAGTACAGAGGGAAGATATCGCAATTATAGGTATTTCGTGCAGGCTGCCTAAGGCAAGTAACACCGATGAGTACTGGAATAATCTGATGGAAGAGTTAGATTGTAAGGTTGAATTTCCAAAAAGAATGCTCGAGCATATCAAACCTATTGTAAATAATAGAGCTTATGCGGAATTTATGGGAGGGAGGTTTTTTACAGAGGAAGAAGCAGAGGATTGTAATCTGGGCGGGTATCTGGAAGATGTCGATAAGTTTGATGCCGAGTTGTTTAACATCTCCCCCAAAGAAGCTAAAACGATGGATCCGTCCCATAGAGTGTTGCTGGAGAGCGTCTGGACCGCTATAGAAGATGCCGGTTATGCCGGAGATAAAATATATGGCAGCCGCACCTCACTGTATGTCGGTAAGGATCATGTGAATGATACTTTATATCGCTATGTCACCGAAGATGAATCCACAAGCATGACAGGAAACTGGCCGGGATTAATGGCAGGACGGATTAATTACCTGTTAAATTTGAAAGGGAATTCTATGGTGCTGGACTCTGCATGCAGTTCCGGATTACTGGGTGTACACTTGGCCTGCAAAGCTCTGAAGAACAAAGAATGTGAGATGGCTATTGTCAGTGCGATCTCTTTGGGCATCTTCCCGCGATTCCGTGCAGCCCGCAAATCTATGATGGAATCCCAGGATGACCGGGTGAAGACCTTTGATAAACATGCAGACGGCACTTTTTTTAGTGACGGTGTGGCCGCGGTGATTCTCAAGCCTTTAACCAAAGCTCAGCAGGATGGAGATCATATCTACGCTGTTATTAAGGGAAGTGCAGTGAACAATGACGGGGCTTCCAACGGACTGACTGCACCTAATGCGGTAGCCCAGGAGGAGGTTCTCCTAAAGGCTTGGGAGGATGCCCGGATTGACCCTGAGACCATTCAATATATTGAAGCCCATGGAACCGGAACCAAGCTGGGCGACCCCATAGAGATTAAAGGGCTTAGCAATGCCTTTGCTAAACATACCGATAAAGTCCAGTTCTGCGGTATAGGATCGGTTAAAGCAAATATTGGCCATACAGTGGCTGTATCAGGTCTGGCGTCTCTAATCAAGGTAGTCTTATCCATGAAGCATCATGTAATTCCTTCAAGTATTCATTTCAAAGAGCCTAATCCGCTAATTAATTTCATTAAGTCACCGATGTTTGTTACGGAGAAGCCGTTGCCTTGGCCCAAAGGGGTTCAGCCTAGAAGAGCAGGAATTAATTCGTTTGGTTTTGTGGGGACGAATGCCCACGTTGTTGTAGAAGAAGCCCCGGATCAAGAGCAGCATGGGGAGGCTGCAGTTCCCGGGTATGAAATATTTGCAGTATCCGCGAAGTCAGAGGCATCCTTACTCCAACTGATTAACCGGTATGAGGAATTCTTCAGACAGGGGTCGGAAACCAGCCTGAATAACATTTGTTATACGGCTACAACTGGAAGAGGCCATTACGCCTACCGGCTAGCCTTGATTGTGCACAGCTATGAAGAACTTAAACAAAAAATCAGCACGCTGTCCTCCAGCAGATTAAGTGATCTTTCAGGTAAGGGTGTATTCTATGATTTCCATAAAATCGGATCTGACCGGAAGCCTATCAGGGATCAAGGAGAAATTACACTTTCAGAACATAGGGAGCTGAGTAGCCAAGCTAGTCATCTTATGGAAGAGGTTATCCAAGACCGAAGCGACTATCTGATTCTGAATCTGGCAGAGATCTGCAAGTTATATGTAAAAGGGGCGAAAATTGACTGGAACTTGATGTACCGGGACGGTAAAAGAAGAATCGTATCGTTACCCACATATCAATTCGATAGAGTGATGTATTGGGGTGAAGTGAAAGATAGAAGATCCGGAATGGAGTCAGCGGCCAAAAGTATCAGCCATCCTCTGATCGACCACTGTATGGCAGATTCTCTGGATGAAACCATCTATGCTACAACATTCAGCGTGAACTCGCATTGGGTGCTCAGTGACCACAAAATTATGGGGGTAAGCGTGATTCCCGGAACGACCTATCTGGAGATGGGAAGAAAGGCATGTTCGCAACTGTACGGCACGGATTTTCTTGAATTAAGAGATATCTTCTTTTTTACACCGTTCTCGGTAGGGCCAACAGAAGACAAGCTGGTACATACCATTGTAAAGAAGGAAAAGGACCATGCCCGCTTCATTATTGCCAGTGCAGACCAGGGGAAATGGACTACTCATGCGGAAGGAAAAGCCTATCTTTTCAGCGGAACTTCTCCGGATGCACAGCCCTTAACGTTCGATCTGAACACTGCCTGGAATGACAGCAAAAAGGAACGCATTAAAGTTAAATATGAAGGCTCCAGCTTAAACAGTAAAGTGTTCTCTTTTGGTCCGCGTTGGCTGAATTTTAAAGAAATCCTTATGGATAATAATGAACAATTAGTAGAGCTGGAATTGTCGGAAGCCTTTAAGGGAGATCTGAAGGAGTTGATTATTCATCCCTCCCTGCTGGATAATGCGGCAAATGTATTTATTGGAGAGGACGATGATGATAGTACGTTTCTCCCGCTCTCCTATAAAAATATTAAAATTTATTCTGCGATGCCGCAGCATTTCTACGCTTATGTACACAAAAAATCAGGTAACAAGGAAACTAAGACATGCGATCTTCAATTAATAGATATGCAAGGCAAGATTTTTATGGAAATTAAGGACTATGTACTTAAAAAGGTCAATCGGTTGATGACCCTTTTTAAAGACAATGAACAGCTGGACAGCAGCTTCTATCATTTAAATTGGATACCGGATGAACCTGCAGATCAAGGCCGCAGAGACTGTGAAGGAGCATTGCTGGTATTTAAAGATAAGCAAGGAGTATATGAGAAGCTTGCCGGGAAATTGCAGCATGAACCTATGAATACGATTCAGATTGAATTCGGAGAAGTCTTTCAAAGGCTCACCTCTAATCATTACATTATCCGTGGGACGGAGAATGATTACATTAATCTGATGAATGAGCTCAAGGGCCGTAATATCAGGCAAATTCTTCATTTGTCCTCGATCGCGGGTGAGGCGGCTACTTATAAGGAATTGGAGGACCAGCAGAACCGGAGTTTGTACAGCTTGTTCTTTTTAGCCAAAAGTATCAGCAGCAACAAGATTAAAGAGAATATTGATGTAGTCTTGGTCTCTGATCATGCTACGGAAGTGACAGGACAAGAGAAAAAGATCAATTCCCTGGGGGCGGCATTATTCGGTCTGGGTTCTGTACTTACTCAAGAGTCCAAGAACATTCATTGCAGAGCGGTTGATGTAGATAACGAGACTCCGGCAGAGCAGATCATTGGAGAGATTCAGCGGATTGAACCCAAGTATCAGGTTGCCTTCAGAAACGGGAAGCGATACACCTCTGAACTGGATCTGTATAAGCCAGAGAATCAGGAAGAGAAAGAACTGGAGATTAAGGAGAACGGGGTCTATATCATTACAGGCGGTACAGGTGGTATAGGATTAGAAATTGCCAAATATCTGGCCGGGAAGAGCTCCGTCCATATTGCCTTGATTAACCGTTCGAAGCTGCCGGAAGCAGAGCTGTGGGAGCAAATGATTCAGGAGAATCCTGAACATAAGCTGTCCAGCAAGCTCAAAACGATAAATGAGATAAAAGAATCAGGTTCAGGTGTATATTGCTACAGTTGTGACATTACCGACCCGGATCAGGTCAATGAAGTGGTTCAGGAGCTAAAAATGAAATACGGTAGTATCCAGGGCATTTTCCACTGTGCAGGTGTGGCAGGCGACGGTTTTATCTTCAGAAAGCCCGAGGCCGTATTTAAAGAGGTAGTCAGCCCCAAAATAACCGGTACATGGGTGTTGGATCAGGCAACAAAAGAGGAAAATCTGGACTTCTTTATGCTCTTCTCATCCATTAATGCGGTCTTTGGAGGCTCCGGGCAAGGGGATTATACTGCTGCCAATGCTTACCTGGATTCCTTCTCCTATTCACGTAATAAAAGAGATGCGCGTACAACATCCGTCAATTGGCCGGCGTGGGGCGAGGTGGGAATTGCAGCCGATTATGGAATTAACGGCGATTTATCTGTATTTCACATGTTACCGGTAAAAGAAGCACTGAAGCTTATGGACAGAATGGCAGCAGGAGATATCGCCCAAGCGATTCCGGGCCGACTGAACTGTCCGGTGCTGGCTGCCGCTCAAGACCAATTGCCGTTTGCTTTATCAGCAGCGGTCAGAGACCAGCTGAGGGATGTGGGGACAGCCGGAATAGCAGCTGCAGAAGGCGCCGAAAGAAAGGCGGCAGGGGACGTTGTTCTCAAAGGAAAAGGCGCTGACTACTCTGAAACCGAGAAGAATATTGCACAGATGTATTCTTCAATTCTTGACAGACACGAACTTGATCTGTATGAAAGCTTCAATGCTATGGGAGGAGACTCAATAATGGCGACTCAATTACTGAAGCTGATCGACACACAGTATCCTGATGTCGTTGATATCTCTGACATTTTCACCTATTCATCAGTGGTAGAGCTGGCCGAATACATTGACCGGGAAACCCGGAAAAACAATATGCCCGCGAGGGGGAAAGCAGAGCCTGCTGCCGAACCAGCGGACCAGGAACTGAAAGATTTAATTGAGAACCTGCAAAAAGGAACGATAGATATTATTGATGGCCTGAAAATTCTGGAAAGCTGAAAAACGGATTTCTAATAATTTGCCGAAAGAGGGAGAAACAATGGACAATCAGAAAACTATCATTATTGGAGCGGGAATCGCCGGACTTGCTGCGGGATGTTACTTACAGATGAACGGGTATGACACCCTGATTATGGAGGCAGGAGCGCTGCCGGGCGGATTGTGCACCGGGTGGACAAGGAAGGGGTATTTTTTTGACGGCTGTCTAAGCTGGCTGGTAGGCTCAGGCCCCAACAATACCTTTCACAAATTCTGGAGTGAATTGAATGTGATCCAGAACATGACGTTTGTTAATGATGAGGAATTTGCTGTAGTTAATTTCAAGGACGGGACACAATTTACGTTGTATGCTGATGCAGATAAGCTGGAGCAGGAATTTCTTAGAATCGCACCCGAAGATGCAGCAATAATAAAGACCCTGACCGATGCAATCAAAATAATCTCAAACGTTGATTTGAGAATTGATAAAGCGCCTGAGTTGTTCGATCTTACTGACTTTCAAGCCTTCAAAGCCAAAGCTGGCGAGTATATGGAAGTAATGAAGAAGTGGGGCGGTGTGACGATTAAGGACTTTGCCCAGCAATTCAAAAGTGAATTTGTACGAACGAATTACCGCAAAATATTCTGGTTTAATGCGGATACGGCCGTTGCTTATTTCATGGCTACTATGGGCTGGGTTCATGCTAAGGCATCAGGTTATCCGGTAGAAAGTTCTTTGCACCTCTCTAAAATCATTGAGCAAAGATATCTGGAGCTTGGAGGGAAGATTCAATATCATTCCAGAGTTTCACGGATCATTGTTGATGAGGGTGCGGCAACAGGTGTTGAATTGGATAACGGGAGAATCTACCCCGCAGATCAGGTGATTTCGGCCGCTGACGGCTTCAGCACTATTTTTGAAATGCTGGAGGGGAAATACGCAGACGATGATCTGAGATATTGCTATGAGAATTTCAGTACCAAAACTGCGCAGATCTATGTAGGGCTGGGGATATCACGGACATTTGATGATATGCCGCACTATATGAGCCTGGAGCTGGACAAGCCGCTGAATGCAAATGGTGATGCCAAGACGGATAATATATTCGTGAAAATATTCAATAAACACCCGGACTTCGCGCCAAAGGGCAAAACGAGCGTCGTAGTCTATGCGAAGACTCCCATGGGGTATTGGGAACATCTGAAGGAAACGAATCCGCACCATTATGATGAGCAAAAGAAAGCCGTAGCTGATGAGATTATCGGGCTGCTGGAAGAACGGCTCGGAAACATAAAAGAGCATATTGAAGTAGTGGATGTTTCAACACCTTGTACCATTACCAGATATACAAGTAACCGGAATGGCAGTTGGATGGGATGGGAGAAGCATATGGATAACATTGTGCAGGAGAAGAAGCTGAAACGGTCTTTGCCCGGACTGGCGAATTTTTATATGGTTGGGCATTGGACGCAGGTAGGCGGAGGATTGCCGAGTGTGGTGCTGCAGGCGCGGAATTTGGTGCAGGTTCTTTGTACGGAAAATGGACAGCCGTTCTCTACGACGATTGGAGAGTCTTCCCTTGGGGTGAGCAACCGTGGATGATGCCTCTATCATCAAAAAATATATCCTGGAGCAGGTTAAAGCTCAAAGCATGGACAGCGAGATGGCGCTGAAGGTATTGAAGCTGTTAACCCAAAAAGAGAAGAAGGGCAGCAATGACATTGCTGTGATCGGGATGGCCTGCAAATTCTCTGATGCAGATAACACACAGGAGTATTGGAGCAATATTTTGAATTCGATGAAGTGCATCAGAGATCTGCCCCATGGCAGAAAGGCGGATCTGGACCCGCTGATGAACGATGCCGGGAAGGAAGCCTACTTCCAGGCAGGGTTCATAGAGGAGATTGATAAGTTTGATGCGGGCTTTTTTAGAATATCACCCCGGGAAGCGATGCTTATGGACCCGAAGCAGCGTCTGTTCCTGGAGACAGTGTATCATGCTATTGAGGATGCGGGGTATGCCGGCCCCAAAATATACGGGTCTAATACAGGCATGTACGTAGGT
Organism: Paenibacillus sp. FSL P4-0338; assembly: GCF_038002365.1. NCBI lineage: Bacteria > Bacillati > Bacillota > Bacilli > Caryophanales > Paenibacillaceae > Paenibacillus > Paenibacillus sp. FSL P4-0338. Next base: position 4,181,309 of record NZ_JBBOCG010000001.1, on the reverse strand, counting down.
CATGACCACAGCGGGGAACTGAAGATCTCCTATGCCTCTTTCATCAAGGATGCGGATATGATTGCAATGACAGGCACCTACCCCGGGATTCTTGCAAGCAGAACCTCTTATATCTTCAATCTCAAAGGCCCGAGTCTTGTTGTTGATACGGCCTGTTCTTCAGGGCTGGTGTCCGTTCATCTTGCCTGTAACGCGCTGAAGAATGAAGAGTGCAGTATGGCCATTGCCGGCGGGGTCAATCTGTTTCTCCTGCCGCAGCAAACGGGGATGATGAATGAAATTGAAGCAGGCAATGGCCAGATCAGTATTTTTGATAAAAATGCGGGAGGCACTATGTGGGGAGAAGGGATCTCTGCACTCGTTTTAAAGCCTCTAGACCGGGCTGTGGAGGATGGGGATCAGATTTACGCAGTAATCAAGGGGAGTGCCATTAACAATGACGGGGCCTCCAATGGAATAACAGCTCCGAATGCGGAAGCTCAAACGGGACTGATTGTCAGAGCCTGGGAGAATGCCAAAATAGACCCGGAAACCATTGGATATATTGAAACTCATGGTACCGGAACCATTCTGGGAGATCCTATAGAGATCAAAGGAATAACCAATGCTTTTAAAAAATATACAACTAAAAAGCAGTTCTGCGGCATCGGTTCAGTAAAACCCAATATTGGCCATACCGTGGCAGCATCAGGAATTGCTTCCTTGATTAAAGCAATTCTGGCGATTAAAGAGGGAGTAATTCCCCCCAGCATTAATTTCCATGAGCCCAATCCGCTGATTCATTTCAGCAATTCTCCTGTATATGTGAGTGATCGGGCAGCTGTGTGGGAGAGCGGAGCGGGGCCAAGAAGAGCCGGTGTCAGTTCTTTTGGATTCAGCGGAACCAATTGCCATGTTGTGCTGGAGGAAGCACCGGGGCAAGCGGCAGATGCCCAGCCTGGTCAACCGGTTGAGGTACTGACACTGTCTGCCAAGAATACAAAATCACTCGAGAAATTAATTGAAAATTATATTCACTTTCTGGATAAGGATCTATTCGATCTGTCCAGCCTTTGTTACACAGCAAATACCGGAAGGAAGCATTGTGAGTATAGGATATGCCTGAAGGTTAAGGACAAGGCTGAATTGAAAAGGGAATTGAACAAACTGAGTGATAGCCTCCATTTCCTGAATCCCAGAAGGCTCTCTCCTGCGGAGGAACGTGAATTGAAAAATACCGCCCGGCAAAAGGTTGAGGCTTACACAAGAGGCGGCAAAACAGAAATGAGTATATTGAATGAGATCTGCAGCCTGTATGAAAAAGGGGGAGAGGTGGACTGGGAGAGCTTATATGAAGGAGAACAGAGGAAAAAAACCAGTGTTCCGCTCTACCCGTTCCTGAAGGAAAGACACTGGATCAGTATGGAAAGTAGAAGAGCAGCAGAACCAAGTGTGCATCCAATCACATGGCAAAATAGCCTTGAGGCTGCAGCGGCAGGCATACAGCTTGAAGGCAGAGCCAGCAGCCAATATTCTGAAACGGAGATCAGTCTCGGCCAGATTTGGGGAGCAGCCCTGGGAATGAACCCGATGTCTATAACGGCAGACTTCTATGAGATCGGCGGAGATTCAATTATTGCCATAGAAATTGTAAATACTCTTAATACAATTCTGGATCTCAGTTTGCAGGTGCCGGATTTATTCGAGCACTCCAATATACAAAGACTGGCGTCCTATATCGATTGCCGTGCTGAGAGCAATAAAGATACGCGCGGGAATCCGGAAATACCACGTATCCCGGAAGCACAATACTACGAGGTGTCTTCCTCCCAGAAGAGAATCTACATTCTGAACCAGCTGAACACCTTGAGCACCTCGTATAATATTCCGCATTTTATAATGATTGAAGGTGAACTGGATCAAGAGCGCCTCGAACGCTCACTTGATTTGCTTATCCAGCGGCATGAAGTATTGAGAACTTCTTTTAGCTTCGCGGATAAGCAGCTTGTCCAGGTAGTAGAGGATCATGTTCATCTGGCGATTGAAAAATATCGTGCAGAAGACGAAACGGAATTGAATGCAATCACCAGAGCATTTATCCGTCCGTTTGATCTAAGCCAGGCTCCCCTGGTCCGGGCGGGGTTGGTTGAACTTCACAAAGGCAAGCATCTCTTGATGCTTGATGTACAGCATATCATTGCTGACGGGGCTTCGATTCCGCTGCTGCAGAAAGAGATCATCTATTTGTATGAGAATAACCCGCTGCCGGAATTGAATGTTCAATATAAAGATTTTGCAAAATGGCAGAATGAATTATTTAAGACAGACTACATGAATAAGCAAAAGAAGTATTGGATAAATACCTTTTCCGGTGAAATTCCCACACTTAATTTGCCGTATGATTATCCCAGAGACAGCGAGCAGGGAGTGCAGGGGGAGCGGTTAACTTTTAAGGCAAGCAGGGATCTGACGCAACGGTTAAGTAAATATTGCTCCAAGGAAAAGACTACCCTGTTTATGACTTTGCTGGCAGCCTTCAATGTATTCCTGTTCAAGCATACGGGTCAAGAGGATATCATTGTGGGTTCTCCTATTGCCGGCCGGAAGCACAAGGAGCTGGAGCAGTTGATAGGAATGTTTGTCAATACACTTGCTCTCAGGAACCGTCCATCTGCTCAAATGGCATTCAGAGACTTCCTTGCCGGGGTTAAGGAGAAGGCGCTGCAGGCATACGAGCATCAGGATTATCCGTTTGAGGAATTGGTAGATCAATTGAATATGGGTAGAAATCTAAACGGAACAGCCTTGTTCAATGTCATGTTTGTTCTTCAAGTGATGGATAACCCGGCCATTGAAGTCAATGGTATGAAATATGCGCCGTATCCCTTTGAGAATAAAACAGCTAAATTTGATCTTGTGCTGCAGGCCTTTCCGGGCCGGGACGAGCTTAAATTTGAATTCACTTATGCTGCCAAATTATTCAAGCCCGGTACCATTGCAAGGTTTGCCACACGGTTCCTGCAGATTCTGGAGCATGTTGTTTCGCTGGAGAATATTCTTATTGGTGAGATTGATATGCTGGACGGGGACGAGCTGCGGAGCATAAGAAGTTATAGCCAGTCAGGAATGTCAGCCCCGTACAATGCCAAGACGTTAACTGAAGAATTCGAGGGGCAAGCAGCAAGGGTTCCGGACCAATTGGCTGTATCCGGGATTGACGGCTCATTAAATTACCGTGAGTTGAATGAACGGGCTAACCAACTGGCCAGAGTGCTTATCGGAAACGGAGTGTGTAAGGATAGAGTAGTAGGTATTATCGCAGAACGCAGTACAAATTTTGCAGTAGGGATTATGGGGATATTGAAGGCTGGCGGGGCTTACTTGCCCATTGAGCCTGCTTATCCCCCCGACAGAAAACGATTTATGCTGGAGGATAGCGGGGCCTGTATTGTCCTTACCGATAAAGTTCACCGGAAGGAGCTGGAGCATGGAATTAAGGAAGTATGTCTTGAAGAAGCGGAAGTCTGCTCCGGGGAGAATGGAAATCTTGAAATACAAGCATCTCCTGATAGCCTGGCTTATGTAATTTACACCTCTGGCTCTACCGGACAACCTAAGGGAGTGATGATCGAGCACAGAAGCGTAACAAACCTTGTAGATGCACTTCATGAGAAAGTTTACAGTCTGCATGGTCCGCACCTTAATGTGGCTCTGCTTGCCCCCTTTGCATTTGATGCATCCGTGAAGCAGATCTTTTCAGCGCTTCTTCAAGGGCATCATCTGAATATTGTACCCGGAGGGGTACGCCAGGATATCATTCAGCTAACGGAATATTACAAGCAGCATAACATTGATATATCGGATGGGACCCCGGCGTATATACGTCTGCTGTCAGAGACGTCTCTGTGCGGACGGATGGGGGTTTCGCATTTCATTATCGGCGGTGAGGCGCTGTCCTTAACAGAGGTAGAGCGGTTCTACAACAATTATGGCGGTTACAGCCGTCCTTATATAACGAATGTTTATGGCCCCACCGAATGTTGTGTGGATGCCACGGCCTTCACAATTAAGCCAGAGGAATTGAGAGAACTACAGACCCTGCCGATTGGTTCTCCTATCAAAAACTGTTCAGTCTATATCCTTGATGAGCAAAAGAGGCTTGTGCCAACAGGAGTCCTTGGAGAGCTCTACATCGGCGGCCAAGGGGTTGGAAGAGGATACAGTAATAATAAGGAGTTAACGGACATCCGTTTTGTTGAAGATTTCTGTACGCCAGGAAGGTACATGTACAAAACTGGAGATATAGGAAGATGGATGGAGGACGGGCAAATCTATTTCGCTGGAAGAGCCGACGATCAAGTGAAAATCAGGGGATTCCGTATTGAACTGGATGAGATCAGGCATAGATTGCTTTCCTGTGATGGAGTACAGCAGGCAGTTGTTGCAGTTAAAAAGGACCAGCGGGAGGAACCCTATCTTTGTGCATATGTTGTGTGCAGGGATGGGCAGATTCTGCCGGAGCTTAACCAATATCTTAAGGATTACCTGCCTGATTATATGATCCCTCAAGCGATTATACCCATAGATCAGATTCCGGTGACTGTCAACGGCAAGGTCGATACCTCCCGGCTGCCGGATCTGCAGGAAACAAGAGATTATGCTGAGGGATATGCCGCCCCGAGAAATCATGTTGAAGAGATATTATGCACAGTCTGGTCCGAGGTGCTGGAACTTCGGCGGATTGGAATCAATGATAATTTTTTTGGGTCAGGTGGTGATTCCATCAAGGCCATCCAGGCTGCAGCCAGGATGGAAAAGTACAATTTGAGGCTTGAAGCGAAATATCTCTTTCAGTATCAGACCATTAGTGAGGTTTCCAAAAAGGTACAGGACCGGGCGGATCCTGCCGAATACGGAGCAGTAACTGGGGAAGCCGCACTAGTGCCTATCCAAAGCTGGATGATTGAACACTGTAAAGATACTCTGCATCATAGAAATCTTTCTTTTGTGCTCTATAGGGAGGCCGGCTTCGGCGAAGAGTATATCAAGAAGAGTTTTACTGAGCTCATCAAGCACCATGATGCCCTCAGGATGGTATTCAAAGATCATAACCGTCACAAGCTGCAGTACAACCGGGGGTCCGAGGAAGAATTGTTTGATTTCTATCGGATAGATCTTGCAGAATCGCATTCCTCCATTGAGGATGCAAAGGCTGCAGTGAACCAAGTACAGGCCAGTATGGATTTGGAGAAAGGGCCATTGGTCAAGCTGGCCTTAATTAAAGCCAAAGACGGTGAACATCTGTTAATTGTTGTTCACCAGATGATCATCGACCACCTGTCTTGGAGAATTGTTCTGGAAGACTTGGATACAGTCTACAGACAATTAATAAATCAGGAGGATATCAGGCTGCCTCCTAAAACAGCATCATTTCTGCAGTGGTCCAATCAGCTGCATGAGTATGCGCACAGTACAGACTTGCTCTGTGAGAAGCCATATTGGAATCAGGTAGAGAGTGTAGAGGTTACACCGCTGCCTACCGATTATGAAACAGATGAAGCCAGAGTAAAAGATAATTTCACCTTATACCAAGCCTTCGATTTCACAGAAACGGAACAAATCATGTCATCCATCCGGGGCAACCGGAAGTTCACAACAGAAAGTGTCATGCTGACAGCTCTGGCCATGACGATCTGTGATTGGACAGGTAATCTGGAGGTTGTGGTGAACTTGGGCAATCATGGCCGTGATTTGAACAGTAAAGATATTGATATTCTCAGAACTGTAGGCCGGTTCTCAACCCTCTACCCTGTGGCCCTGCAACTTCCGGAGGACAGAAATATTGGTTCATGTCTGGAGTATGTCAGAGAGTACCTGGGAGGAATTCCTAAGCAAGGAGGAGGGCATGGGGTCTTGAAATATCTGAGCAGTCCTCAGGAAGGGCTGCAATTCCGCTTGAATCCTGAACTGTCATTTAACTATATGGGACAATTTGATGCGGAGTTTAATACAGACATCTTCAGGATATCGCCTATAACTGGTGGGGAGGAGCGGAGCGGAGAAGAGGTCTGGAATTATAAACTTAAATTCATCAGCTTTATAAAAATGAACCAATTGACTGTGGGCATCGAATATAATCATCAGCAATACACCCGGGAGACTGTACATGCTCTGCTGCAGCAATACATGGTGTATCTGCAAAAAGCAGCTGCCAAACCGCTAATCACAACAAATGGAGGTCTTTACAATGACTAATACAATTAAAAGTGAACAGCCCGTGAACAAAATCTTTCCACAGGCTGCAGTTATGCAGATTGTCTCCGGCGTAGGTTTTTCTCTTGCCGTCAAAACTGCAGTGGAACTAGGTGTGTTCGATGCAATTAACAACGGGAAAAAGACAGTGAATGCTATAGCTGAATCTCTTTCTCTAAATGCTCCGGCCTTGTCCAGGCTGTTAAAGGCATTGCAGTCAGTAAGCCTGGTGACTCATGACGAAGACGGGAGCTATCAAGTTACGGAGTATGGAGCCACCCTTCTCACCGGGAAACCAAGGTCTCTTGAGCCGCTTGTGAAATATCTGCTCCATGAGACTGTAGTACAGTCAATGGCTGAGATGAAGTACAGCATCCAAACAGGCAGACCTGCATTTGAGAAGGTCTTCGGGGAGCAATGGTATGGAAATCATGAGATGAAAGATGATTATTTGCAAACCATGGACAAGGCTATGGAAATCTACTCCAGAATGAGTCTTCCGGCCTTGCTGGCTTCGTACCCGTTCGATCAATATGATGTCATCGTAGACGTGGCTGGAGGGCTGGGCCAGCTGATTTCAGGAGTGCTGCAATCGGCTCCAGAATCCAAAGGGGTCCTATTCGATCTTCCTGACACGATAGAAAGAGCCAGAATGAATGCCGGTATGGCAGATACCGGAGAACGTTGTGCATTTGTTTCAGGCAGCATGTTTGAGCAGATCCCTTCCGGCGGCAGTCTGTATATGATCAGCAAGGTGCTGAATGACTGGGATGACGAGCATGTCGTCAGTATTCTTGCAAATATCCGTAAGGTTATGACAAGCGGAACAAGGCTGATTATTATTGAGAATCTTCCGGACAAAGAGGGGATGTCTCCCGAAGAGGCGTTCCGTGATCTATTATTTCTGGTCTGCTCCGAAGGCGGAAGTGTCCGTACTCTGGATGAACTGGGTAAGCTGGCTAACGAAGCCGGTCTGGATATCTTGAGCGTCAGACAAACCCCAAGTAAATATTCAATAATTGAATGTGCAGTCCGGTAAGCCAAAGTCTGTATAGCGGGAGGTCTGGAAGTTGGCCAAATTGTTAAGATTTTTGAAGCCTTATCGGGTCTATCTCGGTTTGATTTTCATATTAGCTTGTTGTCAGGCTATGGCAGAGGTCTACTTGCCAACCTTGATGTCAGAGATAGTGAATAAGGGAATCTTAAAAAAAGATGTCCACTATATTCTGGAAATCGGGGAGTATATGATCCTGGTTGCTCTATTCAATGCAGTGGTTATTGCTTTGACCAGTTACATCTCTGCGAAGGTTACTGTAGGGTACGGGAGTTCTCTGCGTAAGGCTGTGTTTGCCAAAGTACGAAGCTTTTCGCTGAGCGAGCTGGATCGTATGGGGACAGCTTCCCTTGTTAACCGTACAACTAATGATATTACGCAGTTTCAGCAGATCTTCACAGCAATGCTGCGGATGATCATTGTTCCGATGATTTTGATCGGAAGCATCCTTATGGCCGTTTCCAAAAACGCAAAGCTTTCTCTGATTTTTCTGGCAGTCCTGCCTATTCTCGGACTATGTACGGTTGTGATCGGGAAGAACAGTATGCGTTTTTTTAAGACCATGCAGGATAAGCTAGACCGGTTAAACATGATTGTCCGGGAGAACCTGAAGGGGGTCAGGGTGATCCGCGCATTTCATCAGATGGAGGGACAGACCGAAAAACTTCATGCAGCGGGCAAAGATCTGACGGTAATATCTATAAAAGCTAACCTGACGATAGCGCTGGTTATGCCACTGATGATGTTGATTATGAATGTAGCTACTTTGGCAGCTCTCTGGTACGGAGGGCTGTTTACCGGCAGCGGGAGTATGCAAATTGGGGATTTAATGGCCTACGTCCAATACATGATGCAGATCATTATCTGCATTGTGTTTGTATCAATGATGTTCTCAGCAATGCCAAGGGCTAAAGCTTCGGCAGAACGAATTCAGGAGGTTCTTGCCATTAGTCCGGACATTATGGATAAACGTCAGCGCCGCAATGATGAACACGGCGCAGGCAGCATTGAATTCCGGAACGTCAGCTTTAGCTACCCGGGGGCAGAGCGGCCAGCTATACGGAATGTTTCCTTCCGGGCGGAACCGGGCAAGACCGTGGCTATTATTGGAGGTACCGGCTCCGGGAAATCTACCTTAATAAATCTCATCCCCCGCTTTTACGATGTACAGGAGGGAAGTATTCTATTGGATGGTACAGATATCAAGGAGATGCCATTACAGATCCTTAGAGCCAGATTAGGCGTGGTTCCGCAAGAGAATGTTCTCTTCAGGGGTACAGTTGCTGATAATATTAGTGTCGGCAATAGGGCGGCAAGCCGGGAGGAGATCCGGAAGGCTGCGGAGAAGGCACAGGCTCACGAATTTATCCTAAGTATGGAAGGCGGCTATGATGCAGAAATAACGCAGGGCGGGACGAATCTGTCCGGCGGCCAGAAGCAGCGGCTTGCCATAGCCCGCGCGCTGGTCCGCAGACCGGATATTTATATACTGGATGACAGCTTCTCCGCGCTTGATTTCACTACAGACCTTCATTTGAGGACTGCACTTAAGAATGAAACATTGGCAGCCACAGTAATCGTTGTTGCCCAGAGAGTAAGTACAGTGATTGATGCAGATATCATTCTTGTTATGGATCAGGGCTGTATTGTTGGCATGGGGACACATACAGAGCTGCTTAATACCTGTGTGACTTATAAGGAAATTGTCTCCTCACAGCTTCCGGGGGAGGAATCAGCATGAGCAAGGAGGATAAAACCTCATTAATGAATAAATCCATGAGAGGCCTAAATCCAGTAGGCTCCATAGGTCATCCCAAGGAAAAGGTCAAAAGCTATAGAGTTACTCTCAAAAGAATACTGCGATATCTGGAGCGCTTTAAATGGCAGGTACTAACAGTATGCCTCATGACTGTAGCCAGTACACTATTCAGTATACTTAGCCCTAAAATAATGGGGGAAGGCATCAATATTCTGGCAGAAGGGATATACGGGAGACTGGAGGGTTCCTCCGGGACCACCATTAATTTTGCTGCATTCGGAAATATTCTGTTCATTCTGCTGATCATCTATCTGATTAGTGCTGCCTTCTCTTATCTGCAGCAGCATGTTATGGTGAAAATCTCACAAAAAGTTATTTTTCAATTAAGAGAAGATTTGAACCGGAAGCTGGCCAGCTTGCCCCTGAAATTTTTTGATTCACATCCCCACGGCGAATTGTTAAACCGGGTAATTAGTGATGCTGATACCATCGGTATCGCCCTGCAGCAGAATCTTACTCAACTGATATCCGCTGTCCTTCTCATCGCGGGTGTGCTGACGATGATGCTCTTAATCAGTCCTATATTAACAATAATAACAATAATAACAATTCCCTTAAGTATCTTGTCAATCAAGTTCCTGGCGGGACGGTCACAGCCTTATTTTATCGCACAGCGCAGAGCGGCGGGCGGGCTTAGCGGACATATTGAGGAAGTGTATTCAGGTCTAACTGTTGTACAGGCTTACGGTCTGGAACAAGAAGCAGAAGAGAAGTTCATGAAGTTCGATGGCAGACTATGTGAAGCAGGTGTGAAGTCGCAGTTTATTACCGGCTTCATGATGCCATTAATGGATTTCATCAATAATATCGGATATATTGTAGTGTGCGTTCTAGGCGGGATTTTTGTTGTTGATGGAAGAATCAAGATAGGGGATATTCAAGCGTTCATTCAGTACTCTAAGCAATTCTCCCGCCCCATCAATCAAATTTCCAATATTATGAATAGTTTTCAGTCTGCGGTAGCATCCGCTGAACGGATTTTTGAGGTATTGGATGCTCCGGAAGAGTGGGAAGACCTGGATGCTTCACAGGCAGTTGCACTTGAGAACCCCCAGGGGCGGGTTAGCTGCCGCGATGTCAGTTTTGCATATGATGAGGGAGAGACACTGTTGCGGCATGTTGATTTTCAGGTGGAACCGGGGAGCACTGTTGCGATTGTAGGTCCAACCGGAGCCGGAAAAACTACGTTAATCAATCTGCTGATGCGGTTCTATGAAATGGAACATGGAGAAATCCGGATTGATGGCGTGGACATCAGAGATATGCAGAAGGCTGATTTACGAAGGATGTTCGGCGTGGTTCTTCAGGATATCTGGTTATTTTATGGAACAATCAGGGACAATATCGCGTATGGCCGCCCGGATTGTACGTTAGCAGAAGTAGTCCAAGCGGCGGAGGCAGCTCACGCAGATCATTTTATCAGGACCTTACCGGATGGCTATGATACTGTGATTAATGAAGCAGCCTCGAATTTATCCCAGGGGCAGAAGCAACTGTTGACCATCGCCCGGGCTTTTCTTACCCGCCCGCCCATTCTAATCATGGATGAGGCGACCAGTAGCGTGGACACCCGTACAGAGATTTATGTACAGAAAGCAATGAATACTTTGATGAAGGGAAGGACCAGCTTTGTCATCGCCCACAGATTATCTACAATCCGGAATGCTGACATGATCCTGGTGATTGATAAGGGAACGGTTATTGAACAAGGCAGTCATCATGAGCTGTTGGCTAGAAAAGGGGTCTATCATGATCTTTTTAATAGTCAATATGTTTCTGTAACACCTGAACAGCAAAGTATATATACATCAGGATATGCGCAGGTGTAGACAAAGAGCAATATGTTTCAAGATGAAAAGTCCGCACCCCCCTTTGCTGTAATGCGGGTCCATCTGGTGGCCCGTTCCATTTAATCTGCTCAGGCGAAAGATCATCTAGGTATTTTGGTTCCTTTAATATGGGTAATCAACGCCGGTAAAAAAGAACTGTCTCTGTGTATCTTACAACACAGAGACAGTTCTTTTTATATTCGCAATGTCTAAGATCTAAGTGATTGTCGGTTGCTTGGTAATTGAGTGCTTACATCATAAACTTACTCCGCCGAACCCACAAATTGATTTCTGGCTGCACCTAGACCAATGATACCGAGTAGGGCAGAAGCGCCAACCAAGATCAGGAGTGGAGCATTCCAACTATGAGTGGCATCATGCAGGTATCCAATCAGCGCCGGGCCGGTGGCTGCCAGCAGATATCCGATGGATTGGGCCATGCCGGATAATTCCGCCGCCTGATGGGCACTTTGAGTGCGCAAGCCGAAAAACATCATAGACAAGCCAAAGGCAAAGCCCGCTCCAATGCCAAGAATAATCACCCACAACAGAAGCAGTTGGATACTGCTATAGAGAAGCCCAAGTGTCCCGATCAAAAGTAGGATTGTTGTAATAACCACTAAGGACCGCTGGTTAGCCATACGCCCTGCCATAACTGGAACGATAAATGCAAAGGGGAGGGAAGCCATAATCATAACCGAGAGAAACCAGCCGGATTGACTTGAACTGATGCCTTGCTCTTTTAGGATTTCAGGCAGCCAGGCTACCAGCACATAGAAAACGGCTGATTGTATTCCCATAAACAGAGTCACCTGCCAAGCTAATGGGGAGCGCCATATTTTAACCTGATGGTTGTTACCTGTGCTGTTACTAATAATGGCGGGTTTCGTTGGAGTCTTGAGCAGCGGTATCCAAAAGAGAATGGAGATGAAGCTAAGTATTCCCCATACTCCCAGGGCACCTTGCCAGTTCATGCCTGCTCCTACAGCTAAGGGAATACTAATACCGGAAGCAATTGCCCCGCATAGATTCATGGAAACCGAATAAACGCCTGTCATAATCCCCATTTGCTGCGGAAATTCCCGTTTAATCAGGCTGGGAAGTAATACATTACATATAGTAATAGCAAATCCCAGAATTGCAGTTCCAACATATAAAGTCGCTGCTCCGGATAACGACCGGACAGCAATACCGATGACTAAAAAAATAAGAGAAATCAGGATAATTCGTTCTATACCATATTTATGGCCTAATTTGGGTACAAAAGGTGATAACAAGGCAAATGCAATTAGTGGTACTGTGGTAATCAGGCCTGCTAATGTATTTGAAATATTCACGTTGTCCCGAATAAGGCTGACCAAGGGTCCCACTGATGTGAGGGGGGCACGCAAATTCGCTGCGATAAAAATAATTCCTATAATCATGAACCAGACAGTCGCTTGCTTGCGTATGCCGGTTCTGGATATTCCATCCTGTTTGTTAAACAATTGTTCTGGTGAACTCATATGTGTTCCTCCTGTGTACGGGTCTTTTCAATGTATGAACGGACAGCCTCTTCCGCTTGATGACCATCCTGATTGGCAATAGCTTGATAGAGCAGGGCATGAGAGTCAAGATAAAAATCCACATTTTTCAAATCCTTCATTTCTATAATCATGTTCTGCAGCGCCTCGGAAATATGATTGTACAAATTCGCCATCAATTGGTTGTGTGAAGCGGCTATCACCATTTTGTGAAACTCCACATCCCAGTGGGCATAAGCTTCAAGATCTTGCTGGACGGCAGCTTGTCTGCACTGGTCCAGGCATGTCCGTAGTGCAGCCAGGTCTTCCTCGCCTCTCCTGAGCGCAGCCAGGGCAGCAGCTTCTCTTTCCAGTGCATAGCGGACCTCCAGGCTCTCAAGCTTATCCGTATGCTGAATCACTTTTCTAATCACTGACCCCAAAACACTGGAGGAGCAGACATAAGTTCCATCGCCTTGCCTGGTCTTGAGCAGACCTGCATAGGTTAGAGCCCGAATCGCTTCCCTTAAGGTATTACGGCTGACTTGAAGCTGCTCCATTAGCTCCGGCTCTGGAGGAATACGCGTCCCTACTTGCCATTCGCTGCTTTCGATCTTCTCTTGGATCTGGTAGGCCACCTGTTCCACCAAGGTTAAACGTTGAGTCTGAGCTAACAATAATATCATTCCTTTGCAAACGTAGGATGTTTGGTACTTTGGTTGAATTATAGCAGATAGTATTCGGCTTGAAAAGATGAAAATGATATTGATTCTCAATATCAGTCGTGTTAATATAATTTTGTTCAGTGGTGAACAAAAAGAAAAGCAATGGATTGCTGCCTCTGACCATGGTCTGCATGAAGTACAAGAGAGGAGAGAACCGGCAAGTGGAATTTCAAAATCATTCTAAAGGTCACCTTTATGAGCAATATATCAGAATGCTGCATTTGAATGAATTATATACAGAACATGAAATTAATCTGTTTCGTGAGCAAGCCAAAAAGCTTCAGATCGATATGCTGTCCAATAATATTACCAGTGTGCATGTTATTGATTGCATTGGTGATCATGAGCCGATCAATCATACCGGAATTACCAAAAGAATGAATCTGTCCAAAGCAAGCATTACAAGTATTAGTTCCAAGCTGTTGGAAACAGGCTTCATTATGAAAAATCAACTAAATAACAACCGGAAGGAGATTTATTTTAGCTTAACGGATAAGGGAAGACAGGTTTATCAACTGCACCAAAAGATGCATCAAGCGAAAGAAGACAGCTTTTACCAGTTTATTGAATCTTATTCAGAAGCTGAGATACAGACGATTGGGAAATTCATGAGTGATTTGTTGGCGCGCGCCGAAGAATACTCCGAGGGGAAGTTTAATGGAAATGAAGATATTTAATTCGAACCGGAAGGAAGCATCAGGTAATGAAGAAAAAAACTCGGGTCTCTCAGAATTAGAGCAAATTGCCCGCGAGAAAAAGAAAATCCAATTTTACCTCAATATGATGTTAGGACTCAGCGCAAGCTGTGCTGTGATGATACCTGTAGAGCCGATTTATATGACTTTAAAGGAGCTTTCCGCTCAAGAGACCGCACTTATACAAAAGGTAAAGGAGCAATCAGAGCAATCAGAGCAATCGGAATGAGTAATGAATAAGGAATGAAATGATTGGAAAAAGAGCAGAGAAGCGGCCTTCAAAAAGAGGGACCGCTTTATTTTATTAAATTATAATTCTTCGGAATAAAATGCTTTGGATACTGCCTCGGTTGCTTTATCAATAAAAGCTGCAACCTTACCCGGGCTTTCCTTCAGACCACTGCTCACCCACTTTTTAATAATGGCGATACTGCCATGAGCGGTAAACGTATACCAGGACTCAAATAATTGGGGATCGAAATATTTCAATTCCTGCTTCCAGCGCTCAATGGTTAAATCGTGGCTGATATAAAGGACTCTTTCCAATAATTCTTTATCGCCATTTTCGGAGAACAGAACCTCACATATCGTTTTATTCGCTTTTATATACTTACATAATTCATAAGACAGCTTTTGAGGGCTTGCAGAACTCATCCCGAGTTGCTTAATTTCTTCGTAAAGATCATTTTCGATCGTAGAAAGAAGCTCGAACTGATTCGCATAGTGTGAATAAAAGGTGTTGCGGTTAATCCCTGCTTCGCTGCAAATGTCGGTCACGGTAACTTTATTGATAGACCGTTCTGTCATCAGCTTCAACAGGCTTTCTTTAATAACCATTTTTGTATATCTCACCCGGTGATCTGTTTTTTTGTCTGCCATCGTAACCTCCTAATTTAAAATAATAAAATGGTTAATGAACAAATCTAATATGATTTGTATGGTAACTAACATAATCCAAACGAACAGCCTGTTGTTTAACTAACATGATGACATTATAATTTATTTAAACGTTCGATTCAAATTAAATTAATTGGAGGAAGAAAATGGGTAGTATAACTGTAGTGCCTGTATGGGTTATTCAAGACATTCTTGTCTTAATTGCTGCTGTCCTAATGGTGTTCTATATCCTTGATAAGGAAACACATCCCAAAACGGTTTTACTGCAATTTATAGGTTTTGTGTTCTTTTACGCCGCCGTTTTTGAAATTACTGCTTCATCGCTTGGGGAAGGGTTCTACGCCTATGGGCGCAGTATTTTAATGTTATTTAACATACCAATTACTGTCCCTATTATTGAGTTTCTGATCATCTATTCCACTTTGCGTGTTCTAAAGTCTGTAAATATACCGTCCTGGACGAAACCGTTTATTACGGGATTAAGTGCGATGGTGTTTGACTTTTCACTCGACCCGGTGGCCGTTAAACAGATTTTTGAGACCATGGATGGAACCATTGCAAGATGGAGTTATTATCCGCTGGCCGGTGAACCTCAAATCTATGGGGAACCGGTGATGAATTTTACAGGATGGATTTATATCGCGGGATATTGGACAGTCTTTATCCTGATCGGTGAATGGTGGCATAAAAAGAAAGGCTACAGTAAAAACGTGGGTTACATCTATCCGTTTCTGGCGGCCCTTGCGTCATTGGCTTGTATGTTCTCACCTTTATCTAACTTCTTTAACTATATGGGGCCGTTCTTCGAAAGAACCTCTAATATGCAATGGGTTAATTTGATTGTACTTTCTGTCATTACAATTGGAGTTTTAGCATTAGCTTTCCTAAAGTTCTGGGACCGGAAGGCTAATTATTCAATCACTCCCAAAAAAGATTTTCCGATCATGTTCACTTTCTTAGGATTCCCCTTGGTTAATACGATATTTTGCCTTATAGGTGGGTACACAGAAGTCTTGTGGCTGGTCGTTCTGGCTCAGATCGTATTGATGTTAGCCTGGATCGGAATTTCCAGGATGGGTAAAAAAGCAAGCCCAATCGCGAGATAGTTAAAAAAACACCGCCAGGCTTTAGACTCTTTCGTCTAAAGGTGGCGGTGTTTTGCGGCTATCTTCGTTAAGGCAGCACATTCCCGGCTGCGCGGTAAATCTCGTACCATTCCTCACGGCTGAGGGTGATGCTTGAGGCCTTGGCGATGTCGAGCAGGCGTGCGGTGTTGGTGGTGCCGACAATCGGCTGCATTTTGGCCGGATGTCTGAGCAGCCAAGCGATGGCGATCGCGGTGTCGGCTACTCCGTTGTCCGCGGCGATACGGTTAATGACTTCGTTCACCTTAGGGAACTTCTCGTTGCCGAGGAATACGCCCTCGAAGAAGCCGTATTGGAACGGCGACCATGGCTGGATGGTCATATCATGCAGGCGGCTGTATTCCAGGATTCCGCCGTCGTGGACTACGGAACCGGCATTGGTCATATTGACATTGAAGCCGGAATCTATCATGCCGGTAACCATGATGCTGAGCTGAAGCTGGTTGAACAGGAGGGGCTGCTTGACGTTCTTTTTCAGCAGCTCAATCTGTAGCGGGTTCTGGTTGCTGACGCCAAAATGCTTGACGAGCCCTCTGCGCTCCAGATCATCGAAGGCTTCGGCCACTTCCTCCGGCTCCATCAGGGTGTCGGGACGGTGAAGGAGAAGGACATCTACATAATCGGTCTGCAGCCGTTTCAGGCTGTTCTCTACTGAACTCACAATATGTTCTTTGGAGAAGTCGAAGAAGCCGTTACGGATGCCGCATTTGGCCTGAATCATCAGCCGGTCGCGCATGCCGGGATTTGCAGCCAGTACGTTACCGAATACTTCCTCCGCTTTACCACCAGCATAAATATCCGCATGGTCAAAGAAGTCTATGCCCACCTCAAGGGCGCTGTGGATATGGACTTCAGCCTCTTTGGGAGACAAATCAGCGATCCGCATACAGCCGAGTGAAATCTCGGAAACCTCAAGTGTACCGTTAGCTACATTAATTCTTTTTACCATTAATCATTCACTCCTTAAATGAAGGTATAGTGTTAGCTTAGACCTTAGAGTTAGGTGTAAGTCAATAGAATCATAGAGTGGCTGTTCATAGAAACGGATTGGTGTTACCTTTACATATAGGTGAAGCCAGCCATGGTTGGCAGAAAGGAGCTGCATGATGGGATACAGCATCAAAACCATAGCACAAAAAAGCGGACTGAGCCAATATACGCTGCGTTACTACGAACGGGAGGGTGTATTGCCGGTTGTGGCAAGGGATGTGAACGGTAATCGTTGCTTCAATGATGAGGATCTGGAGCTAATCTCGCTAATCTGCTGCCTGAAGGATACCGGAATGGCTATAGCGGATATTAAGCAATTCATCGCGCTCTCGCAGGAAGGCAGAGAAGCCTTGCCCGACCAGCGTAGACTGCTGCAGGAGCATAAACAGCATATCGATGAGAAGATCAAGTTCTTTCAGAGCTTTGCCCGGAAGATTGACCATAAGATTGCTTATTTTGCATCATTGGAGAATGAAGCGAAAGCCTCTGGAAATCATAAAACCACCTGAAAAGTAAGTTATCTGCACCGAAGTTGTGATCCGCTTCTTGGAGCCGGGGCAAACTTTGGGTAGAATAAGGAACAGATTCACTTCAAGAAGATGAAGGAGGACACTATAATGTCAGGCAATGAACCAAATCTGGATTGGCTAAGTGATGTATCTGTATTTAAGGTGAACCGATTGGAAGCGCATTCGGATCACCGCTATTATAAAACGATGGAGGAAGCGGAGAGACAAGCCCCCATGGCGCTGCGCCACTCTCTGAACGGAGACTGGAAATTCAGTTATGCGGTGAATGTGGCAGCCCGTGTGCAGGATTTCTATAAGACGGAATATGATACGAGCGGCTGGGGGGACATCCAGGTGCCGGGTCATATCCAGCTTCAGGGGTACGGCAGGCCGCAATATGCGAATACGATGTATCCGTGGGATGGTCTGGATGCTGTAAGGCCGCCGGAGATTCCGGTGAGCAGTAATACGGTGGGCAGCTATGTGAAGTTTTTTGAGGTTCCGGCGACTATGGAGCAGGGGCCGGTCTTTATTTCTTTTCAGGGCGTGGAGGCGGCTTGTTATGTCTGGTTGAACGGGCACTTCGTCGGCTACAGTGAAGACAGCTTCACCCCTGCGGAATTCGATTTGACACCTTATCTGCAGGAAGGAGCTAACAAGCTCGCGGTTGAGGTCTATCAGCGCTGTACGGGGAGCTGGCTGGAGGATCAGGATTTCTGGCGGTTCTCGGGGATTTTTCGTGAGGTGTATTTGTATACGGTTCCTGAGCTGCACGTACAGGATTTGCGGATTCAGGCGGGGCTGGATGCTTCCTATGAGAAAGGTAAGCTAACGGCTGAACTTCGCATGGCAACTGAGGCTGAGGCTGTGATTCGGGTGGAGCTGAAGGATGCGGCAGGTGCTGTGGTAGCGGAAGCAGAAGGACGGGCTGTGGCGGGCAAGGTGGATCTAAGCGTGGAGGCAGGCAAGGTGTTCCCGTGGAGCGCCGAGAATCCGTACCTGTATAACGTCTGTATCTCTGTATATAACAGCCAAGGGGAACTGGTGGAGGCAATTGTGCAGCGGGCGGGCTTCCGCACCTTCGAGCTGAAGGACAAGCTGATGCTGCTGAACGGCAAACGGATCATGTTCAAAGGTGTCAACCGCCACGAGTTCAACCCCCGCACAGGCCGGAACATCTCCAGGGAAGATATGATTAAGGATATCATCATCCTGAAGCAGAACAATATCAACGCGGTGCGGACCTCGCATTATCCGAATCAGACGCTCTGGTATGAGCTGTGTGATGAATACGGGGTCTATGTGATTGATGAGATGAATCTGGAATCCCATGGCTCGTGGCAGAAGATGGGCGCCGTTGAGCCGTCCTGGAACATCCCCGGGGATAAGCCGGAGTGGGAGGGGATTGTCATGGACCGGGCGGTATCGATGCTGGAGCGCGATAAAAATCATCCGTCGATCCTGATCTGGTCCTGCGGCAATGAATCGTATGCGGGCGAGGTGATTCTGAAGGTGTCCCATTACTTCCGCAAGTCTGATCCGGGACGGCTGGTGCATTATGAAGGAGTCTTCCATAACCGCAAATATAATGACAGCAGTGATATGGAGAGCCGGATGTATGCCAAGCCCGCCGATATTGTAGAATACCTGGAGAATCAGCCGGATAAGCCTTATATCAGCTGTGAGTACATGCATGCTATGGGTAATTCGGTAGGGGGACTCCATAAATATATCGAGCTGGAGAGCCGTTATCCGCTGTATCAGGGCGGCTTCATCTGGGATTACATCGATCAGGCGCTGGTAGCCAAGAACCGTTACGGTGAAGAGTATCTGGCATATGGCGGGGATTTCGATGACCGGCCAACGGACTACAGCTTCTGCGGCAACGGGATTGTCTTCGCTGACCGGACGATCACGCCGAAGATGCAAGAGGTGAAGTTCCTCTACCAGAACATCCGGCTGGTTCCTGAACGGGACGCGGTGACGGTGATCAACGGCAATCTGTTCGAAGGGACGGAGCGGCTGTTGCTGGAGTTCCGGTTATTGAGAGAGGGACGGGAGATCTTCAAGGGGCAGAAGGAGATCCATGTGGCTGCGCAGGAGGAGGCGCGGATTGCGCTGGAACTGCCGGATGTGTCAGCAGCTCCTGGGGAGTATACTCTGGCTGTAGGTCTGGTGCTGAAGGAAGCCGAGCTATGGGCGGAGCGGGGGTTCGAGACCGCTTATGGAGAGCATGTCTTCCGCGTAGAAGCGGCCGGAATAACAGCAGGCGGGGAAGCGGCGCTCTTGCCTGCGGCAGCGGAGTTCGGCGTCATTGAAGGGGATGTGAACATTGGGGTGAGCGGCCGGGGCTTCACGGCGTTATTCTCCAAACAGGCAGGTTCCCTGGTGTCGCTCTGCTATGGGGGGCGTGAGATGATTGCGACTCCGCCGGTTCCGCTGTTCTGGCGGGCAACGACCGACAATGATAAGGGGACTGCGCTGGGCTACCATGCCGGCGGCTGGTTCGCGGCAAGTCTAGCCCGCCAGTGTACGGCGGTCAGCCTGCACACCGAAGCAGACCGGGCTACGGTCAGCTTCGACTATGCCTTCAGCATCAGCAGTGAGCTGAAGACCAGGATTGAATACACGGTCCATGCCGACGGCAGCGTCCGTGTCCGTATGGTCTATGACGGGGCAGACGGCTTACCGGATGTACCGGTGGTGGCAGTATCCTTCCGGATGTCGGCAGACTACGAGGCCTCCGAGTGGTATGCCCGCGGACCGGAAGAGAACTACAGTGACCGCGCATATGGAGCGCGGCTCATCCGCTTCCGGCGTAAGGTGACGGAGCTGCCGTCACCGTATCTGGTGCCGCAGGAATCCGGCAACCGGACGGGTGTCCGTGAGGTGAGCATCACGGACAGCCGGGGGTATGGGCTGCAGGTTCAGGCGGCTGCAGGCCAGCCTCTGGAATGTACGCTGTCACCGTATACAGCGTTCGAGCTGGAGCAGGCAGCACATACTTATGAGCTGCCTCAGGTGCACTATACGGTTGTCACCCTCGCGGCAGAGCAGATGGGTGTGGGCGGGGATGACAGCTGGGGAGCGCCGGTGCATCCGGAATACCGGATCGCAGCGGGTCAGCAGCTGGAATTCGAATTCACGCTGACGGCGGCATTGCCGGAGGCGTAAGAATCATAGAGAAACAGGCCATCAGCGCAAGCTTCGCTGATGGCCTGTTTCATGAGAACCGCTGCCGGTATTCGCGCGGCGACAATCCCTCCAGCTTCATGAAGCTGGAGCTGAAGTAGGAGGATTGGTTGAAGCCCACCTCTTCGGCAATCCGGGCGATCGGGAAGCTGGTCTGCATCAGCAGCAGCTTGCTCTGTCCGATCCGGTAGCGGAGCAGATATTCCATGGGTGAACAGCTATATACCTTGTTCATGCATCGGGCAATATATACCGGATGGAAGTTGAGGCTGTCTCCCAGCATGGCGGTTGTAATCTCTTCACGGTAGTGGGTGCGGAGATAGGAGGCGGCCTGCTCGGCACATAGGGTGGTCTGGGAGCTGCGGTGCTCCGGATTCACAGAAGCGGCCAGCTGCTGCAGGAGGTCCTGGAAGAGGAGCTGCTGCCGGAAGCGGACGGCTTCGAGGTGGGCGGTGGCCTGCAATTGCGTGAGCTGCTCCAATACCTCGTAAGCTCTGTCCGGCAGAAGCAAGTTAACAAACTGGGATAACGCCAGATTGAAGGAGCTGATATCGAATAGAGATGCGGGAAGCTCTCCTGCAGTCTCGTTCGGGTTGCCGGGACCGGATCCTGCTATGGATGAGGCAGACCGGTCATGGAAGGTCTGAAAGTGGAGCCAGTGGTAGGCCGTCTCCTCCTTGCAGCCTTCGGTTCCAAAGTGGTGGCAGTCGGGGCGCAGGATCAAGGCATCGCCTGCCTTCACGGTGAACCGCTGCTCCTCCTCGCCGATATACAGGCATCCCTGCTGGACAATGAGCAAATCAAATACCTTGATCTGCTGGCGGCTCCGGTGCTGATAGCCGGGCTGGCAGTGATTGAGGCCGCTGGCTATATAATGCGGCAGGGGAGGGATGCGGAACAGAAGCGGGTTCATGGGCTGGCCTCCTGAAGAAAAGTTTGGATATTGAAAGTTTAGGTTGGAGAATTAGTACATTTTCCAGAGTATATCACCTATAATTTATTACAGGCAAGTTTAAATCGTAAGGCTACGGATAGGTCCTGCGCGACCATCCGAATTCCCCCGGATTCTTCTCCTTAAGGAGTATTCCGGGGGCTTATTTGCGTTGAACTTGCGATTACTTCACAAATGTATGATAAGTGCACAGTGCGGTTAGCCGTAATGTACAGGAATATCCCGAAGCTTCACTGTTCAGCCGCAGGAGGCTTCTTCTATACTCAGGTCATACAAGTCATACACTTGGACTTAACGAAGCTATAGGGGCCATCAAGGACGGAGGCTTCGGACCAAGTGACGCGGCAACTTATCTATAGGCATAGGAGAGTGAAGGCTTTGAGACACCGCAAACGCAAGACCGGTATGCCGCTTGTCGCCCAGTTTCCCCTGAAGGGAACAAGCGGGCTGTCCCCGCAGCTTGACTCCGGTACCCGGAAGAAAAAGAAGAAGGGCTTCGTGCATGAGCTGGTCCATAACCGGATTCTGTTCCTGATGCTGCTGCCTACGCTGTTGTTCTTTCTAATTAACTCGTATTTTCCGATGGTGGGGGTCTATTATGCGTTCACACAGTTCGACTTCAATTCCGGGCTGTTCGACGCTCCCTTCGTGGGGCTGAAGAACTTTGAATTTCTCTGGAAGTCCGGCACGCTGGTGAAGCTTACGCTCAATACGATCGGCTACAATCTGGCATTTATTTTACTCGGGAATGTGCTGGCGATTATCTGTGCTATTCTGCTTAGCGAGCTGCGGGTGAAATGGTTCAAGAAGCTGACCCAATCGGTCATGTTCCTGCCGTACTTCGTATCGTTCGTTATCTTAAGCGTTATCGTCTACAATGTGTTCAATTATGATAACGGTTTCTTGAATACGCTGCTGACGCAATTCGGGGCGAATCCTGTGGATGTCTATAATAATCCGGTCATCTGGATTTTCCTGATCATTCTCTTTTATCTCTGGAAAAATCTCGGCTACAGCATGGTCATTTACCTGGCCTCCATCACGGGTATCAGCGAGGAATATTATGAAGCGGCCAAAATTGACGGTGCCCACATTTTCCAGCGGATCTGGTATATCACGGTGCCGATGCTGAAATCGACCTTCGTCATGCTGCTGCTGTTCTCGCTGGGGAGTATTATGAAGGGGCAGTTTGACCTCTTTTACCAGCTGATTGGAAATAACGGGGTGCTGTACAATACAACGGATATTCTGGATACGTACGTGTTCCGCTCGCTCAAGGTGACCTTCGATGTCGGGATGGCAACGGCGGCCGGCCTGTATCAATCGTTGTTCGGCTTCATCCTGATTATGACGGTCAACTATATCATCCGTAAAATAAATGACGATTACGCCTTGTTCTAGGTTGTGCGGAACCTGCTGCGGAAGGAGAGAAAGAGTATGCAAATC
Source organism: Paenibacillus sp. FSL P4-0338 (assembly GCF_038002365.1). Taxonomy (NCBI): domain Bacteria; kingdom Bacillati; phylum Bacillota; class Bacilli; order Caryophanales; family Paenibacillaceae; genus Paenibacillus; species Paenibacillus sp. FSL P4-0338. The sequence goes on along the minus strand of NZ_JBBOCG010000001.1, from coordinate 4,158,323 downwards.
AAAGACGACTCGTACACCAGGCTATTGCAGGGAGTAGCTTATACGGTAATTATACTGGGCTCCTTAGCCTGTCTGATTCCGTTCCTGCTGATTATTTCGGCTTCCTTGACGGCTAATGAGTCCATCATCAAGGACGGGTATCATTTCATCCCGGCGCAGTTCTCGCTGGAGGGCTATAAGACGGTATTCACTTTCCCTGATGAGGTGCTGCGGGCGTATGGGGTGACGCTGTTCACTACGGTGACGGGGACGACACTGGGACTGTTCTTCATGACAATGGCCGGTTATGTGCTGGCCCGCAAGGATTTCAAATACCGCAATACCTTCTCGTTCTATATTTACTTCACGACCCTGTTCGGCGGGGGGCTGGTGCCCTGGTACATTATGATTACTAAGTATCTGCATCTGACCGATTCTTATGGGGCGTTGATTTTCCCCGGCTTGATGACGCCGTTCCTGATTATTCTGATGAAGAATTTCATCCGCTCGGCGGTGCCGGAGGAGCTGTTCGAATCGGCCAAGATTGACGGGGCGGGGGATTTCAAAATATACTGGCGCATTGTGCTGCAGCTCTCGATGCCCGGGATTGCTACCGTAGGTCTGTTCCTCGCACTGGCTTACTGGAACGACTGGTTCTCCTCGTCGCTGTTCATTAATGATCCGCATAAGTATCAGCTGCAGTTCCATTTGTATAATGTCATCAACTCGGCTTCCTTCATCGCCAATATGGGCGCGGGTACCGGGGTCAGCTTAGGCAGCGATCTGCCTACAGAATCCACCAAGATGGCGATGGCCATTGTGGTCACGGGGCCGATTCTGTTCCTGTATCCGTTCATCCAGCGTTATTTCGTGAAGGGGCTGACGATCGGAGCGGTCAAAGGTTAGAACCGTGTGGCAGATTGTACCTTTACCGTACAGCTGCTATATCGGCTAACATAGAGTCACACACAAGGGCGGTATGCTTCCGGGGAGAGAACTGCACGAGGAGCATCAGGGAAGCCTGGGCTTACAAAAAATTCTAGGAGGGTTCATTCATGAGAAAGAAAGCAGGCAGACGATCTTTGGCTACGCTTACAACAGGGTTGCTCGCTCTATCGCTCCTGGCCGGCTGCGGCGGGGGGAACAGCAATGGCAACACCGGCAGCAGTGCCGGGAAGGACGGCAACGCAGGCACACCGGCTGCATCAGAGGGAGCGGCGAAGGCAGCGGACACCGGGATCGACACCTCGAAGAAGGTGGAGCTGCAATTCTATATGCTCGGCGATGCTCCTAAGGATCTTCCGGCCATCCAGGCTGAAGTCAACAAAATGGCTGAGGCAGACCTGAACGCCACGGTGAAGTTCAACTTCACGAGCTGGACGGACTGGGATCAGAAGTACAAGCTGCTGCTGTCCTCCGGGCAGGCGATTGATCTGATTTTTACGGCAGACTGGACTCAATATCAATCCTATGCGAAGCGCGGTGCCTTCTTGCCGCTGGATGACCTGCTTCCGAAGGCGGCTCCTGAGCTGCAGAAGTTCGTTCCGGAGCAGATGTGGGAGGACGTTAAGGTTGACGGTAAAATCTACACGGTTCCGGCGACCTTCAAGGAGTATGTCACCAACGGGTTCGTCTACCGCGAGGATCTGCGCAAGAAGTACGATCTTCCCGTGCCGAAGGATCTGGCCAGCTACGAGGCTTACATGGACGGCATTGTCAAAAATGAGCCGGACATGATGCCGATGTCCCTGAACAGTGATGTGGGCAACAATCTGCACTACATCTATACGGAGCTGAACAAGATGATCGGCGCGCTCCCTTACGGGATGGGTGTGAAGTATGATTCCCCGGGAACGGTCTACTCTTACTGGGGCTCGGAGGAGCAGAAGGAAGAGCTGAAGACGATGAAGCGCTGGGCGGACAAGGGCTTCATTCCGAAGAACGTGCTGAACATCAAGGATACGATGCAGGACCCGATGACTTCCGGCAAAGCCGCCAGTATGTTCGGAGACAACCCTAACCGCTTCAATGATATGAAGATGAAGATCAGCACGACTCACCCGGATTGGGAAATGGCTTATTCTCCGTTTGGTTTGACTACCGGCTATGCGACTCCGGTCCATCCGATTCACAACGGATTCGCGATTCCGAAGAGCAGCAAGAACCCGGAACGGGCACTGGCCTTCTATCAGAAGATGGTGCTGGACAAACGCTATAATCAGCTGACGCAATACGGCATTGAAGGCAAGAACTACACGGTGGAAGACGGCTATTACAAGCTGGTCGGCACCAGTACCTCCAATGGCTTCACTCGTGAGGGCATGAACGGCTGGGCGTGGAGAAATCCAGAGTATATGCTGTTCGACAAGGGCTTTGACGGGGTCAAGGCGATCTTTGATGAGCTGGATAAAATCCAGAAGCCGGATCTGTTCCTGGGCTTCGCCGAGGACTACAGCTCCTATCAGGCAGAAAAGGCTGCGCTAGAACAGGTAGAGAAGCAGTACCTGTTCCCGCTGGAGGCCGGACTGGTAGATGATGTGGATAAGGGCCTGGAGACCTTCATGCAGAAGGCCAAGCAGGCGGGCCTGGAGAAAATTCAGGCGGAGTGGACGAAGCAGTGGGAGGCTTATGTTGCTGAAAAGGGTCTTAAGTAGATGAGAGGAGCCCCGGGAGCCGAAAGGCTTTTGGGGCTTTTTGCTGTGGCGGGGCGTTTGGACGCTTGGGTGGACGCTCCGAAAACGGAATGATGTTCCGATCGCTGTTGTGTCCGGATTTTTTTGATTTTACCTTAGCGGTGAAAATCCGGACACAAAGGCGAACGCTCCGCTTCTCCACATTCATTCCGTTTTCTCCGCTGTTTAAGCGCTAGGCGCAACCGGACCACAGCTGCGGGGCCGCGTCAGCCCTACGGCCTCCGCGGCAGGAGGGAAGAGCATCAGCCCGTCTCCATGGATCTGGAGACGGGCTGATGTTGTTCCACATCTAAAGCGTGACAGAGCAAAATGAAAGGTGCCAAGACACTGGCTTGGTGTTCCACCAAAGCAGAAAAGCGAACGGCAGGCTTGGTGTTCCACCAAAGCGGGAAAGCTAACGGCGGGGGCTTGTTGTTCCCCCCAAAGCGAGAAAGATAACTGCGGGCTTGGTGTTCCACCAAAGCATGGAACGACTCAATTTCTAAAATCCTGCATGAATTGCAACATTCGACACTCTAAAACTGGCTCAAGGTGGGAATTGTTGCAGAAAAGTCAGCAATTCACTTGAATTCGGCTGATACTTGGGTGAGTTGCTGTATTTGGTGCAACAATTCAACTAAATAGCTAAGGATAGGGGCTCCAAGTTGCATTAACTGCAACATCTCGACTGGCCGAGTTTGTTCAAATGATATGTGTATCTCGACAATGTGCGGGTTAGTGACACCTGAGGTGCATGGTGCTTCACTAAACCAGAAAAGCTAACGGCAGGGGCTTGGTGTTCCACCAAAGCGGGAAAGGCAACTGCGGGGCTTGGTGTTCCACCAAAGCGGGGAGGGCAACTGCGGGGCTTGGTGTTCCACCAAAGCGGGGAGGGCAACTGCGGGGCTTGGTGTTCCACCAAAGCAAAAACAAAAGCGGCCCCAATACGAAATCCTGCACAAATTGCATCATTATACTTTATAAATGGGGCCTGAGCAGGAAATGTTGCAGGGAATGCAGCAGTTCGCTTAGGGTTAGCGGATACTTGAGCGAGTTGCTGCATTTGGTGAAACAATTAAACACAGAAGCTAAGTATCACGTCTCCAGGTTGCAGTATCTGCAACATTTTGATCAGGCTAGTTTGTATAAACCCCTAACTCATCCGCACACTCTTCAACCGGCGATAATCGGTAGGTGTTGTACCGAAGCTGCGCTTGAACATCCGGTGCAAGTAAGAGCTGCTGGTGAAGCCGCAGCGCTCGGCTATCGCAGTGACGGGCAGGTCGGTGTTCTCCAGCAGGGCGCACACCTCACGCATCCGCACCTCCAGGATGACATCGACGATGCTGTTCATGGTCTGCTGCTTGTAGAGGCGGCTGATATAGATGGGTGACATATCCAGCTCATCGGCGATCTGGTTCAGGCTCAGATGAGGCTTCATGTAATCCTCGTTGATCATGGCGTTGATCTGGCAGATGAGGTCGTGCTGCTTGGTGTTCTTTTTGCCTGCCAGCTGCTCCTGCAGGGTATGGAAGAGGGCGGCGAAGGCCTCCTCAAGCTCGTCTATCGTCTCGATGGCGTCAAGGCTGGGCAGCTCGGCCACTCCATCGATTTGTAAGCGATTACGCTTCTGGATAGTATTCACGATCTCTCTTATAGTGACGCTGAGCCTGGACACGGTTAACTGCGCGGTCTGGTAAGGGAAGGCCTCTGTCTCGCGGATCATCGCGCTGAACTGTTCGGCAGCGTCCGTCAGCTTACCGCTCAGCAGCGCATCCGCTAATCTTTTCTCCTTGTCGGCCGGATAATGATAAGTGCTGGACTCCAGGGCGCAGATATCCCGGGCATTCAGGATACAGCCATGTCCATAGAACAGGCGGTGATTCGACGCCTCGCGGACCTGCTGATAGAGCTGATGCAGTTGGCTGGCATTACGGTCAATATGGCTGTAGGTCAGCGTAAGGCTGATCTTCAGATAGTCGGAGCAGGCCTGCTGAATCTGCCGGAGCAGGGCTTCGATCAGTCCGGTATCCGTATATTCCACGGGATCGATAATGTTCAGCAGCACCAGGATTCCGTCATCGTTCATATCCACAGTCTCCACGCGGTAGGTCTGGCCGCAGATTTCGGAGGCGATGTTCATGATGGCGAACTTGGAGGCCAGCAGATACGACGAGCGGGCTTCCCGGAACTCCCGGTAACGGTCAATCCGCAGCAGGATCAGCCGGTAATCATCATTGAAGGTGAAATGAATGCCGAGCTGGCGCAGCTTCTCGACCTGTTGCATGGACTGCAGCGGCTTCAGGCCGAGGATCAGGTCACGCAGTGTATTTTGTCGGATCATGAACATGCTGTCGCGCTTCTCGGTCTCCAGGATATGCATCTCGCTGACAATCCGGTTCATCGGCAGGTAGAGGCTTCTGGACATGATCCAGGAAAGGCCTATGCCGGCCACCAGCACAAGACCTGCAATCAGCAGGGTGGTGTTGCGGATGTTGTTGGTCTGCTTCGTAATGATCTCATATGGCGTAATTCGTACATACTGCCAGCTTAGATCGTCCGGCGCCGTATAAGAGATCAGTGAGTTCACACCCCCGAAGGGAGCGATGAAATACCCGGCCTCCCGGCCCTTGATCCGCTGCTCGATGAATCCCGCTTCCTCCGGGGTAAGCTCCTGCTGCTTCAGGCTGTTGCTGGACAGGAAGGCACCCTGATCATCCAGTATATAGGTGGCGCTGGTTGAATCCGCCGGGCTTGCGATCTCTTTGTTAATCCAAGGAGCCGAAATATTCACAATCACTGCCGAATTAATCGCCCGGTCCCAGCCGATGGCATCCAGACAGAGGAAGGTGTAGGCCCGGACCTGATCGTTCTCCTGTGCGCCGTTAGAATAGACTCTAGGAATAGGAGTGAACGCCTTATATTTCTGATAATGGCTCAGAATATCCAGAATGGAGGTATCGACCAGCTCCTTTTCGGTATACACACCGTTCTGGCCATGGGAGGAGGCAACATACAGCTGCCCGCCCTTGGGATTATATACATAGATGGATTCGATATAAGGCATAGAGCTTAGATAGTTGCCCAGCTCGGACATGGCGGCGGTGACATCGTAGATGTCCGGCTTATCGTAGAACACAATTTTGGAGATGGTGCTGTTGCGGTAGATTTGAAAAGAAAGCGATTGCGCAGCATCAGTCATGTTCATGACCTCCCGGCTGGTCTGTGTGAGGTTGCCGAGGTCGGACTGGAAGGTCTGTTTCTTTTCTACGCCGATATAGTAGTTGTAATAAATGATGGTGGAGACCAGAAAGGTTAAGGAGACGCAAAGCGTAATGCTGACTAGCAGTCTGCTGTACAGTGCCCGTTGATTACCGATCTTGTTCAGTCTCATCCAAGTAGCCCCCTAACTCACTGTGTATTCTTGCGGGTACTGTCCTTTGTCTTAAATGTTCATAGTAAGATTATAAGCTCCAGCCTATGAACAGGACAGTGGAACAAGCTTACAACAGTGAACAGGCCGGACCCCTGAACAGTGAACAAATGCAAGATTCGTGTACAAAAGCTACTTGTGACAGGAGGGGACTATTCCCTATATGACTCTGCTCTGAATGCGGAAGGTGCGCGGGGAGAGGCCGATCTCCCGTTTGAACATATTGCAGAACTGCGCATCGTTGACGAATCCGGCTGCAGCCGAGACCTCGGAAATATGCATTTGGCTGTGCAGGAGGAGCGACTTGGCATAATCCAGGCGTTTTAGTAAAAGATAACGGTGGGGGGAGTGCATGAACCGCTCCTTGAACAAATGCCGGAAGCGGTCGTAGCTGTAGCCGGACATCTCTGCCAGCGAAGCCACCGAGAGCTTGTGACGGTAATGCTCGTTCATATAATTGAGCACATACTGCATCTGATCCTCTGCAGGGGAATGGAAATCGGAGGCGCTGAGCAGCCGCTGGAGATAGACGGTAATTTCACTCATTTGCAGATTCAGCAGCTCGCTGAACCCGTCACGCTTGCGCTTGAACTCGGCGCTCATCCGTTGCAGGGTCTGTAGTACTGTGTGCTCTTTATCGTCGTCAAACACACCGGACAGCGAATTAATCACGGGATTGCCGCAGTGAAAGCCGACGAACAGCACCTCCGGGCTGGGCTGATGATTCTCGTCATGCTTGAAGCCTGCCGGAATGAGGGCGAAGGTAGAGGGCCGGAAGTGATAGCTGCGCTGGCCGATGCTGCAGGTGCCCTGACCATGGATATAATAGACAAGCTCGAAGCACTCATGCTGGTGCGGAGGGATATAGGTACCCGCTTCATGTTCTGCATTTACAATATATAGGACACGATCCATGATGAGGCCTCCCTTGATAGTCATTTAGCCGAATCGTACAAAAACATGACCGAAAATATATAAATATTTATGTTTTCATTTGATATGATCTTATCAATAAAACCGAAGATTCTCAACTGGACTGGCCATCTTGTTCGGATATTTTACGGTTTTTTAGCGAAATGTAACATGAAATGTTTGGTTTTCATAGTAAATTGCTTATTTCAGAATTTCAACAGTCGCTTATTCATGCTGCCCGATTCGAAGGGACCAACAAAACGTGTAATTGGGATTTTATGCTATTGAGCTGGATGGATCTATTACAAATAGGGGTGTGAACTTAGAAAATGAAAAAGAAAATGCTCACTTTAATGTTGCTGGCAGTTATGGTACTGGTCGCTGCGTGCGGGAACAACAAGTCCGGGAACGGGAATGGTGCGGCAGCAACTCCGGGAACGGATGCGGAAGGCGGCGGCGCGGCTGCGGGGGACAAGCTCAAGGTGGTGCTGCTGATTCCGGGGACGCTGGGGGATAAATCGTTTTTTGATGCGGCGAACAATGGTCTGCAGAAGGTGAAAAGCGAGCTTGGCGCAGAAACGAAGGTTGTGGAAATGGGCGCTGACAAGACGAAATGGGAGCCGACTTTTAATGATATCGCTGCTGAGGATTGGGATGTTGTTATCTCCGGCGGCTCGGAAATTACAGAAATGTTCAATGCAACGGCTGAAGCGAATCCTGATAAAAAATTCATCAACTATGATACTGACATCGAGGAAGCGCCTGCCAATATGTACAATATGTCTTACTCGACCAATGAGGTCTCCTTCCTGGCCGGGGCGGCGGCTGCGCTTGCTACCCAGTCTGATATGCCTAATGCCAACAAGGACAATGTGATCGGATTCCTGGGCGGAATGGACATTCCCGGCATCAATGCCTTCCTGGTTGGTTACATTCAGGGAGCACAGTATGTTGATCCGGAAGTGAAGGTAGCTGTATCCTATGCCGGAGATTTCGTGAACCCTGCGAAGGGCAAGGAATTGTCGCTGATCCAGTATAACTCGGGTGTGGATATTATCTTCAACGTGGCGGGCGGTACGGGCCTTGGTATCTTCGATGCAGCGAAGGAAAAGAACAAATATGCAATCGGCGTCGATTCGGACCAGGCGATGCTGCTGAAGGATACGGATAGTGTGAAAGCCAACCTGATCGTTACTTCTGCGATTAAAAAGATTGATTCGGCCATCCTTGGCGCAGTGAAGAAACTGCAGGACGGCACGCTTGAAATGGGTAAACGCGATGTGCTTGGCTTCGTGGAAGACGGCGTAGGCATTGCCGAGAACGAAATCTACAAAGCGGCATTCCCGGCGGAATTGCAGACCAAGATTGAAGAAGTGAAGCAGAAGCTGATCAATAAGGAAATTAAGGTGGATAATGCAATGGGTATGGAGACCTCTGAGGTCGAAGCGATCCGTAATGCCGTTAAACCTTAAGGACATGAATAGAATCTTTGGTTGAAAGGCGTTGATGACCCATGGCAAATGCTCTGCTGGAAATGCGGGGAATCACCAAAGTGTATCCGAACGGTGTGGTTGCCAACAAGAACGTTGAGTTCTCCCTGCGTGAAGGCGAGATCCATGCGATTGCGGGTGAGAACGGAGCCGGTAAATCGACTCTGATGAAAATTATGTTTGGAATGGAGAGCCCGAGCGAAGGCGGGCTCTATATCCGGGGAGAACAAGTAAAGCTGCAATCCCCGCAGGACGCGATTGACCGCGGTATCGGTATGGTGCATCAGCATTTCATGCTGGTGCCTTCTTTTACAGTGGCTGAGAATATGGTGCTGGGTATGGAGCCGCGCAAGGGTGTGGGCTTCAATTATGCAGAGGCTGTACGTCTGACAGAAGCAACTGCACGTAAATATAATCTCTCAGTGAATGCCAAAGCGAAGGTGGAGGACCTAAGTGTCGGCATGAAGCAGAAGGTGGAAATTCTGAAGGCGCTGGTGCGCGGGGCCAAGATTCTCATCCTCGATGAGCCGACAGCGGTGCTGACTCCACAGGAGACGGAGGAGCTGTTCCATGAGCTGCAGCAGCTTAAGGAGCAGGGGCACACGATTGTGTTCATCTCGCACAAGCTGAAGGAGGTCAAAGCGATCTGTGACCGGATTACCATCATGCGCGGCGGCCGGAGTGAAGGCGTCTTCGATACTAAGGAAGTAACAGAGCAGGAGATCTCGCGGCTGATGGTCGGGCGGGATGTGGTGCTGAAGTATGACAAAAGCGATCTTCCCTACGGCAAGCCGGTGCTTGCGGTGGAAGGGCTGAGCGTCTCAGACAGCCAGGGAAAAGCGCTGCTCTCCGAGATCAGCTTCTCGGTCCGTGAAGGCCAGATTGTCGGCATCGCCGGCGTTGAAGGGAACGGACAGACGCAGCTGATCGAGGCGCTGACCGGCGGCCTGCGAGGGGTTGGCGGCAGCGGGTCGGTACAGGTGAAGGGGAAGGATATCCGTGAGCTGGATATTCTGGACATCCGCAACCTGGGGGTATCCTATATCCCTGAGGACCGGATGCGTCAGGGCTCTGCCGGAGAGGCCAGCATTGCCGACAATCTGATCTCCACGCGCTACCGTCAGAAGGATATGAATAAAGGGCCATTTTTGCACGGGTCCAGAATTGCTGCGCTGGCCTCTGCGCTGGTGGAGGAATTCAAGGTGCGGTGCTCCGGTCCGCAGCAGCCGATCGGCATGCTGTCCGGCGGTAACATGCAGAAGGTGGTCGTAGCCAGGGAGTGTTCCACGAATCCGCAGCTGCTGATCGCCGAGCAGCCGACCCGGGGCGTGGACATCGGGGCTGCCCAGTTCATTCACCAGAAGCTGCTGGAGCTGCGTTCGGCGAACTGTGCGACGCTGCTGGTATCGGCAGATCTGAATGAAATTCTGGAGCTGAGCGACAGTCTTCTTGTGATGTATGAGGGCCAGATTGTGGCGTATTTCGAACATCCGTCGGCAGTCGGTGAGGAAGAGCTGGGGCTCTACATGCTGGGAATTAACCGGCAGGACAAAGAGCAGACCGGGAGGGCCGCAAATCATGTTTAAAGTCAAATATTTCGAGGCGATCCGCACAGCGGCGGTCATCGTCATTGCACTTATTATCGCGTTCCTGATCATCTCGCTGGTCAGTGACCACCCGGTGAAGACGATCGGAATCTTCCTCTGGGAGCCGTTGTCCACGAAGGGCCATATCGGCAACGTCATTGAAATGGCGATCCCGCTGATGTTCACCGGACTTGCGGTCTCCCTGCTGTTCCGGGCCAATATGTTCAACCTGGGGGCAGAAGGAATCTTTTATTTCTCCGGAGTGGTGACTACTGCACTGGCGATTCATCTCAGCCTGAACAGCTGGTTCCATCCGGTAGTGGCGATTCTTGCAGGCTCCATCGTGGGGGCGCTGCTCTCGGCCATCCCCGGTATTCTCAAGGCCAAGTGGAATGCGAATGAGCTGGTGACCTCTCTGATGTTCAATAACATCCTGTTCGGGGTGGGGCTGTACTTGCTGAACTATCATCTGCGGGATGCCAAGGCGTTTGCCAACGTTTCTTTTAAATTTGAGAAAACGGCCCAGCTCAGCAAGCTGTTTGCAGGGACGCGGATTCACACCGGACTTATTATTGTGCTGGTGCTTATCGTATTGGCCCATCTATTCCTCTACAAGACCAAATGGGGCTACGAGCTGCGGATGACCGGGGTTAACCGGGATTTCGCCCGTTATTCGGGGATGAAGACGGCCAAGGTGATCATTCTGGTCCATCTGATCGCCGGGTTCATTGCCGGTATGGGCGGCTCGGTGGAGGTGCTCGGGATGTACAGCCGGTTTCAGTGGACCTCCTTGCCGGGCTACGGTATGGATGGTGCGCTGGTGGCCATGCTGGCCAAGAATAATCCGTTCTCCGTCATTGTCTCGGCGCTCTTCCTGGCCTATATCCGCATTGGCGCCGATATGATGTCGCGCCTCTCCGATGTGCCGTCCGAGATGATTTCGATCATTCAGGCTGTCATTATTCTGCTGATATCTGCTGAGCAGTTCCTCAAGTTCTGGAAGAACCGCATGCTGCTGAAGGAGGCGAAGGAAGCATGAACAGTCTGCTGAATGTCATACTGACGACGGATTTTGCCTTCTCTGTCCTGCGTGTAACCACGCCGATACTGTTCGCTGCACTGGGGGCGCTGATCTCGAACCGTGCCGGAATTATCAACATCGGGATGGAAGGGATCATGCTGGTCTCGGCGCTGGCCGGGGTTATTGTGAGCGCGTATACGCAGAGCGCCTGGGTGGGACTGCTTGGGGCGGTGCTGTCGGGTACGCTGATTGCGGGGATTCTGGCCTTTTTCACCTTGAAATTCAAGACCCATATTATTCTGGGCGGGGTGGCGATCAATATGTTCGCCTCCGGGGGTACGGTATTTATTCTGTATCTGCTGAGCGGCGACAAAGGATCTTCCACCTCCTTAGCGAGTAAAGTGTTGCCGAGTGTGAATATTCCGCTCCTGCAGGATATTCCGGTGCTGGGCCCGATTCTGTCGGGGCACCACATTCTGACGTATTTCTCTATATTGTCAGTGCTCGTAGTCTATTATCTGCTCAACCGTACACCGCTGGGATTGCGAATCCGCTCCGTAGGCGAGAATCCGCACGCGGCCCAGTCCGTAGGCGTCAGTGTGGTCCGCATTCAGTATAGTGCACTGCTGCTCAGCGGCTTCTTCGCCAGTCTGGGCGGAGCCTATATGTCGATGGGCTACTTGTCACTGTTCACCCGCGATATGATCGCTGGCCGGGGCTGGATTGCAATCGCTGCCGAATCCATGGGCCGGAGCACCACCGTGGGCACAGCGCTGACCTCACTGCTCTTCGGCGCAGCCGACGCGCTCTCCAATGCCCTTCAGGTGCTGAAAATTCCAGCTGAGCTAATCGCTACGCTACCTTATGTGGCAACGGTCATCGGCCTGATCATCTACGCCATCTCCGAGACACGGAAGAAGAATAAGAAGCTTAAGGCTACTGTTACGAAATAATTAGCAAAGATCAACCTACAAGGGAGCGACAACGATGCCAACACCTATCATTATTGACTGCGATCCGGGGCATGACGACGCGATTGCCATTCTACTTGCGCTGGCACATCCGGGAGAGCTGGATATCCGGGGGATTACAACTGTTGGCGGCAATCAGATTCTGGATAAAATTACCGACAACGCGCTCAAGATTCTCAGCTTTGTAAATGCAGATATTCCGGTGGCCAAGGGAGCGGCGGCGCCGCTGCTGGGCAAGCTTGTTACCGGGGAGGAAGCCCACGGGGAGTCCGGCATGGACGGCCCGGCGCTGCCAGCGAGCAAGTTCAAGCCGGTAGAGCAGGGAGCAGTAGAATTCATGCTGGAGATTATCCGCGCTTCGGAAGAGAAGATCACCCTGGTGCCTACCGCCCCGCTGACGAATATCGCCCTGCTGATTACCGCTTACCCGGAAGTGAAGGAGCGGATCGAGAAGATCTCGCTAATGGGCGGCGGGCTGGCTTACGGCAATGTGACCCGGACAGCGGAGTTTAATATTTATGTGGACCCGGAAGCGGCGCGGATCGTTTTTGAATCTGGCATTCCAATTGTCATGAGCGGACTGGATGTGACAGATAAGGCGGCGATCTTCGAAGAGGAGATTCAGGAGCTTAAGACGCGCGGCCCCGTGTCCGTCATGGTCGGCGAGCTGCTGGATTTCTATTCGATCTACGGGAAGAAAATGGGCTTTGTCGGCAATGCACTGCATGACCCTTGCGCCATTGCCTGGCTGCTGCACCCGGAGCTGTTCGAATCCGAGCACCTGTATGTAACGGTAGAGACCGAAGGCAAGCTTACCCGCGGCATGACCGTGGCCGACCGCCGCAAGAAGCCGGACCAGCCTGCGAATACGGAGGTACTGCTTGGTGTGGACCGCGAAGCCTTCATCAAGCTGCTGTTCGATTCGTTGGACCGGTTAGACCGGCAGCTCGAGTCGCCGGCGGGAGAAGCTTAGCAGATGGCAGGCTGGGAACGTCTGCAGGAGACGGTAAGGTTCGAGCTGCAGCAGCGGATCGAGGAAGGCTGCCAGCCGGGCAGCCTGGCGGAGAAGCTGGATGCAGCCGGGAGCGATGAGGACAAGCTGATGGAGGTATACCGGGAGCTGATGGCACTTCCCGTGGATACAAGCTTTCCTTACCAGGAGCCGTCGGATCTGGAAGCGATCAGACAGCTTCGCCCGGAGGGTCCGCGCAAGCTTGCGGTGGACTGGACGGCGGACCAGTGGAGAGACAGGTTCTACGGCGCCTGGCTCGGGCGGAGTGTAGGCTGCGCGCTGGGCAAGCCGCTGGAATATTGGGACTATCTCTACGGGAAGGATGGCCGGACCGGCTGGGAGAATATCGAGCTGTGGTTCCGCGGTGCGGATGCCTGGCCGATTACAGGTTATACTCCTGAGCATTCCACGGCAAGGAAGGAATATGGCCTGGGCTTAAGCGACTGGTCATTCACCAGCACGCGCGAGAAGATCAGCTACATGGAGAGCGATGATGATATTCGTTATACCGTGCTTGGCCTGATACTGCTGGAGCAAAAAGGGCTGAACTGGGACTCCTGGGATATCGGCAAACTGTGGCACGGCCATCTGACCTACAGTCAGGTCTGCACGGCGGAAACGCAGAGCTATATGAACTTTGCTCAGGAGACCTCCCATCTGCACGGGGAGAAGCCGGCGGACTGGCCGCTGCGGCAGGAGCGGGTACGGATGCATCTGAATCCGTACCGGGAATGGATCGGTGCGGCGATCCGCGCGGATGCCCTGGCTTATGGAGCGGCCGGACATCCCCAGCTGGCGGCAGAGCTGGGCTGGCGGGATGCCTCCTTCTCGCATGTGAAGAACGGAATCTACGGCGAAATGTTCAATGCCGCGATGATCTCAGCGGCATTCGCAGGCCTCAGCAATCAAGAGATTGTGCAGATCGGCCTGAGCGAGATTCCGCAGACAAGCAGATTGGCTAAGGATGTGCTGAGGGGCGTAGAAATTGCACAGCAGGCAAAGAGTGAACGTGAACTGGTCAGCACCCTCTGGAACGAGTTCAGCCATTACGACCCGGTGCATACGAACAACAACGCTGCCATTGTGGCGGCCTCGTTGATCTACGGCGGCGACGACTTTGAGAAAGTAGTGGTCACCTCCGTATCAGCCGGAATGGACACCGACTGCAACGGGGCTACCGTTGGCTCTATTATGGGAGCGAAGCTGGGTGCTGCCAAGCTGCCGGTTAAGTGGACCGCTCCGCTGAACGACCTGCTGTATGCGGATCTGCCAGGCTTCCACCCGATCGCCATTTCTGAGGTCGCGGAGCGTAGTTATCAGGTGTTTCTGAAGCTGCGGGCGGAGCTGGGAGAAGAGGAAAAGGGATAATACAGATACTAATTATATTTAAGCGCTTTTTATGAGGTCGCCTCGCACCGGATGTTTTCAGGGGAAAACATCCGGTGCGGTTGGGCGTCTTTTTTGTCTTCCGGGAAGTTATTACCTCCACTGTTCTGGATGTATACAGTGGGGCATAAGTGCTCAGATGCATTTAAAATGAGGAGCCTAGAATGTATGTGAAAAACCGAATACAATGTGCCGCTGAGAAGGTGAGTTGATACACAGGGGAAATTTGGAACTGGAGGAGCGGTAGCGATTTCTTGAAAGCTTTTCGAAGGAAAGCTCGCATCGTAAGCATAGGCTATATTTGGATTTCTACCGCGAGGAGCAGTTCCCACAAGGAAGTCCAAATATAACAGCGGCCGAAAGTCCAAATGTTCACCGCAGTGAGGACCAAGCTTTGATTTTTAAGTTAACATTCACATGATTGAACTTGTATGTTAGCATTACTTGTAATTCTATTACTTACCAAATTTAGATATTGAGATGGGGGCAGAGCTCATGCTGAAAGTCATGATTGTAGACGATGAACCTTGGGTTCTGGAAGGACTCAGGACGATGGTGAACTGGGAGAAATCCGGATTCGAGGTATGCGCCGAAGCGCTTAGCGCCGGGGATGCGCTGCGGCTGATCCGGGAGCACAGACCGGATCTGCTGCTGACGGATATCAATCTTCCGGTGATGAGCGGCCTGGAACTGATTGCGGCGGTGAAGGAGACGGTGGACCCTCCGCCCCGGTTCGTGATCCTGAGCGGGTATGACGATTTCAACTATGCCCGGATTGCGCTGCGTCATAAGGTGGACGGCTACCTGCTGAAGCCGGTGGATGATGAGGAGATTGAGGAACTGCTGGGGAAGATCAGTGCTATTATCCAACGTGAAAACGCTTCCAGATTAGAGGGGCAGAAGAAGCACAATATCCTGGTACATAATCTGATCAGCCGTTGTGTCCAGGGGGATTGGAGTGAGGAGCTGGAACATGCCGCCTCCGGTCTGTTGGGGCTTCAGCCTGATACAGAGCTGCAGTGTATTCTGGCTGCTGCCATCTCAGGTTCAGGGACGGTGAGCCTGAACGAAGGCGATACCGAGGGTTTCCCGGATCACCTGGGCTATGTGTTCCACGACCCGGCCGGAAGGGCCGGACTCCTGGTTCGCTCAGCCGGACTGTCCCCGGAAGCGCTGGAGGCAGCCGCCGCCCAGGTGCAGAAGGTGCAGTCAGAGAAGCTGGGGTTGCCGGTGGCTGTAATGATCAGCAGCCGGGGAAACGGCCTGCGCTCCATCCAGGAGCTGTACACCCAGACGCTTGAGGTCTGGGGGCTCAAGTACCGGAAGGAGCGGGGCGGAATTTTCTACTACAACGATTTGCGTACTGCCCGCTTGTCTCCGGAATTCACAGACGGGCACTTTACGCGTGTGCTGGATGAGGTGAAGGAAGGCGTGCCGGAGAGAATCCGGGCCGCTGCCAGGGAAGCCTTCGCAGCCATGACTGCCAAGAGGGTGAGTATTGAAGCTGCACAGGCCGAGGTAGCCCATCTGGAGATGACCTTATGCCGGAGCATTACCGAGATGCAGGGAGATCCCGACCAGATCATGTGTGCGATGCACAAGGAGTACGGCAACCTGGGCGGACTCACGGATTATTACAAGCTCAGCCTGTATGTGGACCGGCTCTGCCTGGAGACAGCGGCGTACCTCACCGAGCTACGGGCCAACAACGAGGGGAACACCATTTATAATGTGATTCAATACGTGGATCTGGAATTCCGCAGCAAGCTGCAGCTCCAGGACCTCGCCCGGCAGTTTCATATGAATTCGGCCTATCTGGGCCAGCTGTTCCGCAAGGAGACGGGGCGCAGCTTCAGCGATTATCTGAATGAGAAGCGGATCGAAGCAGCCAAGAGCCTGCTCAAGCGCACGCAGCTCAAGATATCGGATATCGCGGTGCAGGTGGGTTTTTCCAATACCGATTATTTCATCGACAAGTTCAAGAATAAGGTGGGTTCATCACCTTCGGTGTACAAGAATGCCCACAACAATAAACAGCTCTAAGTGGAAACGGCCTTGCCATCCTTTTATAAGGACGGTACCGTTTCAGCGAGAAATAGAAGGATAAATGAATGGTTTGAAACCAATACATTCTTATATTTTAAGATAACCCCACAAAGCGGGGCTTTGGCTTCGAAGGTTACTCAGGTACTTTGCGGGGACCCCGAAATCTTATAAATTCTATAATGATAGGAAAGCCGGGTGTGTGTGAGGGATGGCGACAAAACGGTTTAAATTCGGCACCATCGTCAATGATATTCCGCTAAGCTACAAGTTCTATCTCATCTACATTGTGGGTGTGCTCCTGCCGATCATGGTGCTGAATCTGGTATTCCTGGAGCGGATTACGGATCTCATCAAATCGAGGGAGCAGCAGAATCTGGAGATTTCCATGGAACGGGCGCGGAAGGACATTCATGATTTTATTGAAGGGGGGGTCTCTGTCGGCTACACGCTGGCTGCGGATAAGAACCTGTACGAGATGCTGGACCGCACCTATACGGACTCTATCGAGTTCTACAGCATGTTCAACGAACAGCTAAGAGACCGGATGAACAGTTATATGCCTGTTAATAATCAGCTGGAACGAATCAGTATATACACGAACAACCAGACGGTTGTATCCGGGGGCAATTATCAGGTGATGAACGATAAAGTATGGTTAAGTGACTGGTACCAGCAGGCGAAGAAGGCCACCACCCAGGTATATGTTGCGGCTTACCGGACGACGGAGAACAAGAATCTGGCCTCGTCCACCCCTACGCTCAGCATTATTGAGACCATGGACAATTACCGTAATCTGAACAGCTATGAGAAGGTGCTGCGGATTGATCTGGACATCAGTGAGATCTATGACATTATCGTCCGGGAACGGGATTACCTGAGCCTGTATCTGATCAATGGGGAGAACAAGATTGTGATGTCAGCGGACAGCGGCTATCAGCACGTTACAGATAATCCCTATCCGGTATTCGATCAGTGGGGGGACAGCCAGGACGACAGCGAGGGAGTGCGGGTAATGGCTGTAGGGACGGCGAATTATCTCAAAGGCTGGCGGATTGTCGGAATTACGCAGGGGGAGCGGATCTCCCAGGCGGTTCTCGATATCCGTCTGTACGCAGCGGGCCTAGCGACAACGCTTACTCTGTTGACCAGCATATTCATATATATCATGCTGCGCTCCTATAATTACCGGGTGAAACGCCTGGCCCGGCACATGCAGAAGGTGACGAACGAGAAGTTCGAGCTGATTGCCATCGATGAGGGCCGGGATGAGATCGGCGGGCTAATCCACAATTTTAACCGGATGACCTCCAGAATCCATTCCCTGATCAATGATGTGTACAAGCTGGAGATCCAGAGCAAGAACCTGGAGATGGAGCGCGTCAGGGCGGAGCTGAATTTCCTGCAGAGCCAGATGAACCCCCACTTCCTGTTCAACACGCTGAATGCGATTCTGGTGGTCTGCACCAAGAACAAATATAACGATGTCACCGATATTGTAAAAAGCCTGTCGAAGCTGCTGCGCAGACTGCTGAGCTGGAAGGAGGATCTGGTGTCGGTGCGCGAGGAGATCGCATTTATCGACATGTATCTGAGGATTGAGAAATTCAGGTTCAGGGATAAATTCGACTATACCTTTGAGATTGATGAGCAGTCCCTGGACTATAAAATTCCGAAGCTGAGCATGCAGCCGCTGGTCGAGAATTCCTGCAAGCACGGTCTGCAGACGATTGAGGGGCTGGGGATAATCAAGGTGGCTGCGGCCGTGCTGGATAACAGGCTGCAGATTACAGTATCCGACAATGGTAAGGGCATGGATCCGGAGAAGCTGAAGGAGCTGATGTTCGCGGTCCGCAAGGAGGATTACTCGGGCACCCACATCGGGATTCGCAATGTATACCGCAGGCTGGAGCTGAATTACGCAGATCAGGTGCGCTTCGAGATATCCAGTACGCCGGATCAGGGAACCGTAGTGACCTTTGGCATTCCCCTGAAGCTGCTTGAGCAGAATTATTCCCCGGAAAGAGAGGTATAGACGATGAAATACAAAGTGTTATTAATCGATGACGAGCCTAGCGCTCTGGAAGGTATGGAGATGTGGATCGATTGGCAGGAGCTGGGCTTCGAGCTGTGCGGAACCTGCGGCAACGGCCGGGAGGGGCTGCAGATGATGAAGCAGCTTCAGCCGGATCTGGTCATTACCGATATCCATATGCCTCTGATGAATGGTCTGGAGATGATCGGGGAGTGGCGGCAGGAGGGGACGGATTCGACGAAGTTCGTCATTCTGAGCGGCTACAGTGAGTTCGAATATGCCCGCACAGCCATCAGCTACGGAATCAATCACTATCTGCTGAAGCCGGTCTTCCCGGAGGAGGCTACCGAGGAGCTGCGGGAGATCCGCCTGGAGCTGGAGCAGGAGGCGAACCGCAGAAGAATCCATGAGACCGCTTCCGGGGAAGAGGCGGCAACCTTAATCAAGGGGCTGTTATATGGCAAAAAGGAAGAACCCGAGCTTATGGAATGGCTGGAGACTCTGCCCGGCTTCAAGGAGAGTCTTTCCTGGAATGTTTGCCTGATCCGGACGGTCCCGGAGCTGTATACAGAGGTGAGGAGCCGTGCAGTCTCCCTGCTGGCCGGATATAAGGCAGTGGTGACGATCGATCTGGAGGCGGGATTGCTCGGGATCGTGTACGGGATGACGGCAGGCAGCGGGGACGCTGGCGGAATAGCTGAAGTGCTGAATACTCTGTTGGGTGAGTACAGGGGAGGGAATGTCCATATCGCACTGGGAACCCCGGAGGACTCCTTGTTGTCCATAAAGGGTAGTTATGGCCGGGCCAAAGAGACCCTGCTGCATTTCTTTTACGAGCCGGAGCAGGCAGGGGTGCTGGCTTACAGCGGGGTGCAGAATAAGCCCTTCAGTTATCACTACGACCATATCGGACTGATGGATGCTCTGCTGGATTGCGTGAATCTTCTGGACGCGGACGGCTACCGCGAGGCACTGGAGGCGGCAGCCCGCAGCTTCCGGGAACAGCAGGTGGCGCCGGAGGTAGTACGCAAATTCGGAATCCACCTCATGTACCGGATCTTCGCACTCGCACCCGGGGCAGAAGCCGCAGGCGAAGAGGGCGGAGTGGCCTTGGGCGTTGAGGTATCAGAGATTCAGCAGGCGATGACCCCCCTGAGCGGGCTGCTCAGCCGCCTATGGTCCTACGGAGGGAAGGCCATAGATCTGCTGGTGCGTGAGCAGAACTATAAGTCGCATGGGATTGTCCGGGAGATCAACCAGTACATCGGGGAGCATTATCAGGAGAGCCTGAGCATTCAGAAGCTGGCTGAGATCTTCTTCCTGCATCCGGTATACCTGGGCCAATTATTGATTAAGAAGAACGGGATGACCTTCAATGAGCAGCTGCATCATCTGCGGATTCAGGCGGCGGCTGAGCTTCTGCGCGGGAGCAGGCTGAAGCTCTCAGAGATTGCCGAACGTGTCGGTTATGCCAATTACGGACAGTTTCTGAAACGGTTCGAGAAGGAGCTGCACATGGGCCCGAATGAGTACCGGAATGCCAAGTTCTAAAATTTTCGGGGGTACACCTTTAGTTCGGTCGTATTTTAGCGGTCAGTTCACCTCTATAATTTACTTGTGTAAGTGCTTACAAAATAAAGACAATACACTATGGAGGTGCTTTATGGGGGGCAAGTCGAAAGTGACGTTTAAGTATTCCCTGGTTGCTTTATTAACCCTTAGCTTCGCGTTGTCAGGCTGCGGTGGAGGAAACGATAAGAATGCTGCTGCAACTGACAAAGCTAAGGAGACAGCTGCAACGGATTCTGCTTCATCTAACACGGGAGGAAAGATTGAACCGTTCAAGGTTAGCGCATTTATCGGTGTAGCCGGGCAACAGCCGACACCGGATAACAAGATCTACAAGAAGATCAAAGAGGAGACCGGTGCCAGCTTCGATATGGAATTCTTAGCAGGTGATATTAACCAGAAGCTAGGGGTTATGATTGCAGGTCAGGATTATCCGGACCTTATGACCGGAAGCACCAAGCTGACAGCAGCAGGGGCTTATATCCCGCTTGAAGACCTGATTGAAGAGCATGCGCCGAATTTGAAAGCGCATTATGCAGACTATTGGAACATGATGAAGGACCCGAATGACGGACATATTTATATTTTGCCTAACTACGGTGTATATAACGGTAAGGTCAACAGCTCATGGTATTCAGGACCGGCCTTCTGGATTCAAAAAGCAGTGCTTAAGGAATTCAACTATCCGAAGGTTAAGACACTGGATCAGTACTTTGACCTGATTGAGCAATATAAAGCAAAATATCCGAAAATCGACGGAAGCCCGACCATCGGGTTCGAAATTCTGAACTATGACTGGAAAAACTGGGGGCTGTTCAACGCTCCGCAGCATCTGATCGGACATCCGAACGATGGCGGCGTGGTCGTGAAGGACGGCGTAGCCGAGGTATTTGCCAACAAGGATTATGCCAAGAAATACTATCAGAAGCTGAATGAGATGAACGAGAAGGGCATTATCGACAAAGAAACCTTCGTGCAGAACTATGACCAGTACATGGCAAAGCTGTCCAGCGGCACCGTTCTGGGGATGTTCGACCAGCACTGGAACTTCAACGCTGCTGAGGATTCACTGACGACCCAAAATAAAATTGAACGTACTTATGTAGGTCTTCCGCTGGTATACGATGAGTCGACCAAAGACCACTACCGCGATCTTGCGGTGCTTAACCTCAACAACGGCTTCGGTATCAGCATTAATGCCAAAGATCCGGTGAAGATTATCAAGCTGCTCGACACCCTGATGGATGAGAAGTGGCAGAAGCTGTTCTCCTGGGGTGTGGAAGGCGAGGATTATATCGTTGAGAACGGCAGATTCATGAGAACCCAGGAACAGCGTGACAATGCCGCCGATGCCACCTGGCAGCTGGCCAACAAGGCCAAATCATTATTCGAATATCTGCCTAAAACCGAAGGAAGCTACAGCGACGGTAACTCCACGGATGCTGCTGCGCAGCCGGAAGAATATAAAGCAGGCCTGAAGCCGTACGATAAGGAAGTTCTGGATGCCTATGGCTTCAACTCCTACGTAGACTTCTTCAGCGATCCGCCGCCGAACCCTGTCTATTATCCTGCCTGGTCCATCGACCTGATCGAAGGCTCGGATGCCAAAATTGCCAGCACCAAGCTAAATGAGCTGCAGACCAAGTTCCTGCCGAAAGCCATTCTTGCCAAGCCGGCTGAATTCGATTCCGTATGGACCGATTATACGGAACAGATCGAGAAAGCCAATGTGAAGGCTTACGAAGACAAGATCAATGAGCAGATTAAGTGGAGAATCGAGAACTGGAGTAAATAACGTAAGGTCTGGTACCGGGTTTTAGAAGGTGGAAGGCCGCTTGACGGCCTTCCGCCTTCCATTAATTTGATGGAGTAGGAGACAACGAATATGGATGAGACCTTAGAAATAGATACTGGCGTCCGGCGTCCGAAGAAGAACAAGAGGAAAAAGCAGCCGATTACCTGGCGCGTAATTAAGAATCAGAATCAGCTGATCTGGATGTCTGTGCCTTTAATGCTCTACATTATCCTTTTTGCCTACGTTCCTGTATGGGGCTGGACCATGGCGTTCCAGAACTACAGACCGGCCAAGTCCTTCGGCGAGCAGGAATGGGTGGGACTGAAGCAGTTCAAGTTTTTGTTCACCGATGATAACTTCATTCGTGTCCTGCGCAATACTCTGGCTATGGGGGTTATCAATCTGATCCTCGGCTTCGTGACAGCCATCGTGCTGGCGCTGCTGCTTAACGAGATTAAGAAAGTATTCTGGAAAAGAACCGTGCAGACGATCTCCTATCTGCCCCATTTCCTATCATGGATAATCGTTACCGGTATTGTGGCCACCTCGCTGTCCATCAATGACGGGATTGTAAATATCGTTCTGATGAAGCTGCATCTGATTAAAGAGCCGATTCTGTGGCTTAGTGAAGGCAAGTATTTCTGGGGAATCGTAGGGGCTTCGCATGTGTGGAAGGAAGTGGGCTGGAATACCATTATCTATCTGGCCGCCATCGCTTCCATTGACCCTGCCCTGTATGAGGCGGCGGAGATTGACGGTGCGAACCGTTACAAGAAAATGATGCATGTAACCCTGCCCGGGATCAAGGCAACCATTGTTATTCTGATGATTATGTCCATAGGACATGTGCTGGAAGCAGGCTTTGAAGTTCAGTACCTGCTCGGCAACGGACTGGTAGTAGACTGGGCCGAAACGATAGATATTTTCGTGCTTAAATACGGACTTGCACAAGGGAATTATTCACTCGCAACCGCTGGCGGGATTTTCAAAACGGTGGTCAGCGTGACATTGCTGCTTATGGCTAACGGGATTTCCAAGCGGCTTGGGGAAGAGAGGTTGTTATAATGGCGGATAACCGGCAGATTACCCCTGGGCAACAAGCAGGCTTTACGGCGAAAAGAAACCTGGGCACCGGCAGACTTGAACCGTTTTTGTTCACTTCCTTCAATACGGTCTTCATGGTCTGTCTGGTGGTTGTGACTTTATATCCATTCATCAATACGATTGCTGTTTCATTTAATGAAGGAAATGATACGATCCGCGGCGGCATTTACTTATGGCCAAGACAGTGGACCTTTCAGAATTACAAGGCGATTTTTGCCACCGGAACGATTTTTGATGCTTTCCTGATCTCAGTGGCCCGTACAGTGGTTTCTACATTGCTTAATATTTTTCTGACCACCATGCTGGCTTATACCTTAAGCCGCAGGGAGTATGTATTCCGTAAGTTTATTACGGTAATCTTCGTGCTGACGATGTATTTCAGCGCAGGTCTGATCCCGAACTACTTCCTGATTAAGGACCTGGGCATGTTGAACAGCTTCTGGGTCTACGTTATTCCATCGATGATCAGTGCATTTAACATGATCGTCATCCGCACCTACATCGGTACGATACCGGAGAGTCTGATGGAATCGGCCAGAATTGACGGCGCCGGGGATTTCAAAATCTTCATGCGGGTCGTCTTCCCGCTCTGTAAACCGGTGCTCGCGACGATTGCGCTGTTCGTGGCGGTCGGAGCCTGGAATGCCTGGTTCGACGCTTTCATCTACACCTCCTCCAAGCAACATCTCAGTACACTGCAGTATGAGCTGATGAAGCTGCTGTCTTCAACGATGAACTCCAACGGGAACCCTACCGTAACCAACGGGGTGGGGATGGATCAGAATTCAGCCCGGGCAATGGTCACGCCGATCTCGATCCGGGCAGCTATCACAGTAGTCGCCTCCGTACCTATACTGCTGGTGTATCCGTTCATGCAGAAGTATTTCGTAGTGGGTCTCAATGTCGGTAGTGTGAAGGAATAAGCGTTCAGAGCAAATAGACTTGTCCATGCAAAATAGCAAAAGGGGTGCAGTCCTATCAGGGGCCGCACCCCTTTTTGTGCTAACTATCCTGCTTCCATTGAATAATCCCATAGAGCCACGAGCATCCTTATAATGCTCTGCTCTTCCAAGAACTTAGCAATCATTTTGAAATAAATGATGACACAGCGGAAGAAATACCTTATTATTTAAAGAGATTTTTAATGAAACAGATTTTAAATAATTATAGTACAATATGCCCTGAGGTTCAGAGAGTACGTTAAGGCAGTCTGTAAAGGAGGGCTTCATATTCTTTCGCTGAGTCAGGTTAGCAAGAGCTTCACTCTGAAGGATGGCCCTTATAAGGCTGTCGATCAGGTATCGCTTGAAGTGCAGGCGGGTGCCATTCACGGTATTATTGGCGCAAGCGGCGCGGGCAAATCCACGCTCCTGCGGCTGATCAATCTGCTGGAGCGGCCCGATGCAGGAATGGTTACGGTTGACGGGCAACGGCTTACGGAGCTGCCGGACAAGGAGCTGCGCCGGCAGCGGCAGAGAATCGGGATGATCTTTCAGCATTTCAATCTGATCGGCAATGCCACTGTCAGCCGGAATGTGGCGATCTCTCTTGAGCTTGCCGGAGTGCCGCGTGCAGGGCGGATGAAGCGGGTGGAGGAATGTCTGCAATTCGTCGGCCTGGCGGACAAAGCCGGGCAATATCCGGCCCAGCTCAGCGGCGGACAGCGTCAGCGGGTAGCGATTGCCCGCGCACTGGCTAACAGTCCGAAGCTGCTGCTGTGCGATGAGCCGACCTCTGCGCTTGATCCAGGCACCACGGCAGATATTCTGGAGGTGCTGCGCCATATCAATGCTTCCATGGGCGTAACGATTGTGATCGTTACCCATGAACTGGATGTCGTGCGGAGCATCTGTTCCGAGGTATCTGTCATGGAGGGCGGACGGATCGTAGATTCCTTCTCCCGTGGGGAGGGCGGCTTCCTTCCGCCGGGAACTCATTCAGGCTCCTTCCGGGAGCGGATCACCGGCAGAACGGGGGCCGCCGATGTTTGAGAGCATGCTGAAATACCAGGATCAGATGTGGCAGTCTATTGGAGAGACCTTTGTCATGGTCGGTATTTCCATAGGCGCTGCGCTGCTGCTGGGCCTTCCGCTGGGGACGCTGCTGTATTTTTGCCGCAAAGGCCAGTTATATGAGAATAGAGGACTGTCTCTAGTGCTCAATAGCATCGTCAATGTCGTCCGTTCCTTTCCGTTCCTGCTGCTGGTGGTGGCGCTGATTCCGTTCACCCGTCTGGTTGTGGGTACGGCGATCGGTACACTGGCGGCCACGGTGCCGCTGTCCATCGTTGCCATTGCGTATTACTCACGGCTGGTGGAGCAGTCCCTGCTGGAGGTTCCGCGCGGAACGATTGAGGCGGCATTGTCGATGGGGGCCTCGAAGCCGGGAATGATCTTCAAGTTTCTCTATGTAGAGGCCCGTTCAGGGCTGGTGCTGGGACTTACTGCATCTACGATCAGCTTCATTTCTTTTTCAACCGTAATGGGGGTTGTCGGCGGCGGCGGCGTGGGCGATTTCGCCATCCGTTACGGGTATCAGCGCTTCGAGACTGAAGTGATGATCTACGCCATTCTTGTGATGATTGTACTGGTGCAGCTCATTCAATTCACGGGAAGCACGATAGCCAGACTGCTCGACAAACGCTAGAATACTATACAATAATGGGGGCATAAGAGAGATCATGAAAAGAACAGGAAAAAGAATGACCACCACGTTTGCACTGGTACTGCTTGTAATGACGCTTGCACTTGCAGGCTGCGGCAACAACAAAGAAGCGGAAGAGACACCGGCGGCAACCAGCACCGGGCCTGTGAAGATCAAGGTAGCCTCGCTGATTCCGCCAATGACAGATATTCTCGATATCGTGAAGCCGATTCTGAAGGAAGAAGGCGTGGATATGGAGGTTGTCGTACTGTCCGATAACGTGCAGCCGAATGAAGCGCTGGCGAACAAAGAGGTGGACGCGAACTTCTTCCAGCATGTCCCTTACATGGAGCAGTTCAATGCCAGTAAAGGCGCAAAGCTGGTGCCCGTTCAGCCTGTGTATGATGCCATCTACGGCGGGTACTCCAAACGCTTCAAGAACATTGCCGATCTGCCGGAGGGGGCAACGCTCGTGATGGCGAATGATCCGTCCAACATTGGGCGCTCCCTGCAAATGTTCGCAGATGCCGGATTGATTACGCTGAAGGATGGCATAGGAATTCAGGCTACGCAAGCCGATATTACCGCCAATCCGAAGAACTATAAGTTCGAGGAGGTCGATCTGCTGATGCTGGCCCGGATGCTGGATGATGCGGATCTGGTAGCGATGACGCCGGCCTACGCGAGCCCGCTGGGTCTGACTCCGAAGAAGGATGCGCTGATCACCGAGCGTGAAGATTCAGCCTTCACCATTACCCTCGTTGCCCGTGAGGACAACAAGGATTCCGAGGCCATCCAGAAGCTGGCCAAGGCGATCAGCGGCCCGGAAGTGAAGAAGTTCCTGGAGGATAATTACGCGGACATTGCGCTGCCTGCTTTTAAATAGTAGATACACGGATTGACTCCTGCATCGAAGCAGATGAAAAAGCTGTCCCAAAAGCCATGAAATGGCTGCTTGGGGCAGCTTTTTATTGTGAGTGGAACTTCAATAATTCCCTAACTTACCGTAGAGCGCTAACGGGATAGGCTACCTCATATTGCGCCGCTTCAATCCAGGTGCCCGTAGTGAAATCCCGTCCCCGCACAAGCACTTTATCAGCATAGACTTCTATATAATAGCCCTGGCTGCCGTTCTTGTGTTCATCCGCATCCGTCCAGAGGTAGGCTACAGAAGCAGCATTGAACATCGTTGCTGTCTGTCCGTTGCCGGGATACATGGTATTGCCGACCTCCAGCTCCCAGTGGGTATGCCCGGTGAACAGCAGGGTCTGCGGGTGCCGCGACAGAATAGTACGCAGCTCCTGATCCTGAGTGACTCCGTACCATTCCTGAGATTCCAGTGAACCGGCTACTGTATCCTTCAGCGGCTGGTGCAGGAAGAGGAAGACGGGCTGATCCGGCAGAGATGCCTGCTCCGTGTGCGGCTGCAAATAACTGTTAGCCTCTGGTTTGTCCGGTGCGCGTTCCCCAAGCTTCCGGTCCAGCCACTGGAGCTGCCCGTCGGATAAATTGCAGAATGTCTGCAGCCCTTCCTCAGTACCCAGGAAGATGAAATGATACCCGCCGATCCAGTGATCATGATAAGGACCTGGCATGCCCATGCGGGAAGTATACATCGCAAGCCGGGATTCCCAGTGGCCGAGGCCGACGTCATGGTTGCCTAGGGTGTAACGAATCTGCGGCAGTGAAGCCTGATGCTGTTCAAGAATACGCTGGACCTCCTCGTACTCCTCCGGGAAGCCATTGTTCGTAATATCTCCAATATGCATGATGCCGCTGCTGCCTTGTGCGTGTAAGGCCAAATCCTGCAATGCCCGTCCTAAGTTCTGGTTGTACTCATGCTCGGGATCAGCCGTGACATGGGTGTCGGTAATAATCTGGAACGTCAACAGCGGTTCAGTAACGCCGGTTGTGGCGGATGTATTCATAGGCAAGCGAAGCCTCCTTGAAATATTTTCTTCGATAGATTAATGCCCCTTGGCGCTAATGTTCAATCCGACAATTCCGGCTACAATCACAGTTACCCACAGGAGGGAGGAACCCGATAGCCGCTCTTCGAAAAATAAGACCCCCGCCAGCGAAATCAAGAGGATACCCGCACCGGACCATACGGCATAAGCGACTCCAACCTTGATGGAGGTGAGTGCGATACTCAGCGAGGTGAAGCTGATCCCGTAGAACAGGAACATTAGCACAGAGGGCCAGGGCCGGGTGAGGCCATGAGACAGCTTCATGGAGACCGTTCCAGACAGCTCGAAGACAATAGCCAAGGCAAGAAATACCCAGGCCAAGGCCCCTTCGGCCTTCATCGTGCCATCCTTCGTACGCTAAGCTCCGAATAAGACGAAATCACACAATCTGCATCCGGCAAAAGAGTCCCGGCAGCCTGCAAATCTGCCGTAGCAGGCCCGCGTCCGCTGGCATCGGCTGTCCCGCCAGCATCGTCGCGTCCGCGACCCGCCGTCGTCGTCGCCGCGGAAGCCGTGAGCCCGGCGGTGATTCCGCCGGCAATCCCAAGGGCTGCGGCAGCACCCGCTGCCTTCGCCATCCGCATATCTCCGTTCGTATCGCCGATCACGGCGGCTTCAGCCGGAGATACCCCCAGCCGCCCGCAGGCAAGCAGTGCCATGTCGGGGAAGGGTTTGCCCCGCTCCACCTGATCGGTGCCGATCACGGCGGTGAAATACTGGCGGATGCCCAGCCAGCGCAGATGACTCTCTGCTGCCGCAGTTTCATCGGCAGTCACTACGGCCATAGGTATGCCCTGGGCTGCGCAAGCGTCCAGAAAGGGCACCAGCCCGGGGAGCGGGCGGACCGGACGGCTCTGCTCCAGCATCGCATCCGCTGCATTCCGGCAGGCGTCCACCAGTTCAACCGCTTCGGCCCAGGATAGGCCAAGAGTATATCCCTGCCAGGACAGAATGGCATACAGATCGTTCATCGTGCCCATGGCGAGCGGGCCGTTACGGTCGTAATCGGTGATCTTCCCTGCAGCATCATGAACCGTTCCCAGCAGGGAGGCCCGTTGGTGCTCAGGGAAGCTCAAGCCGCGCTGTTCAAGCCCCCGGGCGAACTGGTCCAGGAAGCACTCGCCCCAGCTTCCCCAGAGAGATACGAACTGCAGCAATGTTCCATCCTTGTCGAACAGGATAGCCGATACAGGATAGTCTCCTTGCGGAGTATTAAGCTCGATCATGCAGCGTCCCCCTTCATTAATAGAAATGTATTCAGCCGTTCTATTTCAGCTTATCCAGTGCGGCCTGAGCCGTCTGTTGTGCTTCCTTCAGCGCGTCGGCTGCCGGAATATTCTCAATCTGTACCTTATCCGCAGCGATCTTCAGCGCATCGTTAATCTTGCCGCCTGTCGGGTCCTGGAAGGGAGCGGAAGCATGAGCCGCCTGCTGCAATGGAATCTTGATCTGCGGGTTGCTCTCACTGAAGGCTACGAAGGCCGGATCTTGCAGGGCGGACTGGCGTACGGAAATATAGCCCGTATTGATCGACCAGGAGGCCGTATTTTCGGAGTTCGTGAAGTAGGCGAGCCATTTCATCGCCGCTTGTTTCTCCGCTTCTCCGGCTTTGGCAGGAATACCGGCCATAATCGCCTGAGCAACAGGCTTGCCTTCCCCAACCCCGGCCCAGCCCGGCTGCTCCATCGCGGAGACGATACTGAAGTCAAGGTCGCCCTGGTCGCCGCTCGAACCGGTGTATCCGGCCGCTTGGCCTTTCATTACATCATCAATCGTCTTGTACCAGTACTCCCAGCCTTGTCCGCCGGAGTGGATGCGCATCGTCTTATCCTCATGAATGGCTTTGCGGAAGAACTCCCAGGTGTCGATCCATTCCGGGGAATCAATCATGGCCTGGGTGCCGTCTGCACTAAGAATGCTGCCGCCCTTGCTGAGTGCGGCGTCAATCATGTTGCCGGAGCCCCACATCGGCTCCCAGCCGTAGAAGCTGGTTTTGCCGCCTTCCGATACCGTCATCTTTTTGGCAGCCACAGCGAGATCCTCCCAGGTCTTAATCTGGCTGGCATCGAGGCCAATCTTCGCAAAAGCGTCCTTACGATAGTACATCACCTGCGTCGTTCCATACATCGGCAGGAAATACTGCTTACCATCCACCTGCCCCTGGTTCAGGAAGGTCTGTACGAAATCCTCTTGCTTAAATTCCGGCAGCTTGGCAATAAGCTCATCCATCGCAGCGAAATAGCCTTTGCGAGCCCAATCTATATTGGAGGAGAGGACCGCCGCCGGGACCTGCCCGGTAGCAATCGCAGCCTGAAGCTTCTGTTCGGTTTCTGTATAATCCCCCTGCACGATCCCTTTGACGATGACCTCCTGCTGGGAAGCGTTGAACTTCTGAATGAGCGATTGCATATTTTCTCCCAGCTTGCCGCCGAGTCCATACCAGAACTCAATCGTTACCGGTGCGCTTTCAGCCGGAGCGGCATTGGCAGCAGGGATTGCGGCGGCTGCGCCGTCCGCAGTGGATGTATTGCCGGGAGCGGCATTTCCGCCGCAAGCGGTGAGCACGGAGAGTCCGGCGATCATGGATACTGCGGACAACCTTTTGAATACGTTCATCATCATTCTCCTCTGGGGTTTAAGTTGGGTTTCAGCCTTTGCTTGAGCCTGCGGTCATGTTGACACTTTGCATTATCGTTTTCTGCGCCAGCAGGAAGACTAGCAGCAGCGGGGCAATCGTGAAGGCGCTGGCGGCCATGATGAGCGGCCATTTCAGTCCGTAAGCACCCCCTTCCACGAAGAAGCTGCGCAGACCGGCCGAGACCAGCTGCAGACTGGGGTCCTTCGTAATAAGCATCGGCCAGAAGTAATTGTTGTACTGGTCAATGAAGGTAATCAGCGCCAGTACGGCGAATGAGGATCGTGTGACCGGCACAAGGATCGTCCAGAGAATCCGCATATGCGAGGCACCGTCCACTTCGCCGGCCTCCACCAGCTCATGCGAGACTTGAAGAAAGGCCTGCCTGATCAGGAAGATCGAGAAGATACTCACACAGTTGGAGAGAATCAGGCCCGCATAGGAGTTCAGCAAGTGCAGCTCAGAGAGGACCAGATAGCCTGGCAGGTAGACTGCCGTTGCAGGAACCATATAACCGAACAGAATCACTCCGGCAAAAACGCCCTTCAGGCGGAATTTCATATGCGTCAGCGCATAAGCCATCATCCCGGAATTGATCGATTGAAGGAGGACAATGGAGACAGCGACGAAGATACTGTTACCCATATATCTGGCGAACGGCGCCTCGTTCCAGGCAGCGGCGAAGTTACCCCACAGCGGTACCTCAGGCCAGAGTGTGGGCGGGGAACGCCAGATTTCATCATTGGTCTTGAGGGCGCTCGTAACCATCCAATAGAACGGGAAGGCCATCAGAAGAGCAAGCGCGGCGAAAAAAATCTGGCGGACCAGCCCGCTGATACGTGTGAATATAGTCAAGCGGTTAGACCTCCTTAAGGGCTGATAGTAAGCTTTTATTGATAATGAGTGGTCCGCTTGCTGATCCCGAAGGAGAGAACAGACAGCAGCATGCAGATCAAAACCAGGACGACAGCTACGGAAGAAGCCTCTCCGATCTGGAACGATTCGAAGGCGGACTGATAATACAAATAGAGCAGAGTGCGGGTAGAGCCGGACGGGCCGCCCTGGGTCAGCACATTAATCTGGTCATAAGCCTGAAGCGCCGAGACGAGCTGCACCACGAATAAGAAAAGAGTAGTCGGCGAGATCAGCGGCCATATAATCCGCAGGAACTTCTGCACCGGGCTTGCCCCGTCCAGCTCCCCGGCTTCCAGCAGGTCTGAAGGCACATTGCGCAGGGCCACCAGATAAAAGATCATTGCCCAGCCGACCGACTTCCAGATCGTGACCAGCAGGACGCCGGTTAAGGCCCATTTGGGGTCCTGCAGCCAGCCGATGGAATCCAGGCCGAAGAAGTTCAGCACCGCATTCGCGAGTCCGGCTTCAGGCTGATAGATCCAGGACCAGACGATAGATACTGCAACGGTCGGCGTCACCCAGGGGGAGAACAGCAGCACCTGATAAAGTGCCGATCCTTTTAGCTTTTTGTTCATTAATAGGGCAAGGCCCAGTCCGAGCAGGATCACCGGCAGCACACTGCCGAGGCAGAAGAGAACGGTCACCCTCAGCGCTTTGTAAAAAGCCGGGTTGCTAAGCAGATCGGTATAATTCTGCCAGCCGACAAAGGTTTTCTCTGGGCTCATGAAATCCCATTCCGTGAAGCTGAGATACAGCACATACAGCAGCGGCGCGAGCCAGAACACGGCGAACGGGATCATGGCCGGCAGAGTGAACAGCACGGGCTTGAGGCCGCTGATTAACTTTGAACGTGTCATTTTCGTACATATTCTCCATTTCATCCACATTGGTTGATGCGGTATAATGCAGAGGACAGCTCCTCTGTTCAAAAAAAATTGTACACTCATGAGGCAGGCTTGTGGTCAAGCGGAGGTAAAGCCCGTTCGGAATTTGTGTAAAATTTGTAGGATGATTGCCGTAAAGCTACGGTATTGTGTAATGTAGAGAGAACGATTCTATGTGAAAATGAGGTGCCACCTGATGAAGCAGGCCGCATTCGGCGAGGAACATCCGCACCGTTCGCCCCGGGAGCAGCTGCTCGGCCCGGTGATCGATGCCATAGCACAGACCATGGATTTATATGGAGCGAATTATTCCTTCGGGCAGCTGTACGGAGTGATGTTCTTCGAGGACAAGCCGATGACGCTGGAGGAAATGAAGCAGGTCATGAATATGAGTAAAAGCAATATGAGCTACGGGGTCCGCTCCCTGATTGCCTCCCGGATGGTGACGAAGCTTCCGGAGAAGCGTGAGCGGAAGGAGCTGTACGCAGCGGAGACAGACTTCTTCGAGGCCTTCCGGAACTTCTTCACCCTGAAGCTTCAGCGGGAGATCGATGTGATGCAGGAAGCGATGGCAGCCGGGGTCCCCGGCCTTAAGGCACTGGCCCACGCAGCAGACACCCCCGAAGAGGAGAGGCAGGCCTGCCTCAGAGATCTGGAGAAGCTGGAGCATGCAGCCGAGTATTATGCCTGGATGCAGCGGTTCGTATCGGGGCTTGCGGAGGGGGAGGTCTTTGGCGGGAAACGGGGAAGTACCGGGGAGGAAGGCGGAGTGTAAGCTATGAATAATCAGATTCTGATTGTTGATGATGAAGCAGATATAATTAATCTACTTACAGATTATTTTGAGCTGAATGGCTATAAGGTTTTAACCGCGCGAAGCGGAGGGGAAGCTTTACGCAAAGTAATGTATCAACCGGACATTATTTTACTGGATATTAATATGCCTGAGATTGATGGTCTTGAGGTATGCACTCGTATACGGAATTTCGTATCCTGCCCTATTATATTCCTGACTGCGCAAGTAGAAGAGACAGATAAAATTAATGGCTTTCGTGTTGGCGGAGATGATTATATTGTGAAGCCATTCAGCATTGATGAGCTTGGAGCCAGGGTAGAGGCACATCTGCGCCGTGAACGAAGACAAGCTATTAAGACGCAAACCAGATTTTCAGATCATTTGGTGATTGATTACTCTGCTAGAGTGGTGTACTACAAGGGACGCGAACTTTCTTTTGCCAAGAAGGAATTTGGCATTATTGAGTTGTTGTCAATGAACATTGGCCAAGTCTTTGATAAGGACCATATCTATGGCAAAGTCTGGGGTCTGGATCATGAAGGGGATAGCATCGTTGTTGCAGAGCATATCAGAAGAATTCGGTCCAAATTTAATGAGGTTAGTGATCACATATACATTTCAACAGTATGGGGTGTGGGCTATAAATGGATAGGGTAATAAAAGCTTGGCGTAGCTTATCCATTAGGATGACATTTATGATCTATATGCTTGTATTTGTCCTTATTGCCGGGCTCCTCAGTATAATTACCATTACTGGCGCAGGTCACATACGTAATAATATGTTTCTGAAGTATAACGATTCCTATACATTAGCGGATATCAAGAATCCAGCCATTGTCTACAACATGAAGGACTTTAATACAGATTATTCTTATACAGATGAACAAATCATTAAGCTTTGTAGTTTTCTGGATTCTTGGTCCATTTTGATATTTTTTGGGTTATCTACCCTGGCGGCATCCTTTTTGTTTTACCATAATAAGCTTAAACAACCGATTGGGATTTTGCGCGAAGCTTCTACTAAAATATCCAATAATGACTTGGATTTTAATATTCCGCACGATAGCGAAGATGAAATGGGACAGCTATGCAGGTCTTTTGAAAGCATGAGAGCTGCTTTGGAGGATAACAACCGTCAAATGTGGCGTTCCATAGAGGACAGAAAACAATTAAATGCCGCTTTTTCACATGATTTGCGAACGCCGCTGACCGTATTGCGGGGGTACGCTGACTTTTTAAATAGATATCTGCCGGAAGATAAAATTAGCAAGGAGAAGCTGCTGGATACGATAACAACCATGAGTGTACATATATTACGGCTGGAGAACTATGTGCAGATTATGGGCGAGGCACAAAAGCTCGATGAGATATCAGTAGCCCTTACGAAAGTGGAGATTTCTGCATTTTTGGAGCAGCTAAGTAGTATGGCTGCATTTCTGGCAAGGGAACACTCACTCGAGCTTTCATTTGATAATCAAATCTCTGAACAAGCTCTGTGCATGGATACAGGAATTGTTACCAGGATATACGAAAATATGATTGCTAATTCTCTTCGTTATGCAAGCCAGAAAATTTCTGTGCGTTTTGAATTTGTGAAGGGATTTTTTTCGATTACAGTTAGTGATGATGGTGATGGGTTCTCGAATCAAGATTTAAAGCGTGCTACCACGCCATTTTATACAAACGGAGCGGAAGCTGACCAGAGACATTACGGCATGGGGTTGAATATTTGCAAGGTGCTGGCCGAGAAGCTAGGAGGCAATATTCAGCTAACGAACAATAATTCGGGTGGCGCCTGTGTGAAGGTTTGGATAAGCGTACAGCAAAGTTGATAAATAATAGATAATTATTGGATATCCTTTCCTAGAGAACAACTTAGGGGAGGATATTTTTGTATCCAAGTATAAAGGGAGGCGCCGTTATGATTCTGGAAGGGAAGAAGCTGTGCAAATATTATGGCACTGGAGATCGTCAAGTGAAGGCCATTCATAATGTTGATTTTTCGGTGGCGAAAGGTGAGTTTATCTCTATTGTTGGGCAGTCCGGTGCAGGAAAAAGTACATTAATGCACATCATTGGGGGGGTGGATGCACCTACAAGCGGTGAGGTCATCATAAATGGGACTTCCATTTATACATTGCCAATGAGTCAACTGGCAGTGTTTCGCCGCCGCCAGATCGGCTTTGTGTTTCAGGCTTTTAATTTGGTACCCTCACTTAATGTGTGGGAGAACATCATTTTACCCATTGGGCTGGATGGAAAGAAAGCAGATGTCAGCTATATTGAAGATATTTTAAATACTTTGGGGATCTATGAAAAGCGGGCAAGTCTGCCCACAGTGTTGTCTGGCGGTCAGCAGCAAAGAGTGGCAATTGCCCGTGCACTGGCAGCTAGGCCGGCTATTGTCCTCGCAGATGAACCCACAGGAAATCTCGATAGCCGTTCTAGCAACAACGTTTTGGATTTGCTGCGTTTATCCGTAGAGAAATATAACCAGACTTTGATTGTTGTAACGCATAATGACGAAGTGGCTAAGCTTGCAGGTCGGACCGTTCGGGTGGTGGACGGTTCCATTGTAGTAGGGGTAGAAGGATGAAAGATACGATTACTGTTCACAATGTATCCCTGAAAAATCTACGTCATCACAAAAGCCGGACCTTATTGACTGTAGGTACAGTTGCTTTAGCCGTAGCCTTACTTTTTGTGGTGCTGACCTATTTCTACTCCAACGATCAGAGGAGCAAGCGAGAAGCGATTAATGAGCTAGGCGCCTATCATGTACAGTATGAGCATTTGTTGCCAGAGCAGCAACAAGCTATTGAGAATAATCCGAAGATAAAAAAGCACTATGTTTCCTATATCAGTAAAAATGTTAAATCCGGCTCATTTGAAAAATTGAATATTAATATGGCTATAAGTTATATAGAGGGAATTAATGAAGGACTGATTCAATTAATGCAAGGGAGGGCTCCAGCCACTGACGACGAAATTGTATTGGATAAATGGGTGATAGAGGAAATTGGCTTTCCCTCCAAGCTAGGAGAAATAATACCCTTGGATTTACAAATTAAGAGTGCAGGGAAAACGGAATATATCACTAAAAGCTTTAAACTGGTGGGAATTGTTGATGATATAGCTGTACGTAAGGCGGCTAGAGCCGGTCTGATGTTCATTTCCAAGGATCTTTCACAACGTTATAGTCCTGATCCGGATGTTGTTATATTTGCTCTTTTGAATTCGGACTTCAATGCGACATCTACGGCACATAGAATTGCTGAGGGGGCTAAGCTACGAGAAGATCAGATTCAAATCAATGAGCGTTATAGCGGCGCATATGAGCAGAATCCTGTATCTATCTTGAAAGCAGCCGTTGTCATAATTGTAATTGTTATTAGTGCAGCCATGGTTATTTATAATATTTTCAATATATATCTGTCGGAGCAGATCCGTTTATTTGGCATGATAAAAGCTATAGGAATGACTCCTAAGCAGCTAAGCAGCATGATCCTCACAGAAGGGCTTATGATTTCACTGGCGGGGAGTTTCCTGGGTCTCCTGTTGGGGGTAGGAGGAAGCACAGCATTTATTCCCTTCTTAGGACATACGGCTAGCGGAAGCTCCCCGTTATATGTTGAATTGTCTCCTTATATTGCTTGTGCTGTTTTTGTTATAGGTCTGATTCTCGTTAGACTATCTGTTTATATTCCTGCTAGAAAAGTAGGGAAAATTACAGAGATTGCAGCTATTCGTTATAATCCCGCCGAAGACTTTGGGAAGAGAAGCCTCAATCCCAAGAGCAAATTAAAACAATCAATCAGCGGTTTCTCCCTGGTGTTGGCACAACTTATTCGATATCGCAAGCGCACCTGGGTGACTGTAATATCCATTACACTGACAGGTTTTATTTTTGTGGTCACAGGGAGTATTTTCAGTAGTATGAATATCGATAATATGGCTGGAAGTATGGTGCCTGGTGACTATAAGCTAAGTGCTGTTGCTAACCTTGAGTCTGACGAACAACTCGATTTGTTTAACAACGAGGTGATACAGCAAGTGAAGACTATGTCAGGCGTCAAATCTGTATTGACGGAGATGTATGACGTATTAATTTATAACAAGCAGGATGCACACCTTCACCTCAAAGACTTGGCGGGTATAAGGAACCCGGAGATTAGAACGGATATCTATGCCTACGATGATCACTTAATGACAAGTGCCCTCCAGATGCTCGGGAAAGATGATTCTATGCTTACAGCACTGAGAAGTGGCAATAATCTCATCGCCGTTTCGGAAGATGGAGGCTACCGGGAGGGAGACAAAATACGATTCGCAAAGTATGGAGAAGGGCAGAAAGAACGTGTATTCACTATTATTGGTGTATTGCCCAATTACGTTACATATAAAGGTAATTCTTCGGATGGAGGAGTTTTTATTGCTCACCAGGACCTGTTTAAACGATTAAATATGGATCACCGCATCCAGCAGGTTAGCGTCCAAGTTAATGAAGGACGACAAGGGGAAGTCGAACGGAATTTAAAAGGCATCGCAACTGCTGATCGAAGAATAACATTCACTTCTTTCCAGGAGATGTATCAGGAGTTTAATGGAATGAAGAAAGTATTTCAGTTGGCGGCTAATAGTCTTACTTCGGCATTGCTGATTATCAGTATATTTAACTTAATTAATTCTAACTTAACCAGTATGTATTCTAGAAAACGGGAGATTAGCTTAGTTGAAGCGATTGGCATGTCACGGAGTCAACTAACCTTGCAGCTAGGCAGTGAAGGCTTAATGGTTATTCTAATTAGTCTGTTATTCACTTTTTCGCTGGGTATACCAGCAGGATATTATGGTGTTGAAATTTTCAAGCAATCCGCCACCTATGTTCAGTATCAACTGCCAATAACAGCCATGCTATTCTTGATATGCGCCTATTTTACAGTTCAAGTGGGAACTACCTTCTATATGCAGTGGCGCTTAAGCAAGGAGAGCTTAATGGAACGAATCCGTTTTAGTGAATGATCGATGGAAAGCAAATAGCTGAATATAACCTTTGAGGGGGCTATCATTGTGTTTCAATCTAAATTGCATTTTACAAAATCCGTTTACACTATATTAATGTTGTTAATGGTTATTGCATTATCGTTAACAGCCTGCGGAACTAATAAGGGAGATAGTATTTCTCCTGAATATCATGGCGTAAAATACACAGGGCAAGGCGCTTTGGAAACCAAAGTTAATGTGGTTATTTACAACGAAGATGAGATTTTGTTTCTACAGACCGTTAAAATTGTAGATGATAATCCTACTGTTTGGAAAGTACTGCAGGCAATTTCAGACAATGCTGAACAGGGAATGCGAATTGAAAAGGATCAGAAAGGACAAATAAGTATGGTTGACGGAATAGAGAATAATCAGACTAAAAAGTGGAAGCTGTATATTAATAATATCCTTGAAGATGAAGACCTTGAAAATGTCGGAATTGACGAGGAGCAGCCATTGACATTGAGGTACATAGCCAATTCTTAGAGTATAATGAATTTTTAGGAGCGGGAGAAAGGGAGAAAATATGAAGAACAAATCACAGGCTAATCCAGTGTACGTGGTAGGAATTGCACTCTTATTTGTGTATTTATTTTGGGGAGGCACCTTTGGTCCACACTTAATATCTCCGGCATTTCTATGCGATCCTACCTGGCTCTGGCCTACCTGATCACCTTCGGCTCCATTGTCGGCTATACAGCCTATATCTGGCTGCTTAAGAATGCTGACGCTACCCTCGTCTCCACGTATGCCTTCGTTAATCCGGTAGTCGCAGTGCTGCTTGGCTGGCTGCTGGTTGGCGAACAGCTTACCCTGAATACCCTGATCGCTGCCGTGATCATTATCGGGGTTGTGGTATTGGTGACTCTTTTCCGTAGTAAGCCACAGCCGGCGGTAACTCAAGCAGCGCTTGATATACAACCGCAGCAGCAGTCGATACACTGAGAGCATCTTAGCCGAAGGAGTGGTAAGTTATGTTTGATATGTTAAAGGTGGGCCGGAATATCGTTAGATTAAGAGGTCTGGCCGGTCTGACTCAAATGGGGCTTGCGGACCAGTTGGGCATCAGTTATCAGGCGGTGAGTAATTGGGAGAGGGGCAACAGTATGCCGGATATCTCCAAGCTTCCGCAGCTGGCAGAAATCTTTGCTGTGGGGATCGATGAGATCCTCGGGGAAGAACAAGGACAGGGCTCCCGCGTAATCGGGAGTGTACTGGAGCATGGCGGCACAGATTA
Source organism: Paenibacillus sp. FSL P4-0338 (assembly GCF_038002365.1). NCBI lineage: Bacteria > Bacillati > Bacillota > Bacilli > Caryophanales > Paenibacillaceae > Paenibacillus > Paenibacillus sp. FSL P4-0338. Next base: position 4,119,192 of record NZ_JBBOCG010000001.1, on the reverse strand, counting down.
TTTTGAGCGGGGGGAAGGAACGGCCCAAGAGCTCTCAGACCTTGCGCCAATTCTTCATAATGAGCAGATTGGTGAAGCATTTGAGCATGTGAAGGACGGGGCCGCTGTAGACGATCTGCTGGCACTTGCGCCGTTCCTGAGCGAGGAGACTCTCGATTCATGCGCCAAGCAGGTGTTTGAAAGGGGAGGGGTGGAGCCTCTGCTGAAGCTGGCCTCGTATGTCAGTGATGAAGCAATGGACGAGCTGGCCAAGCTGGTATATGCCGCAGAAGGTCTGAAGGCACTGGTGGAATTCGCCCCATTTATTAGTGATGAGAGGCTGGATGAACTTGCAGGGACTGTCTTGATGCAGGAAGGTTCGGAGGCACTGGTATCCCTCGCTCCATTTATAAGTGATGAGAGGCTGGATGAACTTGCTGAGACTGTCTTGACGCAAGAAGGTTCGGAGGCACTGGTATCCCTCGCCCCATTTATTAGTGATGAGATGCTTGATCAACTTGCTGTAGCTATTTCTACAAAAGAAGGCGTTAAAGCGCTCCTGCCCCTTGCCCCGTTCCTCAGTGAGGAAATTCTGGATAGCCTTGCTGCGCAAACCTTCTCCAGATAATGACCTTATCCTATACTCATCCACAGCCGGTACTCTAACAGAGCATCCGGCTGTTTCAGCATGCCATTATTCCATTTCACGGAGCCTTTCGACGATCGGGCTGCGGGCGAGCGGCTTATAGGCGCTTAAGGTGATGAGATAAGAGAGGACTGCCAGGATCGGGATGATCAGAATAAACGGCAGCCACATCATCCGGAATTCCATGTATGCCATCCCTGCGGCAATACCTCTGGCGGTGCAGTAAGTCAGCAGCACACCTATAGTAGAGGTAAGCAGCGCAGTGAGAAGCACGGTGTACATGCCCTCGTAGACGAGCATACGTTTGAGCTGCTGTTTGGTCATTCCAATGCTCTCTAGAACGGCAAATTCATACCTGCGTGCGATCACTCCGGTCAGGACAGAATTAATGTAATTAAGCAGGCCGATAAGTGCAATTACGAGACTAAGTCCATACCCTATAATCTGAAAAATACGGATATTATCGCTTAACTCCTTCCTATAATCTTCTCTTGATTTCAGCTGCAGAGCATCCAGCGGGCGGATAGCCTCCCTGATCTGTTGCCCCGTTTCATCAAGCTTGCCGGGGGCTGCATTCAGGGTAAGCGAGAGGATGTCTGCCGGAGTCCCGCTCTCCAAAGTGGCTTGCCGGAGTTCGGCTGCAGGCAAAAAGGCATTGTAGCCGTTACCGAAATACATTTGACTGGTTGCTGCATAGAAAGCATGATATTTCAGCACGGCCATCACTTCGTATCTCCGCTTCAATCCGGAATAGCTGATAGCATCCCCGGGATGATAGTAGCTTGTATAAGCACCTGGCCCTGTAAGAGTCTCCGCCACCAGTATGTAATCTCCGGAATCGAATTGTTCCCTGTTAAAGTGACCTTCAAGTATATCCTGATCTGCGAGATCGTACCAGCCGGAATCAAGCCCGTAGAGTTGGGTATGAACTTTGGCGGGAAGGGCAGAAGGAGTGGCTGAAGACTCGGCTGAAGCACGGACGGAATCATCCGGAGGATAAGAGAAAAGGGTATAATATACTTTATCGATATTTTCCACACCGTCCAGATGCTCCAGCTTCGCACACAGTTCCTCGGACAGCTCGGTTTCATTGACTGAGCGTTCCCCCTCCTGCTGGATAATTCCCTTGTTGTGAATCATATAATCTCCATGAATATATGCACTGAGATATTTATTGATATCCATGGAGGAGATCACGGTAAATATCGTATTAAATAGCAGAATGCTTAAGAAGAGCGAGGATAACATCAGACTCAGCTTCTTCTTGCTCCGGAACAGGTTGGAGAACGACATCCGGTATAGTCTGGCTCCATGCTTGGATGGCTTGAAGGTTCTTTTTCCGCTATTCTGAACGCCTGAGAATTTAACGGCTTCCACCGGAGCGATGTCCGCTGCCAGCCGTCCCGGCTTATGCGCTGCGATCCACACGGTCAGGAAGGAGAAGAGGGCTGCCCCTGCAAATATCCATGGACTGGATGATAGAGAATTTCCTTTAAACTCCCCGGACAGCGAAGTGGTCAGAGGTGTAACCCATCTGCCGGTCATATAGCCGGAGCCAAGGCCGAACGGCAGGGCAATGAGGTACAGCAGCCTGGCTTGAATAGCGATGATTCTCCGCAGTTGTCTCGGGGTGGTGCCAATCATTTTCAGCAGGCCGTAGAACTTCACATCCCGGACCACTGAAATATAGAAAATATTGTAAATAAGCAAGTAGCCGCTAAGCATAATGATAAAGATAACTGCGGCATATGGAAGGATAGCCTCAACATTGTCCGCCAAAGATACGCTGGAGTAGGCCCAATTGATCCCGATGGGAGCCGTAATCCTCGTATCAGCCAGAATCCTGTTCAGCTTTTTCTCAATATGAAATGAATTGTTGAACATGACACTCAGTTCTGAGGTGTTTACGTAGGATCCGCTTTCCTTCGATTGTTCGGGATCAATATCTGAGAGGTTTTTATCGGTAAAGGCCTTGGACACAAAAGCCAACCCTGCCATCGCCAATTGCTTGTCCGCTTCATAATAGCCCGACAAGGTGAATTTCCGGTTAATGATCCGTTCTCCGGTATCGATCTGCAACGTGATTTCCTTCCCTAGCTCCGGCTGCACCCCTAGCTTGCCCAGAACCCAGGTATTTAGGGCAACCTCATTCTCTCCGGCAGGCAATCCCCCTTCAACGAATTCTATGAAGCCGTGATCAGCGTAATTCTGGTCAACCTGCAGCACCTCAACCCGGTCCTGGCCGAATGCTTTATTATGCAATATGCCGGAATGAAGGGAGAGGGCGGATTGTTTAATGGAAGGGTGCTTCAGCAGCGTCTCCACTTGTTCCGGGCTAAGATATTTAAACCCTCCGTGAAAGTCACTTCCGACTGTCTTCATCTGTGCATTTTGCATGGATTGATTAATGCTCAGAGCCATGGTGAAAATGGAGGTGATGAGCAGTGTAGTCAGTATAATGGCGCAGATGGCAGCCAGATTCCGCAGCCGGTTGGCTCTCAGGCTTGCCATCGCCAGATTTAATATGGTCCTCCGGTTTTTCGTCGCGATCATAATCATCTCTCCCCGGGGGCCTGCGTCGATCCCGAGGCAAGCCTGCCGTCCTCAATGCGGATGATCCGGTCCGCCATCTGTGCAATGCTCTCGTTGTGTGTGATCATCACAATGGTCTGGTCGAATTTGACACTGAGCTGTTTCAGCAGGATAAGTACCTCCTGGCTGGTCCTGCTGTCAAGATTGCCGGTGGGCTCATCGGCCAGAATAATGGAAGGTTTGGTAGCAAGTGCTCTTGCGATGGCTACACGCTGCTGCTGGCCTCCGGAGAGCGCAGAAGGCAGGTTACCAACTTTCTCCTGAAGCCCCAGACTTGAGATAATCAGGTTCAGATACTCCCGGTCGATCTGGCCTCCGTCAAGCTCAATGGGCAGGACAATATTTTCCAGCACACTCAGGATCGGCACCAGGTTATAACTCTGGAAGACAAATCCTACAGAACGGCGTCTGAAGATGGTCAGCTTCTCATCACTCATCTGAAAAATATCATGCCCGTTGACATAAACCTTGCCCTCTGTAGCCCGGTCCAGACCGCCAAGCATGTGAAGCAGCGTGCTTTTTCCGCTACCGCTCGTGCCGACGATTGCCACGAACTCCCCTTTTTCTACATTTATAGACACGTCATCCAGGGCTTTGACCGTATGCTCACCTTTTCCATAATATTTCTTGAGATTCTCTATTCGTAGAATAGACATGTTATATTCCTCCTGTACGTATGTTCGTATCCACATCTACAAGGTATCAGACAAAACTAACAGGAGAGTGTCTGAAATCTGACGGAATGGACATATTCAGAATAGCGGCAGGAAGATCGAGAACACAGTGCCTTGCCCGGGCACAGAAGCAGCTTTCATATGTCCGCCTTGAGCGGTGATGATCTCCCGGGCCAAGAAGAGCCCAATTCCCACACCTTCTGCATCGCGCACATTCTTTCCCCGGTAGAACCTCCTGAAGATTTGGGGCAGCTCTTCCTGGGAGATTCCACGGCCGGTATCTGCGATATCCAGGCGTATAAACATCTCATTCGCTTCCGCAGTGATATGGATGCTATCCCCTCGTTCTGAATATTTCACAGCATTATCCAGCAGATTGGATAACACTTCGGTTGTCCATTTGAGGTCATAGCATGCTGTGATGTGAGGTTCACAGTTTATACTGATAGTGATGCGGCTGTTCTCTGCCTGGATGAGGATCTGGGAGACTGCTTCAGAAACCGCATGGATCACAGGACAAGGCTCCATTCGCAGAGAGATCATGCCTGTCTCCAGCCTGGACAGTTTGATCAGGGATTGGATCAGCCAGTCGAGTTTTTCCGACTGTTTTTTAACTTGTACAGCAAGCTGAAGCGCATGTTCATCATTCACCAGACTTTCCTCAAGCAGCTGGCTGTAGATCATAATATTGGATAAGGGCGTTTTGGTCTGGTGGGAGATGTCGGAGATTAGTTCTTTAATTTTATTCTTTTCCGTTTCCAGATTCTGTCCGTTCACTCTTGCAATCTCTATGTACCGCATTAATTTATGTTCTATGGAGGAGAGAAGGGTTTCTTCATAATTATAGGTGGGCTCACGCCCGTGAGTAGCATTGTCTACCAATGTCTCTACCTTTCCCATGAAAGAAGTAACCATATTCCGGAGCGACCGGGACCAGACACCTCCAAGGATCAGCATGCAGATTATGAATAGAAGAGAGAGTCCAAGCAGCGATGAACCGGTGATCTCTAGCAATATAATACAAGTCACATATACCAGGACCAGAATGGTAAAAGCTGCGGCGAATGCCAGATTCACCAATTGGTTAAGCGGCAGCCGTTCTTGTCGCTTCATAGAACAGGACCTTCTGTCCATGTATACCCTAAACCATATACAGTTTTGATATATTGAGGCGAAGAGGGTTCCTCTTCGATCTTAGCCCGCAATCTTTTGATGGCTACCGTTAACGCATTCTCATCCACGAATACCGCCTCCTGGCTCCACGTTCTGTCGATCAGCTGCTCACGGGTCAGAATGTTTCCCCTATTCGTTACCAGTATGCGCAGCAGTTTCTGTTCGGATTTGCTCAGCAGCAGCGGCCGGCCGTTCTTGAAGTACTCCATTTTGCCAAAATCAAATTCAAGCAGGCCTACAACGATCCTCTCATGGGTAAGCGCATCACTCCTTCTCAGGACGGCCATTACCCTGGCCCGCAGAATCATCAGACTGAACGGTTTGGTAATATAATCATCAGCCCCCAGAGCAAACCCGGTTACAATATCCGGTTCCATGTCGTTGGCCGTCAGGAATATAATCGGTACCTGCGAGGCTCCGCGGATTCTTTCGCAGTAATCCAGTCCGCTTCCGTCCGGAAGGTTCACATCCAGCAGAATGAGATCAATTTGGGTGGAGGAGATAATCTGATCAGCCATCGTCAGTGAATAGGCTTGTTCTATATGCAATTCATTATGGGCCAGTGACAGGGCTATTCCCTTGTTCAAGCTTTGATCATCTTCAACGATGAGTAGTGTCTTCATGGGCATGACTCCTTTAGTAATCAGGTATTCTCCCAATATTATGGCCAACCCTGGAATATCCTGCAAGTGGGGCGGGGCAGTCTTGATTTGTCGGACAATAAAAAGGCATCTCCATAGTAAAAATTCACCTTGAACTTCTTGTCCTCAAAGCTCGGCAAACCCCAGTGTAGCGATCTTCATTACATATTTGTACATCCATGAGCTGTTGCTTACATCGCTGAAGCCGCTGAAGCCTTTTTTTCTCTTCAGCATGCTTAACTTCTCCGCATCTGCAGGAAGCAGCAATAGAATATATTTCAGGATGTATAGCCGCTTCCAGTCCTGCAACCATCCCCGACTAAGGTCCAGTACATAAAACCGTCCACAGTCTGTTTTGAAAGATGCGGGATTGCCCTAGAATAAGGGTATAAGAAAGAGAAAGCAGCGAAAGGCGGTGATAACAAATGCAAAGAAACAAAGGTAACGGACTTGCGATTGCGCTGATTGTAATCGGAGCGGTAATGCTGCTTGGCATTCTGCCTCACTTGATTTCAGGAGTCTTCGGCATCCTCTTCCCGGCAGTGCTGGTTGCACTCGGATACTACGGAATTAAGAGCGGCCGCAAGATTATCGGCTGGGTGGTACTCTTCATCGGTGTCATGTCCCTGATCTCCAAGCTTTCCTGGATTATCGGTCCGCTGCTGGGTATTGCTCTGGTAGTGTGGGGCATCTCGGTACTCAGAGGCAAACAAAGCAGAACATACTAATACACACAGTCCATACTTATTAAGAAGCAGGGAGGGAGCAGGAAATCATGAGTGTTTTTCGCAGAATGAGGGACATCACCGTAGCCAACTTGAATGAACGCCTGGAGCAGAGCCAAGATCCGGTGAAGCTGATTGATCAATTTCTACATTCAACCCGTGAAGAGATCGGGGAGGCCGAACGTCTGTACCAACAGTACGCTTCTCATACGAAGCAATTGCAGCAGCAAGTGAATCAGGCCACCGCCATGAGGAACAAACGTGAAGAGCAGGCGCTCCTCGCACTCAAGGCAGGCGAAGATCATCTGGCCAAGCTGGCATTGCAGGAGAAAATTATCCACGAGGAAAAGCTGGAGCAATACAGCGGGCTGCTGGAGACGAGCCAGCAATCACTCTTCGAACTGGAATCCCAGCTGAACGAGCTCAAAATGGAGTATCAGACGGTATACAGCAAACGCCAGTTCTATGCAGCACGGATGGAGTCGCTGCGGCTGCAGCAGCGCATGAATCAAAGAGCCGGGGCTTACGGCGGCGGAGATGTTCCCAAAATGTTCGGCCGTCTGGAAGACAAGATGACCGACTGGGAGCTTGAAGCCAAAAGCCTGAGCGACTTGCGCCGGATGGGACAGGAATATGCGGTGCAGGCTGGAGAGACCGTGGCCACCGTACTCGAAAGAGAAATGGCCCGTCTAAAGGAGAAGCTGAACAATGATGGCAGAAAGGAGTAGTAGTATGACCCGATTGTATCGTTCAAGAAGAGACAAAGTAATGACAGGGCTGGCAGGCGGATTGTCCGAGACTCTCGGCATTGACTCTACCCTGTTCCGGATTCTGCTGGTGATCAGTATTCCATTTAGCGGTGGAGCTACGATCCTCGTATACTTTATCGCGGCAATGGTGATTGCCAAGGAGCCTAACCAGTACAATCCCTTTGGACCCGGTGCGCAGGGTGGCCCGTACGGCGGACCTTACTCCGGCGGACCTGAATATGGCCGTGGACCACAGGCTCCGCACCAAGGACCTCAGGGATATGGCCCTTATGGCGGACAGCCGGGCTACAATCCCGGTTATGACAAGGCAGGCGCTCACGCAGCTCCCGATTCTGGCCTGGATGCCATGATGAAGGATATCGAGAAGAAGGCACTGCAAAAAGAAGTGGAAGAGCTCAAACAAAAACTTGCTAAATACGAGAAGGGAGAAGTGTAAATTATGGGAGTATTCAAACGGATTAAAGATATGACGAAGGCGTCGGTAAATGATATGTTGGATAAGGTAGAGGACCCGATTGTGATGCTTAATCAGTATCTGCGCGATATGGAGGCTGAGATTCATGAGGCTGAAGTAACGGTAGCGAAGCAGATGGCTAATGAACGCCGTATGAAACAGCGTGTGGACGAAGCTGCTAAGGTAGCCGGACAACGCGGGGCACAGGCTGAGCTTGCGCTGAAGAACGGGCAGGAGGAAGTTACCCGTAAGCTGCTGGAAGAGAAAATCTACTTTGACCAGAAGTTTACCGAGTACGGCGAGCTTCACGCACAGGCTGAAGTACAGGCCAAGGAACTGGTGCAGCAGCTGCATGATATGAAGGATGAGTTCTATAAAATGCGCAACAAACGCAATGAACTGGTATCCCGCGCTCAGATGGCTAAGGCCAAGAAGCAAATGTCCCAGATCAGCAGCGTACATTCCATTGAAAGCGGAAGTGCGTCCCTTGGCTTCCACCGCATGGAAGAAAAGATCATGCAGCTCGAAGCGGAAGCAGATGTCATGCGTGCTCCGTATAGCCCTTCGGCAACCGCATATGCTAAGCCGGTAGATCCTGAGAAGGAACTGAAAGTAGAGGAGCAGCTTGCCGCACTCAAGAACAAGCTGAACTCAACTCCAGCAGCCCCTCCTTTGAATAAAAAAGAACAATAATCCCTGTTCCTAAAGAACAGCCGGATATGATATGCTGATCAAGGTAAAGCCATACGGTATGGATTCTCCATACCGGTATGGCTTTTGTAGCGGATGCAGTAGGATGAAGATGTAGCTTCGCAACACTTTAAGGAGGTGCGGAAATGGATAAACGGAACCGGTTGATTGCCATCGGATTGATTGGTGTAGGCTGCTTGATGATATTTGGCAAATGGATCGGCTTCTTCTCCATTGTCGCACTCCTGTTCCTGCTGCTGGGAATCTACCGGACGACGTCGGGCAGGGTCAAGCAAGGCTATAAGCTAATGGGAGTCGGGGCGGTACTGCTGCTGCTGGATCATTTGTTGCTGGTGCTTGGCATTTGCTTGGTTTCGCTGGGGATGTTCTTTGTCAAATCGAAAAGAATGCAGCGCAAGGCAGGGTTTGTGCAGAAACAAAGCTTTTCTTCCCGGTTCGACTGGGATCTCTCACCTTGGGTGATGCGCAGCCTGAGCGCCTGGCATGTGCTGGGTGAGGTGGATGTGGATCTTTCCCTGGCCATGGCGGAAGAGCAGGAGACGATTATGCTGTATCAGGGGATTTTTGGTGATGTGGATATTCTGCTGTCTGAGGATTACGGTGTAGAGATCGAGGCATTCGTGCTGTTCGGCTCGATTGAGTCCGGCAGTAACCGTGATACGGGGATGCTGAACCGGCTGAACTGGAAGTCACCCAACTATGACAGCTGCGAGCATAAAGTGAAATTTAACATTTCTTATCTGATGGGGGATCTGGACGTACGCTTCCCTTAAGAGTATGTTAGGGTCAAGAGAGAAGGGAGAGCTCCCGGCATGGACAAAAAAAGCAGTAACATGGTAACGCGCAGTATGGGTGAGGGAGCTCTGTTCTCTTTGTTCATGCTGCTCGTTATTACATATATTATGTATACATATGGTTTATTACGGCCATTCGAGGATTGGCGGATTGGCGTAAGGACAGGAATGACGCTAATTCTACTGCCGATGGCTTTTGGCATCGGTTACGGCTTCTATCAGGGCTTCCGCAGCAAGCGCAAGCTGGAATTACTGCGGGCCACCCTGGTCGCCTGGGAGAAAGGCAATCTCACCCCGGCCATGCCGGACCTCGGCAATGATGAGCTGGGGCGGCTCGGGGAACAGCTCGGGCGGATCAGCGGCAAGTGGGAGAATCAGGTGAATACGCTACAGCGGCTCTCCACCAATAACGCGAAGCTTGCCGAGCAGGCCCGGGTCACGGCAATCATCGAGGAGCGGCAGCGGCTGGCACGGGAACTGCATGATGCGGTATCACAGCAGCTGTTCGCCATCTCGATGACGGCAACGGCCGTAGGCCGGACGCTGGAGAAGGACTTTGACAAGGCACAGCGTCAAATCGCGCTGATCGAGGAGATGTCGGCCGTAGCCCAGTCGGAGATGAGGGCACTGCTGCTGCATCTGAGACCGGTGTACCTGGAAGGCAAGGGGCTGGAGGAAGGTCTGCAGGAGCTGATTAAGGAACTGAAGATCAAGGTGCCGATTGATATTCTGTTCGAGATGGATCAGGGTGTAGAGCTCTTGAAGGGCGTCGAGAATCACTTGTTCCGTATTGTGCAGGAGGCTATCTCCAATACGCTCCGCCATGCCAAAGCGGAGAAGATGGAGATCCGCTTGCACCGCCGGGGGGATACGGTCCGGCTGACGCTGCGCGATGACGGAATCGGCTTCGAGATGGATGACAGCAAGCAGACCTCCTACGGTCTGTCGAATATGCAGGAGCGGATTACAGAGATCGGGGGCTCGATCCAGTTCATCACCGCTCCCGGCAAAGGCTTGCGGATCGATATTACCGTACCGGTAGTCAATGAATAGGGGGCAGGTGTAACGATGGAGATAGAAGAAGATGATGCAATCAAGGTCCTGCTTGTAGACGATCATGAGATGGTCCGGATCGGACTTGCTGCGGTCCTCGGTACCGAGGATGGCATTGAGGTCGTCGGGGAAGCAGGAAGCGGCGAGGAGGGCATCCGTCTGGCCCAGGAGTATACGCCGGATGTGGTGCTGATGGATCTGGTGATGGACGGCATGGACGGAATCGAGACGACCAGACAACTGCTGAAGCTGTACCCGGATTGTAAGGTTATTGTGTTGACCAGTTATTTGGATGATGAGAAGATGTATCCGGTGATCGAAGCAGGAGCCTTCAGTTACCTGCTGAAGACCTCACGGGCCAGCGAAGTCGCAGATGCGATCCGTGCAGCCGCAAGAGGCCAGTCGGTGCTGGAGTCGCAGGTGGCTTCCAAGATGATGAACCGGTTCCGTTCCAATGCACGAGGAGAGGCACCTGCCTACAAAGAGCTTACAGAACGCGAGATGGAAGTGCTAAAGCTGCTAGCTCAAGGCAAGTCCAACCAGGACATTGCCGATCAATTAATTATTGGAATCAAGACGGTGAAATTCCATGTCACGAATGTTCTTGCCAAGCTGGGGGTTGAAGACCGGACCCAGGCGGCTATTTATGCATATAAGAACGGACTGGCGGAGTAGGTTCGGTCTATGGAAGCCATGGAGCACTTTCAAGCGAGTCCGCCCGGATGATCTTGGAAGTGTTTTTTGCATGCGTTCGTATATCTTTCTCTGAAATTGGATAACCTGTCTAGTAGATTACTAGATCGGTTGAGAGGGAGATGCGAAGTGGGGAATAAAGGGCGGAGTAAGGGAATACTGGTATTGGTGTTGGCGGGAATGTGCACACTGATGCTGCTGCTGAGCGGGTTCCGTAGCGCGGAAACCGCAGGAAGAAGCGGCGTTCAGAGTACTGTTGCTTCTGCCGCTGCCGGAGAGCTTCAGGAATCCCTTGCTCTGCTGACCACACTGGGCGGACAGGCCTCCTCTCCAGGGGCGCCGCTCCGGCTCGTATTGAAATGGCAGGGGGAATACAGCGGAGAAGAGGCTGCTGGGACTGCCGTACAGAGCCTTTCAGACAGGCTTGGGCTCGGTGAAATGAGCAGCGCAGATAATGAAGGACACCGGGCTTGGCGCTCTGCCGTGCAGCTCAGTGGAGGTATACAGGTCTCCCTGTTCTGGAGTGAGCTTGGCGGCGGACGGAGCTATTGTATTGTTACGCTGGAGACGGCCGATCTTCTGGGCTCACCGGAACTGCCGGACGCAGCGGCGGACACCGGAGAGGCGATGCTCCAGGCGGGAATTGCTGCGGATTGGAATGCATCGCTGCAGGCACCTGCGAAGGAGCAGGGCGGAACGCAGGCAGCACTCCTTGCTACGGAGAAGTTACTGGCCGCAGAGCTTCCCGGGATTCAGGCAGAGGAGAGCTACGCCGACGTCTCTACATTCAGTCATTCTTACAGTGTGCCGGGTCTTCAGCGCATTGTTAGTAGCGGTAACCACAGCCTGGCCTTCCAGCTGGCAGTTCACAAGAACGTCAACGCGGACGAGAACCGGATAACCCTTGGAATGCCATTAATTACAATCGAATATTGAGGTTAAATAACGTAATATAAGCGTAATTCGGTGAAGGCATAAGAAAGAGTAATGGAAAAGTGCGAAATCCCGAGAGAAACTGTCAGGAATGTGATGGCATCCTCCGAGCAATTATGATAAAATGACATCACGCCTATAGTCGTATGTTGTTTCATACCAGGCGATGAGAATGAATGTCAACTATATTACATACAGAGAGATGAGGAGCCATGGCTGAAAATCAAACCCTTGATGCACTGCATACACCCGGTGCTGTATTCTTTATCTTCGGGGCAACCGGAGATCTGGCCCGGCGTAAGCTTTTCCCGGCGATTTACAGTTTGTACCGTGAAGGCAAGCTGACCCAAGATTTTGCGGTCATTGGCGTGGCTCGGCGTCCCCGCACCCAGGATGAATTCCGGGAAGATGTGAAGGAATCCATCCGCGAGTTCTGCCGGTATCAGGCAGGAGATGCTGCGGAATGGAACGAGTTCGTACAGCATTTTGAATACAAGTCACTCGACATCAATAATATTGACGGCTTCCGTGAGCTGAACGAACAGACGGAGCGGCTGGAAGAGAAGTTCCATATTCCGGGCAACCGTATGTTCTATCTGGCACTTGCGCCTGAACTGTTCGGCAGCGTATCCTTCAACCTCAAGGCAGGCGGGATGCTGCAGGCCAGAGGCTGGAACCGTCTGGTCATCGAGAAGCCATTCGGCTACAATCTCGAATCCGCTGAGGAACTGAACGAACAGATCCGTCAAGTCTTCAAGGAAGAGGAGATTTACCGGATTGACCATTACCTGGGTAAGGAAATGGTTCAGAATATTGAAGTAATCCGGTTCGCTAATGCCTTCTTCGAGCCGTTGTGGAACAACAAGCATATCGCCAACATTCAGATTACACTCGGCGAGACGGTGGGCGTGGAAGAACGCGGCGGGTATTACGATCATGCGGGGGCACTGCGCGATATGGGCCAGAACCATATTTTGCAGCTGCTGACGATGATTGCTATGGAACCGCCTAGCCGTCTGCTGGCTGAAGATATCCGTGATGAGAAGGTGAAGGTCCTACGTTCGCTGCGTCCTTATGCTACCCCTGATGAGGTCCGCGAGAACGTTGTTCGCGGCCAATACACTCAAGGTCTCTACAAGGGCAAGACGCTTCCGGCTTACCGCCAGGAAGACAAAGTGGACCCGGAATCGAATACAGAGACTTATTTCGCAGCCCGTGTGTTCGTGGATAACTTCCGCTGGGCTGGAGTTCCTTTCTATATCCGCACCGGCAAACGCCTGCCTGTGAAGACCACGGAAGTGGTTGTAGAATTCAAAGGAATGCCGACCAACGTCTACTTGGGCCAGAAGCACAAGCTTGAGCCGAACTTGCTCGTCATCCGCGTCAATCCGATGGAAGGCATCTATGTGAAGATCAATGCGAAGAAGCCGGGCTCGGAATCCGAGATTCAGCCGCTGGCTATGGATTTCTGCCAGAGCTGCATGATCGGCATTAACTCGCCGGAGGCTTATGAGCGTCTGCTGCATGATGCTGCACGCGGCGATTCCACCTACTTCACCCGCTGGGATGAAGTATCCTCGGCCTGGTCCTTCGTGGACCGGATTGCCAAGGCATGGAAGGAAGAGAGCAACGACTTGGCTTCCTATCCTGCCGGCTCCTGGGGTCCGGTTGAAGCCGACCAGCTGCTTGCCGGAGAAGGCTTCCACTGGTGGCCGGTCAACGGCCAGGATGAAGACAATGTGGTCTGGCAGGTTAACCGCTAGTTCCTGAAGAAGAATGGTTACAGATCCTCCTGCATTTCGCTGCAGGGGGATCTTTTTGCTGAATCGTGAATTTATATTACAAGATATTTCACTACAGCCGCTTTTTTGTAGATAATCTCTGCCGGATTTTGCTATACTGAGAAGGATGCTTTCAACATAAAGATTTCTAAGCCTAGCGCTATAGATGATCCTATAAATGGTAAACGTTACGTTCAAGAAATAGACGTTGATTCTCTGTTGATTTTCGAAGGAAAGGATCTGAATCCATGAATAGCAGACCGATTTGATCGATCCGGCAATAGAGGCAGAAGTAAGCATGAATTTATAGATGAAGGGATATGTGCAATGAATAAAGCAACGGACCATAAGCTTCAGAGTGAAGTCGACAAACGCAGAACCTTTGCGATTATTTCCCACCCGGATGCGGGTAAAACGACACTGACCGAGAAACTTCTGCTCTTCGGAGGAGCCATCCGTCTGGCAGGTACAGTCAAAGCCCGCAAGGCAAGTAAGCACGCCACCAGTGACTGGATGGAAATTGAGAAGCAGCGCGGAATCTCGGTAACGTCCTCTGTGATGCAGTTTGATTACCTGGACCACCGGGTGAACATTCTGGATACTCCAGGTCACCAGGATTTCAGTGAAGACACCTATCGTACGCTCACTGCGGCTGATAGCGCCGTCATGCTGATCGACGTAGCCAAGGGTGTGGAGACACAGACAATCAAGCTGTTCCAGGTCTGCGCGAAGCGCGGCATTCCGATCTTCACCTTCATTAATAAGCTGGACCGTGAAGGCCGCAGCCCGTTTGATCTGATGGAAGAGCTGGAGAATGTATTGGGCATCCGTTCGGTGCCGATGAACTGGCCGATTGGGATGGGCCGTGAGCTGTGCGGCGTCTATGACCGGATGAAGAATCAGGTCGAGCTGTTCCAGGGCGATGACCATTCCGTAATTAAAGTACAGAAGGTGGAGAGCTACCGCGACCCGATTATCCGTGAGATGGCGGGGGAATACCTGCATGATCAGCTATGCGCGGATCTGGAGCTGCTTGATGTAGCGGGTGATCCTTTTGACTATGAGAAGGTGCTGCGCGGGGAGATTACTCCGGTATTCTTCGGCAGTGCTATCAACAACTTTGGTGTGCAGACGTTCCTGGATAATTTCCTGGAGCTTGCGCCGAAGCCTGAACCACGCCGCAGTACAGCGGGCTCTATAGAACCGACGAATGAGAAATTCACCGGCTATGTATTCAAAATTCAGGCGAATATGAATCCCGCACACCGTGACCGTATCGCTTTCCTGCGTATCGTGTCCGGCAAGTTCGAGCGCGGGATGAGTGTGAAGCATGTACGTGCCGGCAAAGACATCAAGCTGTCCCAGCCGCAGCAGTTCCTTGCCCAGGACCGGGATATTGTTGAAGAGGCGTATCCGGGGGATATTATCGGTCTGTTCGACCCGGGCATCTTCCGGATTGGCGACACGCTCAGTCAGGCTGGAGATATGGAGTTCGATGAGCTGCCGACCTTCTCGCCGGAGATTTTCTCCAAAGTCACCATCAAGAATGCACTGAAATCGAAGCAATTCCAAAAGGGGATTGACCAGCTGACCGAAGAGGGCATGATCCAGGTGTTCCGTACCGTCAACTTCGACGATATTCTGCTGGGTGTAGTCGGACAACTGCAGTTCGAGGTGTTCGAGTACCGCATGAAGGGTGAGTATGGCGTGGATGTGCAGCTGCAGCGTATGAGCTACCAGTTCGCACGCTGGATCGTGGATGAGAACAAGCCGGATGCCAGCAAGTTCCGGATCAACTCCACTCTGGTTACGGACAAGAAGGGCAATTACGTAGTGCTGTTCGAGAACGAATACGCCATGCGGACCGCGATGGAGAAGAATCCGACCGCGAAGTTCCTGGAGACTGCACCTTGAAGAGTGTAATAGAAGCAAGATGAGCAGTTAAGCATATGTATGATTAGGCTATAAAAAACCTCCGCCTCCACCTGTGCAGCAGCACGGTGGGGTGCGGAGGTTTTTGGCGGGATGGGCCCCCTCTAGGAGGTGATGGAGCCTGGGGTAAGCTTGTCCAGGTGTCTGTGCAGCATAGAGAGAACCCGGTCCTGCTTCGCAGGGTCGAGGTCCTTCCAGATCATCTCAAAGACGACACCCAGTCCGGGAAGCGCGGCTTCCGGCCCGTCTACGGAATTCTCAATGACCTCCCGCAGACCTTCTTCGGACTGGCCGTGTACCTTGTGAATGATGGCCTGGCGCAAATCAAGGGTGACTGGCATAATCGGCCTCCTTAAAGTTTTTGAGCATCTGCTTACTGAATCAGCATCGCAAAACTGATTTCGAAAGCAGGGGCTTAGTCAGGTAAGCAGCCTTCTTATAAGGTGCCCTGCGGGAGCGCTGAACATTCAAGTTTATAACGGCTTATGCTATACTGTGTGAGATGTATTATACGTACGGGAGGGACAAGGCTTAATGGCAAAAAAACAGTATGCGATCATCGGCATGGGGCGCTTCGGCTCAAGTGTGGCCAAAGCACTCAGCGGGATGGGTTATGAGGTGCTGGCCATTGATGCGGATGAACAGCGCACCCAGGAAATCTCCAACATTGTGACGCATGCCGTATCTGCGGACTCCACGGATGAAGAGGCGCTGCGTGCGCTTGGCATCCGTAACTTCGATGTGGTGGTAGTCGCCATCGGTGAGGATATTCAGGCCAGCATTCTGACAACGCTGATCCTGAAGGATTTGGGCGTACCTGCTATTATCGCCAAAGCCAAAAGTGAGCTGCACGGCAAGGTTCTGGGTAAAATCGGAGCAGATAAGGTTATCTACCCGGAGCGGGACATGGGGATGCGGGTGGCGCATCATCTCGCTTCTCCGAACATCCTCGATTACATTGAGCTGTCACCGGAGTACAGCATTCTCGATATGAAGGTCTCGGGGCCGATGCTGGGCAAGAACCTGCAGGAGCTTGACATACGTGCCAAATATGGGTGCAATGTGATGGCAATCCGTCAGGGCGAGGAAATGAATATCTCCCCCAGAGCGGAGGACCGTCTGACCGATGGTGATGTCCTTGTCATTGTCGGACGGAAGGATAACCTGACGAAGCTGGAAATGGCTTATCAATAGGAATCTGTGAGGAATAGAAAGGTAGGACCCTATGGAAATTATGTCGCCGCAGAATACGCGGGTGAAGGAATGGGCCGGACTGCAGGAAAAGAAGCATCGTGACCGGTCCGGTAAATATATCGTGGAAGGCATTCATCTGGTACAGGAGGCGCTGCAGGCCGAAGCGGATGTGGAATGCCTGGCTTTTGATCTCGATAAAGGCATGCCGTCTGAGCTGAAGCCGCTGCTTCAGGCTGTCCAGGGTATGGAGGTCATCGGTGTGTCGGCAGCGGTAATTGCCAAGTGCAGCAGCACGGGCACCCCGCAGCCGGTATTCGCCATTGTGCGGAAGGAGCAACAGGGCCTAGAGGCCATTCTGGCGAAGCCGGACAGCCTGGTTGTGGTGCTTGACGGGGTCCAGGACCCCGGCAATGTAGGCACTATCATCCGCAGCGCGGATGCGGCGGGCGCGGACGGCGTGATCCTCGGCCGGGGCTGCGCCGACCTCTTCAACCCGAAGACCATCCGGTCTACGATGGGGTCGATGTTCCACCTCCCGGTAGTGGAGGGAGAGCTAAGTGCCATTCTCCCTCAGGCTCGGGAGGGCGGGGCGCTACTGGTCAGCACCTCGCTGACAGCGGAGGATTCCTGCTACACCCATGATTTTCACGGCAGCCAGTGGCTGCTGATCGGCAGCGAAGGCCAAGGCATCTCGCCCGAGACGGCTGCAATGGTCGACAAAAGCATCCTCATCCCGATGGCCGGCCGCGCCGAATCGCTGAACGCCGCGATGGCGGCGACGATATTGTTGTTTGAGGGGATGCGGCAGCGGGGGGGGGAAACAATAAAAAATTCCTGTCCATTTTCAATAATACTGTCCAGGAATAAAAATTAGTGTCCACAAGAACTCCAAAGACTCATACCCCAAGCATTTCTCCAGTCTTTTTTATCCTTCGCGGCGGAACCATGCAGGGATTTCTCAGTCTTTCCTCGAATAATTACTCCATCAGAAACCCAAGCAGCTCAAGGGTTCAGAGGTTGTGGGAGGTCTTTACTCAAGCTTTTACTCAGGCATTTTCCAGGCTCTTACCCAAGCGGTTTAGATGCCGATCCCTGCATTTCTTGGGCATTTCTCTGCCTCTTCAGGGACACTAATTTTTATTCGTTTTCGTTCACAATTGAACCAGTTTCTTTCCAGTTCCTCAGTCTTTTTCCCTGCGTTTTTGGGACAGGAATTTTTATCTCAGAATTGGCTGTGAAGCCTTGCGGCGCAAGGGATTGGGGTATGTTGGAGAGGGGCAAAATTTGAGACGGGAATTATTATTTTCTTACAGGGGGAATTAAAGGGTGGAGTAATGAACGCTTGGGTAAATCGTAGTTCGAGCCACGCGAGTACTTTGACGAAGGCCATACCATTTGTGGTAACAGGCTTGTACAAAGTAGTCGAACAACACAACGACGGTCATTTTGGTTCCCGTATCTTGTAGTCCTTGGTTTACTCGGTCATCCTTTGGACTTCTTCCGAAGTTAATACTTGTTTGAATACGGTCAAGAATGGGGTATAACTATTATGAGGTCGCCTCATTTCGGTTTGGTTTGGTTGTACTTACCATTACCCGAAATGGCGGCCTTTTTTGTTGTGCAGCTGCTAGACAAACCTACTCACTCATGAAAAAATAGATGAAGATGTAAAAAATAAAGTTATAGAATAATTATGTTTTGACAAGGGGGCTTAAGAATTAATGAGCCGAATTAATGTACCAAGACAAATTGACGATACCGTAATCAACTTTTGTAAATCCATTTCACCAAAAGAACAACCAGAGTACATAAAAGTGATCCCTGAAAAATGGACTAAAAAAAACGAATGCTACGATAATGTACAACAAATGGTACAACAATTTGGTGGTAGGAGGCAGTTAGGCTGGCGCATTCAAGTTGTGCCCGATCCTTCACCTAAATTCATGATTGAAGCTGTCCATCATGCCATCTGGATTAAAGATAACGGGGAAAAAGTAGATGTTACGCCACAAATATCTATTACTAAAGGCATTGTTTTTGTAGCAGACGATGTAACTAAGTTTGGAAAATACAGAATAGGAGAGAAATATCAAGCGTTAATAGACCATCCGTTAGTGCATGAATATATAGCACTTTGTAATAAAGAGAGTGAGGAATACACTAATAAAACATTATTAGACGATAGACCTAATATTCCGATGAGTATCCGTTCGAGTCAGGAGCAATTGAA
This sequence comes from Paenibacillus sp. FSL P4-0338, assembly GCF_038002365.1. Lineage (NCBI taxonomy): Bacteria > Bacillati > Bacillota > Bacilli > Caryophanales > Paenibacillaceae > Paenibacillus > Paenibacillus sp. FSL P4-0338. The sequence continues at coordinate 4,100,217 of NZ_JBBOCG010000001.1, read as the reverse complement.
GCAAGCGATATTACATACTAGGGATCTTTCACGTCATAAACCGATTGAACAGGCGAATTCGCAAGACAAGAAAATAGTAGAAGAAAAGAATAAATCTTCTCTCGAAGAGAAAATTGGGCGAAAAATAATACAAAATGAACAATCAGAAACTCATAAAGTTAATCCTTCATTTATTTCTAGGGTTAAAGGGAAAATTAAGGGCTTGTCAGGCCGACAATAATTTTTAACTGGTTCCATAGTTTCTTAACTGGTTTCTAAATTGTAGTTAAATCCATTAATCAATTTACTACATCGCGGATGGAAGTGAATTATTGGAAATAATAAGCATGCTTAATGGAGTTCTTTATAAACGAATTTGTAACCTACAACAATTTAGAAGTACATAAAAATTATCCAGCTGTGATTGTTGAATTACAATTAGTAGCACATTATGGACTCTGAAAGCCTAAGCACATCGCGTTATGGCTCTATACTTTTTTTCTGAAACGAAAGTCTAATCTCCTGGATAATCTTGAATGCCTAAATCAAATTGTTGTGAGATACACGAATAATGGTAAATTAAGGGCGGATGATAAAGTGGAAAATGAATTTTAAATCTTCGCATTTCTATTATAAAAGAATATAGAAAGATATTTTTAATATAAAAATTTTCTGAAACTACCGATCAATTTAATAACAAACTTATTAATGTGCTTAACCAACCTATATAGCTTGTCACAATAGAGTCAGTCCCGGTGTGTCTGAATAAGACGTCATGCATCCGGGGCTTTTTTGTATTCTTGCTCTGCTTCAATATTATAAATAGGAGTGATGAAGATGGGGATTATTGTGGCGATTGGCGGAGGCGAGATTAGCGAATTGGAGACTTTGGCCATCGATCAAACGATTGTAGATCTAACGAACAAAAGGAAGCCCAAAGCGTTGTTCATTCCTACTGCTAGTATGGATGCGGAGGGGTATTGTGATTCTTTTCAATTCGTGTACGGTGACCGGTTAGGGTGTGAGATCAAGCATTTGCTGCTGACGAAAAATACATATGCACCAGAAGAAATAGAGGACATGATTTTATCCGCCGATGTAATCTATGTGGGTGGCGGTAATACGCGGAAGATGCTGGACATCTGGCGCGAGCATGGTGTGGATATTTTACTGAAGCAAGCGTACGACTCGGGGGTTGTGTTGTCAGGGATGAGTGCGGGTTCGATCTGTTGGTACGAATACGGTCATAGTGACACAGAGACGTTCGATACTTCAGGAGAGAGGATTTATATCAAATTGAAGGCGATGGGGATCTTACCAGGGATTCACTGTCCTCATTATAATGAAGACAACCGCGAGGCAGATTTCTTGGAAATGGTTAAGGGAATGGATACAACCGGCATAGCTATTGAGAATGACTGCGCCATTATTTATAAAGATGATGGGTATAAAGTGATCTCCTCCAGAGAACAGGCCAAGGCCTATAAGATTCAAGAGATCAATCAGCAGATGATCGTGACGGAGATAAAGAAGCATGCTGAATATAATGAGATAGCGAATATGTGAATAAAAGCCCGCACTCCGCCTATCCGGCCAGAGTACGGGCTTTTGATTGTTCAGAGGACATCCTGTCCGTTTTCGTTTTCAGTGTAGATGGAGATTAGCACAATCGCGGTGTCTTCCCCTGTATTTTTGACGGAATGGGGGGTGCAGGCATTCCAGCTAAAGGAATCACCCTCGGTAAATTCAGCTCCGTCTTCCCCTTGCTGCGCATAGATAGTCCCTTTAAGGACGACATGGACCTCCTGTCCTTCATGCGCATGGGGGGCATCCCCAATCATGGCACCGGGAGGGAACTCGACGATCGACATACGTACGTTCTGGGTGGAGCTGAGGTGTTCGACTTTAAGCTTAGCTGCGCCGCTGGTGGTGATTCTCCGTTCATCCTTGCGGACAATCTGCATGCGTTCTTCTTTTTTTAGCAGCAAATAAGCAAGAGGGACCTTCAGAGCCTGGGCGATATTCTCCAGTGTAGCGATGGACGGTGATGTCTTATTGGTTTCGACCTGGCTCATAAAGCCTTGGGAGAGGCCGGTGGTGTCGCATATTTGCGCGATGGTGATATTTTTCCGCTTGCGGATTGCCCGTATTGTAGCGCCGATATCCATGGGATCACACCTTCATAATATTTGTAATACTAAACTTATTTTCATATTAACAATTTAATTGTTGACAAGTCAATGTGTCTTGCGATAAATTACTCATATAAAAATTATATTATTATAACTAATATTTAAGTGAGAATCTTCAATATGGAGGAAGACAAGATGAATCCTAAGTATTCATATGATGTTCATTTACCGGATAAGCTGGAGCAGGGCAGGAAATACCCGGTGATCTTTACTTTTCACGGCAAAGGCTCTAATGAGCGCAATATGTTCGGTCTGGTGGCGCCGCTGGCTGAGGAGTTCATTATTATCGGGGTTCGCGGGAATCTGCCGCTGGGTACGGGGCATCAATATTATGATTTGAAAAGCCTGGGCAACCCCATCCGCGAGATGTTTGACCAAGCCGTCGGCGATCTTGAGGATTTCATTTACTATGCAACGCAACAGTATCCGGTCGATCCGGACAGACGTTATTTGCTCGGCTTCAGCCAAGGGGCCATTCTGTCCATGACGCTTGTGCTTACGATGGGGGAGCAATTGAAGGGGATTATCGCGCTGAATGGATATATTCCGGAATTTGTGAAAATGGAGTATAGCCTCCGTAGCCTTAAGAACGTGTCTGTCTTCGCTTCGCATGGTGAATACGATTCGGTGTTCCCGGTGCGCATTGGACATGAGACTGCTGCCTATCTGGAAGGGCAAACCGAACGGTTGACCTTCAGAATCTATCCGTCCGACCACGGCGTAACTGAAGAGAACCAGCGTGATTTCTTGCGATGGCTCAAGCAGGATGCCGGATTAACCCATTATTAAGGAGTGATTGACTATGATGCCTTCCTATTTTTTTGCACACGGAGCTCCATCTATTGTTCTTGAAGATAATGCCTACACCAAGCTGTTAAAAGAGTTCAAAGACCATATGCCCAAACCGAAAGCCATCGTTGTCTTTTCGGCGCATTGGGAGGAACCCGTGCAGTCAGTGGGCGCGGCGGCAACATATGATACCATTTATGACTTCGGCGGATTTCAGGACGAGCTGTACCAGATGACGTATCCGGCGAAGAGTGACCAGGCGCTTGCGGATCAAATCCAGAATTTATTCACTGCGCATGGGATTGAGAATGTACGGAATGAGACCAGAGGCTTGGATCACGGCGCATGGGCTGTGCTGAAGCTGCTCTATCCAGATGCGGATATTCCGGTAGTGGCGATGTCCGTGAATCGTGATTTGCCTAATGCGCAGCAGTATGAGATCGGCAAGGCGCTGGCGGCGCTGCGTGAACAGGATGTGCTTATCATCGCCAGCGGGGGAACTGTTCATAATTTACGGAGGTTGAACTGGAATTCGGATGAGGCCAACGGGTGGGCCGAGCAGTTCGATCACTGGATTCAGGAGAAGGTGGAAGCATGGGATACAGAAGCGCTGTTCCAATATGATGAGCTTGCTCCCTATGCAGAGATGGCAGTCCCGACGAGTGAACACTTTATTCCGCTGTTTATCGCTATGGGAGCGGGTGACCCGGGGCGTAATGCGCAGTTGCTTCACCGGAGTTATCAGTATGGCAATTTAAGCTTAAGCTGCTGGCAGTTTAATTAAAATGTGGTGAACTCTGAATGCTCCGCTTCGGCAATCTCCTTGGCATAATTCCGTAATCAGGCATCCCAAGCTGTCGGGAAGGAAGGAATTTCCTGTCCACTTTTCAATCCATTCTTGGTAAGGTAGGGGGACTGCTATTCTGAAGAGGTGATGGTTATGCAAAAGAAACATTGTGCATTCTGCGATCAGATTGTCCGCATTACAGCAGATGGTGAGTACGATCAGTATATCGACTGCGCCTGCTCTCCTGGCGGAAGCTACAGCCTGCTTAGAGACAGCTATGAATCGATTCTTGCGCTCTCATTCCAGCAGAAGCGGGACATGCTGCATCTGATTTCAGGCTACATCCGCGAAAAGACGGATTGTGGCGAGAAGGTGATCCTTGCGTTCAGCGATCTGGAGGAGATTGTGAATGCCCCGAATATTCCGGTGACGGCTGAGGTTAAAGGAGACCGGCTGTTGCAGTATCTGTATAGGCATTGTAGTGGCCCTGGTGAGCCCGTAGTCATTCATCCCCTGTCCCGCAGCTACAATCTGACGTATTCTCCCAATCTGCAGGAACTGGTCTATATTATTGACAGGCTGCAAAATGAGGATCTGTTAGTCCGGGAAGGTATGAGCTTCATATTGACTCCCTTGGGGTGGGAGGAAGCAGTGGCAACCACAGGAGGCAGGACCTTACAGCAATGCACCGTTCTTCTGCCGGATGATGAGAAGCTGCAGGCGGAGTGGCAGGACAAGCTTTGGGCCAAAATCGAGCAGTTTGGCTATTTACCCCGTTTGCTTGCCAACAAGAACGAAGCTGCGAATTCCCTGGTGGCTGTGGCGGACTGCAAGCTGGTTATTGCGGACCTTACAGGCCAGTCAGCTGAGGTGTACTTGGCAGCGGGCTATGCGCTTGGGCTGAACATTCCGGTAATCTGGACGGTCAGAGGCGATGAGGCAGATAAATTAAGGATACATCTTCAGGAGATACGTCCTCTGGTTTGGGGTACTGCCGAAGAGCTGATGGTATTGCTTCAGCAAGAACTTTTGAAATAATAGTTGCATTGTTGTTTGATCCATGTTATATTATAAAAGTTGCTGGTGACGCGGTAAGCGGCGCTGACAACGAGCTTGATCTTTGAAAACTGAACAACGAGTGAGTACCTGGAGATCGCTTCGGCGAGATCCAAATTAGAGAATGTAAATTCTCGTCAGATGTTTCAAAATGAGCAATCGCTCTTTCTAAATACCAATTTGGAGAGTTTGATCCTGGCTCAGGACGAACGCTGGCGGCGTGCCTAATACATGCAAGTCGAGCGGAGTCTGAAAGGAAGCTTGCTTCCTTTCAGACTTAGCGGCGGACGGGTGAGTAACACGTAGGCAACCTGCCCTCAAGCCTGGGATAACTACCGGAAACGGTAGCTAATACCGGATAATTTCTTTTTTCTCCTGAGGAGAGAATGAAAGGCGGAGCAATCTGCTGCTTGGGGATGGGCCTGCGGCGCATTAGCTAGTTGGTGGGGTAATGGCCCACCAAGGCGACGATGCGTAGCCGACCTGAGAGGGTGAACGGCCACACTGGGACTGAGACACGGCCCAGACTCCTACGGGAGGCAGCAGTAGGGAATCTTCCGCAATGGGCGCAAGCCTGACGGAGCAACGCCGCGTGAGTGATGAAGGTTTTCGGATCGTAAAGCTCTGTTGCCAGGGAAGAACGTCCGGTAGAGTAACTGCTGCCGGAGTGACGGTACCTGAGAAGAAAGCCCCGGCTAACTACGTGCCAGCAGCCGCGGTAATACGTAGGGGGCAAGCGTTGTCCGGAATTATTGGGCGTAAAGCGCGCGCAGGCGGTTATTTAAGTCTGGTGTTTAAACCTTGGGCTCAACCTGAGGTCGCACTGGAAACTGGGTGACTTGAGTACAGAAGAGGAAAGTGGAATTCCACGTGTAGCGGTGAAATGCGTAGATATGTGGAGGAACACCAGTGGCGAAGGCGACTTTCTGGGCTGTAACTGACGCTGAGGCGCGAAAGCGTGGGGAGCAAACAGGATTAGATACCCTGGTAGTCCACGCCGTAAACGATGAGTGCTAGGTGTTAGGGGTTTCGATACCCTTGGTGCCGAAGTTAACACAGTAAGCACTCCGCCTGGGGAGTACGGTCGCAAGACTGAAACTCAAAGGAATTGACGGGGACCCGCACAAGCAGTGGAGTATGTGGTTTAATTCGAAGCAACGCGAAGAACCTTACCAGGTCTTGACATCCAACTAACGAAGCAGAGATGCATCAGGTGCCCTTCGGGGAAAGTTGAGACAGGTGGTGCATGGTTGTCGTCAGCTCGTGTCGTGAGATGTTGGGTTAAGTCCCGCAACGAGCGCAACCCTTGACTTTAGTTGCCAGCAGGTTAAGCTGGGCACTCTAGAGTGACTGCCGGTGACAAACCGGAGGAAGGTGGGGATGACGTCAAATCATCATGCCCCTTATGACCTGGGCTACACACGTACTACAATGGCCGGTACAACGGGAAGCGAAGCCGCGAGGTGGAGCCAATCCCAGCAAAGCCGGTCTCAGTTCGGATTGCAGGCTGCAACTCGCCTGCATGAAGTCGGAATTGCTAGTAATCGCGGATCAGCATGCCGCGGTGAATACGTTCCCGGGTCTTGTACACACCGCCCGTCACACCACGAGAGTTTACAACACCCGAAGTCGGTGGGGTAACCCGCAAGGGAGCCAGCCGCCGAAGGTGGGGTAGATGATTGGGGTGAAGTCGTAACAAGGTAGCCGTATCGGAAGGTGCGGCTGGATCACCTCCTTTCTATGGAGAATCGTCTTCTGCAATGAAGACATTCAAATCGGAAGCTTGCTTCCACCAATCAGGTTTAGGCCTGTTACTCACTCGTTGGTCAGTTTTGAGAGTTTAAGCTCTCATCTTTACCTTGATCCTTGAAAACTGGATACCGAAACGAATTTGCGTTTTAGAACATCTTTTAGCTGAAACTTGTGTAAGCAAGTTGAAATAGTTATTAGTTGCTACAAAGTGAAGGTTTTTGATTGTGCAAACAAGCAAAACACCGGAACGTTGGTTAAGCTACTAAGAGCACACGGAGGATGCCTAGGCGCCAGGAGCCGACGAAGGACGTGGCGAACAACGAAACTGCCTCGGGGAGCTGTAAGCAAGCTTTGATCCGGGGGTGTCCGAATGGGGAAACCCAGCTGTGGTAATTCGCAGTTACTCGTATCTGAATACATAGGATACGCAGAGGCAGACCAGGGGAACTGAAACATCTAAGTACCCTGAGGAAGAGAAAACAATAGTGATTCCGTCAGTAGCGGCGAGCGAACGCGGAACAGCCTAAACCAAGGGGCTTGCCTCTTGGGGTTGTGGGACGTCTCACATGGAGTTACAAAGGAATATGGTAGGCGAAGAGGTCTGGAAAGGCCCGCGATAGAGGTAAAAGCCCTGTAGCCTAAACTGTGTTCTCTCCGAGACGGATCCCGAGTAGTGCGGGGCACGTGAAACCCCGTATGAATCCAGCAGGACCATCTGCTAAGGCTAAATACTACCTGGCGACCGATAGTGAAACAGTACCGTGAGGGAAAGGTGAAAAGCACCCCGGAAGGGGAGTGAAATAGAACCTGAAACCGTGTGCTTACAAAAAGTCAGAGCCCTCTTTATGGGTGATGGCGTGCCTTTTGTAGAATGAACCGGCGAGTTACGTTTAACATGCAAGGTTAAGGTGAGAAGCCGGAGCCGCAGCGAAAGCGAGTCTGAATAGGGCGACTGAGTATGTGGACGTAGACCCGAAACCGTGTGATCTACCCCTGTCCAGGGTGAAGGTGCGGTAACACGCACTGGAGGCCCGAACCCACGCATGTTGAAAAATGCGGGGATGAGGTGGGGGTAGCGGAGAAATTCCAATCGAACTCGGAGATAGCTGGTTCTCCCCGAAATAGCTTTAGGGCTAGCCTCGGTGAATGGAGTGGTGGAGGTAGAGCACTGATTGGGTGCGGGGCCCGCAAGGGTTACCAAGCTCAGTCAAACTCCGAATGCCATTAACTTCTTGCCGGGAGTCAGACAGTGAGTGCTAAGATCCATTGTCAAAAGGGAAACAGCCCAGACCATCAGCTAAGGTCCCCAAGTGTGTGTTAAGTGGGAAAGGATGTGGAGTTGCACAGACAACCAGGATGTTGGCTTAGAAGCAGCCACCATTGAAAGAGTGCGTAATAGCTCACTGGTCGAGTGACTCTGCGCCGAAAATGTAACGGGGCTAAACACACCACCGAAGCTATGGCTAGATGCTTTGCATCTGGGGTAGGGGAGCGTTGTATGTGGGTTGAAGGTGTACCGTAAGGAGCGCTGGACAGCATACAAGTGAGAATGCCGGTATGAGTAACGAAAAGATCAGTGAGAATCTGATCCGCCGAAAGCCCAAGGTTTCCTGAGGAAGGCTCGTCCGCTCAGGGTAAGTCGGGACCTAAGGCGAGGCCGAAAGGCGTAGTCGAAGGACAACAGTTTGAAATTACTGTACCACCGTAATCCGCTATGAGCGATGGGGTGACGCAGGAGGGTAGTGACGCGGACTGATGGATGTCCGTCTAAGCAGTGAGGCTGGTGTGTAGGCAAATCCGCACACTATTAAGGCCAGGCTGTGATGGGGAGCGAAAATTATAGTAGCGAAGGTCATGATCTCACACTGCCAAGAAAAGCCTCTAGTCAGGAGAAGGTGCCCGTACCGCAAACCGACACAGGTAGGCGAGAAGAGAATTCTAAGGCGCGCGGAAGAACTCTCGTTAAGGAACTCGGCAAAATGACCTCGTAACTTCGGGAGAAGAGGTGCCTCGGTAGGGTGAATAGCCCGAGGGGGCCGCAGTGAAAAGGCCCAAGCGACTGTTTAGCAAAAACACAGGTCTGTGCGAAGCCGTAAGGCGAAGTATACGGGCTGACGCCTGCCCGGTGCTGGAAGGTTAAGGGGAGTGGTTAGGGGTTAAACCCGAAGCTGTGAACCGAAGCCCCAGTAAACGGCGGCCGTAACTATAACGGTCCTAAGGTAGCGAAATTCCTTGTCAGGTAAATTCTGACCCGCACGAATGGCGTAACGACTTGGGCGCTGTCTCAACGAGAGATCCGGTGAAATTTTAATACCTGTGAAGATGCAGGTTACCCGCGACAAGACGGAAAGACCCCATGGAGCTTTACTGCAGCTTGATATTGAATTTGGGTACGATCTGTACAGGATAGGTGGGAGCCGTAGAGGCAGGAGCGCAAGCTTCTGCGGAGGCGCCGTTGGGATACCACCCTGATCGTATCTAGGTTCTAACCTAGTGCCCTTATCGGGTACGGGGACCGTGTCAGGCGGGCAGTTTGACTGGGGCGGTCGCCTCCTAAAGAGTAACGGAGGCGTTCAAAGGTTCCCTCAGAATGGTTGGAAATCATTCGCAGAGTGCAAAGGCATAAGGGAGCTTGACTGCGAGACCTACAAGTCGAGCAGGGACGAAAGTCGGACTTAGTGATCCGGTGGTACCGCATGGAAGGGCCATCGCTCAACGGATAAAAGCTACCCTGGGGATAACAGGCTTATCTCCCCCAAGAGTCCACATCGACGGGGAGGTTTGGCACCTCGATGTCGGCTCATCGCATCCTGGGGCTGAAGTAGGTCCCAAGGGTTGGGCTGTTCGCCCATTAAAGCGGTACGCGAGCTGGGTTCAGAACGTCGTGAGACAGTTCGGTCCCTATCTGTCGTGGGCGCAGGAAATTTGAGAGGAGCTGTCCTTAGTACGAGAGGACCGGGATGGACGTACCGCTGGTGCATCAGTTGTTCCGCCAGGAGCATGGCTGAGTAGCTACGTACGGACGGGATAAGCGCTGAAAGCATCTAAGCGTGAAGCCCCCCTCAAGATGAGATTTCCCAGTATGTAAGACCCCTTGAAGACGACGAGGTAGATAGGTTGGAGGTGGAAGTGCAGCAATGCATGGAGCTGACCAATACTAATCGGTCGAGGGCTTATCCAAATTTCTATCACGCAGATTTGTTTCGGATTCAGTTTTCAGGAATCAAGTTCCTGAACGCAACGAAATTCATTCACACATTCGTGATGAACCGAATTTCTAGCGGCAGCGTCTGTTTCACAGACGCATGTTTGGTGGCGATAGCGGAGGGGTTCCACACGTACCCATCCCGAACACGACCGTTAAGCCCTCCAGCGCCGATGGTACTTGGACCGAAGGGTCCTGGGAGAGTAGGACGTTGCCAAGCACACAAGACCACTGTTGATACCTCGACAGTGGTCTTTTTGTATTTTCGGCGCTGACTGAAGGCAGGCCGACCAAACCAGGAGGTAAGGTCTCATTTTACAACTCCATAACAACTGTCACTCTACTTTATAACATCTTGAGAGTAGGGTAGTGGTAGAGAAATTATTATATTCCTGTGGAGGTTATCCCGTTGTATAAGAAGAAGTGGTCTGCTTCAGAGGAATTGAGTCCCAGGGGCCTGCTGATAAGGAGAAATAAATGATAAGCGGGAAGCTTATGTTCAATGAACAAACTAGTCCTGACGATCAAGCAGCTCTTGATTGTCAGGATTTTTTGGCGGGCGGGTATGTAGTGTCAGGTTCGGCTTATAGGTTATGGATGCTCTGAAATCTGGTATGATTAAGATTAGGTTACCTATGAAAGGGCACCCTGTGGCTACAGAGTTAGGAGGATATTCGATAGATGGCTCATATACTTGTTGTTGAGGATGAACAGGCGATTAATGATTTAATAACGATGAACCTTAAGCTGGTGGGACATACGTATGCCAAAGCTTATAGCGGTTCGGAAGTAGCGGATATACTGGAGAAGGAACGTGCGGATCTGGTCTTGCTTGATGTCATGCTTCCCGGTCTGGACGGTTTCGGGGTGATGGAGCAGATTGCGCCACTGCGGATTCCGGTGATTCTGATTACGGCCAGGGGTGCACTCTCTGACCGGATCAGGGGATTCGAGCTGGGTGCGGATGATTATATTATTAAGCCTTTTGAGATATTGGAACTACTGGCCCGGATTAATGTCGTGCTGCGGAGGAATGAACAGGCCGCCTCTGCCTTTGTATGCGATGGGGTTGAAGTCCGGTTCACGGAGCGTCAGGTGTGGGTGGAGCAGCTGCTGGTGGATCTGACGGCCAGAGAATTCGAGCTGCTTGAAGTGCTGATCCGTAACCGGAATATTGCTCTTTCCAGGGAGAAGCTGCTGGAGATGGCTTGGGGCTATGATTATGCGGGTGATACCCGTACCGTGGATGTACATATCCGGCAGCTGCGCAAAAAGCTGGGCTGGGAAGAACGGATCAAAACCGTGTTCAAGCTGGGCTACCGGCTGGAAGTTCAGGTCTAGCCATGCGATTCTGGCATAAGATTCTCCTTGCTGTGCTGGTGCTATTTATAGGGGCACTTGATGTAAGTGTCGTGATGGTGATGAAAAAAAGCTGGCAGCTGAACATGGCCAGTGAGAGCAAACGCGCGGCCAGCGAACAGCTGCTAATTACGAATAATATCTATGAGAATCTGGATTCCATTCGGGCAAGAGGCGTCTCTCTTACCCCGGCACTGCTGGTCAGTGTAGCCAAGTCCTATGGAGAACACTATCTTAAGCAGGGAATAGAGCTGGAACTGCGGGATAATGGACTGCTGCTCTATCCCGTTGAGAACGGGGGGAGTTCCGGTCAGGAAGAGGTGCATGCGGCGCAGGAAGAACATATCATGACGTTAGCGATGCCGCTCCCTGCTCCTTATCAGCATCTGGAGCTGGCGTACAAGCGCGATATCAGCGGGCTGTACGCCCAGCAGGAGGAGCTTATCCGTTTTTTCGTGATGATTAACTGGATTGTCGGTCCGCTCCTCATGGTACTGCTCTACCTTCTGATCCGGCATCTGACAAAGCCGCTGAAGCTGTTGTCCGAGACGACCAAAACGATTGCCGAGGGCAATTATTCGAACCGTGTGGAGCTGAACAGCAGGGATGAATTCGGGGAGCTAGCCGTAAACTTTAACAAGATGGCTGCTGTGATAGAGCAGCGGATAAGCGATCTCGCAGGCATGGCTGAGGATAAGCAGCGGATGGTCGATAATCTGGCTCATGAGCTGCGGACACCGCTGACCAGTATGCAGGGATTCGCGGAGCTGCTGACCACGGCTAACATAGATCAGGAGGATCAGGTCAAGGCGGGCCGCTATATTCTCAGTGAGACGGTGAGGCTGAAGAATCTGGCTTTCAAACTACTGGATCTGTCCGTTCTGCGGCATCAGCCGCTGGTGTTGGCAAAGGTAGACGTAGCTTCGCTATTCGACACTGTGGCCCAGACCGAGCAGCAGAGGGTGATAGATAACGGATTACTGCTGGAGATGAATAGCTCCATTCCTGCCGTATGGGGAGATGCTGATCTTCTGGCAGCTTTGCTGGTGAATCTGATCGAGAATGCGATTCCGGTGTCCCGGCCAGGGCAGACGATCCGTGTGCTGGCCTATCCGCAGGACGGAGAAGGGGTGCTTGAAGTACAGGACAGCGGGAGTGGAATGACAGAAGAGCAGAGCAGGCGGGCATTTGAGCCGTTCTACCGTGCAGATCCTTCACGTTCTCGGGCCTATGGCCATGCAGGTCTGGGTCTCTCTCTATGCCGCCAGATTGCTGAAGCGCATCAGGCCAGAATTGAGCTGCTATCTGCTCCCGGTGAGGGAACGCGCATCCGCCTTTTTTTAAGCTCCACTGTGTGAAGCTATTTTACAACTCCATAACAACTGCTCCTCTACTCTATAATATCCCGGGATTAAGCTATGGAAAGAGTTCATATTCTGAATCCCGATGGAGGTAATACAATTGAACAAGAAAAAGTGGTCTGTTACTATGGCTGTTGTCCTATGCTCAGGCGGTATGTTTGCATTCAGCGGACTCCTTGTCCCCAGTCTGGCGAACTCAGCAGTCATTGCGAAGTACAGTACGGCAACTGAGGTCAATGCTAAGGAAAGTCCGGCAGAAAGCGCTGTTCCGGTACTGAAGGTGGAGGCGCCCGTGCCGGTATCTACCGTGAATGATGATCTGCTGCTGAAGCAGATGACAGAGGAGCAGATCCAGCAAATCTACGACTATATGGAGCTACCTGGCGATCCGAACACTTCAGGCCGGGAAATGACCGATGTGGAAATCAACCGTCGCCTGGTACTGGAAGATCAGTATGTCTATGATGGTGTGCGGCCACAGAAGCCATTGCCGCTACAGGCGGGGCAGGGGGAAGTGTATTTCGATATAAAGACCAATACGTATTATCAACCGGAGCGCACCTGGACAGATGAAGAGCTGCTGCAAATGATTGACTGGTACTACCGGCTTAATCTTGTGGCATCCAAACATAATATAACTCCTCCGGCCGTTGCCGTACCGGAGAAATTCAGCAAGGATGAAGCACTGGCACGGGCGGCTGAAAGTGTACGTAAGCTATTCGATGCCGATGTCTCCAAGCTGAAAACAAATGTTATGCTGGTGGAACCGGGTTATGGCATACCCTCATTTTGGTCGGTTCACTTTGCACCCTATAAGTCGCTTACTCTGCTTGGACAAGGTCAGGAGTACTGGCAATATAGTGTGCAGATCGATCCTGACACCGGGGTGGTGGTAGATACGACAGCTTTTAACTCTGTGATGAAAAAAACTCCTATCGATGCAGCGGCAGCGGCTGCCATGAAGAAGGATGACAGCTGGATAAAGGAAGCTACCCGGATTGTAAAGGACAAGCAGGGAGAAAAAAGAAAAATAGTGAAGGCGTATTTGACGGGCACTGAGGTTAACAATAAACGCGGGATGGTGGCCGTGGATGTGTTACTGGAAGACGGCAGCAAATATAATGCGGAATTACGCTATCCGGGTAAGCAGCTGCGTTGTCTGATCTATGAGCCTGCCGGCAAGGCTAAATAAGCGGGAAGTCATGTTGCTATAGAACTGAATTTGTCCTGATGATCAAGTATTTCTTGATTCATCAGGATTTTTTGTTACATTGGAGATAGAAGATGATCGTAAAAAAATGTAAAGCGGGTGGAGTGCATGAGAATTCATTGCTTGCAGCATGTTCCGTTCGAAGCGGCGGAGGAAATTGCAGGTTGGGCTGAGGTCAAGGGGCATGCGCTAACCACAACACGGCTGTATGAGAGTCAGGCTCTGCCTGCCATCCGGGATTTTGATATGCTCGTGGTGATGGGCGGCCCGATGGGTGTATATGATGAGGCACTATACTCTTGGATGACGGCAGAGAAAGCTTTCATTAAAGAAGCGATCCAATCGCACAAGCTGATGCTGGGTATCTGTCTGGGGGCCCAGCTTATTGCTGAACAAATCGGCGGCGAGGTCTACCCTAACAAGTGGAAGGAAATTGGCTGGTTCCCTGTCAGGCTGACCGGAGATGCGCAGACCTCTGCCTTTTTCCAAGGATTCCCGGAGCAATGGGTGCCGTTTCACTGGCATGGAGACACCTTCAGTCTGCCTGCCGGAGCGAGAAGGCTTGCTTCCAGCCTGGGCTGTGCCCAGCAGTGTTTTGAATATGAGGATTATGTAGTAGGCCTGCAGTTCCATCTGGAGGTTAATGAATCCAGCATCCGCAAAATCATTACCAACTGTGCCGGAGAGCTGGAGCCCGGAGAGTGTATTCAAGCACCGTCCGACATGACAGATCAGGCGGAGCGAATAATAGCGTCTAATACCCTGCTGTTCATACTCCTGGATGCGATGGAAGAGAAGCATCTGTCCAGAACTTCTTAAGTAACGCCTACTAACAGTAAGGAGTGTAATATGAAAAGATTAAATGTAGCGATCCCTACGCCTTTTCACTGTGATGAAGGTCTGAATGTGGAAGGGTTCGAAGCCATTGTCGCCTACCAGAAGCAGAACGGCATTGAATCGCTGCTTATCTCAGGAAGCACGGGTGAGCAGCATTCGATGAGTATCGGAGAGAGACTGGAGATCATTGAATACTTCAATCAGCAGCGCTTCCAAGGGATAGAGCTGGTCTTCGGGGCTTCTGCTATCAGAACCCGTGATGCGGTAACGCTGGTTCAGGCGCTGGAGACATCGGTGATGGATGCCATTATGATTGGCTTTCCGCCATACATCCGGCCTACGCAGCAGCAAGCAATCGCTTATGTGGAGGAGCTGCTTAGTCATACGGCTAAGCCGGTGGCGTTGTATAATAACCCCGGCCGGACCGGATTCGATCTGGCTCCTGAATCGCTGAATTGGTTAATCCGCCGTTATCCGCACATTGTCGGCTACAAGGAAACAGGCGATCTGCAGCGGCATGTGGGGGTGGAGTACCCGGAGGAATTCATTCTTTTCGCCGCAGGGGATATGAAGCTTGTGGAGAATTTCGCCTCAGGTCCTTGCAAAGGTCTCTCCAGTGTGGCCGGAAATATATATCCCATGGAGATCAAGGCCGCGGTGGAGCGACTGCTGCGGCAGGAACAGGTGGAGGCTGGTCCGATCGAAGAGAGGGTCTCCCGGGTGTTCAGCGGCCAGGCCCTAATTAACATCAAACAGCATTACAACAGCTTAGGTATTCAAGCGGGGATCTGCCGGGCGCCTCTTCTCTAATCCTACAATGAATATTAATCTCCTAAATGACAAAAAATAGCTGGAATCAACCCTATCAAAGGAGACCTGGCTATGCATGAAATTTGGAGTGAAATATGGAAGGCGCTGGTTCTGATTGTAGTTGGAATGCTGGTGCTTCGGCTTGCCGGACGGAAATCTATCTCGCAAATGACCATTCCAACGACGATCGCGATGATCTCAATAGGAACCATTATTGTGCAGCCGATAGCGAATCACAGTATCTTGATCACGATGGTGGCAGCAGCAGTCTTCATTACTGTATTAATCGTGGTGGAATGGCTGCAGGTACGGTGGAATGTTGTTGAGCGGCTGATTAAGGGGCCTGCGGTTATTGTTATTGCGGAGGGACAGCTTCAGCCTAAGAATCTGAGAAAGCTGAGATTAACTGTCGATGAGCTGGAGATGAGTCTGCGGGGACAGGGCATCTCCAGGCTCAGCGATGTCAAAACGGCAACGATTGAGCCTAACGGCCAGCTCGGATATGAACTGCAGGATTCCGCAAAGCCGGTCACTATGGATCAGGTAGAGGCGCTCTTTGCTAAATATCTGTGCGGAAGCGGTTCAGCGAATAAGGCTGCATACCTGGATCAGCCTGATCCGCAGACGGGGCTTTTTGAGGAGATTAAATTGCAGTAGAGGTAGACCGGATGCTGTAGAAGGAGGGAGATCATGCGCAAATTCTTCATAACGGACATCCATGGGGATCAAAAGGGGCTGGAGCTGCTGCTCCGGCAGTCTGGATTGGACTGGGGAAAAGACCAGCTGGTCATCGGCGGAGATATGATCAACCGGGGGAAGGACTCGGCTGGAGTACTTGGTTACCTTAAGCAGCTTACAGAGCGGTATCCGGGCCAGGTCCATGCACTGATTGGCAATCATGAAGAAATGATGGGGGACTATATAATCAGCGGTGACAAGCTCTGGCTGAGTCACGGCGGACGCGAGACGTTGGCTGGTCTGAAACAGGCTTATCCCGATGCGGATCAACGGCAGAAGCTGATGGAGTGGGCCTATTCTTTGCCGTTGTACTTCGAGGATGATGAATATGTGTATACACATGCCGGACTGTATACAGGGCAGCCTCTGGAGGAGCAGAGCCGGGAGATTCTATGGATGACAGAATATGAGTTCTACCGCCAGCCGCGTGAAGCGCTGCTTGCCTTAACGAGGGGCAGGCCGGTGATTCATGGGCATACGCCGGTTGAACGGATCTATGGTGACGGCGCCAGGATGAACTGCGATCTGGGATCTAATACCTACCCGATACTTGAAGAAAGGTCGCTGGGACTGGTGAATCTGACGGAGATGACCTGCCATGTGTATAGACAGGCAGACCAGCGGCTGGAGACCAGACGGATCGGACGTATCTAGCTTCGGGAGTGACACAAAGACAATAGCACTTATTTGTTATGGAGAAAAGAAAGGACGGAGTGAGATGAAGCATCCTTTTCACCTGAAGGCGGTATGGAATGGAGGGCGGAACAGCGAAGGGCATATTGATGCAGGCGGACTGCGGACGGTTATATCGATTCCGCAGGAGATGGGCGGACCGGGAACAGGCACGAATCCCGATGAGATGCTGCTGGGCGCAGCAGCGACCTGTTACCTGATTACCCTGGCTGCGATGCTGGAGCGTTCGGAGATTGTTCCAGAGGGGCTGACCCTGGCGTCTGAGGCAACAGTAGATGTCACGAATAATGTGTTCACGTACGAGCAGATCGTACATAAGCCTAGCATTGTGCTTCAGGCTGATGCGACACCGGCCCAGCTCAAGCTGGCAGAGCGGCTGGCACATAAGGCTGAAGCCTCCTGTATGATCTCCAGAGCTGTGGCCGGGAACGTCTCTATTGAGACTCAGCCAGTAGTAGAAATCGCGCACGGGAACGGACAAGCCCGGATAGAGTCATAGAAGCACAGCGGAATAAAGAGCTAGAGCTACACTGGTGGTGTAAAATGCTGCTCCACCTCGTAGCGCGGCAGCTCTACAGTTACCGAGGTTCCCTTGGTGAATTCACTCTCGATCCGCAGCTGCCCGTCATGCAGCTCAATAATTTCTTTGCAGATTGCGAGGCCCAGGCCGCTGCCGGATTGACGGGAGCGGCCTTTGAAGAATTTGGTGCCAAGCTGCGCCAGATCCGCAGCCTCGATGCCCTCGCCGTTGTCAGCAACGGTGACGGTTATCCGCTCGCCTTCCAGCACTGCGGTAAGACGGATCTCACCCTCCGCAGGGGTGAACTTGAACGCATTATCCAGCAAATTGACAAACACCTGCTTCAACCGGTTAAAATCACCGTCCACCGGCAGCGGCTGATCGGGAAGGTCGGCGTAGAGGCGGATCTGCTTCGTCTGCCCCCGGTATCTGAACTGCAGCAGCAGATCCTCCAGCAGGCCTCTGAGATCATATGGCTGGCGTACAATGCGGATCTCTCCGGCCTGGAACTTGGAGAAGTCGAGCAGATCCTCCACCAGGCCGATCAGCCGGTCTGTCTCCCCGGTCATGACCTCAAGACCCTGGAGCGTCTCCTGCCTGTCCGACAAATCACCGACCAGCAGCGTCTCGCCCCAGCCTTTGATGGAGGTCAGCGGGGTCCGCAGCTCATGGGTGACAGAGGAGATGAAATCATATTTGAGCTTCTCGCTCTTCAGAATTTCTTCAGACATATAATTCAGTGTTACCGCAAGGGTGCCGACCTCATCGTCAAAGCGCCTCTCTGCCCGGACGGCAAAATTACCGGTGGCCATTTCCTTGGCGACCCCGGTCAGCTGCTGAATCGGTCCTACAATTCGTTTGGCGATGATAAGGCTGAGGATGAAGCCGAATCCAATGACGAGCAGCCCGACGATGGCTGCATTCAGCGCAATTTTGAGAATAACGTTATATAAAGGCTCTGCCGAGACCGAGTAACGCAGCAAGCCAATCGTACTCCCCGACTCCTTCAGCGCAATAGAAACTGCCATAATTCGTTCCCCGTTCACCGGCTTGATGCTCTGAAAGCTTCCTTTGCCGCTGGTCAGAGCTGCTCTCACATCAGGGGTATTCACCTGCTCTGTACTGGAGAAGCCGAAGGAATTAATGACCACCTGCCCGGCCGGACTCAGCACTTCCACCTTGCTGCTTTCTTCAGAGGAAATATTCTCCAGAATATAACGCGCCCGCTCATTCAAGCTATAGCTCTCCAGATACTTATTGAAAAAGGTCGCTGAAGTCGTGGCCCTTGTATTCAATGTCTCCATTGCACTGCCCAGATAATAATAGTGGACAGCGGCAATGAACACCCCCTCCAGCAGCAGCACGATTAGGAGCAGCATAAGGGTAATATAGACGATAAGTCTGGACCTGATTCCCTTCAGCACTCTTAGCCCCTCCAAATATATCCGAATCCCCATACCGTCTCGAGGAACTGCGGCCCGGAGGACTCCTGTCCGATCTTCTGGCGGATTCGGCTGATATTCACATCTACAATTTTAAGATCACCCATGAAGTACTGCCCCCATACGTTTGTCAAAATATCGTCCCGGTTCATGGCCTTGTTCGGCTGCTCCATCAGCAGCTTCACGATCATAAACTCGGTTGGGGTCAGCGGGATATCCTGCCCGTCCTTCAATAATTTCCGTTCATCCAGCATCAGAGTAAAAGGCGGAAGCTCAATAAGGTTCTCCTGCGGCAGCGCCTCTCCCGGATACATCCGGCGGTAAAGCGAGCGCACCCGGGCGACCAGCTCCACTGGACTGAAGGGCTTAACCACGTAGTCGTCTGCGCCGGATTCCAGGCCCATGACCTTGTCGATTTCCTGGCTTTTGGCAGTGAGCATAATGATTCCCAGCCGGGGGAACTGTGTCCGCAGAAGGGTACACACCTCGAACCCGCTGAGTCCGGGCAGCATCAGGTCGAGAATTGCGATGTCGAAATCTCTCTGCTCCCGGGCAATGCTCAGCGCCTCTTCACCGGTAGAAGCCTCCGCGATCTCGAAGCCTGCCCGCTTAAGGTTGATGCACAGCAGATCACGGATCGGCTTCTCATCTTCCAGTATCAGCACTTTCATGAACAGCTCTCCTTCTTATTGCCGGGGCTTCTGGGGTGTGCCGGCCAGCTGAACGACTTCATCCAGTGTCAGCTTCAGCTGATTATAATTCTGCAGATCGGCCCCCTGCAGCTTGCCGGCGGCATCCGCTGCGGGCATTACGGCAACGAACAGGGTAGGCTCCGTGTCATTGTTAGAGTTCCCTTGCTCATACAGCAGCTTATACTTTCTATTCTCAGCCTTCAGCTGGACCTCTGCGGCAGCCCAGGCCTTCTTCGTCAGCAGGCGGAGCTCCAGCAGCGGAGCCTTCACCGCAGATCCGGCATTCTTGTAGCTGAACTGGAGCTTCTCCCAGGGCTGCGGTGATTCTCCCGGAACTTCCAGCAGGGTCTGGCCCGCCCAAGACTTGGGAATACGGAAGTTGAAGCCCCAGCGGTCGAACTGCTCCTGCACGAAGGTCAGAACGGACTGTCCGTCCCACTGATAATATTTGGTGATGAATGGGGTCGCCAAGGGAGCCATGCCCTCCGTACCGGCAGGCGGTACCAGGAAGCTGAACTCCAAGATCCCGTCATTGTTCACATCCAGGCTGGACTGCGGGTAGTCCTTAACTGCAATACTGCTGCTGCCAAGCAGGTCAGGAGAGACAGCCGGCGGAGACAGCACCAGATCCTTGCTGGCAGCGAGCGCGGTACGCTGATAATCATCTGTTGCCAGTATATCAGTAAATCTGTCTTTTTCCCAAGTTAGCAATGAAGTATAGGAAGCATGTGCGCCAATGGCGGCATCGATGACGATTGCGTCCTGTGTAGGGGACGCCTTGCCGAACTGGGCTTCGATCACATTACCGTCCAGCTTCTGGTCGGATAAGGTCTGCAGCGTACCGTCCTTGAGCCGGAGTAATAGAAGATGGGTCTCACGTATGTTATCCGTGGTGTAGGTGCTCTGAAGCAAGGCAATGTCCGTATGCCCGCTCCCGGTCAGGTCGCCAAGGACCAGCTGGTCGTATGGCTGCTTAAGCAGCTCGGTCAGCTTGCCGCTGCTTAGGCTGTAGACTGCCAGCTCTTTGCTTAATCCCTCCCCGCCGCCGTATCCGAGCAGCAGCTCCTCCGCTCCGTCACCGGTAACATCTGTGAAGGACACTTCATTCAATTCGCTGCCCACCCCGGTAAGGTTAGCCAGCTTGGTCCACTTGCCGTTCTGCTGTGAGAGGAGGAGGGTGTTGATCTCGTAATCGGTTTTGTCTGTCTTGTAGAAGGCCAGGAGTTCCTCCTGCCCGTCCTTGTCGAGATCCTGTAATTGAATCGCGCTGCCGGATTCCGAGTGGATCGGTACTGTTAAATGCGCGTTGGCCGGCAGAAAGGATCGGACGATTCCGGTAAGATTGCCGTCGCTATTCCCCTGTGACGGGGCTTGCAGCAGATCGCTCGGCGTCTTCATGGTGCCACAGCCGGAAGCGATCAGGCTTAAGAATAAGAGGCTGCTGAGGCCGAAGGTATATTTGTTCATTACAAGTTACGCTCCTTAGGATTCATCTGTGGCTAGTATATCCTAACCTTTCGGGGAATTAGTTTCAAAATGGTAAAGGGGGATAAGTGAAGATATAAATATGAGATGGGATATGAGATGAAATGACAGAAACGCAAAGCTTAAACTCGTCGACTACGGTGAACATTTGGACTTTCGGCCGCTGTTGTATACAGATTTCTTGATTCAAGCCGCTGTTTGCGGTTGAAATCCGTATACAAGCCTATGCTTACGATGCGAGCTTTCCTTCGGGAAGCTTTTAGGCGGACACTACCGCTCCTACAGTTCCAAACTTCCCCTCCGCTCCTTCCCGCTTTTTGTTAATGGCGTATTCAACTGAAATTGATATCTTCAGTTATCGGGGGAGGGGCAGGCAGAGACCGGCGGAATGGGGCGCTGTCGCTACCATTACTACAATTTAAAAAGGCTGCCCCAATCAGCCTTTTTAAGACTTTTCGGGACAACCTGTATTGTAGGGCTATTCTATTCGCCTGAGCGCCGCAGGCTCTGTCCATTGGTAGCGATAACATCCTTGTACCAGTGGAAGGATTTCTTACGGTAGCGCTCCAGGGTTCCGGTATTGTCGTCGTGACGGTCTACGTAGATGAAGCCGTAGCGCTTACTGAGCTGCGCGGTTGACGCACTGACCAGGTCAATGCAGCCCCATGAAGTGTAGCCCATGAGTTCAACGCCGTCCTCGATGGCTTCGCCAACCTGCACCAGATGGTCATTCAGGTACTCAATCCGGTAGTCGTCATTAACGGTCGGCACGCCGTCTTCGCCGGTAATCAGCTCATCCTTGGCCCCGAGTCCATTCTCCACAATAAATAGCGGCTTCTGGTAACGGTCATAGAACATATTGAGCACATAGCGCAGACCCTGCGGGTCAATCTGCCAGCCCCATTCGGAGGCCTTCAGGTATGGATTGGCTGCACCGCTGAACAGGTTGCCTTCCTGGGTGCGTTTGCCGGGGTCTCCAGTCTCACAGATGCTCACATAGTAGCTGAACGAGATAAAGTCAACGGTATGCTTGAGGATGTCCGCATCTCCAGGCTCCATGTGAATCTCAATGCCGTTCTCTCTGAAGTAACGTTTCATATATCCAGGGTATACGCCTCTCGCATGCACATCCCCGAAGAAGTAGTTCATATGCTCTGACTTCATCGCAGCAATGACATCGTCCGGGTTAGGCGTGAGCGGATAGGTTGGCATGCTTAGAATCATACAGCCGATCTTGGCCTGCGGGTTGATCTCATGTCCGATTTTGACCGCAGTGGCGCTTGCTACCAGCTCGTGATGGATGGCCTGATACAGATCCTGCTTGCTCAGCTGCTCCTTCGGTGTATAGATCCCGCCGCTCATGAATGGCTCGTGCAGGATGGAGTTGATCTCGTTGAAGGTCAGCCAATACTTTACTTTATCCTTATAGCGGGTGAATACCGTTCTGGCATACCGTTCATAGAAGCCGACTAATTGCCGGTTCACCCAGCCGTCATACTGCTTGGACAAGTGCAGCGGAGTTTCGTAGTGGGAGAGAGTCACCAGCGGCTCAATACCGTATTTGTGACATTCATCGAACAGGTCGTCGTAGAATTGCAGGCCTTGCTCATTAGGCTCCAGCTCGTCGCCGTTCGGGAAGATCCGGGACCAGGCGATCGAGGTGCGGAAGACCTTGAAGCCCATTTCGGCAAAAAGCTTGATATCTTCTTTGTACCGGTGGTAAAAGTCGATGCCGACCAGCTTCATATTATCCTCGGTAGGCACCTCGGTGATGGGTCCCTTGATTCCTTGCGGAGCTACGTCCTGGGTGGACAGGCCTTTGCCGTCCTCGTTGTATGCGCCTTCCAATTGGTTCGCAGCGACTGCGCCGCCCCACAGGAAGCCTTCAGGAAATGGTGTATTCATCGATAATCCCGCCTTCTATTAGTTATGGATTCAGATATGGTAAGCTGTTCATAGGTCCTATAATTCCATGCTAAATGTTGTAACGCGTTACATGTCAAGTATTATTATAAAGATGAAAAAATATGTAAGGAGAGCCATCATGTCGAATCTGGATCAAATCGCTAAACTGTCGGGATTCTCCAAAGCTACGGTATCGAGAGTACTGAATCGTTCTCCCCATGTGAGCCAGGCGACGCGGGAGATCATCCTGAAGATCATGGAAGAGCTGGACTATGTGCCGAACGGCAATGCCATCTCCTTGTCCAGAGGGGAGACCATGCAGATCGGGATGGTGACAGAGGGGATCAACGAGGTGATGCTGCCTTTTCTGAACAGCTTCGTGGAGACTGCGAGCCGGCACGGATATCAGACGATTATCTATACCTCCGGGGGCGATCCGGCCAAAGAGCTGCAAGCCTTCGAGGATATGCGGCGTAAAAGAGTCGATGCGCTGGTCATCAGTACCTGCGTTAACGATCAGGCGCTCCTGGGCTCCTATTGCAAATACGGGCCGATTGTCTCCTGGCAGCGGATGGAGCTTCCTGAGATTCAGAGTGTGGCCATGAATCAATATGACGGATATACGCTCGGGCTTGAACATCTGATTGAAAAGGGGTACACGCGGATTGCTAATGCCTGGGGCCGGCCGGCCAGCTTGAATACCTCCGGGCGGATACAGGCGTACCGGGATGCTGCCCGCAACTATCATCTGGAGGTGAACCCGGAATGGTCGCAGACGGGCATCCACTCCATCCGGCAGGGCGAGGAGTTGATCCGCAGGCTGCTGATGATTCCAGGCGGGCCTCCGAATGCCATTCTCTGCGCCAATGATATGGTCGCGGCAGGGGTGCTGAGCGAAGCCCGCAGACTGAAGGTGAAGGTGCCGGAGGAGCTGGCGGTGGTCGGCTTCGACAATACGGAGCTGGCCCATACGCTGGGGATCACTTCGATTGATAATCCGATCGCCGCACAGGCACAGAATGCGCTGCATCTGATTCTCGGCAAGCTGAAGGGGGGAGAGGCGGAGCAGGAGCCGCTGGGGTTCCAGCTGGTGCCGAGGGAGACTACTTGAATAAGCCGTGAAGCGTCTGGAAGTTAGCTGGAGGGAGCGGTGAATATCACATCCGGCCTCAGAAAATAATCTTCTGCTCCGCCATAATCCGGCCGATTTCAAAGATGGCGGCGCATTCCACGAAATGAACCTCGGAGATGATCGAACGGTCATGCGTTCTGTAGTAGTACTTGCCGTCGGTATATACGTGATCGTAGATGAGACTGATGTCATACACCGAGGTAGGGTAGAGCTCCCCTTCGCCCTTGGCGATCCCCGCTGTGATGGAATGATGTCCTGAGCCTTCAACGAAGGAGATGCCCATTGGAAGCCACAGGGTAACCTGATGATCCTTATCCTGCCGCCAGCTTCCGTTCAGAGTACCTTCACCGATGCGGATCAGACTGTCGCGCAGCTTGCGGGGAATCCAGGGGGAGGGGAAGACGAGGTCACGTGCCAGGTTGATGATTCTGCTGCTATTGTCGATCTGCCGCATCAGGAAGTGGAAGCTCCGTCCGTCGAGCGTAACCTCGGCCCATTCATCAAAGAAGAGGTTGTCCGAGAACATCCGCTCCATCTGATCGACCTCCCCGTAGAGCGCGGGCATCAGCATGAGCTGGCTCTGGATACGTCTGCCGATCAGCCGGATGAAGTCCACAATCGGGTGGGTCTCCGGCTGGAAGTAACCATAATTAATATCGTAATAAAAGCCGAGATTCTCATTGATTAAATCCTTGGCAAACGCCATGAGATGGTCGAATTCTTGTTTCATTTTCATGCACAAGCTGCTCCTTCAGTCGTATGATATTGTGCTTATCATATTACGTGCCAAGCTCCTGTGTCTGTGATGAAAACAGCAGGTAAAGATTGGTTCAGCAGCGGCTCCACAGCGGTTCTCCGGCATCGGTCCTGGCAGCAATAAAGTTCCCTATACAAAAAGGTGTTCCCTGGCCGTCTGCAATCAGACGGCTAAGGAACACCTTTTGTACTACTCAGGCATCAGGACTTGATGCCTATACATATCACGCTCTGCAGCTTACCCGGCATACTTCTGGACCTCGTCCAGTGTCGGCAGCGCAGCAATCGCCCCGATCTTGGTGCAGACAATTGCCCCCACATGGTTGGCGAAGGTGACGAAGTCCCGCTGCAGCTCCGCGCTGCGGGTGAAGTCTGCCGGATGCGCCAACTGGCTGATCCGGCAGAGCAGGGCTCCAATGAATGCATCGCCGGCGCCGGTGGAATCGATGGACTTCACGGTGATGCTGGGAATCAGCAACCGGGAGTCCGGGGAGGAGATGAGGGTGCCGTCTTTGCCCAGAGTAACGGCTACTGCTCCGGCTCCCCATTCATGCAGCATATCAAGGGCGGCATCACGGTCCGCTTCGCGCGTAATCAGCTGAAGCTCCTCGTCGCTGACCTTCACCAGATCGGCCTTGGCGATGCCTGCTCTGGACAGCGCGATGAATTCCTCCTGACGTCCGGTCCACAGGTCATCCCGGTAGTTGGGGTCAAAGGAGATGAACTGTCCGTTCGTCTTCGCTTCGTCCATGAGCGTCATATAGACCTCGCGGAAGGGATCAGCCAGCAGCGCTGTCGCCGAGCCGAAATGAAGCATGGCCGCCTTACGGACGGCTGCCCGGTCCAGCTCTTCCAGCCTGAGCAGCCGGTCTGCCCCGCGGTGGAACACGAAATCGCGTTCCCCGTTCGCTGAGCGCGAGACGAAAGCCAGTGTGGTCGGGCTTGCGGGATCAAGCAGCAGCATCGCGGTATCCACGTTCTGTTCCTCCAGCGTCTGCTTCAGGAAGAGGCCGAAGGGATCAGCCCCGACCTTGCCGAGGAAGGCGGAGTGACCGCCGAGCCGGGCGATGGCTGCACTTACGTTCGCCGGTGCCCCGCCGGCCTGCTTGGCGAAATGCCGGCCTTCGGTCAGGCTGACGTCCGCCTCAGTGCAGAAGAAATCGATGAGCAGCTCGCCCACGCAAAGGACTGTATTCTTGGATTGCACGATAGTAACCTCCTGGCGAAATTAGTTCGGTACGGGAGTAGAGTCTCTGAATAGGACGTCAGTGGCGACATGCGTGACCTGATAAGGCCGGGCCGGGTCCTTGATTCTGGAGAGCAGCATCTCTGCGGAGACAATCCCCATATGGCTGCTGTAGATATGTACGGTCGAGAGATGAGGCTCGATGACCCGTGATTCCGAAGCGTCATCGAAGCCGCAGACCGCCACCTGCTCCGGTACCTTGACCCCTCTGTTCTTAAGCGATTTCATCACGCTGATGGCAATGAAGTCATTCGCACAGATGAAGGCGGAGGGCCACTGGCCGAGCGCCTCCATCTGCTGGTCCATCCAGTTCGCCTCCAGCAGGTAATCCTTGTCCTGGCCGGCAATGCAGGATTCGGGATTCAGCGGGATTCCGGCTGCAGAGAGGGCTCGGTTGAAGCCGGTCCACCGTTCATGGAAGCTGCGGCAGTGGTTGTAATCGCCGACGAATCCGAAGCTCCGCACACCGAGGTCCATCAGCTTACGGGTCATCGCATACATGCTGTGTTCGTTCTCCATGAGCAGCAGATCCGCCTTCAGCTCAGGGTAGACAATGTCCGCCGCGCAGTCAATGAAGATCGTGGGGATACCGAGATCGGTAATCAGCCCGCTGTACTCCTTATTGAACATTTCAATACAGATAATCCCGTCAACATTAGAAGGCTCGAAATTACCGGGCAGAGTCATGGCGTTAATATCGTTCTCCCGGACAAAATAAATGGACAGGGTGTAGCCCTCTGTGCTAATACGCTTCTCCAGTCCGCTGAGCAGCTGGGAGCCGAAGTGGGAGCTGTTGGGGAGGTTACTGGTCAGGAGGGCGATATTGCCCTGCTGCTCGGAGGGGCTG
This sequence comes from Paenibacillus sp. FSL P4-0338, assembly GCF_038002365.1. Taxonomy (NCBI): domain Bacteria; kingdom Bacillati; phylum Bacillota; class Bacilli; order Caryophanales; family Paenibacillaceae; genus Paenibacillus; species Paenibacillus sp. FSL P4-0338. The sequence continues at coordinate 4,073,424 of NZ_JBBOCG010000001.1, read as the reverse complement.
CTTGCGGTCTCCATATAAGAGAATTGTTTATATTTAAGCTCGGCAGCTTTGCTGAGTACCTTCTCCCGGGTCTCGGGAGGAACGCTCTCTGCGCCGTTCAATGCCTTGGAGGCCGTGTTTCTGGAGATTCCCAGGGCATCGGCAATGTCTTGAATGGTGACCTTGGCTTTCTTCATCACTGTGTTCCACCTTTGTTTCCCCATATTTGTAGTCTCTGTTACCTAATATATAGCATATCAGCAAGATTGACAACGGAATTTTACAAATGCACAAATTCGTTTCACATACATGGGTGTGAAATAACAGTTCGGAGCCTAATTTATATGAATATGTTACATTTGCACTGTATAATGCAATAAATAATTTATTTTTTGCACAAAATGCATTGACTTCTTGTCAGATTCTCTGATAAATTGTAAATGCAAAACATGGTCAAATGTAAAAATGTAAACCTATTCATTAGGGGCGAATGCAAAAATAAGAAGGGGGAAGAAGATTGGCAAATCCGATGGCTCAACCCGGGAGAACAAGGCTCATCAAGCACAGGTCGTGGCTAAGCTATGTACGCCGGAATTATATCCTGTATTTATTCTTGGCTCCAGCTGTAATTCTCACGGTTATATTCAAATACGTTCCGATGTACGGCGCGATGATTGCCTTCAAGGATTTCAGCCCGCGCAAGGGCATCATGGGCAGCGCATGGGTGGGCTTTGAACATTTCGAGCGGTTCCTCACCTCGCCGAATTTCTACGATATTCTTATGAACACGCTTAAATTAAGCGCCTACGGGCTGATTCTGGGTTTTCCGGTGCCGATTGTGCTGGCGCTTATGCTGAACCTGATCCGCAGCGCGAAGTTGAAGAAGAACATCCAGCTGATTGTGTATGCGCCTAACTTTATCTCGGTGGTGGTTGTGGCAGGGATGTTGTTTGTCTTCCTGTCACCGACAGGTGTGGTGAATGCGCTCATTACTACTTTTACAGGTAAGCCGGTGTCCTTCATGAGTGATCCTGCTTACTTCCGTACCGTGTATATTCTGTCAGGCATCTGGCAGACGGCAGGCTGGTCCTCGATTATCTATGTAGCTACGCTGGCGGGTGTAGATCCGCAGCTTCATGATGCGGCAACGATTGACGGTGCCTCGCTGCTGAAGCGCATCCGCCATATCGATCTGCCCGCGCTGAGGCCGGTGATGGCCGTGCTGTTCATCCTTGCCGCAGGCGGCATCATGTCCATCGGCTATGAGAAGGCCTTCCTGATGCAGACGGCGCTTAATACCCCGACCTCGGAGATTATTGCGACCTATGTCTACAAGGTGGGTCTGCAGGCTGGCGATTATGCCTATTCCACCGCTATCGGATTATTCAATTCCGTCATTAACGTAATCCTGCTGGTCTTCGTCAATACGGTCGTCAAGCGGCTGAACGAAGGGGAAGGACTGTATTAAAAGGAGGTAAGTATGGATATTCAATATTCCGGGAAGGACCGGATTCTGCTTGTTGTTACTTATATATTGCTAGGTTTGTTCATCCTGGTCATTCTGTTTCCGCTGGTGTATGTCGTGCTGGCCTCCTTCTTAACACCGAATGTGCTCATTACCAAGGGGCTGGCTATTGCGCCGTCGGACTGGACAATTACTGGCTACGTCAAAATTCTCAGCAACGACGCGATGATCCGCGGCTTCTTCAACGCCTTGTTCTACTCTGCCGCCTTCGCGCTGGCTACGGTATTCTTCTCCGTCTTTGCGGCGTATCCGCTGTCCATGGAGGGGCTGGCCGGGAAGCGGCCGGTGATGATCTTCTTCCTGATTACGATGTTCTTCGGCGGCGGTCTGATTCCGACCTATCTGGTTGTGAAGGATCTGGGGATGCTGAATACGGTGTGGGCGGTGATCCTGCCGGGGGCGATCAGCGTGTTCAATATTATTCTGGCGAAGACCTATTTCCAGGGTCTGCCCAAGGAGCTGTTTCAGGCGGCGAGTATCGACGGGGCGTCAGATCTGGGCATTTTTTTCCGGATCGTACTGCCGTTGTCGAAGCCCATTATCTTCGTGCTCGCCTTGTATGCCTTCGTGGGGCAGTGGAACTCTTACTTCGATGCCATGATTTATCTGGACGATTCGCGGCTGTTCCCGCTGCAGCTGGTGCTGCGTTCGATCCTGATTCAGAATCAGGTGCAGCCCGGCATGATTGCCGATGCACTGGCCCAGGCGGAGCTGAAGAAGCTGTCTGAAATGATCAAGTATTCTTCGATCGTCATCTCCAGCCTGCCGCTGATCGTGATGTACCCGTTCTTCCAGAAGTACTTCGAGAAGGGTGCCATGGTCGGCTCCATTAAATAATAATAGGGGGAATCTCATATGAAAAAATCATTGCAAACCCTGTCTGTGCTGGCACTCTCGGCTTCCGTACTTGCGGGCTGCGGCGGCGGGGGCGGTAATTCCTCGGCCTCTAAGGATTACAAGCTGGAGAACGTGACGCTGCCGCTTAAAGAGAAGGTATCGCTAAACTTCATGTCTCAGAGCTCCGCACTGGCGCCTGCCGATCCGAATGAGAAACTGATCTACAAGCGGCTGGAGGAGAAGTCCGGGGTCCACATCGATTTCACCAATTACACCAACGACGCTTTTATTGAGAAAAGAAATCTGGCGATAGCCAGCGGAGATCTGCCGGATGCGATCATTGATGCCGCCTACTCGGACTACGATCTGCTGACCCTGGGCAAGGATGGAACGATTGTTCCGCTGGAGGAGCTGATCGAGAAGTACATGCCGAATCTGCAAAAGGTGCTGGCAGCCGCGCCGGAGTACAAATCAATGATGACGGCGCAGGACGGCCATATCTATGCTTTTCCGTGGATAGAAGAGCTCGGGTCCGGCAAGGAAAGCATTCATTCGGTCAACGGGATGCCGTGGATCAATGTGGAGTGGCTGAAAAAGCTGGGACTCGCTATGCCAACCACAACGGAGGAGCTGAAGAAGGTGTTGGTCGCCTTCAAGAATGATGACCCGAACGGGAACGGCCAGAAGGATGAGATTCCGCTGTCTTTTGTGCTGAATAACGGCAATGAGGATATGAACTTCCTGTTCGGTTCGTTCGGTCTCGGTGATAACGGCGATCACACGGTGGTTACCAATGACGGCAAAGTGGTCTTCACTGCGGGCCAGGACGGATATAAAGAGGGCATTAAGTATCTGAACGAGCTGTATGCGCTGGATCTAATCGATGAAGAGGCGTTTGAACAGGATTACAACACCTATCTGGCCAAAGGGCAGAGTGAACGCTATGGCCTCTACTTCCAATGGGATAAATCCAATATCACCGGCTTCAACGATAAATATGATCTGATGCAGCCGCTTGCCGGACCGGACGGACAGGTCAATGTAGCCCGCACGAACAACTTCGGATTTGACCGCGGCCGGATGGTTATTACCGGTTCCAACAAGAATCTGGAGCTTACCGCCAAGTGGATTGACCAACTCTATGATCCGCAGCAGTCGGTTGAGGATAACTGGGGAACGTATGGGGATGAGACGCAGCAGAATATTTTTGAATACGATGAATCGGCCAAAATGCTGAAGCATCTGCCGCTGGAAGGCGCGGCCCCGGTTGAATTGCGCCAAAAGACCAGCATCGGCGGACCGCTGGCGATCCTGGATGAATACTACGGTAAGGTGACCACGAAGCCGGATGATGCTGCTTGGCGGCTGGACCTCATGAAGGAGAAGCTGGTGCCTTATATGAAGGCAGACAATAACTTCCCGCGTGTCTTCTACTCTCTGGAGGATCAGAAGGAATTGACCGCTATTGAGACCGACCTGTTCGCTTACGTCAACCGCAAGCGCGCGGAATGGACCAAGACCGGCAAAGTGGAAGAGGAATGGAAGGATTATCAGGCAGAGCTGTCCAGACTCGGGCTGGACAAATGGCTGGAGATCAAGCAAAGAGGATATGACAGTTATCTCAAGAACAAAGGCTGAGGCTGCACTAGCTGCGGCACATGAAGAACGTATAACCTATAAACAGATAAAGGTGGTAATGGAGTGGAGATTATCGGGAGAACCAAACACAGGCCGGCGCTGCATTTTACGCCGGCGCAGCATTGGCTGAATGATCCGAATGGACTGGTTTATTTCGAAGGGGAATATCATTTGTTCTATCAGTATCATCCGCATTCCTCCATCTGGGGGCCAATGCACTGGGGCCATGCAGTCAGTAAAGACCTGATTGTCTGGGAGGAGCTGGACATTGCACTGTATCCGGACGATCACGGCTATGCGTTCTCCGGCAGTGCCATCGTAGACTGGAACAATACGAGCGGACTGTTCCCGGAGAAGCCGGGTATCGTCGCAGTCTACACCAGTCATCTGGAGCCGACGGCATCGTCGCCTGCCGTACAGAGACAAAGCCTGGCCTACAGCCATGACAATGGCCGGACCTGGATTAAGTATGCAGGCAACCCGGTGCTGACCCATTCTTCCAAGGCGGATTTCCGTGATCCGAAGGTGTTCTGGTCTGAAGTTCACGGGAAATGGATGATGGTGCTGGCGACGGATCAGACGATCACGTTCTACTCCTCCCTGAATCTGCGGGAGTGGAGCCTGGAGAGTGAGTTCGGCGAGGGCGCAGGCTCTCATGATGCCGTATGGGAATGCCCGGATCTGTTCCAGCTCCCGGTGGAGGGGACAGGAGACAGCAAGTGGGTGCTGCTGGTCAGCATCGGTGATAACAGCGGGCAGCGATACGGCTCGCGGACGCAATATTTCGTCGGTGAGTTTGACGGCTCCGTGTTCACGCCGGAGCACAGCGACATCCGCTGGCTGGATTATGGTAAGGATAACTACGCGGGGGTCAGCTTCTCCGACATTCCGGCGGCGGACGGGCGGCGGATCTTCGTCGGCTGGATGAGCAACTGGCGTTATGCCAACCATGTTCCAAGCCAGGGCTGGCGCGGAGCGATGACGATTCCGCGGGTACTGACGTTGCATGAGGCAGAAGGCCGCACCTTGATCCTCCAGCAGCCGGTAGCGGAGCTAGACCGTTACTTTGCGGCAGAGTCTGGGACATTGCCGGAGATGCTGCTGATACCGGGCGAGCGCCAGGATATCAAGTGCAAGGATTCCGCCTTGGAGCTGCGGATTGCGCTTGCGGATAATGAAGCGGAAGAATTCGGTCTTATTATTCATCATACCGCTACCGAGTATACCGAACTCGTCTACTCTGTTGTCGATGGCACTCTAACCCTGCGCAGAGATCAGTCCGGCGAGACCGGCTTCTCAGACATATTCCCCGATCCCCAGAGCACCGGGGAAATGGGCATCTTGAAGAACCTGCGTATCCTGCTGGATGCCTGTTCGGTGGAGGTATTCGCCAATGACGGCCTCACCGCCATCACCAGCCTGGTCTTCCCCGGAGGTATCTGCTCTGGACTAAGCTTCTATGCTAAGGGCGGCAGTGTACGGCTGCGGGATGGGCGCTTGTCTTTCATGGAATAAATAGTCAATAGGATGAAGCCCGGACAAGGGTGTTCCGCACAGCCATGAGATCATGGCTGGCTGAACACCCTTTTTGGTGTGGCGGGAACACCGCTCAGTCCTTGGCTGGAGGCCATGCCCGTATTCGGATAAGCGGCCTAGTGGTTTCAGCCAGCCTTAGACGCCCGGTGCTGCCGTTCGGACCGGAAACATCCGGCTGAACAGGAAGCGGGTCAGCGGACCGGCAACCAGCAGCTGGAGTGGCAGGGCACAGATGAAATTAAGCCCCAGGATGGAGAAGTAATGACGGAAGAAGTTGTCCCCGAATCCGAAGTGTGCTAGTGTGCCGTATAGAGACATGAGGATGACCATGCCGCAGACCATGAAGCATGAGATCGTCAGTATTTTGCGGATCTGGGGCGCAGAAGGCTTCACTATTTTGAAGGCCAGTCCTTTGGCAATTCTGCTAACCACCACAATATCGCAGAACAGGGCAACGGCAAGTGCCGGGAGTAAGCCCACAGCCACATCCGTGAACAGCCTGCTGTTGAATCCGTTCGCTATAATCACATTGTAAAAAGACATAAAGATGACCATGCAAAAACACATCATACTGGTGAAAATTAAAGCTTCTTTTTTGTTGCTGCCCATGTTTCCGAACTCCCTTAAATGTAAGTTTGTCAAACTTCACTTATAGTAACAGTGCGAGGACTTATTGTCAACCTAGTTGACAATAAGTATGATATGGATTGCCCGTCCGTGATGGGTCATTGTTGTAAAAAGTACAATTTGATTCATGTCTAATAGTCCATTCAGAAGGGTTGTTGTATGAAATACAAGAATTGTGCTGACAAGCTGCATATGTAGGGAGGAATCATGCCTTTCTTACAACATATTATGGAATAAGCCCGATAGTATGAGGGGATTGTTGTATTGTGTGCAGGATTTCAGCGGGTACCTTAAGGTGGGCTCGTGCGCTGACGGAACTTTATTTCTATCATGGAGGTCTTGTAAATGGAGGAATATATGAGCGGGTTGAATCTGGTCGATATGATCAGCGAGAAGCATAAGGTGCTGCGCGACAAGGTGAACCAGATGAGCGGCGAGCCGCTGAATAAGACGGAGACGCATATTCTGGCGATGCTGGAGCAGCACGGCGTTCTGTCCATTTCGGAGATCAGCAGGCTGATCGGCATTTCCCGCCAGGGCACGCAAAAGACGATCAACAATCTGCTGGCTGAAGGTTACGTAGATACTGCTGCTAAGGAAGGCAACAGCCGGGACAAGCCTATCGTGCTCACTGCGAAGGGAACAGCGGCTTGTCGGAGTATGCTGGAGATCAAGCAGAATATTGAGGCCGAAATCACGGCCCGGATCGGCAGGGAGCAGGCGGAGCTGCTGCGGACGCTGCTTACACAGGACTGGCTCTGAGACAGCCTGAAAATGGCTGAATATAGCAAAAAAAGCTGAAATAAGCAAACGGGACGGAGCGGACAGCCTGCTTGGTCCCGTTTGCTGTGTCTTTCGGCGAATTACATTTATTATTCATGGTTTGGAGTTTGTCTAGGATATCTGCATATATACAGATGGTGATAAAAGAATTAATGTAGTATCGAACGGGCAGCAAAAATAGTGTCTGTATCCAGTTAAAGGTTCAGATTTTAATCGTGCACCAGGGGTAATATAACTTTAAAAAAGTCGGTGAGTGATGATGATGTCTTCGGTAAAAAGGTTCCTGATCGGACGGCCGCTGAAGTCCGATCAGCTGGGAGAACAGAAGCTAAACAAAACTAAGGCCCTGGCCATTCTGTCCTCGGATGCCTTGTCCTCTGTGGCTTATGGCCCGGAGCAGATTCTGCTGGTGCTAATCACGGTTAGTACAGCCGCGTTCTGGTATTCCATTCCTATTGCAGGCGGGGTACTGGTGCTGCTGTTGGCCCTGATACTCTCCTATAGGCAGATCATCTTCGCCTATCCCCAGGGCGGCGGGGCTTATGTCGTATCCAAGGAGAATCTGGGCAAATATCCGGGTCTGATTGCCGGGGGCTCCTTGCTCGTCGATTATATACTAACCGTAGCGGTCAGTGTCTCTGCGGGAACAGACGCGATCACTTCAGCTTTTCCGAGTCTGCATCCTTATAATGTAATCATTGCCATCATCTTCGTACTGCTGATCACGACGCTAAATCTGCGCGGGGTCACCGAGTCGGCCTCTTTCCTGGCGTATCCGGTCTATCTGTTCGTCCTGGCGATGTTCATTATGATTGGTCTGGGTCTGTTCAACGTGCTGACTGGAAGAGTACCGGCGGAGCTTCATACCTCACTGGGAACACCGGTGGCCGGAATCAGCCTGTTCCTGCTGCTGCGGGCGTTCTCCTCGGGCAGCTCGGCGCTGACGGGGGTGGAGGCGATATCGAATGCGATCCCCAATTTCAAGGCACCGGCACCGAATAATGCAGCCAAAACCTTGGCGGCAATGGGGATTCTGCTCGCGCTGTTATTCTCAGGCATCGTCTTCCTGGCGTATTATTACGGCATTGCTCCGCGTGAACAAGTCACGGTGGTGTCCGATATTGCCGAGCATGTCTTTGGCCGCAACTTCATGTATTATGTCGTGCAGGGAACAACAGCCTTAATTCTGGTTCTGGCGGCGAACACCGGATATTCCGCGTTCCCGCTGCTGGCTGTGAATCTGGCGAAGGATAAATTCATTCCCCGGATGTTCACTGTACGCGGAGACCGGCTGGGGTACTCGAACGGAATTCTCAGCCTGGGTATCTTGTCGATTATCCTGATCATTGCCTTTGAGGGACGGACGGAGCATCTTATTCCGCTGTATGCAGTCGGGGTCTTCATCCCGTTCACCCTGTCGCAGACGGGCATGATCGTCAAATGGCTCCGGCACAAGCCGGAAGGCTGGCTGCCCAAGCTGATCATTAATGCAATTGGAGCACTGATCAGCTTCATTGTTACGATGATGTTCTTCCTGACCAAATTCACGCAGGTCTGGCCGGTGCTGGTCTTCCTGCCGCTGATTATCCTGTTCTTCTACCGCATCTACAAGCATTATGAATCGGTTGCCGATCAGTTGCGGGTAGCCACCTGCGGTGAGCCGCCACTGGCGATTGAGGGGAATATCATTATTCTGCCGGTGGCCGGTATTACCCATGTGGTAGAGAATTCCTTGCGGTATGCCAAGTCGCTGGGCGCAGAACAGATTATTGCTGTCCACATCCCGTTCGAGCGCGAGGATGACGCTATTTTCGAAGAGAAATGGAAGAAATTCCATCCGGAGGTGCGGCTGGTGACGCTGTATTCGCCTTACCGCAGTATCATTCATCCATTGAGCAAGTTCATTGATACGGTTCAGCGCAAGGCGAGCGAGTCGAATTATCAGGTGACCGTCATCGTTCCTCAATTCATACCGAAGAAGGGCTGGCATAATATTCTGCATAACCAGTCCAGTCTGCTGATCCGCGCGCATCTGCTGTACCGGCGCAATGTAATTATCACTACCGTCCCTTATCATTTGAAAAAATAACAAGATTACGCGCAGGGAAGCCTCCAGCTTACGGATATCCGCAGGCTGGGGGCTTTCTGTACCTCCCCGGCATGTGATAAGCTTGACTCCATAAGCGCAGATTCGCTTCTTCAAGGTTCGGTTAAGCTAGTAGCAACAGTCAGCGGATGGAGGGACAGAGGTTGAAGAAACGCAGGTTGAACGCGATTAGAATCAAGGCAATACTGATTATGCTCATGCTTGTCCTGCTGCTCACAGGCTGCGCGCAAGGCACGGCCCATGTAACCGTGAAGAAGGACGGCTCCCTGGATCTGGCCTTCAGCCTTATGTTGGATGCCCGGGCAGAGAAGCTGGTCAGCGGCAAAGCGGAAGAGCTTCTAACCACCCGGCTGGCGGCCGCAGGCATAGAGCTGAAGAAGACAGCAAGCGGCAAATCCACCGAATACCAATTTCAGAAATCCTACGCCTCCATGGAGGAATTGAAGAACAGCAGCAGCGGCTTCGATATTGTAGAGGCCAAGGTGGGGCAGACGGACAGGTGGCTGTATACCAAATACGATGTAGTGGCCCAGCCGAAGCTGAACGCCTACTCCGATGAGATTATTGACGGCATCGGCAGCTTGAATGTCCCTAAGTCCCTGGTGCGCCTGCTGATGGGCAGCTTCTCCGTCGATTTCAAATTAACGATTCCCTATGATCTATACGGGGCTAATAATGCGGCTGAGCAAGACGGCAATACCTTAACCTGGCATGTATCCCTTGCGGATTCCGAGCCTATTCAGCTGGTAGTCTATGTACCGGATATCAGAAATATTGCGATTACTGTAGGCGGCATCTTGCTTATTCTGGTCTTACTTCTTACATGGTTTATCAGACGCAGAAAGCTGCAGAGACTCAAGGCCCCCCCTGAAGGTACAGCGCCTACTCATCGCCCGGGACCGCTCTGAGCTTCGTGTGGAAGCTGTCACGGTACTGGCCGGGGGTCATCCCCTCCTGCTTGCGGAAGGAACGGATGAAATTCTGTGAATTGTTGTATCTCAGGCGGGAGGCGATATCCTTCACGGGCATATCGGTCTCCTCCAGCCATTTTTTGGCCATTTTGAACCGGTACATGCTCAGATAATCACTGAAATAATACTGCGTCTCCTTGCGGAACACACTGCTGATGTAGTTGGCGTTATAGTGCAGCCGCGAAGCACACTCCTCCAGCGTCAGATCCTGATCATACTCATGCTGGACGATGTCGATCAGCTTCTCGGAGATATTATGGTACTGGGCGTTCTGCCTGCTGTGGAAGATGACGATAACCGGCTGGATCACGATGGTCCAGAACCAGTCTTCAATCTCGGCCACAATATGCAGATCGGTTAGCTCCTCGAACAGGGAACCGCTCGCATGGTAGATCTGATTCAGCGTAATTCCCGATTCCTGCATCATAATGAGCGTATTGTTCAGCAGCCGGGTCAGCGGAATCTGATATTCCTGCGGCGACAGTCCCAGCGCAAAAATACACTTGAACAGCTTATGCAGCAGCTCCTTCGCTTTATCGCTGTCGGCCAGCCTGATGGCATCCATCAGGTCATTTTCCGTGTGGGTCGGGTAGTTCAGATTGAGATAATGCTTGCCGGAATTGATATTCTCGTACTGGATGATGATGCCTTTGCCCAGGGTAATCCGGTGCTTCAGAGCTTCAAGGCTTTCCCTATAGGCAATGGACATTTTGTCAAACGAATGAAACGGCAGACTAAGCCCAATGCTGACCTGCAGCTTCAGGACCCCGTTAATCTCCTGCTGGAGCTTCTCCGTAAGCGCATAGAGCATCCGGTGAAAAGCTTCCGTGCTCTCATCCTCACTGCCGATAACGACTGCCAGCGCATGACCCATCATCACAGGGGTTAGCCTGTGCTGCGCAGAAACCAGCTCCTGAGTCATATTATGCGCAGCGAATAACAGCAGATTGAGATCCTTTTTCTCATAGCTGTTCTCCTCGGAGAAGTCGATGCTCAGCGTAATGACAGCCATCGTCTTCCATTCCTCGACTTGCTTGCCGTATCCGTATTGCTCCAGCTCCTCCATCAGCTCGCGTCTTCTAAGATTGCCTCCGAATGCCTGAATCAGAAAGAAGGTCCGTACCTGTCCGAGATGCTGGCTGACCTCCTTCTCCAGCTGTGATTTCGATTGGAACAGGGAATGCACCTGCTCGCCGATGAGCTGGAATTCATCCGTACGCCCTGCCCGCAGACCGGGACGGCGCAGTCCAATCTGGGTGAGCAGCCGTTCGATGGGTGTATACATGCGCCGGGAGCCCAGCCACGCCAGCAGCACAGATAACAGCAGCATGAACGTGCAGACGAATACCGTGTAGGTGCCGATTTTGCCGGATTCGCGGGTCAGACTCTTGATGGAGGTGGCCGACAGATAGATCCAGCCGTTCAACTGGGAACGCATATAGGTGATTGAATAATCGGCTTCATTAAGCTTCGTCTTGAATTGTCCCGACGGCTCAGCGGCAGCGGCGATCTGCCCGAAGCCCGTGAATCCGGCTGCGGTGGCAGGCTCTCCGATCAGCTTACGGTCCGGATGCAGCAGAATCCGTCCGCTTTTATCCAGCACCATAATACTGTCCAGCGGCTGCATATCGGGATTAATGAAGTCCTGAAGACTGCAGGCCGGAATATTGGCCAGAGCCAGTCCGTATTTCTGCAGCTTGGTCGTCGGCAGCTTCTTAATCAGACTGATGCTGTACTTGCAGCCGGTCACGTTAATGCTCTCTTCACTGTAGAACAGGGAGGAGGGGTTCAGCACCCAGGAGGAGCTGCCTTCCACATTCAACAGATTCGTCAGCTGCTCGTAATTGCGGTATTCATTCAGCCGGTAGAGCCCGGAATTCTTAATCATCCAGTTCTGGCGCTGATTAAGCAGGATGACATCCTCCAGCCGGGTATCGAAGGACTGCATATTGCGGATCTCATTGCGGATGTCGTTATATAAAATGAAATCGTTCTCATTCAGCGGGTTGTTCATCGCCTTCTTCAGCACCGAAGAGTTCACGACCTGGTTCAAGGTCTGGTTGACAGTATTCAGCTTATGCTCTACATTTGAGGTAATTTGTAAAATGAGTTCCTTTTTGCTTTCGTTAACATTTTTTTGAATTTCGCTGGAGGATGTGAAATAGGAGAACGATCCAATGAACAACACCGGCAGGATGCTGATGGCGAACGCGAACATAGTTAATTTACTGAGAAAGCTAAGATGTTTCAACAGCGTTCAGCACCTTTGCATGAAATAGAGAAATCACTGTCTTAAGTGTATGCATCACGAAGGATAATAACAATAATCATCTGGTGCCGCAATAATCATTTTCTCTAATCATTCATACATAAGCTACATTAATCAATAGATAGGCTTCTAAGGCAGATAAATATTACGCTTCAGGGGGTTATGGAATGTTCAACCGGTTAACGGGCAGGAAGAAAGCTCTTGCAGTGTGCTTCATCCTGTTCTTATCGTTCATGATGTTAAGCGCTTGCAGCGGGGGGGAGTCTGAGCGTTCCGATTCAGCGGGCGCCCCGGCGCCGATCTCGATTCTGGCACCGCTGCATTTTCCGCAGACGCCTTCAGCGGAGCTGATCGCCGAGATTGAGCGACTGACCGGGACACAGCTCAATATTACCTGGGTACCGGAGGGCGTCTACACGGACAAAATGAATACTGCACTGACCACCGGCTCCCTCGGCAAAGTGACGTTCGTGAAATTCACCGATTATAATCCGGTCAAGAATATGATCCGCTCCGGCGCTTTTTGGGAGATTGGTCCCTATCTGGCGGAATTTCCGAATCTCGGTCAGCTGAATGCGGCGATTCTTAAGCAGACTTCGGTGGACGGAGGAATCTATGGCCTTTATACGGAAAGACCGGCCTCCCGGCAGGGCATTATTATCCGTAAGGACTGGCTGGAGAAGCTGCATCTCCGTCCGCCCGGAACGCTGGAGGAGCTGTATGAGGTGATGAAGCAGTTCACCATGAATGACCCGGACGGCAACGGCAAGCCAGACACCCTCGGACTGGTGGACCGCAACGATCTGGTGTACGGGGTATTCAAGACGTTAAGCTCCTATTTCGGCACGCCGAATAACTGGACAATCGAAGATGGACAGTTCGTCCCGGAATTCGCCACGCCTGAATATATGAACACGATGAACTTCATGCGTAAGTTATACAAGGAGCAGATCATTAACCAGGATTTCGCCCTGACCAGCAAAGAGGTACAGCGGGACAAGTTCATCCGGGGAACAGCGGGGATCTTCATCGGGAGCATGACGGATGTGCAGCGGCTCTCCATTGAGGCCAAGGCGATCAACCCCAAGGCGGAGCTGACGCTGATTAACCGGATTAAGGGGCCGGACGGATATAAGGTATGGTCCATACCCAAGTACAACGGCTTGTACCTCTTTTCACGTAAAGCCATTGCTACCGAGCAGGAGCTGAAGCAGGTGCTTAGATTCTTCGACCGCACGATGGATGAGGATGTAGCCAACCTGATGGCTTACGGCTTCGAGGGCCGCCACTATAAGCTGGACGGGGAGGGGAAAGTGATTCTTCCTGAAGAGACATCCCAGCTGCGGGTGTATGAGGTCAATCCGCTCAATTCCCTGATGATCGCCGATGTGGGCAATACGCATATCAAGGAGGTCGCACAAAAGGAGCAGCTCACCGCCCTGGCCGACCAGCTCAGCCGGGATAACGAGCAGTTTCTGGTCGATGATCCCACCGTATCGCTAACCTCGCCAACCTATGACGAGAAGAACGCCGAGCTCTCCGCTATCATCGCAGATGCCACCTACAATTACATTCTCGGCAACATCGACGCCACCGGCTTCGCCGGCGAGGTCGAGAAATGGCATACCAGCGGCGGCAGCCTGATTATTCAGGAGTATGCGGAGGCGGAGGCGAAGGTGCGGGGGGCGGAGGAGTGAGGGGGACATGTATATGACTATTTGCACAGCGAGAAAGGAATGAATATACATATGGAACAAATAAAAAATTATTCTCAGAATGAGTTTGTGGAAATTGGTAAGAAACATTTTGAAACGGTAATACTTCCAAAACTCCAATTGATTTCAGACCAGGTTGTCAATAGTATGATGATCTTCATTGAAGGTTCGGTTGCATATGGATTCTGTGATGAAAAATCGGATATTGATTTAGATTATTATATCGACATGGATATTGATGAGGATATCCGTCAAAGCATTAGAGAACTTTTTACAGGGGAAACATATTGGCATCAAGGAGTACGAGTATCTTATGGATTTGGTGGAGCGTATTGGAAATTTGATCTCCTTATGAATGATGAAATGGATAGATTTTGGAATGAGTTTGATCCTTATGCGTTAAACAATATTATGAGAGCTACTCCAGTATGGGACCCAAAAGGAATATTAGCATTATCGCAAAAAAAGGTTGAATCCTATCCGGATGAGATTAAAAAGAAGATTATTCGTGGTCTATGGGTTACAGTTAATGACAGTGGAGAGTACAATTTCTGCGAAGCATTGAAAAGAAATAATATAATTGAAGGGCGGATCTATCAATATAGAGCAATAGAAGCAATGCTTCGACTGGTATATATCCTAAATAATCAATATTTTTATCCAACTAAATGGTTATCAGCGGGATTAGGTCATGTACAGGAGGATTTTGGGCTAAAAGAGGCTTTTGATCAAATAGCTGTATCACATTGTGAAGAAGATGATTATAAAGAGTTTATGAAAGTCCATGAAAATATGAAGCGATTTATGATTAAGCATGATTCGATTGAATTAGAGTGTATTGACAACTACAGTATGATTTTTCAAAAACCATTTCATATTTTTAGTACATTTTAGATCAGACAATATGGAGGATTGATTACACCGTGAATATTACACTACATAAGATTACCCCTGAGCTGGAACAGGAGTGCACTCAATTGAGCGTAAGCGCCGGGCAACTAAACTTGGTGGCAAGTAATGCCGACTCACTTGTACATGCGACCAACGAACCTACCTCTGTACCCTACGGTATTTTTAATGAAGAAGAGATGGTCGGATTTATTCTGTTTGATAATGAGAGATATACAGACGGCTATTATTGGATTCTGAGATTTATGATTGACGGAAGATTTCAGGGCAAAGGGTACGGGAAAGCAGCAATTAAAGAGGTTATTAAGATGCTGAGCAACCGCGAGGATTGCACACAGATCAGGGTATCGCATATCCCGATTAATCTAACGGCTAATAAGCTCTATAAGAGTGTGGGATTCACCGAGACTGGGGAGTTTGAGGACAACGGGGATATTATTTTGGGTTATAGGATGTGAGCATTTTTTTAGGCCTTGAGTGAATCCTCAAGGTCTTTTTTTTGTGCCCGAAACTATTCATAACTCTATTCATGAAAGTGAGCAGGATGGCCATTGTACCAATAGTGGCAACTCTAATGCCAAAATTTTAAAGTTTAGGAAAAATACATAAAATAGTACTTGATTAACGAATCGGGCGTTGGTATATTTTGTGTAACATAAAAGGGATTTTATTCTATAAATCACATATTGAAGAGGGAAGGTGGTTGCGAATTGCAGACAACGACTACGATATTATCTGAATTGGAGGAGTATTTGCGGCAGACGGACTTGAAAATTACTCAATTTGCCAAGCGTTCTCAGCTTCATTCCGGGACACTCAGCAATATTCTTCGAGGGCACCGGCCTATTGCGATGCAGCAGTTGGACCGGATTACTCAGGCCATGGGGCAGGAGGAAGGGTATTTCTACGAATTGTACATCAATGACTACATTATCGGCGGCTCTTCCGACTGGCGGAGAATTGGCCCCCTGCTGCTCCGTTGTGCCGAATTGAACAAGCTGGACAGTATTGAGCGAATGGCCCGCCATATTATGGACAATCTGATGTATGCGCCTCTGTTGTTTGATAGTGCAGAAGAACTCTTCATCGCTGGGAAAAAGGATGCAGCTGCTACAATCTACGAGATTGTCGCCGAAGCTGAACGCTATCAGCATTCCGAACGGTTGGCGCTATGTCATTTCAGGCTGTTTACCATCTCACTCAGCGATGACCAAAACCGGAACCTGTGGGCAGCGAACCGGTTCGAGCCTTTTGTGGAACGGCTCCATGAAGTCGATCAGCTCGATGCACTCAAAGAGCTTTCCAATACATACCGGTCCTTACAGCGCTGGGACAAGGTTGAGGAATACGCCGCCAAAATGGGCCATAAAGCCAGAATTCAATACGACCTGAAAGGCCGGGACGAACGCAGAGCATCCGAACCCGTCAAACTTCCCGGCAGACCGCTGTTCTTTTACATTGCGTACAGTAATTTACTGCGCGGAAATGTTTGCGATGAGTTGGGTGATTATGAGGGGGCTTTGGGTTATATAACGAGTTATGCTGATTTTGGCTGGGTAAGAGAACAAGGGGATGAAGTCGAGCGTTGGAAGAGTCTGTTCATGGAGTGGTCCGAAGCTAATATTATTTTGACAAAGCTGATAAGTGGAGATTCAACAGTAATTGAACCATACTCTATTTATCTGGACGCACATGAAGAGGAGAGAATTACCGGGTTGTTGTATATGCTTAAGGCAGCTAATAAATACAACTTTAATATCAATGCTACCTTACAACACTTTAAGCATGACCTGGAGAAGAGTGTTATTGATCTGGTCCAGGTGAGATATTCACGTAAATTAGTTCTAGACCGTCAAGCTAATTTACTGTTGGAACTGGCTAAGTACTTACTAGACAGAGGTGAATATCACAGCGGCCTGGAATTTCTAACGAAGTCGGTTCAGCAGTATCAGTTGATTAACGATGAGAAACATAAGATTCTGGGTACTTTCACCAACATCCTTAAGCAATCCAGAAGCAATACAGGCTAATAGTTGAACAAGCTATTTCTCCTATAATCCTCAATCGAACCTATTCCCCCTGTAGATCTGATCTTCATCCTAATTATCTAACACTGCCGCACTCAAGGTGACTTCAAGCACAGACCTATACGATTTGCAGAAAAAGTGGAAATGAAATGCAAAAGAAGGCCCCGCCGCTTCAGTGATGGGGCTTAGACAGGGGACTATTCTACGAGACAGACGATATATTCTCTGCGGCTTATGGCCGATTACTCATTACTTCAATTACTAAGTTTGCGCCCAACTTGAACCCATGATGAAAGGCAGCTTCCACTTGCATGCTGTTCACGCTGTCGCACAAGTCTAAATATTCCTCTAGCTCTCGAAACACTTCTTCCCCTAACCGTTCGCGCCATTGCTGTGTCTCTGCTGTCACCTGTTTGCATGCGTAACGATATTCTGGATGTGACGGCACAATAGTCATATTGGGTTGAAGCTTCCCATGGTACAGGGCTTCCAGAATTGTTTTCATGTTTGTCCTCCCATTATGTTCATCACACCGCTTGAATGAGATTCCTGCACATGGTAGGATATTTATGCAGTCTGCTTATCCAAGCGGTTGCGGGATAGGAAGTAGCGGTGTTCTTCTCGGGACTTACGCTGCTTCCTTCTTTATTTTTGGAGCTCGTCAAACACCTTTTCAATTCCCTTGCGGATCACATCGGAACGGGTCGTTTGGAGCTTCTCGGTGCAAGCATCAAGCTTACTCAGAATCTCTTGATCGACACGGACCCGAATCAATTCACTTTTGGGATTGTCAGATAGTGGACGCCCCATCTTTTTGGACGACATCGCTTCACCCCACTTTTTGTGTCCATGATAAGTATATTTATGTGGCAACAAAAAGTCAATGATCTCCTTCATGATTGATCTATTTTTCAGCCGAAAAATGAAGCTAACAATAATAAAAGTGCAGAACAAGATAAGAATAATGGTAAAGGGAGAGGAGTGGGTTAATGAGAGGTCAAGTCTATGTAGAGTATAGACGGTTAGGTTTTTTTGCTGTACAGACTGAAGACAATTATTTTTCCATCATTGAGGTTCAAAATAAACTCCCTTCCTTAGGAAACAAATTAATTGGAGATCTTGATTCATTGGGTGAAAAATCACTATACAATGAAACAACCCAAGAAGAATTAAACGTATCCGTTATATCAACACAGTTAACCTTGGCTGAAGCGAAGAGTTATATAAAGAAAACTGTAAGAGGAATCTAATTAAGTGAACACAGAATACGCACCAAACTATGATCTGTAAAGCGATGCACATTAACTATTCCATTAAAATGTTGCAGATAATGCATCTCTGGATCGCCTATATCAGGACACTACAAAGGAATGTTGCACGAAATGCAGGAATTTTCTCTTTGGGCGGCTTAGAAGAGAAGGAATGCTGCTTTTTCTGCAACATTTTTTGATAATGGTTAGTTTCATGAGCGGAGTGTTGCAATTTGTGCAGGATTTTTGAGTAATAGAGGGACTGTTCACCTTTAATCCTATTCAGCCCACCTAAGGCAGCAAAAGCTGACACAATCCGGCCTCCTACAGCACCTTCACTCTATCCTTTTCTTCCTCGCCCGCTACACAGCATACTTCAAGGCCCCGCCGTGCGAAGCGGCGGGGATATTCCCTTGCCCCCTTTCAAGGATAGGCCTTGAAAGCCCCCAGCCTGGAGCGGCAGAAAGGGACGGAGGGAGGTTTGGAACTGGAGGAGCGGTAGCGTCCGCCTTTGTCTCTGGATGTTATCTGCTGCAAGCATATAATCAAGAACATCTGGAGACAACAGCGGCCGGAAGTCCAAAGCTTACGTAGTCCCGCCCGCCGCCGCTCCATAAGTGGTTTTTCCGCGGCCTATCCCCCCATCACACGATAATCATTAACCCACACCCCCGCGCCCCGCCTGCCTTTATGAGCAAATGATTGTTTTCGTAATCCAGCGCAGAGCGTAATGTGAGGCTTGTAACCAATACAAGTTAAACGGAGGTCAAAAAGGAATGACGAAAAAATCCTTCACCCTGCTCCTAAGCTCGCTGCTGACACTCAGCATGTTGTCCGCTTGCGGCGGTAACAACAACAAAGAGGCGGCAGCTACGAAAGACCCGGGCGCCAGCACCGGGACCAACACAACCGCAACCACGGACCCGGCCACCGCAGAGCCGGAGAAGCCGACAGAAATCAAGATTATGCTACCGCTGAATACGACAGATACTCCACCGGATACGATCAAGAATGAAGTGGAGAAATTGACGAATACAAAGCTGACTTATCAGTTCTTTCCGGCTGACACGTATGAAGAGAAGCTGAACTCCTCGTTCGCCACCGGTTCCCTGCCGCAGGTGACGTACCTGAAGAACCAGACCACCTTCCTGCAGATGAAGGAAGCGATCAAGGACGGACAGTTCTGGGAGATCGGGCCGCTGCTCAGCGAATTCCCGAACCTGAACAAGCTGAAGCCGGAGATCCTGAACAACACCAAGGTCGACGGCAAGCTGTATACCCTATACATCGGCCGTCCGCTGGCCCGCCAGGGCATCATCTACCGAAAGGACTGGGCGGATAAGCTGGGTCTGAAAGCACCGGCCAATACCGAGGAGCTGTTCGCCATGGCCCAAGCCTTCACCGAGAAGGACCCGGACGGCAACGGGAAGAAGGATACTATCGGCGTTGTGGACCGCAATGAGCTGGTGTACGGTGCCTTCAAGACGGTCTCCTCCTGGTTCGGCACGCCGAACAACTGGGCGGAGAAGGATGGACAGCTGGCACCGGAGTTCACTTTTCCGCAATACATCGACACGATGGATTTCTTCCGCAAGCTGCGTGAAGGCGGTTATATGAACCAGGACTTCGCGGCAACCAGTAAGACGGATGCGGTCAATATGTTCACCAGCGGCAAGGCCGGGCTGTATATCGGCGGCTCGATGCAGGACATCGATTCCCTGAACAAGGACTTGATCAAGAACGTGCCGGATGCCGTACTGGATACGCATAGCATGGTGGCTGGACCTGACGGCAAATTCGCCCAGTGGATGATTCCCGGCTACAACAACGTAGTGCTGTTCCCGAAATCGGCAGTCAAGGATGAGGCGGAACTGAAGAAGATTCTGAAGTTCTTCGACGCGATGATGACCCCTGAGGTAGCCAATCTGATGTACTGGGGCATTGAAGGCACACACTACACCGTCGTGGACGGCAAGGCCAAAGCGACCGACAATAAAGAGCTGATCGAACGTGAGGTCAAAGGCTTCAAGGACAGCGTCATTGGCGAATACGAAACGAACGGCATGTATCAGAGTCTGAACGTGCTGCCGGGCCGGATTCATGCGGAGGAGCTGGTGCTGGAGAACGTGAAATACGGGGTCGCAGATCCTACGGCGGCGCTCGACTCGGCTACCTATACGTCCAAGGGCGTAGAGCTTCAGCAGATTATTGCGGATGCCACTTACAAATATATGTACGGTCAGCTGGATAAGGCCGGATTCGAGAAAGAAGTGGAGAACTGGAAGAGCCGGGGCGGGGCGAAGATTATCGAAGAATACAATGCCGCGTACACCAAATAAGCAGAGCGCAGCTGCTATAGCAGCGGACTGAACAGGAAGAGGGCTGCCCCGGGTTAGCGCTCCGGCAGCCTTTTTCTACTACCCGAATAATTTACAGAGAAAGGAAGAGAATCATGCAGGAAGTATCCGCCCCGCCCCGCGTAGTTCCCGAACCCATGCCGAAGAAATATAAGAGCAGCAGTGAGCTGAAAAAGCGGCTGTGGCGCAACAAATTGCTCTATGTCATGCTGATCCCCGGCGTGCTGTATTTCATTATCTTCAAATATTTGCCGATGTACGGACTGATTATTTCCTTCCAGGATTACAAGCCTTACCAAGGGATTACCGGTAGCGAATGGGTGGGCATGAAGCATTTCAGCCGGCTGTTCACCGAGCCGGATTTCCTGAACATTTTGGCGAATACGCTGATTCTGTTCGGGATGAACATTCTGATTTATTTTCCGATTCCGATTATTCTGGCCCTGATGCTTAATGAACTCAGAGGCACCTTCTTCAAAAGATTCTTCCAGACCCTAGTGTATCTGCCGCACTTCATGTCTTGGGTTATCGTCGTCTCGATCTCCTTCGTCATGGTGACGATGGACGGGGGGATTATCAACGAGCTGCTGGCTTACTTCGGCTTCGCCAAGATCAATTTCCTGCTGAGTCCGGGCTGGTTCCGGCCGATGTATATCCTTCAGGTCATCTGGCGGGAAGCAGGCTGGGGCACGATTATCTATCTGGCTTCTATTGCGGCTATTGATCCGGGGCTCTATGAAGCTTCGCGTATGGACGGAGCCGGACGGCTCAGACAGGTCTGGCATATTACGCTTCCAGCCATCCGGGGAGTGATCATCACCCTGTTTATTCTGAAAATCGGTTCCGTTCTCGACCTGGGCTTCGAGCATGTCTACCTGCTGCTCAACTCCATGAACCGCGAGGTTGCGGAAATTATTGATACGTATGTCTATACCGCCGGTCTGCGGCAAGGGCAGTTCAGCTACAGTACAGCCATCGGCTTCTTCAAGTCGATTGTGGGCCTGATTATGGTTATGACCGTCAACAAGGTGTCCAAGAAAATAGGAGAAGAAGGCGTTTATTAAAATGCCGCAGGAGGAATTCAAATGGTAGAAGACCGTACATTCAGCGGCAGACTATTCTCTGCCGTCAACTTTATACTGCTCGCCCTGATCGCGCTGGTAACGGTGCTGCCGTTCGTCCACGTGGTAGCAGGCTCCTTCACTACAAGTGCTGAGCTGGCTGCCAACAAGTTCGTGCTGATTCCGAAGGTATGGAGCTTCGAGGCGTACAAATTTATTTTCTCCACGAATACCATCTTCAGAGCTCTGGGTGTGTCGATCGGGGTTACGCTCATAGGCACGCTGTTCAGTATGTTCGTTACGGCGCTGATGGCCTACGGTCTCTCCCGCAAGGATCTGGACGGCCGCCGGGTGTTCAACTTCCTGGTGGTGTTCACGATGCTGTTCCACGGGGGAATGATTCCTACGTTCCTCGTGGTGAAGGAGCTGGGGCTGATCGATTCGTATGCGGCGCTAATTCTTCCTTCCGCGATCAGTGCATTCAATATGATTATCCTCAAGAACTTTTTCCAGAACATTCCGGAGGGGCTGGAGGAATCGGCCAAGATCGACGGCTGCAATGACTTCGGGATTCTGTTCAAAATCGTCCTGCCGCTCTCGCTGCCCGCGATTGCCACGATCTCTCTATTCTACGCCGTGACGTACTGGAACACGTATATGAGCGCCATTCTCTATCTGGATAACAGCGCTAAATGGCCGATTCAGGTCCTGCTGCGGCAGATCGTCGTGCTGGCCAGCGGGATGGATCACAGTGCGACGCTGGACGGCACGGTTCCGCCGCCGGATCAGACGATCAAGATGGCAGTTATCGTGGTCGCTACGCTGCCGATCCTGATGGTGTATCCGTTCCTGCAGAAGCATTTTGCCAAGGGTGCGATGCTGGGCTCGATGAAGGGCTAGTTCCTGGGGACGGGCGGGCTATTCTGACAAGATGAAAGGGGTATTACGATGATAGGCAGTCTGCCGCAAACACCGATTGAATGGGCGCAAAAGGCCTGTGATTCATTAATGGATACGTATGAGGCGGGAGAGCTCCCGCCTGCGCACCGCTGGCATTATCACCAGGGCGTGTTCCTGTGCGGGATGGAGCTGCTGTGGAAGACGCTCCGGGAGGACCGCTATATCGATTATATTAAGCAGTATGTGGATGATCTGGTGGATGAGCAGGGGAACTTCGACTTTGCCCGGGATGAGCTGGATGCCGTTCAGGCGGGGCTGCTGCTCTTCACGCTGTATGAACGGACCAGCAAGCGGAAATACCGGGAAGCTGCAGTCAAACTCCGCCATCTGCTGCTGACGCTGAACCGGACCTCCGAAGGCGGGTACTGGCATAAGGACAAATATCCGAACCAGATGTGGCTGGATGGACTGTACATGGCCGGGGTGTTCTCGCTGAAGTACGCGAATACTTATAGAGACGATGCCTTGCGGGCCGAGGTCCTGCACCAGGAGCGTCTGATGCGCAAATATATGAAGGACGAGGCGACCGGCCTGCTCTACCATGCCTGGGATGAGAGCCGCCGCATGCCGTGGGCCAATCCTGCCACTGGTTGCTCGCCGGAGTTCTGGAGCCGTTCGCTTGGCTGGTACGGGCTTGCCGTCTCGCAGTTCATGGATGAGCTGCCGGAGACTGATCCGGGGCGGGCGGAGCTGGCTGCCGAGCTGTGCGGGTTCGTGCAGGCGCTGATCCGTTATCAGGACCCGCAGAGCGGCCTGTGGTATCAGGTGGTGGATAAGGGACAGGAGCCGGACAACTGGCTGGAGACCTCAGGCTCCTGTCTGTTCGTCTACACGATTGCCAGAGCAGTGAAGCTGGGTATCCTTCCGGCTGAAGTTACGGATGAAGCGGCGGAAGCAGCGCGTAAGGGCTACGAAGGCTTAATTCAGGTGCTCCAGTGGGATGAGCAGGGCCGGCTGCTGCTGCCGGATATCTGTATCGGGACCTCGGCGGGAGATTACCGGAACTATGTTACCCGCCCGAAGGTCAGTAATGATCTGCACGGGGTAGGCGCACTGGTGATGGCTTGTGTGGAGATGCAGGATTTGTATAAGGCATAAGGGTGATAGGGTAGAGGCTGCTGGTTAGGCATATGCATGATAGAGCCGGAAGCAGATGCTCCTGATACAGGCGTAACAGAGCTGAGGTTACGTGAACCGGCAGCTAGAGTAAAGAATGGAGGTGCAGGGTGTTTAATATAGTAGATTACGGAGCGCAACGGGACAGCGGGGTATCAGCAACGCAGGCGATTGCGGATGCTATTGCGGCGGCGACCCGTGCGGGTGGCGGGATGGTGTATATTCCAGCGGGGACTTATGTGACAGGTGCAGTGCGTATGCGCAGCAACCTGGAGCTGCACTTAAGTCCCGGTGCGGTATTGTTCTTCAGTGCCGATCCGGCGGATTATCCTGTCGTGGAATCACGGTGGGAAGGGGTGAAGCGGGAGGTTCATGCCGCCTGCATCTACGGAGCGGGCCTGACTAATGTCTCGATTACCGGGAGCGGAACCATTGACGGGAATGGGGAACCCTGGTGGGAGAAGCACCGGAACCGCCCGGAAGAGCTGGAGTATCCCCGCCCGAGGCTGATTGGCTTCGACGATTGCAGCCGGGTGACGCTCCGCGATCTGACGCTGATGAATTCTCCAAGCTGGACGGTGAATCCGATCCATTGCAGCAATGTGATGATCGATAATCTGTCGATCCTGAATCCGGCCGATTCGCCGAATACCGACGGAATTAATCCCGAATCCTGCCAGGATGTGCGCATCAGCAACTGCCATATTGATGTCGGCGATGACTGCATTGCCATAAAGGCAGGTACCGAGGATACCCAGGAGCGGATTCCCTGCGAGAATATCACGATTACGGGCTGCGTGATGGTTCACGGCCATGGCGCGGTGGTGCTGGGCAGTGAGATGAGCGGCGATATCCGCAATGTAACGATCAGCAATTGTGTGTTCAAGCAGACGGACCGCGGCATCCGCATGAAGTCCCGGCGGGGACGGGGCGGGATTATTGAGGATATCCGAATCAGCAATATAGTGATGGAGGATGTGATTTGTCCCTTCACGCTGAACCTTTATTACTTCTGCGGACCCAGGGGGAAGGAGAAATACGTCTGGGACAAGAATCCGTATCCGGTGACAGCGGAGACGCCGCAGTTCCGGCGGATTCATTATGCCAACATTACGGCCCGCAATGTTCATGCCGCTGCCGGCTTCCTGTATGGGCTTGCCGAGCAGGCCGTCTCGGAAATCACCTTCACCAACATCGATATCTCGATGGCGGAGCACGCTGTGCCCGGCCAGCCCGATATGATGGCAGGGCTTCAGGACATGCAGCGCCGGGGCTTCTTCCTCGGCAATGTCCGTCAGGTGCAGTTCCAGCAGGTCACTATTGAGAACCACGACGGCCCGGCTTTTTATGTTGAGAATGGGGAAGAAGTGGAATTCCTGAACTGCCGCTCCAGGAACACGGCGAAGCCGGAGAAGCTGGTGGAGCAGGTTACGGTGGCGCTGGCGGAACGGTAACGCCTGGGGGTTCTGTGAGACCTGGTGAAATCAGGCGAGATTCGGTGAGATCAGGCGAGACCAAGGGAGTCATTCCTCTGACCGTGTGCGTGGAAGCTGAAAGTGAAAGAGCCTGGTCCTTTTGGGGACCGGGCTTTTAAGGTTTTACTGGGTAAGTGATGACTGGATTTATTTGTATTTTTTATGGAATAATGAGATGGATAATTATAAATTATGGGAAAGTATTGCACTTCTATGATATTGTTAATACTAATGATTCCTATTTAATTGGTTTCTTGCATTCTTTTATGTTTTTAAAATAAAAACAAAGAGGATCATAGGAGGGAAAGTATGTTAAATGTGGCGTTGTGTGATGATGATAGAGACTTTTTAGATGGAATTCTTCCTGTAGTTCAAAAGACATTCCAAGCTTTGAAGATTCCGGTCTCCATATATTGCTTTACAAAAGCGGAGATATTGATTAAGAGATTTGAAGAGTATAATCCATATTTTGATCTCATATTCTTGGATATTGACATGCCCTTCATGAATGGAAAAGAAGCGGCAAGAAGACTTCGCATTTTGGATAGCCATTTTAAGCTGGTGTTTATGACTTCATTTGAACAGGAGATATTAAGCACCTTTCAATTCAATGTAAGTGATTTTTTGCCTAAGCAGCTACTGGAAGATAGATTACCGGCAGTTATCAAACGATTGGGAAAGGTCATTACGGAAGAACACCCGCAGAATCAAATTTTCAGAGTTAATCTTGCCGGGGATAGGGAAATGACCATTAAAGTACCCTTGGATGACATCATCTATTTTGAAACTCTTAATAGGATTACTTACTTACATACTCGAACCAAAACATATGTGTTACATTGCTGCAAATTCATAGACCTAATAGAACATTACAATTCCTTGGGGTTTGTTGAAATATATAGGGCATGTATCGTAAATCTTAAGTACATATTTTCTATAGATGATGCGGAGATTCGTTTGGATAACGGAATTACATTGCCATTAAGCAGAAGGAAAAGACATCAGGTTCTCGAAAAATTCGTTGATGTGATCAGTGAGGTCAACCGATGTCAGGAATGACCAATGGATATTCTTTTTTACTTGTAGAAAGTGCTCTCGGGTATTGGTTCATTAATAAGTTCCTAAAGTGTAGAACAAAGGGTTATTGGAAAATTGTTGTGTTTCTCCTAGCTGTAATAGTTAAATCTCTTATTACACAGTTTTATCCTGTGGCGCCCATTATAATGAAAGCGCTTATAGTAATGGTGATAACACTAATAACTATACATGTATTATATAAAGATATGATTTTATTTAAATTATTTCTTATTTTATTTACTGAATACTTTTTAGTAATTAGCGATATTTTGACAATTGGCATATTCTCTTTAGCAGGCTGGGCAAATCAGGATAATTATTTATTTAATATTTTACAACTAATAGTATTTTTTTGTATTAGATTAGCAGTCATAGTATTAAATTTGATATTTATCAAAAAAATAAACTTTAATCTAACGATTAAGTCGTGGGTTTGCATAGACGTGATGCTTGGAGCCTTGGTGGTCATTGTCAATTCTCATAGAGTAATAAATAGTAAATTCTCAAGCACGAACCCAGAATTATTATGGCTGTCCTTTAGAGTATCTATTTATTTCTTACTAATGTCATTATTAATTATTTATCTATTCGGGGAATTGTTCTATCAAAAAGAGCAGCAAAGGAGAAGTCTTGAACTACAAAATAAGCTACTGGAGCAGCAATTGGCAACTGATGAAATCTCGGCTTATGACTTGAAGCAAATTAGGCATGATATTGGAAATAACCTTGCCAACATAGCCTACTTATTGAAAGAGAATTGCATAGAGGAATCTATAGAATATATTCAGGCGATTTCAGCCACTCTGGAGCGCTCTAAGCCTGTAATACAGTGTGGTAGTAAATATATTGATTCTATATTGAACTATGAAATCGCTGTATGCAAAAAAAAGAATATTGCTGTGGAATTTGAGATTGATAGTCTACCAGAATTAAGCATTGCACCTACCTATTTATCCGCTATATTAACTAATGTTCTTAATAATGCAATTGAGGCAAACTTGGGGGTTATGGAGAAGGAAAGGTATCTTAATGTGAAGATTTTTTGTTACAAAAATTATTTATCTATTGTGGTTACAAATCCATATCATCATAAGCTTATTCATGGTACTGGCCTATTGAAAACGAGCAAACCAAACAAGTTGCATCATGGGTATGGGTTAAGATCCATAAAGGCTGCGGCAAGTAGATGTGGTGGAACTTTCAAGTATTCATATAACAGTACAGTATTCAGAACTACTATAGTTGTTCCCATATCTCCTATCCAGGATACTTAAGAGATTCCCCTAAGAATACCGCACAGTCAAATATAGTTACCACTCAGCTTGGAATTATATACATTGTTGTATTTAAATGATAGATTTCAATCAGACATTAACTTTGTGAATTTAATTACATATTACAAATGAGTACCATAAACGAGTAAAGGTGGATGATAACGTTATGGTTAATGAAACACTAGACTCTAAAATTATGGAATTCAAGCCGTTTTTTCAAGATTTAAAAAAGGATAATCAATTCTACCGATTGGGTAAACCCTTTGAGACATCGGAACGGAAATACTTTTATGATACGGGAACAGGGAAAATTTTTCAGATTAACGAGAATGTTTACGCAGTTTTATCATGTCTTTTTGACTCGGATCAGTTTGATTCACTTTTAGAGCTTAAAATGGAAAATAAAGTACTTATAGCAGCTCTGCTGGAAATTAAAGAATGCATAGCTGAGGAACATATTTTATCAGCGCCGCCAGTTACATGCTTCTCCGGTCCTCATGTCAGCGCTCTGGAGAATTATCTGGAATACAATATGAACCAACTCACTTTAGAGGTCACTGAGCGATGCAATTTAAGGTGTAAATACTGTATTTATCAAGAGTCTCATAATGATTTTCACGGATATAATGAGCGCGATATGACCTTTGAGACTGCTAAAAAAGCTATCGACTATACCTATCCGAGAGTAGAAGAGGAATTTTTCCTTGCATTTTATGGCGGAGAACCTCTGCTGAACTTTAAATTAATTAAGCAATGTGTAGAATATGCTGAGAAGCTTGTCGTTGATAAAAAATTGGGTTTTTCAATGACTACAAACGCAGTTCTAGTTACGAAAGAAATTGCTCAATATCTGGTTGAACATAATTTTGTTGTGCTGGTTAGTCTAGACGGACCAGAGGAGATTCATGATGAGAATCGCATCTTTCAGGATGGAAGCGGAAGCTTCAAGCATGTCATGCGTGGCATAAAATATCTTGTAGAGGCTAAAGAAAAGAACCGTTCTAAGGATGAAAGTGGTGATACTTTATACTTCAGCCTGGTTGCAAGCGGTTCTAATCTGGTGGAGAAATATAATAAGATTCAAGATTTTTTTGATAATACAGAATGGCTGCCCAAACCAGTGACTGTAAATGCCTCCTACGTGTCTTATGGTCGTACTGGAGAAGAGTATCTGGAACCGACAAGTCTTGAGGATAAATCCTATAGGGAAGATAAATCTATTGACCCGCTGTTTTCGTGGAGTGTGGAGAATAAGAGAGATGCAACTGCTCGAAATAAGCTATTTTCCAACGGTCAAATGAGGAAATTTCTTCATATGATTCATAGACGAGATATCAGGCCGGTTCCAATGGATAATTATTATTTTAATGGTTGTTGTGTGCCTGGCTCAAGACGGCTTCATGTTAATGTGGATGGTAATTTTTTGCCATGTGAGCGAGTAGGCAGCGTTCCGTTTTTAGGCAATGTGGATAGCGGATTTGATATCCAATCCATCCAGAAACATTACGTCCATAACTTCATGGAGAAATCTGTTGAATACTGCAACAAATGCTGGGCAGTGCATTTGTGCACAAGCTGCTACATTGATTGTTTTGACGAGGAAAAAGTCGATTTATCATACCGCCATAGTGGTTGCAGATATATCAGGTATCTTCTTGATCAGAGTCTAAGTTTGTATCATGAAATTCTGGAACATGATCCAGAATCTCTAATGGAGCTTAATGAGATTATTGCAAAGTGAGGTAAAAATATACAACTGTATATTTTTATAAATGTGACTAAAGAGGAGGAAGAAGTATGAAACTGATTAATCCTGTCGGACGGGACATGAGTTCGGGTCTGGAAGCGCACTTTGAGCCTATGGCATGTATGTGTGGTTCCGGCGGTGGCCAGTTTACCGGTGCACGCGGCAATAGTGATAGTTGCTTCCACTGCGGCTGTGATTGTACCAGCTCGAGCTATGGTTCCGGCAATGATAGAAACGCTACTACTACGATTCACAGAAGCTAACACAATCTAAATTAACGGGAAGAAGTTCTGCTGTTAAGGGCTTCTTCTTGTTGATTTGTGGTAGGTGAAAAGATGAAATCACTACTTACTGATTTTTGGAATAACATTGGCGTTGCTAGTAGAACTTTGGGTTTTGTCTGGAAGGCATCGAAGAAAACAATGACTGCAATCTTAATTATCACGCTTCTTCTTGGAATTATCGTCCCGGTGAATACCATTATATGGGGGCGGTTTCTGAATACACTAGCTTACATAAACAGTGATTATGGATTAAGCGATGTGATATTGTGGCTTGCTTTAAATTGTGGGATTTGGGTGCTGAATGGCATCCTCCAAAAAATAAGCAAGTTTTATAAGGATATGCAAAGTGATTATCTGAATTTGTACATAACAAATATAATTCTTGATAAAATTAACGGTTTGGAAATCATACATTTTGATGATCCCATTTTGTATGACCAACTTAATAAGGTGAACAGTGAGGCATTAGGCCGATCTATCAGTGTACTTAATAATTTAGTGTCTATTCTTCAAAATGGTGTAGTTCTATTAGGAGTAATCGGAATCATTGTTTTATATAAGCCAGCTATCATTGGACTACTTTTGTTGACCTTCATTCCTGTGCTGGTTATCAATATTAAGATATCCTCAAGATTGCATACCATTTATAACAGCAGACTGGAGAATCTGCGCTTGGTCACGGCGATCAAGTCATTAATGATTAGATACGAAAATATTAAAGAGCTTAAAATTGCCCGTGCGGGGGAAGAGTTGATTCAAAGGGTTTCAACTACGTATAAAAAATATTTAACTGAAGACAGAGGTATCCGAAAACGGAATACAGCTATTCAGGCATTTGGAGATTCCCTCGAATTGCTCACTAAGTTCTGTTTTACCCTGTACATCATTATTGATGGTATAAAACGAAAACTCGGTGTAGGCCTTATTGTAATGTATATCAATTCCATTGAGAATCTTATGCAAGCCATTGGAAATATGATTGTGACCTTTGCTAATACTTACAATGATAACTTATATATGAATACTCTATTCGATTTGTTGGATAAAGAAACCACCTCCTCGTCATTAGGGAGTGAGGTATCGCTCAAGAATTTCCGAAGCATTATCCTGCATCATGTGTATTTTAAGTATCCGAAACTGGATACGTATGTTCTTGAAGATATTAATTTTGAGCTAAGGGCTGGACAATCCTATCTTATTGTGGGTTTGAACGGCTCCGGTAAAACCACCCTTATCAAAATACTAAGCGGATTGTATGAGCCTAGCTGTGGCGATATAACTGTTGATGGCGTTAATATCCGATCCTTCAGCAAAAATTCTTACAGGAACAACTTTTCGGTGGTATTCCAGGATTTCATTCACTATCCAATGAGTGTGGAGGATAATATCAGGTTCGGCAAATTTGAAGATAAAGAGCATACATTGAGAATGTATGATTCCGCACAGCGTACGGGAGCTGCGGAATTTATTAATAAGCTACCCCATAGCTATCAAACTCAATTGCAAAATGAATGGTCCGAAGGAACTGAAATTTCTGTCGGTCAGTGGCAAAAGCTTGCAATTACCCGGGCTTTTTTCGCGGATGCACCAATAACCAT
The DNA here is from genome assembly GCF_038002365.1 of Paenibacillus sp. FSL P4-0338. Lineage (NCBI taxonomy): Bacteria > Bacillati > Bacillota > Bacilli > Caryophanales > Paenibacillaceae > Paenibacillus > Paenibacillus sp. FSL P4-0338. The sequence continues at coordinate 4,042,302 of NZ_JBBOCG010000001.1, read as the reverse complement.
TATGGATGAGCCTACGGCATCCCTTGACCCTGTTGCTGAACATGAGTTTTACATGGGAATCAAAGAGATGATCAGAAGCAGAACCTGCATTTTAATTTCACACAGATTTACTACAGCCAAACTGGTGGATCAGATTATCGTGATTGACGATCATCGAATCAGCGAATGCGGTTCATTTGAAGAGCTTATGTGCAAAGACGGCAAATTCAAAGAATTATTCACACTTCAGGCCGAGAAATATAATTTAGGAGACGGTGTCAATGAAGGAAGGCTGTCTGTACTTGGATAATTATTTGAATTTGGATTATGTACACTTCAGGAAAGAAGCTAAGGCCCAAGATGCCATCATTACACTAGCTGTCAAAGTAGGTTCTGTTGATGATAGGGAATGCAAAGGGATAGCGCATTATCTGGAGCATATGCTCATTCTCTCTCTAGCGAATGCTTCGCAGATTGCTCCCGGTCCGTTCAGGATTAAAGGAACAACGGATTTTGATAAAACACTCTATGAAATAACTTGTTCTGATAATACGGATGATATCTGCCAGGCTATTAAACTGTTACTAGAAATTTACTCGGGGCGGTTGTTAAAAAAGAGCGATATGGAGGAGGCTTATAGAGATATCAATGAAGAATATGAGCGGTTAAATGAGAATAATCCACACAACCTTTTCAAGATCCTGATGGATAACTCTGAACTGATTGACTCGTTACCTCTGGGAACCAGAGATTGTCTGGATGATATTACTTATGAGGAAATGCAAGCGTTCCACCAAAGGACATACTGTAGAGCGTTAGCCCATATCTTAGTGGTAAGCTGGAGCAATGACGAGAAGCTGAGACAATGCTGCCGTGATAATATGGAAACTATCAGGACTGTCAAGCGATTTCAGCCATTAAATGAAGAGCGCCAAGCCCCTATGTACAGTGCTGTAGCTAATAAATATGTATTCAGAACAGTAGAAGCTACCAAGTGTAGCTTATTTGTGTACGAAGCACAGACAGGCTCTGAAGATCGTTCTCGTGGAAAAGTCGTTAAGGATATCGGCCTTGTAGTTTTGGATTATTGTCTGCGGATAATCTTTTCAACGGATGCTATCTATGTCGCTAAGCTTCGTTACAATGAATTCTATACATTTCTCTGTATTTATTTTCCCATGTCAATCAATCTTGAGAGTGGGTTATATACCAATCAGATTTTCCGATTTATTTATCGTGAAACGATTAGTTTGTTAGCCGCCAATGACTTGCTGCCGGAGATTATTAAAGCCTACAGAAATCAAATTATGGAAAACGAACTAACGCGAGAGCTGATTATGAAAGAATTAATATCTTCGGCTCTTTATCATGAACCCATATATGCAATGAAAGAATATTGTTCGATTCTTAATGAGGTATCTTGTGAACTGGTTTTAGAGCAAATATCAGCTTGGCTTAACCAGGGAGAAGAGATTGCGGTAGTAGTTGATGAAGCATGGCTGAATGGAAGCATGTACGCTATTTTAGGATAATCTTAAGAATTTAATAAGAAAAATACTACATTCTCTCCTGGGATTTTCTGCTACAATGGCTGTATTCATGCAATGAAGGCAGGTGATAACCAAATGATTGAAAATATTGTAGTGGTGGATGATGAGCAAGCCATCACCGATCTTATTGAAATTTATTTGAAAAATGAAAATTACAATGTTGCAAAATTTGATAATGGGCAAGATGCTCTAGACTATATTGAGCGCGAACAAGTTGATCTCGCTATTCTGGATATTATGCTCCCGGATCTTAACGGGTTTATGGTATGCCAGCGTATTCGGGAGAATCACCATTTTCCTGTCATTATGCTAACGGCCAAGGATGAAGAGACGGACAAAATTACTGGTCTTACTCTGGGAGCGGATGATTATATAACCAAGCCGTTCCGTCCGCTTGAAATGGTTGCACGTGTGAAAGCGCAGTTGCGCAGGTATACAAAGTACCGGTCCATATCTAAGTCGGACGAAGGCATCATATCCTATTCGGGCTTACGTATGAATGTGGACACGCACGAGTGCTGGCTGAACGAAGAGGCCTTGTCTCTTACACCCACTGAATTTTCGATTCTCAGAATGCTGTGTGAGCATAGGGGAAGAGTGGTTAGCTCCGAGCAGTTATTTCATGCGATATGGGGAAATGAATATTACAATAAAAACAACAATACGATCACTGTGCATATCCGGCATCTGCGTGAAAAAATGAAGGATTCCGTAGACCATCCGAAATGGATTCGGACAATCTGGGGAGTTGGATATAAAATTGAAGCGTAAAAAGCCATTGACCCTGAAATACTCAAAGCTGAGAGCGAAAGTATTTATTAGGATGCTTGTATTGATTGCTCTTGCTCTTGTGGCAGTGGATGGGCTGTATCTATTAGTGCGGGGAAGGCTGGGCGAGGAGGGTGTCCGGCTGTTGCAATTCTTTACAGGATATGAGTATGAACAGGCGCTTTCAATTTACAATAGTGCTCTTCGTGAACATTGGGAGATCATTATGCTGACTGTCATATCAGCATTTTTTTTACTGTTTTTTTATTTTTCACTATCTTGGTTTACTAAGTACTTTAATGAGGTCGATACAGGAGTCGATGCTTTAATCCAAGATGATGCGGAGATCAAGCTGTCGCCGGAGATGTCTTCAATGGAGCAGAAGCTGATATTTGTTAAGCAAACTCTGCAAAACCGTGCTCTGGAGGTACAGGTGACTGAGCAGAACAAAAGAGATCTTGTGATGTATCTGGCGCATGATATAAAAACACCGCTCACTTCTGTCCTTGGATATTTAAGCTTATTGAATGAAACTCCCAATTTGCCGTATGAGCAGCAGCAGCATTATATGAAAATAGCGTTGGATAAGGCGTATCACCTGGAGCGTTTAATCAATGATTTTTTTGAAGTTGAACGGTATAATCAGCAGACCTTCCAATTGAATCAGCAGCTTGTCGATATCTCTTATATGCTGGTCCAAATGCCGGATGAATTCTATCCTATACTATCACCCGCTGGGAAGAAGATGATTGTTGAGGTGGAGGATACGATAACGGTTCATGGTGATTCTGATAAATTGGCGCGGGCATTCAATAATATTCTCAAGAATGCCATCGCCTACAGTGATGATAACAGCACGATTGAGGTATCCGCGAAGACTCTTGAGGGTAGGGCAATTATTACCTTCATGAACATCGGAGCGATGATTCCGGATGATAAACAGGATAAAATATTTGAAAAGTTCTACCGTTTGAATGATGCGCGTTCTACGAAGACTGGAGGGTCAGGTCTTGGGCTTGCTATTACCAGAGAAATTATTACCCGGCACGGGGGAGAGATTGACCTGCAGAGCGGCCAAGGGACAACAGTATTCTGTGTCCGGCTGCCGCTTTTCTCACAAGGAGGTTAATATGGCTGATTTAATAGGCTATTTCATCATCGGAGGAATATTGATTGCCGCAGTTGCAGTGCTCTATCTGCCGGTGTTTTTCTTATTGAAGGAGAGAGTGAGTGTAGTCCGGCAACTGAGCATATTATTATTTGCCGGAGCTTGTCTTATTGTGCTGTATGCTACAATTTTCTCCGCATGGGGGGAAGACGCTTTCCATCCGAAGGTCTATCATTTGAATCTTATTCCCTTAAGCTGGCTCAGGGCTTCAGAAGGCATGTCTGAGGAGAAGATGCTTGTGCAGGCTGTTGCCAATATCATTATGTTTATTCCATTCGGCTGCTCTCTACCCTTGTTATTTTCAAGGCTGAGGTCTTTCGGGCGAAGCGCAATGATAGTCTTTACTGTAAGCTTCATGATTGAGTTTGTGCAATATTTTCTGGGGGCGTCTGCAGATATTGATGATATTCTCCTGAACCTGATAGGAGGAATGCTGGGCTATTGCTTGTTTAAGGTTAGCTTCAGCTACCTTCAGCGCTCTAAGCGTACTCCCGGACCAAGTAGAAATAAATCTTAATACTTTCTTAGGATTTTCTAAATAAAATAACGATGCAATATTAAAGTTCAATCTGCTTATCCGAGATAAAATTAATCTTGGGTAAGCAGATTTTTGTATGTATTCGGAATTTACAAGCTTCTGGGGAGGATGGAGTATGGAATTAGTATTGGATAAACTCACAAAGCAATTTGGCCGTAAAACTGCAGTCGATCAAATGTCAATTCAAATGCAGGCTGGAGTATACGGCATGCTGGGAGCGAATGGGGCTGGAAAGACAACTCTGATGCGTATGATCTGTGGTGTACTTAAGCCTACACAGGGCTCTGTTTATTTGGATGGAAGAACGCTTGAGGATTTAGGTGAGAATTACCGTAGCGCCCTTGGATATCTTCCGCAGGATTTCGGTTATTATCCGGATTTCACCGCCAAGGATTTCATGCTCTATGTTGCCGCACTGAAGGGAATATCCCCGCAGGATGCCAGAATCCGTAGTTCGGAATTACTGGCGATGGTTGGGCTAACTGAAGTTTCCGCTAAGAAAATACGTACATTCTCGGGTGGTATGAAGCAGCGGTTGGGAATTGCTCAAGCCGTTCTTAACGACCCGCGCATATTGGTGTTGGACGAACCTACTGCCGGACTTGATCCGAAAGAGCGGGTACATTTCCGAAATTTAATTGCAAACTTCGCCAAAGATAAAATCGTTATATTGTCTACGCATATTGTATCCGATCTCGAATACATCTCCGATACCATTTTAATGATTAAGGATGGCAAGCTGCTTATTAATCGTCCGGCTGACCGCATCGCACATGAAATGGATGGCAAGGTATGGAGGTGCGTATTGCAGAAGAAGGAGGCGGAAGCGGCCAGTCGTTCATTCTGTGTAGCCAACCTGCATCATGGAGAGGATGACAGGGTTGTCCTCCGTGTACTCAGTGATACGATTCCTATGGAGGGAGCCTTGAATGAGGCACCTACACTTGAGGATCTGTATTTGTACCATTTTCATAACAATATGAAGGAATACAGGGGGCTCTAATGAATAGCTTATTCAAATACGAATTCATGAAAATTGCCAAGAAGCGAATGAATTTAGTCGTAGTTCTGGTCAGCTTATCACTAACCTTGCTCTTATTTATTCTACCCGTCAAAAGCTATATTTCACTGGAGCGGGACGGTCACCAGGTCACTGGCATTGCCGCTATCCAGCTTGAGAAGGAGTATGCCCGAGAGCTTGCAGGCATGTTAACCGAAGAGCGGGTGGCAAAGGATATTGCCTCCTACCAGGCATTATTCTCTAAATCTGAGAATGTGGTCAAAGATGGAAGTCAGTTGAAATTGAAGGAAGATATGTTTACCCGTTACGTATTGCCATATTACTCCTACTACAAGATGATTGATGATGCTTTTTTGGAGCCTCAGGTTACAGATAACGGTCTTACAGTCCTCCGGGACCTGAAGTCCGAAGAAGCTGGTGAATTCTATAAGGCCCGCGAAGATAAGGTGACCAGTTATTTGAATATGGATTTTTCCGACTGGACATATTCAACTCAAGAGAAGGCCTTCTGGAATGCCAAGAACAGCCAGGTAGACGCTCCTTACGTATATGGTTACCATGCCGGCTGGAAAAGCCTATTTCAGTGCTTCGAACTGCTGATTGTATCTATTATAGCCATTTGCATTTGTGTTGCTCCTGTATTTGCAGGAGAGTATCAAACAGGCGCAGACAGCGTCATTCTATCTACCCGATATGGAAAATCCATGCTGATAAAAGCAAAGATTGCGGCAGCTTTCCTCTATGGCTTACTGATTTTTAGCATTCATCTGGGATTGGCTGCCGGTATTCAGCTTGTGGCGTTTGGAATGGATGGCTGGGACTTGCCATTGCAAATTCTGAATGTTACTATTCCCTACTCGTTCACCATGCTTGAAGCAGCATTGATATGGACGGGTATACTTTATTCGGTACTGTTCGGAATGATTTCAGTAACCCTCTTGTTGTCCGCCAAGATGAAAACAGCATTTGTAGTCCTTGTCATTGATGTGTTAATTGTTTTGCTGCCTGTCTTCTTAGGACTTAGCGGATCGAACGGCGTATTGAATCATATGCTTATGCTGCTTCCCTACATGGCAGTGCAACCAGTATTCCCAGCAGAGTATTCTTCATATTTTTCGTACCCTTTACCAGGTCTAACAATAAGTGTAATCACCATGAGGGTTGGGTTATATGTGATGGTCACTATAATATGTCTTCCATTTATCGGACGCGCTTTTAAGCGTCATCAAGTTCAGTAGCTTCGTCCGGGAATGGAGATTCCCACCTGCCACCGGAAATCATCGCCGGCCTACATCCGCCGCCGCAGGTCCTTCGGCTTCAGCCCGTTCTTCCGGGCCGTCCCGTGCCAGAAGAAGTGCGTGGCATTGAATTTCCAGGCGAAGCGCGGGAAGTTGGGGTTGATCAACAGAGATTCCCCGGAATTCCGGGACTGGATGTTCCCGGCCAGGCTGTGCATGGCGCGGCCCAGATTCTTCAGCGGGCCCCGGCCGAGCGGTACCTTCCCCAGAGAGCCCAGCATTTCGCCGGCGCCGTGGCCGATGCCTTGCCCGAAGTGAACCCCGGCGCGCTCGCACCAGTGTCTGAGGATATCAAGCGCAATCTGGTTTTGCTCACCTTCATAGAAGCCGTTGTTAATTAGTGCATAGACGTATATCTCCCGTTCGCGCTCTGTCTTTAGGTATCCTTCGAGGGTAACCAGGAGCTGGAACAGATGCGAGGGGATACCGTCATTATAGAGCGGGAAAGCCAGGACCAGCACATCCATGCGGCATAGCTCGCTGTACTCTTCTGGAGTGAGCGGTCTTTTATTCGGCGTATAGGCGTGCAGCTCGTTCCCGTCTGCAATCAGCGGCTCCAGCATCCCCAGCAGAAGGCCTGAGTTACTGCCGGTAGGCTTGGGGCTGCCGTTAATCATGGCAATGTTCATTGCAGGACCTCCCTAATGCTCTGCGGACTGGTATGGAAAAATACGTTATTGCCTGCCGAATACAGATTCATGCTATTAGCTGCAACGAGCCTTCTCGCTGTATCCTGCTCAGCCTCCGTAATGTCGTCGCCGTAGAAATGCACCGAGAGTGTGAACTGGTGATCATAGCGGCTGCGGTGACGGGTCGCTCCATCTTTGGTTACAAAATAGGGAAGGACGTAGGAGATACTCCGGTTCAGCACATTCACCACAAAGGGGCTATAGCTGCCGTACATACATTTACTGATGATCGTGAGTTCATCGCTGCGCGAGAACAGCTCGCCCAGATTGTCGTAGCCATCTCTCTTAATAACGCATGTCCCGGGAGTCCGGGTCCAGCAGCCGAAGCAGCCCATGCATGAATGAATTGCACCGCTATCCGAGATGACCGTTACTTCCTCTTGTGCCATATCCCCCAGCCAGCCCTTGAATTCTTGCTCCTGCAGATCGTGTATGATCGTTCTCAAGACTTCATCTCCTTAAAAGATAGATTTAAGCTCCAGCAGATCGCGCCAGTTGCCCGAATACTTAACCCCGTTATTGGTAAGCAATGCCGTAATTCCATGCACCATGGACCAGAGTGTGATTAGCTGAGGGGTGAACTCGGTCTCTGGCAGACCGTTGCTGCGGAACACTTCAAAGGCTGTAGTCCTGAACAGGACGAATGGCGGATAACTGTCAGCATCATAATTGTCCAGATTAATGATTATGCCGGAATGGTAGAACAGAAACTGGAAATACTGTGGATGCTCTACGAAAAAATCAATATAGGCCTGCCCAAGCCGGGAGATCGCTTCAAACTTACCTTCCTGGCCTTGAACGGAGACACGCAGCGAATCCATAAATTGCCCGGTGACATGCTCTCCCATGGCGGCTATTAGTTCATCTATATTTTTGAAATGGCTGTAGGGCGCGGTGTGGCTGACTTCACATTCGGCTGCGACCTTGCGCAGGGAGAAGCTGCTAATGCCGTCGGTGTTAATAAGCTTGATGCCTGCTTCAATGAGCTGGTTGCGTAAATTTCCGTGGTGGTAGGGTTTATCCTTCAAGAGTTGTGTTCTTCCTTTCCTTCTTGCCTATTATCTTAACATTGTAAAGATTGTAGCATGTGTTTTCGATCTTTACAATGCTAAGATATGATTGCTGCTGGGCGCTTCCGGGTATACATTTTGCAAAATAGTCAGGAGCAGGTTATAATTAGTACCAAGTGCTAATATCAGATACTATAAACTAAAAAGGTGAGGTGGGATCACATGACAGGTGCAAAAATTACAGCGATCGGATCTTACGTGCCAGCCCGCAGACTTACGAATCAGGACCTGGAGCAGATGGTGGATACCAATGATGAGTGGATTGTGCAGCGGACGGGTATCCGGGAGCGCAGAATCAGCCGCGAGGATGAATATACCAGTGATCTGTGTGCAGCCGCCGTCCGGGACATGATGAAGCGTTATGGCAAAAGCGTACAGGATGTCGATATGGTGCTTGTGGCGACCAGCACGCCTGACTTTTCTTTCCCATCTGTGGCCTCGATTGTGCAGAATACCCTTGGCATTCCGCTGACGGCGGGAGCGATAGATCTGAGCGCCGCCTGTGCCGGATTCGTGTATGCTCTGCATACGGCTCATGCGCTGGTATCCTCGGGACTGCATCATAAGGTGCTGGTCATTGGTGCTGATACGCTGTCCAGAATAACGGATTATACGGACCGTAGTACCTGTATTCTGTTCGGGGATGGAGCAGGGGCTGTGCTGGTGGAGAGCGGCGGGGCGAAGGATGACTTCATGGGATACCATCTCGGCAGTGACGGAAGCGGAGCGCAGCATGTCTACCGCACAGGGCTGGCTGAGAAGGTGAACGGAGTGGAACTCTCCGCGACAGGGCTGCTGGTGCAGAATGGCCGGGAAGTGTTCAAGTGGGCGGTCCGTACGGTTCCGCAGGGAGTACAGCAGGTGCTGAAGAACGCCGGAGCAGGTCTTGCGGAAGTAGACTGGTTCATCCCGCACAGCGCCAATCTGCGGATGATTGAACCCATCTGTGAACGGCTGAATTATCCGCTGGAGCAGGCACTATACAGTCTTGAAGCCTTCGGTAATACCTCGGCTGCCAGTATTCCGCTTGCGCTTGATCTGGGTATCCGCGAAGGGAAGGTGCGCAGCGGCCAGCAGGTGTTGCTGTACGGATTCGGTGCGGGTCTTAGTCATGCAGGTCAACTGGTTAGGCTGTCGCTGGACCCTCAGGTAGCTGAGCCTACCTCGCTGTGATGGATTGAGACTAATGAAGCAAGGACAGGCCGATGTGGGGGCCAAGCCGAAAAATGGTCCCCAAAATCAGAAAAACGGTGCCTTGAAGCAGCCCGTTAAATGAGCGATTATAGTATCGGAAGCGTTTTCGGGTGGGTGCATAGTGCATCCAAGCGAAGTTCTGAGCTGGAGGGGAGGGATCGCAGGGCAGGTCCGGAGAGGCAGAAGTTCAGCGTTACGGCGATCCGGTGGTTCAGGCGTTCAGCGGTTCAAATGTTTCAGCCCGCTGCCGCAGGATTCACGGACGATCAGCGCCGGTTCAACGACAAACGAGCCGCCTTCAGACTGGTTATTGATGAGATCGAACAACATATGGGCGGCGAGCACACCGAGGCGTTCTTTGTTCTGGCGGATGGTAGTCAGCGTAGGACTGGTATACTGGCAGGCCTCGATATCGTCACAGCCGATGATGGCCACATCCTCGGGAACACGCAGCCCCTTCTCCTTCAAGGCGCGGACTGCACCGAGGGCGAGGAGATCGGAGGCGGCGAAGACCGCTTGCGGCAAATTTCCCGATGCAATTAACGAATTCATTGCCGCATAACCGCTGGGCTCGAAGAAATCATCACCATGTACGAACCACCCCGGATTCATGGCCAGGCCGAAGCCGGCAATGGCTCTGACATACCCTGCTTCGCGCCGGTTGGAGATATCCGAATCCGCTGTACTGCCTATGAAGCCAAGCTCCCGGTGCCCGAGCAGATAGAAGTGCTCCACTACCTTGGAAGCAATCTGGTAATTGTCTGACATGACATAGCCGGATTTCTTGCCGGTCAGCTCCAGGTCAACGCCGATGCAGGGAATATGGCTCCGGTCCAGCTCCTGTATGGCTGGCTCCATCTTTTCTCCAGAGATAATAACACAGCCATCCACATGGAAATGCAGGCAACGTGAGTAGTAATCGCCGCTGTTAATGAACTTCTCATTCGAGAAGAAAATCAGGTCATACCCCAGCACCCCCATCTGCTTTTTGAACGAATTCAGCACCTCAACAAAAAAAGGATGGGTAAATTCCACATTCAGCTCACCGGCAAAAATAACCCCGATCAGATTCGACTTCTTGGTAGCCAGCGTTTTAGCGGAGCTTGAGGGGGTATATCCGGTTTGTTCGATGATTTCGAGCACTCTTCGTTTCGTTTTTTCGGAAACATCGCTGTAATTGTTCATGATTTTGGACACAGTCGATACAGAGACCCCGGCCATTTCGGCAATTTTTTTGATATTCATTTGCATGGCTATGCTCACCCCCGCTTCATAGTTATAACAGGGCCAAAAGACGGGTATGCCAGGGTTTCTCAAGGCTACTGACCGTTCACTTGGACACTCTCTGCTGTCAAACAGCAGTCCTTTCTAGAGTCTATTCAACTTGCCGAAACAAGTCAAAGGTTAATTGCATTCAGAGGAATGGCATGGAGATAATCGAAACCGATTTCGGTCCGGGGCTTTAAGATACCTGAAGAGTAACGGGACGATGTCATTGCGCTAAGTTGAGACTCTAATTCAGAGGAGGCATACACTGAATGAAAAAGAATATACCTTCGTTGTTAGCAGCCGCTGTAATCATTACCGGACTTCTATCGCCGCTGGGCAGCGGCGGGGCTATGGCGAAGTCTGCTCAGAGCAGGCTGACAGCGCCTGCGGAGACAACGGCCGCCTTGCAGAATAGAAGCTTGGTTGCTAATGAATTGAAAGCGTTTACCGATGTGAAAGAGGGCAATTGGGCGGCTCATGCTGTGATGCGCTGGAGCCGCAGCGGGGTGATCTCCGGCTACGGGGACGGCAGCTTCCGGCCGGAGCAGCAGGTGACCCGGGCAGAATTCTCGGCAATCGTCAACCGTATTTTCGGCTATAAGGACTTGGCGGCTGTGCTTCCGGCAGATGTCCCGGCGGCGGCCTGGTATAAGGATGATATCGCCAAAGCTGTAGCAGCGGGGTATCTGATTGCAGACGCAGATCAGCGTATCGGACCTGCGGCTCCGCTGAAGCGCGGGGAGGCGGTCCTTGCGCTTCAGCGGATACTGAGGCTGGAGACAGAGCGTCAAGCGAAGGGCATGTATAGCGACCTGGCGGGAGCCGACAGTGCAGTAAGCGCTGCGGCAGATGCTTTTACGGCAGCCGGTTATATGCAGGGTTATCCCGGAGGCTTCTTCAAGCCGGACGGGAGGATCACCCGTGCCGAGCTGGCAAAGCTGGCGGATACACTGGTGGCGGAGCTGCGCTCCGCAGCCGGGGAAGTGAAGCTGGGCAAGGTGAAGGGCAATGTGGTGCTGAGCCATGAGGATATCACAATGAAGGACAGTATCATTGAAGGAAATCTCTATCTTACTGAGGGAATCGGGGAAGGAGATCTCCGGCTGGAGGGAGTGCAGGTGAAGGGCACCACCTATATCCGCGGCGGCGGTGAGCATAGCGTGAGCCTGGTGAACAGTACTCTTGGGCCTGTTCAGGTGGCGAAGCCGAAGGGCAGCGTCCGCATCGTTGCCAGCGGGACGACAACCGTCGGAACAGTACACCTTGATTCCGGTGCTATCCTTGAAGAAGCTGCGCTTACGGGCGAGGGGTTCGCTAGTGTTGTACTCCCGCCAGGGGAGCAGACGGTCACTCTTATTGGCAATTATGGGGTGGTATCCACCGCTGATGCGGCCGGAGGCAACCTCACGCTGAGCTTGTCAGGCAAGCTATCCAAGCTAATCTGGAGCACTCCCGGCAAGCTGGTGCTGATGAATCAAGCGCAGGTGGCTGAGCTGCTACTTACAGCCGGTGCCCGGGGCACTACGATTATGGGCAGTGGCAGCTTCGGCACCGTGCTGAATCAGGCCGAGGCTGTGACGGCCGGGGGCATCGTTCTCAAGCCGGGCAGCCGCAGCAATCTGAATCTGGCCTCGCCGCAGGCCAGCCCGCCGCCTGTTGCTGCGGGGGGCGGAGAGATTGCGACGGCTACACCGGAGCCGACGGCAACGCCAACACCAGTGGTTACGCCGGAGCCGACAGCGACGCCAACAACGGTGGTTACACCGGAGCCGACAGCGACGCCAACACCAGTGGTTACACCGGAGTCAACGGCAACGCCAACACCAGTAGTTACGCCGGAGCCGACAGCAACGCCAACACCAGTGGTTACACCGGAGTCAACGCCAACGCCAACACCGGTGGTTACGCCGGAGCCAACGCCGACCCCAGCGCCGACCAGTGATCCGTGGAGTCTGGTGTGGAATGATGAATTCGATGACAATATCATTGATCCTGCGAAGTGGACCTATGATCTCGGCGATGGCACCGTTGTCGGGAATCCGGGCTGGGGCAATAATGAGCTGGAGTATTACACCAATGATCCGAGGAATGTGAAGGAACAGGACGGCAAGCTCATCATTACCGCTCGCAAGGAGGCAATGGGCGGCAAGCCTTACACTTCCAGCAGAATTAAGACCAATGGCTTGTACAGCAAAATGTACGGCAAATTCGAGATCCGGGCGAAAGCACCGGCAGGTAAGGGGCTGTGGCCGGCGATCTGGATGCTGCCGGAGAATTATGTGTACGGCAATTGGGCGGCCTCCGGGGAGCTGGATATTATGGAAGGCTGGGGCAGCCGTCCGAATGTGGTCGCCGGAACCATCCACTATGGTTCCCAGTGGCCGGATAATGTCTATTCTGGCAAGGAATATGTGCTGCCGGGCGATTCCACCATTGAAGAGTTCCATACCTACTCCATAGAATGGGAGCCGGGAGAGATCCGCTGGTATGTGGACGGGGTGCTGTACTCCACCAAAAATGACTGGTACAGCAAGAGCAGCGGACAGCCCGCGATGAATGCTTATCCGGCACCTTTCAACCAGAAGTTCCACCTGCTGATGAATCTGGCGGTCGGCGGCAACTTCGACGGCAACCCTACAGAGGAGACCGTATTCCCGAGTTCCATGGAGATTGACTATGTCAGAATCTATGAGCTGACCGGACGCGAATACCGGCAGCCGGTACCGGTGGAGCTGGTGAAGGAGCCTTATCTGGAAAGAGCGAAGCCGCCCCTGGCAGATGGGAACTTCATTTATAACAGCGGATTCACGCAGCAGGTGGAGGGAGATCCCGGGATGGGCATCCCGAATACAGCCCACTGGGTACTCTACAAAGATGAAGGCGCGGATGCAGCGCTGTCCCTGGAGCAGACAGGCGGCGTGAATCTGCTCAAGGTAAACATCTTGAAGCCAGGCAGCAACGCCTATTCGATTCAGCCGCAAGCCTTTGTTTCGCTGGCAAAGGGCAGATATTACAAGCTAAGCTTCGACGCCAGAACGGATACGGCGAGGGAGTTCACAGCCCGGCTGACCGGTGGCGCACCGCTGGGCTTTCCGTCCTATTCCCCGGCATTCAAGGCGGTGCTGACCCCGCAGCTTCAGCATTACGAGACGATGTTCCAGATGAAGGAGAGCTCGGACAATGCCGCGCGGATTGAGTTCAATCTGGGGACCAATGCTTCCCCGGTCTGGCTTGGCAATGCACGGCTTGAAGAAATCGATAGCATTCCCTTTGATCATGACAGCGCCAAGGCGCCGCTCGGCAGCGGCAACCACCTCTACAACGGCAGCTTCGATCTGGGCGAACCGGACCGGATGAGCTATTGGCATATCGATGCTTCAGTAGGTGCGGAGGTTACTCCGCGGGTTGATGCTGACGGCCGCCTGAAGCTGGACATTACAGGCGCGGACACTGACGGCAGCGGGGTTACGCTGCAACAGAAGGGGATCTTCCTGGTGCAGGGCCAGGATTACAAGCTGGCCTTCGAGGCGGATAGCTCCTCTGCAAGGACGGCCACCATTGAACTACTAGGTCATGACGGAACCTTACATGCTTCGCAACCGGTCGAGCTTAAGGCAGGCCATCAGCAGGCAGAGGCGGTCTTCAAGAACTTCCCTGGAGCCAGCGACCGCCTTGGACAATTCGTCCTAAGCCTCAGCGGTGGTACCGGAACGGTGCTGCTGGACCAGTTCGTACTGGTACGCACCAGCTCCTATTATGACCCTGATCTGACCTATTACCCGCTCATGAACGGGGATTTCAGCTTCGGGCTTACGAGCTGGGAGCGGCTGCTGACAGAAGACGGCGGCCAGAGCACTGCGGCAGCGGTGGACGGGGCAGCGAAATTCAGCATTACGAACACCGGCAACCAGGCGTATTCGGTGATGCTTTTCCAGAATAACCTCAAGGCTGCGGCGGGCTTGGATTATGTGGTTGAATTCGATGCCAGCGCCAGCGTGGCGCGGCAGATCAATGTGAAGGCAGAGAATGCGAGTTATTCCCCTTCCATTGATAAGCCGGTGGAGCTGACACCAGAGATGAAGCATTACCGGTTCGAATTCCGGCAGGGTACGAATGATACGCTGTCATTAAAATTCCTGCTTGGCAAGGTAGGCGGTGTGAGCGTTCCACAGAGTCATGATATTGTGATCGATAATGTGAAATTTGAGATCAAGGACGCCCCGGCGAAGCCGCAGGAGCTGCTCGCAGATTCCACGGCCAACCGGGTATCACAGCCGATTGAGCTGACCTTCATCCAGAAAGCAGAGTGGTCCGGCAGCATTAAGTCCGTTAAAGTGAACGGCGTCACGATTCCAGCAGAGCTGTATCATGTACAACCGGGAGCAATCATAATTCAGTCTGCTGCTTTCCCGGCAGAGGGAAGCTATATCATTACCGTGGAAGCCGAAGGGTATGTCAACGCTAGTGTGGTTCAGACGATACTGGCGAATGATAACAATCTGGTTGTCAACGGATCATTCACCAGCGGCAGCTCAGGCTGGTCCACGTGGTCCGGTGAGGGCGGAGCTTCGTCCTTTCAGGTGGCAGACGGGATAGCCGAGGTGCAGATTACAGCGGCCGGGTCACAAGCCTGGCATACCCAGCTCTATCAGGAGAAGATTCCGCTTGAGGCAGGCAAGACTTATGAGCTGAGCTTCAAGGCGAAATCTACGGTTCCGCGGCAGATTGTCGTAGAGTACAGCGGAACCTCTGCCCAGGCGGCTCAGGCGAAGTTCGACATTACAGCCACATGGGCGACTTACAGCACACAGTTCAGTGTGACGAACGACAATCCGCTGAAGCTGAATTATCTGATCGGCGCGACGCAGGGTGAGGATAAGACGGCGAACCATACGGCGCATACGATTTCTTTTGATGATATCGTGCTTAGGAAGGTAACGGGCGGACCGGACACAGAGCCTGCCAGCGGCACACTGGATAACGGCACATTCGATGCGCAGCCGGCTCTTAAGGGCTGGACCCAGTACTTCGAAGGTGCCGGAAATACCGCAGTCCAGAATGGGGAGCTTGAGGTGTCACTGGCCTTCACTGGATCTGCTAACTACGCCGCCCAGGTAGACTACAGGGATCTGAAGCTTACTCAGGGTAAAAGTTATACCTTGAACTTCAGCGCACGTTCGGATATCAACCGGCAGATTGAAGTAGCAGTCGAGCATTTCGGAGGGGATTACACGAAATATTTGCAGATAACCGCTGCCGCCTTGACTGGCGAAATACAGCGCTTCAGCTACACCTTTACCATGAACGGCGGAACGGATGCAGGTGTTCATCTGGTCTTTTTGCTGGGGCTGAATCCCGGCAACAGTGCAGAGACGAATGCCGCTATCGAGGCAGGCAATCATATCTATATTGATGATGTGAGTCTGGTGGAGAACCCGTAAGGTAACGAGATATGGCGTGACTTAGCGGTGGTATAAGAGCCGGTGACAGCACGTCAGCATGCGTAAACGGCCGTAATCCTTGAATTCAAGGATCGCGGCCGTTTTGATACTTGTATGGAAAATATAGTTTCCTAGTAGAGCATCATATGGGCCCAATGTATGTGAAAAACAGTATACATTGGGCTGGCACGAAGGTGATGGCCCGAATGTATACGGAAAACAGCATACATTGTGCTCAAACGTAGGCGATGGCCCCAATGTATGTGGAAAACAGCATACATTGGCAGCGTACAGGTGTCCAGAATAGGTAGGTTCCATTTCCCGCTTAAACAGCGATCGGAACAACGGTCCGTTCACGCAGCGTCCACCCAAGTGTCCACGTTGATCCCGCACCAAATAAAAAGCTGTCCCAAGCGCCACTTCATGGCTTTTGGTGACAGCCTTTTCAGCTTGAGCAGAATAGTTTGAACGCCTATAGCTGATATTATTCTTTAGGGATTAATTCAAAGATCTTGCCGGTTTCAAGCGACTCGATCAGCTTCAGCAGCCAGCGGTAATATTTAATGGCTTCCTCAATCTTGATCTCGTCGGTGTGGAGCAGGCGAGAGAGGTCCGGCTCGTCCGCATAATCGGTTTGCATCTGCCGGATTTCGGCGAGCGATTTGTTCAGGGCGGTCATATTCCCTTCCACTGCTTTTCTCCATTTAATAGAGAAGTAATCGCTGAAGTTCTGATGCCAGTCGGGAACCACCTCGAACAGATCCTTGCGGGTACCTTTGCCCCAGACTTTATCGATCATCTTCAAATCAAGCAGTGTACGGACTCCAGTACTCATGGAGGTCTTGCTCATGCCCATGGTGCGGCTTAGCTCATCCAGTGTAACCGGGCCCTCATTAAAGTACATATAACCGTATAAATGCCCGATGGACAAGGTGATGCCGTATAAATCCATATTTTTACCGATAGAATCGATTACCCGTTCACGGGCCTTGCTGATTTTCTCTATTTGCTCGGGCAGAAGCCCCTCTAAATCGTTCATGATGTCCCTCCTGAGGATTAGGCTGACAGGCTACATGCCTCTCCTACTGTATTGTAATCAAATCCCCATCCAGAAGTAAAGAATTCATGCGGAACGGAATTTGGCGTTAAACAGAGTATTCTATACGTAAAGTACGTAAAGTTAAAACTGTACACTAAATTTTTAGCGAATATGAGCTTTGCTTCTCTTTTCGTAAGTCCGTTACACTAGGTCAGTAGCAGCAGGCGCGATAAACAGAGATAGAGAAGGAGGTCAACATGGCAATTATAGAGGTGAAACAGTTAACCAAAGTATTCGGTCATGATGCAGCACGGGCGCTTCCATTATTAGAACAAGGCTGGTCCAAAGAAAGAATCGCCAAGGAAGCCAAGCTGACAGTCGGTGTGAATAAAGCCGAATTCAGCATTGAAGAGGGAGAAATATTCGTCATTATGGGATTGTCGGGCAGTGGGAAGTCCACGCTCGTCCGTCTATTGAACCGGCTGATTGAGCCGACCGGAGGACAGGTGCTGTTCAAGGGTAAGGATGTTGTCAAGATGAATCCGGAGCAGCTTCGGGAATTCCGGCGGAAGAATATCGGCATGGTCTTTCAAAAGTTCGCGCTGTTCCCGCACCGCAGTGTGCTGGCTAACGCAGAATACGGACTGGAAGTCCAGGGTGTGGAGAAAAGCAAACGAACACGGCTGGCCATGGAGGCTCTTGAGCTTGTAGGGCTGAAGGGCTGGGAGAATCACCGTCCGGATCAGCTCAGCGGAGGCATGCAGCAGCGTGTCGGCCTGGCGCGCGGTCTGGCCAATGATCCTGACATTCTGCTGATGGATGAAGCCTTCAGTGCGCTTGATCCGCTGATCCGCAAGGATATGCAGCAGGAACTACTGGAGCTGCAATCCAGAGTGAAGAAGACGATTGTCTTCATCACGCATGATCTGGATGAAGCGCTGCGGATCGGGGACCGTATTGCCCTGATGAAGGACGGGGTCATTGTCCAGATCGGATCGCCGGAAGAAATTCTGATTCAGCCTGCGAACAAATATGTGGAGCGCTTCGTCGAGGATGTGGATCTGTCCAAGGTGCTGACAGCTTCCCACGTGATGCGTCAGCCGGAGATGATCCGCCCGGAACGCGGACCCCGGGTCGCTCTGCAGCTCATGCGGGACAGCGGCGTATCAAGCCTCTATGTGGCGGATAACGAGATGCGGCTGCAAGGTCTGCTGACTGCGGATAATGCCTCACAGGCCTTGAAGGAGAACCGCAGCATACTCGATGTGATGCTGCGTGATATTCCCCGTGTTCAGCCAGATACCCTGCTGAATGATCTGTTCGAGCTGATGTCGGAGACGCATCTGCCCGTTGCTGTAGTAGGGGAAGGCGAGAAACTGAAAGGCATTGTAATCAAAGGGGCTGTGTTGTCTGCCCTGGCCGGTAACGCGGTTCCGGAAGGAGGATTAGTCTGATGAATTTACCCAAAATACCGCTCGGAAAGGGCGTAGAATGGATCGAAGATTGGCTCACCACCTACTTCGGACCGATATTTGACTTCATTCATGCTGTGATCGGCGGAATGGTGAGCGGGATTGATGCGGCGCTGAATTTCCTGCCCGCAATCGTACTGACCCTTCTGATTGCCGCTCTGGCCTACTGGATCGGCAAATGGCGGATGGCGCTGTTCGCAGTGGTCGGACTCTTGCTGATCGATAATCTTGGATTATGGGGTCCCTCGATGCAGTCGCTGGCCCTTGTGCTGACCGCTTCCATCTTGGCTGTAGTTATCGGGGTTCCACTGGGGGTATTCTGTGCGCAGAGCAAGACCTTCCAGAACATTGCTACTCCTATTCTCGACTTCATGCAGACGATGCCGGCGTTCGTGTACTTGCTTCCGGCCGTGTCATTCTTCTCGCTGGGGGTCGTTCCCGGTGTCATTGCTTCTATTATATTCGCGATTCCGCCAACCATCCGGCTCACTAACCTGGGTATCCGTCAGGTCTCGCCCGAGCTAGTGGAGGCGGCGGATGCCTTCGGTTCTACGGCAGGGCAGAAGCTGTTCAAGCTTCAGCTGCCGATCGCCATGCCGACCATTATGGCCGGTATTAACCAGACGATTATGCTGTCGCTGTCCATGGTGGTCATCTCGTCCATGATCGGCGCCCAGGGGGTCGGGGCTTATGTATACCGTGCGGTATCACAGGCCAAGACTGGTGCGGGCTTCGAGGCGGGGATTGCCATTGTCATTATCGCGATACTGCTGGATCGTCTGACCCAGAAGCTGTTCAAACCCAAACAACAAGGATAGGAGTGTATAATTAATATGAAGAGAACTCATTCGATGAAACGCAGACCGTTAATGATGATCATGCTGCTGATGGCAGTAATTCTGGTAGCTGGTTGTTCGTCTAATAATAACAGTACGGTGAAGCTGGCCTATGTGGCCTGGGATTCCGAGATCGCCAGTACAAACGTAGTCAAGGAAGTGCTGGAGACGAAGCTCGGCATGAAGGTGGAGATGCTGCAGGTCGATGCCGGACCGATGTGGGCAGGGATTGCTGACGGAAGCGCAGACGCCATGGTAGCCGCCTGGCTGCCAAGCACGCATGCCTCTTATCTGGAGAAATACGGCAAGGACATTGAGGATGCCGGTGTGAATCTGGATGGAACGAAGACCGGGCTTGCCGTTCCCGCCTATATGGAGATCAACTCTATTGAGGATCTGAACAATGCGGAAATAGCGGCAACGCTGGATAAGCGGATTATCGGGATTGAGCCGGGAGCCGGAATTATGACGGCTACGGAAAAAGCGCTCGAAGCCTACGGCTTGAGCGATTATACGCTGCTGGAGAGCTCATCGGCGGCGATGGCGCAGGAGCTGCAGAAGGCTTTTGACAAGAATGAACCGATTGTAGTCACCGGCTGGACTCCGCACTGGATGTTCGCCAACATGGACCTCAAGTACCTGGACGATCCGAAGAATGTCTACGGCGGAGCCGAGCAGATTCACACTATGGTCCGTAAAGGCCTGAATGAGGATATGCCGGATGTGCACAAGTTCCTGAGCCAATTCAAGTGGACCGCAGAGGATATGGAGCAGGTTATGGTCAAGATTCAAGGCGGACAGTCGCCTGAAGAAGCAGCCAAGGAATGGGTAGAGAGCAATGAAGCCAAGGTGAATGAGTGGACGGCTGGCATCTCTGCATAGGTGAAAACTGGAGGGTTCAGTGATCTGGCGGCGATGACCGATGTGTGCTATGATGAGAGAAAATAAGCAACAATTCTGTAACTTGTACCGCTAACCTTTGTCCTTTTACTAGTCCTGATTTAGCGGCTCATCAAGTAGAATATATCAATTTATGGTCAATAAACACCCCGCAAGGGGTGTTTTTCTTCAACAATTAATCTTTCATTAATGAGCGGTTCCTTTACATGCTGCAAGGAGTCAGGAAAGGAAGAGCGCTCCATGACCGAGATGATCAATGCCTGGATTGACTGGCTGCTGCAGAGTCTTGGACTTAGCGGCCCGTATATTGTATTCGCTACCTTTCCGCTCGCCGTGCTGCAAAGCTTGTTCGGATTTTTCCCCCTGGCGATTCTGATTGTGCTCCATGTCTCTGTATTCGAAGTGATCGGCGGGATGGCTGTCAGCTGGCTGGCCTGCAACCTGGGCGCGGTATTCGTCTATTTTCTCTTCCGGCGGTATCTCTTCGACTGGTTCGACCGCAAATGGGGCTACAAGCTCAAGAAGTATGAGAAATGGCAGACCTATCTGGACCGTTACGGCATCTGGACCCTGGTGCTGCTGCGTACGATTCCGATTGTGCCCAGTAATATCATCAACCTGATGTCGGCCGTGTCGCCGATGAAGCCGGCAGCTTTTGTCTGGGGGACGGTGCTCGGCAATCTGTCTTTCATCTGGCTGTTCGGTACGCTCAGCTCCTCGTTAATTGTCCCGCGTGAGGACTGGAACGGTTTTCTGTTGTGGTACGGCGTGTTTATGCTGATTCTGCTCGCTATCTTTGTCCGGCTGCATTGGGGGCATCTCCAGGAGGATAAGCGCAAGCGGACGGGGCATTAGGTTCAGGAAGATGCTCGATATGCTGGATAAAAGACACTCCACTTCAAGGCTAACCCCACATTGTGGGGTTATTTTGCGTGTGTGCTGAATAGCCTATTAGTACAGGGAGCGGCTTGACCGCAGGAATGTCGGGAGGGACTGCAGGGCATGGGCAGAATCAGAAAATGGGGGAAACGGAGCGCAGGCGTACCGCTCTTCGGGCGTCTGCGGCTGCCGGACTTCAACGGAAGCGGACTGAGGGGGACGGTCGGGCGCCGCCAGGCCTTCAAGGCCAAACCGTCCAGAGCGGGAATCCAGCCGCCGCACTCGGGTTCGGGAGCAAGGTTCGAAGCGAAGCCGTCAAGACCCGGCGCGGGTCTGCCTGGCCGGAGCTGGGGACGGAGCGGGGGCTTCGTGGCGAAGCCCTCCAGATCCGGCGTCCGGCTGGACGGGAGCGAAGCAGGCTACGGGTCAGCCAAGCCTTCCGGGGGAGCAGCAGGCGCTCCGGACCAGCGGGTCTGGCGCAAAGCCGGGCGCGGCGGCTTCCGTCTGTTCCGCAGGAGGGAAGGGAAGTGGCAGGAAGCTGCCGGGGGCAAGGGGCAGAAGCCGCGCAGACAGGGCAGATTCTGGATCGTTCTGAGCCTGCTGCTGCTTCTGGCAGTGCTGCAGGGGCTGCGTTATGTGGAGCAGCATCTGAAGCCGCCGATTCTCCATCTGGCCCAGATCCGGGTGAAGCAGATCGCCACGGAATCGATTAACAAGGCGATTACGTCCCAGGTAGCAGACGGGGGGAATGCCGAGGCGCTGATTGACTGGAAGACCGACAAGAACGGCAAAATCTCCGGCTTCATGCTCAACTACAAGGAGCATATGCGGATTACCTCGCAGGCCGCTGAAGTCATCCAGTCCACACTACAGGAGCTGCATAACCGTACGGAATATATTCCGCTCGGGCAGGCGCTCGGCAGCCCGCTGATTGCCTCCTATGGTCCGGATATTCCGATTAAGGTAGAGCCTCAGGGGGCAGTGAAGGTGGAGCTGAACACACGGCAGCAGAATGCCGGAATCAATATGATTCTCGTTGAAGTCTTTATTCATATTGTTACCGAGGTAGCCGTCGTCATTCCATTTGATATGGAGCCGCAGGTGGTGGATACAGAGATCCCCGTCTCCTACCTGATGGTAGTCGGTGACGTTCCGATGTACTACTATGATAATCAGGGCAAGCCTGTCGGCGAGAACGGCAGCAGCGCCCCGGGCATCGCTATTCCGGCCCCTTCGCTGAGTACCGGGAAGAGCAGCGCCGGCGAGGACAGCACACCAGCAGGCAGCGATAACAGCAGCTCAGGCTCCAGCGGATCAGGCGGACATGCGGGCAGCGGAGAGACTGAGGCGCCCGCCGGAAGCGGCAGCTCTGTGCCCGGTGTGAATGCCGGGGGTGGGAATGAGGGCGGTGGCAGCGAATAGCAATGGTAATTATAGGGATATATACCCCGACACACTCATACATTATAGACAGCATAGTTTGACTAATGGAGCGTGATGTTGGGTGTCTTATGGAGCGATGGAGGATAGGAGTGCGGGGAAGGGTTGGGATGCTGCAAAAGCGGACCGTACGGAGCGGCTGGCTGCAAGGTACAGCTATCTGGAACGGGAGGGCCTGCTGCCCCTGCCGGTGCAGGGAGGGATTACGCTGGTGGTGGAACTGCGTCATGCGCCGTGGTCAGCGGAGTGTCTGAGGCTGCTGCTTCAGCATTCCGGGCCAGCGGTGCGGGTGACTGCGGTTGCCATGACCACTGATTTTCCGCTGCAAGCGTTGTCGGAGCAGTTCTCCGGGGAAGCAGGAATGCGGTTCCTTCCTTATAGCGAGGGTGAGTATAGGGTGAATGAGGCCTTGGCTTATGCCGAGACCTCTTTTGCCGTGCTGCTGGAGGACTGTGTCATGGTGGCTCCGGGCTGGCTCGGGAATCTGCTATGGCCGCCGATTGATGATCCTGCGGTGTTAGTTGTCGCTCCTTGCTCCTCCACGGAGTGGGGAGACGGGCAGCGGCAGCTGCATTTTGCCGGATATGCTGAGCTGGCTGCGTACACCGCCCATACGCTGGAGAAACAGCAAGGGGAATGGAATTATACGGAGGTACTAACCGGTTCCTGCCTGCTCATAGCCACAGAATTGCTGCTGAGGGTAGGCGGGTTCGATGCTTCTCTGGGCGAACGCCGCCTGATCATCGCGGACTGGTGTCTGCGGGCCCGGATGCTGGGAGCGGAGCTTGCGCGCAGTGACTCGGGCTATGTTCATGTGCTGCATAGGCTGGAAGCGGAGAGTGTGAAGGCGGGCGGCATTGAAGTCCGGGGGAAGGGCGAACAGGCTTATCTGCAAAAATGGAATCTGAACAGCACCCTCTCCCCTGCGGGTACGCTCCAGATTCCCCGTGATCTCACAGCCTGCCCTCCGCAGCCGGTCATTCCGCTTAGCCGGGATACGGTTGCCGCTCTGCTGGTTACAACGGTCGTGTATTTCGAAGAGAACTGGACGGCGGCGGATTCCCGCGAACGGCAGCAGATGCTTCAGGAGAGCCAGAGCTACGGGAATATCCGCTGGGTGTGGGTGAGGGACAGCTGGAGCCAGTCTTTTCCGGAATTTCCGGTGCATGAGCGGGACGCTGTGATTACCGTTCACGGCGAGAAGGCATGGCTCCATGCGCTGGAGAATATCTCGGCACTCTACGGCAGTGAGATCATAGTCTACTTGTCGGCTTGTGCGTCGTATGATAACCGCTATGTGGAGAGAATGGTCCGGGTTCTCCGGTATAGCCGGGCGGATCTGATTGTCAGTTCAGACGATCATGCCGCAGAATCCGGGCTACCACGCACAAGCGAAGGGATTCCGCAGGTTCTTCCGCTTGAACGCATTGCACACCGAAGCGGAAGAACACCGGGGAGGATTGTGAAGCGGGAGGGCCATCTCCGCAGTCTGGAGCTTGTGCCGGACCCGGAGTTGTCTATAGATTATGCAGGAGAGACAGCAACAACGGGTGCGGGACCGGGCAGCCTTGATGAAGCCTTGCCGGGGGAGGGCCGCTTATGAACTATATTGTGCTCAGCCGCACGGCTTGGGAGGATTATGAGTATAAAAGAATGCTGGAGCTCCTTCCGCAGCGCGGGGAGGTCTGCTTCGCCGGAGCGATGACCCCGGTCCAGCAGCGGAGCAGCCAGGTCAGGTCTGTAACTCTGCCGGAAGTGTACAAACTGGATACCGGAGAGTATACGCTGCTGGTCTCATCGCCCTACTGGCTGCCAGATGTGCTGGCTCTACAGCCTGCTTATACTGTGGCTCTGCTGGAGCCTTGCCCGGATGGGGAAGATGCTGTGCTGTGGGATAAATACAGTTCGTCTCTTGGAGCGCTCTCTGATCTTGCCGGAACCTCCTCGGAACGGATCTATCTGGAGCAGAATCTGCGCCGGGGCCAAGTGGTCTATCTGAATGGAGATGAGCCGGTGTCCTACGGACTTCTCCGCCGGGGGGAGCGGCTGTATTTTCTTACGGATGCTGAGGCGGTCTGGAACAGGGCATTGACGGAACTATGGCATCCGCCTGATGCGGTGAACAGCGGGGAGACGTATCTGGATATCCAGCGCAGGCTCCGTACCCGTTTCTATCTCTCGATGTGCGCCAAGTTGCCCGGTGAGCCTTCGGTGCATTATTTAGCGGCTTCTTACTTATATCTGCAAGGAGATGAGACAGCTGCGCAGCTTCTGGCCCAATCCTTTGAGCTGATGCTGCTGCATAATTATACGGATTGTCTGCATTCACATTACCGGTTCTTCTCAGCGATTGAAGCGAAGCAAGGGAATCTTGCGCTTGCAGTCCGGCAGTATGAGATTACGGCGTTTACAGACGAGGAGCGGGCAAGGGGTATGCAGATGAAGCAATGGCTGCACGGGGGTGAGGCCCAGCAGGGGCTGCTCTGTGCAGAGCTTATGACGGTGAATGAAGACTACGCGGCAGCCATTGAATTGCTGGGCCAGTTGCCTGAGCCGGAGGCCCAGCAGCGGCTACTGCACAATTATATCGCGACCTTCCAGTGGGAGAAGGCGCTGCAGCTTCATCAGGAGCTGGCGGCCGAAGGAACGGTGGCGGAAGCGGGAAGTGCGGGACTGCTGGGGCTGGCGGGGAGCCTGCAGGATGCGGGGAAGGTAGGGAATGCGGGAAGCAGCAGCGCGGAAAGTACGGAAGGGAAGACGGGGAGTATCCAGGGGGCAGGCACGGATGGGGATGAGGGAAGCAGGCAGGGAGCAAGCCCGGTAAAAGAGATTTCTCCTGCGGATGAGCTGGCAGAACGGAATGCCGGGCAACTGTCTGTGATTGAAGGGACCCTGCATCTCTTGTACGGCAGGCGCCATGAGGCTATCCGCAGCTTCCTGCGCTGCGCGGGTGCGGATCAGGGGGCGCGGCAGCTTTTTGCTGAAATGGCAGATCTGGAAGAAGCGGTGCAGAAGTTAAGAGGAGGGGCTACGGGTGGGTGACCACAGGAATGAACCGCTGCGCAAGGCTTCCGGCAACCGCCTGACGGCGATGATGCAGGTGCGCAATGAAAGCGGCCGGTATCTGGAGCAGGTTCTGCGGGAGCTGAGCGAATTCGTCGATGAGATCGTCATTGTGGATGACGGCAGCACGGATGATACGGTGCGTGTGTGCCGCTCTTTTGCCAAGGTGAGCAAGGTGGTGACGCTGGAGCACTCCCTCTTCAGGCGGGAATGGGAGCTGCGCCAGACGCTCTGGGATCTGGCCGTATCCACGCGGCCGGACTGGCTTGTGTCGGTAGATGCTGATGAGTTCTACGAAGAGCAGGCCAAGCAGGAAATGCGGCATCTGATCAACCAGGATGTCTACGATTGGGTGGCCTTTCGGATGTATGACTTCTGGGGCGGCACGACCCATTACCGGGAAGATGAGCTCTGGAATCTCCATACGAGGCATACGCGCACACTGGTGCGTTATCTGCCCGGCTTCTATTATTTCACCCCGCAGATGGATCATCACGTTCCCCGGCTGCCGCTATCGTATGCGGTGCTGCCAGGCTTCCTGGCCGAGCTGCGGGTGAAGCACTACGGCTGGGCCTTGGAGCCTGACGCGCTGCGCCGCAAGTACGACCGCTATATGGAGCTCGACCCCGAGGGCAAATGGGGAAGTCTGGAGCACTACCGCTCCATTCTGGATGAGCACCCCCGGTTGGTGGAGTGGGGGGATTGACGTAGATAATAGCCTTATTTTCATGTATATTCATACTTGGGATTGGAGCAGCGGCTCCCCAAAATGAGCATAATATGGATTGTATGGAGGCTGGATTCGGTGCAAAGTATTCATGATAATGAAATTGTCTCCTATAACATTGATTTACAAAATGCCAAAATTACATTGCACACACTGGGCGGCAAAGGAAATCTGGTTCCTGTCACTATTGAGTTTGTTAATGTTCTGATGCATAGGTTTGAAACGCAGTTGCGGGGGAGCATTATCCTTGATATTAGCACATTTGAAATCAGTCGGTTTGTCAAAAGTAATAAGGAATTGTTAGAAGAACAAAAGGATTCCGCCTGGCCGATGTATTATGAAAAGATAGAGGACTTGCTTGACCTTGAGGGAGCTATCCCTCAGGGTCTTTCGTTTTCCATATGAGTGTTTCAAGAGGATTTGTAAAGCTAATATTTCAAAGATTGAGTGAGGGGGGAAAGCCAAGCGTAACCTTAGATATTGTTATCTCTGTCATCCCCGCTCTGAAGCGCAGACTTCACAAGCAGCAGCCACGGAATGCTGCCTGTAGCGGAGATGTTGCCCTGTGGGCGAACCTCCGCCGCAAGAAGCAGCATGTGGTAGCTGAGGCCAGTGATTGCGGCAGTGCTGCCGGATTGGCGAAGCGTCTGTTCATCGGCGGGCATAAGCTGCGGGACCTGCCCGCATGACTGGGCAATGGCTGCATAGAGCAGCCATTCCGCAGCATCACCAGGAAGGCTATAGTGTTGTGATTGCCGGGTGTAATCTGCACACCATTGCATTTTAAATGAAACAGGTGCATCCAGTAGTCCTCGCAGCAGCGGCAGGGGAAGTCTGCTCCAGAGAAAGCGTGCAGCGCTAGTGGGCCTGCCCAGCAGGAGTAATGTATCCCAAGCGCCTGCCTGAAGGAGCAGTTGTGCTGCGTAAGAATAATCTGCGAAGGTTAGCGGTGTGTCGGTATGGTGCTCCGAACGGGCAGCGCTGTCCGTGTCAGGAGCCGGGAAGGTACCTTCTGCCGGAAACGAAATTATTGAATGCTCATCGGCCCCATGCTCCGCCGGGCCTGCCTGCAGCCCCGCGAGCCGGCGATGCGCGGCTGCAAGTCCGGGCGGCAGCTCCGCCAGCCGCCTCAGGCCTTGTTCTGCCGCGGCGATTCCGCCGCTGCGGCAGGACAAGGCCCACAGATAGCCGGATATCCACGGGTTATCCGGCGCATCCTCCGGCATCCGCGCAAGCCCGGCGGATGCGGCCCCGGGCTGTTCCGGGTCCCGGAACAGCGTCCCTAGCAGCACCTGAAGCACCTGCCGGATATCCTCCGGCAGATGCGGTGCTGCGAGAAGCGCCGCCAGCCATGGGGCGGCGCGGGCATTGAGTGCGGCAGGCACCAGCCTGCTCAGCACTCGCCGGGGCAGGGCAGGGAGCAGCTGACGGGTGAACACCGCCAGCTGCTCCGCTTGCCCGGACAGCAGGCACAGCGTGGCCAGCTGCTCCCAAGCGGCAAGATCGTCAGGCGAGTAGATTATCGCCTGCCTGTAATGCTCCATGGCTTCCTCGTAGAGGAACAGCCGCTCGCAGACCCGTCCGGCGAATAGGCGGGTGCGGCAGGTTCCGCTGCCGGAGGAGGAAGGGTATTTATGTGCGGTATCCCCGCTGTCCAGTGCCCGCTGAAGCAGAGGGTACGCCCGCCATACCTGCCCTTGCTCCAGCAGCAGCCCGGCATAGCTCTCCAGCAGATCGGTGAAATCTGCATACAGCCCAATCCCGGCCTGATAGACAGACTCCGCATCCGCAGGCCGCCCGCCCCCTTGGAGGGCAAAGGCTGTCTTGAGATACAGGTCAGCGGTATACCCGGAGTCTGGTGGAGCTTCCTCTAGCAGAGGCAAGAGAAGATCTGCCGCCGCCTGATATTGTCCCTGCTGGTAATATTCCGTGCCCAGTGCGTACCGCAGAGGAACGCTGTCTGGTTCAAGCCGCAGAGCAGCGAGAATCAGCTGCAGATTGCGGCTGGCTTTGTTTTTTCGCTGAAGCTCATCATCCAGATATCCGTAGTGATGGACAGGCAGACGGGCATAAGCGATATGTCCTCCGGGGAGGCTCCAGATGCTGGAGGCCACCTCCTCATGAATGCTCCCGCGAAAACAGATACGTGAATCATTACGAAACAGCCGGCACACATTGTCTGTCACGTATTCCCGCCCTGAGGCCTCACCCACATAATGAATAAAAGGCAGGAAATACCCGTCCGCACACTCCGATTCTAGCAGATACTCTAACTCCTCCCGCTTCCAGTCCGCAAGGGCTTCATCTGCATCCAGCACCAGAATCCAGCCATAGGAGGCCAGCTGTAGGGTATGATTACGGGCTTTGGAGAAATCATGCTCCCAGGGCAGCCGGATCACCCGGGCACCGAACCTGCGGGCGATAGCCATACTGTTATCCTCTGATCCGGTATCTGCGATGATGATCTCCGAGACCATACCCTGAACAGACAGCAGGCATTGCTCCAGATGCTGTGCCTCATTCCTGACGATCATGCAGAGCGAGATCCCGGGAGTATCCATGGTCTGTAAGCTCCTTTCTGACAGTATCTGATTGAAAAAGCAGGAGTGCGAAGCAAGCGGAGCGGAGATATTCCTGACGGACTGGAGCGCCGTTATTTCCCCCAAAACAGCACTTTTTACCGAGTGGCGGACGGAGAGGACCCTATTGTCTCTCTAACCGATGATTTTGGGCAGCATATCCGCCTTTAAGCGCATTGGAGTCCGTAACTCTTCCCAATCATGCGTTTTCTTCAAAATAAACGATCCTCAGTCCGCGGGCGCTCAGTCACACCGGTACTCTCCGGATAAAAAGCCGGCTATACAGGATAGCTGCAGAACGTACACCTAAAACCAGCGATAAAGCACACTTTCATTGGATAGCTGTAGTCTGTACAACTAAATCTGCCCAAAAAGGGGAGAAGGAAGAATCGGCGGATGTTTAAATGTACGAAGTACAACTAAATGGGATATTGGCGAGCAATCTGGAGTTTTAATTGTACCAAATACAATTAGGCCTATCGCAGCTACGGTCTCTGATGACATACTAATCAGATGATCTGGGAAGCGGAAGAGTGAGACGGGCTGCCGCAGCCGCCGGTGAATACATGGCCGAAGTTACGAGCGCAGCCAGAACCTTGTCAGCCAAAAGAATCCAGGGCTGCACAGCCGCAGCAATAGCAGGTATGGGGAGTGAGGTGTTCCGGTCTGCCGGGACAACTGCAGGATGACTAAGCAGCTCAGTAATATCATCGTAGCTCAGCTCCGCTGCGGAAGCTGCTTCCGCCCGCTGCAACAGCTCTAACAAATCAGCAGTAGGCGGCACCACCGCTTCCATCACTCCCGCACTCTGCGCCATACCGTCCATCTCACCCGCATCCCGCACCGCCGCTTCCATCACTCCCGCACTCTGCGCCGTACCGCCCATCTCACCCGCATCCTGCACCGCCGCACCCATCACTCCCGCACTCTGTGCCGTACCGCCCATCTTACCCGCCGCCACACCAGCCCCTGCACCGTCCCCAAGCATATCAACCGCCGCTGTGTAACAACCATCCCGTACCAGCAGGCGCAGTAGCTTCTGGCGCTGCTCCGCCAGGATGCCGGGCAGCTGCCCGGCCAGCCAGCCGTGAAGCTCGGGCTCGCGGCCCGTGCATTTGAACAGGCGCGTGAGCCGGGGGATCAGCGGCCAGGGGTCCGGCTGGAGCTGGGCTGCCCTGGTGAAGCAGGCTGCCGCCTCTTGCGCTTCGCCGATCTGCTGGCAGACCTGCCCCAGTAGTGTGTGGGTGAGAAATGTGCCTAACCCTGATTCGGTATGGTAGAGGGGAGGGGAGGCTCCAATCTCCAGTGCCCGGCACAGTGCGGTCTTAGCTTCGGCTAAGGCTGATACCTGTAACAATAGCGCACCCTTGAGATGGTGAAGATCGGGATAGTCCGGGAAGAGCAAGCTTCCTTGCCCGCAGGCCTCCAATGCACCCGGGTAATCACCGGTTACTGCCAGGCAGCGGACCTTGTATTTATAGAGCAGGTGAATATAGCTGGTACCCGGCTCGGCCAGGTTCAGCGAGGTGCCGATATGTTTCAGCGCCTGCCTGTAATCGCCAAGCCGCATATATTCAACCGCCAGATTGAAATGCTGAAAAGCATCTCCGGGACTCTCCTCCAGCTGCTGCTTCAGCAATCCGAGATTACGGCTGATTTTGTCTTTCCGCTCCACGACCCCGGCGGCATAGCCGTAGTGATGGACAACGACGGTGCTCATATGCATCGCGGCAGCCGGGGTCTCCTGCACAATGACAGCCGCAATCTGCTCATGAATAATGCCGCTGAAGCGATAGCCAGGACGGTTCCTGAACATCCGGAGGATCGGGTTGACCGTAAGCGTCTGCGAAGCACGCTCCGTCCCCTGATGATTATGAATCCGCACAAAAAAAGCCTCATACTCCGTATGCTTCGCGCACACCAGCAGCTCCTCCCGGCTCCCCTGCTCCAGCTCCTCGTCTGCATCCAGCACCAGAATCCAGGTGCCGCGCGCCAGGGCCAGACCGGCATTGCGTGCGGCGGCAAAATCCCCGTTCCACGGTAACCCGATAATCCGGGCACCGAAGCTGCGGGCAATGGAGCGGGTTGCGTCGGTGGAGCCGGTGTCCACAATGATGATTTCATCCACAGTCCCGCGCACACTCCGGAGACAGCGGGCCAGGTTGTCGGCTTCATTTTTGACGATCATGCACAAGGAAATCAGCGGTTGTTGTGGTTTCGTGGTCATAAGCCCAGATCCGCTCCTCTCTGCCGCTGGGTGTAATTCCACTTCGTATGCCAGGGGGTGCAGCGCAGCACCGCGATGGATTGGGCAACCGCTGCTCTATCCTCCTGAAGCGGACCCTGAGCCGGCTGTCCCACCCCCTGAAGACGTTCAACAGCTTCTGCGAGCCGCTGCTCCGCCAGATACAGATAACAGAGCGCCAGTCCGGTGCTGACCGCATCGTCTGCAGGCGATTCCCCCAGGGCAAGGCGGTACCAGCCGGCAGCCTCCGCATAATGCCCTTTATCTATGAGCAGTTCTCCGAGATACCGCAGGGTTGCGCCTGAAGCGTCCTTACTGTCTGCAAGGCTGATGAATAGTTCCCCTGCCTCTGCCCGCCAGCCTTCCTCATACAGCGCCTCTGCCAAAGTGCTTGTATATGCCGGGAACCGTTCAACCAGCCGCTTGCCCAGCGTGATGAACTGGTGCTTCACAGCGAGCCTTATCACCTCGGCAAGCAGCGGGGAGTCCCCGGAGGGAGCGGATTTTGCCTGCGGCTCAGCGGAATCAAGAGACAATTCCGTGTCGATCTCAAGCATCGCGGAACGCAATTCCGCAGGTGATTGCAGCCACAGCTCCTCCTGCAGCTTCCCTCTCAGCTCCCAGGTTAAGACAGCCTCAAGCAGGCATAGCTGCCGTACAGTTTCCGCATTTAGGCCTTCGGGTGACAGCTGGGTGGGGTTAGCCCGCAGCTTGGCGGCAGTTTTTCTGAACGCATGATATTTTCCGGTAATGATCCAGGAAGACAGCACGAACAGCAAGGTGTCCTCTTCCAGCGGACAGACGGCGGGCGGCAGCTCTGCAATCGCCGTATAAGCATCCAGCCGGTACAATGTTCCGATAATTGCGGTTCTAGCAGCACGATGCGCTGTACCGGTTAGCTGTATCAAGAGTGCGGCAATCTCTCCATCCGTCACCTCCAGCTCCTGAAAAGCAGACGCGATCCCCTCCAGCGCGGGAAGATACAGGGAGTGCTGCTGTAGCGCACGATGGTACAGCTGCGCGGCTTCCTTCTGCTTCCCGAGCTGCTGGAAAATGGCCCCCATCCGGTGCAGCGGGCGGAAGCTGTCTATGCCCTGTTCAGTGACGTATGCTCTGTGCGGAGCCGGGGCAGACGAGGTATCTATGGCATGCTGGTAAGACTGGACGGCGCGTTCATAGAATCCTTGGCTCTCCCAGGACTGGCCCTGCATGTAATGCAGGTCGGGATAATCTCCATAACGTGTCAGCTCGCGGGTTAGCAGGCTGTCGACCGCTTTTACATGACCGTTGTTCAGATCAATTGTACACAGATCGCGAACGATCGAGGGACGGTAAGAGGCCTGAAGCGGAGCAAGGGTAAGACTCTGGCGCAGCAGTTCTCCGGCTTCCTCCAGCCGTCCGTCCTGACAGCAGTTGACCGCCAGATTATAACGGGTGAACACATCGTCAGGCTCTTCCGCAAGCGCAAGACGCAGCAGGTGCCCGTTGCGGATGATTTTATGCTTGGCGCTCATGACCGGGGGCAGGTAGCCGAAGTGAAGAATCTCTATTGGACTGGCCCCGATGGCGGCGGCCCCATGTTTTGTGAGAATAGAGGACTCAACACTTTCATGAATTCTTCCGCTGAAAAGATAGCCCTGCCCACCCCGGAACAGCCGCACCGGATGGTGATACAGACGCTCCTCGGGCCTGCTTCCCAGCAGGTTCTCTATGCGTACCGTATAGGCTTCGGCTGTGCTGCCCCTGAGAATCTCCTTAATTGACGCTATAGAAGTCTGAAGGATTTCATCCGCATCTAGGACCAGTATCCAGCTGCTGGCCGCATGGTAGAGACCGGTATTGCGTGCCTCTGAGAAATGGTGGTTCCACTTGGTTTCAACAACCGTTGCCCCGTACTTGCGGGCGATCTCCACGGACGAGTCGGTTGAGCCGGTATCGACAACGATGATTTCATCGGCGCCCTGCAGGCTGGCTAGACAACGGGGGAGCAGCTCGGCTTCATTGTTGACAATGAGCTGCACTCCGAGTGTAGGTTTGGCAGATAGATTCAAGATCGTTCCTCCTTCGCGGGCCTTAGTTCCTCCGGGTATTCTGCAAAAATAAGCATGTATAAGCGCTGCCGTCTTATGTAGATGCGGAATACCGCACAGGAAAGAGTACATGGGTACCCATGCACTCCTCTCTTCTGCATCGTATGACGGAAACTAGGTTTACGTTCCTTGTGCATCAAAAATAACATTAAGCGTAGAAGCTGCACCCGACGTGGCGGATTGATAAGAGAGGCGGGTGTATTTCAGGAAGCGGGCAGGCACAATTACGTCTACAGAACCTGCTGCCAGCGGGTTGTCTCCGGTCGTATCGACGAAATAGTTGGTTCCGTCTGCACTGATCTCGACCCGAGTATTCACCGGATTGGCTCCGGTATTCACAATGAAGTAGGAATAGGTGCCAAGGATACTGGTGTTGTTATCAGGCAGCGGCGTATAGGTATCCGAAGTGGCAATTGCCGTTGTAGGCAGTTCAACGAAGCTGCGCTGGGAAATGGAGGTTACGCTGCTCAGTGTACCAGCAGTGATCGTCGCGCCAAGCACGCTAGTAATCGTACCGTCTAGCAGGTTAGTCACTGTACCAGCGGATGTTAGTGTACCAGCAGTGATCGTCGCGCCAAGCACGCTAGTAATCGTACCGCCGAGGATGTTAGTCACTGTACCAGCCGAAGTTAATGTACCGGCAGTGATCGTTGCACCAAGCACGCTAGTAATCGTACCGTCTAGCAGGTTAGTCACTGTACCAGCCGAAGTTAATGTACCGGCAGTGATCGTTGCACCAAGCACGCTAGTAATCGTACCGTCTAGCAGGTTAGTCACTGTACCAGCCGAAGTTAATGTACCAGCAGTGATCGTTGCACCAAGCACGCTAGTAATCGTACCGTCTAACAGGTTAGTCACTGTACCAGCGGATGTTAATGTACCGGCAGTGATAGTCGCACCAAGCACGCTAGTAATCGTACCGTCTAACAGGTTAGTCACTGTACCAGCGGATGTTAATGTACCGGCAGTGATAGTCGCGCCAAGTACGCTAGTAATCGTACCGTCTAACAGGTTAGTCACTGTACCAGCGGATGTTAATGTACCGGCAGTGATAGTCGCGCCAAGCACGCTAGTAATCGTACCGCCGAGGATATTAGTCACTGTACCAGCGGATGTTAATGTACCGGCAGTGATAGTCGCGCCAAGCACGCTAGTAATCGTACCGTCTAGCAGGTTGGTCACTGTACCAGCAGATGTTAATGTACCGGCAGTGATAGTCGCGCCAAGCACACTAGTAATCGTACCGCCGAGGATATTAGTCACTGTACCAGCGGATGTTAATGTACCGGCAGTGATCGTTGCGCCAAGCACGCTAGAGATGGTGCCGTTCAAAATGACGGTGGTCAGGTTCCCGCTGGCATCCGTAGTTAACGGCCGGTCAATCAGAGTCGAGGGGTCACGGCCAAAAATAAGTGTGCGCAAATTATCGGGGTTCGCCTGAAATGAACTGAAATTTGGCAAATGGAGTCATCCTTTCTGTGGGCAATTTCTGCCGTCAGCCTGCTCATGAAAAGACCCAAACCGTCGTCTGGGTCCTTAAGCACGTATAGGCTGCCGGGTTAATAGAGGGAAGCATGAGTTGGGCAGGACCATTCGAATGGTGTGATATTAGGATATGGAGCTTTTAAGAGAATGACTGGGTTAACTCTGCAAAAATACGCAGCCGCCAAACAACCTGCCGGACAGCCTCGCATACTATGAAAATATGCTAGACCGACAGAAGGAGTGAGAATATGCCGAATGAGACTGTATTTAACCAGAACAGCCAGCCGCTGTATACCGAGCAGGTTAACACCTATATTGCACCCGGGATTGATACTCTGCCTGAAGCGGGAGCTGCGATGTCAGGTTTATTGCTTGGAATTCCTTTTGCCTCCACGGTGGGTACTTCCACCCCGCTTGTCATGCAGGTAGCTAATCCCGGCGGCAGCGGACGTACCTTGTATATCTCCCGCATTATCGCAAGCACGGGCACAGCGTCGGTCACTTTAACACTACTGCGCAATGCGACGGTGGGGGGCTCTACTGTTACTCCGGTTAACTATAACTTCGGGAGTTCGGTCACTAGCGTCAGTACTGCCCGGACCGCAACGGCTGCGCCTACAGGTTCTCCGGCGACATTAATGTCAATGCTGCTGGTCCTAGGTCCGGTCATCCTTAATATGGACGGCAGGATTATCCTGCCTCCCGGCAACTCGCTCACGATATCAGTAACGATTGCATCAGGGAGTACTGCGGCAACAGGCAACATCAGCTGGTGGGAATTTTAGAGCGAAAGGGGAGAGGATGAACAATGCCCAATAACTACGTAATCAATGACAATGACCAGCCGGTCTATGTGGAAATGACGAACACCTTCCGTGCCTCGGATATCAGCGTCCCGCCGGAGATCAGCGCTTCGCAGGCAGCCGTATTATTCTCGGCGAATGCCTCGAACTCGGCAACGATTGTGCTGTCGCTTCTCTCGGCAGTCATTTCAGTCCGGATCAGTAATCCTGCGGGCAGCGGCCGGACCTTGTATCTGTCCCGGATCAGCGGCAGTATCGGCGGCACCTCGGTGCTGACCTCGATCTCAGGCAGCTTTACCATTGTCAAAGGAGGGACGATTTCTTCGCCGTCCACGGTGACTCCGGTGAATAATAATCAGGCCAGCTCAGCAGCCAGTTCCATGACTGTCCAGTCCTCCACCGCAGCTATTTCCGGGGGCAGCGTGCTAGCGAATGTTCAGATTGCGCCGGGTGTGTTCAGTCCGGCTTTTACCGGCAGCATTATTGTCCCTCCGAACAATGTCATCAGCATCAGCGTAAGCTCCTCAAGCGCGGCAGTCGGGACGATTATATCTGCATTAAGCCTGAACTGGTGTGAGAGATAGCAGACCAGTGCTTCAGCACCTCAATAGATGTTTCACGCTAGACATTATCCTTCTGTCTCTCGCTGAAACGGTACTGTCGCTTATAGGACGCCGGAGCCGTGCACACTTGACTTCAGGGCAGTTAAGGTTTATTTTTCTATAAATGGATGAATTAGAGGATTGGGGAGAAGGAAGCATGGAGAGCTGTCTGTTTATACACGGCTTCACCGGAGGTGAATACGAGATTTCTCCGCTTGCGCAGTTTCTGGAGCGCAGCGGCTATGTGTCCAGAATGTTTACCTTGCATGGACATGGAGGCAGCAGAAGGGAGCTGCTCCATTCAAGCCGGGGGGACTGGCAGCTAAGCGCCGAGGAGGAACTGAAGCAGCTATTCTCAAGCTCCGAAAAAGTACATCTGATCGGCTTCTCTACCGGAGCGCTGATTGCATCGCGGCTGTCTGTTCAGAATTCTTCCAGGATTCAGTCGCTCACCTTGTTGTCTACCCCGGTGTATCCGCTGAGCCCGCCCGAGATTCTGCGTACGCTGGTCCGCCCGGAGATGCTGCGGAATTATCTCAGCAAATGGGGCTCTACACCCATGAAGGCCACGCGGGAGTTCCAGCGGCTGGTTCGTGAGAGCTTCGAGGTCTATCCGCAGCTGGAGGTGCCGACCTTGATTGTACAGGGCAGGCGGGATCATCTGGTGAGATTCAAAAGTGCGGACTATCTCCGGCAGACGATTCCCTCGGAACGCACACAGGTGCTGATTATGGAGCAAAGCGGGCATATGGTCTGCCACAGCGGCGAGAGTCCCGCTATGATGGATGAAGTGCTCCGGTTCATCCGCCGCTCGGGCGAGTCCGGATAAGCCAAGAACCCTTCCAATGCTGGAAAGGGTTCTTCTGTCAGTCGCTGCTTCTATGATTATACGTTGACATTGAGGAGGGGGCATGGTATTTTCAACTCAGGGAAACCGGTTTCCCCTAAAAAGGGATGAGTACCTTCCTCCTGCTATTCTACTATTCCGTTATTTCGTGATTCTGTTAGTTATTCCGCAGCAGCCCCGCCGCTTCGTTTGGAAGATAACCGGGGAATCAACTCCGGCTCCAGCAGTTGTCCGCTCACGGCAGCTTCTTTGTTATCCAGTTTGTCCATCAATAGCCGTCCTGCGGATGCGCCGAGCTGGAAGGTATCCATATCGAGTGAAGTCAGCGGAGGAGTGGTATAGGGAGACAAGGGATATTCATCGAACGTGGCAATGCCCAGCTGTGAAGGAATAGAGATATTCAATTCACGGGCCGCCTGCAGTACACCATAAGCAGAGAAGTTGCTCATGCAGACGATGGAGGCGGGGGGACTTGCACTCTGCAGCAGCTGCATGGCCGCCTGGTAGCCATCCTCCTCAACCGCCCGGCCATTGATGATCCAGCCGCTGTGCACAGCCATTCCCGCCTCACCGAGTGCCCGCTGATAGCCGGCTGCACGGCGCAGGAAGAGCGGCTCATCCTTCTCGCCGCCGATGAAGGCCACAGACGGGTAGCCCTGGTCCAGCAGATGCCGGGTCAGCATGAATCCGCCCAGCTCATTATCGCAATCGACCCAGATTCCCGGAGCGTTGATCTCACCGATGGAGATATAGGGGAACTGAAGCCGGTTCAGCTCCGCACACAGATCAGGAGTCAGCACAGAAGTGTTGGCAATAATGCCGTCCACCCGCTTATTCAGCACCAGCCTCTGCAGGAAGTGTCCCTCCGCTTGGTCATGCTGGATATTGGCAATAGTCAGCTCATATTTCAGAGGACCAATGATGCTCTCCACCCCGCCGATAATGTTATAAAAGAACTGATTGAGAAACTCGCTTTCCTTGGACATATCTATCAGGATAGCTATCGTATTGCTGCTCTGTCTGGCAAGTCCGGTGGCGATGCTGCTCGGGGTATAGTTCATCTGCTTGATGATGTCCCGGACCCGGGCCTTCGTTTCCTCGGATATTTTGGGAGAGTCGTTCATCACCTTGGATACAGTGGATTTAGCGACACCCGCTGCCTGGGCGATATCCTTAATAGTAACTTTCATAGCTTTCCCTCCCGTCCTTACGGTGTGTTACGCCCTAATGGCGAACTTTGTTCTACCTGTCATAATAACACAGTTGCTCAGGCTGCTCTACGCGGCATAAAAGGAGACTATACAGTATGCTTACCCGGTTATTCGTATATCACACAGCGGAGGACCCCTTCGCCTTCCCGGCAGGCCCCCGCCTGCTCAAACTCAGACTATTCGTGCAGAGCGGACAGTCCTTGTCCTGCACGGTTGTCCACGCTGACCGTTATGATTCACCCGGCCATGAGCTTCCGCAGGAGATGGAGCGGGTTGGCTGTGCCGGAGCGTATGACATACATGAAGCCCTGGTCCCGGCCGAGACGGGCAAATGCCGGTATCTGTTCCACATCGGGAATCCCGCAGGCGAATACATGTGGTATGGGGAGCGGGGAAGCTCAGAGAACAGGGAGCAGGCGGGTGCTTTTCAATATGCCTATATTCACCGCCCGCACGCCATCGCGCTGCCTGCCTGGAGTTCAGGTGCAGTAGTCTACCAGATTTATCCCGAGAGCTACCATCAGGGGAAGCTTCAAGGCATTACTGACAAGCTTACATATTTGCAGCAGCTTGGCGTAACTGCTATTTATATGACGCCTATCTTTGATTCGCCTTCCGGGCATAAGTACAATACTTCGGATTACTATAAGGTAGACCCTGGATTCGGGACGCTTGAGGATCTGAGGATGCTGGTCGGGACTGCACACCGGCTGGGGATGAAGGTTCTGCTGGATGCGGTCTTTAACCATTCCGGCGATACCTTCTTTGCCTTCCGGGATGTCCTGGAGCATGGGGAGGCCTCGCGCTACAAGGACTGGTTCTTCATCCATTCCTTCCCGGTCACTACTACGCCGGCTCCCGGCTATGAGACCTTCGCCAAGGCAGAGACGAGTATGCCGAAGCTGAATATGGATCATCCCGAGGTAGCAGATTATATGATGGACGTAGCCAGGTATTGGGTGCGGGAAGCGGGAATTGACGGCTGGAGGCTGGATGTGGCCAACGAGGTGACTCCGGCCTTCTGGACAAGACTGCGGCGGGAGCTGAAGGCGGAGTTCCCGGACCTGCTGCTAATCGGCGAGATTATGCATGCTTCCGGGCCTTGGCTGCGGGGAGACCAGTTCGACGGCGGCATGAATTACCTGCTGCGGGATGCGGTGTTGGAGTTTTTTGCAGCGCAGTCTGCGGGGCCGGCCCGGTTCATGGAACAGCTGCTGCATCAGGAGGCCTTGTACAATGATCAGGCCAACTCGGCGATGTTCCAGCTGCTGGGCAGCCACGATACGCTGCGCTTCCTGACTGCCTGTAAGGAGGGGGGCCGGGGCTGGGACCGGGAGACTACGGCGATGAGCCGGATGCGGCTGGCTGTCTTTTTCCAGATGACTTATATTGGGCTGCCGATGATATATTACGGGGATGAGGTTGGAATGGAAGGTGCTACGGACCCGCATTGCCGGCGGCCGATGCTCTGGGAGGAGCAGGATCAGCACACCGGACTGCTGGAATGGTACAAGCGGCTGATTTCCCTGAGAACAGAGCATGAGGTGCTGCGCCGAGGAGCCTTCCGCCCCTGGTTCACAGATGAGACACGGGGTATCCTTGGCTATGTCCGGCGCAGCGGGCAGGATCGGATGGGGCTGATTATCAATAATTCCCCCAACCGCTACCATCTGGAGCTGCCTGCCTACCGTTCGGACACCAAAGTGCTGACAGAGCTGTTAAGCGGACTCACCCTCCGCAGCTCAAGCAAAATTCTAGTCGACATCGAGCCGTTTGGCTGTCTGATGCTGCACTAACCTGTAACCTCTGTCCCGGGCAAAAGCGAAACGGAATCTGGGTGCGCAGCATGCAGGTGTTATTTCTTCTTTTTGTTTTGTCGCAGCAGCCGGAATTCCTTGTTCTCCCATTGCTTGAGCAGCGGGTAAGGATCGAAGGCCCATTCGGTAATGCCGCGGTCACGGTAGATGCCATAATGCAGGTGGGGCGGGAACTTGCCCTGTGTGCCCGGACTGCCGTAGCCGGAGCTGCCGACCCAGCCGATGGTCTGTCCCGGAGTGACAATATCCCCTCGCAGCAGGGACTTCTCATACCCCATCAGGTGGGCATAATAATGGTAGCGGTTCTCGATATCGCGGATACCGATGCGCCATCCGCCGTAGCGGTTCCAGCCCTTGGTCTCAACAATGCCGAAGCAGGTGCTGCGCACCGTCAAGCCATGCGGCGCGAACAGATCCGTGCCTTCGTGGATGCGCG
The DNA here is from genome assembly GCF_038002365.1 of Paenibacillus sp. FSL P4-0338. Lineage (NCBI taxonomy): Bacteria > Bacillati > Bacillota > Bacilli > Caryophanales > Paenibacillaceae > Paenibacillus > Paenibacillus sp. FSL P4-0338. The sequence goes on along the minus strand of NZ_JBBOCG010000001.1, from coordinate 4,001,846 downwards.
CTCCGCCCCAGCTCCGGCCGGTTCCCCAGGTGCTGCGGTAGGCATAATTGTTCCCTATCGGCAGCGGAAATGCACTGCCGGACAGGTCCAGCCGTCCGAAATGCTCATATAGCTTGGCGAACTGGGAGACGCGCTGAGCGGCCCGCCCGTTGTGATAGTACTCCCAGATCCCTATATTGAAGTCCGTAGCGGAATCTCCGTACTTGAGCAAGTGGCTGGCCATGCTGTAGAGCACATCGGCATCGCTCTCGGGATCGGCGATGCCGTCCCCTGAGCCGTCCAGTCCGAAGCCGCCGAAGAAGCGGATCGAATCCGGCTGCTTATCGTCCTGATCCGGGTTCAGCGGACCGGACCATACGGGCGACGGAATCATAATTCCGGTAAGCCGTGACTTAGCCGCTGCAGAAGGGTTTTCTGCGGCGGTTGTTTTTTTGCTCTTCCTGGCGATGGACCGTTCGTACTGATCGATGGCAGCGAAGCGGTACCAGGGAATGCCGGTTGCCGCGCCCATCTGCTCAAAGAGCTGCTTGCGCTCAGCTGCGGCAGTCTCTTTGCTGTCTGCGGGAGCAGGACTGCCCGAGCTCAGTTCGGGAATTTTATGATAACGGGCAGCTTGAGCACTTTCGGCAGGACTACCGCTCCAGAGCAGGGCGGCGGCAGACATGCACATCAAGGTTCTGCGGGTGTAGGGGCTCTTTAATAAGGCCAGCATGATCTCATCCTCCTGCGTTTGGGCGCATGAATTGCATATATGTTTGCGGAAGCGGCACCCGGGTCAGGTGCTTTTCTATAGATTGAAGCAAAAGGACTTTTTTTATCCATGACCGCTCCAAGGTTCACAAAAACAGGCAAACGCCTACTTCACATGCTATAATATGAGGCAGCAACTTTTGACTGTAAAAATGACATTGACATTCAGATCGAAAGCGGGGTCTCATCACTTTGACTAATCGAACAGCCAAACAGCCCAAGCCAGACTGGATCAAAATCAAGTTAACCACCGGTGAGGAATATCAGGAAATCAAGGGTATGATGCGCTCGAAGACGTTACATACCGTATGCGAGGAAGCACGCTGCCCGAATATTTATGAATGCTGGGCTAACCGCACGGCGACCTTCATGATTCTGGGGGATATCTGTACGCGCGCTTGCCGCTTCTGTGCGGTGAATACAGGCCTGCCGACCGAGCTGGACCTGCTGGAGCCGGAACGTGTGGCAGAGGCTGCCGAAGGCATGCAGCTTAAGCATTGTGTGGTTACAAGCGTCGCCCGCGATGATCTGAAGGATGGGGGGGCGGCGATTTTTGCCGAGACTGTGTCTGCGATCCGTAAGCGCCTTCCTCTATGCAGCATTGAAGTGCTGATTCCTGATTTTCTGGGAGACCGCGAGAGCCTGGAGACCGTGATGAACAGCCGTCCGGATATCCTGAACCACAATATTGAGACTGTGGAACGGATGTCAGACCGTGTCCGGGCACGGGCCAAATACCGCCGTTCCCTGGAGCTGCTGCGCCGGGCCAAGGAGATGAAGCCGGAGATTCCGACCAAATCGAGCATTATGCTTGGCGTCGGTGAAGAGTGGGATGAGATTCTGCAAGCGATGGATGACCTTAGAGCCGTGGATTGTGATATATTGACATTAGGACAATATCTTCAGCCTTCGCCGAAGCATCTGAATGTGGAGAAATACTATCCGCCCGAGGAGTTCGCGGTGCTGAAGGAAGAGGGCCTGAAGCGCGGCTTCAGCCATGTGGAGGCCGGCCCGCTGGTGCGCAGCTCTTACCGTGCCCATGAGCAGGTGAAGTCTGCTGCCGTGGCCCGTGAGGCGCGTGCTGTTTCACAGGCATAGATAACCAACCGCCAGCGTAGCGCCATACTACGCAATTGCCGAAGCCTTGGTTCTTTATTAGAATTTGCTGTGCAAATTCCCCGCATGACGAAGTCACAGGCAGTTTTTTAGGTTTAAAAGGTTTAGGTTTTAAGCTTTATGGTTTTAAGGTTTTAAGCTTTTAAGCTTTAAGGTTTTCGGTTTTAAGAGGTTTTAAGAGGTTTTAAGAGGTTTTAAAAGGGGTTTGAAAGGCTGAAAGAACCAATGCCGCAATAGCGGCGAGGTTCTTGGGTGGCGGTTGCACCCCCTTTCGCGTTGATGGAGTCATGGAGAGGGATTTTGAAATTGTAGGAGCGGCAGCGTCCGCCTTTGTGTTCTGATTTCAACCGCTTAGCGGTTAAATGGAGGAAATCAGAACACAACAGCGGCCGGAAATTCAAAATCCCGCGGAATGACGGCTTATCAACGCGCCCCCCCAGATATTATTGAAAGGCAGGCGACACACGCTTGATCGTTATAGGTGGAAAAGGTTACGAGCTGATGCTCGATCATAAGGACGGCTGGAACCCGGAGGCTTTTCGCGGAAGATACAGCGAAGTGCTGGACCGGTACGATTATATAATCGGAGACTGGGGCTACAGCCAATTGCGCCTCAAAGGCTTTTACCGGGATAATCACCCTAAAGTGAACCGGGACACGGCCATCTCAGGCATGGTGGATTATATTAACGAATACTGTAACTTTGGCTGTGCGTACTTTGTGCTGCATAAGCTGAAGGAGTCCCCGCAAGAGGGAACCTTCAAGGATATTCTGATCAAGGAAGTACCAGAGCCCGGGTTAGATGATGATCTGGAGCAGGAGGATGAACCGGTTGTAAGTATAAAAGAACACCGGGATTCGCAGGCGAAGGGTACAGGCCGGGACAGAGATGCCTCAGGCGGCTCGGGCCGGGAGCATGCAACCAAGGACAGACCGGTGCGTGAGCATCAGAGCCGGAATCACCGCAACAAAGAAGGCCAGGGCAAGAAGAATCATAAAGAGTTCCAGGGCAGAGGCCAGCAAGGCCAGCCGAATAATAGCAAGCAGAACAGAGAACACAAAGACAATCATTCCAACCGGCCTAACAAGCAGGCGAACCAGAATAAGCAGGATAGACCGGAGAAGCAGGACAACCAGAACAGACCTGATAACAACCAGAACAAGCAGGACAGACCAGACAATAACCAGAGCAAGCAGGACAACTAGAACGATAGCCATGGGGGACAGCCTGTACCCCTCGGTTTCTCAATGTAACTCAAAAAGCCTCTTCAGCATTGGCTGAAGGGGCTTTTTCTATTAGGAGCTGACGTGAATAGCGTGTACTCTGAATGTATGCGAAAAACAGCATACATTTGCTGGCGCGCAGGCGTATGGCCCGCATGCAGGAATCCCACCCATCCTAACGGATAAGTGGGATTCCTGCCGCGTAAGCGGGCAAATTCTATTTCACAGCTAATTTCAGCTGTTTCAGTGAAGCATTGTAGCTCCATACGAGCGCAGGGAACTTATTCTTGAAGGCATTCAGTTCGATGAAGGTCTCACCGTCCTGGTACAGCGCCTCTTTGGAAGCCAGTGAGAACCCGGATACGTTACCGGCACCGGTGGTCAGCAGCACCTTTTTGTTCTTGGCATCCCAGGAGACTTCATTCTCCACAAGAGCAGACAATATACGAGAAGCGGCGTACACCTTATCGCCCTGTTTGATCAGACCTACATTTCCGGCAAAAGCGATGCCGTTGATATCAAGAATATGATGGTCTCCAGAGGCGACAATCTCCTTCATCCCGGCGATTTGCAGAGCGGTAATCAACTGGGCGGTTTTGCCCTTGACCTCGATATCAGGCGCAAGTCCGATATGGTTGAAGTCCTCCTTGTTCGGAGTCAGATACTTCATGGTGGTCAGCTTCAGCTCGCCGCCGCCGGACATAGGAATCAGGCTCTGAATCCGTGCCTTTCCGTAAGAGCGTGTGCCTACAACTGTAGCCAGCTTATTGTCACGAAGTGCACCGGTCAAGGCTTCGGAGGCGCTGGCCGTATATTCATTGGTCAATACGACCACAGGCACGCCGATTTTGCTGCCGTTTGTAATTGCGACCGGCTTCAGTGTACCGGTCTGGTCGGAGGTGTACATCATAATGCCGGCATCCATGAACTTGGAGACGATATTCTGAGCGCTGTCCATGTAACCGCCCGTATTATCTCGCAGATCAAGAACCAGTGATTTCATGCCGCCTGAACGCATTTTGTCCAGTGCTGCGGAGAATTCCTCATCGGCCGTCTGGGTGAACCCGTTGATGGAGATATAAGCAATTTTGGAGCTAAGCATCTTGCTGGTCACGGAGCTTGTAGCAATTTCACTGCGGGTTACCGTATAGGATTTGTTAGCCCCGTTTCTCTGAATCAGCAGAGAGACCTTCGTGCCCGCTTTGCCGCTCAGCTCATCGCCATTCGTCTCAGCCACCCGCACCCCATTGATCTTGAGAATGGAGTCGCCGCGCTTTAGTCCCGCGGCCTCAGCCGGGGAACCGCTCATGACCTCTTCAATGTATAGCTCTTTGGACGTATACATCAGCCGGACACCGATGCCGACATATTCCAGATCAACCTGATGACCAAACTCCGCAGCCTCCTCCTTCGTAAAGTATTGGCTGTAAGGATCGTCCAGTGTATTGACCATACCGTCAATCGCACCGCGGATAAGTGTATCCTGGTCCACGCCTTCGACATTGTAATACTCCAGATATTGCATAATTTCATTGATGATCTCCGTCTTCGAGGCTTGGGCCGCTTCCTTAGAGGCAGCAGTGTCTGCCGCTGAAGCAGCAGGGGCCCAGGCGATGGATAGCGCCAGACAGCCGCTTAAGAGTGCGGTAACGATTTTGGCTGATTTCATGAGTTCATGACATCCTTTAGATGAATTTTTGAATTTAGGACTGCGCGTCGAAGCCGATATGGTAAGTGGTGTCGATTGTCCAGCCACCGCTCTCCGGCTTCGAGAGCAGGAGGATCAGAGACTGGGTATAGGTCTCCTTCGATTCACCGTCCGTAATGACCACTTCCGTATAGACTGCGGCTTCATAGTCAGTGTAATAGAAGACATTGGAGGAAGATACCGCATAGCTTAGATCATAGGTTTCGAAATAATCACGCAGCTCCTCTTTGTAAGAGTCATCCTCCTCCTTATCGTACGAGGTCATCACGGCAAGGACTGCATCTGCATTGCGGGCATTCATACTCTGGTAATATTTGCTGAGCGTATCCTTAATCCCGGTCTGATCGCCCTGAGGCAGCACAGCGGGCTTCATGCCTTGTTCGCGCGTCAGCAGCACGGAGGATTCCTGCAGATCCATAGCAGAGATCCTCCAGGCGCCGTTTTGACGGACCAGCGTATATAAGTATTCGTACTGCTCATCCGGTGTATAATACCCGCCGGTCCGTACTGCTTTTTCGACAGAATGGACTGTAGCTTCGTTGCCCGTTAGACTGAGCACTTTAAGACTCTCGATCGTGTTCTTGATGTCATATAGCTCGAACTGGGAATTCATATCGCTTAGAGCTTCCGTTTGGTCTGCCCCTGCATCGACAAGCGAATAGAAGCTGCTGGCCTTCTCTTCATTATAATATTGGTTAGCTAATTGAATAATTGCCTTGATCTCCTGCTCACTGGAGGCGGAAGACGGCGATACGGTGATCTTCACGCTGCGGCTGGCCGAATCCCAGATTGCTGTGCCCCCGGTGGCTTCGGCAATGAAGCGTAAGGGTATGTAAGTGGTCCCGGCGTTAGAGACAGGAGCAACTGTAAGCTGCTTGACGGTTCCGTTGACGCTGGCCCGCTTGCTGCCTACCTTAAGGCTGATAGTAAGGCCTGTTCCCGTGCCGGTTACCGTGCCCGTCTTGGAGTCCCACAGCACCTTCAGACCGAGCTTCTCAAATACAACCCGGAAAGGCACAAGCACCGTATTATTCTTAAGATAAGGAGTCCCTGCTGTGAAGGCAAGGTTACTGCCGTTAATATACACCTTAATGGGTTTGTCTGCGGCAAAAGCGGGAACCGCGAGCACAAGGGCCAGCAGGCTGATGCCTAGCAGGGATACTAATTTCTTCAATAGATTCGCTCCTTCAAATAGAAAACTTTGTAAAATAGAACCATTATACCATTTGGAAATTCCGTCTGTCTATTTATTCTGCGGGATGCTGCTAGGCTCAATAGAGTTCCTGTCAGCCGGCATGATAAAACCGGAGATCGGGGGCATCTCCGGCTTTATATAAGGGTATCCAGTGGGATGCGTACTGTCCCCGGAAGGGCGCAATGCCATCCTCGCTTGTCCATGAGAATCAGGGATCAGATTAGACTAAGAAGGCTTCCCTGACTCGGTTCCAGAAGGGGAAGGGGCGGTAACGGGCGAAGCTGATTTTGTGGTCCGCGACCTGAGCACGTACCGAAATCAGATCATCCACCGGAATATTATTATGGTCAATGGTCAGCAGCAGGCGCTGATCCTTGCGCGAGAAGATATCGCAGTGATGATGCTTAGGCAGCAGCAGCGGCGATCCCATGGTCCGGAATACCCGGTTATTAATGGAGGCAATTTCAGCAATCTGCAGCGCCTCGATCGAGGGGTGCACCATAGCGCCTCCCAGACTTTTGTTATAAGCAGTACTGCCGGAAGGTGTGGATACACACAGGCCGTCCCCGCGGAACATCTCAAAGGTCACATCATTAATATCCACCTGGATCACAACCGTCCCGTCCACCCCCTTAAGGGTGAATTCATTCAGGGCAATGTGCTTGCTGGAGCCGGATTTCTTATGTATTTCCAGTTCGAGCAGCGGGTACTGTACGATACGGGGTTTATGCGGCCCAACCTCTCCGCACATATAATCAATCAGGGACGGCAGCTCTTCGGCCTGCCAGTCCGCATAGAAGCCCAAATGGCCGGTATGCACGCCAACAAAAGCGAGGTTCGGGATCTGATCGATAAACGTATGAAAAGCGTGCAGCATCGTGCCGTCACCGCCAATAGAGATCACGATTTCGGGTGACTTGGCATCCAGCTCCAGATTCCGGCCTTGCGCCAGCTTGTGAAATTGCTCCGCTAGTTGGATGGATAATTCATCTCCGCGGTCCAGAACATAATATCTCAAGATGTACAGGCTCCTTTGTCTAATTCAGTCATACACCGATCATAATCAATCTTGAACCGGAACACAATATTAGCACTGTGAAAAGCCGGAATCCGCTGCAGTGCTGCAGCGGCAGAGCCATGACATATTGAACTATCTGCGGCGTGCATAGGGTTGCCGCCACAGCTTCCCCAACAGGAAGACCACCAGCGACAGGGCCAGCATGACTGTGAGCAGAAGACAGAGTAGGCTGATGCTGCTGAGCAGGGCTACCTCTGGAGCGGCCAACCCGGAGGCGGCGGGTAGAGCGGACCACTGACCAGCCAGGCCCGAGCTGACTACCGGCTTCCAGAGCAGGAGAAGCAGAACTGCAGAGAGTAGGGCATGCACCAGGCGGGCGGCCATGAACGGGAGATAGCGCAGTCCGGTACCGTTCAGGATACTGGCGACCTGCGCATGAACCGACAAGCCGCCCCAGGAGAGAATGAACGCTGCCGCAGCAGCCTTGAACTGCAGCGGAACGCCTCCGGCAGCTTCACCCGCCGACCTGGCACCAAGCGTCACTTCGAATAAGCCGCTGACCAGGGCGGCGGAGAGCTCAGGCGGGAAGCCGGCCAGCGACAGCAGCCGTCCGGTCATGCTGAACAGGGCGGACATTACACCGGAGCGGGCGAGCAGCTCCATCAGCACATTGAAGAAGACAACCAGGCCGCCGACAACGATGATGAGCTGGAGCGAGGAGGTGATGGCACTTTTCAGTAACTCGCCGAGACTTCTGCCGTCTGCCCGGCGCGCATGTGCCATCGCGTTCAGTGCAGCCCGCAACCTTCCGGGGCCTTGTCCTTCCGGAGACGCAGAAGAACTGCCTGAATGAGGGAGGGGGAGGGTCGTAGCTGCTTCTTCCGGCCTGCCCCGGCCATGGAAGGACATCAGCAGACCTACGATGAGTCCTCCCCCGTAATGGGCAAGGGCAAGCACAAGCCCCAGAGAAGCGTCATGAAAGAAGCCCACAGAGACCGCGCCCAGCAGAAAAATCGGGTCCGAGGAGGTCGTGAAGGCGACGAGCCGCTCGCCCTCAATTCTGCTAATCATTCCCTGCTCGCGCAGCTTGGCGGTTAATTTCGCGCCGACAGGGTATCCTGATACATATCCCATCGCTAGGGCGAAGCCGCCGCTGCCGGGTATATTGAAGAGCGGGCGCATCAGCGGATCAAGCAGTGCGCCGAACAGATGGACAATGCCGAAGCCCAGCATAATTTCAGAGATGACGAAGAACGGAAACAGTGAGGGAAACAGCACATCCCACCAGACAGCGAGCCCGCGCAGCGCCGCATCCAGAGAACTTGCGGGATGCACCAGCATCAGCAGCATACAGCCCGCCAGCACGATCCCGAGCAGCGGGCTTGCGATTTTGTTCAGAGTCATCGGTTTCTCGCCTCCAGTTCTATGCTTAGTTGTATGCCGAAAGTTGGACAAACAGCACAAAAAAACGAAGAAAACGGTTACATTTACCGGTGCTTTTTCACTGAAATTATGGTATTATAAACTTAATTAATGCACATCTTGTTGAGTTAGATTTTCAGGGATGGAGTGATGGTGATGAGTGTAGTTGCCGGAGTGCTCGTTTGTGCTTTTGTATATGTGATCCGGGTCTCCCTTGTCCCGCCTGGCGATGAAGATTTTAGAACATACTGATTAGCTTACGAGCGCTGAACTCCGGTTTGGCGCCTTTTTTTGTCTGAATTTTGAAATAATCTGGGCTTTCTGTTGCACACGGGCAGCTTACTGGTCTTCTTGTCCTGGAATAAGGGGATGTCTTAAGGCAGGGATAACCGTGCAGCGCGTTTTTTGGTATAATGATAAGCAACTGCTTATCAGATTAATATGGAAGAAGGCGAAACCTCCAAAATGAATCCGAAAGAGAGCCTGTATGACAGCCTGGGAGGCGCTGAGGGGATACACCGTCTGGTGACTGTGTTCTATGCCAAGGTGCAGCTTCACCCGCAGCTCAGCCCGTTATTCCCTGAAGATATTACTCCGGTGCTGGAGAAGCAATATCAGTTCTTGAGCCAATTCTTTGGAGGCCCTGCCCTGTTTTCCGAGCAGCACGGCCATCCCATGATGAGAGCCAGACATATGCATGTCCCCATCACTCCTGCTTTGGCGGAGGATTGGCTCGCTTGCATGAAGGCGGCGCTCGAGGAGACCGGTGTGGAGGAGTCCCTGCGTACGTTTGTCCTGAACCGGCTGGCGGGTCCCGCCCATCATTTTGTCAATATGCCCCATGAATAAAGTGTAGTTGTGAAAGGATGAGGGCCCCCGTGCCGGAATTAATACCGCTTTACTCGATTAAGGTTACCTGCTGTAACTGTGAACATGAATTTTCAACCTCAAGAGTACGTCCCAGCCTCAAAAAAGCCATCCGCCGCGATGCGGACTTCTGCTCCTATTATAAAGCGGAGAATCCCGATTATTATGTGGTTCGGGTCTGTCCGAAGTGCGGCTTTGCCTCCACGGAGAATTCAGCAGACAAGCTGGGGGACTGGCAGCGCAAGTCCTTCGATGCCCAGGTAGGAAGACGGTGGCAGGCCCGCAGCTTCGGAGAGAAGCGTAACTGGGAGGAGGCTCTGGAGACTTACAAGCTGGCACTGATCTGCGCGCAGAGCATTAAGGACAAGGAACGTATTATAGCAAGCCTGCTTCACCATATTGCCTGGCTGTACCGGTATCAAGGGGATACGGTGCAGGAGCAGCGCTTCCTGACCTATTCGCTGGATGAGTATGTGAAGGTGTTCGAGAATGATTCATCCGGTGGTAATGATGCGCGGCTGATGTATCTGATTGGCGAGCTGAACCGCCGGATCGGCAATTTCGCTGCTGCTGTGCGGTGGTTCTCAAGGGTCATTAATGACCAGCGGATTACGGACGCGGCCATGATCCGGGCTTCACGCGAGCAATGGGCCATTCTGCGTGAGCAGATGCGCGGGCTGGACGTTGATCCGGACGGGCTTCCGGCAGGTACATAGAGGGCTTAGTGAAGGTGTTAAAGCGTCTATCCGTTATACCGGAACGCAAAAAAGGCGTAGAAGGGATGCCTCTTCTACGCCTCTGCCCGCTTAAGCGGGGCGAACTTCCGGGTACCCGCGCTTAGCGGACCGCCCGGTCAAACAACAGGTAGTCATTGTCATTATCAATGACGGTGGGACTTGCACTGCAGCAGGGAAAGACCAGTAGCTTTTTTTTGCCGTCACGCACGTGCTGCAGCTCCTTAGGCTTCATCGGCAGAAGAACATTCTCCCGGTCGCAGAAGGGGCAATATTGCACGTACATGTCGCCAAGAATAATGTCATAAGGCCAGGTATGGCTGAAGGGGATCATTGCTTGTCCTGCTCGTCAGAGGGAGCAGGCGCGCTGCCTTCGGGGGTATCGCTAGCGGCCTTCTTGGATAGTTCAGCGATCTTTTGGAGCAGGATATGTTGGGGCATATGCATCAGGTGTTCCAGCGGAACGCCAAGTTGTTTCGATAAGGTGATGGCCGTCTCCGGCGATATTTGCAGTGGCTTCATTAGGAGGCCCTCCTTACAATTAGTGGAGTATCATGATTCACTTTACCATGGCTATACCGTAATTACAAAGAAAACTACTCTATAACGAAGGAATGGTGAGTATATATGAAACAACCGTTATCACTGACATGGGAACTGGAATCGATTTTTCCGGGAGGCTCTGCTTCTCCGCAGTTCGAGAGCTTTCTGAGCGTGCTCGAATCCGATATTGAACGCCTGCGCACACAGGTGGCTGCTGCTTCTGCACCGGCTGATGCGGCTTCAACGAAGGGGCTTGACCCGGTTATTGAGCTGCTGCAGAGCTGTGCCGGACGCCTTACACAGGCCTCAGAATTCGCCGGTTGTCTGGGTGCGCAGAATCAGCTCGACAAAGGGGCGGTGAGACTGTCCTCCAAGGTAACGGGGCTGCGTGCCGGATATGAGGGCATCAGCTCTGCCTTCGATAACGTGCTGCGTCAGACCTCTGACCCGGTATGGGCCGAGTGGATGGCCCGGCCGGAGATTGCCCCGCTGAATTTCGTGCTCAGTGAGAGCCGGAATCTGGCCCGTGAGAAGATGAGCCCGGAGCTGGAGAGCCTGGCACTTGAGCTTGCAGTTGACGGCTATCATGGCTGGAGCGAGCATTATGAGACGATTGTCGGACAGATCCAGATTCCTTGTGAAGAAGACGGGGAACAGAAGCTGCTCTCTGCCGGGCAAGCCTTCAACAAGCTGGCGGATGAGAATCCTGAGGTCCGCCGTACGATGTTCCGCAAATGGGAAGAGGCCTGGGGCGGCGCGGCCGACTATTGTGCAGATACCTTGAACCATCTGGCAGGCTTCCGCCTGAAGCTGTATAAGGGCCGCGGCTGGGAGGATGTGCTGAAGGAGCCGCTGGGCATCAACCGTATGTCCCGTGAGACCTTGGATGTCATGTGGGACGTCATCACGAAGAGCAAGCCTGCCCTGGTATCCTATCTGAAGCGCAAAGCAGAAATTCTGGGTCTGGAGTCACTCGCCTGGGTCGATGTGGATGCGCCAGTCGGCAAGTCCTCCGGCAAAATTCCCTATGAACAAGCAGCCGCCGACATTGTGACCCAGTTCCGAAAATTCAGTCCGAAGCTGGCGGATTTCGCCGAGCGCGCCTTCGACAAGGATTGGATCGAGGTCGAAGACCGGGCCGCGAAGCGTCCGGGTGGCTTCTGCGTCTCCTTCCCGGAGAGTAAGGAATCCCGCATATTCATGACCTACAGCGGTACGCCGTCCAATGTATCCACACTTGCGCATGAGCTGGGTCATGCTTATCATTCCTTCCTGCTGGAGGACCAGCCGTTATTCAACCAGAACTATGCGATGAACGTGGCGGAGACAGCTTCTACCTTTGCGGAAGTCATTGTGTCGGATGCGCAGGTGAAATCTGCGACGGACAGTGAAGAGAAGCTGGCGCTGCTTGAAGCGAAGATCCAGAACAGTGTGGCGTTCTTCATGAATATCCATGCCCGTTTCCTGTTCGAGACCCGCTTCTATGAGAAGCGCAAGGCAGGCCTTGTAAGCAGTGAGGAATTGTCCGCGCTGATGGAGGAAGCCCAGAAGGAAGCCTTCTGCGGGGTCCTTTCCGAATATCATCCGCATTTCTGGGCGTCCAAGCTTCATTTCTATATCACAGATGTGCCGTTCTACAACTTCCCGTATACGGTAGGGTATATGTTCAGTACCGGTCTATACCGGCTTGCGCTGCAAGAGGGGGCTTCCTTTGCTGGCAAATATGACAGCCTGCTGCAGGATACCGGAGTGATGACGCTGGAGGAGCTGGTGTCGAAGCATCTGGGCGTTGATCTGTCCAAGCCGGATTTCTGGCAGGGGGCTGCGGATTTAATCGTTGCCGATATTAGTGAATTCCTGGAAATGACAGAACAATGCGGCTAAGAATTTGTCGATAATGAGACGAATTGGTTTTTTGCAGTAAAATGATGGCGGCTAAATATGGTGTGAATGCGCAAAGACCCCGTTTTAGGGGTCTTTTTATGTTGTTTATTTGTCGATAAATGGCGACAAAAGTTTGTATTTTGCTATAAAAACTAAATAATTTGCGCATTTATAGGGATTATAACCCAATTATGTTGAATAATGTTGTATGTGTCAAATTAGTACCCTATAATGAGCCTAAAGCCTTATTATAAGCGCTGCTAGATCCACGAAATTCAGACAACTGCTTACGAAGCAAGTGTTGTGTGAGGCAGAGCCATGAGGCTGCATCACCCACAAGACTTTTAGGAGGAAATGCATGTGAGGACGGAACAATTATCGCTTGCAAGACAGATTGATCTGGTATTTCATGAGCTGCAGGAGGAATTGTCAGGACTGAATTCAGGGACCGTATTTGTACAGATCAGGAATAATGTCATCGGCAAGTTCGGGGTTCGCCACAATCCGCTCGCCGGACGCAGCGGAAGCTTCGCATCCGAGCAGGAAGGGCTGACTTCCGGACAACAATCCTCATTCCGTGTCATGGCGCTGGAGAGCCTGAAGTATAAGAAACGGTGGACGCATGGAGAGATCAGCTACGAATTTGCTGTACGGCAGGGAATGGTGGTCGTGGACGCCACACTGGAGTCCAACTACAATATGGCGAACCTGATGATCCGCTATCCGCGCAGCAGTCATGGTGATACCTCGGATCAATCCTTCGGTTAAGTCTATATAAATATAGAAAAGCCCCCCTGCGCTTCGACGAGAAGCGCGGGAGGGCTGTGAAGCTGCTTTGGTCTATGCCTCACGGCTTAGACAGTTTGTAAAGATGAGGTAGCGATTACGAACGACCGGACAGTTGTTGCTCTGCCAGTTGCACCAGACGTTTGGTGATATATCCTCCCAAAGAACCAGTTTCGCGGGAAGTATAGTTCCCATAATAACCGTCAGCCGGGATAGTTACTCCAAGCTCTTGTGCTGCTTCATATTTCAACTGCTGCAGCGCTGCATTCGCTTGAGGAACGACCAGGTTGTTAGAACGGCTACCACGACTTTGTTGACCTGCTTGACCCATGTGTGCTCACCTCCTTCGCCCGTTGTGAAGATAGTATGAGCGCGGGAGGGAGAATTCATGCACAGATTTTGAAGGTTTATAGGATGGTAATTATATGAAATTTATCGCTCCGGATAGATCATCTGCAGCGTGCCCCCCAGAACCAGCGTCTGTCCGGGTTCAAGCGTGATCAGCCCGGTAGCGGAGGCGTCCTGCTGGAGATTAGGTGCATCCGGGAGCCAGGTTAGCGGTTCAATGCACAGGAACTGGTCGGCTTCGCCTTTGGTATAGAGAATCCAGTGGCGGAAGAAGTCAGGATCGGCCGAGTAACGCAGCCCGTATCCATCATCCCGCATCAATACGGCCTCGGCAGGCTGGCCCTCTGCTATACGCAGGATGGTATCCAGATCCGCACCTTGAAGATTCAGCCGGGTGTGCAGGCTAGTAAGCTTCCCGAGCGGCAACAGCTGTCCGGTAGGCAGGAGATCCTCACTCAGCTCGCAGACGGCCCCGGCAGGAAGGGTAACATTCCAGCGGGAGGGCGTTCCGTCCAGCATGAACCAGGTATGATAGCCTGCGCCAAAAGGAACGGGGCTAGTGCCGAGATGAGTGACCCTGAGCGTCTGCTGGAGCCGGTCATCCTGAAGCCGGAAGGTCATTTCAAGCTTCAGCGGCTCGGGGAATTGTCTGATCCAATCCGGGTCATCCGTGGTAAGGAATTCAGTAGTGACCGCGCACCCGTCCTCGTCCTCTTCGATGTCACTGACACACCAGGCTTGGGTACGGTGCAGTCCGTGAATATGATGTTCTCCCGCATTCCGGTCAAACTGGTAGCGTGTGCCATCGAATTGGAAGCTTCCTCTGCGTATCCGTCCGGGCGGCACCAGGAGGGGCAGGCCGAAGTGATAAGGTTTCTGCATATATGATGCCAAGTCGCGTTCCTCAGGCTGACGAAGGATCTGCCGCTCCATGGTGCGGTCCCATAATGAAATTACGTTATTACCCAGCCGGGGCAGAAGCGTGACTTCCAGTTCACGGCTATGCAAAATATACGTATCATAACCGTTCCACTGCCCTTTGGTCACCTGTTTCATAAGAGATATGCTCCTTTGATAAGCTGTAATCAGATTACATACACACGAATATCTTTATCATACCAGATTTATCCGGCGGAGGTTAGGGATTTGACAACTTCTCCGGGCCGATCTATGATGGAGGCATCAATGAAACACAGGTAACGCGATGACAGGGACAAGTAAGCATGGACTGTACCTCCAGAAAGCCGGTGGCTGATGTGAACCGGTGGTGCACCTCTGACTGAATGGACCCTTGAGTGCCGCGCTCGAACAGGCTGCAGAAGCCTTAAGTAGACCGGCCGCCTCTTCCCCGTTAACGGAAGCCAAGGCTGTTTGCATATATCCCTCCGGGGACTCCAGGCAGCGAATAAGGGTGGTACCACGGTCTCACGTCCCTTGCGGATGTGGGGCCTTTTTGCGTTCTATGCGCCAGCGGACATTAATTATGATGATGGAGGATAAGAGGATGGCTAAAAAAGTATTGTCGGGCATACAGCCCAGCGGTTCACTCACACTCGGTAATTATATCGGGGCAATCAAGAATTTCGTCAAGCTTCAAAAGGAATACGAATGTTACTTCATGGTGGTCGATCTTCATGCCATTACGGTAGCCCAGGACCCCGCAGCTCTGCGCGAGAATTCAGAATCGGTAGCTGCGCTATATCTGGCTGCAGGCATTGATCCTTCCATTGCGCATGTCTACATGCAGTCCCATGTGCCGCAGCATGCCGAGCTGGGCTGGATTCTGACTACGCTCACTGCCATGGGTGAGCTGGAACGGATGACACAGTTCAAGGATAAGTCCGCCGGCAAAGAATCGGTGGGAGCAGGTCTGTTCGTCTATCCGTCGCTGATGGCCGCCGATATTCTGGTCTACAATGCCGATCTGGTACCGGTAGGCGAAGACCAGAAGCAGCATCTGGAGCTGACACGTGACCTTGCGGGGCGCTTCAATCACCGGTTCGGTGACTTCTTCACCGTCCCTGAGCCTTACATTCCGGAGGTCGGAGCGCGGATCATGTCTCTGGATGACGGCACCAAGAAGATGAGCAAAAGCGATCCCAACCCCGGCAGCAGAATCGGACTCCTGGATCCGCCTGATGTGATCCGTAAAAAGATCAGCCGGGCCACAACGGATTCCGGCCGTGAGGTTATCTTCGACCCGGCGGCTAAGCCGGAGATCAGCAATCTGATGAGCATCTATGCCGAATGCTCGGGAATGAGCCTGCAGCAGATTGCCGACAAATATGAAGGCCAAATGTACGGCGGCTTCAAAAAAGAGCTGGCTGAAGTGGTCGTAGCCCTGCTGGAGCCGATCCAGCAAAGATATCAGGACATTCGCAGCTCAGGGATGCTCAGTGATATTCTGGCCCAGGGTGCCGAAAGTGCACGGGTGAGTGCTGCTCGTACCCTGGAGGGCGTGAAGGACCGGATGGGCTTCCTGCCTACCCGTTAAGTTAAGGGGTAGGCTGGTTGCTCTCCGCCTTGCGTCTCAGCCTGGCCTTGACGATGAAGCCCCAGCCGATGTTAAGCACGCACAGCGCGCCGAGCAGCAGTGCAAGCCAAATGTTATAGCTGATCGAGATGGAAGCTGCTGTGAGGAGTAGAATTGAAGAGCAGGCGAACCACAGTGACAGACCTTTACCCATATGTTCCAAGCCTTCCTTTCTGCTTCAAATAGTGTACAAGTGAATCCCGGTGTGCGTCGTTGCATGCCGGGATTTTCAGTTCAAAAGTAAGCTTTCAGTTCAAATGTAAATAAATGTAGTAGGTGAGCACTTGCTTTGCGCTGTAACCGCTTTATGGTGATTGTGCCTTATGCAGTCCCGGGCGTCAAGGGGCAGGCAAGAGAATAGATCCCCGGTAAATATAGTCTATAACGTATTAGATGAGTTGCATAATCCTGCACAAATTGCAACATTTCGATTTATAAATCACCCCAAATCAAAAAATGTTGCACAAAAGGCAGCAATCTTCCTCCCCCAATCAGCGGAGCGGGGAAATTCCTGCACTTCATGCAACATTCTTTACAGAGACCCTTATATCCCTTATTCAAAGTTGCAATATTTACAACATCTCGGCGTGATCCCTGACCGCACATGTGGGTGTTTTTGGTGGTAAATGTAATTAAAAAAATGGCACCTGCCCCGGCAGATGCCACCTGTCTTCAAAAAAACTTCCTACAGCTTGACTGTTCCCGGGTCAATGGCGAAGCGTTCATCGAGCTTCTCGCTGCTTAACCAGCCGACATAAGTATTCAGCGGTTTATACTCATGGTCCATTACCAGGACGGCCACGAACGGGAATTGCTTACGGTGTAAATAACGGACATCTCCCCAGCGTACAATATAACCAGAGGGCAGCTCCTCCACCTCCGCGACAGCGTACGAGGTGAAGTACAGGAAGGCCTGAATATCCTGATGGGATTTGGAATGCTCGACCGCGGGGTGAGTGGAGCACACCGCATGCTTGAACCATTCCAGCCGTCCGCTGTTCAGCAGCCCGACATTATAGCTGCCGTCCGGCTTGGCTTTGACCAGATTCCACCTCGTTGGCGAAATGGTGGGGATCACATAATAACGGTCACCTGCATGGTGGTGGACATCCTTGTTCATAATGCTGCGTGTAGTGCGGGCATGAACGAGGGTCCGCCAGATGTAATACAAGACAATGCAGGCGTACAAGGTAATGAATAGTGGAGCGGGCGGCACCATTCCGCTGATCCAGAGAATAATCGCCGCTGTATGGCTGCCGAAGATAAACGGATCGAAGATATGAATGATGTTCCAGGCGATCCATTTCTCGGTGAACGGGCGGGCAGCCTGAGTCCCGTAGGTGTTGAACAGATCAGAGAATACATGGACGGCAACGCCAATGAAGCTCCAGAGCGCGATATGGCTTAAGGTGGTCAGGTCCGTGAAGCCGAACAACGGCCCGATGACCCCTGTGATCAATGCCGGCCACAGCAGTAAAAAGGGCAGGGAATGAGTGATTCCCCTGTGATTGCGGATATATACCGCGTTATCCTTGAGACGCAGGGCGGTATCGGCATCCGGTGCCTGAGAAGCCAGTACAGTAGCTACCATCACCGCCCCGGCCAGCGTTCCATTCGAAGCGACGAGCGGATCGACGAAGGACAGACCTGCAAGTCCAAGTCCCATAACAAAATGTGTGGCAGTATCCATTAGTCAGATCTCCTTTGTACGGAAGTTCTCTATTAATAACTACCCATTATTGGGCTAAGTTATTTAAGGGCGGGGAAATAAATATCGTCACGTAATTGTCGAATTAATGAACATCATGGTCAATGATTGTCAAAGTCTTTCCCAGTTTGCTATGATAAAGTTAATAGCGGAGTGTTAGAAGTTCCCTAGAAGGAGGAACCCGATACGTGGACAATCAATTGAGATATCAAGCTTCTTCTGATTCCGCATCAATGTCTGCCAAGTCTCCACCGGAAGGTGCAAGCTGGCGCGACTTTATTACCGTTACGAAGCCCGGCATTATCCGCTCCAATCTGATTGCGGCATTCGCAGGCTACTGGGTGGCATCAGGATGGGATGTACAGTATGGACGCCTGATTCTGACTTTGCTCGGCACCATGCTGGTCATGGCTTCAGCCTGTGTCTTCAATAATTATTTTGACCGCGATTTGGATATGAAGATGGAACGGACCCGGGAACGCGGGCTGCCTACAGGAAGGCTGAAGCCTACAACAGTACTTATCTATGCCATTGGACTCGGCATTGCCGGGCTAGGAGTGCTGTTCGCATTCTGCGGCGTACTGGCCGGATTGTTCGGCATCGTCGGCATGTTCGTATATGTTGTAGTGTACACCCTTTGGCTCAAAAGAACCTCTACCTGGAGCACCTCGGTAGGTGCGATCTCGGGGGCCATGCCTCCTGTCATCGGCTATGTGGCTGTTACAGGAACAGTCGATCTCGGAGCCTGGCTGCTGTTCGCAATGCTCTTTCTGTGGCAGCCGCCCCATTTCTGGGCGCTTGGCATCCGCCGCAAGGAGGAGTACCGGGCTGCAGGATTCCCGCTCCTTCCGGTTGTGAAGGGAACGCGGCGCACCAAGTTCCAGATGATTCCTTATGTCGCGCTGCTGCTCCCCGTGCCTGTGCTGATGTATGCCTACGATTATGCAGGTATTTATTATCTTATTGTATCACTGGCCTTGTCGGTTGGGTGGCTCTACTTAACCCTCATCGGATTCAAGGCCAAGGATGATGAGATCTGGGCGAAGAAAAGCTTCCTCTTCTCCATTAACTATCTGACCTTAAGCCTGATTGCCCTGGTGCTGAATACCATTCATGTGTAAGCATTCTTAGGATAGAGGGGGAAGGTGTCCTGTGCAGACCTTGAAACGTTACAAATGGACCTGGATGTTGCTGCTGCTTGCAGTAATTATGGCGGTCTATCTGGCAGTCAAATCGTTTGATTTCGGAGGTGAGAAGCTGCCGGTCATCGGTCAGGTACAGGACTTCTCCCTGGAGAATGTGGACGGGAAGCAGATCAGTCTGGCGGATACGGCAGGTAAGGCAAGGCTGGTCTATTTCTTCTTCACCGTCTGTCCCGATGTGTGTCCGATTACTACCTATATGTTGTCAGAGACGCAGGATATCCTGGTTAAGGATGGCAGCTTCGGCAAGGACGTTGAATTCGTCTCGATCTCTTTCGATCCGAAGAATGATACAAGGGAAGCGATCAAGGCCTTCGCCGACAAGTTCCATGCCGATTACAGCGGATGGTACTTCCTGCGGGGGGATCAGGAGCAGGTACGCAAGCTGGCAGCGGAGTCCTTCAAGGTGCTGATCTACGGCACAAGCAAGGATGATTTCGCCCACATGAACCTCATTGGTCTGGTGGACAAGAACAACCAGCTCCGGGGATTGTACGATGCCGGGGATACGGAGAATGTAACGCCGGAGTTCCTGGCCAGAACGGTTAAGAAGCTGGCCCGTGAATAGTACAGGAATGCACAAAACGAGGGTGTCCGTGGAGCAGTGGAGCTGCTGCACAGGACACCCTCGTTTTGTGGTGAAAGGTTAAGAATGTATATACTTCATGCAATAAATTATCCTTCTATGCCCTGAGGATAGGGCTGGGGGTAAATAATGAAATCTTCAAGTCCAGCCTTCTCCAGCTGGGTGATGTTATATTCATCCGGAGTCCCTTCCACACCGGCATAGCCCTTGCGGGTATACATATGAACGGCATCGGGGAAGGCGTCGCGCAGGACAGCACGAATTTTTTTGCCGGAGCTGTCATTGTCCATGTACAGGTAGACTTCTCCGTCCCGGATGGTATTGCGCAGAGCTTCCAGCTTCAGGGTATTCAGCGTACCGAAGGTGCACAGAATGTCGACCTCTGGTTCAAGCAGTCGCCTCAGTCTGCTGCGGTCATTCTTGCCTTCGACAATAATGGTGATGGACATATGCAATCAGCCCCCGGATCTTAGTTGTTATGACGATATTGTACCTAAGCTGCGCTATTTTTAACAGCGTAGCGGAACAATATGTATTCATTCCCCGGGAAATGTCGCATTCAGGCGGCAGGGCTGTTCCAGTCGGGAGCGTAGGAAGAGAGACGGCCGGATCTGCCCGGAGGCAGCAGCAGAAGAGCTGTCATCAGCAGCACGAAGGCAATGAAGTAGGGGGAGACATACTCCCTTAGCTGTCCGGCGGCTACAGGTCCGGCAAAGGCCCCGAGGGACATGGCGATGGATTGCAGCGAGAAGGTCCGGCCCAGCCGTCCTGCGCCGCCCAGGCCGATGAAGAGTGAGGCCATAGCCGGGAATAATACCCCTTTTGCAGAACCGAGCAGGAAGAGAACCACTCCGGCCGGGATGCTGCGGAAGGCAGCCAGAGTGAAGAAGCAGAGAGCCATTCCCAGCAGGGCGGCGGCAATACGAATGCCCGGCGAGATGCGGTTCAGGAAGAACAGGCAGAGGGTCGCCAGCGCTCCAAGGCTGAGCAGGGAGAGCAGAATTCCGGTAGAGACCATTCCGTCCTGTCCTTGTGACAGCGGAAGCTCGAAGAACAGTACGCCCTGGGAGCAGGATACGAAGAAGGGCAGCAGATAATAACGTCTGGAGACGGTAGGCTGGGTGGTTGCGGCCAGCCCGGGCTGCAGATTCTCCTTCACCGGGAGTGCAGGCTTATGCAGTACCAGAGCCGGATTATGCTTCGGTACACTGAAGAAGGCCATTACACCGGTGAAGATCAGGAGCCAGCCCAAGGTGCTGAAGGTGCCGGAATAGCCGGCTTTAGCTACGATGAAGGCTCCGGCAGCAGGGGAGACCACAGAAGCCAGCGTGTGAATAATTCCGTTGCCTGACATGTATTTGCCCTGGGTCGCCGGGTCAGACGAGAGTGAGGCCAAAAGGGTCATGCAGGCTGGGGAGAGGAATGCCAGAGCGAATCCGCTCGCTGCCCGCAGCAGTAGTAGATGCCAGGGCAGCTGGGCATGCGCCTGCAAGAGCAAGATCAGTCCTGCTACGGTAAGGGCGAACACGATATAGCGGCGGCTGCCGTTGCGGTCTACAAGTACACCGGCCAGCAGGTTGCCCGGGAGGTGGGTCAGGGAATACATCCCCATCATCCAGCCGATGAAGGCCGGGCCCGCTCCCAGTGACATGGCAAAGGGTGTCAGGATAGGATACTGGGCATGCAAATCGAAGAACGCCAGGAACATGAAGAGGTACAGCCACATTGCAGTTTTCACGGATAACACCTCCAGATTAGCGGCCAGCCGCTGATGACGGAACGGATTCCAGCAGAGGGAACAGCCTACTTGTACTTTACGTGCGGCAGCGGGGGCTTATACCATTTTCTTGGCCAGCCTTGTATGCGGTTCTGCATTCCGGTAACCATGAATTATAAGGGGCATTCATGTATAATAATTAATATTAATGAAATGTCTGACGGGACAGCGTCCCGGATTGGCGAAATTTGCGATTGGGGTGTTGTGAAATTGATGAATCCGGAAGTGTGGTCACAGTTTATCAGAGAGAATTGGCTTGTTATCGTTATTGCGCTTGTCCTGCTGTTCGCAGTCGTTAACATCGTTAAGACAATGCTGAAATGGGCTATCGTCGTCGTTATTGTTGTAGGATTGTTCATCTATAGCGGGGTAACCATGGACCAGATCGGTAATGCCGTTAACAAAGTGGCGGACGGGACAGTCAGTACGCTGAAGAATGAGGCGCAGGAGGTCATGCTCAAAGAAGCGCAGGAAGCGGTTTATACCTCCGGCGGTGACGGCACCTTCACCATTAAGACTCCTAATCTGGAGGTGAAGGGCTCTGCCGCAGAGGACAAGGTGGAAGTGGTCTTCCGCGGAGTCAGCCTCGGGAAGTGGAGCGTTACGGATACAACCAAGACCTTTATCGACGAAGCACGGAAGCAGGCGGGCAAGTAACAGTGCAGCTGGCTCAGGGTTACCTGCAGCAGCGGAAGGAGGAGTGATTCATTGAATAACTGGATAGAAAGTCTTCGGGAAGCCAATATCATCTCCATTGTCCTGCTGCTGGTGGTCCTCTTCTCTGCACTGCAGGGCTGGGGCCGGGGCTTCCGCAGAGCAGCCGGAGGGCTGTTCGGCATGCTCGGATCAGGAGTACTTGCGGCAGCTTCGCTGGTGATGGCGATTCCCGCAGCCGTATACCTCTCGCCTGCTGCCGGGAACTGGGCTTCGGGCATCACTCCGCAGGATGACAAGCTAAGCCAATGGCAGCAGCTATATTATACAGGTGCCTCTGTACTGGCGAATTCACCAATAGTGCGGTTTCTGCTGCTGCTCTTGCTGTGCTATAGCTTGATTCGTCTGCTGCTGGGTCTGCTGTTCCTTCTGCTGCCGTTCCGCCTGCCGCGCCAGTCCGGGAGGAGTTCGGGACGGATCACTGGCGCCAGCCGGCTCGTCGGGGCAGTGCTTGGCACCGCCGCAGGGCTTACCCGCGCCTTGGTGCTGGTCTTTGTCCTGTTTATCAGTGTCACCCTGAACCCGGACAGCGGCTTCAGCCGCTATGTGCAGTCCTCGCCGGTCTACAGTGAGAGTGCGGAAGCGGTATTTGAACCGCTGGCCGGTGAACAGGTCAGAGGGAAGCTTCCGGTGCTGACCAAGGCGGTAGCCGCCGAGATGAGTGACATTCTCCGGCGCAAATATGAAGTGATTGACCATGATATTTCGGTGGATATTGCCGGTGCAGCCGCAGATATTGCCGGACAAGCCAGCGGAGATGAAGAGAAGGCCAGACTGCTCTATGACTGGGTAGGTTCGCGTATTGCTTACGACTATACCAAGGCGGAGAATTATGAAGAGAGACGGATCTGGCATGAGCAGACCCCGCAGGATACGATGGATACGCGGCTTGGCGTATGCATTGATTACGCGCGGCTCTATGCCATGATGGCCCGCTCGCAAGGCCTTCAGGTGCGTGTCGTTACCGGCAAAGGCTATGACGGTCAAGGCGGCTATGGACCGCATGCCTGGAATGAGGTCTATATCAGCAGCAGTGCAGCCTGGATTCCGCTTGATTCCACTTGGGCCAGCAGCGGCGACTGGTTCAATCCGGGGGATTTCGACTCCACGCATATCAAGGAAAACATCCTCTGAGAAGGAGCGGACGCTCTTATAACTATGGTACAATAACAGCGGGCAAGTGGAAACGGCTGTGCCGTCCTTTCAAAGGACGTGCAACATATAAATTATTATATTTCAAGAACAGCTCTTGCACGTGATCTTACGGATAAGCAATACTGCAAACCATACAAGGAGAGGGACTTGCTGTGAGATGGTTCGGTAAGCCGGGCTCCGGCCCGGGCAATGGAGAGACCCGCAACTACCTGAGCTTACGCATAAATCTATTTTTCTTTGGTGCTTTTTTTTATTTTTGTGATCATGATGATCCGGCTTGCGGGACTGCAGTTTGTAGAGAGTCCCGAGCTCAGCGAGGTGGAGGCCAGCCGGGAGACCAAGGATGTTCCGCTTGCGGCGATCCGGGGGACTATTCACGCGGCGGGAGGGGAAGACATTGCCCATTCCACACCGGTTCAGTCATTATTCGTTACGTTAACCCAAGAATACACCGCAAAGGTCAAGAATAAGAAGACCGGCTTATATGAACCGACCGCTGAAGCCAAGGCGAATACGAAAGCGCTGGCGGCGGGGCTGTCATCCGTTTTTGAACAGTATGGTGATCCCTCTGCGAAGAAGCTGCTCAAGGAGGATGTTCTGCTGCTGCTGGACCTTGATTATAAGAAGTCACTGGGATATGTCCCGCGTAAGATCAAGGCCGGTCTTACGATGAAGGAAGTCGCCCATCTGATGGAGAACAGGCAGCGCTATCCCGGGGTGTCTGTTGTAGAGGAGAGTATCCGCCATTATGACAAGGACACGGTGGCCGTTCAAACGGTAGGCTATATGAAGCAATTCCGTTCTACAGAAGAAGGATATAATTTATACAAAAATATCCGCAGCGCCATGAAACAAACGGGTGGGGACCCGGGGCTTAGCTACAGGGAAGATGAGTTTGTCGGCATCTATGGTCTTGAACAGCAATATCAGCGTGAGCTTAGAGGGAAGAACGGGTATCAGACGATCTCTGTCAATGCCCAGAACATGGCCGAAGAGGTTGTCGCGTTGATCCCGCCCGTCAAGGGCAACGATATCTGGATGACGATTAACAAGAAGGTGCAGATGAGAACAGAGCAGGCCATCAATGATCAGCTCAACTGGCTGCACCGCAACCCTGTACAGGGGAAGCTTCATAAGGATGCGCTCACCGGCTATGCCGTTGCCATGGAAGTTGATACAGGCAATGTAGTGGCAATGGCGAGTATGCCGGACTATGATACGAATGTCTGGAATGCCGAGACGCTGGTTCCTGAAGTGTACGACAAGATTAGGGATTATTATCAGAACGGGACGATTACCGATATTTCCTCCGGTATCTCCGGCAACGGGCTGAAGTCATTAATCTTCCTGGGCTCCACGATTAAGCCGTTAAGTGTCTTGATCGGTCTGGAGGAAGGCTTATTCACTACCAGTGATACTTATATAGATAAAGGGATTGGTTATTTCGGTAAGGATAACAGCTCCTCGGTGAGGAATTCCTCCGGCCATGTCCTGGGCCCGCTTAGTCCGGCGAAGGCTATTCAGGAGTCCTCGAATGCTTTTATGGTAGAGTGGGTCGGTAATGCCCTGTACAAGAAGTATCCGGGAGAAGGGATTGCCATATGGGACAAATATATGAAGGCCTTCGGCCTTGGGGTGTCTACGCAAAGCGGGCTTCCGGGTGAAAGTGCCGGAGTTGCCGATTATCTTGATCCGAAGAAGGCAGGCTCTTCCCAATCGGCGCTGGTACTTGCCTCCTTCGGCCAGAAGGGGAAATATACCGCATTACAGCTTGCCCAGTATACGGCCACACTTGCGAATGAAGGTGTGCGGATTAAGCCCCAGCTCGTCAGTAAGATTACAGATCCCGACGGCAAGACGGTTAAGCAATTTGGACGGGAAGTTCTGGACAGCATCTCGTTTCATCCTTCTTACTGGAAGGAGATCAAGCGCGGGATGAATACTAAGGTTAAGGCGTTTGACGGATTTTCGTATGACTTCGCCCGCAAGACAGGAACCTCTGAGATGGAAGCCTTCGGGGCTACCCGTGACAACGGGGTATTCATTGCTTATGCTCCACGTGAGCATCCTAAGCTTGCGGTGGCCGTGATTATTCCGGAAGGCGGTTTTGGCGCGAACAGTGCAGCACCGGTAGCCCGCCAAATCTTTGAAGCCTATGACCAGGAGTATGGACTGGATGGAGTGCCTAAGAAGAATGTGCCCGAGTCAAGGGTGGATTAAACGGTTTATTTTGATGTAGAGGAGTGAAAAACTGTGGGTGTTTTCCGAAAGCAGGCCTCCCCCCCGGAAGAGAAGGGCAGCAAGAGCTCGCTTGGCCTGCGTCTTAACGTGTTTTTCTTCAGTACGTTTGTTATTTTTTGTGTAATTATTATCCGTCTCGCAGTTATTCAATTTGTGGAAGGACCCACGCTGACCGAGGTGGAGACCAGCCGGGATACCAAAAGTGTACCCCTCGCCTCCATCCGTGGGGGAATCCGCGCAGCCGCAGGCGAGCAAATTGCCTACTCGACCTCCGTTCAAACGCTGTATGTTACGCTTACGAAGGAATATACAGCGAAGGCACTGGACAAGGAGACGGGAATCAGCTCGCTGAAGCCGGAGGCAAGGGCCAATGCGTATGCGCTGGCGAATAATCTGGTTGCGAAATTTGACGAATATGGCGACCCGAACGGCGAGAAGCTGACTGTTAATGAAGTGATTAATTCTCTGGATTTATATTTCAAGAAATATTCAGGCTATATGGCCCGCAAGATCAAATCCGGTCTGACAACCAAGGAAATTGCCTATTTCATGGAGCATAAAAGCGAATTCCCGGGCCTTGAGATCGTAGAAGAAGGCGTGCGTCATTATGACAAGGATACTGTTGCCGTGCAGACAGTCGGGTATATCAAGCCCTTCAAATCCTCCAACACACTCAACATCTACAAGAATATTCAGAGTGCGATGAAGAAGATCAGCGCAGATCCCGGCCTGAATTATAAAGACGATGAATTCGTCGGCTTCGATGGTCTGGAGCTGCAATACCAGCGGGAGCTGCGCGGCAAGAACGGCTATCAGGTCATCTCGGTGAATCCGCAGAACATGGCCGAGAAGGTAGAAGAGGTAGTGCCGCCTGTCAAGGGTAATGATATCTGGATGACGATTGACAAGAATGTTCAGCTTAAGACGGAGCAGGCCATCACCGAACAGATCAATTGGCTGCACCGCAACTCTGTACAAGGCAAGACCCATCCTGATGCCAAGACAGGCTATGCCGTGGCGATGGAGGTCGATACCGGCAATATCGTAGCCATGGCCAGTATGCCGGATTACGATACCAATGTCTGGACAGCGGAGAAGCTGGATTCGGATACCTGGAACAAGATCATGGGCAACTATCAGAACGGGACTATTACCCCGTATTCTTCGGGCCTGTCCGGTCATGGATTTGGTTCCACGGTACTGCTCGGCTCCACCATTAAGCCGCTGACGGTGCTGATCGGTCTAAATGAAGGCTTCTTCAGCACTTCCTATACGTACAATGACAAAGGGATTGCCTATTTCGGTAAGGATGATAAATCCTCTGTCCGCAATTCCTCGGGTCACGTATACGGCCGGATGGACCCGGCGAAGGCGATTGAGGATTCCTCTAACGTGTTCATGGTGGATATGATCGGCAAGAGGATTTACGATCAATACAAGGGGGAAGGCATTGGAGTCTGGGATAAGTATATGAAGGAATTCGGCCTTGGCGTATCCACGCAGAGCGGTCTCCCTAATGAATACCTGGGACAGATCAACTACACGGATACTAAGGCAGCGGGCAGTGCGCAAGCCGCATTGGTCTATGCCTCCTTCGGACAGCAGGGCCGCTATACGGTACTGCAGTTAGCTCAGTATGCTTCTACGCTTGCCAATGAAGGGGTGCGGATCAAGCCGCAGCTTGTCAGCAAGATTACAGATTCATCGGGCAAGGTGGTCAAGAAATTTGAGCGCGAGGTGCTGGATGAAGTAACGACCTTTGACAAGTCCTTTTGGAGAGAAATTAAAAAGGGTATGAACAGTAAGGTCTCGGCATTCGCAGATTTCCCTTATGATTTTGCCCGTAAGACAGGGACCTCACAGCAGCTGGGAAAAGGGCAATTGCGCGATAACGGGGTATTTATTGCCTTCGCCCCGCGTAATAATCCTAAGTTGGCTGTTGCTGTAGTCATCCCCGAAGGGGGATTCGGCTCCAACAGTGCGGCTCCGGTTGCGCGTAAAATTTTCGATGCCTACGACTGGGAATACGGGCTGGATGGCGTGCCTAAGAAAAGCCTGAAAACAGCGAACCCGAATGACGGTACTACTTCCGGTGACAATTCCGATAATACTGCCGCAACAAACTGATGATATTATAGCCATGATGGAGATGTATTTGCGAGAAATACCAAATATACGGTTGCCTTCAAACGAAAGAGCAACCAAGAATGGAGGGGTGGCAAATGACTGCCAAATACCGCCTGCTTGCCTTGGATATGGATGGAACCCTACTGAACGACGAACAGAAGATTACCCCGCTTACAGTGGAATGGATCAAAAAAGCGATGGAGGCCGGCGTACATGTCTGCCTGTCTACGGGACGCTCCTCGCGCAGTGCGATGCCTTATGCTGAACAGCTTGGCCTCAACACTCCGATGATTATGGTGAACGGAAGTGAAGTCTGGCGTGCACCTCATGAGCTGTACCGCCGGTCCCTGATGGATGTGGAGCTAGTCAAAGAGATGCACAAAATCGCGGAGGAATTCGACATCTGGTTCTGGGCCTACTCTGTAGATGAGGTGTACAACCGGGATAGCTGGGACGGGGAGATTGACAGCAGGGAATGGTTGAAATTCGGCTATTCCACCGAGGATAACGATATCCGCCATAAGCTGCTGATGCGGCTGCAGGAGCTGGGCGGGCTGGAGATCACCAACTCCTCGCCGTTCAACCTGGAGATTAATCCACTGGGCGTCAACAAGGCTTCAGGCATACTTGAGGTCTGCAAGCTGCTGGGCATTAACATGTCCCAGGTTGTTGCCGTAGGTGACAGCCTCAACGATCTGGCAGCGATCCAGCAGTCCGGCTTTGGAGTGGCTATGGGCAATGCGCAGGAAACTGTCAAGCAGGAAGCGGATGCGGTTGTAGCTACGAACAACGAAGACGGGATCGCCGAAGTGATTCAGAAGTACATCCTGACAGAGGCCGGAACCTCGGCCGGCAGAATATCGAAACGAGCTTAAGATTAAGGAGTTGAGGGAATTGACAATTCTGGGCTGGATTCTGATCATTGCTTTATTCGCAATCGGAATGGCAGGAGCGGTATATCCAATCTTGCCGGGGGCGCTTGCGATTTACCTGGCTTTCTTTGTATATGGCTGGTTCTTTTCCTTCGGCTCCTTCGGACCCTGGTTCTGGATTGCCCAGACGCTAATCGTTGTGGTGCTGTTCATTGCCGACTATGTTGTCGGGGCCTGGGGCGTCAAGAAATTCGGCGGCTCCCGCGCCTCGGTGATCGGCAGCACCATCGGTCTGATTATCGGTCCGTTTCTGATTCCGGCGTTCGGCCTGCTGATTGGCCCGTTCCTGGGTGCTTTCATCGGCGAGCTGATTGCCGGCGAGAAGGCCGGTAAAGCGGTTAAGGTGAGCTTCGGCGCTCTGCTCGGGCTGTTCAGCAGCACAGTCGTCAAGATTATTCTGCAGATTGTTATGATCGTCCTCTTCTTTATCTGGATCGGACGTTTTTAAATTTATTGTGAAGAAGGCGAAACAGCTTGTCCACCAAGAAAGAATCCTTTGTCAAAGGCACGCTAATTCTGGCGGCAGCCGCACTGGTGGCCCGTGTCCTCGGGCTTGCCCAGCGGGTGCCGCTGGAGCATTTATTCAATACAACAGGGAATGCGTCGTTTACGATCGCTAATAATGTATATTTGCTACTGTTGCCGCTGGCGACAGCCGGTATTCCAAGCACGCTTAGTAAAATGGTGTCCGAGCGCTATGCGCTGAACCGACCGCAGGAAGCTCAGCAGGTGTATCGAGCTGCTCTTATCTTTGCTGCAATTGTTGGTGTGATTATGGGTGTGACGCTATACATAGCTGCTCCATATTACGCTGAATACAGCAAGGTTCCAGAGAGTACTCTGGCCATCCGGGCAATTGCCCCGGCGCTGCTGCTGTTCCCTACAATCGCGATGATGCGCGGGTATTTCCAGGGCCGTAACAATATGATGGCCGGGGGCATCTCACAGATTGTCGAGCAGATTGCCCGGGTATCCACAGCCATTCTGCTTGCATTCATCCTGCTGCACCAGGGCTACAGCAATACCTGGATGGCGGCAGGCGCATCCTTCGGCAGTGTACTCGGCAGTATCGGCGCCTTCGGCGTGATGCTGTATTATGCCATGAAGCTGCGCCGCAGCGAGGAGAAGGTGGCACTGTATGAATCGAGTGAGGCCCGTATCCCGCTGCTGAAGATTTATAAGGATATTTTCAAGCTGTCCATACCGATTGTATTATCTTCTGTTACGGTGCCTGTAGTGAACTTTATTGATACTTCTTTCATTGTTCCGCTGCTTAGCGGTAAGATCGGGATGGAGCAGGCTACTTGGGCCCTAAGTATCTTCGGCAGCCGGGCACAGAGTGTGGCCGGGATTCCTCCGGTATTGTCGATCGCCCTAAGTGCATCGCTGATTCCGATAATATCTGCCGCCTTCGCACGCAAAGATGAACAGCACCTGCAGCGTCAGGTCACACTCGCCATGCGGGTGTCTATTCTGACCGGCACACCGGTTGTACTCTCTCTGGTCGTGGCGGCGTATTCCGTTAATGGCCTGCTGTTCAAAACACTGGATGGCAGCGGCATTGTGGCGATGCTGACACTCGGTACTATTTTCCAGATTACGATGATGACCACTAACTCCATCCTGCTTGGAATGGGCAAATCGCGGATATCGATGTATTACGTGCTTGTGGGTATCCTCGTGAAGTTCGGCTCCAACTTCCTGTTCAGCCAGTGGTTTGGCATCTATGGCATTATCGGTTCTACGGCACTTTGCTTCATAGTGATTACACTGCTTAATCTGCGGATGCTCAAAAAAATCGTCCCCTTCACTATTCTCGGCAAACGATGGGGAGGCTTCTCTATTGCGGTCTTGGCTTCGGGGGGAATTGGTTATGGCCTTAATGAAGCAGGTATATTGATGACGCAGCTGATGCCGGCCCGCCTGGCCTTCCTGATTACCTGTCTGGTGGTTGGAGCGGCAGTGGTGATTGTCTATCTGGTTCTCCTGATTATTCTGGGCGTACTCAGCAGCCAGGAGATTGCCGGTTATCCCCGTCCGCTCCGCAAGGTGCTGGGTCCTTTGATGAAATTGCAGCCGGCCCGTGTACGTTCCGGTGAATAATGATGTTTGACTTATTCCTTACATTTTGATTCACTTAAAGAGCAAGCTTCGTGTGGAACTTTCTGATAGAAGGGAATGGTCAATTGATGGACAAAATCAGCTCCCCTGCCCAGTTTCAGGTAGCAATTCAGTCTCCGCGCCTGACGGTGGCAGTCTTCAAGGCAGATTGGTGTGTGGATTGTAAATTCATTGATCCGTTCATGCCGGATGTGCAGCAGAAATATGCAGAGCGTCTTACCCTGGTGGAAGTGGATGTCGATGCTGTAGGTGAAGTCAGCCAGGAACAGAATATACTGGGCATTCCAAGCTTTGTCGCGTATACCGATGGACGGGAACTGGTCCGGTTCGTGAACAAGCTCCGCAAGTCCCGGGAAGAAATCGAGAAGTTCCTTGATACGGCGCTGGACGTTTATCTCAGCATTCACAAGTAATTACGCAGCACCGCTTTCGCCCAATTCGAGCAGAAGCGGTGCTTTTTTCTTATAAACTCATTCCTATACAATACGGGTGATACTATTGACGACACTTCAATTAAAATGGCTCAGCTATCTGACCTGTCTCATTATGTTCATGGCGCTGTTTGGCGGGGTTGTGGTGACGAAGACCGGCTCGGGACTGGAATGCGGGAATGAGTGGCCGCTGTGCCACGGGAAGCTGATTCCTGCCTATACCATCGGCTCTCTGATTGAATATACCCACCGTTTGTTCAGCGGCCTGGCGGGCCTGTTATCACTGGCTTCCATGGTTGCCTTCTGGCGTTTTGCCAGGCACCGCAAGGATCTGCTGGCCTACGCCCTGCTGACCCTGATCTTCGTCATCGTTCAAGGCGGGATGGGAGCGCTTGCAGTAGTGAAGTCGCAATCAGCTGCAGTCATGGCCCTGCATATGGGCTTCTCGCTGATCGCCTTCGCCGGTTCGCTGATGCTGGCGCTTGGGACCCGGCGGGCATTCTCCCCTGGAGCGGAACTCAGCACAGGAAGTCCCAAAGTCCGCCTGGCCTTCCGCAACTTAACCTGGGTTACTGCAGTATATTCATATATCGTTGTCTATATAGGGGCCTATGTAAGCCACACCAGCTCCCAGGGCGGGTGCTCCGGCTGGCCGCTGTGTAACGGACAATGGATTCCGGAGATGAGCGGCGGAGTAGGGATCGTATTTGTGCACCGGATTGCGGCGGCGATTCTTTTCCTGCTGACGGCTATGCTTGGGCATCTGGCCTTCTGGAAGTATAAGGAGCTGCCGGAGCTGAGGGCTCTTGGAGTAGCGGCAGTTCTGCTATGCCTGATGCAGGTATTCAGCGGAGCGGCTGTGGTATACACACTGAATAATGAGAAATTGTACATATTTGCTGCGATGTCTCATATTGTGCTGATCTCCGGACTCTTCGGGGTTCTGTGCTACATGAGTGTAAGGGTCTGGCAGTTAAGCGGAGCTGGCAGAGGCAGCAAGTGATAAGCATAAGGCAACGGTGGACGGGATAAGCATAACGTCCTGTTTGAGGAGGAAGGCTATAGTGCGATACGGTAATTTACGACAATGGATCGAGCAACTCCGCAGGGATAAGGATCTGGCAGTGATAGATACGCCTGTTGATCCTTATCTGGAGCTTGCCGAAATTCACCGCCGGGTGGTGCAGGAGGAAGGCCCGGCACTGCTGTTCACGAACGTGCAAGGAACACCGTTCCCGGTCGCTACGAATCTATTCGGTTCAGTCCGGCGCGTCAACAAAGCCTTTGGGACAAGACCGGAGCAGCTGCTGAAGTCGCTGACAACGGCGATGGAGCAGCTGATCCCGCCTTCCGCCGCCGGCTTATGGCGGGAGAAGACGGTGCTGCTTGAGCTGCTGAGGGCAGGAACCAAGAACATACCGCAAGGAGAGGCTCCTGTGCTCGGCGTCTGCAGCAGCAGTGATCCGCTTAAGGAGCTGCCCCGGATCACAGCCTGGCCTAAGGATGGCGGGGCATTCCTCACGCTTCCTCTGGTCTATACGGAGAATATCACCAACCCTAAGGATCATAACCTCGGAATGTACCGGATTCAGATGTATGACGACAGTACCACAGGCATTCACTGGCAGATTCACAAGGGCGGCGGCTTTCATCACTCGCAGGCAGAGCATCTCGGGGAGACCCTGCCGGTGTCTGTCTTCATCGGCGGGCCGCCGGCCCTGATTGCTGCGGCAGTGGCTCCGGTCCCGGAACGGATTCCGGAGCTGCTGCTAGCCTCGCTGATGCTGGGTGGCAAGCTTCCCATGGTGCAGGACCCCTTGGGCGGGCACCGGATTCCGGCAGAGGCCGAGTTCTCCATCCGGGGACGCGTGTCTCCGCTGGAGCGGAGAGCGGAAGGCCCGTATGGGAGCCAGTCCGGCTACTATTCCATGCAGCATGATTTCCCGGTCATGCATGTTCAGCGCATGTGGCACCGCAAGGATGCCATCTACCCGGCGACCATCACCGGCAAGCCGCGCCAGGAGGATTATTACCTGAAGGATTATTTGCAACGGCTGCTCGCTCCGGCCTATCCTCTGCTGATCCCTTCGGTCAAAGCGCTATGGTCCTATTCCGAATCCGGTTCGCATTCATTGACCTCAGCGGTCGTGAGGGAGAGCTATCCGCGTGAGTATATGGTGTCAGCGTTTCGTATCTTAGGGGAAGGCCAGCTCTCCTTAACCAAATTCCTTCTGCTAACTAATGTGCAGGTAGAGCTTACCGACTTTCCCAAGTTGCTGGAAACGGTGCTTGAGCGCTTCAATCCGCAATTGGATCTGACGATCTTTGCCAATACCTCCATGGATACGCTGGATTATACTGGACGCAAGCTGAACCATGGCAGTAAGGCTGTGATGGCGGGCATCGGCAGCCCGGTCCGTCAGCTGCCAAAGACCTATACAGAGGGGCTGCTCCCATCAATCACCGCCGCTGTGCCTTATTGCGGAGGATGTTTAGCCGTTTCCGGTGCATCCTATGAAGAGGACCCGGAGCTGCCGGAACGGCTGGTGGCTGCCTTCAAGGAGAGGGAGACCGACTGGCCTTTGATTGTGCTGGTCGATCAGGCGGAAGAGGCGGTAAGCACGCAGACCTCATTCCTGTGGTCTGTATTCACCCGCTTCAATCCAGCGGACGATATTTATTCGGCGGCTGGGGTACAACGGGGCAGTGTCAGCTATACGCTGCCGATCATTATAGATGCCCGGATGAAGCCGGGATACCCGGAGGAGCTGGCTCCGAGCGAGGATATTGCGAAGCGGGTAGACCGCAATTGGAATCATTATTTTCCTCTAGCGTAGAAGTGAACTTTAAGGAGGGTCAAAATATGCTGCGGACATTACTGGGAGAGCCGCCCCGCGTGAACAGCGGTGTGCTGGCTGAAGCTATGGAATCCATGGCGAAGGCTGCCTCCATGCTGCGCAAGGAGATGGCGGCACATGAAGACCATGACCATGAATACCGCAAGCTGGAAATCTGGACACGGGGCTTGATCTCCTCTCTGGATGAGCTGGAGCAGAGCTGGTTCGCAGCCGCCTTTTTCCGGAAGTCAGTAATAGCCGGTTATATGGATGATATGTCGTCCACCGAGCAGGGGGAGTACGCCAGATATGTGTATTTCTACAAGGATGGCTTCATCCGTGTCTTCTCGCTGCTGGACAAGCTGGGCACGGTGCTGAACAATCTGTACAATCTCAATACAGGCAAGGTGAAAACGCATTTCTCCTACTTTACGGTGCTGAGGCAATTTCAGCTGCTTCATGCGCATCATCCGCTGGCGGACGAACTGGAGCGGATCAGGAATTCCTACCGGGAGCCGGTGGAGAATCTGCGCAAGCGGCGGAATGCCGAGATCCATTACATGAACGCGGAGATGACCGACGATCTCTGGCAGCGTCACCAGGGATTGCATGATAAGATCCGTCTGGAGGATCTGGACAGCCATCTGGAGGATTTGAAGCAGAGTCTGGAGATGGTATGCCAATCACTGGCAGCCGCATACAAGTACGGGAATGCGCAATGGCACAAGAAATTAGCGGTCCCAGGCCCGAAATCCGGGCATGCCCGTTCGTAAAAACTTACCTTTGACAAAAAACTCGAAACTGAATATACTTAGGCATACATTAACTTCTGACATGATACGGAATATATAACTTCATACTATTATCTTATCGAGAGCGGCGGAGGGATAGGCCCGATGAAGCCCGGCAACCGGTTTGAATACAGCTTTACGCTGTACCCAAATGTCATGGTGCTAATTCCTACAATGCCGCCGGTTTTGGGGTATTTGGCAGATGAGAAGGCATTGTCATTATACACACAGGGCCTCTTGCGATCTGCATGGATCGTAGGGGGTCTTTTTATTGCAATGATGGAAGCTAGAACAGAAGGGGGACGCAGCGGTTGATAGAATTGAAGGATATAACCAAGGTGTACGGCAAAGGCAGTAAGCAGGCAACTGCACTCTCTGCGCTGAGCCTGTCGATTAAGAAGGGTGAAATCTTCGGGGTGATCGGTCACTCCGGGGCCGGCAAAAGCACGCTGATCCGCTGCATTAATCTGCTCGAGCGCCCGACTGCGGGCGAGGTGTGGGTGGACGGTGTGGAGCTTACAGCGCTTAGCCAGAGACAGCTGCAAGAGCAGCGGCGCAAGATCGGGATGATTTTTCAGCATTTCAATCTGCTCTCATCGGCTACAGTCTATGATAATATCGCGTTTCCACTGCGGCTGATCGGAGCCGGAAGGAATGAGATTGAACAAAAGGTTAAAGATCTGCTCGCCCTGGTTGGACTGGAGGAGCACTGGAATAAGTACCCGGCTCAGCTATCCGGCGGACAGAAGCAGCGTGTCGGGATCGCCCGGGCGTTGGCGAGTGATCCGGACGTTCTGTTATGCGATGAAGCGACCTCGGCGCTTGATCCGCAGACGACAGACTCCATTCTTCGCCTGCTGATGGATATCAACAGCAAATTCCATCTGACCATCGTGCTGATTACACATGAGATGCATGTGATTCAGAGCATCTGCGACCGTGTTGCCGTGATCCATGGAGGCGGTATTGTGGAGCAGGGTGAAGTGGCCGAGGTATTTCTGAAGCCGAAGCATGAGGTTACCAGGGAATTCATCCGCAGTGAGACCCAGTCGGATGGACCGCTCCGGCAAGCAATTGATGCTGTGCACCCAGGCTACACGAAGTCGGTCAAAATCACTTTTCTCGGGCAAAAGACTTACGGATCCACGCTCTCACAGGTGGTTCAAGGAACAGGGGTTCACTTCGCCATTCTCCATGGCACGATCTCAACGATCAAGGATGTTCCTTACGGGCAGCTGATTGTACGGTTCGAAGGACCTGCCGATGCGGTTGAAGCCACGCTTACGGAGTTAGTAGCGCAAGGTCTTGATGTGGAGGTGATTTCCTGATGGGCGGACTGGATTTTAATAAGATTGATTGGGCAGAAATGCTCGATGCAACGGTGGCTACACTTAACATGGTAGTTATTTCAGGATTATTCACAATTATCCTTGGTTTACCGCTCGGAATTATGCTATATTTATGGGGGAGATCAAATAACACTATTATCAGAGCTGTTTACTCGGCATTATCATTTATCGTAAATATCCTGCGTTCCGTTCCGTTTATCATTCTCATGGTGGCCCTGATTCCGCTCAGCAAGATCATTATGGGCACCTCCATCGGTGTGCGCGGAACCATTCTGGCACTGGTGGTCGGTGCGGCTCCCTTTTTCGCCAGACTGGTGGAAACGGCGCTGCGGGAGGTTGACCGGGGAATTATTGAAGCAGCGCAGGGCATGGGGGCATCCACCGGGCAGATCGTGATGCGCGTCTTGCTGCCGGAGGCTCGTCCGGGCTTGCTTGCCGGAATAACCATTACTTTAGTGACCCTTGTCTCTTATACTGCCATGGCGGGATTTATTGGCGGCGGCGGTCTGGGGGATCTGGCGATCCGTTACGGCTATTACCGTTATATGAAGGAAGTTATGATTATCGCAGTGGCACTGATAGTAATACTCGTCCAACTGCTGCAAATGGCCGGTGACCGGCTGGTAAGACATTTTACACGGAAATAAGGTACGTCCACATATAGCCTTATTCAATAAAACATATGGATTAGAGGGGGATTTACAGATGAAAAAAGTACTGCTTACATTCTTCAGCCTGACCTTGGTATTGGTGCTTGCCGCTTGCGGAAACAACAAGGCCAATAACACCACGAATTCTGCTGCTACAGAACCGACTACAGAGCCTGCTGCGGACCCGGTAACCCTGGTTATTGGTGCTTCTCCTGTACCGCATGCGGAAATCCTCAAAGCGATTGCCCCACTGCTTGAAGCCCAAGGCATTAAGCTGGAAATTAAAGAATTCACAGATTATATTCTTCCCAATACACAGCTTGCCGAGAAGCAGCTCGATGCGAACTTCTTCCAGCACAAGCCTTACCTGGATGATCAGAACGCCAAGAACGGCACAGATCTCGTATCTGTAACTGCTGTTCATGTAGAGCCATTTGGCGCTTATTCCAAAAAAATCAAATCGATTGACGAATTGGCAGAGGGTGCAAAGGTTGCAATTCCGAATGATGCAACGAACGGCGGACGCGCATTGATTCTGCTGGCTAAGAACGGCCTGATCAAGCTGAAGGATGACACCAATATTGCCTCTACCAAAGCGGATATCACTGAGAACGCCAAGAAGCTGGATATCATTGAGCTGGATGCAGCCATGCTGCCCCGTCAGCTGGATGAAGTAGACCTGGCGCTGATCAACACCAACTTTGCACTGGATGCTAAGCTGTCTCCTACCAAGGATGCGTTGTTCATTGAAGGCGGCGACTCCCCGTATGCCAACCTGCTGGTTGCCCGTCCTGACAATAAGGATTCCGATGCCATTCAGAAGCTGGCAGCAGCGCTGACATCCCCGGAAGCGAAGGCATTCATCGATAAGCAATATGACGGAGCGATTATTCCGGCATTCTAAGCTTAAGCTTAGGCAAGCTGAGTAATCCTAGTGAGACCAGAAGAAGCCCGGTAGCCAGAATTGGCCAGCGGAGCGGCTTCTGGTTTTTTTGCGAAGCCAGGTGGTTGATCCTACAGACGAAATCCTCTATAATAAAAAAAATCCCGGCCTCTTAGCGGAGGCCGGGATGGTTTATGAAACGGGATTAGAATACCTGAACGACTTCTTCCACGCCTTCTACTTCTTCAATCAGGGCGCGTTCGATCCCGGCTTTTAGCGTGATCGTGGAGCTTGGGCAACTGCCGCATGCACCCATAAGCTTCAGCTTAACGATGCCGTCTTCAACATCAATCAGTTCCACGTCACCGCCATCGCGCTGCAGGAACGGACGAAGTTTATCAAGGACTTCCAGTACTTCATCGTACATGGTTGCGCTTTGTACATTCTCACTCATTTCTCAATCACTCCTTTCGTATGTTTATTATAGTACAAAAAGTTAAAAAATAAAATGGTTAAGGCAGAATAGGGAGATCATCATGAGACCAATTATAGAATTCTGTGCCAGCAACATCGGCCACGGCACTGAACCGCTCAAGCTTAAGCTGGAACAAAACCCTGAATATGATGTAGTGGAGTACGGCTGTCTGAACAACTGCGGAGAGTGTTATCTCCAGCCGTTCGCCATGGTTGACGGGGAGATCATTGAGGCTGATTCCCCTGCTGCTCTGGAAGAGGCCATAGAAGCCGCTATACGAGAGGCAGAAGCCTGGGACAACCTGGAGATTGACTAAACCGCCTGGGTTCAAGCCGGGTTTCATCAGCCGAAATGGCGTTTAGACATCCACAGCACACCGCTCTTCAGCAGGCGCGGAACCCGGCCCATGACAGAGCGGCGGCCCATCAGGCCGAAACCGGCATTTTTGCCGAGTGAACCGAGAGTTCCCTTCAGCTTAATCTTATGCAGCTTCGGGGTTTCTCCCCGCCACAGTGCCTGAATAATCTGACCCACCTGCTCGCCCTGGGCACCCGCCGCCTGTGCACTGGGGGCGAAGGGCAGGCTGGCACAATCCCCGATCACATAGACCTCCGGATATTCAGCGATATTGTAATATTCCCCGACAATGAGCCTGCCTCCGCGGTCCTTCGGAAGCTCAAGCTGCTGCACGACCTTCACCGGCTGAATACCGGCAGTCCATACCGTCACATCCGCCGGAATAGCCTGGGTGCCATTGAAGATGGCATCCTTTTCGACATGAGAGACCGACACCCCGCCGATCGTCTCCACCTGATGCTCACTGAACCATTCCTCGACATACCTGGACAGCTTAGCCGGAAAAGAAGACAGAATACGATCTCCCCGGTCCATCAGCGAGATATTCAGATCTGGCCGG
Source organism: Paenibacillus sp. FSL P4-0338 (assembly GCF_038002365.1). NCBI lineage: Bacteria > Bacillati > Bacillota > Bacilli > Caryophanales > Paenibacillaceae > Paenibacillus > Paenibacillus sp. FSL P4-0338. The sequence goes on along the minus strand of NZ_JBBOCG010000001.1, from coordinate 3,962,823 downwards.
CTCTCCCGCAGCTCCGAAGCAATCTCTACGCCGCTTAGTCCCCCGCCGACAATGTTGACGGTTCCATAAGGCTTCACATCGTTCAGCCTGCGGTAAGTTTCGCGGGTTCCGGCGAAGCTCTGAATACTGCAGGTGTATTCCTCAGCTCCAGGAATGTTATGGTAATTATCCGTACAGCCCAGGGCAATCGCCAGGATATCATAGGCTATCGGCTCCCCGGAATCGAGCAGGACCAGCTTGCTCTCCAGATCAATGGAACCCACCTGCCCGTAACGAACGGTCAGGCGGGGGTGTACCGGGAATTGAATCCGCAGATGGTAATCGGTGACGGTGCCTGCGGCCAGTGCATAATATTCGGTCTTGATCCCCTGATACGGCATCCGGTCCACCAGAATGATTTCCACATCAGAAGGGAGATGATGATCCAGCAGCTGCTGAATGAGGGCAAGACCGCCGTAGCCGCCGCCCAGGACAAGTAAGGTTCTCATGCGAACTGATCTTCCTTTCGGGTACGTAATGGACAAGGCAGTTCTGCGTTCACTGGCTGAGGTAAGCTTGTTCTGTTCTTATTCGTATACCTTGATCTCGTTGTAGAAGGTATCCCGTTCTACAGGAATCCGTCCCGCACCCTTCACGAGCCAGATCAGCTCATCGCGGGTCAGCCCTTCCGGTGTCAGCGCGCCGGCAGCATGGCTGATTCGTTCCTTCAGGATCGTTCCGTGCACATCGGAAGCGCCGAAGTTCAGGGCAACCTGGGTCAACTGGGCCCCGATATTAATGAAGTAAGCCTTGATGTGGTCGAAGTTATCGAGCATCAGACGGCTGACCGCAATGGTCTTGAGATCCTCATTCGCGGAGTTGCGGCGCATGATGCCCGCATTCTTATTCTTGGGTTGCATGGACAACGGAATGAATACCATGAATCCGCCGGTCTCGTCCTGCAGGTCACGAATTTGCAGCATATGGCGGATGCGGTCCTCACGGGACTCAATCGACCCGTACAGCATCGTGGTATGGGTCTTCATGCCAAGGTGATGGGCGGTGCGGTGCACCTCAAGATATTCCTCGACATTGGCTTTATCAACGCGCATTTTTTTGCGGTACTGGTCAGACAGAATCTCTGCCCCTCCTCCGGTAAGGGTCTTCAGTCCGGCAGCGCGCAGCTGCTCCAGCACCTCACGGATACTGAGTCCGCTGATGCGGGTGAAGAAGTCGATCTCTGCCGCTGTATAGGCCTTGAGAGTCACCTCGGGGAAATGCTCGTTCAGGGCCCGCAGCGAATCAACGTAGTACTGGAAGGGCACATTATCATTATGGCCGCCTACAATATGGAACTCGCGCACGCCGGGATGAATATGCTGCTGCACATACTCCACCATCTCCTGGCCGGTGAGGGTATAAGCTCCTTCTTCGCCTTCATCCTTGCGGAAATTACAGAAGGCACACCGGGATTCGCAGACATTGGTGAAATATAGACTCATGTTCTCGATAAAATAGACTTTATTCCCGTTCTTTCGCAGATTGACCTCATTGGCCAGCTGTCCGATCGTTAAGAGATCGTTACTCTCATATAAATAAACGCCATCTTCCAAATTCAATCGTTCTCCGCCGCGAACCTTCTCAATGATGTTCGCCATCCGGGCATCCGTGTGGGGTGTAATTAGGGTAGACATATAAGTTCCTCCTGAAGGTTGGCGAGGCGGTTGCATCGCATAATCGTGTACCTGAGAATATCCGGCAACAGCCGGCATAATAAATAGAGGTTAACTGCAACCCCCGTGACAATTTTTCGAATTTTTTTGAAAATACTCTTGGTTATCGCTTTTCTTATTATAAACCTCTACTTGAGGGGGAGCAACCGCCAGAAACCGTAGGACTTCCGGTATAAATTGCATATCAGCGGAGAGTTTGCGACTTGAGGGCAGAAGAATAGTGGAGTATACTGATTTCAAGAGCCAATGAAAATGATATACATCATACTCATTCTTTTCCCGCGCAAGGCTTTGATTTCATTACACACAGCCAGAAGGCTGCTTGATTCCAATACAGTGAATTCTAAGGAGGTTGTAATTATGATTAGCATAAGTGAGACAGCGGCAGGTCAATTGAAGGCTATGCTTGCGGAGCAGGAAGTGCCGGATATGTTTCTCCGTCTGGGCGTCACCGCCGGGGGCTGCAGCGGATTCTCGTACGCAATGGGCTTCGACGATACCGAGAGTGAGCAGGACGTCTACATGGACGTTGCAGGTCTGAAAGTAGTCGTCAGCAAAGACGATATCCGTTACCTGAACGGCCTCGAGATCGACTTCGAGGAATCCGGCATGACCGGCGGCTTCACCATCAACAACCCCAACGCCAGCGCTACATGCGGCTGCGGTTCCTCATTCCGTACGAAGGAAGAGGCGGGGAATCCGGCGGCGGAGCCTTGCTAAGCTTATGAATGCTGAATGATTGATAAAGTAAGCGTGGATTGCGGATTTCAAAACCTCTTAATTTGTATGGTGCAAACTATACTTATTATGAGGTTTTTTTATGTTGGCTCAAACCATTATATGTTAAAATATAGTGATGTAACAATTAATGGATATGAGAGGTGGTTAAGATGTTACGAATACCATTTGAACGCCCAACAGAGCATTATGATGAACGAATTATTGATATCGATAAACAAATTTGCTCTTTGATCAAGAAGAGAAAGGAAGTCTCGGATAATAATCCAGGATTTCCTCCGTTAGAGTATATTTCTAAATGGTCAGAGGAACAGGGGCTTTATGAAGGATTCTTGATGTCGTTATTTGGAAATATGATGAATGAAGAACAATATAAACCGATGATCGAACCAGCCGGATTCAGACAACACATTGCAATTCTGAAGTCAGTCGTAATAGGTGATCGATTCTATACTCTAACTTCTATGAAACAATACACTAATGCAAGTGTATTAACACTAAATATAGATTGGGACAGTGAGCCGGAGGTTGAATCCAAATCTCATCAGCATAGCCATTACGAACTATATATTAATGACCAATATGACTCTCGAATGATTAGTGGAGGAAGCAGATCTGACCATGCATCATATAAATATGTTATCTCACCGCCATTACCTGATGAGATTTCCGGAATTCAATTTAGGTTCAAAGAATACAGTTTCCCGTTCAATAAGAGTGAGGCAAGTCATGAGATAGTATTTGAAACTTAGTAAGGTAAATAACCCTCCACACCCTAACGAGGTGCAGGAGGGTTATTTATCGTTTACGCTAAACTTCTCTGGAGTCACGGCTAATTCCCAAGCATTCTTTAATTCAACTTGTAAAAATACGACTTTATTTGTCAAACAAGTGTCGATTATTGATTCCCCTATAAAACATACTTGACTAGTGGGTATAATGGGATTATAGTATGAAAAAAGCTTGATTGCACAGAGAGTGTTTCAACTGGAGCTTTCATTTTATCTTGAATATCTCTCAACTTAAATAATTGTATACAATTATACAGTTAACCGGGCGACCCGCAAATGAATAGCGAGGAGCAATGAAATCTATGGAAATGCGTTCACGAAGATTGTCGAAGGATAATACCTACTATGCACTTAAGCAAAAAATAATAGATAGCGAACTGGAGCCGGATCAGGCGGTTAACGAAGAGAGCCTGGCGGCACTGCTCGGGGTCAGCCGGACTCCGCTACGAGAAGCGATTCAGCGGCTGGAGAATGAGGATTTCCTGGTGCGCCAGCCCAACGGCAGGCTGCGGGTAGCCCCTTTAACGATTAAGGAGGTCGAGGAGATCTTCCAGATCCGCAGCATGCTTGAAGGCCATATCGCCAGAAGCGCTGCCAGAAACGCTACCATTAAGGATATTCAGCAGTTAACGCTGATTCTGGAGAAGCTGAAGCAATCCTTCCAGATGGGGGATCAGCAGGATGTTGTATCCTATGGCTTCGAATTCCATGATTACTTGTGGGAGATCAGCGCGCTGAAGACTTTTGAGAAGGTGCTGAACCAGTTAAGAGACCGTTCGCTCCGGTATTGTCGTTATGTCTCGCTACACGGGGATTGGAATACGCAGGCGGATGAGGAGCATCTTGTGATTCTGCAGAGAATTATAGCCAGGGATGAAGAGGGGGCGGAGCGGGCGATGCGGGAGCATATCTTAAGCAGCCTTGCGACTGCGCTGGAGCGGATTAGAGGAATTGAGCATACGTAATGAAGGGGGAAGAACAGGCCTATGAGACCACAGCATGAGACAGAAGAAGCACTGGCAGCCCGGCTAACCGAAGTGCGGAGGAACCTGCACCGTGAACCGGAGCTTAGCAATCAGGAGTATAGAACCACGGAGAAGCTGCGTAACTGGCTGACAGAAGAGAATATAACGATCTTGGATCTGCCGCTTAAGACTGGACTTATAGCGGAGATTGGACAAGGTGACGGCAGCATAGTAGCGATTCGTTGCGATATCGATGCCCTGCCGATTGAGGAGCAGACGGGCCTGCCGTTCGCATCAGAGATTCCGGGAGCCATGCATGCCTGCGGCCATGATTTCCACACCGCTGTCATCCTGGGTGCGGCCAGTCTGCTTAAGCAGCGTGAACATGAACTGCCGGGCAAGGTCAGAATCCTGTTCCAGCCGGCAGAAGAGACGGGGCATGGTGCGGAGGACGTACTGGCATCCGGCGGGCTAAGCGGGGTGGAGGCCATCTTCGGATTACATAATTCACCGGACCTGCCTAACGGGGCGTTCGGCACAAGAACGGGAGCTTTAACGGCTGGCGTGGACCGCTTTGAGATTACGGTAAAAGGGGTCGGCGCTCACGCAGCTACACCGGAGAAAGGGGTAGACACCATTGTTACCGCCGCGCAGATCATTACGATGCTGCAAACTGTAGTCAGCCGTCAAAATAACACGCAAGAGCCGGTCGTGCTCAGTGTTACCCGGATCAACGGTGGCTTTACTTGGAATGTCCTGCCGGAGAAGGTAGAGCTGGAAGGTACAGTACGTACCTATAACGAAGAGATCCGCAGCAGCATCCCGGCCCAAATGACGCGGATCATAGAAGGGATTGCAGCCGCAGCCGGAGCAGAGGCGAAGCTGCACTGGTATCCCGGCCCGCCCGCTACGGTCAATCACGGAGGATGGACAGACTTCACCAAAGAGGTCGCAGCACAAGCAAGCTATGAGGTACATGATATTCCGCCGCAGATGGGCGGCGAGGATTTCGCCTATTATTTGCAGCAGATCCCGGGTGCCTTTGTGAACATTGGTACCGGCCCCAACCATGCGCTGCATCATCCCCGCTTCGATGTCGATGAGGCGGCTATCCTGCCAGCGGCTAAGTATTTCGCCCTGCTGGCAGAAGAGGCGCTTGCGAAGCTGAAGCAGCAGACTTGAATCCTGAATCCTAAATTTACCAGATGATTGAGGGGAACAAATATGATTGAACTACGGAATGTGTACAAGACGTTCACCCGCAAAGAGGTGAAGATAGAAGCGCTGAAGGGGATTAGCCTGAAGGTTGAGAAGGGCGATATCTTCGGGGTCATCGGCTACAGCGGAGCCGGGAAAAGCACGTTAATCCGCCTGGTCAATTATCTGGAACGGCCGTCTGAGGGCCAGGTGCTGGTAGACGGGTACGATCTGGGAGCGTACAGCGACAAAGAGCTGCGGGCAGCCAAGAAAAACATCGGCATGATTTTTCAGCATTTTAACCTGCTGGAGTCCAAAAAGGTGTTCGACAATGTGGCTATTCCACTCGTGCTGCTGAAAAAGAGCAAGGCAGAAATCCGCAAGCGGGTGGAGGAGCTGCTCGAATTCGTTGGACTAAGCGACAAGGCTGGAAGCTATCCGAGCGAGCTGTCAGGCGGACAGAAGCAGCGGGTCGGGATTGCCCGGGCACTTGCCTCGAATCCTTCGATACTGTTGTGCGACGAAGCTACTTCCGCTCTGGACCCGCAGACGACACAGTCCATCCTGCAGCTGCTCAAGCGGATCAACGCGGAATACAACATCACGGTGATGATCATCACGCATGAGATGTCAGTGATTCAGGAGATCTGCAACAAGGTAGCCGTGATGGAAGAGGGACGGATTATCGAGCAGGGCAGCGTGCTGGATGTGTTCGGAGAACCGAAGCACCAGACAACGCAGAATTTCGTCAAGACAGTCATTCAGAACAGCATGACCACAAGCGTCCGAAGAACTCTGAAGACTGAGCAGGGGAGCCGGGTGTATAAGCTGAATTTTGCCGGGGAGAGCGCTTCTGAGCCTGTGCTGTACGAGATTATCCGTACCCACGGGGTCAAGGTCAACATTCTTTTTGCGAATACGACAGAGATTCAAGAGACGACGCTCGGCACCATTATTGTACAGCTGCAAGGTGAACCGGCCCAGATGGAAGCAGCCTTGAATTACATGAAGCAGCATGAGGTCCGCATAGAGGAGGTGAAGTCCTATGTTCTCGACATCGATCACAAGTGAGCAATTCCTGAAGGCGATTATTGAAACGATTCAGATGGTGGGCGTATCGCTATTCATCGGCTCGCTGCTGGGTATTCCGCTGGGCATCCTGCTGGTTATTACCCGTCCGGGCGGCGTGCTGGAGAGCAAGTGGCTGTATACCTTACTGAATCCCTTAATTAACGTTATCCGTTCGGTTCCGTTTATCATTCTGCTGTTTGCCATTATTCCGCTAACAAGAGCAATTGTTCATACCTCGATTGGGACTAGTGCGGCAATTGTTCCGCTAATTATCTATATCGCACCCTATATCGCACGGCTGGTCGAGAATTCGCTGCTGGAAGTGAATCCGGGCATTCTCGAAGCTGCGGAAGCGATGGGCGCAACACCGCTGCAGGTCATATGGTATTTTATGCTGCCGGAAGCGGTGGGCTCGTTAATTCTCTCCCTGACCACAGCGACGATCGGGCTGATCGGGGCTACGGCAATGGCCGGGGCAGTAGGCGGCGGAGGGGTCGGCGACTTGGCAATCGTGTATGGTTATCAACGTTTTGACGAGGTGGTCATGTTCGCGACGGTCATTATTCTGATCATTCTGGTGCAGGGTATTCAGTCCCTGGGCAACACATTGGCGCGCAAGATTCGCCGTTACTAGAGATTACGAGACAAAGGGGATAGGCAGATGAGTGTATGGAGCAAGCAGGAGCGTTTTCAGGCGATCTTATCCGGGGAACTTGCGGACCGGCCGATTGTCAGCGGGTGGCGCCACTTTATTGACAAGGAGCAGAATGCGGAGGACTTGGCGTCGTCTACGATTTCTTTTACGGACAAATATAATTGGGACTGGGTCAAAATCAACCCGAGAGCGACCTATCTGGCCGAAGCCTGGGGAAATGAGTATAACTTCGCAGATTACCGGACGGTATTCCCGAGACAGCTGACTACGGCGGTTCCGGCTGCCGCGAATCTCTGGGATCTTGAGGTGAAAAAAGCCGCGCAAACCCCTTCGCTGCTGGGGCATCTGGAGGCCGTAAGGAAGATCCGCCGGGGCTTGCCAGATACGCCGCTGATTCAGACGGTATTCTCCCCGCTCACGGTATTGCTGTTCATCGTAGGACGTTCTGCTTATGTTACGGAGACCGTATTCGGGATCGGGCAGCCGGTGACGCTGGAATCACTCTTCAAGGAACACCGTGCCGCCGCGCATCATGCCCTGCATGCGATTGCCTTAACCTTGGCCGATTATGTGCAGGAGCTGCGGCAGGCGGGATCAGATGGTCTATTCTATGCGGTGACAGGCACAGCCCACCCCGGTTTATTCGATGAGGCGATGTTCGATGAGCTGTCCAGACCGTATGATTCTATCGTGCTGGAGGCGGCGAGCTACGGCAAGAATATTTTACATACCTGCGGTGCTCATGCCCAGCCTGCGAAATTCAATGATTACCGGATTGACGGAATCAGCTGGGATACGGTAGCGGAAGGCAATCCCGGGCTGGACGCCGATCTCAAGGCCACGAAGGTGGGCGGAGTGGATCACGGGCTGTTTGCCGGAAATGATCTGGATCAGATTGAACAACAGGCGAAGGAAGCTTTGGCCAAGATGAAGGGTCAGCCGTTTATTCTATCGCCAAATTGCGCCATTCCGCTGACGGTTACAGACGAGGCATTAGTGCATTTTAAAAACACAGTATTAGGATAGGGGATGAGAGTGATGAAAAAATTACTGGCGGTTCTACTGATTAGTTCGATGGCGGTGCTGGCAGCTTGCGGTAACAATAAGGAAGCGGCAAGCTCCGGGGACAAGAAGGAAATCACAGTCGGATTCGGTGTAGGTACGTATGAGGAGCAGTTCCGGCAATCCATTCTCCCGATCCTGGAAGGAAAAGGGTATACTGTAGATATCAAAACCTTCTCGCAGAATATGCAGGTCAACCCGGCGATGAAGGAAGGCTCGATTGACGCGAGTATCTTCCAGAGTACCGCCTACATGGATGCGATCAATAAGGAAATTGGCGGCGATATGGTAGGTATTGCTTATGTTCCAGGCGCACCGCAGGGGCTGTACTCGGTTAATCACACGACGCTTGACGATGTGAAGGACGGCACTACCGTTGCGATTCCAAACGACCCGGTTAATCAGGAGCGCGCGCTGCGGATTCTGGAGGAGCTGGGTTGGGTCAAGATCAAAGAGGGTGCCGGGGTAGCGGACTTCAATGTGAACAGCGTGGAGCCGGACAAGTTCAAGATTGACCTGAAGGTGCTGGACCCGGCGCAGATTCTGGTCTCGCTGCAGGATGTTGACTATGGTGTGGTGAACGGGAATTATATCGCTAACGCTCCCGACCGCAAGATTACGGATGCGCTGAAGATTGAGAATACGCCTATGCAGCATAGAATCATCGTATCGGTGAACAAGAAGGACCAGGAAGCCCAGTGGGCCAAGGATCTGAAGGCTGCCTATGAATCCAAAGAGTTCGAGGAATACATCCTTGGACAAGAGAAATATGCCGGGTTCATACTGCCGGAGGCTTGGGCTAATAACTAATCTAATCAGGGAGTGAATGGAAGTGTCAAAAGGCAAGATTCATTTCATTGGCGGCGGGCAGATGGCGGAAGCGATCATCCGGGCCTGCCTGGCAGGCGGCACGCTGGCTGCCGGTCAGATCAGTGTGTCAGATATTAATGAGGGCCGGCTTGGGCTTCTAAAAACTAAGTATAACGTAGACACGGAGCGCGCGCAGGAAGAGGCGCTCTCCGGCGCAGAACTGATCGTCATCGCTGTTCGTCCGCAGGATGATCTGGCTGCACTTGGAACTCTGATCCGGCAATCCGCCTCACCGTCTGCGGTCATTGTATCGATTGTAGCAGGGGTAACGATTGCCCAGCTTGGAGATTATTTCGGAGCCGAACGCCCGATTGTCCGCGTTATTCCTAATACTCTAACCGATACCGGTTACGGATACAGCGGTGTAGCCCTGAATGCAGCCGCATCGCTTAAGCAGGTAGAAGCATTCCTGCTTGGCTTCGGCAAGGTGCAGGTTCTGGACGAGTCCTACATCGATATCTTCACCGGCTTCGGGGTTGCCGGACCGAACTATATCTATTATTTCATTGAGTCGTTCACGGATGCCGGAGTCCTCGCCGGATTGCCGCGGGAACAAGCCTGGAAGGTGGCGCTGGAGAATATGCTGGGAGCAGTAGCGATGCTACAGCAGACTGGCCTCCACCCGAGACAGCTGCTGGATATCAACAACTCGCCTGGCGGGGTTGGGATGCACGGGCTGTACGAGCTGAATAATAGTGACTTTGCGGCCGGATTACAGCGGAGTGTATTGGCAGCTGTGAAGCGGACGACAGAGCTGGGAGTGAAGAAGTAATGAGCCTGCTCAAATGGGATCATCTGGTGCACTATGTCAACGATCTGGACCAGCCGGTGAAGCTCTTCGCGGAGCATGGCCTGACGGCCTTCCGGGGCGGATCGCATAAGGATTGGGGAACGTATAACGCCTTGAGCTATTTCGGGCTCACCTACCTAGAGTTCCTCGGGATTGAGAACCTGGAGCTGGCGCGTGCGACCAAGCATAATGTGGTTGTGCGGGATGCAGTTACCGTCCTGCCGGAGCATGAGGTATTAAGCAGAGTGGTACTGCGGACAGATGATATTGAGGCAGTAGAGGGTACATTGAAGGCTGCGGGATTGGCGCTGTCACCCATTATTGACGGCCGGCGTCTGGACAACCAGGGCCGGTTAATCGAGTGGCGGATGATGACCATTGACGGCGACTTTCAGGGACTGGTCTATCCGTTCATTATCCAGTGGAGTCAGGCGGATGAGGAGCGGCTGGACAGTCTGAACGCAGCTGGAATCAACCAGCCCCATCCTGCCGGGAAGGTGGACATGACGGGCGCTGTCTTCCGTGTCTCCGAGCCTGCCGCTGCCGCTAACCATTGGAGTGAGCTGTTCGGCCTGCCCGTTACCGGGCTTGCGGACGGCAGCTACAATCTTAAGGCAGGAGATCAGCAGACCTTCAATTTCGTGCAGGGCATGAAGAACCAGTTCAGCCGGGTCGTTCTCCGGACCGATTCCCCTCAGCTGAAGGGACAGACGCTGACTGTGGGTGAAGGCGAGTACGTGTTTGAATAAATGCAGGACAAGCGTATGGGACAGGCTGGTTGCCGTAATTAGCGGTAGCAGGCCTGTCTTGTTTGTGTTAAAGTGTGACACAAGAATGAAGTAAGGGAATAAATGGAGAATGGAGGCAGCGGATGCAGAAGCTATTTGAGTATAACTGGCAAGTGCGCCAGGATTGGTTCAACTGGTGCAGCGGAGTGGACGGGGACGAATTGATGAAAAAGCGCACCGGGGGCTTAGGCTATATCCTGCCCACGTTGTATCATATTGTTGCGGTTGAATACGGCTGGATCTGCGGAGGGATTCAGGAGAGAGCCATTGAAATTCCATCGTTTGAGGAAGTAGCCAGCCTGGAGCTGGTACAGGATTTCTCCGCCCGCTGCCATGCGGAACTGGCTCCGTTTGTCTATGGGTGGTCGGAGGAGCTGGAAGACCGGATCATGGTTGATATTACAGATGAAGGGGAACGCGAGCCTCACCCCTACGGAGAAGTGATGCGGCACGTGATCGCTCATGAGATCCATCATATCGGCCAGCTCTCGGTATGGGCACGGGAGATTGGCAAGCCGCCGATTACGGCTAATTTGATTGGCAGAGGGTTGTTTGACAAATAAAAGAGTAAGGAGGCCGCAGAGATATGGAATTTGAAACAGCAAGGCTGGTGATCAGAGAGTTCACTCCAGAGGATGTAGAGCAGGTGCATGAGTATGCATCTGATCCCGCAGTAGTGACACATTCGATCTGGGGGCCGAATTCACTGGAGGATACCCGCGAATATATCCGCCATACGCTGACATTGCAGCGGGAGGAGCCCCGCCAGGGCTTCGAGTATGCGGTGGTTCTGAAGCAGAACGGGCGGCTGATCGGCGGCTGCGGCCTGCATATTACCGGAACGAGGCAGGGAGAGATCGGCTATTGCTACAACCGGCTGTACTGGGGACAGGGCTATGCTACTGAGGCTGCTGCTGCACTGCTGGACTGGGGCTTCCATAAGCTGGAGCTTCACCGGATCTATGCGACCTGCCGCCCCGGGAATATCGGCTCCGCCCGTGTGATGCAGAAGCTAGGCATGACATACGAAGGGCATCTTAGAGGACATATGTATCATAAAGAGAAGTGGATGGATTCCTATCAATATTCGATTCTGGAGGATGAGTATAGGAACAATCGCGGAAGCGAATAAGTTGCCTCAGCTGAAGTGGTTGTTCGCACCTCTATGTTACCAAAGAGTGGTTTTATGTTTGTTCTTTTGCAAAGAGGCTGTTCCAAGAGTCATCGTAGATGACCGAGGAACAGCCTCTTTCAATTCCCTCTCTCAGCCCGCTTCAAGCGTAAGAGGCTGAATTTATTCAGCCCTGAACTATAGTTCAAGCATCCGATAGATCAGCATAGCTGCTTCGGCACGTGTCGAGGAGGCAGCGGGCATGAGATGCTCTTGTGCATCTCCTTTAACGAGACCGGCGGCGGTCAGGGCGGCGATATCATCTGCCGCATAGCTTGCAATTTGCTGGTGATCGGTAAAACCTTTTAATACAGAAGAAGTATTCTCCCCTGGATTCATGCGCTCTACTGCCCGCAATGCTCTAGCTGTCATAACGAACATTTCTTGCCTGGATACCGGTACATCCGGCTGGAATAGACCTCCCGGCAGGCCTGTAATGATGCCGAGCTTCTGGGCAGTCATAAGTTCCTTGTAATAATAATTCCCCGGTGACACATCCGTGAAGCCCGGCCCCTCTGACGCTGTAAGCTCCATTCCCCGGACTAAGAGAATCGCAAATTCTGCGCGGGTAACGGACTGCTCCGGTCTGAACTCGGCTGCTGAGATGCCTTGAATAACCCCATTGGACGCAAGCACTTCAACTGCGGACTTGGCCCAGTGGAATGAGTTGATATCCTGGAAGGTCTTATGATGATAGACCGCTGCATACTGGCCAGAGGCTTGTGTTGTTGAGAAAATGGCCTGCCGCGTATCTGCGTTGTACTTCCCGTGTATCACTGGCTGGATGATTCCCTGTTCTTGGATACCCCATACAACAATATAGGCATTATCCGCTGCAGGAACAGCGGGCGGATGGGGGATTCCGATCTCTATAGCCGATTGAAGACGGTCAGGCTGCAGTGCTGCTCCATCCAGTTGAAGCCCGTAACCGATAAGCGGGCTGTCTCCCAGCTTGGCTTGCAGCTTCCCGCCGGGAGTCATGCTTCTTAGCGATAAAGTAATGGTCTTTACGCCGTCAAGCGCCTCCGCTGCGAAGATACTGTCAAGTAATCCAATGGTCGCTAAGGAAGAACGGATCTCAAGCTTGAGGGGAGCGTCTCCTGAACGAAATGCCACAGCAGGGAGGCTTAACTCGACTTCCTTCATATCCTGTGCCGTATCAGCAGTGAGTTGAATCCGCAAGGTCTTGGTACCTGTGGAATCGGCTTTGGCTACTGGAACTATTCGGTGCAGAGCGGATTCGCTTAACCGGGCTACTGCTTTTCCTGTGGTCAGACTTACGGGTAACTCAATGCTTACGCTGCCGTCCAGCAAGAGAACCGCCGGAATAGAGTCGTAGTCGGCTGATCCAGTGCCAGAGCTGCTAGTATTAGGTGCAGATGTTGGACTGGGTGTGGCAGAAGGAACAGGTGCAGCGGAAGGACTTGGTGACGGCTGGGTCCCCGGCTCTGGCTCCTGTACTTGATTCTCAAAAGGAATAAACTTCAGAAATTCCCCCCAGATGATATTCCCCTCTGCATCCCGCAGATAAGAGGTCACCGGCTGCAGACTTACGAAGTTGGCATCGGTCAGCTGCTTGCCTGACTTGTTGACGGATGCGGTACCATTGTACAAGAAGTTATTCTCTGCAGCTAAGGAAGCCGGATATTGATCCTTGCCGATGCTGCCCGACTGGTAGGATACAAAGCCGTCAATCTTGAAGTCTGGAGTAATCTGACCATATGTGGTGAAGCTCAGGTTGCCGCGGGTGTTGTTATAGCCGATATTGTTGACCGCAATGACTCCAGGATTACTGTTGCTGGTGAACCCGTAGGCACCGTTGCCGAAGGCGACCGAATTACGGATGATATGCGCGACATGAATGCCTTCTCCGCCGAGCTTGAATCCGTTTTTATCACCGGCCCCAACGGTTCCGTCCGTTAAATACCCGTTGTTGAAGGCGGCGCTGTTCTCGATGAGTACCGGACCGATGGCACCCGAGCCTGCTTTGGTGTACAGATCCCAGCCATCGTCAATGTTATTATGCGCCAGGCATCCTCTGAAAATATTCCCGGTGCCGGAGGTTAGCTTGGCCGCAAAGCCATCTGCGTTATTGTCAGACGGATCGCGGTTATCGAAGGAGGTGCTGTTCAGAATTAAATTGTAGGACGGCCATTCCGCCAGGTCTTGTGCGGTTCCGTCGGTGCGGCTGATTTGCAGGCCGGTGTCGCCGTTAGCATAGAAGCGGCTATTCTCAACGATATTATGGTTACCGCCAACCGTGAATCCCTTAGTATTGGCAGCCGAGCGGGTGAAATCTAACCCCTTCACATGCCAGTAGTCCCCACTAAGCAGCACCCCTTCTGTTTTTTTGTCAAAATCGATAATGGGCCTTGCACCGGGTGCCGCTTCCAGAACCTTTCTGGCAGCTTCGGTACCATTGTTATACTTCTGAATGACCAGCGGTGATTTCCGCACGTAATGCCCGTCAATCATAATGATATGCTGTCCCGGCTTCACATAATCAATCGCGGTATCAAGATCCAGCGGGAGAGCCATTGTCCCGTCCCCGGCACTTGTTCCGGCAGGCGATACATAGATGTCTTCCCCGTTGCCATAGCTGTTCATATTAACAGTGAAGTTGCGGACAATTGTATCGTAAGCGGTCAAGTACTGGGTATCCTCCGGCCAAAAAACAACACTGAAGTTCGTATCCCCATGTCCGCTGAGTACCGCAGGAACCGCCAGACGCTTATCGGCTGTTGCCGCTACATCCTGTGCGATAATCCTGGAGCCCTGCTTCACCGTTACGGTTCCGTTCACGTTAGGGCGGACAATCACTTCATATTCGGGTGTAGATGCTTTGCTTCGGGACAGTATGCTCAAATCTGGTGTTACAGGAGCCGCGGGTGGCTCCACCTTAGGCGCATCAGTAGCAGCGCTTGTCACTGTCAACTGGATATTGCGGATATCTATCGTAGCCAGACGGGCCGCATAGAAGCCGACATACATCGTGGAATCCTGTACGCTAAGAATATCCGGCTCGAAATGGATAGCCTCCTGCTCCGAATTGATCCGGCCTGTGAAGCCGCTGTTCGTCTTGGACAACGTTAAGCGGTATGGTGCAGCAGGGGCCGTGTTGCCGGGTGCAGGCCGCTCATTTTTGAGCATAATTGTCTTAATGCCTTCGCTTCCGGTTCCATCCGGCTTCTCGATACCGGAACGGACAAACAGCTGGGTACCCAGAGCGCTTCTTGTCCCGCCGCTGTAGCCGCCGATGGCAGCGATATTCGATGCGAATACACTCGAAGTTCCGGGTGTCCCGATTGCATCCCGCGCCATGATCCCGAAGGATTCTTGCCCGTCATAGGGGGTTTTGGCAAAGTTCAGCACCTCAATATCCGCTGATAGCACGAAGTTATCTTCCAGGGCATTAAGCTCTGTGTAGTAGAACGTTATGCCATCGTGGTCTTCTGTGACCTTACCGCCGCCTTCCAAGGCGATCACCCGGAGCGTTCCGTCGTCCTGAGCGACGACTTTGTTATTCGCAGCAGACGTAGACTGGCCGAAGGTGATACTATGCCAGACGGGCGAGGTCTTTTCTTTTACCGTGACAGGATAAGTAATTGGCTGTATGGATGAATCATCGGGGATAATCTTAACCGGATACACTCCTGCGAGCCGGTTATCGAATTTCGAGCTGTCCAGCGTGAAGCTGCTTAGCACCTCCCGGTCAGCGTTGTCATATACCTTCGATACGACCAGACCACTGCTGTCAAAGGGTTCGTCTACAAAAAAGGTGGCTCTGGGATAGCCGGTTACCTCGATGCCGGTCAGCTCTTTTATTCGGACTTTAACCGTGAAGCTTGCCGTTAATTCCTTGTAGGTTACCTTGATCTCCTTGTCTCCTGGGTTCAGGGTGTCTAGGGGAGAGACGTGATATTCGTCCTTGGCCAGCCTGACCTGGGAATGATCAGAATAATGGGCGTAGAGGGAGAGTCCTTCCAGCTGAAGGGTATCACCGATGTAATAGACAGTCTGCTTAGGCTCATGTCTTATTTCTAATTCGGACAGGGTAGCATCAATAACCTCAAGCTTCAATGCTGTGGTGACAGCCGGGGTCTCTGTGGAAGCGATCAATAGATTATAGAAGCCCGGCTCAGCAAAAGTATACGGAAACTGGTCTGTTACAGGATGGCCGTTAATGGAGAGGGTGTACAGATCATCAGCCAGTTCCTTGATCAGGTAGCCGTTATTATAATGGGCAGCAAGAATAAGTCCTTGTGGATCAAAGGAATCGCCCGGATAATAGACGGTTTTGACAGGCTCGTATTTGACGGATAATGAGCTGACGGTCAGCGGGATGATTTGCAGCGGAATATTAACAGAGGCACCGTTATAGTTAATCTGGATTCGATTCTCCCCGGCTGTGCTGCTGTCAAACCCGGTTACAATGTACTCCTCAGAAGACAGAGTGGCCTCACTGTGATCGGAGAATACAGCCTTCACGATAAGCCCGGTCAGATCCAGTGGTTCACCCACCAGATAAGAGCTCTTCGTCATCCCGCCCGTGTCTGCAGACAAGCTTGTTACACGTTTGGTCTCGATCTGAAGGTCCAGCTCACTGAAGGTTACGGTTGCATCCCGGGAGACATAAATCCCGGCAAAGACCGTATCCGTAAAAGTATCCTCCAAGGTTACGATTTCGGTCTGGCCGTTAACACTCAGCAGATAGGTATCGCCCGATTTCCGGAGGCTGAGATCGTAGACTTCGCCCGCAGCAGGGGCGCTCAGCCCGGCGAACGGATTCAGCTTCACTTGCGCCGTTTTTTTATAAAAACCCTTCATCACCAAATCTAATGCACCGGCCGCAGCATAATTGGAGGTGGTGGAGCTTGAACTTCCATGAGGATTAACCGAATTCCTTAACATAAGGCCAAAGGATTTCTGATTAGGCGCATTGACGCCGGAATTGCTGTTAAAGGCAATAACTGTAGCCCTGGCGCTGAGCTCAAAGTTCGCGCTGGCCGGAAGCTCCCGGTAATAAAAAGAGAGCCCCTCATCGGTGCCTGAAATTTTGCCGCCATAAGTAGTCAGCGTTACGGTGGAAGGATTCTCTTTGGCAGGCTCGGGGTTCTTGCCCGGGGATGTATTACCTCCGAACGCGCTGAAGGCCCAAGGACCCGGAGCTGCTTGTCCGGAAGTCCCTGCTGCTTCTGCAGATAAGGATATAGGAATGGATGAGAATAGTAGCAGAACGATTACGAACAGGGATAACAAGCGTTGTAGTTTCTTCACAATGATTACAACCTCTCCTTATATGGGACCGATTTGGATCAAATCTTAAGTCTGATCACTGAAAGTATACGTTGCTCATGAAAAGTACAGCTATAATCAATCCTTCACAACCTTCCATATATTGGACGAATGAGCGAGGATATGAGTTAATGACACTTGGTTTATACATGGATGACGGCGGCACGGCCCCACACAGCAAAGAGCGCACTGCCGCAGGCAGGCGCTCTTTGCTGTGATTTGAGGGATAAGTGATACTGTGCGGTTACAGCAGCATACCCGCTATCTCATTGATTCTTACCGCTTCTTCGGGATCAGCGGTGATCAGCTTCTGATAGACCGCCTGATCCTGAGCGCTCTGCATCCGTTGCTGAACGGCCAGAAGCCAGCGGGCAACCTCCCGGTTAACAGGGTTGTTGTAATCTTCACTGAGGCCTTGCTTCAGTGTGGATTCTGCGGCCTGCATGTCCTGCGACATGTATTGGATCTTCCCGGTGTTCAGCAGCAGTTCCGGTGTCACTGTGACTCCCTGCTGCTGTGCATCCCGGTCTGCGACGGCGTAGGTATAAGCATCCAAGCCGGTTTTGAAATACCGCTGCTTGTTAAGCGTCTCCTGGTCCTTGATCTCCAGCTTGCCCTCAGTCGCAGCTTCCTGCGACCGCTTCAGGGCTGCGGCACCCAGCTCCTGGGACCGGGCAATGACTCCGCTGTACCAGGCGGTCGTCCACAGGCTTCCGCTGTCTGTCAGATCCTCGTATCCGTTCACGAAGCCCTGCTTCACAGCCGCGTCAGCCGCATCCTTGTCCCCCGACAGGAGGTGTACTCTCCCTACGTTCAGGCCAATCGCAGGCGTGACGAAGAATTCTCGGCCCTGAAACTGCTCTGGAGGAAGACTCTTCAGATGCGCAATACCGTCCGTTACATGTGTGTAGGCGGAGAGTGCGGAAGCGAAATACGTCTGTTGTCCGGCTTCATCCTGCTTGGAGTAAGCTTGCAGTCCAAGGAGGGAGGCCCGGCTGATCAGACCGGCATACCAGTTAATATCCCACATGAACTTGTCTGCGTTGTCCAAATAGACATGATAGGCCGCATCACTCTCGCCTTTCAGGTCATAGTAGCTTGCGAGCTGGGTCAGCAGCTCTTTGTTAGACGGCTCATTCTTCAGCGCACGGGTCAATACCGCATAGGCCTCGTCCAGGAACTGCTCGTTCTTCGTCTGCTCATACACTTTCTGGTCCAGCATGGACAGGTATATAGCCGATTCCGTGAGGTATGGGCGGATGTGGAGTGCTTTTATCAAAGGGGCCTTGATCTCCTCATAGGACTGGCTTACTTGGATCAGCTTCTTGGCTGCATTAGCTTCACTGCTTGAACGAATGTAATTTAGTGACAGGAAGAGCAAATAGCCCGTGCCGATTCCGAGTACTGCGAAATAGCCTGCTCTGATCCACAGCTTGTTCCACTGAAGACGGAGCGGCTTGCTCTCCATGGCCACAGCCATTCCCCCCAGAGCGAGGAATACGAGCATACCCATGAATGCAAAACTGAGGTTGAAATCCAGCAGGCTGTGCACCAGAATGGACAAGGCGATAATTAGATAGAAGAATCCGTTGTTATAGTCATCGGTCTCCCGTTTCAGGTACTCCCTGCTGAATTTGTAGAAGATAAACAGGATGAAGCCCATGAACACCAGGAAGCCTACAATGCCCACTTCAATCAGATATTGCAGGAAGAAGTTATGCACCTGGCGGCTCAGATAAGGGTTGTTCTGATAATGCTCATAGAGTGTGGCCCAGCCGCCGCCGCCCGCGCCCAGTACCGGATAATCCTTGACGACCTTCAGGGCATCCTTGTAAAAGGTAAAACGCTCCAGGACACTGTGCTGCCTGAAGTTGATATTCTCCAGCCGTGTTCCGATATTCGCCGGGAGAATATTACGCGCACTGGTGCCAATGAACAGGAAGGCGATGATCGCGACGCCAGCCACCGACACGGCAGGAATCCATAATCCGCTCATCCGGCGGACTTCCAGTCCGCCGAGCTTGCGGCTCAGCCAAGGCGCCAGGTAACGCTGGACCACCAGGCAGAGCACAGCCGCACAAGCGGATGCTCCCAGCAGGTACCCCCAGCCCTTAAGGGCAGCAGAGGAGTTGAACTCCACATTCAGCTCCAGGCCAAGTCTCGTGACCGGGCTGGTAATCAGCAGAGAGAATAGGCCGGCAATGGCGAGATGGACAATCCACAGAATCTGCTGCACAGGCTTCAGGAAGAGCAGCAGGAGGATGAAGACCACCGGCAGCAGCACCAGTCCGCCACGGGATAAGGTAAGCAGCAGCGAGACGATGATTGGCACCAGCATGAAGCCGTGCAGCAGCTGTCCGGCCCGCTTCCGGGAGCGGATCAGCGCGAATACGGCCACGAACAGAAAAGCCATCAGGAAGGCTGCATATGTATTGGCATACTGAAAAATAGAGGTCAGGCGCAGGCCGTTCGAGTCGGTCATGACGGCAGCATTATACTGGCCGTTAATTACAGTCTTTGAGAACCAGCCCACCAGGCTGCCGGCCAGCTTCCAGCTTCCGAGCCAGTTGAGCAGTCCAAAGCCGACGATCAGGTAAGCGAGGGCAAGCACTCCATGCTGGATGACGGAATTCAGCCGCTTTTGCCGGAGCAGAAGGATGCTGACGATGAAGACTGCGGCATAGGTGAACTGGGTGAACAGCATGTTCATCGCCATATACCGGGAAGCAGCGCCGAATAACGACAGCGCATAGGTTAAGGGAAGCAGTAGAGCCGCTAGGGTGAGCAGGTCACGCTGTCCCTCAAGCCGGAAGGTTCTGAAATAGAGGACGGCAGCGGCCAGCAGGAGCAGACAGCTTAATAATGCGGCAACATAAATGGGCTTCTCGAACTCCGCCGTCATTCCGTTGAACAATCCGATTTGAAAAGCAGCCCAGCCAAAAAACAGCAGGAACGCAGCGCAAAGCGTCCAAGCTGCTCCTGAAAGCTTGTCCTTAGCTTGAACCGAAGCTGCTTGTTTTCCGTACACAGGTTTCGACACAATAGAATCTCCTTTTTCAAAATATTTGGTCTTCCAATTTATTGCACATACATATTACGGATATAAAGTGAAAAAGTTGTTGTCTGAACGGAAATTTCAAAGATTGGATTGTCTTGCAGGAGAGGGAGGGAGCGAAAAAGTGAGGAATGGGCCGGAACCTGCTCAGCGAATGAAGCAGTCTGTCCGCACAGGCCAGCCTGCTGCAGTTTTCATAGAATAATGTAACGGAGCGAATCTATGAATCATGTAAGAATGGACGCTTAAGAGTTCCGACCCGAAGGCAGCAGTGGCAGCAGGAGTTAGGCGATACGCTTCCTGGGCCACTGCTGCCGGGAACAAGCTTCAGGCAGGGATAATAAATTTCAGGTTAATCATGAACACGATCAGGGCGGAGGCCCCCAGGGAAAAGGCGATGCAGCCGGCACCGAGCACTCTGCGCCGGTCTTTGATGAATTTGAAGCCAAGCGCACAGACGAGTATTGTCGTTCCTGCCAGTACAACAGACATGCCAATCATCGCAAACCAATACAGGATTTCAAAAAACTCTGCCATTAGGAAACCCTCCCTTTCAGGCAATAATACAACGAATTTTAATGATTTTCCAGTCAAATGAATCAGGGACATAAGGCCCCGCAGCCATATGCCCTTTTTTGCTGTGGACTGCGATACCACGGACAATCATACAGGAGGGCACGGCCTTTGGTGAGTAATCTATAGGGTAGGCTGGGAATGCGAAAGGAGAGGGCAAATAATGGCGGGGAGAGAACTGGCAAGCAAGCTGCTGAAGACGGCGGCGCTGCTTAGCGATTCACGGGTTGCCGGTTACATTCCGAGAACGCGGGAATATAGTGCTGCCGGATTGTCCGCGATGCTTGAAAGATACGGCAATGTTGTCATCAAGCCGGTTGTAGGCGGAGGAGGCTATGGTGTCATCAAGGTGTTCCGGGATCAGAGGGGGTACGGCTTCACGTATATGAAGAGCACACGTATCTATGGAGACTTCACTTCCATGCGCCAGGCACTGGACAGATTCAAGGTGAAACGGAAATATTTGATCCAGCAGGGTATCTCCCTTGCACGGATCTCCGGGCGACCGATTGATTACCGGGTCAAGGTGGTGAAGAACGGCGAGCACTGGGAGTTTCGCTCTATGGTAGGGAGAGTAGCCCGGCCGGGATTGTTCGTTACGAATCTCTGCAAAGGGGGGACGATGCTAAGCTGCCGCCAGGGATTGCGAAGATCACTGCCAAGAGTGGGGACCTCATCCAAAAAGGCGGAGATGCGCAGGCTGACTTTAGTCTGCACCGAGCTGCTGGAGCGGCATTTTCCGGGGATCGGTGAACTGGGCTTCGACTATGCCGTAGATCATCGGGGGAAGATTTGGATTCTGGAAGTAAATACAAGACCAAAATAATTAATAAAATTTTTATATTTGACGATAAATACAGTAATAGGCTAATATTGCGTTTAGTTGTTCAGATTCAGAGGTAATACAACAAGAAATATCCCAGCCAATTATGAACATTCTAAAAAAGTTTTTGTGTGGAGATGTCAGGTTTCAGCCCTGTGTATAACTGTTATCCCCATAGTCCACTGTGCAATTCCTGACATTATAACCCTTACTCACATATTATACACAGGATTTCCACAGCAGCTTGTGGATAATGAGAACGCTTGTTCGAAAAATGATAGTTTGCTATGATAGATTCAGATCCAAATAAAGGAAAGGTAGGTGAACGTTATGGTTGAATTGTCGGATGAGATGCTGCTTGACTCTTATCACAGAGCGATAGAGCTGCATTTGGAGCATGATTTCATCGCCCTACTTCTCGCTGAAATTCGCAAACGGAACTTACACTCTCCAGACCATGCGGTTCTTCATTAAAGATCAGAGCACATCCTGCAGCATCGTACTTCATCAAACCGCAAGCATCAAGGAATAGGGTATCTTTTCAAGTTGAGGTGGAATCAACCTGAAAGGATACCCTTTTATTATGGCTATAAGGTTATAGACAACCTAGAGCTTAAGATTACTGCTGTGTCCTGGAGACAGCTTCGCATCGGGATCAATATACACCTTGGCGTTATTCACTGCTGTAGGCGCTTCTCCGAATCCGACAGCGATCAGCTTCAGCTTGCCCGGATAGGTCGTGATATCGCCAGCGGCGAAGATTCCCGGAATGCTGGTCTCCATGCGGGAGTCAACCACAATGGAGTTGCCCTCAATGTCGATTCCCCACTCGGCAATCGGTCCCAGGGAGGAGACAAAGCCGAAATTGACAATAACGCTATCCACTTCGATTTCCTGAGTTTCCTTGGTCTTGATATGGGACAAGGTGACCTTGGTAATGAATTCTTCACCGTGCAGCTCCGTAATCTCGGATGGTGTAATTACATTTACCTTAGAGGCCATCAGATTCTCTACACTGTGCTCATGTGCACGGAATTTATCGCGGCGGTGAATCAGGGTTACCTGCTCAGCGATCGGCTCCAGCATCAGCGCCCAGTCTACAGCGGAATCGCCGCCGCCGCTGATCAGTACTTTCTTATCTTTATAAGCATTCAGATCGCTTACGAAGTAATGCAGGTTGGCTTTCTCGAAGCGCTGTGCATCCGCAACCTCCAGACGCCGCGGTTCGAATGCGCCTACGCCTGCCGTGATGATGATAGCTTTGGAGTGATATTCTGCCTTGTCGGTGGTGACAATGAAATGGCGTTCATCCTGCTTCACAACCGATACGACCTTCTCCTCCAGACGGATATCGGACTGGAACAGCTCCATCTGCCGGGACAGGTTATCCACCAGCTCCTGTGCAGTAATTTTGGGGAAGCCGGCGACATCGTAAATATATTTCTCAGGATACAGAGCGGCAAGCTGCCCTCCAAGTTGGGGCATACTCTCAATAAGTGTTACTGAAGCCTGGCGCATACCGCCATAAAAAGCGGCAAACATACCGGCTGGTCCTCCGCCTATAATCAGCAGATCGCTCATAGGAACGGTTTGCTCTAATGTCACGTAATATTACACCTCCGAGTTGATAGTTTCAATTTGCCATACAAGCGTACCTACTCATTATAAACATAGTCTCACCTGCCTGCAAAGCCTTTGATTTCAATGAAAAATGTGACATTTTGTTGTATGATTATATTTGATTAAAACGATACTAAGGTTTACAATGGATATGGTTATTTTAGAAATCCTTTAAGTTTTATTGGAAATTCTTCTGAATTTAAGTGTATAAATTCACAAAAGAAACCTGATTTTTTAACAAAAAATAACACATAGACAGATTCACCTGTTGGAAGGAGCCGGAACATGAGCAGTATTCCCAAAATCGTTATTCTAGGCGCGGGATATGGAGGGATTTTGACCGCCCAGCGGCTGCAGAAAGCTTTGAATTATAATGAAGCCGATGTAACCCTGGTTAACCGCCATGAATATCACTATTTCACGACCCATCTGCATATGCCTGCAGCGGGCACGGACAGCATCGAGCATACACGCGTATCTATCTCCAAATTAATCGATGAGTTCAAGATCGATCTTGTCAAATCCTCGGTGCAGGAGATTCGCACCCAGCAGAAGAAGGTTATTCTGGAGGATGGAACGCTCTCGTATGATTACCTCGTGATTGCCCTTGGTGGTGAGCCTGAAACGTTCGGGATTCCGGGACTCGACAAATATGCGCTGACCATCCGCAGCATCAACTCTGTGCGGCTGATCCGGGAGCATATCCAGTACCAGTTCGCCAAATACAAGAATGAGAATAATGCACAGGAGCACATCAACTTCGTCATTGGCGGTGCGGGCTTCAGCGGGATTGAATTTGTAGCGGAGCTGGCAGACCGGATTCCCGCGCTGTGCAAAGAATTTGATGTCGATCCAAGCATGGTCAACATCTATAATATAGAAGCTGCGCCTACGGCACTGCCCGGGTTTGCGCCTGAGCTGGTGGAGCACGCCATGACCGTGCTCACCAAGAAGGGCGTAACCTTCAAGATGGGCGTAGCAATCAAGGAATGCCTGCCTGGCGGTGTGATTCTGGCCACGGGTGAAGAGATCAAAGCTTCCACCATCGTATGGACCGGCGGTATCCGCGGGAACCGTCTGATTGAAGCTGCCGGCTTCGAAGCGATGCGCGGACGGGTGAAGGTAGACGAATATCTGCGGGCTCCGGGACATGAGAACATCTTCATCATTGGTGACGGCTCCCTCATGATTAATCCGGAAGGGCGTCCATACCCGCCAACGGCACAGATTGCTATGCAGCAGGGAGAATGCTGTGCGCATAATCTCGTAGCGGCCATCCGCAGCCAGCAGCCGAAGAAATTCGCCTTCAGCAACAAGGGGACCGTAGCTTCACTGGGCAAGGGCCAGGGAATTGCCGTAGTCGGCGAGAAGACATACAAAGGCTGGAAGGCAGCGCAGCTGAAGAAGGTTGTCGATATGCGCTACCTGCTCATCATCGGCGGCATTCCGCTCGTCCTCAAAAAAGGAAGATTCCTCTAAGATGCGCCACTGCAGCGTGCAAGTACGCGGACTGTTGACGCGCGAGGAGCTGGACCGCTATAATGCTCTGATTGAGGTAGGCTCTTATCTGGAGGATCAGACCCGGTACGATCTGGCCTACCCTGTTCAGAAGGAGATCGACCTGCTGATCCTCCCGGCCATCGAGCGCCTGAAGGAGAAGAGCCGCGCCCGCGACCAGGCGACAGCGGAATATCTGGAGAGCCTGCGGGATGAGGATGAAGCGGACGAGGATGGGCGGTAGGCCTCGGACAAACAGGATACGACAAATAGACCGCATACCTTTGCTAGAGGGGGGCGGTCTATTTGCGTTGATGCTGTTACAGCTTCAGCATCTCCTCGAACGATTCCTCAGTCAACAGGGTGCCGACATAGAAGGGGCCGAACTCGCCGTAACGGGCGCTGACTTCATCGAAGCGCATCTCGTAGACGAGCTTCTTGAACTGCAGGGCATCCTCGGCGAACAGCGTTACGCCCCACTCCCAGTCATCGAAGCCGACGGAGCCGGTGATAATCTGCTTCACCTTGCCGGCATAGCTGCGGCCGATCAGGCCGTGCGAATACATCAGCTCCCGGCGTTTCTCCATATCCAGCATGTACCAGTTGTCGGCAAGCTCGCGCTTCTTGTTCATCGGGTAGAAGCAGATATGCTTCATTTGCGGCAGTACAGGCTTCAGCCGGGCAGCCACATGCGGGTTCTGCATCGGGTCGCTGCCGTCTCCGGCGCTTCCTCCTGCTGCGTAGTTACTGAGTTCAACGATGCTTACGTAGGAGTAGGCCTTCGTTGTATATTGGGCAAAGGCAATTTTGTTAAAAGCGGTCTCCAGCGCATTCAGCGCCTCCAGACTCTCTCTTAGAAACATCATCACGAAATCAGCCTTCTGGCCCACGATGGAATAGACGGCAGTGCTGCCTTCCTTCGCTTCCTCGACAGGTCCCCACTCCTGCATGAAGGCATGCAGTTCCTCCAGGGCAACTGCCCGTTCCTCATCATCTGCTGCCGTCCAGGCTGTCCAGTTCAGCGAGCGGAAGTCATGCAGCGCATACCAGCCTTCCAGTGTCAAAGCGGCTTCGTTCAAGTTGTTCACTCCTTATCAATTATCGGTGGAATATCCTCGCGTAAAATCTTCTTTGTCCGCATACCTTAATTATGTATGAACATAGGTCGGGTGCTATTTGCATTGTAGCGCAGCGGGCGGCAGAGAGCAAACGCCGGGGCCCCCATTCACGCTTATTCCGGTATTTAGCGCGATAATGTTCATTGCTTCGCTACATTTTTTCTAGTAAACTTACTATTATATAAGCTTGGGTGTGCGGTTCTTTATAGAGAGAGGGGATGGCGGTACGATGGGATTTATTCCGGTGTTTGTTCTGGCCGTTTTATTCTTTGTGATGATGTTCGGCATTGGCTTCATTCTTAACATGCTGATGAAGACTACCTGGTTCCCTGCCTATCTGTTCGTCATTGTCATTCTTCCGGTGGTGGTCTATTCCATCTGGGACCGGAGCGCGATGTCACTATGGGAGCACCTCTCTACCTTCCACATCGTGGATTATCTTACCGGGATCGCTGGTCTTGCCGGAGCGGTGCTGAGCGGCTGGACCATTCAGAAGCTGCGGCTGGGCGGATACAAGATGTTCTAAACGCTGCCTGAAGGGCGGTACAACAAGAAACGGCTAATCTCCTGCCGGGGAGAAGCCGTTTTTTTTCTGAAATATTAGAATTTATATGTTCCACGCTATAAATTATCCTTCTATTTCTCGCTGAAACGGTACCGCCCTTAAAAGGACGGTAAAGTCGTTTCCACTTGGCTTTTTCCGCCAAAAAGAACAAGGATTCATCTTTATTTTACATTTCCGGCCGGGTGTTTTGTGATAGAATAGAAATCTATATGAATTCGTATATCGTATAGAAGAGGGGGAGGTATCCGCAGATGCGTATGAGCAACCTGCATCATTTCACTGAACATCATCGGTACTGCGTTTCCCGCGAATTTGGTCTAAGCCAGCTGGACGGCCGTATGCTGGGCTCAGTCTATCAGCCAATGGTAGGCGCGTTCGCCATCAGCCTGTACAGATTGCTGTTCGAGCATATTCCGGCTGAATCTATCGGTTATTCCGGGGTGGAGCAGCAGCGCAGGCTCTTTATGACCCTGGGCGTTGAACCTAACGAGAAGGGCCGTAAATATATGGTAGATCAGGCTTCCCGGCTGGAAGCGGTGGGACTGCTGCAGACCTGCCGGCTGTATGCCGCGGAGAACGATGATTATATGTACGAGTACGAATTAATGCCGCCGCTGTCGCCGGCTGATTTTTTTGCAACCCAGCATCTGACGCTGTTGCTCCGGGATAAGATCGGCAAGTTCGCTGTGCTGTCGCTGCGTGAGCAGTTCTGGCACCGGGAACCCGAGGAATGGAGCGGGCGGTCGATGGGAAAAGAGAATATTTCACTGCCCTTTTATGATATTTTTGAGCTGAATACCCATGTAATCGACTATGAGCTGGAGCAGGCCCTGGCCGAGGTAGCTTCCGTGCGTCAACCCGGCACCACCCAAGACGCTGATTCGAATATAGCCTACAGCGATATTATCCTGCGCTTCCCGCGTGAATCGGTGAACCGTGCGCATGTCGAGAAGCTGCGTTTTGACCATAATCAGATGGGTGTCATTAATTATGTGGCCCGCAAATACGAGCTTGGCCCGCAGGATGTATGCCGCCTGCTGGATGAGGATGATGTCTTCACGCCGGACGGAGAGGTGATTCTGGATACGCTGCAATACAAGGCGAGCCAGCATTTCCGTCAGGATAGGAAGCGCCAGGAGAAAAGAGAGATCGCCGCCGCCAAGGTGGTGTCGCTGCGCTCCGCCGCTGAGGAAGAGAGTGATCCTTCTGCAGTGCCGGTGGAGCAGGCTGTCGAAATGGAGTTCTATGTAGAAGTGCCTCCGCAATTTCTGTCCAAATGTGACATTCACCAATATAATATGATGCTGCGCAACGAGCCTTATACACGGCTGTTACAGACATTCTTCCCGGGGGCGGTTCCGGGCCAGCTGATGGATATCTTCGAGAAGATTGATCTGAACTATAAGCTCAGCGGCGAAGTGATCAATGTGCTGATCCATTATCTGATGACGATGGTGGCTTCCGGCGGCGATCAGCGGATGAACCGCAACTTCGTGGAGGCGATTGCCTCCAATATGCTGGTGAAGCAGGTGAATACTTACGAGAAGGCTGTGCGCTATATCCGCGACCAGTCGAAGGTGAAGGGCAAGGGGGCGGCTTCCGCCTCCTCAAGCACAGGCACCGCGGGAACCCGTCAGCGTTCTTATGCGAAGAGCGGCGGGCGGTCCGGCAAGCAGGAGATTCCGATTGTGCTTGATGACGGCAGCGCCGGAACCGTATCGGAAGAGGAATTCGCGGCGATGATGAAGAAAGCGGCCGAGATCAAGGCCAGCAAGAAAAAAGGCGTTCTGAGAACGCCCTGAAGAAAGTGAGGTGCAGCGATGGAGTCTATGGGCGAAGTGCTGCGTTCGATGAACAACCCTGCTCTGCGCCAGCGCTCCCGTGACCTGGAGCAGACCCTGCTGAATCATCCCCTGGTCAAGGAGCTTCAGGCTGAGCACCCCGAGCTGGACGAGTCCCGGCTGCGGCTGCACTTGAGCCGTCTGTACCAATATGTCGAGGAGGACCGGCATTGTAAGAACTGTCCCGGCTTGGCGAATTGTCCGAATGATTTCCAGGGGCATTACAGCAAGCTGTCGGTGGAGACGGTGAACGGTGTAACGGATCTATATGAACGCAAGACACCGTGTAAGCTGAAGATTGCGCAGGATAATCAGGATAATGTCCGCAAGCGGATTCGCAGCTTCTATGTGGATGAGCGGGTGCTGAACGGCGGATATGATGAGATGGATATTATGGGCAAGGACCCCCGGCGGGCCTCAGCTGTGAACAAGATATTTGACTATATAGGAGCTGTGCGGGCAGAGGGCCTGACTTCGCGGGGCATTTATCTGCAGGGCAGCTTCGGCACCGGCAAAACCTTCCTGATGTGCTATCTGCTCCATGAGCTGGCTATCTCGGGCTACAGCGGCGTGATTGTCTATATGCCGGATTTCATCGAGGAACTGAAGCTGATCATGATGGACAACCAGAAGCTGAAGGAAATGGTCGATACGATGAAGAACTGTGATCTGCTTATCTTCGATGACATCGGAGCCGAGAATCTCAATCCCTGGGCGCGTGACCATGTCCTCGGAGCGATCCTGAACTACCGGATGAACCGCAAGCCGACCTTCTACACCTCGAATTATCCGCTGGACGGGCTGGAGAAGCATCTCAGCATCACTAGCAAGGACGGCGAAGAAGCCTACAAGGGCCAGAGGCTGATGGACCGGATCGCCCCGTTCGTGGATGTTATTCCGCTGCATGGGGAGAACCAGCGCGGCAAGGCCAGAGGCTGAGTTTTTATTATTTTATAAAAAGGGGACTCCGCCAGCATCTGGCCGGGGTCCCCTTTTTGCTATGCTTAGAATTTAGCTGGCGCTAAATTTCCACCAATTGATATTGAACAGGTATCCGCTGCCGCCCGTGAATTTCAGGTAAAGGTCATGAGTCCCGCTTGCTCCGCTGACCATGCAGGTCTTGGTTACCCAGCTCTGCCAGCCCCCCGTATTCTGTACCGCACAGGTGCCGATCAGTGTTCCAGTTGGACTGTCCAGCCGCAGCTCGATATTACCGCCGCTGCCTGCTGACGCTACCCGGGCCTCGAAGCCGGAAGCTCCGGCGCCGAAGTTCACATTCTTGATTTTGAGATAATCGCCGTGATCGATGAAGCCGACATTCATTCCCCCGTCTGTATCCGAGGTGGGCTCGGTCTCTACCCCGGCTGCCCATGCGCTGGTCTCGGCTTGTGTTCTGACATAGGGGTTAAGGGTGGCGAGGGGCTGTGGCCCGGCGGTTGTCATGTTGATGACCGGGAAGCTTCCGTCCGCGTTGTAGGTGAATTGCTCTACCCCCACTGACCGGGTGAAGCCGCCTCCTCCAGGCAGTGCGCCATTGTGATAAAAGAAATAAGAGCGTCCGTTGAAGTCGATGATGCCCGGGTGATTCGTGAAGCTGCCGCCCTGCGTGGGCATGATAATTCCCCGGTACTTCCACGGGCCGGTAGGCGAAGAGCTGGTGGAGTAGGCGATATTCTCAGGAATGCCGCTTGCGCCGTAGACCATGTAGTATAAGCTGCCGCGTTTGTAGAACCAGGGACCTTCTTCGTAGAGGGTCGGTCTGTCAGCATTGCCGTTTCGTACACCGAAGCTGTCTGTGGTCATAGGCACCTGGATAATACCCGTACTCTGGTTGTAGGAGATCATATCCGGGTTCAGCTTCACATATTTCAGTGTCGGGTTCCCCCAGTAGAGATAAGCCTGGCCGTCACTGTCCACATATACCGTCGGATCAATGTCGCCCCAGCTGCTGGAGACGAGCGGTTTGCCGATGGCGTCCACGAACGGCCCGGTCGGGCTGTTTGAGACGGCGACGCCGATGGCGGGCCGTCCGAGCGAAGTGCTTTTGGCCGTGACATAAAAGTAGAATTTGCCGTTGCGCTCAATGACCTGGCTGGCCCAAGCTTCTCCGCTCGACCAGCTGAACGCCTTATAGGATAGCGGTGACCCGTGATCTGTCCAGTTCGCCATGTCCTTGGAAGAGTAGACCCTCCAATCATTCATCGTATAGTAGGTCGAGTTGTCTTCGTCATGTCCGGTGTACAGGTAGACCGTATCATTGTATACAAGCGGGGCCGGGTCTGCCGTGTAGATGGTCTGTACAACAGGGTTGTCGGCGAACGATACCGGGGAATATAGCGCCGATGCCAACAAGCCTGCGACAGCAAGGCTGACAAGCTTTTTCATTCTTTTATCCTCCTCAAAATAGGGTATAAGAGCGCTTTCGCTTACAGAGTAACACGGCTCCTGTGAAACAAAAATGTGTTTTATTTTTAATAAATTGTAAATTTATGTTATTATTAATGATCCGTGATAGAACGTAACCTGAACGCAAAAAAATCCGGCATCCTGCCCTGACGCGGGCGAAGAATACCGGACACTGCACCTAAGCAGCTATTCGGACAGATACTTGATAATCACCATTCCGAAGAAGACCACGGTCATGAAGCCGGTCATCCCGAAGAAACCGACCATCAGATCACCGAGATCGTGGCGGGGCTCCTCATTGACATGCTCCCGCGGGTCACGGACCTGTGCGTTGACATTGACGTCCATTCGCTTCTTCCTCCTTGCTGTTGCATGACTGCATGAAGTGGGTTACAGTTATACATGTGAGAGAAGTCATTGACAATTAATGCGCTTTCTTCAAGTATACGAAGATGCAGAGAAGATGTAAAGATAAGATCGGCGTTCATTCCTATATCTGCTGCCAGAAGGGTGATTTTATGATACATATAAGACCTATGGAACCGCAGGAATATGATTTTCTTATGGATATGCATTATGAGTCCATACATATCGAACAAGGGAAGCCTCCCAGAAGTGAGCTGCTGAATTCTCCGGGGATGGTGAAATATAACGAGAATTGGGGCAGACAAGGCGATACGGCTCTTATTGCCCTTATTGATAATATTCCCGCAGGTGCCGCCTGGTACAGGCTATTTGACGAGACGAACCAGGGCTACGGATTTGTGGATGCGCAGACGCCAGAATTAGGTGTGGCTGTACGGTCTGACTATAGGCAGCGGGGGGTAGGAATCAGACTCATGCAGGCCATCACTCAACAAGCTGTATCCGAGGGGTACACCGCCCTTTCTCTCAGCGTTGATCCGGAGAATCAGGCGGCCGTCCGGCTATATGACAGACTCGGATTTCAGTTTCACGGAATTTCTGGAACCTCCTGGACGATGAAGCTGGATATTACAAATTAATTTTATACAATATAATTTCTTAAAATATATAACAAATGCATTGTATTTATGTTATACTGAGGATGTGTCGGTAAATGATAATTTGGTTATCATATTACATGAAGCATTTTATCCCGCTATGATTTCGGAGTAAATTCTGCGGACTTGGCTCAGGCTATAGAAGCGGAAGTTATTTCGTACAGCTTAAGCTCACAAAACTTTTTGAGGAGGAACAATATCATGGCTATCGTGAACGTGTCTGACCAATCCTTCGTGAATGAAGTGGAAGGTCAAGGTACTGTAGTAGTAGATTTCTGGGCACCTTGGTGCGGCCCTTGCAAAATGCTTGCCCCAATTCTCGAGGAATTGTCCACCGAGCTGGGTGACGATGTGAAGATCGCTAAATTGAACGTGGATGAGAATCCGGAGACAGCTTCCCGTTTTGGAGTAATGAGTATTCCTACTCTGATCTTCTTCAAAGACGGCCAGCCTGTAGACAAAGTCGTAGGACTGAACTCCAAGGATTCCCTTAAGAATATCGTAGCTAAGCACCAATAATGTATGATCATATGCTGTAACCGGGGCCTCGCGGCCCCTTCAGACAAAGCGCCTTCGGTACTCCGAGGGCGCTTTGTCTGTCAATAGAAACGGGTGTTCTATATTAAGGCTTGAATATGTAGTACATTCTATTCTAAACTTACCTTATAACCGTGTAGTAACAGGTGGGGGAGAACTTATGGATTATATGGATAATATCCGCAACAAGCTTGCGCTGCTGCCTGATCTGCCCGGCTGCTATCTGATGAAGAATCAAGAGGGCACGATCATCTATGTCGGCAAGGCCAAAGTGCTGAAGAACCGTGTACGCTCTTATTTTACCGGCAGTCACAACGGGAAGACGCAGCGGCTGGTCGCCAATATTGTTGATTTCGAATATATCGTGACATCGAGCAATATGGAAGCACTCATTCTGGAGTGCAATCTGATCAAGAAGCATATGCCGCGCTACAACGTGCTGCTTAAGGATGACAAGACCTTTCCTTATCTGAAAATCACTAATGAAGCCCATCCGCGCCTGGAGGTTACCCGCCGGGTGCTGAAAGATAAAGCTAAATATTTCGGCCCGTATCCGAACAGCTACGCCGCCCAGCAGACCAAGAAGCTGCTCGACCGGATGTATCCGCTGCGCAAATGCGGGGTGATGCCGAAGGAGGTCTGCCTGTACTATCACATGGGCCAGTGCCTTGCGCCGTGTGAGAAGGAAGTGCCGAAGTCGGCTTATGAGGAGATTATTCAGAATATCTCTTCCTTCCTCGGGGGCGGACATGATGCGGTGAAGAAGGATCTGCAGAAGAAGATGCAGGAGGCGGCCGAGGAGCTGTATTTCGAGCGGGCCAAGGAGCTGCGCGACCAGATTCAACACATCGATGCCGTCATGGAGAAGCAGAAGATCAATACGGCTGACACCAAGGACCGTGACGTCTTCGGTTATGCGGTGGACAAGGGCTGGATGTGTGTGCAGATTCTGTATATGCGGCAGGGGAAAATGATTCAGCGCCACTCGTCGGCTTTTCCGTTCTACGGGGAGGCGTACAGTGACTTCATGTCTTATGTGACGCAGTATTACAGCGACAACCCCGCGCTGCCGCAGGAAATCCTGCTGCCGGATATGGCAAGCGCCGGAATGCTTCCGCCGGAAGCAGGCGGCGCTCCCGGCCAGGGAAGCAGTGTGCAGGCGGCCGGCGTTATGCCGAGCGGCCAGGCGCTGATGGCGGCCTTAGGCGCAGAAGATGAATCGGAGGCTATTGCGCAGACCGGTGAGACGGGAATTGCAGGTGAGGGTCTTGCGGGTGCTCCGGCAGCGGCTGATGAAGCTGTGCAGGAGCAGGCGGAGCAGGAGGCGGCAGCCGAAGGGACCGTGGATGCGGCCGGGGGCGCAGCCGCCCTGCAGGAATGGCTGGGCATCAAAGTGCTGGTGCCGCAGCGCGGGCTGAAGAAGCAGATGATCGGCATGGCCTGCCAGAACAGCCGGGTCGCGCTGAATGAGAAGTTCCGCCTGATCGAGCGGGACGAAGAGCGTACCTCCGGGGCGGCCAGCAGTCTGGGGCAGAGCCTGGGGCTGGACTCGCTGAACCGGATCGAAGCGTTCGATAATTCGAATATCCAGGGAGCCAATCCGGTCTCGGCCATGGTGGTCTTCATCGACGGCAAGCCTGCCCGCAAGGAGTATCGTAAGTATAAGGTCCGCACCGTACAGGGGCCGGATGATTATGAGACGATGCGCGAGGTGATCCGGCGGCGTTATGAACGGGTGCTGAAGGAGAATCTGCCGCAGCCGGATCTGATCGTAGTCGATGGAGGAAAGGGCCAGATCTCTTCGGCGATCGATATTCTGCAGAATGAGCTGGGATTATTCATTCCCGTCTGCGGTCTGGTCAAGGATGACAAGCACAGAACCGCCCAGTTGCTGGTCGGCGACTCCGCCGAGCCGGTCTCGCTCGCGCGGGACAGCCAGGAGTTCTACCTGCTGCAGCGTATCCAGGATGAGGTTCACCGGTTCGCCATTACGTTCCACCGGGAGCAGCGCGGCAAATCGATGGTCACCTCGAAGCTGGATTCGATTCCTGGCATCGGGGATAAGCGCAGGAAGCTGCTGCTGAAGCATTTCGGGTCGCTTAAGAAGATTAAGGAAGCCTCCATCGAGGATTTCAAGGTGCTGTCCATCGGTGAGAAGCTGGCCGGTCAGATTCTGGAGGCGCTCAATGATGAGGAGCCGTCAATCTAAAAAAAGTTCGAACGGTAACGCAGCTGAAGCCGGTCCCATGTGGGCCGGCTTCTTTGGACTGGGTTAGGAATGGATGATATCGCCAGAAATCCGGCTAAATCCCCCGGAAGGCAGGCCAAGGGTGGATCAAATGTATGCGAAAAAGCGAACACAATTAGAGTTGCAGGGGCGTGCGGGCCAAATGTAATCGAAAAACCGATTATATTGCGTCGGTGGTCATACCCCTGTCAAGTAGACAGATGAAAAAAGCTAAGCAGCCAGAGCGTGCCGATACTCAATCGGCGCGCGCTGTTTCAGTTTCGCCTGAAAACGTTGGTAATTGTAAAAGTAGATATACTCCTCAACTGCTTGATGAATCTCTGCTTCTGACTTACACTGGTGAAGGTACAACTTTTCTGTCTTCAGATGCGAAAAGAAGGATTCGATGCAGGCGTTATCCAGGCAGGTTGCTTTGCGAGAGTGGCTGCCCTTGACGCTGAATGCCTCTAATCGTGTGTTGTACGCCTGAGACGTGTACTGAAAGCCTTGGTCCGAATGGAGCACGGCCTCAGACACGTCTCTTTTCCGTGTCCACTGTTCCACCGTATCCAGGACGAGGTTTACGTCGTTTCGCTCCGAGATCTGCCAAGCTACAATCTCATTGTTGAAGAGGTCCTGAATCGCAGACAGATAATAAAAGCGGGTGCCGTCTGAGATATACGTAATGTCCGTGACTAGCTTCTGCTGTGGGGCTGTCGCATGAAACTTACGCTTTAACCGGTTCGGGTAGACCACGGAAGGAGCAGAGCGCGCACGACGCCTTTTCTTGCGAATGACGGACTGGATCGATAGCTCTTTCATGAGCCTCCATACCTTCTTGTGGTTGACGAGGTAGCCTGCCTCCCGCAGGGCTGCCTGCATTCGAGGGTACCCGAAATAGGGATGAGCCAGGTGAATAGCTACCATATGCTCTTTCATGGCGTGCTCTTGCTCATAGGCATCCATTCGTCGAACCTGTGCACCTCGCCACTTGTAGTAATTTGCCCGCGATACCTCTGCAATGGCTAATAGGCGGGTGATGCGATGTTGGTCACGTAGTTCTTCAATGACGGCGTATTTGTCGTGTAGTCCAAGCTTCCCTCCCTTTACAGATTTGGATACCGCTTTTTTAAGTAGTCCACCTGTGCCTTTAAGTAATCTCGTTCTTCTTCTATACTGGCAAATGTAGAACGTGGACGTCCTTTTAAAGGGCTTGTTGCCCCTTTTTGTGTATCGAGTGGCTCCCCATTCCGATATTTCTTTACCCATACTTTAAGCTGGGTACAGTTCACAATTCCCAACCTGTCGGAGACGACCTTATAGCTCTCACCTCCTGTACAATAGGCTTGAATGGCCTCTTTCTTGAATTCCTCTGTGTACGATTGAAATACTTGTCCCTTTTTGGCCATACCAAAATCCCCTCCAAGTTCACTCATTTCCTCATGTTAACACATGAGGTTTTTTTCGAGTGTCTACTTCAAGGGGATAATACCACGGTTAGGGGCGTGCGGGCCAAATGTAATCGAAAAACCGATTATATTGCGTCGGTTAGTGGCGTGCGGGCCAAATGTAATCGAAAAACCGATTATATTGCGCCGGTTAGTGGCGTGCGGGCCGAGTGTAATCGAAAAACCGACTACATTGCGCCGGGTGGTGCTGTGCGTGCTAAATGTAATCGAAAAATCGATTACATTTAGCGTGGCAGAGACGCGCGCCGAATTTACATAGCAAACTGAACACTATGAGCTACTGCGTAATTAACTTAATCTTTACTTTCTGCATAGGATCGTTGATATTTGTATAATTCTGACCGTTTCCGGTAAAGGATACGCTTCACTGGTTGTCCGTGCTTATCTGAAAGAGGGAGATGTAGTCTTTGAAGTGGAGGATAACAGACTCCGTTCTCCCGTCCGCCCGTATCGTTCTCTGATGGAAGAGGCATAACTGCTATAGCAATAAAGCAGCGGCTGCGCTATCCCGGAGGAGGAAGCGCAGCCGCTGCTGGTTCTTATGGAGCAGGATTCGATTCTACCAGCTTCGGCTCCCGCGGAGGGTTGAAGCGGTACACCAGATAACCTACGATGAACGGCAGAATGATCGTGACGGTACCGGCTCCGATATTCACTGTATCCTTCATGAAGATCAGCGTCGCCCCCATCAGGATGCTGTCAAATACCACATGGCTGAACATCACCGCGATGAACCCGTACCGGATGAAAATATAGCTGAACAGCAGACCGATCACCGTCAGCTCAATCGGCCGCGAGATGACCGGATAGATCGGGTAGAGCGTATGTCCGAGCGCCCAGATCAGGGTCGTAATCAGTGAAGCGATGAGCGTATTCTTGACCAGCTTCTTCAGCATGCGGATGCCGAACAGACGGTAGACCGCCTCTTCCGAGAGGCCGGCAAGCCAGGCTACAATCGGCAGCAGCCAGGCATATTTCATATTGTAAGGCGACTGGCTGGCGTCTGTGGTGGACCAGTTATCCAGCGTATAGGACAGAATAATGAACATGACGGTCTGTACGCCAAGCAGAATGAAGGCCCAGATATAACCTGCCTGGATACTCTTCAGTACATATTGGCCGTAGCCGGGCTCGGAGGCCCGGGGCCAAGGATTCAGCTTCTCCTCGGAACGCCACAAGCCGTCCCCTCCGACCAGGGAGAAGTAGAGCAGGAGCGACATCAGCAGACTATATAGAACGTAGATGATGAACATGACTAAGGCTGTAACTCTTGCCTCAGCACTGCCGCTGCCGGTTTCGGACACCACATTGTAGCTGCTGACCATCATGATCAGGAAATGGACGGAGCTCAGGAAGATTCCGCGCTTCCAGGAAGTATGCTTCCTGCGCAGAATGCCGTAGATCAGCGCCAGAAGGCCCAGCAGCAGGGTCGGCAGGCCATAGCCGTACAAGGTTAGCTTCTTGGCCAGCGAGGTCTGACCATCCACGTAGGCATCATGCCAGGCAGGGGCCGAGAATCCGGCACGGAAGTACGAGACCTCGCCGTTCAGATAATTGAATTGGTACCTAAGCGGTAATTCACCTATGGTGACGGAGCTGTCGGAATAGACAAGTCCGTAGCCATCAAGGTTAGCCTCAATCTTCAGCTTGGCGGGATTGGCCCCCCAGAGCTTCAGCCAGGGGCGGGCGAGGCTTTCTTTTGCCTCCAGGCTCAAGTCCGGTATGCTGCTTGCAGGATTGGCAGTACCGGTACGTTTGGTTGCTGCCGCGGGCCGCTCGCCGTAATTCAGTCCGGCCGCTGCATCGGCATCGGCACCAACGGCAAAAGCTACGGGCTCGCCAGTATACATATTGAGGTCAACTGCCAGTCGGGCTGCCGCCTCTCCGGACGTATAGAGCACCGCATGGTACACATCGAATGGATAACGCTGGTCGAGCTTGTTCTTGGAATAGTCCGGGAGCAGCTTCTCCCGGGACATATAGCCATAGAAAGAAGAGTCTGTCTTGTACAGGATCACCCATTCATCTCCGGCTGCGGTTTCGTAGCCGAGCTGCCCGGCGGCAAACGTGGCGGCTTTCTCCCGGATTTCACTTTTGCTGAGAATAGTTGTATCCCCATCTGAACTGGAGATGAGCTGGGGAGCGATCTGGAACATGACAAATAGAATGAGTCCGAGAATTCCGGCAAGGATAAGCTTGGTAGTAAGGGGCCGCTGATGCAGGGGCTGGCCGACGGGATTCATGGAACGCCTCCTTAGTCTGAATTTATCTTGCTTTCTTGAAAAGCCGTACTATCCTCTTACGTGAAGATGGCCGGGCTTATGCCTGTTTCTTAGCCGCCTGCTCTTTATTTGTTCCCAGTGCCAGGTGGAAATACTTGGCGCCTGCTACGGTGCAGCACATGGCAAGCGGGAGGCCGACCAGGGCGGCGAGGCCAGGAATGGACCATAACGGATAAGGAGCACTGGTGAACTCCTCTGGATACAGATATTTGCTGATCTGAGGCAGGATGAGCATGACAGCCATTGTCATGACAAAGATCAACGGGAGCAGTGCCTTGGATCTCATCAGGTAATAGATGCTTTGCAGCACACCCAGCCCCAGTGTCAATGCCAGTGTGTAGACAACAAGGGAATACCACAGCCAGGATATATATAGGCTGATGTGATATGGAGCGGGACTCCCAATAACCTGTGTTGCTGCAATGCCGGCAAGCATGGAACAGAACAGCACGAGAAGGATGCGCATGACTGTAACCCATACAGCGGCAACTCCGGAGAGCAGCAGACGCAGCCGGCTGTGCGGAAATAACAGCCACCAGGCCAGCTGCTTATGGCTGGAACTGCTGCGGATCATCATCCACAAGAACCCGAACAGCACGGGAAAGGTAAAGGGAATTCCGATGCATGTCAGGAAACCCTCGAGGTCGCCGGTTAAAAAATAGGCGGCAACGGCCATAAGCACTGGAAGAGTGAGCTTCAGTCCGATGACAAGCCTGTGCCTTTCCATTGAGCGCAGAAGGCTTGCATCCAGTCTGTATAAGCTCAGCAAGGGGGATCGGCTGCTTGTAGAACGTGCAGAACGGGCCAGTCCCCGATGCTTTGTATAGCTGGAACGCAGGAGTGAGCCTTCAGCTAGCCTGCTCTCCGGTTGCGGGAGCATACTGAAGCTCTTGCCGGCAATTACGGGCAGCAGGAAATAGTAAGCGCTCAAGTCGAGTATAAGCAATATCACGCTATATATTAGCATATATTGCGTCGATAGATACTCAGACTCGTAGAAGGCGGCAGTAGTGGCGTTATCATTCAACACAATGATGGTGGTTAAAGGTGCCAGCCAGAGCAGTGGATAAAGAACTCCAAGCAGCAGGAGCAGAGCATGGTTGCGAATAGCCATCAGCACACTGACCAGCAGACCGCTCATGATGGCTAAGGGCAACAGGGTGAGAATAAGCAAGCTGTAAGCAATCAATGTATAGATGAACCCGAAGGCAGACAGCGGCTCATACTGGCCGGACAGAACAGAGAGTCCATAGAGCACAGCGGCAGCAGTGAAGATGGGAACGGCTATTCTCAGGCTGAGCTTCAGCAGGCTGAGCGCCTTGGCCTTGAGCAGGGTAAGCCGCGGGGCCGGAAAAGTCAGGAACCAATCCTTATGCCGCTGCCCGTAAAAGATTATCATATGTATAGAGGATACTCCCATCGCGATAATCCATAGCAGCATCGCAGCTGTAAGGAACGGAGACTGTGGAGTTATGCAGGAGAGCGGGAAGAATAGACCGGCAGGCAGCAATACAGCCAGCAGAGCCAGGCCAGCCAGCAGCTCATGTACCTTCTTCAGACGATAGCGGCTATATTCCAGCTTCACAAGAGTCTTAAGCGCCGTCATGCGAACACTTCCCGGTAGCGTGACTCCACAGAATAACCGGAGTGCCGCAGTTGATCCACATCATCAATTCCCTGAATCCGACCGCCGCCGATCAGAATCAGCCGGTCAAAGAGCAGCTCCATTTCCCGGATATCATGGGTGGCAATCAGGAAGGTCCGGCAGCCGCCTGCCATCTCCCCTACCACAGCAGAGGCAATCACTTCTCTGGAGATCAGATCCACACCGGTGAACGGCTCATCCAGAATAATTAGCGCTGCCTGACGAGAGAGGCAGGTTAAGAGCTGCAGACGGGCTTCCTCGCCGCGGGACATGGTGGAGATTAGCGAGTCCGGTGTGACGGATAGGCTAAGCAGCAGCTCTGCGGCCTTGCCGCTGTCCCAGTCCGGGTAGATGCCTGCGGCGAAGCCCAGCCATTCCTGCACGGTCAGCCAGCCGGGCAGACTGCTGCGGTCAGGAAGCATGGAGAGCTCTCCGAGCCGCTCAACACCAGCGGGTCTTCCGTTAATGCTGACCGTGCCGGACCCTGCGGGGATCAGACCGGATATAATCCGCAGCAGGGAGGACTTGCCTGCACCGTTCGGTCCAAGCAGGCCGGTGATGCTGCCCTGGGGAATGTGGAAGCTGATGCCGTCCAGGATCACCCGGTTTTTAATCTCGAACCGTAAATCCTTGCACTCAACTGCAGCGGGAAGGGCGGGCGTTTCTATTACCGATCTATTCATAGTCATTATTTCAATCCTCCTTATCGAATTGCAGCATTTGCTCGGCAGTAAGACCAAGCGCAGCGGCAGTGTCCTTGAACTGCTGTACAGCCTGGCGGATGATTGCTTTACGTGCATCCTTAATGACACTTTCTTCCCGGGTGACAAAGGTTCCCTGACCACGGTAGGTTACAATCAGCCCCATCCGCTCCAGCTCCTGGTACGTCCGGGCGGCAGTAGTGGGATTGACACCTCTGCCGGCTGCCAGGTCCCTGACAGAAGGTAGACGTGATCCCGGTGGAATGATGCCGCTAACAATCCGCTCCCGGATAGCGCCAACAAACTGTTCATAGATCGGAAGTGACGGATTAATCAGGAAGTGCTCCGGTAATAGCTCAAAGGTAGAATCCACCTATGTCCTCCCTTCTACATCTCTCTTTATGGTGTGTATGGATACTGACCATACACTTTATGAATCCAGTGTACCACCAACCACCATACAATTTCAAGCCAAATTTTAGAAAAGCAGGACTTAACGTGCATCTCAAGCAGTGTTTGCTTTGTATATAGAAAATGAGTCTTTGTGAAGTTAGGCAATAACGTATATAATTTTGTATGCTTATCTGATAATGACCGATTCGTAACTTCTAATAAGGAACCCTGAAAGGATGAGAAGTTTGGCGCCACCGTCTTCCAAGATCACCGGCTTCCGATTCCTGAAGCTGGCTCCTCCGCAAATCCTGGTGCTGAGCTTCGCTGCGGTCATCCTCATCGGCACGTTGCTGCTTATGCTTCCGGTATCCAGCGTACCCGGTCAGCCGCTCAGCTTCATGGATGCGCTGTTCACGGCCACCTCCGCCGCCTGTGTGACCGGTCTGGCTGTAGTGGATACCGGGACCCATCTTACCGGCTTCGGACAAGCGGTTATTCTGGTGCTGATCCAGATCGGCGGGCTCGGGTTCATGACCATGGCCACGCTGTTTGCCCTGGTGTTCAGGCGCAGAATCTCACTGCGTGACCGGCTGATTCTTCAGGAAGCCATGAATCAGAGCTCGATGGAAGGGATTGTGCGGCTGATCCGCAAGGTGCTGCTCTATTCCCTGGTCATTGAAGCTGCGGGAGCACTTCTCCTGTCTATCCGCTGGGCGGTAGATATGCCGTTAGGCCGCGCAGTCTACTACGGGGTATTCCACGCGGTGTCGATGTTTAATAACGCCGGATTCGATCTGTTCGGCGGGCATGATCACAGCTTAATCAGCTATGTCGGAGACCCTGTCATTAACCTGGTCGTTATGTTCCTGATCATCTCCGGGGGAATCGGCTTCATCGTAATCTCCGATCTGGCCGACTTCCGCCGCACCCGGCGGCTGTCGCTGCACAGCAAGGTGGTGCTGTCGATGACAGCCGGACTGATTATGACCGGAATGGTGGTCATCTTCATCTTCGAGTTCACCAATTCCCGGACCCTGGGACCGCTGAATCTCGGGAGCAAGCTGTGGGCCTCCCTGTTCCAATCCGTGGCACCGCGTACGGCAGGAGCCAATACGCTGGATATCACGGGCCTGCGTCAGGCCACGCAGTTCTTCATCGTGATCCTGATGTTCATCGGGGCATCCCCGGGCTCTACCGGCGGCGGCATCAAGACCACTACCTTCACGCTGATGCTTGGAGCTGTTATCTCCATGCTGCGCGGCCGCGAAGACATCGTGCTCTTCCGTTACCGGCTGGCTCAGGAGCGCGTGTTCAAGGCACTGACCATTACGCTGTTAGCACTGCTGCTGATCGTTACGGTCTCCATGATGCTCTCGACTACAGAGGGGCTGCCGTATCTGATGATTCTGTTCGAGACGATCTCGGCGTTTGCCAATGTCGGACTAAGTCTGGGCTTGACCCCGGAGCTGACGCAGGTCGGCAAGATCCTGATCTGCCTGACCATGTTCGCCGGACGACTGGGGCTGCTGACGCTGGCGTATGCGCTCGGCCCGAGACAGGGTAAACCATTATATAAATATCCGGAAGGCAAAATGATAATTGGATAGGGGAATCAAGTCATGAAACCACAGCAGTTTGTTGTAATCGGCCTGGGCCGCTTCGGTTCAAGTCTGGCGCTGGAGCTGATGTCCATGGGCTACGAGGTCCTCGGGATCGACCCCCAGGAGGAGAGGGTAGAGGCTATGACCGGGCAACTGACCCATGCAGTCATGGCGGATGCTACGGATGAAGGGATTATGCGCTCACTCGGAGTGCGTAATTTCGACTGCGGCATTGTGGCGATCGGGGATAATATGGAGCGGAGTATTCTAGCAGCGATTCTGCTCAAAGAGTTGGGCGTCAAGCAGGTGGTCGGCAAAGCCATCTCCATTCTTCACGGCCGCGCGCTGTCGAAGCTGGGGGTGGACCGGGTGATTTTCCCGGAGCGGGATATGGGTATCCGCGTGGCTCATCAGCTGGTGACGCCGAATCTGCTTGATTATATCGAGATATCCAAGGATTACAAGGTTGTTGAGCTGACGGTACCTGCCTGCATGAACGGTAAAAGCCTCTCCGAGCTGAACACCCGCGCCAAATACGGCTGCAGCATCATTGCCCTGAACCGCGAGGATGGCATCATTGTTGCCCCGACCGCGCATGATCATGTGCATCAGGGGGACATCATGGTGGTGATCGGCTCCAACGACAGTATCGAGGAGTTCGAGGATGAAGCGGTGAATGTGGAGTAAGCACTTCCTGTCAGCCAGCCTATCCTGATAAAAGAAAGCTATAAACGCCCGGATGGTTATGCATCCAGGCGTTTTTGCTGTTTCGGCGTAAGCCTGCAGCCGTGCATTAGTACGCCTGTACACCAGCCTGTAACATGCCGCGCGTGGGTTGGAAATTTTTCTTATACACATATGTAAAATGTATCCTGAAATGATAAAATAAAAATATTGTAAGCGGTAACATAGAAATCCTTAGGGGGATATGTGATGAAAAGAACACCGATGATCCTGCAGCTGGCGTTGATTCTATTCTGCATTATGGCTATTCCTACAGCAGTCCTGACCTGGTACAGCGGGTCACAGATTATACAGAACTCTGAAGCAGCTATCGGGGAATCCACGCTGGCCGGGCTTAATGCTAACCGCAGGCTGAACGAGAACGCGCTGGCCAATCTGGCCCAGGATACGTCACGTCTGGCGGCAACAAATATTTTTGACCGCATCCGCAGCTTCGAAACCTACGATGAAATTAACGCCAACTATAACAATGTAAGTCTGGCGCTGTCCGTGACCAAGGAACTGCTTAACCTTAACCGCCGGGTGGACGGTGTGTACTCTTCATTCTTTGTCCTGGAGGATTCGGATTATGTCTTCTCTACAGACAGCAGCATCACGACGCTTGCCCGCTATGAGCCTATCGGATGGATCACAGAAGCGCTTAAGGGACGCAGGGGGATCAGCGGGGTATGGGTGCCCCGTAAGCTTGCGTCGGGCGAGAACGTGGTATCTTATGTGTACCCGCTCAACCGCTTGTCCACCACCACCCGGGGAGTAATCGTCGTCAATATGAAGGAGAGCCAGATCGGCAAATATCTGCATGCTACCGAGGTGGGGGACAGCAACTACCTGCTGCTGGACGCTGCGGGTACGGTGATCTCTTTCAACGACCGGTCCATGCTGCTCTCCGACAGCCATAAACTGCCATTCTTACAGGAGATTCTGAATCAGGAAGCCAGTGAAGGCTACACCTTCCGCAAGCTGGAGGGCAAACGGACGGTGTATGCCTGGAGCCGATCCTCCTTGTCCGGGTGGTGGAATGTAAGCTGGAGCTCCATGGATGAGCTGATGACCAAATCCAGAGAGATGCAGGGGAATATTATTCTGCTGACGGGGGCGATCATTGTACTGGGGACGCTGCTGGCCATCTTCCTGGCCACCTGGCTGTCCAGGCCCCT
This sequence comes from Paenibacillus sp. FSL P4-0338, assembly GCF_038002365.1. NCBI lineage: Bacteria > Bacillati > Bacillota > Bacilli > Caryophanales > Paenibacillaceae > Paenibacillus > Paenibacillus sp. FSL P4-0338. The sequence goes on along the minus strand of NZ_JBBOCG010000001.1, from coordinate 3,918,442 downwards.
GAGGCAATTGGTGCAGACGATACGCTCGAAGATTGATGTGGGCGTAGTGAACAAGAATGAGCTGGCCTTCCTGGATTTGGCTTTCAAACGGATGCAGGAGGAGGAAGAGAGTCTGTTCCAGCTGCTTCAGGAGCGTGAACAGGATACCCGCAGTCTGGCCGTACACCGTCTGCTGCGCGGTGAGATTCCGCCGCGGATCACGGAGGTTTTTCCGCATGCCTGTTACAGAGTGGCAGTGGTCTCCATCGACCAATATAGAAGATACGTGGGACATACCAATGGCGAGACGCGCAGCTATCACTGGTATTTGCTGAGTGCCAAGTATGAGAGTGTTTTCCCTGAGGGGCTGGTAGCCCGCTGTGTCTACCATAATGAGGGCTGTACAGTGATTGTACTGAACTTTGCCCCGGAGGAAGGGGAGGCGCATAGTACTCTGATTCATCAGGCTCTGGAGGAGATCCGCGACCAGTCTCTTGAACTGCTGGAGCATTCGGTCACGATTGGGGTAAGTGAGATGACGGATGCTCCCGAGCGGGTGGCGCTGCGGCTGTTCGAAGCGCTGGAGGTGATCAAGCGCAGGATGATCAAGGGGGCCGGAAGCATCATGTACTGGCATGACGAGGAGGATAACAGCCGCAAGTATGTTGACTCTGAGAGCAGTGAGCGGCGAATCCTGAATTTCCTGGATGCCGGCGACCTGGCGGGAATCTTCAAGGAGCTGCAGAGCATCCGCAGCCAGATCTCCGCAGAGGACAATATCTCCTACGATAATATTATGTTCATCTATCATCAGCTGATGGGCGCGACGATCAAGCATCTGCGCGAGAATCACCTCGGGACCGGACGGATGATTATGGGCCGGGGCAACGTATATTCGATTCTCGCCGCCATGGATACGCTGGATGAGCTGGAGGAGTACCTGTATGATTTTTACTGTGAGATTGTACAGAGCTTGGACCGCAGCGCCCATGAGACCAATTATGCGCAGCGGATCATGGAGTACCTGAAGCAGCACTACCGGGAAGAGATCGTCTTCGAGAACATGGCCAAGCAGATAGGCATCAGCTACTCCTATATGCGCAAGCTTGTATATGAACAGACCGGCAGCAGCATGATTGACTTCGTCAACCAGCTAAGGATCGAGCAGGCCAAGGAGCTGTTGCTGGATTCCGGGCTAACGATCAAGCAGATTGCCGCTGAGGTCGGTTACGCCAATGCGCAGAGCTTCAACCGCTTTTTCCGCAAGTATGAAGGCATGCCGCCAAGCGGCTACAAGTCAGCGAAGAGCAAGAGCTCTTAGAAGCTCATAGATGGCCATCAAAGCCCATAGAAAATCATAGAACCCATAGAAACCCATAGAAACCCATAGAAACCCATCGCCGGCGGAACGGCATCTCGTATCAAGGACCGTGTTGTTTCGGCAGGTCTGTGGAAAGTGGTCAGGTGACAGAATGAAAGGGATAAATCCCTCCGATGGAGCTGGAAGTGGGCTGGATGCTGGAATGAAAGGGATAAATCCCTCTGATGGAGCCGAAAGTGGGCTGGAGGTGGAAATGAAAGGGATAAATTCCTCTGATGGAGCTGGAAGTTGGCTAAACGAGCGAATGAGGAGCACAAGTGCCCCTGAATTCCAGGAAAGTTGGCTAAACGAGTAAATGAGGAGCACAAGTGCCCCTGATTTTCAGGAAAGTTGGCTAAACGAGCGAATGAGGAGCAGAAGTGCTCCTGAAATAGTTGAAGGATACCGTGTTGAGCCACAGTAGCTCTCCAATCATTCCCTGATAGCTCTAGTTGCTCCCTAATTGCCCCCTCATCGTTTCCCAATAGCCCCTCCCCGCTCTCCGGTCCCTCCCCAATCCCCCCTGGGCCCTTCCCTCATCACGCAATTTTTATCAGGCATATACCTGACCTCCTAAATGAAAGCGCTTTATTATTTTTGGGAATGCCTATCATTTTTGATTATTCTCCTGCGGCTGAGGCCTTCGGCGCCGGGCAACAATCATTTGTGAATCAATTGTGATAGGTGATCATCAATACTCATGATATTCAAGCCTGGGCAAAGACGGTAGCATAGGAACCAGGCCGGAGAATAGGAGCCGGCAGCCGGCAAGAAGAATTCAAGGCAGGAGGTGAATATGTTGAAAGCTGCAAGCGCTTCACAAACGAATCACAGTCCTTTATTAAGAAGAAAACAGGGGTTCGGCTATTATTTACAGCGGGATTGGCAGCTCTATCTGCTGGTGATGCTTCCGCTGGCTTTTGTCATCGTATTCAAATATTTGCCAATGACCGGACTTGTAATCGCCTTCAAGGACTATAAGATTGCCAGAGGCTTCTGGGGCAGTGAATGGGCCGGACTACAGGTCTTCCAGGACCTGTTCGCCAAGCCTGATTTCATCCGGGCCGTCCGCAACACCTTGCTGCTGAACGTGCTTGACCTGTGCTTCAGCTTCACGATGCCGATTGTGCTGGCTCTGCTGCTGAACGAGATCAAGAGCGTACGGTTCAAAAGAATCAATCAGACGGTGCTCTATTTGCCCCACTTCCTGTCCTGGGTCATTATCGGAGCCATCGCCTATCAGCTCCTCAGTGAGGGGGGCGGTGTGGTCAATAACCTCATCGAACTGATGGGAGGCACCCGGATTCCATTCCTGCAGCAGGATACGAATTGGCTCATTAGCTATCTTGTGATCGGGGTCTGGCAGAGCATGGGCTGGGGCACAATTATCTACCTGGCGGCGATGAGCGGGATCAACCCCGAGATGTATGAAGCTGCTACGGTAGACGGGGCGGGCCGCTGGAGAAAGGTATGGAATATCACTCTTCCATCGATCCGGGCAACGATTGTGACGCTCTTGATTATGGCGCTGGGCAAAGTAATGGACGGCTCCTTCGAGCGGATCTATGCGCTGCAAAATAAAGCGACCACGGAGTTCACCACTACCATACCGGTCCTGGTGTACCGCTGGGGGATTGAGAGCGGCAATTTCAGCCGGGCGACCGCCATCGGACTATTCCAGTCCGTCATCGGAATTATTCTGGTCATTTCCGCGGACCGCGTAGCCAAGAAGCTTGGCGAGGATGGGATTTTGTAGAAAGGAGAGGAACCATGAAAGCAATAGCCGGAGGCACTGCCGCACCCCATAAAGCACGTATCGATATCTGGGAAACGCTGATCCGTCTCGTCATTATTATCATCTCACTATTCTGCCTGCTGCCGTTCATTCATGTTGTATCGAAATCGCTGAGCTCTGACTCCTTCGTCATTGCCAATAAAGTCTTTATGTGGCCGCAGGGCTTCACCATTGAAGCGTATAAAAAAATCTTCGCGGATGCCAGTATCCTCCGTTCCCTGTACATCTCGGTCATCGTGACTGTGCTGTTCACCATTCTGGGCATGATCCTGACCATCTGCGCCGCCTATCCGCTGTCCCGAACCCAGTTCAAGGGCCGCAGGGTGATCACCTTCATCTTCCTGTTCACCATGTACTTCAGCGGGGGCATCATTCCTGACTATATGAACATCAATAATCTGGGGCTGATGGATACCATCTGGTCACTGGTGCTGCCGCTCTCCTTCAGTGCCTTCAATCTGCTGATTATGAAAACCTCGCTGACCAGCGGGATTCCCGTCAGTCTGGAGGAATCTGCGCGGATCGACGGTGCCGGGCATTTCCGGATTCTGTTCAGCATTGTGCTGCCTTTATCCAAGCCGATTATGGCAACACTTGCCCTTTTCTACGCGGTGGGCCGCTGGAATGCTTATCAGGATGCCTTGTTCTATATCAAGCATGAGACCTCCCTCCGGCCGCTTCAGCTCAAGCTGTATTATCTGGTCATTCAGGCAAGTGAAAGCTTCCAGCTGGAGGCCAGCCAGGTGCAGCTAAGCAATCCGGAAGTCCTGAAGGCGTCAGTCGTTGTATTCGCTACCTTGCCTATCCTCTGTGTGTATCCGTTCGTCCAGAAATACTTCGTTCAAGGTGTTATGCTCGGAGCCGTTAAGGAGTAATCCTGCGTCCCTTGTATATAGTCATTCTTTGGAATTACGAAAATTCAAAAAATGGGGGAATTGCGATGAATAAAAGAAGCGTGTATTCGTTAATGATGGCATCCGTCATGACGGCAGGCCTGCTGGCCGGGTGCTCCGGGGGAAATAACACCAAGGATACGGCAGAATCCAGCAATAAGCCGGCCGGGACAGCCGCGGCTACGAACCAGGCCGAAGGAGCCTATCCTGATTATTCCAAGGGCTTCGAGAAAAAAGTCTCGCTCGACATTCCGGTCTATGAGCGTGCCTATGAAGGCTGGAACGTGTCCGATAACTACTATACCCGCTGGGTGCAGGCGGAGTTCGGCGACAAATATAATATAGAAGTTAATTATGTGCCGATCACCCGCTCCAAAGAAGTAACGGATTTCGAGCAGCTCCTGGCTTCGCACAAGGCTCCGGATATTATTTTCCACTATGATATGCCGCAAGCGCTTACTTATTATGGCGAGGATGTGATGCAGCCGCTCGACTATGCAGAGATTCAGAATTATGCGCCGACCTATTGGAAGAGCATGGGTGAAACAATTGAACAGTACGGTACCGTGGATGATCAGAAGACCTTCTTCTTCGCTGCGCGTCCTGAAGCCGACAACTTCGTCAACATTATCCGCAAGGACTGGGTGGAAAAGGTAGGGATGAAGGTTGAGGATCTGACCTCGCTCGAGAAGTACAACGAGATGCTGGCCAAATGGAAGGAAGCCGGACTCGGCGTAAGCGGCGGCAATCTGCTGCAGAACTTCTTCAACTTCAACTATCCGTTCCGCAAATGGCCGGTGGATGCGAAGTATCGTGCGCTGTATTCCGATCTCAGCGTGGCTGATCTGACTACGGAAGAGACTGAGGCTTACCTGCGTAACCTCAATTACCAGTATAACAATGGCCTGATTGATAAGGAATTCTATCTGCGCAACGATGAACCGAAGATTAAGGCTGAATTCGTGGCAGGCAAAACCGGTAACTTCGGCTTCTATCTGGCGAACAACACGGATGTTTTTGCGGCTACGCTGCAGAATAACCCGGATGCCAAATTTGCGGTCGTGCCTCCGCTTGCGGGAGTACCGGAGGGCAACAAGCCTCAGGGACGCGCTTACTGGCCGTTCGGCTTCATTATGGGAATTAACTATGAATCCACGCCGGAAGAACGCGCAGCCGTGTGGATGTATCTGGAATGGCTCAGCCAGCCGGAGAACCTGTTCAAGTTCCAGAACGGAATCGAAGGGGAGAACTATACGCTTGACGCAGACGGCATAGCGCTGAAGAACCCGGATTATAAGGGCGAAGCGGTGCTGGCACAGAACAATAACAAGGATTACTGGGGGCTGGTGACGGAAATTGCCCAGTACCCGGATGAAGCCAAAACCCGCAAGGCCAACCTGCGCAACTGGGCACCGGCCGGTTATGAGCCGCTGGCTGATGATCTGGTGAAGTATTATGACGAGGTTGCCGAATTCCGTACACCGGATGCCCTGTTCAATGTGGTGCTGGAGAAGGTGAACGAATACAAGGCCGATCTGAACACGCTGTTCCAGGAGCTGTACGTGAAGGTGGTGCTCGCTCCGGAGGCTGAGTTCGATGCTACGTATGAAGCCGCCAAGAAGACGTATCTGGAGGCAGGCTACCAGGAGATTCTCGATGAGAAGCAGGCAGCAATTGATGCAGGCAAATTCCGTTAATCCGGTGTAAGTCTGGTTTAGTATAGCAAAAGAATTACCCGGCAGTATCCTCACCCGGCAGGCTGATCCGTAGCATTACGGAAGCTTGCCGGGTGATTGCTGTGTTCCCCGCTGCTACTCGCGGCTGTTTAGGAAGACATCCTCCGTTACCTGCACCAGGCAGCGTGCTGCCGTGCTGAGTCCGCCGCTGCTCTGGTAGATGAGGCAAGTGGTCCGCTGCGTCTGCTCCAGCTCCTTGATGTGCAGGGAGACCAGTCCCCCGCCGTTCAACAGCTCCGGACGCAAGTAAGAGTTCGGCAGCAGGGCCGCAGCTTTGATCGTCGGCAGCAGGCGGACGATGGCCTCGAAGGAGTCGATCTCCATCCGTACATCGGGATCAACCCCGCAGCGCTGGAACAGATCATCTGTTGTCCGGCGGTACCAGGTTCCCTTGGAGAAAAGAATCATCGGCAGCCGGGAGAGATGCTCCATGGTGAGCCGCGGTGTCAGGGTCAGCGGATGCTGCTCGGAGACGACCAGCCGGAGCTGGTCCTCGAACAGCGGGATGCAGCGCAGCCCCGGCTCCTGAACCTGGGAGGCGATGATGGCGACATCGCATTTGCCTTCGCTGACAGCGGTGACCATCTCATGAGTCTTCCCGGTGATGAGCTTCAGCTCGGCTGCCGGATATTTCTCTGTGTATGCTTTTACCAGGGGAGGCAGGGTTGTCTGCAGCGTGGTCAGACTGGCCCCCAGCGTCACGAGCTGCGGCTCGCCCTCCTTGAACTTCGATAACGCTTCCAGGAACTTGGAACGCTGCTGCCGCTGCTCCAGCGCATAGGTGTAGGTAAGGCGGCCAACCTCTGTAAGCTCCAGGCGCTTGCCGAAGCGGTTGAACAGGGCGACGCCGAGCCGCTCCTCCAGCTTGGAGATTTTGCGGGAGAGGGCCGGCTGGGACAGGTTGAGCTGGCGCGAGGCCCGGTTCAGGCTGGAGTGCTCCACCACCGCAGCAAAAGCATCTAAATCATCATACATTCATAGTGCTCCTCTCTTCCAAATCCCATACAACTGTGATAAAAGGCATAGCCGATGAGCCAAGGTTCTCCTGATGTGCAGGAAGACAACCCTAAATTGTAAGTTATTAATGAAGCTAAATGAGAATTATTATCATATTAAAAATATTCTTATGCAATTATTGTATAACGATTAATAATTAGATTGCAATTCCCTTATAAGCAAAAAAAGAGTAACATGAAAAGTGACACAAGATATTCACATATTGTGAATTATTCAGCAAAGTCCGGGAAAACAATGGATAGTGGTGCAAACAGACTATTAGCTGGTAAATTAAGCCTGCCGCTGCCCTGTTTCAACTGTACTCCCGGCGGTGTATGCTCTTTAAAAAGACTTGTGAAAACGCTGTTTTATATGGAAAGGGGACACTTTGCATGAGAGGATTTTATTCCAGAAAGATTCATTCCTTGCTCGGCGTTATCCCGCTCGGGGCATTCTTCCTTGAGCACATGCTGACGAACTTCGCAGCAGTAGAGGGTGGCGCTTCTGGTTTCACAGACAGTGTGCTGTGGCTGAACAGCCTGCCGCTGGTCTTCTTCCTGGAATTGTTCGGCATCTGGCTGCCGCTGCTGTACCACGGAGTATACGGCTTGTACATCGCGTACCAGTCGAAGCCGAACCTGAACCGCTACAATCTTGAGCGCAACTGGCGTTATACGCTGCAGCGGATCACCGGAGTCGTCACCTTCATCTTCATTGTCTGGCATCTGTGGGACACCCGCGTCCAGGTAGCACTCGGCAAGGTGGAGCATGATCAGCTTGGCGGAGTGATGCATAACATTGTGACCCAGCCGCTCTTGATGACTCTCTATATTGTCGGAATCGTGGCTGCCTGCTTCCATTTCTCCAACGGTCTATGGTCGTTCCTGATCAGCTGGGGGATCACGGTGGGTCCGCGTTCGCAGAGAGTATCATCCGTACTTTGCCTCGGTATTTTCGTTATCGTTACCTTCATGTTCGTCCTGTCGCTGGTCACCTTCCGTAACGATGAATTCCAAACTGCCGCTACGGCGATGCAGTCCCTGCGCAGTTTTATTTAAGAATACACTGGTGTGTGGAAGCGGTTAACTTATACTGCTGACACCACTTAGGAGCGGATATTCCGCAATACTAGAGCGTATGCTTCCGAAGCGAGTTTTGTACGATGAGGAGTCAGGAAGCAAACGCTCACAAAACTTAAGCCTATGCTTCCGAAGCAAGTTTTGCTGCACAGCTATCTCGAAGAAGCGGATCTTCCGCAAAACTTTTAGGAGGGGAACAATCATGGCATCAGCCGATATCATCATCGTGGGCGGCGGTCTGGCCGGCCTGATGGCTACCATTAAGGCCGCTGAATCCGGCGCGCATGTACATCTATTCTCACTGGTCCCTGTCAAAAGATCACATTCCGTCTGCGCGCAAGGCGGCATCAATGGCGCCGTGAATACCAAGGGCGAGGGCGACTCGCCCTGGGAGCATTTCGACGATACCGTCTACGGCGGCGACTTCCTGGCCAATCAGCCTCCGGTGAAAGCCATGTGCGAAGCGGCACCAGGCATTATTCACCTGATGGACCGGATGGGCGTAATGTTCAACCGCACCCCTGAGGGGTTGCTCGACTTCCGCCGGTTCGGCGGAACAAAGCGCCACCGCACAGCCTTTGCCGGGGCGACTACCGGTCAGCAGCTGCTCTATGCACTGGATGAGCAAGTGCGCCGCTGGGAAGCGGAAGGCCTGGTTACCAAGAGCGAGAACTGGGAATTCCTCTCGGTGATTCTGGATGACGAGCGGGTCTGCCGCGGCATCAGCGCCCAGAATCTCAAGACGATGGAGATCCAGACTTTCCCGGCGGACGCGGTCATTCTGGCCAGCGGCGGTCCGGGGATTATTTTCGGCAAAACGACGAATTCGGTCATCAACACAGGAACCGCAGCAAGCGCCGTGTATCAACAGGGTGTGCATTATGCGAACGGGGAATTCATTCAGATTCACCCGACGGCGATTCCCGGCGATGACAAGCTGCGGCTGATGTCGGAATCGGCGCGCGGTGAAGGCGGACGGATCTGGACCTATAAAGACGGTAAGCCGTGGTACTTCCTAGAAGAGAAATATCCATCGTACGGTAACCTGGTGCCGCGCGATATTGCTACCCGTGAGATTTTCAATGTGTGTGTGGATCAGGGGCTGGGCATTAACGGCGAGAACATGGTCTACCTGGATCTGTCGCATAAGGACCCGAAGGAGCTTGACGTCAAGCTGGGCGGGATTATTGAGATCTACGAGAAGTTCATGGGGGATGATCCCCGCAAAATTCCGATGAAAATCTTCCCGGCGGTGCATTATTCGATGGGCGGCATGTGGGTCGACTATAATCAAATGACGAATATTCCCGGCTTGTTCGCGGCAGGGGAATGTGAATATCAATACCATGGGGCCAACCGTCTTGGAGCGAATTCGCTGGTCTCTGCCATTTATGGCGGAATGGTCTCCGGCCCGAAGGCTGTTGAATACATCAAGGGCCTTAAGAAATCGGTGCAGGATATCTCCTCAACGGTGTTCGACAGCTTCCACAAGACGCAGACCGATAAATATGAGTCGCTGCTCGGGATGACTGGCACAGAGAATGCTTACGTGATCCATAAGGAGCTTGGCGAATGGATGACGGCGAACATGACCGTGGTGCGTGAGAACAAGAAGCTGGAAGCGACGATCGGCAAAATCAAAGAGCTGAAGGAACGCTACAAGAATATCAATATGAGCGACACTTCGCGCTGGAGCAACCAGGGGGTAGCCTTCACCCGCCAGCTGTGGAACATGCTGGAGCTGTCAGAGGCGATGACGCTTGGAGCCCTCCTGCGCAATGAGAGCCGGGGCGCACATTATAAGCCGGAATTCCCGACGCGTAACGATGAGGAATTCCTCAAGACCACCAAAGCCGCCTGGACAGCAGACGGCCCGCAGATCTCCTACGAGGAAGTCGATGTATCGCTGATTCCTCCGCGCGTGCGGGATTACTCGAAGGACTGACCGGTTAGACTAACCAAACTTTCTAGGAGGTAACTGACATGGCGGAAACAGCAGCAGCTCCCAAAAATGTGAAATTTATTATTACCCGCCAGGATGAACCGGAGACCAGCCCCTATACGGAGGAGTTCGAGCTTGCCTACCGTCCGGGGATGAACGTAATCAGTGCGCTGATGGAGATTCAGCGGAATCCGGTGAATGCGAAAGGCGATAATACGGTTCCTGTATGCTGGGAATCCAACTGTCTGGAAGAGGTATGCGGCGCATGCTCCATGGTCATCAACGGCAAGCCCCGTCAGGCGTGCGCAGCGCTGATCGACAATCTGGAGCAGCCGGTGCGCATTGAGCCGATGAAGACCTTCCCGGTCGTGCGCGACCTGGTGATTGACCGCAGCCGGATGTTCAACGCCCTGAAGCGGGTCAAGGCCTGGATTCCGATTGACGGCACGTATGATCTCGGTCCGGGACCGCGTATGCCGGAGAAGAAGCGCCAGTGGGCATACGAGCTGTCCAAATGCATGACCTGCGGCGTCTGCCTGGAGGCTTGCCCGAATGTCAACGAGAAGACCGACTTCATCGGACCGGCAGCCATCTCGCAGGTGCGGCTGTTCAACGCTCACCCGACAGGTGAGATGAACGCTGAAGAGCGGCTGGATGCGCTCATGGAAGACGGCGGCATCGACGGATGCGGCAACTCGCAGAACTGTGTGCGGGCCTGCCCGAAGGGCATTCCGCTCACAACCTCCATTGCCGAGATCAACAAGCAGACAACCAAGCATATGTTCAAGCGCTGGCTGGGTGTCTGACCATTTTTCAGACCATTCGTCTATAAGCACAATCGTAGCAGGCCATTCAGTGTTATTACTGGGTGGCCTGTTTGGCTGTGCACGGCTGAACAAGAGGTACAGATGTGTTTCTGGGGGGCCGCAAAAAGGGTACATGTGTAGACAACCTGTAATGAAGAGCCTGAAGCTGCATAGAATAGCCATACGTCCGCAGGTTCCGATAAATATAGGTGAATATGTTATAATCTACATAGCTGAAGATAACCGTCTGACAGCGGATAACGGGGAGGAATGACTGTGATTTGCCGTGAACAGGATGGAACGCTTGTAATGACGAAGCAGCATGAGCACGGGCTGCTGGCCGGAGAATTTGCGAAGTGGTTCAAGGAAGAGCATACGCCCGCGGAAGGCCGCCGGGCTGAGGTATTGTGGGCAGTAAGCAACCATGACCGGGGCTGGATTGATCTGGATGAGACACCGTTCTGGAATGATGCAGAGGGACAGCCGTACAGCTTCCTCGATTTCCCGGTTGTGCCGAAGCTGACCTTCTATAGACGGGGAATCGATGAGGTGGAAGCGGAGACGCCATACGGGGCGCTGCTGTGCAGCTCGCATTTTGAACGGTTAATTGAGGTGTCGGGTGAGGAGTGCCCGGAGCTGACACAATATCTGGAGGGTGAAGCGGACCGCCGGGCGCGTATCCACCGGGAGCTGGAGCAGAGCAAGCCGCTTGAAGAAGGCGAGCTGTATTATGACGCCAGACTGCTGCAATTCTGCGATGATCTGTCGCTGTTCCTGGCGCTGAGCAAGCCGGGCAGCGCCGAATCCGAGAAGCACCCCTGGTTCGTAGACGGCTTCTCCGGCAGTGAGGAGTTCAGCTTCACCTCCGGCCGTGCCATTGAAGCGGAGTGGCAGGACAGCGCTACGCTGACCCTGACTCCGTTCCCGTTCACGCAGGAGGTTGAAGTGAGCTTCAAGCAGCGGCGGGTCAGCCGGGCGGACATTAAGGATAAGGGAATTGCCCTCGCCTACCGTGAAGCTCCTGAGGAAGAATGCCGGATCAAGGTAGTTAGCGGACCGGAGGAAGACACACCTGTGAAGTCCGGGAGCAGCCAGCGTGCTGAAGGGTAATCCGACGATATATAATCCACTGCGGACCTAATGGAATAGATTAGAGTTAGAGTACAGAAAGGAGACACTCCCTATGAGCAAAAAGCCGTTCGGGGGCTCTCCCGGGCGTACGGTTCCTGCTGCTACGAATGGAGCGGGAATAGGCCCCCCGAAGCCGGAAGGCCGGGGCGGCCGCAAGATGACCCGCCGCCAGTTCCTGGCCCGTGGGGCAGGAGCGGTGGTCGGGGCGGGTCTCCTCGCCGGCGGCTATGCCTGGCAAGGGGAGCCGAACTGGTTAGAGGTGACCCGCCGGGAGCTGCCGCTTGCGGAGCTGCCGTCCGCGTTCGCCGGGACCCGGCTGGTCCATTTCAGCGATGTGCATCTGGGCTTCAATAAGGATGCGAAGGATCTGGCCCGGCTGACGAAGCATATCAAGGATGAACAGCCGGATCTGATCTGCTTCACCGGGGATATCGTGGATAGCTATGCCGAAGATCTGACCGACTCAGTCCCCCTGCTGGCAGAGCTACAGGCCCCGCTTGGAAAGTATGCCATCCTCGGGAATCATGATTATAAGAATACGGAGCTGCTGACCCGTCTGTTGACGGAGGCCGGATTCCGCGTCCTGCGGAACGAGTCTTATCTGATTAAGCAAGGCGGAGCAACGATTGCCGTAGCAGGACTGGATGACATGCTGCACGGTAAGCCGGACCCGGAGGCAGTTGTCCGGGATATTCCAGACGGCATCTTCACGGTGCTGCTAATGCATGAGCCGGATTACGCCGAGGTGGCGGAAGCCTATCCTTTTCACCTTCAGCTCTCAGGTCATAGCCATGGCGGTCAGATTCGTCTGCCGCTGGTCGGCGCGCCGTTCACGCCTTACGGATCTAAGAAATACATAGACGGCTTGTATTATACAGAGAATAAGGCGATGCCGGTGTATGTGAACAGGGGCTTCGGTGAGACAATGATGCCGCTGCGCTTCCTGTGCCGCCCGGAGCTTACCGTGCTGACTCTGCGCCGGGGGTAGCCGGACTGCAAGAGAGGGGCACCGTAGGCGAGAGAAGAAGAGGGAGAAGTTCATGAGCACTTATGAGATGATCATGGGGATGTCGCTGCAAGGCTCTAGGGTGGAACTGAAGAATATGGCGTCCGGCGACGGAGCGCTGCTGAAGTCGCTGCTCTCCCACCCGGAGGTACAGCCGCATATTCAGCTGCGTCATGCATCGACTTCCCGGCAGGGCGTACTGGATAAGCTGGTGACCCGGATGCTGCACGGCTATGATCCCGGCGCGCTGCATGCAGGAATCTATATCTTAGGCCAGCCGGAGCTGATCGGATCAGTCTCCCTTCAGAACTGGAACCGGCAGGAAGGCCATGCCGTGCTGGGCTATATGCTGAATCCGTTGTGGTGGGGTCGCGGATATGCGACTGAGGCACTGGGATTGCTGCTGGGCTACGGTTTCAGGGAACTTGGCCTGAAGAGAGTCGAGGGGCGCTGCCGGGGGGATAATTACCGGTCCGCCCAGGTCATGCTGAGGAACGGCCTGACCCTGGAGCGGACCCTGCCGATGGCGGACGGCTCGGGCGATGTAATGAAAGTATTCACATTGTTACACAAATGAAATAATGCCGTTATCAAACTCTAACAGTCAGCGGTTAAACTAAGTACATGACCCCCTTTTGAAAATATAACTGCTGTTGGGACCCGATGATTCGGGTCCATTTTTTTTGGGCGTGTGCGGGCATGGGCTCCTGATGAGAGGGATAAATCCCTTTGGATTGGCCGGAAGTGGGCTGGACGAGGAGATGAGGAGCATTAGTGCACCTGAATTCGTAGATAGTTGGCTAAATGGCCGAATGAGGAGCATTAGTGCACTTGAATTCGTAGATAAATGGCTAAATGGCTGAATGAAGAGCATTAGTGCACTTGAATTCGTAAATAGTTGGTTAAGTGGCTGAATGAATAGCATTTGTGCCCCTGAATTTGCAGCCACCATACTTGCGGTATCGAACATTGTGTGCTGGCAGTCTCCAAGGGGATTGGGCTATGATAGTGTACATGGATATGATAAGTATAGATGGGGGAGGAAATGAACCTTTGAATGATGTGATTAGATTACTTATGAACCACCGTTCGTTCCGGAACTATAGCGGGCAGGCGGTGGAGCCTTGGAAGCTGAAGACGATTATTGAGGCAGCCCAGGCGGCACCCTCTTGGGTGAACGGCCAGCAGGTATCGATGATTGCGGTACGCAGCGAGGAACGCAGGCAGCAGCTGTCGGCGCTGAGCGGCAACCAGAAGCATGTGGCGGAAGCGCCGGTATTTCTGGTGTTCTGCATGGACTTTCACCGCGCGAAGCTTGCGGCGGAGCTGGAAGGCCAGCCGTTCGAAACGGCTGCGGATGTAGACGCGCTGCTCGTTGGAGCCACGGATGTCGGCATTGCACTAGCGAACGCCGTAGCTGCCGCCGAGTCGTTGGGGCTGGGGATTATCCCCATTGGGGGTGTGCGCCGTAACACGGCAGGAGTAATTGAGCTGCTGCATTTGCCAGAGTATGTATTCCCGGTGGTCGGACTCTGCATTGGCTATCCGGAGGGAGAACAGCCGAAGAGTTCACGCCTGCCTATAGCGGCGGTATACCATGAAGAGGTCTATAACCCAGATCAGCAACACTTGATCGAAGAATATAATGAGACCCACCGGGAGCTGCTCAAGTCCCAGGGGCTGACGGAGCGGAGCTGGACCAGCATGATTGCCCGCTTCTACGCTCTGAATCCGCAGTATGGGGACTCGCAGCGTACGCTGAGGCAGCAGGGCTTCACTTGTGTGAATCTGAATAAGGAGTAACTAGTTAACATCTGGAGGAATGCAGATCCTCCCGGGATCTGCGGCTCAGTCGGTGGGCAGGTAGCTGTTAGATGCTAGTGAAGAGTTGGAAGGTAGCAGCTAACAGTTTGTCTCTGATTCTCTAATAGTATCGCCTTAGCCCAATAGAAACCCCGCCTTGCAAGTCTGGTGCAGACTTTGGCAAGGCGGGGTTTTTTAAATGAATTATGTGTCTGCCTATAACGCGACCTTAACCTTCTCGCGCCGCTTGTAATAGACCCAGTATTCGAATCCAATCTCCTTCAGCCGCGCAGCCACCTGATTGCGCTGGTCGGCGACGCGGGCAGGGAGATGGGCATCGGAGCCGAAGCTGACCTCCACGCCGAAGTGCAGGGCCCGCTCCAGAATCTCATCGGAAGGGTACCAGCCGCCGCACAGCTTGGTGCCGCCGGAGGTGTTGATCTCGATGGCCGGACCACATTCGCCGATCACGCGCAAGGCTTCGTCAATTTCCTTGGGAGCAGCGATCTCGGAGAAGGGCGGATAGTTGCCTTTCATGGCATCGATATGGCCGAGAATCTGGAAGATGCCGCTGCGTGCGGATTCCGCAATTAGCCGATAGTACTCGCTTTTGGAAGCAAGCCTCTGCGCGGGGGCAAGCCCCTTCCAGCGTCCCTGGTTGAAGATACTGACCTCCTCAACATGATGCACAGAGCCGATTACATAATCGAACGGGTAGGCGGCGTAGGTCTTGCGGTACAGCTCCGCATGCTCCGGGAAGAAGTCGGATTCCATGCCGAGCAGGACATCAATGCGGCCTTCGTATTCTTTTTGCAGCGACAATACTTCCTCCACATAGTGGACCAGCTCGGACTTGGCCATGGCAATGCGCGGAAAAGCCTGCTCAGACGGGCTTCCGAAGTAAGGCGAATGATCGGAAATACCGATAACATCCAGCCCCGCCGCTATTCCGGCTTCAATATAATCCCGGATCGTGCCGTCAGCATGGCCGCAGCGGAAATGATGGGTATGCAGGTCGAACTTCATAATGGGAACATCTCCTTAGGCTAATATGGCTAAATAGGGTGCAGGTTACTCTGAGCCGATGAACTGGGTCTCGGGCATTCCCTTAAGGTCGCTCAGGAACTGCCTCATCGCAGAGTTGACATACTTGCCGGACTTGGTAATAACACCTACAGGATGGGTAACCTCAAGCTCGATGATCGGGACGATGCGCAGGGTTCCGCTTCTGACCTCGGCAGTGACCGATTGCTTGGAGATGACCGCCGCTCCCAGATCAAGCTCGACCATCCGCTTCACTTCCTCACTGCTGGTCAGCTCCATAATCACCAGCGGCTGAATACCGTGCCTTGCCAGCACCTCATCGACAAATTTCCGGCCGACTGTATCCGGTGAGAGCAGAATGAGCGGGATGGTGCCCAGTGCCTCGATCCCGGCTGTTTTGACCTGGGCCAGCGGATGGCGGGGCGAAACAACCAGTTCGAAAGTATCATAATACAGGACCGAGGTCGTCATTCCCGGATTGCGGCCGATCAGATAGCCGATGCCGACATCCACAATACCGTTCTCGACCTGCTGGTAGATCTGGGAGGAGGACATGGATGAGATCGAGGTTTTGATATGAGGGAACTGATCCTGGAAATAGGAGAGCACCCTGGGGAGAATCTGGATGGCGATGGAGGTGGTGGTACCGAGAATAATATGCCCTTGGGGATTCTCTTCCAGATCGGCAAGGCGCTGCTTAAGCTCATCTACGATTCCGACAATCTGTTCCGCGTGGGCGAGGAAGACCTTGCCCCTGTCCGTCAGCGTAACCGGCTGGTTCCGGTCAACAAGCTGGGTTTTGAACTCTTCCTCCAGGCTTTTGATCTGGGCCGAGACTGCCGGCTGCGTCAGGTTGAGCAGCTCGCCCGCCTTGCGGAAGCTCATGGTTTTGGAGATGGTGATCAGTGTTTCGAGCTGGCTGATATTCATGGACTGTCCCCCTTATGGCTACCGGATGGTGCCGCCGTATATTTGTACAAACAGGGAAAGCCGCAGCTTTCCGGAGGGCGTATGTGCACATGCAAGCTTTCAGAATTAGAGTCTGCAAGCCGCGGATTCTGACAAAGTAGATAGGTACAAGGGTCGCTGTGAGTGCTGCACTCGGAGGGTGTGACGCCGCAGATCTTACGTTTATTGATTAAATTATAGGAGATTCCTCCCGGGAGGGCAATGTTGAGCTCCAAACTATCTTTAGAAATCATTCGACAAGACCATTAATTTTTGGTGAATAATGCCGATATATGAAGTATAATAAATTTTATTGCTTAGGACTTTTGGTATATGACTAAAGACTGGTCGAGGGGGACAGCACTTTCATGAAAGCAGAAGTAATTAATCCGTTTCTAGAGTCTGCGCGCATTGTAATTGAACAGGTGATCCAAGTCTCGCCGTCCACCGGTATGCTGGGGATTAAGGATATTGAACTGATCGATAATCATATATGGATTCAAGTGGGAATGACAGGTCAGCTCAGCGGGAATATTATCTTCGGGATTGCCGAACCGGTCGCACTTAAGATGGTGTCGGCCATGATGGGCGGTTATGTAATTACGGAGATGGATGAGATGGGCCAGAGCGCCATTTCCGAGCTGGGCAATATGATTAGCGGCAATGCCAGTACTATTCTCTCCAATCAAGGGGTGTCCGTAGACATTACCCCGCCGAAGCTGATGAAGTCGGAGAGCATGTCCATACTGCCGCGCAAAGCGCTGAGTATTCCTCTTGTGATGGAAGGGATCGGCGAGCTTGATATTCAGGTTATGATCTCTTAGGCGGATAATCGGGAGTTGAATCTATTCCATGGCATTACAAGGCAAGATTGTGGTAATTACAGGAGCTTCCAGCGGGATTGGCGCGCTTACGGCGCAGATGCTCAGCGGGCACGGGGCGGTTCCCGTTCTGCTGGCCCGGTCCAGGGACAAGCTGCAGGCTGTTGCGGCGGGCATCCAGGGCGAGCATGGGCTGTTCGTCTGTGATGTGACCGATGAGGCGGCAGTGAAGCGTACCTTTGCGGAGATCCTGGAGCAATACGGCAGAATTGACATTCTGCTCAATAATGCCGGTTACGGCAAGTTTGCGGCTTTTACAGAGATGGAGTCTGAAGAGTTCGCCGATATGATGGATGTTAACTATATGGGAATTGTGCGCTGCACCAAGGCTGTCGTTCCTCATATGCTTACGCGCGGCAGCGGTCAGATCGTGAATGTGGCTTCCATGGCCGGCAAAATCGGAACCGCACGCTCAGTGTCCTACACGGCCACCAAGCATGCCGTTCTCGGCTTCACCAATGCGCTCCGCCAGGAGCTGCGGAAGAGCGGTATTATTGTCTCGGCTGTGAACCCTGGACCTATCGCCACCGAATTCTTCAAGACCGCCGACCCCTCCGGTAATTATGAACGAAGCGTAAGCCGGATCATGATGACGCCGCAGCATGTGTCCGCGAAGATCGTCAAGCTGATGGACAAGGGAAGAGAGGAAGTGGACCTGCCCGGTCTGGCAGGCTTCGGCATCCGGCTCTATGGGCTGTTCCCGCGGCTGGCAGACAAGCTGACCTATAACCTGATGAACAGAAAATGAATAAATTGTAGTTTCGATGTGTGGCGTGAACGACTTGTCCCCCTTTGGTATACAGGATGGTATGACCGTTTAAATACGGTTCGGACTTAGATTTTATGGCCTTCCATTTGGTGGAGAGGCCTTTTTGGCATATAATGAACATATTATCTTAAGTGAAAAGGATGAAACCCTATTATGAATAAAGCTTCTTTTGCGGCTATCGGCATCCAGGAAGACCTTGCTGCCCGGTTGTCTGAATTCGGCATCACCGAACCATCCCCTGTACAGGAGCAGACGATTCCGCTTCTGCTGGAAGGAAGAGATGTTCTGGCCGCATCCCAGACAGGAACAGGCAAGACACTGGCTTATCTGCTGCCGCTGCTGCAAGGGATTAACCCGGACTCGAAATCGGTGCAAAAGCTGGTGCTGGCGCCAACTCAGGAGCTGGCGATGCAGATTCTCCGTGAAGCGGAGCGCTACGGTGCACACCGTGGCATCCGCGCCATAGGACTGATCGGCGGGGCGGCGATCAAGCGCCAGATTGACAAGCTGCGGGAGCATCCGCAGCTGGTGGTAGGCACCCCGGGACGCATACGTGAGCTGATCGGGCTGCGCAAGCTCAAGATGCATGAGGTGAGCACGATTATTCTCGATGAGGCGGATCAGATGTTCCAGCTTAGCGGTGCGGGCGAAGTGACGAAGATCGTCAGCAGCGCGCTGCGTACGCGGCAGCTGGTTATGCTGTCGGCCACGATTGGACCGGAGACCCGTCTGCTGGCGAACCGGGAGATGAAGAATCCGGCGGAGGTGGGCATCGACCCCGGCATGATGACTGCCCAGAGCCTCGAACATCACTATGTGGTGTGCGAGGAGCGGAACAAGATTGATATGCTGCGCCGGGTCATCCGCCACTATAAGCCGGACCGGGCCATTGTCTTCGTGAACGCGACGGATGACATCGCCGAGGTGACAGCGAAGCTGAACCACCTGGGCCTTCCGGCCGCAGCGCTGTACGGCGATGCCGACAAGGTGACGCGCGCTAACGTGCTGACCCGCTTCCGGGACGGCAAGCTCAAGGTCCTGGTCGCCAGTGACGTAGCGGCGCGGGGCCTGGACATTGAGAATCTGACGCTTGTCGTCAGCTTCGATCCTGCCTTTGACTCCGAGCACTATGTCCACCGTGCCGGACGGACCGGGCGCATGGGTAAACGCGGCTTATCCGTAACGATCGTTACGGAGCAGCAGACGTTCATCATGCGCAAATTCGCCCGCGAGCTGGATATCCAGCTGGACGAGCGGGAGATGGCCTTCGGCAAGGCGCTGGCGGAAGGCGGACGCGCCGAGCTGCGCAGCGGCGGCACGAAGGAGCGCCGCGAAGGGGCTGAACCGCGCGGCGGCATTGCAGCGCGCACCGGCAAGCCGCAGGTGCGGACCTCTGCGGCTGGAACAGCCGGAGGGACGGGCGGCGACGCGCCGGCAGGCCAGCCAGGCCCAGCGCCTGGCGGCAGTGGCGTTACGGTGCGGCGCGAGCAGCACCGCCCGGGAGTGAGCGCCGGCACGCGCAGCGCGGCGGGGCCGGGGGGCAAGGCCCGCAGCCAGGCGGAGCGGGACAAGAACCGCAAGAATAAAGGAGCCCCGAAATGGCTCAAGAACAAAACCCCGAGAGGTGACGGTCAATGAATACAGCTCCCGTATTGGAAATTACGGGCCTCAGCGGAGGCTACAGCCTGAACAAGCCGGTGCTGCATGACATCGGCCTGCAGGTGCAGCCCGGTGAGATGGTTGGGTTAATCGGACTGAATGGTGCGGGCAAGAGCACCACAATGAAGCATATCCTGGGGCTGATGTCCCCCCATAAGGGTGAGATTACGGTACAGGGGAAGACGCGCAGCAGCGATCCAGAGAGCTACCACAGTGCGCTGTCCTTCGTGCCGGAATCCCCTCTGCTCTATGAGGAAATGACGGTTCGTGAGCATGTGGAATTCACAGCCAGAGCGTATGGCGTGGAGCGCAGTGATTATGAATCACGCACCAGCCAGCTGGCTGCACTCTTCAATATGGAGGACAAGATGGATACCTTGTCCTCCCATCTGTCCAAGGGCATGAAGCAGAAGGTGATGATCATGTGCGCGTTCGTAGCGCGCCCGGCCCTGTATGTCATCGACGAGCCGTTCCTCGGCCTCGACCCGCTGGGTATCCGCTCCCTGCTGGATTTCATGCTGGACCTGAAGAAGTCCGGAGCTTCGATTCTGCTCAGCTCGCATATTCTCTCCACGATTGAGAACTATTGTGACCGGTTCATCGTGCTGCACGGCGGTAAGGTGATTGCAGAAGGGACCCTCGCCGAGATGACCGCGAAGGCAGGGCGGCAGGGCTTGAATTTGGAGCAGCTGTTCTACGAGCTGGTTCAAGGAGGGAAATGATATGGATTTGAAGGAGCTGCGCCGGCAGCGGCGCAGCCGGTTCACGGGAAGCCTGGTCCCTTATATGGGATATATCATTCAGAGCGGTGTTGCCATGGTGTTCCTGCTGGTGCTGATTATCTTCTCCGCCTGGTACACAGCGCTGCTGCGCGATATTCCGACTGGCATACCGATCCGCTGGATTATGTTCGTCCTGTTGGTGCCTGCGGCGGTACACAGCAGCTTCCGGACGTATCTGCAGACCCCGGATACAATCTTCCTGCTGCCGCAGGGCCACCGGATGAGAGAGTATTTCGCCCCGTCCTGGGTTAGCGGCAATGTGTGGAAGATTCTGCGACTAGCCTTTATCCTCATTACATTATGGCCGCTGTACATACGCACCGACGAGTCACCCCGGGGTTTGCTGGCTACCCTGCTGGTGCTGATTCTGGTCAAGCTGTTATCCAGCTACGGGTTATGGCGGGAGACAGCGATGCTCTCCCGCCCCGCTGCGGCAGGCTATAACCTGCTGCGCTGGGCAGCCGGCGGTCTAATGGTTGGGGCATGGCTATGGCAGCCGTCCATGCGCGCTCTGATCTTCATCCTGATTCTGGCCGCAGCCTATCTGGCCGCACTGGCTGTTCCCGGACGGCATGCTGTTCCGTGGGAACGCCTGATCACTATGGAGAAGAACCAGGGAACCCGGGCGCTGATGGTCCTCGGCTGGTTCGTCGATGTTCCGGGACGCGAGCAGCGGGTCTATGCCCGCCGTTATCTGTCGCGTTGGGGCAGCGGGCTCAGCTGGCAGCGGGATTCCGCCTACCGGTTCCTCCTGACCAAAAGCTTTGCCCGTGGTGACGTCTTCGGCATCGTCCTGCGGATGGCGGTGCTGGACCTGTTCCTGGTGTGGATGATGAAGGACAGCTATCTCGGCAGCGGCATCTATGTATTCTTCCTCTTCCTGATGGGCATTCAGCTGACGGCGCTGCGCAAGCTGCACAGCGAATCGTTCTGGCTGACCGTCTACCCGCTGCCGGAGGGCAGCAAGGGCAAGGGAACGATCCAGTTTGTCTTCCGGGCCCATCTGGTCCTGGCGCTGCTGACCGGATTGCCGCTCCTGCTTCAGGCCGGGCAGCGGCCGCTGGAAGTACTGTCTACCTTCGCCTGCGGATTCCTGCTCGCGTATCTGTTCAAGGTAAGCTCCGCCCGCAAGGAAGCGCGTGCGGATGAAGACGACCTGTAGAACGGATTGCAGCAGCAGACAAGGCGTCACCCGCAAGCGGGTGTGCTTATAACAAATGGCCTCAGGCTCTCGCGAATGCGGAGTCTGAGGCCATTTTCAGAAGAAAAGAATGTATAATAGGGAATTCCCTCTTCATCTCAGGTGGTGCAGGGAATGCTATAACACGTGGATCGGAGAGAGCGCGCAGCTCCCTCCAGGGGACTCACTCCCTGTTAGACAAAGAGTGAACGGCTGATGATGACCAGCAGGATAAAGAGAACCAGAATGGCTCCAGTGCTTGTGAACCCGCCGCCGTATCCGTATCCGCCTCTAACTTCTTCGCTCATTGTTCATTCCCCTTTCGCGTGTGAGTGTGTTGTACTTGAGTACATCGTATTGTATGTGCGGAGGGCAGAACGTGTATAGGCCAATGCCGTAGCACCGGGCAAAAAAAATCAGCCCCGTAATTCCGGGGCTGATGAACGTATTCAAAGGCTGCTGTATATCAGACCTTCTCCAAATCACGGATGCCTGCATAGACGAGATCGAACAGATCTTCCAGCTGATCCTCCTCGATACAGGAGAAGGCAATGCGCAGGTCGCTCTCGCCAAGGGCGATGGTGCCCAGGCCGTAGGTGTGAATCAGGTGAAGCCGCAGATCTTCCGCAGAGACGGTAAAGAGCTTCAGGCACATGAAGTACCCGGAGTTGAACGGATAATAGGTCCACACATCATCGCCGTATTTACCGCTGTCCAGCAGCGCCTTCACTTTGTTGGCCCGGCCTTTCATGATCTGGAACTTCTCTTCCTTCTGTGCAGCGAATTCCGGTGCCTTCAACGCGTCGAGCACGAAGGTCTGGGACGGATGTGCGCCGCTGGAGATGGTAGCCCGGATAATACCGAGGGTTTTTTGTTCCAGCGCTGCCAGCAGCTCCTTGTCCTCCGAAGCGTAGGTGATGAAGCCGACGCGGAAGCCCCAGACGAATTCTTCCTTGGTAGCTCCGTCAATCTTGACCGCCAGCACGCGCGGATGCAGGTTCGCCAGCTTGCCGAACAGGGATTCCTTGAGCGAATCCTCGAAAAAGAGTCCGAAATAAGCATCATCGCTGACCACTACCACATTAACGCCTGCTTCGGCGGCACGCAGGATAGCGGCAACAATAGCCTCGCCTTCTGCAAGGCCGGGCGTATATCCGGTTGGATTATTCGGGAAGTTAAGCAGGACGATGGCTTTGCCGCGGTCCTTCTGGGCCAGCAGGGCATCCAGCAGCCCTTCGCTGTTGAAGCTCATGTCCTCCGTGAAGAGCGGGTAATTCACGGTTTCGGTCAGCCGGCGGATGCCGAAGGTCAGCTCGTAGTTCTCCCAGTTTTTGTCCGGATAAATGACGACATCCCCTTGCTCTGCGAACAGATCGGCAACGATGCTAAGCCCGTGGGTCAGCGCATTCGTGACGATTGGATTACTGAAAGACTTGCCTTCAAGCGACGGATTCTCACGCAGCATCTTCTCCCGCCAGACGGCGCGAAGCTCCGGCTTGCCTGCTGGAGGCGCATAGCCGTACAGGTCTTTGGGACTGTAGGCGGAGAGTTTATCCTGGATTACGCCAAGGTGCATCGGCAACCCGTTCTCGGTAGCAATCCCGATAGTGGCGTTATACTTTTTAGCATGAGCCGTTGCCTCTGCGGATTGGCTCAGAATCCCCTCTTTGGGAAAATAGATCGCTTTACCGAGACTCGAGAGCATATCGTATACATGTTCATTGCCTGCCTTGATGCTGTCATTCAATTGTCCAGCCAGTGGATTCATCAGTTTCATCCTTCCGGTATTCTTCTGGGATATATACGTTAACATTGCCTAACATTATAACACCGTGGATTGCCGCCGTCACTGAGTAATGCGGTGATTTGATAAATAGTTTTGGAATCCGGCGGCGGTCTGCTTCATTGCGTCATGCGGAAGATGTACAAACAGGAACCGGACAAGGTATTATGAAAAGTAAGCTAACGCTACATCTATAGGAGGGAACGATATGCTTCATGCATCGCCATCCTCTTTTGTCATCCTCCCGGCCCTGGCGAAGATTGTCTGTGAACCGGGCTGGAAATGGCAGAAAAGAGAGAAGCCGCTGCAAAACTATGACTTGTTCTATGTCTGGAGTGGAGAGGGTACGGTTGTGCGTAACGGCGTGCCCTATCAGGTGGGGAAGGGAAGCTGCTTCCTGTTCCGGCCGGGGGATTATACCAGTGCCACACATAATCCGCAGAAACCGCTTGTCATTACATATATTCACTTCGATGTGACGGAGGAGGTCACGGAGCTGCCGGCCCCTTACCATGAGCTGACCGAGACGGTGGAGTTCGAGCATCTGCTCGCCCGTTATGTCCGGCTGTTCCTGGTGCAGACCTATGCGGCGGAGGAGGAAGGCCGTCTGATTCTGAAGCAGCTCATGATTCATCTGCTGCGGCAGGATCAGGCGAGGCCGGTCGAGCGCCATGTCAGCAATCAGCTGGCGGAGGTGATCCACGAGGTCGCCAACTATGTCAGCCAGCATCCCGGGGCCGCGCACCGGGTAGAGGACCTGGCCGCCCGGGCGGGGCTGTCCCCGCGTTACTTCTCAATCAAGTTCAAGGAGATCACCGGCTCCTCGGTCCAGTCCTATGTGATCCGCGCACGGATCGAACGGGCCCAGCATCTGCTGCTGTATGCGGGCATGAATGTCACGGAGGTCGCAGATGCGCTCGGCTACCGTGATATCTTCTTTTTCAGCCGCCAATTCAAGCAGCATACCGGGAAAAGCCCGTCAGAGATCCGCTGAAGCAGCGGGGGGAGTATCGTGCTGAGTGTGGTGTAGGTATTTCGGGTGCTAGGTGTGCTGTGTGTGCCATGTGTGCTTGATGTGCTATGAGTGCCATGCGTGCTATGTGTGCTATGCGGACCGAGCGGACCTTATTGTGCGAAAAAGTCACTTATTCCCCACGCTACGGACTCAGGGGCCGTTATCTGACTGATTGGGGCTGAAATAGAGGAGTATAGGCAAACTTAAGAGCATCTGTGTCCGCTTGCCTGCGTGATCAGGCAGAATAGCTGAAATAGCGGCTTTCCAGTCCGCAAGATAGGCCTGAAGTTGAAGCGGACACTGCTCTGTGACAGAATAGAAGCAAGAGAAGCCAATCATACACGGGAGAAGGAGAATACTTATGTACGAAATCGTTCTGATACGGCATGGTGAGAGTGAATACAACCGGCAGAATCTGTTTACGGGCTGGAGTGATCCCGATCTGACGGAGAAGGGCGTGGAGGAGGCCATGAAAGCGGGCCGGCTGCTGAAGGAGAACGGATACACCTTCGATCTTGCATTCGCTTCGGTGCTGAAGCGTTCAATCAAGACGCTGAACTATATTCTGGATGAGATGGACCTGCTGTGGATTCCGGTGCAGAAGTCGTGGAAGTTGAATGAGCGCCATTACGGGGCGCTGCAGGGCCTCAGCAAGAGCGAGACCGCTCTGAAATACGGTGAGGAGCAGCTCCATATCTGGCGGCGCAGCCTCTCCGTCCGGCCTCCGATGCTGGAGTCGGATGACCCACGTTATGCGAGACACGATGTCCGCTACAAGGAAGTGCGTCCGGGTGACATCCCGCGCGGCGAGAGCCTGGAGGATACCGTACACCGGGTCGGTGATTTCTGGACCAACCGGATTGTACCGCTGATCCGCAAGAAGGAGCGGGTCCTGATCTCGGCGCACGGCAACACGCTGCGGGCCCTGATCAAGTATATGGAGGATATCGACGAGACCGCGCTGCTCGACCTCAACATCCCGACCGGCGTCCCGCTCGTCTACAAGCTCGACGACGATGTGAAGCCGATCAGCCGCTTCTATCTCGGCGAACCGGAAGAGGTGCAGCAGAAGGCGCGTGAGGTGGCGAATCAGAGTAAGGTTACGGAGTAACCGGAGCAGCGCTGCGTTCAGCTTAGGCTATATAATAAAGGGAGTATTCCAGCCGATATGGGGGTTGGGGTACTCTTTTTTTTTGAAAATTTAAGTAATTATCCTTCTATTTCTCGCTGAAGCGGTACCGTCCTTTAAAAGGATGATAATGCCGTGTTCACTTAGTATTTTACATAATTTGTAGTAGAGTGTAAGGGGAAATATGTATATTCTTGTTAAGGCTACACTATATAAGGAGGAACAAATTGTGGAAATAAATGTACAACCTGCTTCACCCCAAACCTATCCACCGCTACGCCCGTCAGGTCTCGGAGGCTGGCTGGTGCTGGTGCAGATCGGGTTAGTCGCAACATTATTTCAAGTGTCGTTACAGCTGATTAACTACAATATTCCAAGCTTCGGCCGGGAGTATTGGGATCTTCTGGCATCCCCGCAAGGGGAAATGAACCATCCGCTCTGGGCGCCGGCCTTTATATTTGAAGCCGCTGTGAACGGAGTGCTGCTATTGCTGACTATTTTTACTTTGATTTTGTTTTATCAAAAAAAGGCACGCCTGCCGCGCATGATGATTCTGCTCTATTCCGTCAACCTGCTGATAGGGATCATTGACTATGTGCTCGTGATGAATATTCCTGTTGCCAGTGAGCTGCAGGATGGAAGCAGTATGCGTGATCTGATTAGAGCGGTATTCACCTGTGCGTTGTGGACAGCCTACTTCCGGAAATCGGAGCGCGTAAGGTACACCTTTATCCATTAAAAAGGTCCGGGTGATGCCGGCATCTGAAATCATTTAGAAGCTGGAGGGTATTATTTCGCACAATTATAATTAACAAAAAGAAAACGCATACTTATCTCTTGCCAAACGAAATTTAGTATGATATTTTAAATGTGGGCTTGTTACTGAAAAGGCATAACCCAGGACATGTATGCTATTACATGTTTTGGGCTATGCCTTTTTGTATTCTTCGAGACCTAAGGAGTCTAAGAGGTTAGTTCAAACTAAAAAGGGATATGTTAAAGGAGAGGCTATCATGAATGATCATAAGTTATCTGTAGAGAAATTAGACAAGAAAAAAGGGTTGTTTAATAAATTTATTGATAAAATTTCTGGCACATCAAAAGAGGAACCGGTAGAAACGAGTACAGCGGCTGATACGATTATAGGCAGCCCAATGAAAGGGCAAGTGGTTCCTCTCAGTGCTGTAAAAGATGAAGCCTTCTCTTCAGAAGCACTGGGGAAGGGGGTTGCGATCGTTCCAACCGAAGGAAAAGTCTATGCTCCCGTTGATGGGATCATGACAAACATTTTTCCATCTGGTCATGCTCTTGGTATTACAAGTGTAAAAGGCGTCGAGGTTTTAATTCATGTGGGCCAGGATACTGTGAAATTAAAGGGCAAACATTTCAAACCCGTGGTTAAGCAAGGACAGCCGGTGAAGAAGGGGGATTTACTGCTAGAGTTCGACATAGATGAGATTAAAGCGGCTGGATTTGATATAACGACACCGGTTATCATTTCTAATACCGCTGAGTTTTCCGGAGTTCATGAAACCGATAAACTTACGATTGATTACAACGAGCAATTGCTGCTAGTCGCCATCTAAATGATGCCCTGCAACTAAGCTACTGAAGGTGGGGTTGCTGATGAAAGTGATTAAGAAAATTAACAACAACGTAGCTCTATGCTTGGATGGCAACAATAAGGAATTAATCGCCTTTGGAAAAGGAATAGGATTTCCGGAAATGCCTTATGAAATTACAGATTTAAGTCAGATATCCATGACATTTTATCGGATTGACAATAAGCTTTATAACTTTATTCAGGAGATTCCGGAGAATGTGTTTGAAATTGTGGCTCTAATCGTAAAAAAGGCTCAATTAGAAATAAAAAGCAACCTGAATCCCAATCTTGTGGTTGGTCTCTCTGATCACATTAACTTCGCGCTCATCCGTATGCAAAATTATAAAAAAATGCAAATGTTGTTTTCTTATGATGTGCAACAGCTGTATCCAAAAGAAACTGAGCTTGGAAGATATGCAGTTAAGCTTATTCAAGAGAGACTATTTGTAACCTTACCTGATAGTGAAATTACAAATATTGCGATGCATTTTGTTAATGCACAAGAAGAAAGGGAGCCAGATGAAGGAACCGCTGCAGAGGCTCTGATTTTAGAAATAGCTGATCAGATCGAAAATTTTTATTCGATTACAATTGATAGAAATGACTTCAATTATAATAGATTTGCCATGCACCTGAGATACTTTCTAAAAAGAGTAAACAATAAATCACAGTTCAAAGATGATAAAGCTTCCTTCATGCAAGAAATTAAAAATTCAAACCCACAGGTTTATGAATGTGCCTATAAGATTGGAGATTTTATTAATCAAAGGCTAGACTCTAAAAGTACAGAAGATGAGATTTTGTACCTGATGATGCATATTTACCGGATTGTCCGAAATACGAAAATTGAAGACTAGGGATTGTAACTCGTAATGGAGGCATTACCCAAAGCTATGTGAGTGCGTACTCATATTAGCTTTGGGTTTTTTTATTAAAATAAGGAGTGATCATAATGGCTCAAAACGAAAAAATTGAAAAGACAGCAAGTGAAGTATTAAAAGCAGTTGGAGGGAAAGACAATATTACCACGGTTACACATTGTATGACTAGACTGCGGTTTAACCTCAAGGATGAGAGTATACCAAATGCGGAAGATATCAAAAAGATTCCAGGTGTTTTAGGTACTGTGAATGCAGGAGGACAATTCCAAATCGTGATTGGGCAGACGGTTGACCAAGTCTACAAATCTTTAACTTCAAAGGGTGGAATGGCGAATGTTGTAGAAGCCGACGAAGATTCTGTAAAACAGAAAAAACAAATAACTTTAAAATCCATTGGAAGTGCTGTCCTTGACGCTATTGCCGGTTGTCTCACGCCTTTGATCCCGCTTCTGCTGGCCGTCTCTATGTTTAAGTTACTAGTAGCTGTACTGGGTCAAAATATGCTTAATGTCCTTAATGAATCCAGTGATCTATACACTTTGTTAACCCTTGTTGGAGATGCAGGATTCTACTTCTTCCCGGTTGTGGTCGGTTATACGGCTGCTAAGAAGTTCGGTGCCACACCAGTGTTAGCTATGTTTTTAGGTGGTATTATGATTCATCCAACCATCATAGATATTGCGACTAAAGGTACTGCTTTTTCCGTACTGGGAATTCCAAGTAAAATTCAAAATTATTCCAGTACCATTTTGCCGGTCATCATGTCTGTATGGGTGATGTCCTACATTGAAAAATTCATCAAAAAACATCTCCCTAACACCCTAAAGAGCATTTTGGCACCCTCGCTAACTATTTTTATTATGCTTCCAATTGCTCTTACAGTGCTTGGACCGGTAGGATCTTTCTTAGGGAGTTATATCAGCAATGGACTATTAGGCTTATCTGGTGTAACAGGATTTCTTGGAGTTGCAATTATTGCCGCACTCTATGAGTTCCTCGTAATAAGTGGAATGCATCTTGTGTTAATCACTACACTTATTCTCGCTTTTTCTACGAATGGACATGAGGCTTTGGTTATGCCTGCTGCGATTGCAGCCAGCCTTGCTGTGGCGGGCATGTGTTTGGGGGCAGGACTTCGAATTAAGGAGAGGGAACAACGTAATCTATCCGTAGGATTTTTTGTAGCCGCAATTATTGGTGGAGTTACCGAACCTGGCCTTTATGGTGTAGGTATGAGGTATAAACGTCCGTTTATAGGAATGATTATCGGTGGATTTGCGGGTGGTCTCTATGCAGGTCTAACGGGGGTAACCGCGTATACCTTTATTCCGGTAGCAAGCTTTCTATCTGTCTTTGGCTTTGTCGGGGGGCCTATGTCCAATCTGGTGAATGGTATTATTTCAGCAGTGATTGCCTTTATAGTTTCCACAATCGCTACTTATTTTTTGGGTTTCAAGAAAGGCGATCCGCTTATTACGAGCAATGCCGACAATCGTTAAGAGGAATCATTGTATTGAATGTGAGGGGGACTTGAAATGAAAAAATTATTATTAAGGGCTGATGATCTAGGCTACTCCGAAGGAGTTAATTACGGTATTGCTAAAAGTGTAAAAGACGGCATCATTGGAAGTGTGGGAGTAATGCCCAATATGCCGGCTGCTGTGCACGGGCTAGAACTGTTAAAGGATGCAGATGTTTGCTTGGGGCAACACACTAATGTATGTCTTGGCAGACCGCTCACTCCTCCCGACTTAATACCAAGCATCACAAATAAAAACGGGGAATTTAAATCATCGCGTGAATACCGCCAGACCGAAGAAGACTTTGTCGTTCTTGATGAAGTCATCCTTGAAATTGAAGCTCAATACCATAGATTTGTCGAGCTTGTTGGTGAACCTCCGCGTTATTTTGAAGGTCATGCCGTTTTCAGTGCTAACCTCTTAAAAGGTCTGGAAATCGTCGCGGAAAAGTACGGTCTTAAATATTCTGGATTTTCTATGGATGATAATCCTGTAAAGATTGGAAGCAAGGATGTTTTATTTCATATGGACAGTATGAAGCCTGATTATGTTCCTTTTGAGTCTTTAAGATCCGCTATGAAAAATGCCGAAAAAGATGAATACCATATGTTTATCTGTCATCCTGGCTATGTGGACGGATATCTTTTGAAAAACTCGTCTCTCACCTTGCCAAGGCCATTGGAAGTAGATATGTTATGCGATCCCAAGACAAGAGAATGGCTGATTGAAGCAGGAATAGAGCTAATTACTTATGATGAACTATAAAGCTCTTAAAGTTAAATATAAAAAGGACTTCGGGCTTATTCTGCCTGAAGTCCTTTTTTTAAAGAAAATGTTACTGTCAAACCGGCCGCCGCATCTCTCCCAGCAGCTCGCCCATCTTCACCTTCATGTCCGGAGCAAGCCCGGGGCGCGGGGTGAAGGTGCCGCTCTCCATCAGCAGAACTACCGTGGAACCGAATTCGAAATATGCCAGGTCATCGCCGCATTGCCACTCTCTGGCCGTCTCGTCGGTGTAGCGGATACTGCTCACATTCATTGCGCCTACCTTGACCACGGCGGTCTCGCCATGGCTGCCGGCTATATAAGTAATCAGCCGTTCATTGCGGCTCAGGACACTCTTCATATGGCGCATGCCGAAATCATTCACGGGGTAAGCCCGGCCGCGGATATAATCGCTCTCCCTCAGCTGCCCGGTTAACGGGGAGTGAATCCGGTGATAATCGGTAGGGCTTAAGTAGAGGACGAAATAATAGCCTTTCTTGTACAGTTCAAGGTGTGGTGAGTGATTAAGCAAATCCTCCAGCGTATAATCCTGCCCCTTCACATTCATTATCGTGCCGCAGTTGATTTCGCCCATTGCCGTAATCATAGCGTCTACAGGACTGGCTACGGCATGCTCACCGCTGGCCACCGGGCGCATTCCCGGCTTCAGGCGGCGGCTGAAGAATTCATTCAGTGTACGGTATTCTCCGGCAGTCTTCTCCGCCTCGGCGGCAGGAATCTGATAGGAACGAATAAATACCGGAATCATAAGGCGGCTGAGTCTGCTGTGGGATAAAGCCCCCATCAACCTGGAAAGCCATCTGTGCGAGGATAGCTCGGTCATCAGCCGCAGCAATTGTTTAACCATGCCCATCTCCCTTCCATCATGCAGCAGTAAAAATCCCGTGCCAAGGGACTCCACCCGCTCTGCATTATATTGACATAGAATAGGAGACAAATCAATAAGAGTTCATTCTTAATGCTTCTTCGTACAGATATCTGGCATAGCCCATAGGCTGGCGGTAGCTGTCTTTCCATACCCCGCGCAGTCCGGCTTTCTGGAAGCCGTAACGCTGGTCGCGCCCGTTGCATTCAATGAAATACAGATGTCCGTGCTTCGTGACACCGATGTCCAGACCGATATCGGCCAGCCCCGGCAGACTCTTCTCCAGCTCACGGGCGATGGCGAGACTGAGGGAGAGGACGGACATACGGATTCTGGCTGCCTCTTCTCCAGGGAATGCCTGCTCCAGCGCAAAAGATGACTTCAGGGCTTCGCCCCCTCTGGCGATGTTCGATACAAAGCCGCCGGGTGCAGCCAGCTTGGCGAACAGGCCGGTGACCTGCCACGCTCCGCCCCAGCCCCGTTGTACCGTGACACGCAGGTCAAAAGGGCGTCCGTTAATCTCGGCCAGCGGAATCCGTTCCTGGACCAGATAGGGCACGGAAGAGAGCCGGGCGCGGAGGATCCGGGGAAGGGCGTCTGGGTTTACGGCTCTGCTAACCTTGCGTCTTGAGCCAGAGAGAGAGTAGCTCCAGAGCCATCGCCCTTCGCCGCTGCGGGTGAGCCGCATCACGCCGTTACCCACGCTGCCCCGGCAAGGCTTGAGGATCAGATCCGGGTAGCGGTTCATCATCTCCCTCAAGCCGGAAAGTCCGCTTGCTGTGACTGGCAGAACGGCTTGTAGTTCCCGGCTGCGCTCCAGCAGGCTGTGAATCTGATCCTTGCCGTAACGATTGCAGGTGTTGTATACCTGAATACCCTGCTGGAGCAAGCGCTCGACGCCGGTGCTGCGCGGATCATAGATTGCCCGGTTGTGGATGACCTCCGGCGTAGGGACGATCTGTCTCCGGTAGCCTTGCGGACCTTCCTTCATATAGACACTGCTGAAGCCTGACGCCACGTTGATGTCAGACAGCTTCACAAAGCAGGGGGTTAATCCGTATGCGGCGGCGGCCTCTTCGTAGTTAGCCAGAGATTCCTGTCCGGTTTTTAACCGGGGAACGCCCCCGTGCATAGCGGCATTTAGCAGTATCCCAACGAGCTTTTGCCCCATGTTCGTTCCTCCTGTTATTTTGAAGTACTTCCCGGCTGTTTTTATGTCTCCTGTCATTGTATGTATGTATGTGCCCGTAAGGGTTGGACGGATGCGCGGCGGCAGATGCCCTTTTTTGGAAGGGGAAGAATGGATTCCAGGCAAGAGAAGGGTGTCATCCGCCCATGCTGCTGCATATGATGCCTAGAAGATACAGATGGAAGGAGGAGACTGCTTGTGAAGGGTCCCAAACGAAAACAGCAGCGCAGTACAAAAAGACCGCTCTATTACGTGGATAATCCCGATACGACTGAACTTAGCATGTTGGACAGCAGTCCCAAAACACAGAAAACCCAACAATCGGCAGCGGTGGAATCGGCTGAGGCAGAAGATATTACCCTGCAGGTGAGCGGGGTGGAGATGCTGGAAGTGACCGCCCCGCCCCAGCAGACTGTACCTGCACTGGAGGGGAATCAGGGAACCGTGAAGGAAGAGGTGCTCGGGCAGGAGGACCGTGCTGCCCTGCTTGAAGCTGAGGTAACGGCTCCCCTGGAAAAGGAACGCCTCCAGCCCGTATACACTGATGATCTGTCTGATGGCGCCGTCACCGGTGCCAAGATTGCTCCACGTACCATTGACGGGTCCAGGCTAAAGCATGGCATCATCGGCACACCCTGGCTGCAGGACTATGCAGTGCAGAGCATCAACCTTGCGGACCGGGCGGTAACCTCCTCGAAGATAGCGCCGGAGTCCATTACTGGTGAGCATCTGGCGGAGAGCAGCGTCAGCGGAGGCAAGCTGCTGGATCACTCCATTGGCGGGGAAAAGCTGAAGGACGGCAGCGTCGGTCCAGAGAAGCTGGCAGACCGGATGATCAGCGGAGGACATATCTCCGATGGTGCCATCAGCAGCCGGCATCTGAGTGAGTTCATCATCACAGCGGAGCTGCTGGATGATGGGGCGGTGACTGGTGAGAAGATTCTCAGCAGCAGCATTGACAGCCGCCATCTCAGCAACGGCAGTATTGACCGCTCTAAGCTGGCTGACGAAGCGGTGTCCGCCGACAAAATCGCCGATGGTGAGATCAGCGGTGTCAAGCTGGGCGATGCGGTGATCGAGAGCCGGCATGTGGGAGAAGGCGTCATTACCGCCAAGCATCTGGCACCGGGTGCCATTGGACGGGAACAGCTGGCGGCGCGCCTGATCGGCAAGGAACAGCTTCAGCCCGGTATTATTGAGAGCGGGCATCTCGCGGATGGGGCTGCCGGGTCCCGGCAGATCGGGGCGAAGGCTGTCCGCAGCCAGCATATTAACCCGGAGAGCATCCATGCGGACCATATCGCGGAAGGTGAAATTGGCAGCCGTCATCTGGCAGACCGCAGCATTTCTTTTGTGAAGCTGGCGGATGGTGCGGTAGGGACTACACAGCTGATTGAGCAGGCGGTTACCTCTTCCAAAATAGCGGATCAGAGCATTCTGGCCCATAAACTAGCTGACGAAGCCGTAATGACGCGCCATATTGCGAAATCGGCTGTCCGCAGTGCGCAGATTGCCGCGCAGGCTGTCACTTCGGCACATTTGCAGCGCGATGCCGTGGATAATTCTCATCTAGCCGCAGAGTCTGTAGGCTCAGCCCAGCTGCAGGAGCACTCCGTCCTGACCGGCCATCTGGCCAAAGGGGCAGTTACGGAAGAACAACTGGGATATGAATCCGTTACTGGAGAACATATTAGCCCGCAGAGTATTACCGCAGCCAAGCTGGCGGACGGCAGCATCATTACCGCCAAGCTGGCCATGGGCGCGGTCGGGGGGACGATCCTTGCAAAGGAAGCTGTCAGCGGAGAGCATATTGCGGTCTGCGCCGTGGAGGAGAAGCACCTGGCGGACGGCAGCATCAGCGGGCGGGTGCTGCAGGAGGAGGCTGTAGATGCTGGTCATCTGGCATCCGGCGCCATAGAACGCCGGCATCTGGGAGACAGCAGTGTGACTTCATCGGCGCTGCAATCCGGTTCGGTCACGGCAGATAAGCTGTCCTCCGGTGCCGTCAAGGAGGCTCATCTTACTGCGGCGATCGTGCAGCCGCATCATTTGGCTGACTATGCCGTCACTTCCCTGAAGTTATCGCCGGAGAGTGTCTCGACGGATAAGCTGGGCGATCTGGCCGTCACTTCAATCAAGCTGGCGGACGGAAGTGTAAGTGCGGAGAAGCTGGCAGCCTCAGCAGTGCAAAGTGAGCATCTGTCGGCAGGCGCGGTCGGCCCGGATTCGCTTAAGGATACGTCTGTACAAGGCAGACATCTTGCAGCAGGCAGCGTGGGCGGTGGACATATCCGGCCGATGTCGATCGGCAACGGACATCTTATTCCAAGCTCTGTCTCATCGATCCAGATTCAGGATGGCAGCATCAGCGCCGCCAAGCTGGCAGAGGGAGCGGTAGCTTCCCAACATCTCACCCCCGGCAGTGTGGGCGGAAGCCAGCTGGCTGAGGCCTCAGTGGAAGGTCGGCATCTCGCGGATGGCGGCATTCGCTTGGCGCATCTGGCGGAGGAGGTCCGCAGTGCGGAGCTACTGCCTAACGGCAGCATTGGCGCAGAGAAGCTGGCAGCAGGTGCTGTAGAATCGGTTCATTTGGCTGAAGCCATTGTTCAAGCCGTTCATTTGGCACCGGCAGCGGTAGAAGCCCGGCATATCGGTGCCGGAGAGATTACGCTGGCCCATCTGGCCAAGGAGACGCGCAGCGCGGATCTTCTCCCGGATGGCAGCATCGCAGGCAGCAAGCTGGGAGCAGGGGTGGTAGGGGCCTTCCATCTGGCTGCGGGCAGTGTGTATAGCGGCCATCTGGCTGCGGATGCAGTAAGCAGCCGGCATATCCGCGCCGGCAGCATTCAGCTCAGTCATCTGGCTCCCGATACGCGGGGCGCGGACCTGCTGCCGGATGGCAGTATAGGTGGAAGGAAGCTGGCTGAAGGCGCAGTGGATTCGCAGCATCTCCAGCCGCAGAGCGTGGAGACAGAGCATCTTGCAGATGGAGTGATTCAGGAGCGTCATTTGGGCTCAGGAATTATCCGGCTGGCGCATCTGGCAGAGGAGACGAGAAGTGCGGAGATACTGCCGGACGGCAGTATAGATGCAAGTAAGCTTGCTGAGGGCGCAGTGCATTCGCAGCATCTCCAGCCGCAGAGCGTGGAGGCAGAGCATCTTGCAGGCGGAGTGATCCAGGAGCGTCATTTGGGCTCAGGAATTATCCGGCTGGCGCATCTGGCAGAGGAGACGAGAAGTGCGGAGCTGCTGCCGGATGGCAGTATAGGTGGAAGGAAGCTGGCTGAAGGCGCAGTGGATTCGCAGCATCTCCAGCCGCAGAGCGTGGAGGCAGAGCATCTTGCAGATGGAGTGATTCAGGAGCGTCATTTGGGCTCAGGAGTTATCCGGCTGGCGCATCTGGCAGAGGAAATGAGAAGTGCGGAGTTGCTGCCGGATGGCAGTATAGGTGGAAGAAAGCTGGCTGAAGGCGCAGTGGATTCGCAGCACCTCCAGCCGCAGAGTGTGGACGCAGAGCATCTTGCAGGCGGAGTAATTCAGGAGCGTCATTTGGGGTCGGGGATTATCCGGCTGGCGCATCTGGCGGAGGAGACAAGAAGTGCGGAGCTGCTGCCGGATGGCAGTATTAGAGGAAGCAAGCTGGCAGCGGGTTCTGTGGGTTCTATCCATCTGGCTTCCGGCAGTATCTATGGAGGTCACCTGGCGCCTGAAGCTGTGGATGGCTGTCATATCCGTCCCGGCAGCATCAGCCTGGAGCATCTGGCCCAGGATGCCCGTACCTCCGAGCTTCTGCAGGACGGCAGCATTACAGGTGAGAAGGTTGCTCCTCACAGCATTGGAACCAGGCATCTGGCGGAAGGCGCAGTGGGAAGCTCAGAGCTTCAGGATGAGGCAGTGGATGGTTCCAAAATCGCTTCCTTTGCCATCCAGTCCCGGCATCTGGAAGAAGACAGCGTGCAGAGCTACCACATTGTTCAGGGTGCGGTGAGCGGAGATCATCTGGCGACCGATTCAGTGGATAGCTGCCATCTCCGCGCGGGCAGCATCAAGCGTGAGCATCTGGCCGAGAACACGCTGACCTCCGAGCTGCTGGGTGAGGGCAGCATAGACGGCAGCAAGCTGGCGCCAGGAGCTGTGGGGTCTAACCATCTGGCTCCAAGCAGCATCTACGGAGGCCATCTGGCTCCCGGAACTGTTGACGGACGCCATATCCGCAGCGGTAGTATCGGCCTGGAGCATCTGGCCGAGAATGCGCTGACCTCCGAGCTGCTCCCGGACCATAGTGTTACCGGAGAGAAGCTTGCTCTTCACAGCGTCGGCACCGGGCATCTGGCTGAAGGTGCGGTAGGAAGCACCGAGCTGCAAGACGAGGCGGTGAACGCTTCCAAAATCGCTTCCTTTGCCATCCAGTCCCGGCATCTGGAAGAAGAGAGCATTCAGAGCCATCATATTGCTCAGGGGGTAGTGAGCGGGGATCATCTGGCGCCTGATTCAGTGGATAGCAGCCATCTCCGCGCGGGCAGCATCAAGCGTGAGCATCTGGCCGAGAACACGTTGACCTCCGAACTGCTGGGAGAGGGCAGTATAGACGGAAGCAAGCTGGCGCCAGGAGCGGTGGGGCCTAATCATCTGGCTCCCGGCAGCATTTACGGAGGCCATCTGGCTCCCGGAATCGTTGACGGACGCCATATCCGCAGCGGCAGCATCGGCCTGGAGCATCTGGCCGAGAATACGTTGACTTCCGAGCTGCTCCAGGACCATAGTGTTACCGGAGAGAAGCTTGCTCTTCACAGTGTCGGCACCGGGCATCTGGCTGAAGGTGCGGTAGGAAGCACTGAGCTGCAGGACGAGGCGGTGAATGCTTCCAAAATCGCTCCCTTTGCCATCCAGTCCCGGCATCTGGAAGAAGACAGCATCCAGAGTCATCATATTGCTCAGGGTGTAGTGAACGGTGATCATCTGGCTCCCGGATCCGTCCATGCGGAGCATCTGTCCTTCCATCCGGTGCAGAGTGTCGGGAACCGCGATGTTTTGCAGCAGTTCGGGATGACGGCGTTTATGTTCAATGGTGATTCTGAGAGTGTAGAGGTGACGGTCTCTTTTGACGAGAGCTTCGGTCATACCGGCTATGTGCTGGTTGCCATGGCTAACCAGCCGTACTTCCATGCCTCATTGAAGAACAGAACAGGCGGAGAAGCGACGATTGAGGTGGTACGGCTGCGCGAAACTCAGCATTTCTATGGCGTGCTGTCGTGGATTGCACTTGGCACTCCGCTGGTCAAACCTGCTGTGGAGCATCGCGCTTTTGACTGATCTGCGACTATTGGCGGTTAGTGGGGTACGCGAATTCTCGTTGCTGCAACATATGCTCAGATCGTAGACAGGTTGGAATGTGTATGAGGCGCAGCCGTTGGCTGCGTCTTTCTTTGAAATATAGTCTATATGTTTCACTCGATAACTTATCTTTCTAATGCTTACTGAACCGGGAATTGCGAGCGGAAGGACAAGCAGGGAAGCCGGGAGAATGCTGAAGCTGCTCTGAGCAGATCTGTTCCAACCTGCCACGACCTACCTTAATATATTCTGTTTGCTGATGGACGGAGTGTTCCTGCTCCTGTAAATGCTCCTTTACTGGCCTATTACCGGGTGGAGGCGCATAGCGGCATTTGTCCAATTATCTGACCTCAGGGAGACACTTGCCGTTACCGGGGGTGGCGGGATACATAGACTATGGTGTAACCCTCAGCCCGGGAGCAGCCCTGTGAAGGAAGGTGGATGAGCATGAAAAGAAAAGGAGTATCTGCCCGCCGCACGGGGCGGCGGGCGACCCGGACAGCACGGCGGCCAGTGACACGGCCGGTGCGGCCTGCTATACCGCCGCCAGCGGTGAATCATCCGCAGCCTGAGGTGTCGGTTATTATTCCGGCCATGAATGAGGCGGCGACGATTGCCGCGGTAATCGCCGGAGCCAGAGGCGTTCATCCCCGCTGTGAGGTTATTGTGATTGTTAACGGTTCTGCAGATCAGACCGCAGAGATTGCGCGCTCCTGCGGAGCGAACGTAATTGTGTATGAACAGCCGCTCGGGCATGATGTCGGGCGAAGCGTAGGTGCTGCGGCTGCGAAGGGAGCGGTTCTGCTGTTCACGGATGGGGATCTGGTAATCCCCGCCTCACAGCTGCGTCCCTTCGTGACGGCGGTCAGTGGCGGAGCGGATCTGGCACTGAATGATTATTCCGGTCCGGTCCGCAGCAGAGTTCCGCATCCGGTGGTGTTATCCAAGCATGTGCTGAATCTTCTGCTCGGAAGGTCTGAGCTGAAGGGCTGCTCCTTGACTGCCGTCCCTCATGCGATTAGCCGCAGAGCGCTGGAGGTTCTGGGCAGCGGCCTGCTGTCGAGACCGCCGCTCGCCCATGCGCAGGCAGTACTAGAGGGCCTGGTTGTGACAGCGGTGCATAATGTGCCTGTAGGCAGGATGAACGCGGTCCGCCGGAAGCACAGCGGCAGTGATCTTCTGCAGGAGGCTATCCTCAGAGACCACTTGGATGCTGTAGCCCTGGTGCTGGAACGCAAGGGCGGCCGGGCGGGCTTCGGGGACGGCACCCGGCGAAGGGAGATGGTGAGATGATGGAAGAGCGGGAAGTATCCGTCAGCGGCCGGTCTTCATCGCGGCGTACTGCCCCCGGAAGCGGCAGCTCTAAAGGCCGCGCCACCGGACGCGGCGCAGCAGTGCGCAGAGGCGCCTCCAAGCAGCGGTCCGCGCAGCGCCGCAGCAAGCCTGCGGCGGCGGGCCTGGACCTCTCCCGGTCCAAGCGGAAGCCTGCTTCCGGGCGGCGGGTCCTGTCCCTGCCGGCATCGCAGGGTTCGCTGTCGGTGATTATCTCGGCCAGGAATGAGGAGCAGACGTTGCCGAAGCTGCTGGAGCAGGTGGAACGCCTGAAGCCGCAGGAGATTATTGTGGTGCTGAACGGCTGTAATGACCGTAGTTTTCAGCGGACACGGTTATGCGCTCAGGCGAGTATAGTGTGCATTCCGGAATCTGCCGGACATGATGTAGGGCGTTCCCTTGGCGCCAAGCTCAGCCGGGGAGATATCCTGTTGTTTCTGGATGGCGATATGGTGATCTCCGCCGGGCAGCTATCCTCTTTTGTGGCTGCGGTGGACCGCGGGGTGGATGTGGCGCTCAACGACCTTGATCCGCTTCTGCCCCCCTTCGGGATAAGTGATGCGGTTACCCGCTGCAAGCTCTACCTGAATCAGGTTCTGGGCCGCCCGGATCTTGGAGCAAGTTCCATGACAGCCGTTCCGCATGCCTTATCCCGCCGGGCGCTGGAGAGAATCGGCTACCGCGAGCTGATGGTGCCGCCTCGGGCGCTGGCGCTCTCCATTATGGGCCGCCTGCGGGTAGAGAAGGCGGGAGGGGTGAATGTGATCAAGCAGAACCGGCTGCGCCAGGGCAACACGGGAGCCGGCAATGCCATAGAGCAGCTGATTGCCGGTGATCACGCCGAAGCTCTGGTCTGCGTAATTGCCCACCGGCAGAGCAGCGGGCAGCTGTCGGACGAGAACCTGCTGGAGCACCGCAGGCAGATTGCTGCCTGGAGGAACGCGCTATGACAATGACGAGCATTATTATTCCTACGTATAACAGGCTCGGGCTGCTGCGCTCCTGCGTCGAATCGATCAGAGCGCATACCCGGTCTGCCTATGAGATTATTGTAGTGGACAATGCCTCGAATGATGGTACCGAAGCCTACTGCCGGGCCAGCAAGCTGACGCTCATTTCCCTCCCGGAGAACCGCGGTTTTCCGCTGGCCTGCAATATCGGGCTGCAGCTGGCTGCGGGGGAGGAACTGCTGCTGTTGAACAATGACGTTATTGTGTCGCAAGGCTGGCTGGATAATCTGAAGAGTGCTTTATACAGTGCCCCTGATATAGGAATTGTCGGACCAGTAACGAATTATGCCAGCGGACGGCAGCAGGTACAGACCTGCTATACGGATATTGCAGGCTTCCATGCCGAGACGCTCCGGACCAATATCCCGGATGCGGCGAAGTGGCTGGAGACCCGAAGGCTTGTAGGTCTGTGTTTTTTATTCAAAAGACAGCTTATGGACGCGATTGGCCTGCTTGATGAACGTTTTTCGCCGGGGCATTATGAGGATGACGATTACTGCTACCGTGCCCGGCTTCAGGGATACCGGCTGCTGATTGCCGGAGATTGCCTGGTTCATCATGAAGGCAGCGCCAGCTTCAAGGAGGTCTATTCTGCCTCATTGCAGGAGCTGGTGGAGCGCAACCGCAGGATTTTTATGGAGAAATGGCAAGTGGACCCGTCGCAGTTTATCTGAGACCGCTGGCCGAAGGCTAAAGACGTAGAGAAAGAGGAGGAACGTAAGTGAAAGGAGTCATACTGGCAGGCGGAACAGGAACAAGGCTATACCCGCTCACCCGGCTAATGAACAAACATTTGCTTCCGGTCGGCAAATACCCTATGGTGTGCTACGGGATTGAGCGGCTGCGCCAAGGGGGGATCACCGATATTCTCCTGGTCATCAGCAAACAGTCCGCAGGACAGTACACTGACTTTTTGGGCAGCGGCGCGGAATTCGGCGTCTCCCTGACTTACAAAATCCAGGAGGCGGCAGGCGGCATCGCGGAAGCGCTGGAGCTGGCGGAAGGATTCATCCTGCCGGGTGAACGGTTTGTCGTGCTGCTGGGGGATAATCTGTTCATGGATAGTCTGGAGCCTTATGTGAAGAGTTATCTGCAGCAGCCAGCGGGGACCGCGAAGGTGCTCCTGAAGCCTGTCGAGGATGCGCGCAGATACGGGGTTCCGGTGTTTGACAGTGCAGATGCCTCCCTGATTGCTTATATTGAAGAGAAGCCGGAGCAGCCGAAGACGAAATTCTGTGTTACAGGCATATATATGTACGATGAAGCAGTATTCGATATCATCCGCCGGATTTCGCCTTCCAGAAGGGGCGAGCTGGAGATTACCGATGTGAACAACCTGTATGCTGCCGAGCGCAAGCTGAGCTATGATGTGCTGCAAGGCTGGTGGAGCGACGCGGGAACCTTCCAGTCTCTGCGCGAAGCCGGAGATAAGCTGAGAGATACGCTGCCCTGAGGGGCGGCGTTTTTTTGTTTTTGGTAGGTGAGGGGATTATGGAGGAAGGTGAAAGGGAGGGGGAGCGGGTGAGGGGAAAGGGAAGAGGGAAGACTAATTCGTTGATCTACATAGGAATATTATGGAAATTGAAGGGAGCTTGAGTGGTCAAAGGTAACTAAAGGGATAAATCCCTTTGAATTCGCTGGAAGTGGGCTGGCGGCTGGAAAGAGAGGGATAAATCCCTCTGAATTCCT
Organism: Paenibacillus sp. FSL P4-0338; assembly: GCF_038002365.1. Lineage (NCBI taxonomy): Bacteria > Bacillati > Bacillota > Bacilli > Caryophanales > Paenibacillaceae > Paenibacillus > Paenibacillus sp. FSL P4-0338. Next base: position 3,876,517 of record NZ_JBBOCG010000001.1, on the reverse strand, counting down.
CAAAAGTCGGAGTTGGGCAGAAATGAGGTGTACAAATACCCTTGAATCCAACAAAAGTTGGCGCTGGTCGAAAATGAGGTGTAAAAATACCCTTGAATCCGGCGAAAGTCGGAGTTGGGCAGAAATGAGGAGCACAAGTACCCCTGAATCCGGCGAAAGTCGGCGCTGGGCGGAAATGAGGAGCACAAGTACCCCTGAATCCCGCCGCAAGCGGGCGCAGGGGTCGAAAGTCGGCGGGATGGCCCCCCGCGGGCTGTACTGCCGTTCAGCATGCAGCCCTAGGCGTGTAGTCTCCAGCATGCAGGCACCAGCTTATCGCCCGTAGCCCCCAACTTATCGCCTCAGCATGAGCCCCCAGCTTATCGCGCCAGCATGCAAACCCCAGCTTATCGCCTCAACAAGAGCCCTCAGCTTAACGCCTCCACATCATCACCATCAGCTACTGGCTGGCCGGGCGATTCTCCACCAGAACAAATCCTCGGTCTCGCGGTATAGCTCCGCACCCAAATGTTGCAGGACGCGGTGGGAGGCGAAGTTATCCGTCTCGGTATCTGCAATGATCCAGCGTGCGCCGGGATGGCTGAAGATCCAGGCGGTGATCTGCCGCAGCGCCTCAGTGGCATAGCCTTGGCCCCGGTATCTCTCGTCCAGGACATAACCAACGATGACTTCCCCTTGTTCATTCGGGCGGCCTTTGAGGATCAGGAAGCCGATGAGCTGCTGCTGTTCCGGGTGGATGATGGCCCACATGGTCAGCCAGCAGTAGTTCTCTTCATCCTGCAGCACCTTGGCATGCCTGACCCGCATCGCGTAGCGCATCTCTTCATCGTCCAGCAGGGTGGTGGTGCTCGTCACGTTCAAGCCCAGCCTCTGCTCCAGCCCGGCGTAATCCTCTAAGGCTAACGCCAGCTCGGAAGCGCCCAGAGGGTATAGGTCCAGGTGTTCGCCTGTAAGTTTCATAGATTACCTCCAGTTCTAATCCGGCTAAATAGATGCGGACATACATCATTTGAATGTATTTTCAGCCAAGCATAGTCTGCTGTTACGTTTCTTGTCAATATGCTCCCAGCCGGAAGCCTTCTCCCTGTCTTGAAGCGGAAGCGGACATGGGGATTTGAAAGTTGAAATTAATGGTCATCTTGCGACATGTTCCAGACCAACTTGCAGCGCTTCTCCGGCACCGTCAAGGCGGATGCCGCATATGCTGTAGCAGGGCGTTTGAGCAAAGGAGACATGAAGGTGCAGAGTAAAATTACAAAAGTCCTGCAGCACATGGCCCATACGCACGAACAAATGGCACGGATTCTCGACGCCGAACGCCACGTAGCCGTCCGTATGTCGCAAATAGTTCACGATCTGCCGGATGCGGACCCTGATTTCGGCGGATTCAGTGGGCTGGTGGAAAGCTCAGGTCAAGTCAACAAAAACATCATTGCTTACCTCAATGCACTTGCCGATCTTGAAGAGGCGATGGCTGAGGGAGTGGGCAGGGTCATCAAGGAATTAAACGGTCAGGAAGAAGAGTAAGGGTAACGTGTAACCTGAGCAAGGAGGCGGAGGATGAGCAGAGAAAAGGCATATCTGCAAATGCTGGAGTCGACCGCTGCCATCCAGTGGAACATCGCGATGATTCTCGAGGCCAAGGCGGTGGAAGCGGAAAAAGTGAAGCAGTGGACCCATCATCACATCCACGCTAGAGCGTTCGACTCCCACGAAGACCAGCTGAAGGAATCCATCTCTATTCACGAGGTAATCGTGGAAATGGTAGAGGGGCTGACGAAGCTGGAGAACGGGCTGTACAGCAACCTGAAGGCGGTGCTGGGCAGCGGGGAAGACGAGAGCGGCGATTTCGGCGGGGATAGCGAAGGCTTCAGCTTCGGGGACGACAGCAAATGAGCGGCGGGCTGCTCTCCGAACATGCCGTCAAGCTGGAGATGATCCGCTCGATCGCCCGCAGCCAGGCAGCGCTCGCAGCCATCCTTGAGAGTATTGCTGAAGTGACGGGGCAATCGGAGCTGACAGCCCGCAAGCTGAGCGACAATATCAGGATTCTTAGCGGGTACCAGAGTTCAATGTGCCGGATGATATCCGGTATTTCACTGCATGAGCCCAAAGAAGGAGTGCCTGCAGCCCCCTGGCTGAGTAAGGTCTGCTCAGAGGGGACCGCCAGGAGTAGATGAAGTACAGGAGGCGTAGAAGATGAAGAGGAAGAGACTGGGCAAGCTTCGTTCCACGGGCAAGGGGAAGAGACGCAGACCGCTGCTGTCGCGGAAGACGCGGATACGCAAAGGTCCCGGAGGCAAATCACGCAAGGGTCTGCTAGGCAAGCCGGGGAAGAAATCCCTGCTGCTGCGCAGAAAAAGAAGACTACGCAGACGGCTGCTCCGCAGATCCCGCATGGTTAAGCCGCCGGTGCAGGTTATCCCGGCTATCGAGCCCCCTCCCCAGCCGCAGGTGGTTCCGCTCCCCCCGGATCTGGGCGTCCCGCCGGAGCTGCCGCCGGGAGACGCCTATCAGCAGGGCTACACCGAAGCATACAACGTGGGGTTCGACGCCGGTTTCGCCAAGGGCTTCGAGGACGGGCATAAGCTAGAGCTTGGCTGACAGAGCCTCAGGCACAGCAACGTGCAGGCCGATACAGCGGCTACAGGGGTCGGCGCATAATGCGCCGACCCTACAATTCATGGGATACTTTGGGATAAGGCGGACTATCGGAATTTCCGGCCGGATATGGTAGACTTCTTAACAGAATCTTTACCAGGTTCACTATTCAGGCAGGAAAGCGGGGAACGTACATGATGGGGAATGAGATACGAAGAGCGCGGAGTGAGGAGGTCCAGGGGATCATGAATTTGATTGCCAAATGTGTACAAGTTATGCAGGCAGGCGGAAGCGATCAATGGGATGAAGGATACCCTAACCGAGAAGTCATTAGTGAAGATATCGGCAAGGGAACCTTATTTGTCTGCCTGGAGCAAGAGGCGATCGCCGGAATCCTTGTGCTGGATGAGAACCAGGCGGAGCAATATGCAGGCATTGAATGGGAACAGCAGCAAGGGCCGCATCTGATCATGCACCGGCTTGCGGTACATCCCGAGATTCAGGGCAAAGGGATTGCCCGGCGGCTGATCGCCTTTGCTGAGGAATTCGCCCGCAGCAGCGGGTACAGAAGTATCCGGCTCGATACATACGCGAAGAACGACAGGGCGCTTAAGCTGTATCCTTCACTCGGGTATTCACAGAGAGGCGAGATTCATTTTCCCGGCCGTACCGCTGCTTTTCCGGTGTTTGAGAAGGCACTGACATAGAATATGGAGAACTAATTCCCAATTAAGTGAGATAACATTACATTTATTCTTGATTACCTAGTGTTAAAATGTTAAATCGTGCCCTGACCTCACTTAATCGAATATTCGTGTGAACTTTCATTACTCTTATTGACATGAAAGTTGTCTTTGGACTATGATTGGATTATTCATTAGTAATTGAATAGTCCTTTTCGTATATCCTTAATAATTGGTTTAAGGGTCTCTACCGGGAACCGTAAATTTCTGGCTACGAAAATATGCTGAGGCATATTTTTGTGGCCTTTTTGTGTTACAGATCAGCCGGACATCACAAGACTAGGGGGAGAAGACAATGGCGAATATCCTGATCAAGCATGCGGAGATTATTACGATGAACAAGCAGGAGGACATTATTTACGGTGATATCCGTATCAAAGGTGATCTGATTGTGGAGATTGGCACCGGCCTTGAAGTGAGAGGTGATGAGCTTGTCATCGACGCCAAGAACCGGACGGTTATCCCCGGTTTCATCCAGACGCATATTCATCTCTGCCAGACACTGTTTCGCGGCAAAGGGGATGATCTGGAGCTGATGGACTGGCTGCGCAAGCGGATCTGGCCGCTGGAGGCGGCGCATGATGAGGAGTCGCTGTACTATTCTGCCATGCTTGGCATTGGGGAATTAATCACCAGCGGTACAACGACCATCGTGGATATGGAGACGGTACATCATACGGATTATGCCTTCCAGGCGATTGCGAAGAGCGGTATCCGCGCCCTGTCAGGGAAGGTCATGATGGACCGGAAGAACCCCGATGCACCGGCGGCCCTGCAGGAGGAGACGGCGGCTTCGCTGCAGGAGAGTGTGGATCTGCTGGAGAAATGGAACGGATATGCGAACGGCCGGATTCAGTATGCTTTTTCCCCGCGGTTTGTCATTTCTTGTACGGAGCCGCTGCTGCGGGAGGTGGAGAGCCTCTCGGTCCGTTACGGGGTGAAGGTGCATACCCATGCTTCCGAGAATCTGGGCGAGATCGAGCTTGTGCAGGCGATGACCGGTATGCGCAATATCGTCTATCTGGATCACCTGGGGCTGGCTAACGAACGTCTGATTCTGGCGCACTGTGTCTGGCTGGATGAGCAGGAGAAGCGGATTCTGCGGGACCGCGGGGTTCATGTCAGCCACTGCCCGGGCTCGAACCTCAAGCTGGCCTCCGGCATTGCCGATACACCGGGCATGCTTCATGACCATATTCACCTCAGCTTGGGTGCAGACGGCGCGCCCTGCAACAATAACCTGGATATGTTCAACGAGATGCGTCTGGCGGCAGTCATCCAGAAGCCCGCACATGGCCCGACTACGATGGATGCCCGGAGCGTATTTCGGATGGCGACCATCGGGGGTGCGAAGGCGGTAGGGATGGAGGATCAGATCGGCAGCATCGAGGTCGGCAAGAAGGCGGATCTGGCAATCCTTAATCTCTATAATTTCCATACCTTCCCCTCTTATGATGTGGACCCGATCTCGCGGATCGTCTACTCGGCCACCCGTGCTGATGTGGAGACAACGATGGTTGACGGTGAGATTCTCATGCACTCAGGGCTACTGAAGACCATCGACAAGGAGGTCGTGCTTCATGAAGCGAACCGTTCCATTAAAAGACTGCTGGGCAGCGCGCGGCTATCCTGAGCGGAAGGGGCTTCACCGCCAGTTGTCCCAGACAAACTGACTATAGTGACTGGAGGCATGATTGCGGCCTCGACCAGAAGCGTCTTAGATTTAAATTGTAGCCTTGCAGGGGACTTCGCTCCTCTGCTTTTTTTTGTCCATGAAAGGATAATGACTTTAAATGAACCTTTTCTCCCGCTCAGTTGTTTAATAGGGTGGCCCTCTTTTGATTCCCTTTACGAGTATTGCTATACTAGAGCAACGTGAGCTTTTTACAGAAACAAGGAATTAATTTCACACCACTATTAATGAAGAGAGTAAGAGGGGATTGCAATGAGAGAGGGCAAACCTGCGTCTGCGCAGGCGCATTTCTATATCGTGGCGGGACTGCTGTGGCTGAAGCTGCTGCTGCTGAGAGGGCTGTTCTTTGACCGGATTGCCTGGGAGTGGATTGCTGCGGATCTGGCGCCGGTGCTCCTGCTGCTGGGTGTGCTGGCTGTTATTACGCCTGAACGGATGAGAAAAGGGGTCTTCTGGACCTTCAATGGCTTATTATCGCTGCTGCTCTTCGCGGCCAGTGTGTACTTCAATCACTTCGGCTCGGTGCCTACCTATCTGGCGCTCTATGAGCTGAACCAGGTGTTTCAGGTAAAAGAGAGTGTAGAATCTACGATTGAGTGGGTCGATTATCTGTTTTTTGCCGATCTGCTGATAGTGATGATCTATTCGCTCTTCCGCAGATGGAAGAGAGGTCCTGCACGGTTGCAGAGGAGCAGTTGGAGCAGCCAGCCTGTACACAGACCCCGGAATATTTATCTGGTGGTGCTGCTGGTGGCAATCATTGGAGGCGGCTCGCTGTCGGCGTATTCGATTCATTCAGCCCGGGGAATTACCAATGAGCTGGTCCAGGCGGAAACGGCCGGATTTCTGAGTTATGAGGTGGTGGCGGCAATCAAGGCCCAGGAGGATAACGGCCTCATTGGGACTGGTGATATTCAGGAGACGATCGCCAAGGTGCAGGCGCTGGAGGCTACCTATCCATACAAGGCTGTGACAGGCGGACTGCCGAAGCATTTCGGATCGCAAAAGGGGAAGAATGTCATCATCATTCAACTGGAGGCGTTTCAGAATTTCCCTCTGCATCAGTCACTGGAGGGTCAGGAGCTGACCCCGGTGCTCAATGGACTGGCTGGAGAGGGCTTTTATTTCCCGCATGTGTATCAGCAGGTAGGTCCGGGCAATACCTCAGATGCGGAATTCATGAGCAACACCTCGATCTATCCGATTGCTTCGCTTGCCATGTCCACAGGCTTCGGGGACCGGGAGCTGCCGGGACTGCCGCGGCTTTTGCGGGATAAGGGGTATGAGGCGTACACGTTCCATGTGAACAAGGTGGGCTTTTGGAACCGGAACGAGCTGTATCCGGCCCTTGGCTTCAACGGCTACTATGATAAAGGCTCCTTCAAAAATGACCATTTCAATTCGTTCGGGGCTTCCGATGAGCAGCTCTATGCAACTGCCGTAGAGAAACTGGCGGTGCTGCATCAGAAGGGTACGCCTTTCTATGCCCAACTGGTGACGGCCTCCAGCCATCATCCGTTCAAGGTGCCGGACAGCTTCCGCCGCATTCAGGTACCGGACAAGCTCCAGGGCACGATGCTGGGCGATTATCTGAGCGCGGTGAACTATACGGATTATGCAATAGGCACGCTAATCGACGGATTGAAGCAGCAGGGCATGTGGGAGGATACTGTGCTGGTGCTGTACGGTGACCATTTCGGCCTGCAGCCTAAGGACGTCCCGGCGGAGCAGGTGGAGGAGACGCTTGGCATCAAGTATGACGACCGGATCAGCCGGTTTAACATTCCGCTGGTGATCCACGTGCCTGGCATGAAGCAGGGGCAGGTTGTGGAGCGGACCGGCGGACAGTTGGATGTGCTGCCAACGGTAGCCAATCTGCTCGGGGTATCGCTGAAGGACGAGGGGTTTACGGCGTTCGGGCATGATCTGCTGAATGTGGACCGCAACGTGGTGGGCATGCGCTATTATTTGCCGACAGGCTCGTTTTTCAATGATGAAGTGTTGTTTGTGCCCGGTACAAGCTTCGCGGATGGTGAGGCGGTCTCGCTGGATACGCATGAGCCAGTTAAGGATTTCAGTGCCTATCAGAGCGATTACGACTACATTCTGAAGCTGATGGGCTTATCTGATGAATATGTGAAGCTGCTTCCGCAGCGTTAGGAGAATGTTATGAAAAGACTATGGAAACCCGAGGTTCTCATCTCGCTGGCTGGCGCTGTGCTGATCCTCTATCTGCTGTTCGTGCGGCCCTTCACAGGCGTTGCCGATAACGGCGATTTCCTGCGGATGATGAATACGGTCGGACTGAATTATTTTGATGCCGGGGAGGGTTATGCCGACCGCTTCTTCAGCTTCAGTCATTCTAAATTTGCTTATGATGATCTGTTTACGGGCTTCTACCCGTCCTCGCAAATTCTGCTGGTGCTGGTGCCAAGGCTGCTTGCGGGCTTATTTCACGGCAGTTACTTCGATATCCGTCTTCTGGCAATTGTATATGCAGTGCTGCTGCTGGCTGCCACGTGGATGATCGTCAAGCTGGGCGCGAAGAGCTCCTATGCCACAGGCCTGCTTCTGGGGGCGGGAATGCTGTTGGTGTTCTACGATATCGGCTATCTGGCTTATTTCAATTCCCTGTTCGGCGAACCCGTGTCGATGGTCTTCATGCTGCTTACGTTCGCGCTCGGTCTAAGGCTTACCGGGCAGGAGCAGCCGTCATCCAAGGCTCTTACGCTGTTCTTCGTTGCCGTGCTGTTCCTGATCTGCTCCAAAATCCAGAATGCCCCCGTCGGCCTCGCCTTCGCGCTGATCTTCCTGCGCCTGCGGACGCTGCATGGAACAGGCAACTGGCGCAAGCTGGCACTTGGGCTTGGGGTGGCTACAGCGCTGGTATCAGTGATTATGTACGTGACAGCGCCGAAGGAGCTTAAGCATATCAACCTGTATCAGACGGTGTTCTTCGGCATTCTGAATGAATCGCCGGATGTGCGCGGGGATCTGCGCGATCTGGGGCTGCCGGAGCGCCTCGAGGTACTAGCCGGGACGAATTATTTCCAGGGGGATACGGCGATCAAGCAGGATGATCCATCGCTGGGCCCGGATTTCTATGACCGTGTATCGCATAAGGATGTGCTGTTCTTTTATATGAAGCATCCCGGCCGGTTAATAGAGAATATGAAGTATGCGGCTGCTAACAGCATGTCCATCCGTCCCTACTATCTCGGAAGCTATGAGAAAAGTGAGGGCAAGCCTGCAGGCGCGGTAGCAGGAATGTACAGCGGGTGGAGCGAGCTCAAGAACAAGCATCTGCCCCATTCTCTCGGGTTCCTGGTTATTTTCTATCTAGTGTATTACGCTGGATTGCTCTATCAATACTTCCGTACGCGGGAGGCGGCAGGGCGGATTGCCGGAGAATTGATGATGCTGCTGGGAATGATCGGGCTGTTCTCGTTCCTGGTTCCCATCCTCGGTGACGGCCGTGCGGATATCGGCAAGCATCTGTTCCTGTTCAATGTCTGCTTCGATATGATGGCGGTGGCGATGCTGGGCTGGACGCTGCATAAGCTGTCGAGGCTGCTGAAATAACCTGTCATGTCAAACCCTTAATTGACCCCTAGCGGATTATAGAATACAATGTGTTTGGAACTTTAGTAAAAGAGTGGAAATGGCTTGATACAGCCTCATCCTACAAGGGGGCCGCTATGGGGAATGACGAATACAAAGATAAGATCGAACAGGCAAGACAGGAACTGAACAAACTGGCCTTGGAGTACGGGATGCAGGATGTCCGGGTACTCCGCCAATCGGTGAAGCTGGATGCGCTCCTGAATGAATACAGTGATTGTAATACGGAGAAGGATGACCAGCTTTATTAGAGAAATACAGAGCAGCTATGCCAATTCAAGAGACATCTCGGGCGTTCAACGCCTTGAGGTGTCTTTTTTAAAATATAGAATTTATATGTTTCACATGATAAATTGTCCTTCTATTTCTCGCTGAAACGGTACCGTCCTTTGAAAGGACGGCAATGCCGTTTCCACTTGAATTTATATGTTCTGGGGTTCGTTTAGTCATCGCCCAGCAGCTCACGGAGCATCTTCTCCCGGCTCATCATGAAGGCGCGGGTGACCGTGTAATGAGCCGTATCTTCAAGCGCAACAGGCGTAATGCTCTCTCCCTCCAGCAGAAGAATATCGGCACCCGGATAGGACATCAGAATCGGGGAGTGGGTGGCGATGATGAACTGGGAATTCTGCCCCGCCAGCTCATGCATCCGCGCCAGCAGCGACATTTGCCGTACGGGAGACAAGGCAGCCTCAGGCTCGTCCAGAATATAGATGCCCTGTCCGCTGAAGCGGTGAACGAATGTGGAGAAGAAGGATTCTCCATGCGACTGCTCATGCAGAGAACTCCCTCCATAGGAGGATTTAATGGGTCTTCCTGCCTCGGGGTCCTCATCCAGCTCATCGATGTAAGTAGCCACATTGTAGTAACTCTCCGCACGCAGAAAAAATCCGTCCCTCGGCCGTTTCACCCCTTTGGCAATCCGCAAATATTCATAGAGACTGGAATGCGAGGCACGGGTATTAAACGAGAAATTCAGCGTCCCTCCTTCCGGATTGAACCCCCAGGCAGCAGCAATGCCCTCCAGCAAGGTAGACTTCCCGCTACCGTTCTCCCCCACAAGAAAAGTAACCTGCTTCTGAAAAGCAAGCCGTTCCAAGGTGCGTACCACCGGCAGATTAAACGGATAGCTCCCGAAGGAAGGGACCGCATCGCGCAGCAGCTCGACATGGCGCAGATACAGCATAGGGCCATAGATTGAACTCATATCTTCGTGCCTCCTCAGTAGGTTTTCCTCTAATTGTAGATGATTCATGGGGTCCCCGCAAAGTACTTGAATAGGCTTCGATGTGTGACCTCACTTTGTGGGGCTGTTATGGGGTCCCCGCAAAGTACTTGAATAGGCTTCGATGTGTGACCTCACTTTGTGGGGCTGTTATGGGCCCCCGCAAAGTACCTGAGTAAGCTTCAGAGTGCAGACCCGGCCTCTGCATGGACGAGAGTGGATGAAATCTGCAAGGGTTCGGGCCAAGCGGGCGAAAGGCCGGGGGGCATATGCCAATTTCGCCGCAATACAGACAGATGTCCATGAGGCGGATGCTGACTCCGCATATAGTACTACTGTCTTGAGAATCTAACGGGGCAGGGTGAAAGCCGTGAAAACAAAAAAGAGAGGCGGGCTTCCACGGGATTACCGGGATGGTTATCTGGAAGGGTACCATCTCGGCCTGTGCGAAGCCGTGAAGCGCCTGAACACCCCTGAAGTGGGGGAATGCCAGCCGTTCAGGCTGATGTATGTTCCTCAGGGGTTTCAGGCCATCGATACGGGAGTCGCAGAAGCGCTGCGGCTGCTGGTAAGCGAGCTGATAATCTGTTCACCGGAAACCATGCTGGAGGTGGCAGCGCGCGAATTGCCGGGGGCGGTGCTGGTGATGAACGGGCTGCATGTATTTCCGGAGAATCATCTGGAACAAATTATGGCAATAAGACAGTTGGGGATCCCGGCGGCAATTTGGTTTGTGGATGATCCTTATTTCACCGAGGACACATCCGTTATCTGCCGGCATTATGATTATGTGTTCACGCATGAGCTGGGCTGTGTGGAATTCTACCGTTCGCTGGGGACGGCGTCTGTGCACTACCTTCCGCTGTGCGTCAACCCCCAGATGTTCTACCCGCGCCACACCGGACCACAATATCACTATGATGTCGTGTTCATTGGTAATGCCTTCCGCAACCGCACGGAGCTGTTCGATGAACTGGTCCCCTTCCTGCGGGGGAAAAAGGTGCTGATCGCCGGCGGATTCTGGGAGCGGCTGACTCACTTCGAGGAGCTGTCTCCTTACATCAGAGAGGGCTTCATCCCGCCGGAGGAGACGGCCAATTATTACAGCGGCGCTAAGCTGGTTATCAATATCCACCGGCCCTGGGAAGGAGGGATGGACAACCGGAATACGTTCCAGCTTCCGTCCCTCTCCATTAATCCCCGGACCTATGAGATCAGTGCCTGCGGGACGATGCAGCTGACTGATATCCGTCAGGATCTGGATATTCACTACAAGCCGGGCCGGGATCTGGAGACCTTCGCTTCTGCCGATGAGCTGAAGCGCAAAATTGATTATTACCTGAAGCATGAGAAGGAACGCCGCCAGTATGCGCTGCGGGGACTGCAGACCACGCTGCGCCGGCATACCTTTACTTCGCGTCTGCCTCATTTACTGGGTGTTCTTACTTCAGCAAGAGGGTGAAATTCATTATGGATCAAAAGGAGCGAATACTCATGAACAACGAATTTATTATGCCTGCCCCGCCGTTGCCGAGAACCCCTGCGGAGGAAGAGAAGTTGCGGGGACGTCTGACTGGCTTCAAGGGCGGTTATGACGAAGGCTATCTGCGGGGACGGCTGGCCGTGCTGGACGGACGCCCGGAGGAGCCGCAGCCGGTAAGGAATATCCATGTGATGTACGTGGCTTCGGGCAAGGGCTATCCCTATTCTCCGCTGGATGATGCGGTACTCTTCGCACTCCAGCGGTTAACAGCTCAGGTCACGATTACCGATGTGCGCCAGAATCTGGTGGAGCTGGCTTCTGCCCAGCGTCCCGACCTGGTGCTGGTGCTGGATGGTCTGGATTTGCCGCTGGAGCAGGTAGCCATTCTGCGCGGCCGGGGCATCAAGACCGCGATCTGGCTAACCGATGATCCGTATTACACCGATTTCACTATGAAGATTGTGGCCCATTATGACTATGTATTCACACTGGAGCGTAATTGCGTAGAGATCTACCGCGGCCTTGGCTGCGCGGAGGTCCACTATCTGCCCTTTGCCGCGCACCGCGAACATTACCGTCCGACTATCGGACGTTCACTGGTCAGCCGTGAGGTCAGCTTCATCGGATCCGCCTACTGGAACCGGATCAATTTCTTCCGCGATATTATGCCGGAGCTGATGAGCTATAACACGGTCATTAACGGAATCTGGTGGGACCGGTTGCCCGAAGCGCCGCTCTATGGCGAACGGATTGAGATCGGCAAGTGGATGTCTCCTCAGGAGACGGCCGTAGCCTATAGCGGTTCGAAGATTGTGATCAACCTTCACCGCTCGCATATCGATGATGTTGTCAACAATAACACGCTGTATATTCCGGCCGTATCGCCGAATCCGCGTACGTTCGAGATTGCTGCCAGCGGCACGCTGCAGCTCAGTGATGCCCGTGACGATCTCGGTTCCTTCTACAAGGTGGGCGAAGAGATCGACACCTTCTCCAGCCCCCGCGAGCTGATGGACAAAATCCAGTACTATCTGACACACGAGGAAGAGCGCCGGGAAATGTCCCTCCGTGCCTTCGAACGGACACTGAGGGATCATACGTACACCAGACGTCTGAGTCAGTTGCTCACTATTATTTACGGGTAAGCCAGCAGGGCAATCGTAGAACAGGCTGTCAGCAAAATGTGCGTATCACAGGGGACAGGTGTCGTGCCGGCATCTGTGCCCCCTCAATATACTGGAGTACCGGGCAGAGATGTTGGCCTGCCAGCTGATATACCCGTCCTAAGTTGGTGAACCGCAGAGTGTTAATGGAGTATGCGCATTAAAAATTAGGAGGTGAATGGCTGCTCCACAGCCCTTCGCAGAGGAGCACCGAGACAACATGGCCGACAAAGCGACGATCGTCCTCTTTTCCCATGTCTCCAACACACGCAGTATTACGGGTGCGGAGAAGCTGCTGTTATTCTTCAGCCGGGAGCTGTCTCCTTACTTCAATTGTATCCTCGTAGCTCCGCAGGACGGGAAGCTGACACAGCTGGCCTGGAGCTACGGCCTTCATGTCCGGCTGATGTCTATTCCGCTGGTCTATGGAGTGTACACCCCCTATGCCGGTCTTCCGGCAGATATCCGCAAGTTGCAAGAGGGCCGGGAATATCATGAGCTGACGCATTGGCTTGCGGAGCTCCGCCCGTCCTTCGTGATCACCAGCACTTGTGTGCATGCCCTGCCGCCAATCGCGGCGAAGTCACTGGGTATACCGGTGATCTGGAAGATCTCAGAGACCATCACAGACAACGAGTACACCCCGGTCAGCGTAGAGCTGATCCACAACCACAGCGATGAGATTCTGGCGATTTCACAGACAGCGGCAGCGTGCTTCCCTGAGGAGATCCGCGATAGCAAGGTGACCCAGCTGCCTCCGTCATGGAGTGACGCGGATTTGTTGTTCGAGGCCTGGAGCAAGCTGCGCGGCGAACGGCGGAGTGAGCTGAAGATTGCCCCGGGAGACCCGCTGATCGGCTATGTCTCTTCCTTCATTAATAAAGAGAAGGGGCTGGAGCATTTCGTCAAGATGGCGGTTCTGGTGCATCAGCAGCATCCGGATGCCCGCTACCTCGTAGTGGGGACTCCGGGGGATAAAAGCTACTATGAGCGCTGTGTCCGCAAGGTGAAGCTGGAGGGACTGACCTCACGCTTCCGGTTCGTCGGATATGAAGAATGTCTGCCGGCCGCTTACTGCGCGATGGACCTGCTCGTTGTCCCCAGCCTGATCCGGGAAGGCTTCGGCATGACGGCCCTGGAGGGCTATGCCTTCAGCAAGCCGGTCGTCGCTTATGATTCCGGCGGCCTGCGGGAGATCCTGAACGCCGCAGGCTGCGGCGAGCTGCTCGTGCCGGCTGGAGATATCGACGCGCTGGCCGGGCGGGTGAACGCGCTGCTGGCCGACCAGGCGATGGCGGCCGGCATTGGCCGGCAGGCGCGGGAGCACATCGAGGCCGTCTACGGCCCGGCGGCTTACCGCGCCCGGCTGCAAGGCTTAGCGGAGAGATGGCATCTCCGCTACTGCCTCCAGCCGCCGCAGCTCATCGGCGGCCCGGAAGCTCCGCCCGCTGCTGCGCCGGCGGGCGGGAAGGACACCCCCGCGGCAGAGCCGCCGCGGGGGAAGGCAGGGCGCCGCGCTGCAAGGCTGCGGGCCGCGAAGTTGCGGCGCGGCAGGCTGCGCCGCGCCAAGTCCCGGAGCGGCGCGGCGGGAAAGAGCCCGCGCCGTAAGAGCCGTAAGAAGCGTGCGGCAGGCTCCGCGCGCGGCCGGGCCAGCGGCGGCGGCAAGAAGCGCCGCGCGGGCCATGCCGGAAGCCGCCGGAGCAAGCGGCGGCGTAAGGCAGCCTGAGCAGCCTGCCCGGTTCCTAAGGGCAGGCCATAATCAAAGGGGAGTAAAGGGGAGTGAACCCATGAAGATCATGACGATTTTGGGCACACGGCCCGAGATCATCCGCCTTAGCGTCATCATTCCACTGCTGGACCGGTATGCGGATCGGCATGTGCTGGTGCATACGGGACAGAATTTCACGGCCAGCCTCAGCGGGGTATTCTTCGCCGAGCTGGGACTCCGCGCACCGGACTATGTGCTGCAGGATAAGCAGGCCGGACTCGGGAGCCAGCTGGCCGCCATGTTCGGCAGCCTGGAGAGCATTCTGCTCCAGGAGCAGCCGGACCGCGTGCTGCTCCTGGGTGATACCAACAGTGCGCTGTGTGCCATTCTGGCCGAGCGGATGGGTATCCCTGTGGTGCATATGGAAGCAGGCAACCGCTGTTACGATCTGAAAGTGCCGGAGGAGAAAAACCGCCGTGTCATAGATGCCGTCTCCACCATAAATATGCCGTATACCCAGCAGAGTAAAAGACATCTGCTCAGCGAAGGGTTTCCCAGCCAGCGTATCGTGTTAACCGGCAATCCCATCCATGAGGTGATTACGCATTACGAAGAGCAGATCGCAGCCAGTGACATCCTGTCCCGGCTGAAGCTTGAAGCCGGCAGGTATCTGCTGGTGACCGCCCACCGGGCCGAGAATGTCGATGATCCGGAGTCGCTGCTCCAGATTATGTCCGGGCTGAACCTCGTGGCTGAGCATTTGGGACTCCGCCTGATCTGCAGCATCCATCCCCGTACACGCTCCAAGCTTACGGAGCAGTTCCCGCTGACTATGAACCCGTTGGTGGAGTTTCACGAACCCTTCGGATTTTTTGACTTTGTTCATCTGGAACGTTATGCCCTGTGCGCCATTACCGACAGCGGCACCGTTCAAGAAGAATGTTGCCTGATGGGAGTACCTACGGTGACCATACGCCGGACGACAGAACGCCCGGAGACCGTCGATTGCGGAAGTAATGTAGTGTCCGGGGTAGAACAGAACAGCATTCTGCGCTGCACCGTGCTGATGACGTCACTTAAGCCCGATTGGGAGGCGCCGGAAGGGTATCTTGCCCAAGGTGTCTCGGTAAAGGTAGTTAAATTTCTGCTTGGAGGGAACCTGCATGTTCAATAATAAACGGATTCTGGTTACAGGCGGTACCGGTTCCTGGGGGCATGAGCTGATCCGGCAGCTGCTGCCGCAGCATCCCAAAGAAATCATCGTATTCTCCCGCAGTGAGTCTGCACAGGTAGCCATGAGCCGTGAATTTGAAGATAAGCATCTCAGCTTCATCATCGGTGATATCCGTGACAAGGATGCGCTGGTGGCTGCCTGCCGCGGTGTGGATTATGTCTTCCATCTGGCTGCGCTCAAGCATGTACCCGTCTGCGAAGACCAGCCGTACGAGGCACTCAAGACAAATGTGGTCGGCACACAGAATGTCATTGAAGCGGCGATTGCCAACAATGTGGAGAAAGCGATCTACATCTCTACCGACAAGGCGGCCAATCCGTCGAATTTCTACGGCATGACCAAGGCCATCGGCGAGAAGCTGTTCGTCTATGCCAATCTGATCGGTTCAGGCACCAAGTTTGTTACCGTGCGCGGAGGCAATGTGCTGGGCACGAACGGCAGCGTGGTCCATCTGTTCATGAAGCAGATCAAGGACAAGGGACAGGTAAAGATTACGGATATGAACATGACCCGGTTCTTTTTCACCCTGCGCGATGCCATTACCCTGCTGTTCAAGGCTTCCGATGTCAGTATCGGCGGCGAGATCTTCGTCATGACCATGCCGACCTGCCGGATCGTGGATTTGGCCGATGTGCTGATCGAAGCTTCTGGCCGGACAGATGTCAGTATGATCGAGACCGGCATCCGCCCCGGTGAGAAAATCCATGAGATCCTGATGAGCGATTTCGAGAGCCTGACTACGGTGGTCTACGATGAGCAGTACCTGGTTATTCTGCCTACGCTCGATATGCCTGAACTGAAGGAGCATTACCGTCATTTCCCCCATGTATCCTTCAGCAGCTTCAGCTCGGAGAATCATCTGATGGAGCAGGCTGAAATCAAGGCTATCCTGATCCGGGGAGGGTTCCTCCAGTGAAGCTCCTTATTCTCGGCGGAAATGGTATGGCAGGTCATATG
The DNA here is from genome assembly GCF_038002365.1 of Paenibacillus sp. FSL P4-0338. Lineage (NCBI taxonomy): Bacteria > Bacillati > Bacillota > Bacilli > Caryophanales > Paenibacillaceae > Paenibacillus > Paenibacillus sp. FSL P4-0338. Next base: position 3,860,089 of record NZ_JBBOCG010000001.1, on the reverse strand, counting down.
CTGGCGGAGTATTTTCGCCGCCAGGGCAAGCACCACATCTTCCATACAACCCGGGATAAGAAGGATCTTGGAGGGTTGTATGTAGACGCCGACGACATCGCCGGTGTAGAAAAGCTGGTTGAAATCGTCTCCCCCCATTGCATTATTAATGCGATGGGGGTACTCAATCAATTCGCCGAACGGGACCGGATCGGCGCGTACCATGTCAACGGATTCCTGCCCCACCGCCTGCGGAGGGCAGCGGACCAGATTCATGCCCGGCTCATCCACATCAGCTCCGACTGCGTGTTCGAAGGAACACGCGGCGGATACACAGAGGATGATGCCGCGGATGGAACCTCGGTCTACGCCCTTACCAAGAGTCTTGGAGAAGTGCGTGATCCCGGACATCTTACGATCCGCACCTCCATTATCGGGCCTGAGATCCGTTCTGGCGGAATCGGCCTCATGGAATGGTTCCTGGCCCAGAAGGGCCGGGTAACCGGATATGAATGCGTGATGTGGAATGGAGTCACTACCCTGGAGCTGGCCAAAGCCGTTGACTCCTTACTGGACTCGGATCTCTCCGGGCTGATTCATCTGGCCCACCCGCAGCCCGTAAGCAAATATCAGCTGCTGCAGATGATGCAGGCGGCATTTCATAAAGAGGATGTTGAGATCATCCCGCAACAGACACCAGTTCAGGACCGGACGCTGATCAGCACGAGAAGCGATGTTACGATTGAGCTGCCGTCCTATCCCCGGATGCTTAGCGAGCTTGAGGGCTTTATGCGCAGCTCAGAGCTGCCGACATGAGCGGGCGGCGGCGTCTCCTTATTACCGGAGCTTCCGGCTTTACCGGCAGGCATGCCGTGGCCTATTTTGCCGCCGGAGGAGCGGAGGTGACTGCTGTAGTCCGCCGCGAGCCAGAAGCAGGGCTGTTCCCGGAGGGTGTTCAGCAGGTTGTCTGTGACCTGGGGGACCGCAGGGCTGTAGCGGCAATGATTGGAGCGGTGAAGCCGGATCAGGTGCTGCACCTGGCAGGCAAGAATTCGGTCCCGGAGTCCTGGCAGGACCCGCTGCTCTACATGGAAACCAATGTAATGGCTACTCTATATTTGCTTGAGGCGCTGCGTGTCCAGCCGGCCAGCCGTATTCTGGTGGCCGGCTCCCGGCTTAAGTACAGACCGGGTGCAGCAGACCCGCCTCACCCCTACAGCCTCAGTAAGACGCTGGAAGAGCTGGTATCGCTGGCCTGGGGAACACTGTTTGCACAGCCGGTGCTGATGGCGGAGCCCTCGAACCTGATTGGGCCTGGTCCGTCCACCGGCTTCTGTTCCCTGCTGGCACAGCATATTGTACGCAGTGAAGCAGCCGCCGTAGCCGGATCGGCTGCTCCTGCTGCCTTTCGGCTCTCCTCGCGCCATGCGCTGCGTGATTTTCTGGATGTACGTGATGCGGTCAGGGCGTATGGCTTCATTCTGGATTCGGGAGAGACCGGCAGGATCTACCGCATCGATTCCGGGACAAATCGGGAACTGGGAGAGATTGCAGCGAAGCTGCTGGCTCATGCTGCGGCTCCGGTAAGGGTGGACTGGGGCCCGCAGGAGGAGCACAGCCGGGGCAATCCTTCCCTGTCATTTGCCGTTCCGGCGAAGCCTCCATTTGAATCTGCTGATACTAAGGGAACGCCTGAAGAATCGGGGGACTATGCTGCTATGTCCGGCTGGAAGCCGGAGATTGCGCTGGACCGTTCACTGGCAGATATTATCCGCTATACAAGAGCCGGTAAGGAAGGAAGGTTGTTATGAAGCCCAGAGTATCCGTAGTTATTCCTTTTTACAATTGTCCTTATATTGAGCAGGCGCTGCAGAGCGCTATGAGCCAATCCTGGCAGCCTTATGAGATTATCGTAGTGGATGACGGTTCAACCCTGCATGCAGAGCGGATTACCCCTTATCTGCCCTACATTCACTATCTGGGCAAGGCCAACGGCGGCACCGCTTCGGCACTTAACCACGGTATTGCCCATGCCACGGGAGATTATGTAGTCTGGCTTAGCTCGGATGATATGTTCTATCATGACAAGATCAATAATCAGGTTCTGTTCATGGAACAGAACCGTTTGCTGATCTCGTACACCAACTTCAACTACATTAACGCAAACTCGCAGGCTATGGAGCTGAATGCTGCGGCCGTATTCCCGAACCAGCTTGAATATCTGCGCTGCTTCCTGTACGGCAATCCCATCAACGGCTGTACGGTGATGTTCAAGCGGGAGATCTTCGGAGCCATCGGGATGTTCGATGAAGCACTGCCGTATACCCATGATTATGATCTGTGGTACCGGGCGATTCTGAACGGTTATGCACCGGTGATGCTGAACCAGTCCTTGACGGCTTACCGCCGGCATGAGGGAATGGGCACGCTCAGACACTACGATGTCATTATGGCTGAAGCTGCAGCAACCAGTGCCCGTTATCACGCTCCGTTAAGCGCCCTGATTGCCTCCATGGGCGGCTAGCTGCCGGAGCGGACAGCCGGCACTGCAGCACAGCCCAAGGTAAGGCAATTAACGCTTAGGAGGGAGAGCATATGTACCGGGAAATCGAAGTGAAAGACTTCCTGCCGGTCCTGCTGGAGCAGTTGAAATTCTCCGAGAGTATACTGGATATCGGCAGCGGTACCGGTACGCTGCTGGAGCGGTATGAAGCCGCTGTGGTGCTGGGTCTGGATATCCACAGGCCTTATCTGCTGCACCGCAAATACAAGGCTCCCCATATCATTCCGGTTCATGCCGATGCCGGCCATATCGATAAGCTGTTCCTGCCGGGAACCTTCTCTGCGGTCACTCTGATCGATTCGCTGGAGCATTTCTCGATGAGTGAAGGCATGGAACTGCTGCGTAAGGCAGAGCTCATCGCTGCGAACCGTGTCGTCGTATTTACACCGCGGGGCTTCTTCCCGCAGGAGGGGAAGGACCATTTCAATCTGCATGGAGAGTACTACCAGAAGCACTGGAGCGGATGGGAGCCTGAGGACTTTCTGAAGCTGGGCTACGCTGTAACTGTACTGAAGGGCTTTCACCATGCGGAGAATCCTTCATTCCGGGAAGCCTTCGGTGAGAATCACGCGCCGCTGGACGCCCTGCTCGCCTGCAAGACTGTATAAATGACTCAGGGAGGAGGCCGGGGCATGAATCAGAAGACCAAGGTCTCGGTGGTAATTCCGTTCTATAATTGTCCTTACGTACATCTGGCGGTCGAAAGCGTGCTGGCCCAGAGCTACACGGATATTGAGCTGATCGTGGTGGATGACGGTTCAACGCTCCATACAGAGAAGCTAGACGCCTACAGAAGCCGGATTGTGTATGTCCGCAAGACCAATGGAGGGACCGGCTCGGCCCTCAATAAGGGAATCGAGGTGGCAAGCGGAGCTTATTTTGCCTGGTTAAGCGCGGACGATCTGTTTCATCCCGATAAAATCAGACGGCAGATAGAAGCTATCCGCAATTCGGGCACCTCCTTCAATCATACGGCTTACTACTATATTAATGAGCACGGGCAGCGGTTCTCCGATATAGTCCGAATGCCGTCCTTGCGCAGGCCGGCCCTCATACAGACCATGATGTCCGGCTGTCCGGTGAACGGCAGCACGGTGCTGTTAGATATGGAGGTTCTCTCCAGGGTTGGTATGTTTAATGAGAAGCTCCTGTATACACAGGATTATGATATGTGGCTGCGGATTCTGCCTCATTATGAGTGGTCTTATATAGAAGAGCCGCTGCTGGATTACCGCGTCCATAATGAGATGGGCTCGGTCCTGCACAGCGAGGCGCAGAACCGGGAAATTGCCATGGTTCAGTCCATGCACAGGGGGAAATTGACGAAGCTGCTGAGAAAGGAGAGAAGGAATTGAGACTGACCTTTCCGGTTCTGACCTTATCCAGAGGCGGTGCGCAGCGGATGATAGCGGAGCTTGCGAACGCCCTGACTTTAATAGGCCATGAGGTCGTTGTTCTTATGCCCAGCTTAGGTGTTGTGGAATATGAGATGAAATGTCCGATTATCCCTGTGCCCGCCCCGGTCCTTACAGAAGACCATTTTCCTTACGGGGATGTCATTATCTCCAATTATTATACAACCGTTCCGGTTGCCGAACGGGCCAGCCTTCAGGGCAAAGGGCTGCATATCCGGCTGGCCTTATGCTATGAGCCGAATTTCCTGCCGGATAATAATCAGTCGTTCGCCTCCTACGGCATTACCCGCAACCTGCTTGTACTGTCGCGCTGGCAGCAGGAGGTCATACGGATCAATCACGGCATTAAGGGGATGATTGTTCCGGTCGGTGTTGATCCGCATTTCCATAATACGCATTTTCGCGACAATCCGGGCAAGCCGCTGATCGTCTCGGCTATTATGCGGCGTCCAGAAGGCGGATTCTCCGGCCACCGGGAACAGGAATACCTGATTCAGCAGCTCGATATGGTCAAGCGGCTTCATCCTGAGGTGGAGATCTATATCATGACTCCCCCTGCTGAATATGCCACTTCCGGGAGGTTGCAGGCCTTACTTAATACAGGGCGCTATCAGCTGCGGACACCCGGGAATGACGATGAATTGGCTTATCATTACAATGAGACGGATATTTTTGTCAGCGCAAGTACCAATGATGCCGGTTCACTGCCGGGGCTGGAAGCGATGCGCTGCGGTGCTGCTCTGGCTACCGTATATTCAGGAGGAAATCTCGAATACTGTGCACACGGGCAGAACTGCCTGATGTCGTATCGTCATGAGAACCGTCTTGCTGCAGATATTGTAACGCTCATTAACGACGGGGAGCTTCGCCGGCATCTGGCTGCCAGGGGAGAGCAGGATTCCCTGAGTTTCACCTGGGAGAGAAGCGTACAGGTCTTCCAGGCTGAGCTGTTTGAGATGGTGTCCAGACAAGGCACGTAATGCGTCAGGGCAGAATGCCATACACAGAGAAACCTTCAACCCCGGCTGGCGCTGGGGTTGAAGGTTTTTTTGCCGGAAGACTGGGAGATGAGAAGCTTGTAGTAGTTAGAAGATAGAGAAGGAATTCATCATCTCGCGGAAGGAATGCGCATACTGATCGAAGCCGAAATGCGTAACCATATGCTGACGGCCCTGATAGCAGATAGCTTCGCGCAGCGGGATGTTATTCATCAGTTCCAGTCCTTCGTTCACGGCAGCCTCCACATTGCCAAGCGGATAGAATTTGCCCGTAATATTATGGGTGATGAAGGATCTGACCCCGTCGGAATCCGTGCTGAGTACAGGACAGGAGCAGCAGACAGCCTCAGCTACGGCATATCCGAAGCCTTCTGTGACAGAGCTGGACAGCAGGAAGCCTCCTGAAGCGGCAATCGATGAATAGTAGACAGGCATCATCTGGTTAGGCATATTCGTGAACACATTCAGCCGGTCATTCAGACCAAGAGCATGCAGTTCTTCATTGAATGCCGCCTTCTGGTCATCGGAGGCCAAGCCCGGATCATGGAACATCCAGAGATGCAGGTTAGGTTTTGCTTTGCGGATATGGTGGGCAATCTTCAGGTACTCGCTCCAGTTCTTGTTGGGTTCCAGCCGACCTACCCAGGCAATGACAGGATCAACGGGCGCCTCAGCGGGGATATACCGGAATCCTTGTACATCCACAAGGTTCGGAATGACATAGCGCTGGAGCCAGGGACAGATCTCGATAAACAGCTCCAGTAAATGATCGGTGGGGGGAATCAGCACTGCATTGCAGAAGGATTGCAGATAAGGCACAGAATCTATAATCACATTACGGGCTTCACTTCGTGTTCCCAGACCCTGGGACTCGTAGATCAGGAGGCCTCCATACCCCAGCCGGCGCAGACGTTCCAGCAGCAGATAATCTGAGGTTACAATGATGGCGTCATAATGATGGGCATTCAGTATAGCCCTGATATCTTCATCCTGCGAAGTGATAAATACCGGGAAGCTTACACTATTGTGGGTGCCGGACCCCGGCATGAGATAGAGCACATGGCATTCGATGCCGTTCTTTTGAAGACTCTCACACCGCAGCCTGTTCAGGGTCTCCACCCCGCCGCTAGGTACATAAAACGTAAATAGAATTCTCAAGCTTACCCCTCCTGATCTGGACTGCCTGCGGAGAAACACAGTCTGCTGTTATATAAGATACGCCGGATTTCTCTTACACGTGACTGTGGGGGGCGGCATTGCCAAATCCTTTCTGGATAGCCCGGCAGCGGAGGAGCCATGCTAAGTCTTGTGACGCTGCACTACATTATTCTGTGATGGGAGATGAAGGAATGTTGCGATCGAAATTCGGCTTGTCCGTGTCTGCTGCCTTGCTGGCCGGCGTCTTAAGTATGACCGGCTGCAGTGCCGGCCATTCGGCAGATAATGGCAATATGCAGACGAAAAGTGTAAGTGGGACTGACGGGCGAATCCACGTGAACTCCGCACGGGACGGAATGCGTGACGATGACTTCGGCAGCATGGAGGTAAGCAAGGAATTGGCTGACCGTGTAGCGGCCATGCCGGAAGTTCGTTCGGCTAACGTTATCATGGTCGGCCGAAGCGCTTATGTCGCTGTAATGCTCGAGCATGCTTCGGGCGGGGTTCACACCAAGAGTACCACCCGCGGGAAAGCTACCGGAAGAGGAACTGCTGCGGGTGTTCCCGGGATGACAGGGACAGGCGGCTCCATGGCGGGCATTCCAGGGAGTCTGACAGGCACCGGAACCGTTGGCGGTACGGGTATGGCGACTCCCGGAGATTATCCGGGGAACGGCAATAACGGGATTATGTCCAGAAGCAATATGGGGGAGGATAAAGACAATCTTCCCGGGGAGATCAAGAATAAAATCGCTGCAGAGGTTAAAAAAGGCAACACATACGTCAGCAATGTGTATGTCTCGGCGAACCCGGATTTCGTGGAACGGGCTGATTATTATGCCCGGGAATTCCGTGCCGGACATCCGCTCAGAGGCTTCGCGAATGAATTCCGTATCATGGCGGAACGGATTTTCCCTGCGCGCAGCGGACAGTGAGCAGCCTACTGCATAGTGCCTTGAATGAAGATAGTATTCCAGAGGGATATGAGGCTTATTCAAATGACGGGCACAGATGGGCATAGACGGGCACAAGTGAATGAAGACAAACGCAAACAATGCAGCCCTCTTACCCGGAAAGCCGGGTGAGAGGGCTGCATTGCCTGCGTTTATAGGAATACGAAGCTGCGTCTTACTGCCTGTATTTAGGCCTTCAGCTTGCGTCCGCCGATCCATACGCCGCGCAGGTTCAGGTCTTGGTTCAGCTGCAGAATATCGCCGCGCTTCCCTGCCTCAAGCGTTCCGATAGACCGCTGCAGGCCTAGTGACAGCGCCGGATTAAGGCTGGCAGCCTGTGAGGCTTCGAGCAGGCTGAGACCGACCTCCTGAACCAGATAACGGAACCCGCTAATCATGGTCAGTGTGCTGCCGGCCAGAGCTTCAGGATGCTCCTTCAGCGTGGCTATGCCGTCTTTGACGATCACAGGCAGATCACCGATGGCATATTCTCCGTCGCTGAGTCCCGTCGCTGACATGGCATCTGTGATCAGCAGCAGATTATGATTGTTCTTGAGCCGGGTAATGAGGCTGATGGCTGCCGGATGAACATGGATTCCGTCGGCAATGACCTCGGCTCTGATCCGGGGATCGAACAGGACGGCACCGGCCGTTCCCGGCTTGCGGTGATGCAGCGGCGTCATGGCATTGAACATGTGCACCGCCTGGTTCAGTCCCGCATCGGCAGCGGTAATCACCTGCTCGAATGTAGCATCTGTGTGGCCGAGTGCAGCCGTAATGCCATGCTTGCGCAGCCACTGGATAGCTTCCAGAGCAGCTTCGCGCTCGGGAGCCAGGGTGACCTGACGGATCATTCCCGGATACTTGTCCTCCCATTCCTCCAGCCATTCTATATTAGCCGGAACAATGTGCTCAGGATTCTGCGCTCCAGGCCATCTTACGCTAATGAAAGGTCCCTCCAGATGTACACCTGCCAGCCTTGCATAGGGCATGCCGCCTTCACGCGTGCGATAAGCATCTACCTCAGCCAGCACCTGATCGATGTCTGCCTTGGCAGCTGTCATGGTTGTAGCAAGCATCGAGGTCGTCCCGTGTGAGGCATGGAACCGTGTGATAGTGTCAAGAGCATCTGCATCGCTGTACATGAAGTCATGTCCGGCTCCGCCGTGTACATGCACATCGACGAATCCGGGGATCAGCAGACCTTGCGGCTCACGGGTGACTGTCTGCCAGCCCTCATAAGCTGCGGGCAGCCAAGCGGCTTCTCCTACATATTGAATCAAGCCTTCTGCTACGGCAATTACACCCTGCTCGATGATTCCATCAGGAGTCAACACCTTACCGTACAACAGTTCTCCGCTCATACCGTTTATTTCAGCCATTTGGCAGCACCCTCATCCAGCAGGACGACCACATTCGGATGGCTCTGCAGCAGCGAAGCGGGGCACTGGGTAGTGATAGGGCCCTCCAGCGCATTTTTAACCGCTTCCGCCTTCTCTTCCCCGCGGACAAGCAGTACAATCTGCTTCGCCTTGAGAATACCGCCGATGCCCATCGTTACCGCCTGACGCGGCACATCCTCTACACGGTCGAAGAAGCGGGCATTGGCTTCCAGGGTCTCTTCCAGCAGATCGACCACATGCGTTCCGCTGCTCAGGCTGGCATCCGGCTCGTTGAAGCCGATATGGCCGTTGCTGCCGATGCCGAGGATCTGCAGATCCGCCGGACCGTTATCCTCCAGCAGCTTGTCATACGCACGGCATTCGGCCGCAAGGTCTGGAGCATTTCCGTTAGGCACATGAGTGCGGGCCAGGTCGATATCAACGTGATTGAACAGATGCTCATTCATGAAGCTCCGGTAGCTCTGCGGATGATCCACAGGCAGTCCGACATATTCGTCCAGGTTGTAGGATGAGGTTTTGGCGAAGCTGACATTGCCCTTGCGGTGCATTTCTACCAGCTTCTCATATACCCCGACAGGGGAGCTTCCGGTAGCCAGCCCGAGAACGGCTCTGGGATTGCTCTGCAGCAGACTGGCGATCAGGTTAGCTCCTGTGGCTGCGAAATCTTCTTCATGCTGAAATTTCAAAATATTCATTAGATTTGACCTCCCCGTTTATGACGGTAATGTTGGACGTTCCGATAAGATTGCTCAAGCCTTGGGATGAAATCTCCAAACCGGGTACTGACCATGCCGGTGAACAGAATATCGATAATATGCAGCTGTGCGATCCGTGAAGCCATATCGCCGCGCCGCATGCCCTGCTCAAGAGACGAGGAGAACAACGGAATGTCAGCGAGTGTAGCCAGAGTACTGCTTCCGTAGGAGGTTAACGACACCGTAGCTGCGCCGCTTGCGGCTGCACAGGTTAAGGCATCCACCGTCTCCGGGGTCTCCCCCGAATAAGAGACTGCGAAGGCCACATCGCCGGAAGAGAGTGAGGAAGCGGAAGTAATCTGCATATGGGAATCGGCAAAAGCGGTGCAGTTCACGCCGATGCGGATCAGCTTCTGATAGAAATCCTGGGCTACGATGGATGAGGTCGCCATCCCGTACAGATCGACCCGCCGCGCCCGGCACAGCAGATCAATGACCTGCTGCAGCCGGCCCAGATCCAGCAGCGAGGTGGTGTCCCGGATCGAGGCCAGGTGGTTGGCCTGCATGGCCTCTACAATGAATTGCAGCGGATTGCCGGCCACGATGTCCTGATAAGAGGAGCTGCCGGTCTCCGGCGAGCCGTCGCTATGCGCCAGCTCAGCTGCCAGCTTGAGCTTGAAATCAGGGTAACCCTTGAAGTGCAGCGCTTTGCAGAACCGCGTAATCGTCGCCGTGCTGATGCCGCATTCCTCCGCCAGCTCCGTGATGCCCATATGGACAATTTCCCCGGGCGAGGCCAGAATGCGCTCAGCCAGCTTGCGTTCCATTTGCGACAGCTTGGAATTGTCATGCTCCAGAGCATGCAGAATGGGAGACAAGCGCTCACCTTCTTTTCTATAGAATCAGATTCATGTAGCTTTCTCTACTTACCCGAATGAAAATGTAGAAATGGACATGCGGAAATGGACAGGTTAAGTTTTGACCTAAGTTGCATTTGAAATTATTTTACATAATATTTGTGTTTATTAAGAAAATTATTTTCATAATCAGGATAAAACAAATTGCGGAAGGTTGCAATAGGCAGTTTGGTTTAAGGCTGGTCTGGGGCAGAATTAAGGAGATGGAGGTGGTGGATTTGTGGTAGGGGGGAGGATGGAAGGATTATTGTAAGAGGAAACAGTTGGATTTTCGTTACTTATTAACTCGTAATTCAGTTTGTTGTGGAAAATAATTGGATTTTGCTGCTTAATTTTGCTCATATTCCACTTTAAGCTCATTGAGTAAAAATTAAATGCTGTTTTTCCATCTATTCATTTCTGCTTCATGCATTGGCGGAGGGGAATATAGCCAACCAAGTGGCAGGAGATACAAAAAGCTGCAATCTGCATGTTTGAAGGCACACGCACTGATTGCAGCTTTTACATAATTAGTATGTTTACTTAGTGATCCCGTTTGCAGCCTTTGTCCTGTTGGCAGTACGTCTGCCGCGCAGCAGCTCCCATAAGATGAAGACGAGTATCAGCAGCTGTGGGATGGTAGTCTCCCAGGTCGGATACATGCCAAGCCAGCCGATGGAAGGCAGACTGTGCCCGTTATGGGCGGGCAGCTTGCCAGCGATCTGTAAGGCATGAAGGCTCTCACCGAGGAAGCGGAACACCAAATAGTAGATCAGTGCTGTAGCGACGCGGAAGAAGGCAACAACCGGCAATCTGGCGCTCAGTGCAATCATGGCATAGCCGAGAATGATCAGGACTATAAGAGCACTGCCAATCCCGAGCAGCAGCTGAGAGGTATCGATGGCCGGGGCCATCCCTGCGTAAAAAATCGTAGTCTCCGCCCCTTCGCGCAAAATGGCCAGCGCAGCGATGAAGAACAGGTACCACAGATTGCCCTTGGCCAGGGCACCCTGCATCTGGCGGTCTACATATTTATTCCAGGCCGCCGTGCTGGATTTGCCGTGCAGCCAACGGCCGACGGTGAGCATCATGATCACGGCCACGAGGCCGGCGATCCCTTCGATCAGCTCGCGTGCGCCGCCAGAGGCGGCTTGAGAGAGGGAATAGGTCAGCAATACGGCGAGGCCGATACTTGCAGCGAGACCTGCCGCCGCACCAGACCATACCCAGCGGCGTGCCGCCGGTACTGCTTCACGGCGCAGATAGGCAAGTAGGGCGGCGAGTACTAGAATCGCCTCCAGCCCCTCGCGCAGCAGAATGAGTGCCGCATCCCATGCGGTATAAGTCTGTTCCCCGGCCAGCGGCGTCAGCTCAGAAAGCATCGTGCCCATTAGCGATAGCGCTTGGTCCAGCTTCGGAGGGCTGGAGAGCAGATAACCGGTGACGGCGGTGCTCTCGTTCTCGATGCTGGCATAGACCTTGGGGGAGGCCAGCTGGACCTGGCCTTCGGCCGAAGGCCAGGCAGTGATGAACTGTTCCATGATATCAGCGGCTGCTGCGCTGTCGCCGGCCTGGGCGGCGGCGGAAGCTTGCTTCAGATAGCGGATCAGCCCTTCAATGGAAGCTGGCTCCGCTGGCGCGCCACCGGTATCGGCGGCTTTACCTTCGCTGTAGCCGGACAGGAGCGTCACCAGCGCTTCCGCTTCCGCCTGCGCGGCCTCTCCGCGGACCGGCTCTGCCTGCAGCGCAATGCGCAGCAGGCTCATCTTCGTCTCCAGCAAGCCGTAGACGGCGGGATTGTCCGCCCGGATGCCGCGTTCCGCCGGCGTCCAGCCGCTCACCACGGCGCGGTAGGCTTCCGCCGCCGCGGCCCAGTCGGCGCTGCGCGCCGCATCCCGCGTGCGCTCCGCCGCGGGCAGCAGCTTCGCCGCCGCTGCGCGTCCGGCGGCGCCCGTGTCACCGCCGCCTTCGCCTGCGGCGGCGGTGACGAACGCGTCCACGCTGCGGGCGAGCGTGGACAAGGCTGCCTTGGCGGGCGCTCCGCCGCCGCCCGCCAAAGCTTCCGCCGCAGCGGCCAGCGCGGCGTCCACCTCAGCAGCCGGACCGGCGAGTGCCGGGTCCGGCGTGCTCCCGTTCGCGCTGCGCCACAGCACCGCGAACGAATCGACATCGGCCGCCGCCGCTTCCCAGCGGCTCTGGCCGGCCTCGACCAGCGCGCTGCCTACAGGCGGCAGCAGCTCATCCAGCGGCGCGCCTGACGCAGAAGCCGGCGCGCCGGGCAGCAGCACAAGCAGGCAGAGGAGCAGCAGCGCTGCCCTGATCTGCCGCCAAGGACCATGTATAACTGTGATCTTCATCGGGATCATTCCTCTCAGGCATTCAGTCATCCCAGCAGCATCTCCCCGATATAGCCGCCTTCGTGTACACCCGGGAAGCAGGCGAAGACAGCACTGCCGGTGTGAACCATATATTCATTCAGCCGGTCATTTTTAGCGAGGCGCTGCTGGATGCTGACGAACTGCTTCATCAGATCCTTTTGGAAGCTGATGAATACCAGACCGGCATCAAGCTGTCCGGTCTTGAGATCCATGCCGCTGGAATAGGAATAGGAGCGGCGCAGCATTTGGACCGAGCCGTCTCCATGGGCGAGAGCGGAATGGGAGTCCGGCGGGATGAGCGGCTTGCCGGCAGCATCCGCTGCTGCCAGATTTAGCTCAGCGAATTCATCTCCGGCTCCAATAGGTGCGCCGCTCTGCCGGTGCCGCCCGAAGGTGGCCTCCTGATCGCTCAGCGAGGAGCGGTCCCAGACCTCAATACGGAACCGTACGCGGCGCACCGCAAGATACGTGCCCCCATTCATCCAGGCCGGGCCATCGGCGTTGCCGCTCCAGACGATATTTCGCATCAGCGTCTCATCGGTGACGTCCGGATTCCCCGTACCGTCCTTGAAGCCGAGCAGATTACGCGGGGTGCCGCCTGACGGATCGGCGCTGCCGCTGCGCTGGAAGCCTTCCTGGGTCCAGCGCAGCACCGCTGTGCCCCGGGCGATGCGGGCCAGATTGCGGATGGCATGGAACGCCACCTGCATATCATCCGCGCAGGCCTGCACACAGAGATCGCCGCCGCACCACTGCGGCTCCAGGCTATCCCCTGGGAATGCCGGGAGCTCAATGAAGGAGGCGGGCCGCTTCCCGGCCAGCCCGAACCGGCTGTCAAACAGGGCCGGGCCTGCCCCGAAGGTAAGTGTGCACTTGGAAGGGGTGAGACCATCCGCCTCGCCGGTATCGGTAGGCGGAAGATTGGGCTTGTCGTTCGCCGTGCCGATCATCGTACCGGAAGTAAGCGCGGCAGCAGCTGTAGTCCAAGCCTGCATAAGTTTCTGTACATCACCGACGCTGGTAGTCGTCACATCAAATGAAGCGAAGCACAGAAAATTCTGCGCAGGGGTAAGAATCCCCGCCTGGTGCTTGCCGTAGAAGGGGATCGTATCCGCCTGTTCTTCATTCTGCCCGAAGGCTGCGGCGGCCGGGACCGCCCGTCCTGCTGCCTGGCGTGCCGCCATAATGCCGCCCACACCGCCTCCGCCCAGCAGCAGCCCGATACCCGAGGCACCGGTCAGCCGCAGCATATCGCGGCGGCTGAATTTGGTATTGAACAGCTTAGTCTCCGCTGCAGGAATTCCGTGATCCGCGTCAGCCGCATTCCGGGCATTCTTATCTTTCTTGTTCATATCGTCACACTCCCAGAATCGTTCCCATGTTGGATAGCGGCTCAGCCAAGGCGTCGAGGTTCTGGCTTAACCTGCGGACCTCCTCCGGTTTGAGCGTTTCGTAAGAGACGTACCCCTCCCCCGATTTGAACGGCGCCAGCTCATTCATTAAGGCGGTGAACCGCTCGCCGATGGTTTGCTCAAGGGCCGGGTCTTTTTTGGCCAGCTCCGGCTTTAGCAGCTCATAGATCTTCTGGGCCCCCTCCACATTCGCCACAAAATCATACAAATCCGTATGGGAATAACGCTCCTCTTCCCCCGTAACTTTGGAGGAGGAGACCTCATTCAGCAGCTCTACCGCCCCGGTAACGAGCAGATTGGCATCGATTCCGGCCGTCTCCACCTTGGCACGCAGCAGCTGCGCATCCTTCAGCAGGCGGTCCGCGACATCCGTCATGCCCTCCGTTGTATGATTCTGCCAGAGTGCCTGTTCAATCTTATGGAAACCGCGCCACTGCGCGGCATCCACATCATTCTCACGGGCATCTATATTCGGGTCCAGATCTCCGAGCGCTTCCGCGATCGGCTCGATCCGCTCATAGTGCATACGCGCCGGAGCATACAGCGCTTTGGCTTCTTCCAGCTTGCCCGCCTTGACGGCATCCGTGAAGCCTTCGGTCTGCTTGACGAACGCATCGCATTGTTCAATGACGTATTTGCGGTATTCGTCGATGGCAGTGGTGAAATCTGCGTTGGTCTCACCTCCGGCCTTCGCTACACTTTCTGTCCCGCTACCTGCCTGGGCTGCGGCATTATTTCCCGAATCATTGCTGTTATTACCATTGTTATTACTGTTGTCCTTGCCCGCACATCCGGCGAACAGGAGGGACGCTGCAAGCAGACCCGCAGGTACTGCATAACCTATTTTCATCCGGTGGATACCCCTTTTCGATTATGAAAATGATAATCGTTATCAATTATGGACTTATCATAATTCCACAGCTAATAGCTGTCAATAAAAATGTGATAATTATCATATCCATGCAGGAACGCACAAAAAAGCCTTCCGACAGGCGGAAGACGCAGATCATATCTGTATTCCTGCACAAAATGCAGCTATGTACTCATAACAACGGCCCAAAATCATAGCTCAACCGCCTGATCTGTGACTACACCGTGGACCGCTCAATAATCCGGTAGTCCAGCTTGCGGTAGACCGGCCCCAGGTGCTCCGAGTGGATCTGCTCATGGATAATGCGGAAGGCGGCGGCCCCCATCTCATACAGGTGGTTATCCATGGTGGTGATCTGAAGCAGCCGTCCGATTGGCTGGTTGTCGAAGCCCATAACTGCGAGGTCATGAGGGATGCTAAGGCCGGCTCTGCGCGCTTCAATAATCAGCCCGGCAGCAACATGGTCTCCCGTAATAATCATGGCTTCCGGCCGCTGTGGCATCTTCAGCAGGGACTGTGCAACGGCTGCGCCGTCTTCCTCCGTTGTACAGTCATAGATCATCCATTCCTCTTCAAAAGCCAGCTTATGCTCAGCAATGAATTCGCGGTAAGCAGCCTGACGGATCACGGCGCTGCTGCCATTACTCCGTCCTTCACAATATCCGATGGAGCGGTAACCTTTGCCGGTCAAGTACTCCAGACCTTCCTTGAAAGCCGCATAATGCTCAATATAGACAGAAGAGTATCGCCGCGCTCCGTTGTCTTGGCAAGTGACAACCGGACCGTAGGCCGTATACTCCTCAATGATGTCCGGCTTCAGCGCAGTAGATACAATCACGACACCGTCAATTTCTTTATGGCGCAGCATCTCCAGCACTTTGATTTCTTCTTCCTCCAGATAATTGCTCTGGCACAGAATCAGCCGGTATTGCGAGAGCAGCGCCTCGCGGGCAATGCCATTCATAATAATAGAGAAATAAAAAGCATGAATATACGGCAGAATCACCGCCACCGCACCGGTACGTCCGGTAATCAGATGAACGGCGTTCATATTGCGGGTATAGTCGAGCTGCTCAATCGTCTGCAGTACAGCGTCTCTTTTGTCCTTACTGACATACGGATGATTATTCAGCACCCGTGAGACGGTCGTTACAGATACTCCGGCCATCCGGGCGATTTCTTTAATATTAGCCACGTTCGTCTGGGCCTCCTGTGTGAGACTGGTATGACCTTATTCTAACATAGAAATGAACCGCTTTTCGGCCGATAAAAAGCTTGCTATGGAATCCATTTCATACATTACACTGGGGGTGCAACAACAGCTCTACCGGAGAAACCGGCGTGACCGCAAGGGCGTGACGGACCGGTACAGCTTGCTGCTGTAACGCGTATTCTATAGCATTTGCCCGCCGGCTGCAGCCCTTAACGCGTAAGGAGCTGCGGCCGGTTTTGCTGCGGCCTGGCTGCGATGTTCCGGGATTGTCCAGACTCTGCGCCTGCCCCCGCCCAATTTAATGCTGCGACAGCACCATTACTTGCCCCTCCACATAGTATGTTTTGACTGTATCCCTTTACCTTGTTATACCAAACAAACCCAGGGCAAGGAGGGGTGACACCATTGAAGGGCAACGAACATCATAGCAAATTCTTGTTGACGCATCGTGAACGCGAAGTATTCGAGCTTCTTGTGCAGGACAAAACTACACGGGATATTGCCGGACTGTTATTCATCAGCGAAAAAACCGTCCGCAACCACATCTCCAACGTAATGCAAAAATTAAACGTAAAAGGCCGTTCGCAAGCGGTTGTCGAGCTGATCAAGCTTGGGGAGCTGAAAATATAGCTGCCATGCTTCAGAGGTGATGCGTTTAAGCCTTCCGTTATCCTTCGGGATGAGGGGAGGTTTTTTGTTTGGAGGAAAAGACCGGCAGGTGATGTCGATTTTCTATTCCTTTTTATTTATGCCTCTGTACATATCAAATGAAATAAGTAACGCTCAACTCGTTCACATTTAATCACATTTAATCACGTTCATTAACGAAATTGTATTCACAGATGGTAAATTACGTTATATAATGTGAGTAACAGTGAATGTGGTGCGCAACTCCTTTACTGAATAATACTTATGAAAGGTAAGTGATTGTATGTTTATGGAGGAACGACATCAAGAAATTCTAAAGATATTGGAAAAGGAAGGAAGAATTAGGGCAAGTGAAATTGAAACGCTATTTAATATCGGCTTTGATACGGCAAGACGTGATTTACGTATTCTTGAAGAAAAAGGACTCCTAAGACGAACACATGGTGGAGCGATTCCTGCCTTGCAAATAGGTTATACTACACCACCCAAATATACACCACGAGACATAACGGAAATAAAAGATAATTATTTAGCTATCGCGAGAAAAGCAGTTAGTTACATCAAGGCTAATGATGTAATTTTTCTGAATGCCGCTTCAGTAGGTTATTTTATGGCACAAAATTTGCCTGAAAACATCCCTTTTACGGCTGTAACTAATTCAATTGTTATTGCAGGTGAACTTAGAAATTATGATAATATCAATACCATTATGGTCGGTGGCGAGATGAGTCAGAAAGGTCAGTTTAGTGACTACTATGCTATCGAATTTGTTAAAAACATTCGTTTTGATATCAGCTTCTTAACAAGCGCTGGTCTTTCTGCTGCTTTTGGGATGTCCATTCAAAAATCCAAAGGTGTCGGTTTTACACAAGCAGTTGTTGAAAGTTCTAAATGTAATATAGCTTTATATCCGTCTGAGAAAATTGGAGTAGAATCCATATTAAAAATTTGTTCTGCAGATAAAATTGATAAGCTAATCACTGATTGGGATGCTGCTGAAGATCAGTTGGTCGAAATTGAAGAGTTGGGTGTAGAAGTAATTGTTGTAGAACAAGGAACGATAGTTGAATAACACATAATGATAAATGAATTCATTAGAACCACTTTTTTATCGATGGCTACCCGGGAGGTGTGAAAGAATGAAATGGCAGCAAGTAGGAGAATTGTTTCCTGACCAATTTGTTTTGCTTTCCATTCTTGACTATCGCGAGGAAGATGATAAGAAAATTATAACGGAAGTAGCTCCTGTTCGTGCAGTATCTGAGAAGAACGCCAACCAGGAATTTTTCAGCGCCGGACCTGGCAATCTTGTCTATCACACTGCCAATGAGGAGTGCGTTATTCATCTGCGCAGAGACCCATTGATGAGAGTGAGGCCCATGGTTTTATCGTAGATATGCAAAAGATGGAGTTGCGTTCGCTTTAATGATATCGCTTCCATGCTTCAAAAGTGAATAAACCAAGTGACTGCCGCCGGGAAAGGGGGCCTCATTTGGTCTTTTTTTCAAGCTGGACAGTCATCGCTGCAAAAATAGCTTTGCATTTGTAAAGATAGTGATTATAATCACAAACTAATTCGAATCACATGATAAATTTATAGGATCAAGGGACGCCAGGAGGATTTATAATGACAAGATACGAACAACAGAGACAACTGCTGAAATCGAATTTTCAAGAATTCAAGCATATCCGAACAGACAAGATTAAGGGCATCGCGCAGCCGCCGATTGTGAAGTCCTATGATGAAGAGGCGCAGATCATTGATTTGCCTGAGGTCAGCCGGGACGTTGTGAGTCAGAACAATATTGTGGATTGCATCGGCCAGAGAAGGAGTACAAGATTCTATTCAGCCGACACGCTAAGTCTGGAGGAGCTATCCTATTTACTATGGGCCACCCAGGGCATTACCGGGATGAGCAAGAACGGACTGACTCTGCGGACGGTACCGTGTAGCGGGGCGACCCATACGTTTGAGACCTATCTGATGATTATGCGGGTAGAAGGAATACAGCAGGGCATTTACCGATACCTTCCTGTGGAGCACAAGCTGTTGTTTATGTTTGAATTAGACCAGCTGGAACAGAAGATTGATGCGATCACGCTGGAGCAGCCCTTTGTCCCCAACTTCGCCAAGAAGGCTGCCGTTCTGTTCGCCTGGAGCACTACGCCGTACCGGTCTGAATGGAAATATGATATCTCCGCGCACAAAAAAATTCTCATTGATGCCGGGCATGTCTGCCAGAATCTGTACCTGGCCAGTGAATCCATCGGGGCCGGAGCTTGTGCCATCGGAATCTATGATCAGCAGCTGATTGATGAGGTGCTCGAACTGGATGGCGAAGAAGAATTTGTAATCTACATGGGCGCGGTCGGGAAGAAGCGGGAATAGCGGCATATTACCGGTTCCGAAGGATATACTCCCAATAATCCAACGCACTCTGATTAATAACATCGTCACTCGCCTGGAAGGAAGCGCCGAACACGGCCAAGTAAGGCAGGGCGGTTGCGCCGACATGGATGGCACTGGCCTGGAACGGGGCGATGATCTCATCTACTGTAAAAGAAACAGACCCGGCCGGCTGGTAGTTTTCCTTTTTATCGCCGATGGTCATAGCTATGCCCAGCTTCTTACCCTTCAGCTTGTTGCCGCTCGAGCCGTAAGCCCAGCCGTGAGTGAACACATCGTCCAGCCATTTTTTCAGCAGCGGGGGGTAGCTATACCAATATAAGGGGAATTGGAAAATAATCAGCTCGTGCCCCTCCAATAAACGCTGCTCCCGCGGAACATCGATGCTCCAGTCCGGGTACTCCTTGTAAAGCTCATGGACCATAACGTCCTCCGGATGCAACAGCAGCTCTTGTCTCCATCTCCGGTTCACTCTTGAAGCCTCTATATCGGGGTGTGCCAGGATTACCAGGGTTGTCATTAGGGATCACCTTTCCGGTGTATAATTTGTGTTGTGCAGCTGCTTCTATTATTTTGTAGGTTCCTGAAAATGTAAATACACACAATGAAGTAACAAGGTTACCTCAAGGTGTGCACTAGACTTTACAGGATATTGTGGCATGCTAAGAGAAGCAGGGTTCAAAATTAAGACAGGGGAGGTGCCGGGATGAAGCAATATCATTTAGGGATCGAGGCGACGCTTGAGATTATTGGCGGGAAGTGGAAGTCGCTGATCATATGTATACTGATGTCGGGAACGAAGAGGACGAGTGAACTGCAGCGCAGTATTCCGGGTATCTCGCAAAAGGTTCTGATTCAGCAGCTTCGCGAGCTGGAACGGGACGGGATCATCGGCAGAGTGGTTTATAGCCAAATGCCGCCCAAAGTGGAATATTACATCACCGAGTATGGGATTACTGCTAATGAGATCATTGACCTGATGTGCTCCTGGGGGAGAACCAATATTGCGATCCGGCAACAGCGGGGCGAGGAAGTCATGCTGTTTGATAAGGACCCCGAATAGGAGCACACGGAAATATTGATCTATTGACATTAGTTTGATATCAAACTATAATTCGTTTATGGAAACCAGAGATGCTATTTCACTTATATCCAAGATCCGCGAGAAGGTTAACCGGTTCATCGTACAAGAGCTGGCGAAGCAGGGAGTAAACGGCATTGCCACCTCACACGGGGATATTCTGTATGCGCTGCTGTCTAAGCACAGACTCACCATGGCCGAGATCTCGGCACATATTCATAAGGACAAATCTACAGTTACAGCACTTGTGGATAAGCTGGTCCGGCTGGGACTGGTTATGAAGGAGAGGGATCAGGAGGACACCCGGTACGTATATGTTACTCTAACCGGGAAGGGGAAGGAGCTGGAGCCGGTATTTGAATCGGTCTCTTCTGCCATACTGAAGCA
Source organism: Paenibacillus sp. FSL P4-0338 (assembly GCF_038002365.1). Lineage (NCBI taxonomy): Bacteria > Bacillati > Bacillota > Bacilli > Caryophanales > Paenibacillaceae > Paenibacillus > Paenibacillus sp. FSL P4-0338. The sequence goes on along the minus strand of NZ_JBBOCG010000001.1, from coordinate 3,839,632 downwards.
GTTCTACCGCGATATCACGGAAGAAGAGCAGAAGATTTTGCTGACGATTTTAATGAAAATCAATCATAATTTCTAAAAAAATTTGTATGATAGTTTGATATAAAACTATAAATGGAAAGGACATTACAATGAGAGACTACATTGATGAATTACCGCCGCATACAGAGAAATATGTCGGTGAGCATGATGTTTACCTGGAGATTTATAAGGGAGAGGAGGCGCGGGAAGGCCAGGAACAGGAGAATAAGGTACCCCTACTGTTTGTGCATGGTGCGTATACCGGAAGCTGGATGTGGAGCAAGTACATTCCCCATTTCATTAGCGAAGGCTGGACCTGTTATGTGATGAATCTGAGAAGTCATTACCGGAGCCGGGTGCTGGATATGACGCAGATTGCCTTTGAAAATTATTTGGAGGATATCCATGAAGTAGTGCAGGTGATCCAGGCTGAATGCGGAGTTACTCCTGCCCTGATCGGGTTCAGCATGGGCGGGATTCTTAGCCAGAAGGTGGCGGAGACAGCCGGTCTGGCCGGACTTGTGTTGATTGATTCAAGTCTATGCAGAGAGGTACATGAGGAGGTTCCTTATACGGATATCGTTAAGATAATGCCGGGTAACGTAGTACCCGCTCCGGTTCGCGAAGAGGAGACCAGCCTGGATGAGACGGCAGAAGACATAGCGTTTCAGCGCAAATACCTGACGATGGAGTCCGCCAAGGCATTTCGGACTTTTTCTTATCATTTCGGGGCAGCTGGGGTATCCGTAGACAGCGGGTCCATTACTTGCCCTTGTCTGGTGATCCATGCCGTTAACAGTGATGAAGATGAGCGCCGGGGCAGAGCCAATGCAGCGTATTTCCGCGCAGCCTACGCAGGTCTTTGGGGCACCACCCATACCGGCCTGCTCGTAGGACAGCGCTATCTGGAAGCAGCAGAGACGATCCTGCGGTGGTTAGCAAGATAATGTAGTGCAGCAAATAAAAGGCCGCCTGAACCGGGATGCTCCCGTTCCTTAGCGGCCTTAACCTGATAGGTGAATGGTATTCTATATATACATCTAATTGAAAATTAGTGAAATTTGACGGTCTTGATGCGTGATTCCTGTTCGTAAGTAAGCGGACTTGGGGTTGGCGGTGTGTGCAGATGACGATGTGCGCTATATTCCATCTTCCGGTAATCTTCTTCTCCGGAAGCCATGCCCGGCTGCCACATCCCGGTTACCCAATTCTTCAGTTCCTTAATTCCTGCCAGCATTGCATTCATCCTCCTTGGCGATGAAATACGGTAATGAACCTCTGGTACATCTATTTTGGTTACGCTTTCATTATAGCATACATAATCCAAAAAGCAATGAAATGTCCGCCTGATAAAGACAAATAAATAAGGAATAATGTTGTGATAACTGGGTTTGTATTTGTATAAGAGAATAATGTCCTTGTGTGATGGACTATATGAGGGCAACAAAAAAGCGGCAGCCGGGAGGGCGGTCGCTTCGGGGCAGGATGTTATGCAGAAGCAGCTAAACGTTTCAATTCAGCTTCCTGATCTATAGAACGCCGGGCCAGTATATCGAGCGTGGCGTCGTGTCCTCTTAGACTTCGGTCGATCCGCTCCAGAGAATCCCGGCCAGCAACGACTTCAGCGTTGACTTCGGACACCGCTTGTTGAATCAGTGGAATTAGCTTCGTATCTTCCTTGATGCTTTCGATATCAGCCTTGACGGTAACGATATCATCCTTGATGGTAACGATGTCGGCCTTAATGTTAACAATTTCATCCTTGATGATCACAAGCTCGGCCGTAATTTCAGACTTGAATGTAGCGAATTCTGACTGAAGATTTTTAATATCGGACTTCAATCCAGAAATCTCGGACTTCATTCCGTTAATTTCGGATTTTACGCCTTGCAGCTCGGTAAGAATCTGCTGGAGAATTACATCGCTCATAGGGCACAGCTCCTTAGATAGGGTAGGAATAGGACTGCTGCTTGAAGGGGGGATACCTGGGGAATAGGTACAGGTCATTATAGCATATTTGCGTCATTATTGGGTGCTGCTGTAAAAAGAATTCCATGAACCTATTGGACATTAGAGAACTGATACTTAAATTTATAAATATACAAAATAGGACAATGGGTGTACTATGTATGTGAATAAATTCGCATGAAGCGTAACCGATAAGAGATGGGGGAATTAAGATTCATGAAGACAAGAAACTGGAAACACCTTATGAAGCTGGTCGTGCTGACTGCGGCTGTCAGCGTGACAGCTGCCGGATGCGGTAGCGCAAATCAGGCAGGAAATGCCAAGAATGCAAATACAGGAGCTGCTGCAGCTGCACCTGCTGAGGCTGTTACGATATCGCTGGGACTGCTGCCATCCATCGATGCGATTCCTTTTATTATTGCCCATGAGCAGGGATTTGATCAGAAGCATCATGTGAACCTGGATATCCAGACCTTCAAGAGCGCGAAGGATCGAGATGTGGCTTTTCAGGCGGGTAAGGTAGATGGCCTCAGTGCGGATCTGGTGGCGATCTCGATCTATAATGAAGCAGGACTCGATGTGAAAATCACCAGCACGACCACAGGTGAATTCGACCTGCTGACCGGAAATGATGAAGTGAAAGAGGTAAAGGATCTGAAGGGGAAAACCGTAATCCTGTCCAAGAATACCTCGACCCAATATACCGCCGCCATGATGCTTAAGCAGGCAGGCCTGACAGAAGCCGATATTACCGTAACGGAAGTGCCGCAGATTCCAACGCGTCTGGAGCTGCTTAAGAATAATAAGGCGGATGCGGCAGTTTTGCCGGAGCCTTTTGTAACCATGGGCCGTACTGCCGGTCTGCGCGTTCTCAGCTCCACCCATAGTGCGGGGATCAATCCGTTTGTGCTGGCTTTTCCGCAGAGTGCCATTGATGCCAAGGGTCAGGGAATTCGCGATATGTACGCTGCTTATGATGAAGCAGTCGATTATATGAAGACACATGATCAATCGGAATATATCGACCTGATTATTAAGGAAGTGGGCTATCCCGATACGCTGAAGAATGAGATTAAGGTGCCGGAGTATCTGCCTGCGAACCAGGTGGATGTGAAGGAAGTGGAGGCTGCTTTTGCCTGGGCCCGTGAAAAAGGACTGCTGACCAAAACGCTATCGGCTGAAGATGTGATCTCCGATGTCCAGTTTAAAAAATAGCGGTCTCCGCATTCATCAGCTGCATGTAGCTTATCAGAACGGGCAGCTGGCTCTGGGTGAGATGAGCCTGACCCTGCCGGAGCACGGGATTTATACGGTGATCGGCCCCTCGGGCAGCGGCAAATCCACGCTGCTGCGGGCGATTGCCGGCCTGCTGCCCGGTTATGAGGGAGAGCTGCTCTTCAATGGCAGATCTGTCCATGAGAAGGAGACGCTGATCGGACTCGTGCCGCAGAATTATGGCCTGCTGCCCTGGAAGACGGTCAAGGGCAATATCCGGATTGCAATGCGGATTGCCCGTCCCGGCGGGGCGGGCCAGGATCGACGGGAGCAGGACCGGCAAATTATGCATTGGCTCGAAGCCATGGGGATCGCCCAGCTCGCCGGCCGGTTTCCGCTCTCGCTGAGCGGTGGTCAGCAGCAGCGCGTGGCCATTGCCCGTGCCTTTGCCATTCTGCCGACCCTTCTGCTGCTGGATGAGCCGTTCTCGGCGCTGGATGCCATTACGCGGGAAGGGCTGCAGCAGATTTTTATCGACAACTGGCAGGCGCATCCGGCGACCACACTGTTCGTTACCCACGATGTGGAGGAGGCGATTCTCCTGGGACAGAAGATTATCATCATGCTGCCCGGGCAGCATGAGCCGCCGGAGATTCTTGATAACGCCGCTATATTTGCCATGAAGCATTCCGAGAAGCGGGAGAGCGATGAATACTTCATGCAGTTCAAGAGAATCCGAAAGGTAATGATAGAGAAATGGTAAAACGACGGCATTTTATTCACCTGCTGCGCCTGCTGCTCGTTTTTGCCGGAATGAATGTTGTCTGGTATGTCGCTTATCTGCTCATGAATCACGCGATTCTGCCTAGCCCGTGTGCGGTCTATAAGGCAATGTTTCAGCTGGGGGCCCATGATGTGGCGCTGAATGTCGGCTACAGTCTGCTGCGGATCTTTGAAGGTGTGCTGCTGGCTCTGCTGCTAGGTCTGCTGGCCGGTCTGCTAATGGGCCGTTCTCCCTTCTGGAACCGGGTACTGGACCCGGTCGTCTATCTGACCTATCCGATTCCCAAAATTGCGCTCTTGCCGGTAGTCATGCTCTTCTTCGGCCTTGGAGAAACCTCCAAGGTGCTGATGATTATGCTGATTCTACTGTTCCAGGTCATTATCTCGGTACGTGATGGTGTGAAGGCTATCCCTGAGAGTACTTATGATGTCCTGACGAGTATTGGTGCCAGCACGATGCAGAAATTCTGGAATGTGACGCTTCCCGGCGCTTTATCGGTGATCCTCAGCACAATTCGCATATCGTTGGGTACAGCGATTTCCATACTCTTTTTCACTGAAATCTACGGTACGGAGCATGGCATGGGCTTCTTTATCATGGATGCCTGGCTGCGGCTGGACTACCCTGAGATGTACGCCGGAATTATGCTGTTCAGTCTGGTGGGGTTCGTGCTATTTCTGCTGGTGGATGTGCTGGATTACAGATTCATGAAGTGGCGGAGATAGCTGTTTAAGCGGGATGTGATACACCTAAGTTTCAAAAACTCAAAAAGAAATCGCCCTTTGGTAAGATGGAAAATCATCATCCATCCCAAGGGGCGATTTCTTTTATTTTATGGACCATATTTTCTTTCTAATAAAGATTATTTACCGAGCTGCTTGTCGACTTCCTTGACCGGATTCTCGCCGACATTCTCTTCGGTCTTGACACTGCTCAAGAACCAGCCTGTAGCCGCAATGATGATCAGAACTACATAGAAGGTCAGTTTCCACCAGGTGCTGTGTGCGAAGTCTTCGGACAATACACCCAGAGCAGGGTGGGCCAAGGTGATAACAGCGAGCTTAACCCCTACCCAGCCGACGATGAAGAAGGCAGCAACCTCAAGACCCGGACGGGTGTGAAGCAGCTTAACGAAGAAGGAAGCAGCGAACCGCATAATAACGAGACCAATGAAGCCGCCCGCGAAGATTACAAGGAACTGTCCGCCGTCGAGGCCGCCGATGTTGCGGATACCACTGGCAGGAAGAGCAACGGCCAAGGCTACGGCTGCGAGGATGGAGTCTACGGCAAAGGCAATATCTGCTACTTCGACCTTAAGTACGGTGAACCAGAAGCTGGCTTTCTTCTTATTTACAGCACCAGGGCTTCCGCTTTCAGCGGCGTCTTCCGTGACCGGCTTAGCGAATAACACTTTTCGGAAAATGTGATTCCCCGCGATAAATAACAGATATAGCGCACCGATGGCTTGTACCTGCCAGATGTCCACCAGGTAGGAGATGACGAACAGCGACCCGAACCGGAACACAAACGCTCCGGCCAATCCGTAGAATAACGCCTTCTTACGTTCCTCATCAGGAAGATGTTTAACCATAATCGCTAGTACAAGTGCGTTGTCTGCGGCAAGCAGCCCTTCCAGTGCTACGAGAACGAGCAATACCCATCCGTATTCTAATAATAATCCCCAATCCATTGCTGTTTCCTCCTCATGTGGTTTAGCTGCTTTTTTGAGTAAAAATACCCATGATACAACTATTGTAACCAAAACTATATAAAAAAGACCTTTACCAAACAGATTAGCCTTTGGAATAAAGGTAACCTGGTTGGTAAAGGTCTCGCTAACAAAAATTTATTGCCGATAAAACCGGAGAATATCCTCATATTCTCGTATTGACGATTTTATCTAACAGCTACTCCCCTTTACGGGATTATATGAAATTTTAGGTGATTCGTTTCTGGCTAAAAGTATCATATCCGAGTTGAGAGGCGTTGTCAATGCCTTTTGAGAACAAATATCAATAGAAAATGACAGGCCTGAAAACGGAAACATGATAAGTGTGAGCCATATAAGTTGACATATCATATGGCGAAACTGCAAACAAAAGGAAATAAAGGGCGAAATAAACGTTGGACTAATTGACGATCCCCGGTAATGAAAATATGATGAGACTAATTAAAGCGGCCAAGTAAAGGAAGTGTTAGTTAAAATGACATTAACCATACCAAAGGCCATTTGAACCGTCGCATAGGAAAAAAAGTAGATAGGCTTCGCTTACAAAACTTAAGCAGATGCTTCCGAAGCGAGTTTTACTGCGAAGTGGTTTCAAGGAGCAAATGCTCCGTAAAACTTTTAGGAGGTGGGAAATGATGCAGCCGTCATGTCTATCAAGTGAAGCGGAGGAGGAGATTAGCCGCCACCCTTGCTACAGCGAGGAGGCTCACCGGTTTTATGCCCGGATGCACATCCCGGTTGCTCCCGCCTGTAACATCCAGTGCAATTACTGTAACCGCAAGTTCGACTGTGTGAATGAGAGCAGGCCGGGCGTGGTTAGTGAGGTGCTTACTCCGGAGCAGGCGGAACGCAAGGTACGGGGAGTTGCGGCCCAACTGATGCAGCTCTCGGTAGTGGGTGTAGCCGGACCGGGAGATCCGTTGGCGAACCCGGAGCAGACCTTCGATACCTTCGCCCGGGTCAGGAAGCATGTGCCTGATGTCTCCCTCTGTCTCAGCACTAACGGACTCACGCTGTACCGGCATGTGGATGAGATTATGGAGCTGGGCATCCGCCATGTCACGATCACCATCAATGCTATCGACCCTGATGTCGGCCAGGCGATTTATCCCTGGGTGTTCGATGAAGGGGTCCGGTACGAAGGCAGAGAGGCAGCCGGGCTGCTGATCAGCCGTCAATTACTGGGACTTGAAATGCTGGCGAAGCTGGGGATTCTGGTTAAAGTGAATTCCATTATGATTCCGGGGGTTAACGATCATCATCTGACTGCAGTGTCAGCGCGGGTAAAAGAGCTCGGGGCTACGCTACACAATGTAACACCTCTTATTATCGCACCAGGCAGCCAGTATGAAGCGGATGGCCGCAAGGCGCCCCGTCCCAAAGAATTGCTTAATTTGCAGGAGCAGCTGGGCCGCGGGGGGATGAAGGTTATGCGTCACTGCCGGCAATGCCGGGCCGATGCGATCGGGCTGCTGGGCCAGGACCGCAATCCCGATTTCCCGCTCGAAGCGATGGAGGCTGAACCGGTCATTAATGAAGAAGCCCGGGCGATGTTTCAGAGTGAGCTGGACACCAAGATCCGCGAGCGAGTCTTAGCCAAACAGGCCAGACGCATTCAGGCCGGAGGGCCGAAGACACGGGTCGCGGTTGCCACCAGAGGCGGCGACAAGGTGAATCAGCATTTCGGTCATGCCACTGAGTTCCTGGTCTACGACACCGACGGAACGGATGTACAGCTTCTGGGTGTCCGCAAGATCCAAGCCTATTGCCATGGCAAGGCCGATTGTAACGGTGACAAAGCAGCTACACTGCAAGAAATTATATCGATTCTAAGTGACTGCCGCATTCTTCTCTGCTCCGGCATCGGAGAGGCCCCAAGGGCCAGCCTGAACAAAATCGGTGTCCTGCCTCTTGTCCGCAAAGGCGGCATTCAGGAAGCCATTCTCGAAAGCGTGAAGTACAGCTCTTATTTTGAAAATATAAACATTTCGAAGGGATGATGAACAATGAGACAAATAGCTTTCTACGGTAAAGGCGGTATCGGTAAATCGACAACTTCACAAAACACCCTGGCTCAGCTGGCCACCAAATTCGAACAAAGAGTCATGATCGTAGGCTGTGACCCGAAGGCGGATTCCACCCGTCTGATCCTGAATACCAAAGCCCAGAACTCCGTGCTGGAACTGGCGGCTGAGCTTGGCTCCGTAGAGGACCTGGAGCTTGAAGATGTGCTGCAGACAGGCTTCGGCGACATTATCAACGTAGAGTGCGGCGGACCGGAACCGGGGGTAGGCTGCGCAGGACGCGGGATTATCACTGCGATTAACTTCCTGGAGCAGGAGGGCGCCTATCAGGATCTGGATTTCGTCTCCTATGACGTACTGGGTGACGTGGTATGCGGCGGATTCGCCATGCCGATCCGTGAGGGCAAGGCCCAGGAGATCTATATCGTCTGCTCCGGCGAGATGATGGCGATGTACGCAGCGAACAATATCGCCCGCGGTATCCTGAAATATGCGACCAGCGGCGGTGTGAGACTCGGAGGCCTGATCTGTAACAGCCGGAATACAGACCGTGAGGATGAGCTGATTATGGAGCTGGCCCGCCGTCTGAACACACAGATGATTCACTTTGTTCCCCGCGACAACATCGTTCAGCATGCCGAGCTGCGCAGAATGACCGTAGCCCAATATAACCCTGAACACCAGCAGGCCAAAGAATATGAAATACTGGCCGAGAAAATCCTCAATAACAAAATGCTGACCATCCCTACCCCGATCTCGATGGAAGAGCTGGAAGAGCTGCTGATGGAATTCGGCATCATTGAAGATGAAGAAGCTGCGATCAAGAAGCTGCAGGCTTCCGGGCAATAAGCTCTGAGGCGAAGAGAAAAGGAGGGTCAAATCATGGGACTGAGTATTGAAGAGAATCAGAAGCTGGTTGAGGAGATTCTGGAAGCCTATCCCAAAAAGGCGCGGAAGGACCGCGAGAAGCATTTTCAGGTGGCGGATGAAAAGGCCATTGATTGCAGCACCTGTGCGGTGAAGTCCAATATCAAATCCCGTCCGGGTGTCATGACCCCGCGCGGCTGCGCCTATGCCGGCTCCAAAGGGGTGGTCTGGGGCCCAATCAAGGATATGGTCCATATCAGTCACGGGCCGGTGGGCTGCGGACAGTATAGCTGGGGCTCACGCCGTAATTTTGCGAATGGGACGCTTGGCATCGATAACTTTACGGCGATGCAGATTACCAGTGATTTTCAGGAGACGGATATCGTGTTCGGCGGGGATAAGAAGCTGGCCGTCATTATGCGTGAGATTACCGAGATGTTCCCGCTGGCAAAGGGGATCTCTGTCCAGTCGGAATGTCCGGTCGGCCTGATCGGCGATGATATCGAAGCGGTGTCGAAGAAGATGTCCAAGGAGCTTGCGATGCCGATTGTTCCGGTACGCTGCGAAGGCTTCCGCGGGGTCAGCCAGTCGCTGGGCCATCATATAGCGAACGATGCGATCCGTGACTTCGTGATGGGCCGTGCCGAGCTGGCGGAGACTGGTCCCTACGATGTGAATATCATCGGCGACTATAACATTGGCGGCGACGCCTGGGCCTCCCGCATTCTGCTGGAAGAGATGGGCCTGCGCGTTATTGCCCAGTGGTCCGGTGACGGCTCTCTGAACGAACTGGAGGTAGCCCACAAAGCGAAGCTGAACCTGATCCACTGCCACCGCTCCATGAACTATATGGTGGACCATATGGAGAAGGCCTACGGCATCCCATGGCTGGAATATAATTTCTTCGGGCCTACGAAGACATATGAGAGCCTGCGGGCGATTGCAGCACTTTTCGATGCTACGATTCAGGAGAATTGCGAGCAGATGATCGCCAGATACAAGCCGGTTATGGATGCAGTGATCCGCAAATACAGACCGCGTCTGGAAAATAAGACCGTCATGCTGATGATCGGGGGCCTGCGTTCCCGCCATACCATCGGAGCTTATGAAGATCTGGGGATGGATATCGTAGCCTCCGGTTATGAATTCGCCCACAAGGATGACTATGAGAAGATGCTCCCGATGCTTGCGGAAGGAACCATCGTCATGGATGATCCTACAGCTTACGAGCTGGAAGAAATTACGAAGAAGATGAACATTGATCTGGTAGGCTCAGGCGTGAAGGAGAAATATGTCTATCACAAAATGGGTGTGCCGTTCCGTCAGATGCATTCCTGGGATTATAGCGGCCCGTATCACGGCTTCGACGGCTTTAAGGTGTTTGCGAAGGATATGGATATGACTGTGAACAGCCCGGTATGGGATCTGGTAAGCAGACGAGGAACAATGGAGCCGAAGGAGGCGGGCGTATGAGCAGGGATGAACTGAACATTAAAGATAATACCAGCTTGTTCAAAGAAGAACGTTATGTGCAGCAGCGGGAGAACAAGAAGCAGTTCGAAGCGCCCTGCAGCGAGCAGGAGACCGCCGAAGCACTCGCTTATTCCAAGTCTGCCGAATATATGGAGAAGAATTTCAGCCGCCAGAATGTGGTGATCAATCCGCATAAAGCCTGCCAGCCGCTGGGTTCGGTCATGGCCGCACTCGGGTTCGAGAAGACGCTGCCGTTTGTACACGGGTCGCAGGGCTGCAACGCCTACTTCCGCAGCCATCTCAGCCGCCACTTCAAGGAGCCTACGCCGTCCGTGTCCACATCCATGACAGAGGATGCAGCCGTATTCGGCGGGATGAACAACCTGATTGACGGTCTGGAGAACAGTGTCGCCTTGTACAAACCGGAGATGGTTGCGATTTGTACCACCTGTATGGCTGAGGTCATCGGGGATGACCTGAACTCTTTTATCGGCAATGCCCGGATTAAAGGGGTAATCAGTGAGGAATATCCGGTAGCCTACTGCAACACCCCGAGCTTCGTCGGCTCACATATCACTGGCTACGATGCCATGATCAAGGGTATCCTGAGCTACCTCTACACCCGTTCGGGTATCGAGAGCAAGCCGGGAAGCGGGGCGGAGAGCGGAGAGAAGCTGAATGTGATGCTGGGCTTTGAGCCGTACACCGGCAACTTCGCAGAGCTGCGCAAGATTCTGGGAGCCTTCGATACCAAGTACACCATACTTGGAGACCATAGCGGGAACTACGATTCACCGGCAACCGGAGAGTATGAATACTACTACGGCGGCACGAAGCTGGCGGATGTTCCGCAGGCAGCCAATGCGCTTGCAACCCTGTCCCTGCAAAAGTATACGCTGAAGAAGACCCAGGAATATATCAGCGGTACCTGGAACCAGCAGCTGGCAGCGTTATCCACGCCGCTGGGCATTAAGGGCACAGATACTCTGCTGGCTACGATCAGTGAGCTGACCGGCCTCCCGGTTCCAGCAATGCTCACGGAAGAACGCGGCCGTGTCGTGGATGCACTGATGGACAGTCACCCTTACCTGCATGGCAAGCGGGTAGCGCTGGTAGGCGACCCCGATCTGCTTATTGGCCTGATCGGATTCTGCCTGGAGACCGGGATGGAGCCGGTGCATATTATCTGCTCGAATGGTGATGTGGACTTCAATGAAGTGAAGTTCAAGGATGAGGCCGAAGCGCTGCTGGCAGCAAGTCCGTATGGCACCGAAGCTACTGTGCATGTCGGCAAAGACCTGTGGCATATGCGCTCGCTGCTGCTGAATGACAAGGTGGATCTGGCGATTGGCAGCTCCCATCTGAAATTTGCCGCCAAGGATGCGGAGGTGCCGCTAGTGCGGGTCGGCTTCCCGATCTTCGACCGCCATCACATGCACCGTTATCCGATTATCGGATATCAGGGAACACTCAATCTGCTCAGCCTGATCGTGAACACGATTCTGCAGCAGCTTGATGATCATAACTCCGGCTTTAATTTTGAGCTGGTGCGCTAGAGCCGCTTGTCTTTAGCCATTATAAAAGGACTGGATTGCTAACCTGGCCTTCTCCTCCCCCCCGGAATATGCAGCAGCGGTTGTTGCGGCTGCACTTCATCCGGAAAGGGCGGCGAAGGGCCGGGATTCTTGCCATCATGGGCACCTGCCTCATCAGGAAGTACGCAAGATTCGTATGGAACACAAGCCTCTCAAGCGAAGGAGATGAAGAGCCGATGGACCCTTTACGGCAAGATGAATTTGATTCCCAGGCTTGCGGGAGCATAGCGCCTAAGGCGAAGCCCTGTCCAAGGCCCAAGCCGGGCGAAGCTGCTGGAGGCTGCTCCTTCGACGGAGCCCAGATCACGCTGCTGCCGATTATGGATGCTGCGCATCTGGTTCATGGACCGATTGCCTGCGCCGGAAACAGCTGGGAGAGCAGAGGCACGTTATCCAGCGGCCCCTCCCTGTCCCAATACGGCTTCGCTACGGATCTTACGGATTCTGATATTATTTTTGGCGGCGAGAAGAAATTGAAGGACAGCATTGATTATATTGCCGGGCGCTTTGCGCCTCCGGCAATATTTGTATATTCAACCTGCGTGACCGCGCTAATCGGCGAAGATATGGATGCGGTCTGCAAAGAGGCGGCGGACCGGCTCGGGATTCCTGTGATCCCGGTGAACAGCCCCGGCTTCGTCGGGAGCAAGAATCTCGGGAACCGGCTGGCGGGGGATGCGCTGCTGCAGTATGTCATCGGGACGGGAGAGCCGGAGCCGGAGACGGATCTCGGGGTTAATCTGATCGGGGAGTACAATATTGCCGGTGAGATGTGGGATATTGAGAAGCTGATGAACAGCGCCGGGATCGCCGTAACCTCACGGATTACGGGGGATGCCCGCTATAAGGAGATTACGTGGGCGCACCGGGCGAGAGTGAATATGGTGGTCTGCAGCCGGGCGCTGCTCGGCCTTGCCAAGGAGATGGAGTCAAGATACGGCATCCCGTATTTCGAAGGCTCGTTCTATGGTGCGAAGGAGACGACCTACTCACTGCGCCAGATGGCCTATCTGATGAATGACCGGGAGATGGAGCGGCGTGTGGACCGGCTCACCGAGCGGGAGGAAGCCAGGTTAAGCCAGGAGCTGCGGCCTTACCGCAAGCTGCTGAGGGGGAAGCGGGCTGTGCTCTATACGGGCGGGGTCAAAAGCTGGTCTGTCATCTCGGCCCTGAAGGAGCTGGGCGTTCAGGTCGTCGGGGTAGGCACGAACAAAAGCACGGAGGATGATGTGCGGCGGATTGCCGACCGCGTGGGCGATGATACGGAATACATTCCCGAGGGCGGGGCCAGCCGGATTATCAAGACGGTAAGAGAGCGCAAGGCGGATATTATGATTGCCGGCGGCCGCAATATGTATGTGGCGATGAAAGAGCAGATTCCCTTCATTGATATTAATCAGGAGCGCCACAAAGCGTATGCCGGATATGAAGGGCTGCTGCGGCTGGCCAAAGAGCTGACCTATTCACTTGCGAACCCGATCTGGAAGCTGGCGGCAAGCCCTGCTCCCTGGGATAAGGAGGCGCCACCCTATGACCGTTAACCGGAGAAAAAAGCCCGCATCGGTTAACCCGATGAAGATCGGGCAGTCGCTGGGTGCCGTACTGGCCTTGCAGGGCTGCTATCGGGCCATGCCGCTGATTCACGGCTCCCAGGGCTGCTCCGCTTTTCCGAAGGCGCTCCTGACCCGTCATTTCCGGGAACCGATTGCTGTGCAGACCTCGGCGCTGCAGGAGATGGATGTCATCTTCGATGCCAACCGCAATCTGGAGGAGGCGCTGAATCTGGTGCTGAGCAAGCACCGCCCGGATATTATCGGCATCATTGGGACGGAATTGACGGATGTAGCCGGTGTGGATTATCAGAACATGCTTAAGACGTATAAAAGAGAGCGGAATATGCGCGGAGGTCTCGCCTTCTCCGTGGTGCTGCCTGATTTTCGCGGATCGCTGGAATCGGGCTTCAGCTCTACGGTGGAGTCTATGATTGACGAGATGATCCAGCAGGTAGGACACCGGGGGCAAAGAAGCGTGAATACCCGGCAGATTACGCTGCTGCCGGGCTCGTTCTTAACCCCGGCCGATGTGATGGAGCTGAAGGAGATCATCTCCTCCTTCGGCTTCGAGGTGATTGCGCTGCCGGATATCTCGACCTCCTTGTCCGGCCATCTGCTTACCGGCTTCTCGCCGCTGACGCGCGGCGGGGTTCCGCTGGACTCTATGCTCCAGAGCCTGCAGTCCGGGCTGACGATTGCCGTGGGCGGCAGCATGGAGCGTCCGGCCAGACGGCTGCACAATGCCATAGGCACCCCGTATAAGGTATTCGAGGGGGCGATGGGGCTTAAAGCAACCGATGAACTGCTGCATTTCCTGCATCAGATCAGCGGGGAGCCGGTGCCGCTGCGGTATTGCTGGCAGCGGGAGAATCTGCTCGACAGCATGCTGGACGCGCATTTTCAATTTGCCGGAATGTCGGTTGTTGCCGCACTGGAACCGGATCATCTGCATTCGGTCTCGGGATGGCTGGAGGAGCTGGGCGTAGAGCAGAGGGCGCTGATCACTTCGTTCGAGACCCCGCTCATTGCGGGAATGGAGCGCGAGGTGTGGGTGGGTGATTTGGATGATGCCGAGGTGCTGGGCAAGGGGGCGGATCTCTGGATCAGCAATTCCCACGGGATTGCCGGGGCACAGCGGACGGGTGCCGCTTTCATGCCGGCCGGGTTCCCGGTCTGGAATGAGCTTGGCGCTTACATGTCCGTCTCGGCCGGGTACCGGGGAGCCATGGAATGGAGTAATAAAGCAGGGAATCTGTTAATGCAAAGGGAGGCAGGCAGCCGTGAAAGTAGCGTTCGCCACAGATGATGGAAGCCGTGTGAATGCGCATTTCGGACAGAGTCCGATGTTCGCTGTATATAATGTAACGAAAGCCGGGGCCGAGCTGGTGGAACTGCGCAGACTGTCTGCCGTACCGAACCAGGATGAAGCTGGCAAAATCGAAAGCCGCCTGGATTCTGTAGGCGACTGTACTCTGATCTTCATCATGCAGATCGGCGCATCGGCCGCTGCACGGGTAACTCGCCGGAAGATTATGCCGGTGAAGGTTCCGCTGGGCAGCCCTATCGAGGAGCAACTGAAGCGGCTGGTCGAGATGCTTCAGGGCAAGCCGCCGATGTGGCTGGCCAAGGTACTGCGGGCAGAGGAAGCGGAAGAGAATGAAGGAGGAGAAGCGGATGGAACCCATGGCTAATGAGAGTGCGGCGCTGCAGGGTATGGTGATTCCGGGAGCTGCGGCGGCAAGGCAGCGCAGTCCCAGAGTACGCAAGGAGCTGAACCCGGAGACCGCAGATGCCCTGATCCGGCGTCTGTGTCATCTGCTGGATGCCGGAGACTTTTTCGGACGTAACAGCAGCCTTCCTCCGCTGGAGAAGATCGCGAAGCTGTTCCTGGCATCGGCCGGGGATAAGGATCAATCGGAATTCAATTGTGCGGTGTCGCCCAAGGTCCGCCAGCAGGTGCCACTGCTGTTCCAGGCCATGGCAGGCGTTATGGAGGAGAGATGCGGCCTTATGATTCAGAGTACAGCAGAGATTAACGGTGAGGGCTTCGGCCGGGGGCTGCTCTACAGCGGCAGAGTCATTGTGGTGCTTAAGAGCCTGAGGGCCGGCTTTCCCTTCCCGTTCACTTCGGCTGAGAAGACGATTTCGTACGGGGTGGAGTGTATTGAAGAAGGAATGGCTTTTCTGGAGAAATATACGGAGATGACTTCAGTGCACGGCCTGCTTAGCCTGGAGGGCTAGGGAGTATACGAATTCAGTCACAGGGGGAGTCAGGAATGGAGCAGCTTGCCGGAGGTTTGGAGCTGGAACGGTACACCCGGCAGCTGAAGCTGCTCGGAGAAGACGGGCAGAAGGCGCTGAAGGAAGCGACAGTTATGGTGGCCGGAATCGGCGGGCTTGGCGGAACGGCTGCCCTCTATTTGGCGGCGGCTGGCGTGGGCCGGCTTATTCTGGCTCATGAGGGGGTGATTGTGGCCCCGGATCTGAACCGGCAGATTCTGATGGACAGTGAGCATCTGGGCCAGGAGCGGATGAGTACGGCGATTGCCCGGCTGAAGCAGCTGAATCCGCATGTTGAGATTGAAGGCTATAATTCCAGAATTGAATATCCTGCGGCATGGCCTTGGGTAGAAGCAGCCGATATTGTCATCGATGCCCGCTACGACTTCCCGGAGCGTTATGCGCTGAACCGGCTGTGTGTGGATACGAATACACCGATGGTGGAGGCAGCCATGTATGGCTTTGAAATATCGCTCACTACAGTGATTCCCGGACTTACGCCTTGCCTCGAATGCCTGTATCCGGAGTTGCCGCCGCAGTGGGAGCCGCTCGGCTTCCCGGTTCTGGGCGCCACCTCCGGGATTGCCGGTTGTCTGGCAGCGCTGGAGGCCGTAAAATGGATTACAGGGGTAGGGACAACTTACGCGGGCGTAATGCATCGCTTCAGCTCACTCGACTTCGCCTGTTATAGCGTCCGTATTGCCCGTAATCCGAATTGCGCTTGCTGCGGAGAGGGAGGTAAACCGTGAAACGTCTCAAGCTATGTGACACGACACTCAGGGATGGTGAACAGGCGGCTGGAGTTTCATTCACGAGGGCGGAAAAGCTGGAAATCGCAAAGTTGCTGTCGGAGAGCGGAGTAGAGCAGGCAGAGGTAGGCATTCCTGCCATGGGCAAGCGGGAGCAGGAGGATATTGCCGCTGTTGCTGAGCTGGGATTGCCCATGAAGCTAATGACATGGAACCGCTCAGTCCCCGGGGATATTGACAAGGCCAAGGCTACCGGCGTGAACTGGAGCCATATCTCCATTCCGGTGTCGGAGATTCAGCTGCAGGGCAAGCTGGGGCTGACGCCCAGGGAAGGTCTGAACAAGCTGCTGCGTACCGTGGAGTACGGGCTGCGGCAGGGCATGACCGTATCGGCAGGCATGGAGGATTCCTCCAGGGCGGAGTTGAGCTTCCTGATCGAAGTGGTGAATACCTTATACAAGGAAGGCATCCGCAGGTTCAGGTATGCGGATACCGTCTCGGCCCATCATCCGGGCCAGATGGCAGAGCGGGTAAGCCGGCTCCTGGGAGAAGTGCCTGGGGATGTGGAGCTGGAGGTACACTGCCACAATGACTTCGGGCTGGCCTGCGCGAACACGCTCAGCGGCATAGCTGCCGGAGCGGTGTGGGCCAGTACGACGGTGGCCGGGATCGGCGAGAGGACCGGCAATGCGGCCATGGAGGAAGTTGCCATGGCCTGGCGCTATTTGTACGGCGGGGAATGTGCGGTCCGGCTGGAGGGGCTCCAGGGCCTCGCGGACAAGGTCATTGCCGCATCCGGCCGCAGTGTCGGTGATGCGAAGCCGGTCGTAGGGCAGCTCGCCTTCACCCATGAATCCGGGATTCATGTGGACGGGCTGATGAAGGAGCAGGAGACGTATCAGTTCTTCGATCCGGCGGTGGTTGGACGGGCGCACCGCTTCGTGCTGGGCAAGCATTCCGGCAGCGGCGGCGTGGCTCATGTGCTGGAGCAGCTGGGACTTGCGGTCAGCGCCGAGACGGCCGGCCGTCTGCTGGAGAGGGTCCGGGCCTACGCTGAGGCCCGCAAGGGCACTGTGCCGGAAGTCATGCTGCTGCAGTGGCTGATGGAAGAGCAGCAGCGCGCGCAGAACGCGGTATAATATATTTTTAAATATGCGGATGCTTAAGCTGGGCTGTCCTCCATGTGGAGTGCGGCGCAGCTTTTTTTGGAATACAACGGCTGATAATATCCTGGTCTGGCAGGGTGCCCGGGAGAATAGACTCCACTTTGACGGAGGATTTTGTTACAATTTGAGCAGGCTGTAAATAGGCAGAGCGTATGTGAGAAGGGAAGGCATCACTTTGAAGAAAACGGTATTTTTCGATATTGACGGTACGATCTATGATGAAGACAAGAATATTCCGGCTTCCACCAGAGAAGCAATAGCGGAGCTGAAGAGACGCGGGCACCATGTAGCGATTGCTACCGGAAGAGCGGATTATATGTTCGAGGGGCTGCGCGAGGAGCTGGGGATTGACTCGTATGTCTCGCTGAACGGGCAGTATGTGGTCTATGAAGGGAAGCCAGTGTACAAGAACCCGATTGCGACCAGCGTGCTGGAGGAGCTGACCTTGTTCGCGGAGAAGCTGGATCACCCTGTTGCGTATACAGATACGGCGGGCATGAGAGTGAATGTGGCCGATCATGAGTACATCAATACGAGCGTCGGTTCGCTGAAGCTGGTATTTCCAACGCATGATGCGGGATATTTTCTGAAGAATGACATTTACCAGGCGATGATCTTCTGTCCGCAGGAGAGTCAGGTGGTCTACGCCGGGCGGTACCCGGAGCTGAATTTCATCCGCTGGCACCCGCTGTGTATGGATGTGCTGCCCGGCAACGGCTCCAAAGCGAACGGGATCGCGGAGATGCTGAAGGTGATCGGGGTGGAGAAGGAAGAGGTCTATGCTTTTGGCGATGGCCTGAATGATGTGGAGATGCTGGGGTATGTCGGGTATGGCATTGCCATGGGCAACGGCGAGACGGCAGCGAAGGCGGCCGCCTCCTTCATTACGAAGTCTGTCCGTGAGGACGGCATCTATGAAGGCTTGAAGATGGTCGGGCTGCTGTAGGCAGGAGAACTCGGTTGCTGTGTCTCATTTCATTGAACTTACGAGAGGATATGCTTACCTCCAGGGGCGTTGCCCGGAGTGGTAAGGCTTAGACGAGTATTCGATTGCAGTTTATGCAATCGAATACTTTTTTTGCATTTTGAACGGGTTCCATTGCACTCCATATAGCAGAAGTAGACGAACTGCGATCAAATATGATCATTGGGGCAATCGCAGGCCGGTTTACCCAAAATAAATATATGCCTACGGGATAAATGTCCATGCCCCTCTTGGGTGTATGGAGTAGGATACATAGAGTCTATAGGAGGTGAGGGATATGGGGAGTATGGAACAAAAGAGGAAAAAACGGAGTTGCACAGAGGAACATGCAGGATGCCCTCTGCCAAGAGCGAAACGTCCCGCGAGAAAACGGAAGGACAACAAATGCAACTGCAAGAAGATTATTGTCAAAAAGCAAATTGTCCGCGTTAATATTCCATTAGGTGCTTTGGGAGCAGCAGGAGCAGCAGGAGCCTTGGAGGCGGCTGGAGCAGTAGAAGCCTTGGGAGCAGCGGGGGCAGCGGGAGCCGCCGGAGCGCTGGGAGCGGCCGGAGCAGCGGGAGCCTTGGGAGCAGCGGGAGCAGCGGGAGCGCTGGGAGCGGCCGGAGCAGCGGGAGCACTGGGAGCAGCAGGAGCAGGCGGAGCGGCCGGAGCAGCAGGTGCCCGTGGAGCCGCCGGGGCTGCAGGGCTTCTGGGGGCAGCCGGAGCAGCAGGAGCGCTGGGAGCAGCAGGAGCACAAGGAGCACTGGGAGCAGCGGGCACAGCCGGAGCGTTAGGGGCCGCCGGGGCGCTAGGCGGCATCGGTCCGGCAGGCCCGGCGGGACCTGCCGGAGCAGCGGGAGCTATAGGCCCAGCGGGACCAGCCGGTGCAACGGGAGCTGCCGGGCCAGCGGGGGCAACCGGTGCTACGGGCACAGCAGGGCCTGCAGGTGCTACAGGGGCAGCGGGAGGAATTGCCCAGTTCGGTTACGTCTATAACCTTGGCGCGCAGGTAGTGCCGATTGAGGCAGATGTGTCTTTTGATACGAACGGACTGCTGACCCCCGGGATTACACATGCCCCTGGTACAACTGCAATTTCGGTAACTAATGCAGGGAGTTATGAGGTTAATTTCTCTGTGTCCGGAGTGGAGCCCAGCCAATTTGCCTTATTCGTGAACGGGGCGCAGGTTCCGGGAACAGTCTACGGTTCAGGTGCAGGAACCCAGCAGAACACTGGGCAAGCTATCCTTGCCTTGTCCTCTGGAGATGTACTGACGCTTCGGAACCACAGCTCGGCTGCTGCTGTCACATTGCAGACGCTGGCTGGAGGGACGCAAGCCAATGTGAATGCTTCGATTGTAATTAAACAGCTTGCATAGCCGGTTAAAACAGACCCGACTGCTTGATAGAGAGCGGGTTTTGTAAAGGAACGGGGTACCCGATCGGGTACCCCGCATTTTTGTGCAGCAATGATCCAAAAGGTTGGAAATCCATCAATGAAAGACGGCTCTTCTCAGCTTGATGGCGAAGGGAGCGGTGCATGCCTTTTAAAATAAATTGTTATTCACTTCAGTGAGTATGGTTAAGATATATTAAATGTCTTATACAACAGGAATCAAGAGCGGAGGCGTCTGAATTGAACCCTAAATGGTGGAAAGAGAGCGTTGTCTACCAGATTTATCCGATCAGCTTCATGGACAGTAACGGCGACGGAATTGGAGATCTGCGCGGGATCTTGTCGAAGCTTGATTACTTGCAGGAGCTCGGCGTGGATGTGATCTGGGTCTGCCCGATTTATAAATCCCCGAACCATGACAATGGCTATGATATCAGCGACTACTGCGACATTATGAAGGAATTCGGCACGATGGCGGATTTCGATGAACTGCTGCGTGAGATGCATTCCCGCGGCATGAAGCTGATGATGGACCTGGTGCTGAATCATACCTCGCATGAACATCCGTGGTTCGTGGAATCGAGAAGCTCGAAGGACAATCCCAAGCGGGACTATTATATCTGGCGCAAAGGTAAAAACGGCGGCCCCCCGAACAACTGGGAATCCTACTTCAGCGGCTCGGTCTGGGAGCTGGACCCCCGGACGGATGAATATTATCTGCACCTGTACTCCCGGTTCCAGCCCGATCTCAACTGGGAGAATCCGGCGGTCATCGATAAGCTGCACGAGATGGTGCAGTGGTGGCTGAAGAAGGGGGTGGACGGCTTCCGCTTCGATGCCATTGCCCATATTGTGAAGGCAGAGGGCTATCCGGATGCCCTGAATCCTGGCGGTACTCCGACGGTCCGCGCCTATGACATGTTCTCGAACCTGAATCATGTGCATACCCTGCTGCAGAATCTGCACGATCAGGTGCTCTATTACTACGATATCATGACGGTAGGGGAGACCTCGGGGCTTGGGCCGGAGCAGGCGCTGGATTATGTCGGTGACGGACGCCGTGAGCTGAATATGACCTTTCAGTTCGAGCATATGAATCTGGATGCCGCCTCGCCGGGCAGCGGGAAATGGGATGTGGTGCCCTGGAAGCTGACAGATCTTAAGGCGATCATCAGCGATTGGCAGACCGTCCTGCATAACCGGGGCTGGAATGCCAACTATCTGTGTAACCATGACCAGCCGCGCTCGGTCTCGCGGTTCGGCGATGACCTGTACTACCGGGTCCCGTCGGCCAAGATGCTCGCCACCTTCATTCATATGCTTGAAGGCACACCGTATATTTATCAGGGCGAGGAGATCGGTATGACCAATGTAGCCTTCGAGTCGATCGATGATTACCGGGATGTGGAGACCTTGAACTATTATGAGGAAAAGCGCAACGCCGGTGTTCCCGAAGCCGACATCATGGCCGCGATTCATACCAAGAGCCGTGACAATGCCCGGACTCCGATGCAATGGGATGATGGTGAGGAAGGCGGGTTCACCACAGGTACGCCCTGGATCAGGGTCAACTCGAACTCCCGGGAGATTAACGCGGCCAGCAGCGTCAAGGACCCGGACTCTATTTACAACTATTATAAGAAGCTGATCCAGCTCCGCAAAAAACATCAGGTCATCGTCTATGGTGAATACGGACTCTTGCTGGAGGAGCATCCCGAAATCTATGCCTATACCCGGACGCTGGAGGATCAGCGCCTGCTCGTGATTCTGAATTTCTTCGGACATGAGCCGGTCTTCGAGCTGCCGGAGGAATTCCAGACTGCCGCGAAGCTGGAGCTGCTGATCTCCAATTATGAGCCTGCCAAGGAGGAAGATCTCCAGCAGTTGAAGCTACGCCCTTATGAAGCGCGCGTGTATCTGCAGCGGTTAGATCAGGGTTCTGCTTAAGCGAACGAACCTACAACCGGATCTGGAGATGTGCAGCAGTCCCGGCGGAAGTACCGGGACTGCTGTTTGTTATGCGGAAAACTGAATACATATACGCTGCGAGATCATACGTTTTTTATCCGCACAGTGATCCTGTTCCTTTAATTATAAATAAATGATTATGTGTTGCAGGTCTGTGACTTCGCTGGGCTTCTACAGTAAAAGGCGGTACAATAGGCGTTATTAGAGACAGGGATAAGCCCGTGCGGTGAAGCGGAGTATGGAGGGAGTTAGAAGAGAGATGAGTGAGTGGTATGAGAAATGTTTTGGCGAGGACTATCTGATTGTATACAGACACAGGGATTTCAGCGGTGCGCGTCATGAGGTGGAGAGCATGATCCAGTGGCTTGGCCTGCCCCGGGGCGCGAAGGTGCTGGACCTCTGCTGCGGCATGGGCCGCCATTCACTGGCTCTGTCACAGGCTGGCTATGAAGTAACAGGTGTGGATCTGTCGAAGGTGCTGCTGCGTGAGGCGCGTGCGCAGGCTGGGGCAGAACAGGTTACCTGGCTGCAATCGGATATGCGGGAGCTTCCGCTTGCGGGCGGCTTCGATGCTGTGGTCAATTTGTTCACTTCCTTCGGATATTTTGAAGAGGATGAGGAGCAGATTAAGGTGCTTAAGGAGATTTGCCGGATGCTGAAGCCGGGGGGCCGGTTCATCATTGATTTCCTGAACCCGGCTTACGTCATCCGCCATTTGGTGCCCCATTCGGTCCGGGAGGACGGAGATGTTCGGATTGACGAGACCCGCCGGATCGAGGAGGGGTATGTGAAGAAGGATATTCTGCTGACCTCGAAGGCCGGGAACGCTCCGGCCCGCAAGTGCCAGGAACGGGTAAAGCTCTACACGCTGGAGGATTTCCGCAGAATGCTTGCCGCTGCCGGGCTGCGGCTGGATACTGTTCACGGCGGCTACGATGAAGAGGAATATAACGCTGAATCCTCGGCCCGCATGATCTTCATGGGAGGTAGACCTTAGAGATGGCATCAGGGAGAGGGCTTAGAGGAGGCGGAGGAAGGTTGAACAAGGAGATTATTCAAGCTTGGGACGGCGGAGTTCTTCAGGTATCGGTGCCAATGGGGCTGCCGCTGCGCCAGGTTAACAGCTATCTGCTGCCGGATAAGGACGGCAGGGTTACGGTCATTGATCCAGGCCCGCATACACCTGCTGCCGAGCTTGCCTGGCAGGGGGTGCTTGAGGCACTGAGCCTTACCTGGACGCAGGTGCGGGATATCGTGGTGACCCACCATCATCCCGACCATTACGGGCTGGCGGGCTGGATGCAGTCCCGCAGCGGAGCGCGGGTATGGATGAGCGAACGGGCGCATGCCGAGGCCGGTCTGGCCTGGGGGGAAGCGGCGATTCTGAATGAGGCGCTGCCGCTCTTTTTCCGGCGGCATGGGATGCCGGAGGAGTGGCTTGCGGGTATCCGGGAGCATCTGGATAGCTTCCTGCCTGAGGTGACCCCGCAGCCTGAGGTCACCTATATCAATGCCGCGGAGCCGTTTGTGATGGGCAGCCGGAAATGGCAGCCCATTATCACAGGCGGGCATGCGCCGGGGCATGTGTCGTTCTACCACGGCGGCAGCGGGCAGATCCTCTGCGGCGATGCTGTGCTGCCGCAGATTTCGCCCAATGTCGGCCTGCAGCCGGGCAGCGATCCGCAGCCGCTGCTGACGTTCCTGGAGGGGCTGCAGGAGCTGCGCAGCCTGCGGGTTACGCTGGCGTTCCCGGGCCACCGGGAACCGTTCCCGGGGTTCACGGCGCGGGCGGACAGCCTGCTCCGGCATCATGAGGAGCGGCTGGATACTACAGCCGCGCTGCTCGCAGGCGGACCGCAGAGCGGGTTCGCGGTCTGCGAGGGGCTGTTCCGCAGCCGGGTCGCGACAGCGCACCAGATGCGGTTCGCCATGAGCGAGGCGCTGGCCCACCTGGCCGAGCTGGTGCGCCGGGGGCGGGCGGCCGAGACGGAGGCCGGGCCTGGCGGCAGCCTCCTTTTCACGGCTGTGGAGTAGGCCTGCGCGAGGAACGGTGCAGGCTGCTGGCAGCAGATTACAAGATATTGTACTCTGCTGCCACTAACCTGCATTTCATCACATGTAGTTAATCACACATGCACGTGGCTCATAACACGCAGTTCATCACACATAGCTCATCACACGTAGCTCATCACACGTAGCTCATCACACGTAGCTCATCACACGTAGCTCATCACACGTAGCTCATCACACATAGCTCATCACACGTAGCTCATCACACATAGCTCATTACACGTAGCTCATTACACGCAACTTACGAAACGTAGCCCATAACATGCAACTCACAGCTCACAACACGTAGCCCTAATTCAATGCTCATAACCCTCCACTTATACCCGCTGCTGATGCCCCGCTGCACACAACCTGCTGACCGAAAACCGCTCATTAACCTATTGTTGCCCTCACACTCTTCTGGAAACCTCGACTATTGGAACACCTGAAAGAAATGACTAATTTATTGGTGAAGTTTGCAGCCTGTCAACAACACTACTCATTCCTCCTCCAAAGTTAGCTGTAAGTGGTGAGATGTGATATTCAAAGGGATAAATCCCTTTGATTCACCAGAAAGTGGCGGATGATCCGAAATGAAAGGGATAAATCCCTTTGAGCAGTCTGAATGAAGAGCACAAGTGCACCTGAATTAGCCGAAAGCGGGCGGGAAGCGTGAATGAAGAGCACAAGTGCACCTGAATTAGTCAAAAGTCGGCTATAGGCGAAAATGAAGAGCACAAATACACCTGAATTAGCCAAAAGTCGGCGGGAAGTGAAAATGAAGAGCACAAGTGCACCTGAATTAGCCGAAAGCGGGCGGGAAGCGTGAATGAAGAGCACAAGTGCACCTGAATTAGCCAAAAGTCGGCGGGAAGCGTGAATGAAGAGCACAAGTGCACCTGAATTAGTCAAAAGTCGGCTATAGGCGAAAATGAAGAGCACAAATACACCTGAATTAGCCGAAAGTCGGCGGGAAGCGTGAATGAAGAGCACAAGTGCACCTGAATTAGCCAAAAGTCGGCGATAGGCGAAAATGAAGAGCACAAGTGCCCCTGAATTTTACACGCCTGTTGTTTTTTGAACAACTGTTAAATATAATGAATGCAACTATAGTGCTCAGGCGAAGGAGAGGTAACAGGGATGGCGGTGGACAGGCGGATCGGGAAGACGCGGGAGGCTATTTTTAAGGCGTTTATTAGTCTGATGGAAGAGAAGGGCTTTGAGCAGATTACGGTACATGAGATTGCGGAGCGGGCTAATGTCAGCAGAGGGACTATCTATCTGCATTTTGTAGACAAATATGATCTGCTGGATCAGTGTGTTGAGAAGGAAATGACGGAGCTGCGTGACCGCTGTATGGGCGTCCAGGAGAATCTGGATTTCACCTCTTCCGGTCCTCTGCTGCGTACGGCTGAGTATGTGGAGCAGCATGCCACCGTCTTCATTACATTAATTAATAACAGCGGCATTCCTGCCTTAAGAAGCCGTCTGCATGCAATGCTGATGGAAGGACTGGCGGAGCAGATCGATATGGATGGTGTGAACCGGGGGATGAACAAGGAGATGTTGCTGCATTTTATGGCCTCTGCTGCTGTGGGAGTCATGGAATGGTGGATTACACACTCGCTGCCTATTTCGGCCAAAAAGCTGATAGAGGATATCACTATCCTCCTCGATCGCAATCAGATGGGACCGCAGCCGTTGGACGCTCTGCCTAGACAATGAGCTGCCGGTGTCGTCCAGCGGCCTGCGATTATTCCCATTCTTAAGAATCCGGCTGAATCACCTTCATCTTGGACGGGTTGTTGATTTTGTATTTGACCGGATGCTGGGAGAGCTTCTTGGCTACAATCTTCGCTTCAAAAGAAACGGGGTCGCCCTCCTTAAGCTCCAGCTTCTTCAGCGTGGCACTGTGGCTTGACCAGACTTCGTCAATGGCCAGCTCATGCCCTTCTATCACTACATTGTCATAGATAATTACTTCATCATCGTTATCTGAAAAGTGGTTGGGAACGGTCGTGAATTCTTTGACAACCGCTGTAACCTTGAGCTTGTCTTCCGGCAGCTGCAGGGCGGGCTTCTTTTTGGAGGCGGCCGGCTTACGCGGCTTCTCTGCAGGAGCCGCTGTCTCCGCAACACTCACGCCTTCCGCAGCATCAGCACTCCCACTCTCTAAACGCTCCGCAGCATCGCCCCCCGCAGCACCAACACTTCCCGTACCCTCCACATCAGCCTCACCGCGAACCTCGGCATCACCCTCAACCGGCTGGTTCTTCAGCAACCCGGCTTCTCCGGCAGCTTCTGCCGGGTCCTCGGACCGTGCATCCGCCGCCGCCTGCGCGCGCTGGCCGAAGCTGGCGGTCTGCATTTCTTTGAGATAGGCCGGGTGGATACAATGCTGCTGCTTATTCTCGAACTGGACCACCACCGTCTGATTATCCACGAACCCTACAATTTCACAAGGCAGGGTCAGGCCCTGCCGCTTGTACAGATAAGTCTTGACCCGGGTGGCTGACCCGGGCAGAAGATTCCATTCCTTGCACCGCTCAATCCGCTCATCCTCACTCTCGAACTCCTGGACAGCCAGCGGCTCCACTACGAACGAATAGGTCATGCACACTTCGCACCTTTCCTGTTATAAATAACTGCTCTCGGCTTATTCCGGCAACGTCTCCTCCAGCCGGCTGCGCCGTGCAGCCTCTTCCGCGTCCTCCGGGGCGTGGGGCAGACCCAGCTCCTGCTCACGTTCCGCCTGCTTGCGGTGGGCAATCCGGCTGCTCGCCGCTGCGGCTACAGCCCCTACGATATCATCCAGATAGGTATGGATCTGGCCGGTGGTTTTGTCATTCAGCCTCTCCAGTACACCCGGCTTGAGCTTGTCCACGTAACCATAGTTGGTGAAGCCGATACTGCCATATACATTAACGATCGAGAAGGCGAGAATCTCGTCTACCCCGTACAATCCTTCATCGTTCTCAATCATATCCTGCAGCGGCGAGAACAGTTTGCCCTCCTCCGCCAGTACATCGAGCTGGATGCCGGTCAGCACCGCATTTTGCACCTCACGCTTGCTGAGTACCATCTCAACGTTATGAATACATTCCTCCATGGTCAGGCCCGGATAGTATTTCTTTTGCAGCATCATGACAAGCTCGGCAATCTCCTCCAGGGTGACCCCGCGCTTGTGCAGCCAGTACCGGGTCGCTTCGGCAACGGCTTTGCTGTTGAGGCTGTAAGGAATTTTGGCATCAGTCATAGGAAGTCCTCCATTCGTGAGTCGGATGTGATTTGGGTATGTACTAAATTGTACGCAAGCGGCAGACCGATGTCCAGAAACGTCCGGATTTGTATCCCGCAGGCAGGCTGAGCTTGGATGAACACAGCAGTGTCCGCCCCCAAGCAAGGGGTCCGGCAGAACTTCTGTAATTTAGGATAAGCTGTTGTTATTTTTTGGAGACAGGGCTCGTATACATAGCAGTACAAACTGATCTTAACGCTTGAAAGGGGTAATGAAGATTGATGAAACCAGTGAAACACCTCCGCGGGGCATCTGCGGCTTGCCTGCTGGCCGTTCCGCTTGTGCTCTCCGGCTGCAGTCTGTTCGGTTCAGAATCCGCTGCTGTGGACCCGCCTCCCGCCGCCGTAGAAGCGCAAATGCTGCAAGTGAGCGGGGAAGATACGCTGGATACCGGGGTATTCGGACCGGCCTCCATGGATGAGACGGATCTGTCTGCCGGGGTGAAAGATACCGGTGCGCCTGCTGTAGCCGGTGAGCGGACCACTGTGTATCTGGAGGATCAGAACGGTCTGCTGGCTCCGGTGGCTCTGTCTTTTCCGAAAAGCGAGGACACAGTCATGCTGAAGAATTCCCTCACGGCACTGGTCAGCAAGGGGGATTACGCATCTGCACTGCCTAAGGGCTTCCAAGGCGTACTGCCCGCAGGGACGGAAGTGAAACAGGTGTCGGTCGGCCAGGACCATGTCGCCATTGTTGAATTCAACTCGGCTTTTAACGACTACGATCCTGCAGATGAACGCAAAATTCTCGAAGCACTGACCTGGACACTGACCGGGCAGGATGACATCAAGGGAGTACAGCTCTGGGTCGATGGCAAAAAACTGACTGAAATGCCGCTGCAAGGCACACCGCTGGACCGCCCGCTGGCCCGTACGATGGGCATTAACCTGCCGAAGCATAACGCACTGATGATGAATTCCAGCGCAGTTACAGTCTATTTCGCAGCAGCCTCACTGGATGGTGGCCATCAGTATTATGTTCCGGTTACCCGGTTTGTACCCGCTGGCGGGGATACGGTGAAGGCGGCGCTGAGCGAGCTGATTGCCGGACCGCAGTCCGAGAACGGTCTGGAGATGGTCATGACGCAGGGAACGGTGGTCGATTCCGTAAAAGCAGGGCAGAACGGAGTGGTTACCGTATCGCTGACCGATGATATGTTCGATGGCAGCACAAGCATTCCTGAGGAGATGCTGGAGTCGGTTGTGCTGACGGTGGCCCAGAATACAGATGATTCGCTGGTACAGATCCGCCTGAATGGCAAGGATACCGTTACGGGCACCAATAACGTCGATTACGGCCAGCCTGTCTCCGCGCCGGAATATGTCAACGAGCTGCCGCTTTAGAGCGAATCCCCCCGGCTTAAAAAGATGCTTTTGTGCCTACTCTTTGATAGAATAAAGTATTGTTCATCCGAATAACGGGTCAGGAGCAGCGGTGCCGTTCTCTTCCATAGGGGGCGGCACCCGTTTCTGCGTATAAGATACGGATGAATGTATACACAAACTTCGCGCTATACGATGTAGGAGGCAGAAAAGATGAGATCAAACGGACGCAACGAAGATCAGCTCCGGCCAATAACGATAACGACCCAGACCAACAAATATGCAGAAGGCTCCGTCATCATTGAGATGGGAGATACTAAGGTCATCTGTACGGCAACCGTGGAGGAGAAGGTCCCGCCGTTTCTGAAAGGACAAGGTAAGGGCTGGGTAACCGCCGAATATTCGATGCTTCCCCGTGCGACCCAGACCCGTAACCAGCGTGAAGCCGCACGCGGCAAGCTGACCGGGCGGACCATGGAAATCCAGCGTTTGATCGGACGGGCTTTACGTTCGGTGGTGAACTTGCAGGCGCTCGGCGAACGCAGTATTACGCTGGACTGTGATGTAATTCAGGCAGACGGGGGAACGCGGACGGCTTCGATCACGGGTGCTTTTGTAGCGATGGCCTTCGCTATGAACAAGCTTGCCCTCCAGAATAAGCTGACGGTCTTCCCGATTACGGACTACCTGGCGGCTATCAGTGTGGGTGTCGTCGGCGACAAGACGCTGCTCGACCTGAATTATGAAGAGGATTCTAAGGCGAAGGTGGATATGAACGTGGTCATGACGGGCAGCGGTGCTTTCGTTGAGGTTCAGGGCACGGGCGAAGAGCGGCCGTTCACCCGCCAGGAGCTGGACCAGCTGCTCGGTCTCGGAGAGAAGGGGATCTACGAGCTGATCGCTGTGCAAAAAGAAGTGCTTGGCGCCATCGCGCTCAAAATCCCTGCCGGCCAGACCGGCCAAGAGGTGTAGGATGAAGTCCGGCAGCGGAGTTCTGATTGTCGCGACGAAGAACAAAGGCAAGGTGCGGGAGTTCCAGCATGCCTTTGCTCCCCTGGGACTTACAGTCAAAAGCATGTACGACTACCCGGATCTGCCGGATGTGGTTGAGGACGGGGCCACTTTTGCCGAGAATGCCTTCAAGAAATCCCGTGCTGTAGGGGACGCTCTTGGACTGCCGGTGCTGGCAGACGATTCCGGTCTCTGTGTAGAGGCGCTGGACGGAAATCCCGGCGTGTACTCGGCCCGCTATGCCGGTGAGGCGGCGGATGATGAAGCGAATAATCTGAAGCTGATGAGCGAGCTGGAACGGTTGAAGCAGGGTGAGGATACCGGACAACCGCTGCTGAGTCCCGCCCGGTTCGTCTGTGCCCTGTCGCTCTACGATCCGGCGGACGGCCGGGAATGGACGGCTGAGGGTACGGTTGAAGGCTGGATTACCTCGGAGCCTGCGGGTGGCGGCGGTTTCGGCTATGACCCGCTGTTCTATCTCCCCGAATACGAGAAGACGATGGCTGAGCTGACGCTTGAGGAAAAGCAGGCGATCAGCCACCGCGGAACGGCGCTGCGGCGTCTGACCGAGAAGCTTGCTGCCGCGCAGAGCAGCGGTCAATAGAAGATTTGGAGCCCTGGAAGCAGCCCTTAAGCAGACTATGCTTGGGGCTGCTTCCTGTTTTTTTAGATAATAATCCCCCCTGATTATGGAAATTTATCCCTAGCATATCCTCCGGCTTTGTATGAGAATAAGAGTTGACTTCACCCCTTCGCAGATCCTGCATCCTCCCGCAAATCGCCGCATTCTACCCACCCTGACCTGTACCAGACAACAACGTAGGCCGCAGCGGAGCGAGTAATCAATATGCTGCTGAGCTGCGCTTTTTTGAGCTGTCTATTGCTAGTCTACCAGTCAGACTGCCAGGAATTTAATAGTTTCACAGGGTGAAGGTCAAGGCCAATCGGGTCCGGGAGGTGAACGCTGAGCTTTCTCATTCGCAGCAAGGGAAGAACGGTCACTTAATATCCTTGATGGCAGAGACGACTGGATGTCCATGAAGCAGGCTTACAGGTTACGCATTGAACCGGGGAGGTAATCACGAAATGGCCTTTATCAAAAGCAAATGCTTTGTGCTTGGTTTGACGGCAGTCCTTTTCCTTACTCTTTTTTCGGCTTTTGGTGCAAATAACAGAACTGTTCAGGCAGCCGGTGACTACAAGATTGTCGGTTATTATGCTTCATGGGCCGCCTACGGCCGGGCTTATAATGTAACGGATATCGATCCTGGCAAAATGAATGTCATCAACTATGCCTTTGCCGACATCTGCTGGAACGGAATACACGGCAATCCCGACCCCACCGGGCCGAATCCGGTCACCTGGTCCTGCCAGAACGAGCAGGGGCAGGCGATCAGCGTCCCCAATGGCACCGTTGTGCTGGGCGATCCCTGGATCGATGCCCAGAAAAGCTTCGGCGATGACAAATGGGATGACCCGATCAAAGGGAATCTGAAGCAGCTCTGGAAGCTGAAGGAGAAGAATCCGAATCTGAAGACCATGATCTCTGTCGGGGGCTGGACCTGGTCCAACCGCTTCTCGGATGTGGCTGCCACGGCGGCAACCCGTGAAGTCTTCGCCAACTCCTCCGTGGATTTCATCCGCAAATACAAGATGGATGGCGTCGATCTGGACTGGGAATACCCGGTCAGCGGCGGGCTTGCGGGCAACAGCTACCGCCCTGAGGATAAGCAGAACTATATCCTGCTGCTCCAAAAGATCCGGGAAAAGCTGAATGCCGCCGGAGCCGCCGACGGCAAAACGTATCTCCTGACCATTGCATCGGGTGCAGGTCCGACTTACATCCAGAATAATAATCTCAGCGGAATCGCCTCTGTGGTGGACTAGATCAATATTATGACCTACGACTTCAACGGCAGCTGGAACCCTACTACCGGCCACAATGCCCCGCTGTATTATGACCCGGCAGCGGCTTCGTCAGGGTTGACCGAGCCGGCGAACTATAACATCGACAAGGCGGTGACCAGCTATCTGAGTGCAGGCGTACCGGCTAATAAGCTGGTGCTCGGTATGCCGTTCTACGGCCGGGGCTGGGGAGGGGCTCCTGCTACGGGGAACGGGCAATATCAGGTGTCCGCCGGGATCTCCCAGACCGGAACCTGGGAGAAGGGCAACTACGATTTCAGTGATCTGGAAGCCAATTATATCAATAAGAACGGTTATACCCGTTACTGGAACAACACCTCCAAGGTTCCTTATCTCTATAACCCGTCCAACCAGACCTTCATCAGCTATGATGATGCCGAATCCATCGGGTACAAAGCCAGCTATCTCAAGAGCAAAGGATTGGCCGGGGCGATGTTCTGGGAGACCAGCGGAGACCGCAACAAGACGCTGCAGACCAAGCTCAATGCAGAGCTGAGTGGCGGGGTGGTGACCCCAACGGCTACGCCGGTCCCGACCGCTACAGTCGCACCGACCGCGACGGTGAAGCCATCAGCTACGCCGACTGCGACAGTGGCACCGACGGCCACGCCGGGGCAATGCTCTACGGCAGCCTGGAGTTCCACTGCTGTGTATACACAGGGCCAGCAAGTTTCCTATGGCGGGCTGATCTATCAGGCCCAGTGGTGGACGCAGGGAGACCGGCCGGATCTCAGCGGTGCTTTCGGGGTGTGGCGGGTGACCGGTACCTGCGGTAACGCTACTCCGCAGCCAACAGTTACGCCACTCCCGACAGGAAGCCCTTCGGCTACGCCGACAATAGCGCCAACGTCTACTCCTGTAGTTACGCCAGTCCCTTCGGCTACACCAGGCGCTGCTGCCTGGAAAGCGGGTACCGCTTATAGTGTTGGCAGTATCGTAACTTACAACGGGCAATCCTACACCTGCCTGCAGGCGCATACCGCCCTTGCCGGCTGGGAGCCGAATGTCACTCCTGCGCTCTGGAAGCTGAACTAAGGCGAGCGGACAGCAGCCCGGCAGGAGGAATACAGGAAGAGGCTGACAATAGCGCATGATTATGCCTAAGCATAGAAGAAGGAACGGTGCCGGCTTTAAGCTGGCGCCGTTTTTTAGAATGATACGTTGCTACAAGCGGTCCTGTGTGTTTAGTCTGCTTGTTATTATGAATAGTGAGCGGACACAGTTGGAAAAAAGGCATTTAATTTCGCTGAAACGTAGTCCTTGAAGGAAGCAGTTGGAAAAAGTACAGTTAAGCCGCCGAAATCTCTCGATTCACGAGAAAACGGACCGATTTAGTGTTGTTTTTCCAATTATCTTCTATATGTTTCATAATGAACCTTAATTAGGTGTACAATATCCACCTGCTTCATCCGCCGCGCTCGAAACCGAACAGATAAGTAACTTCAAGTTGTCGCAACAATCCGGTATTATTGTCCAGTGTAATTGTTCAATGTAATCATTCCGCCGAAACTATTCACCCACCCGTCAAGCCCCTCACCGCTTCACTCCCCGCAGAATCTCAGATTCCCGTCCCAGCATGGTGGTTTGCACCATATTTATAGCTGATTCCGTGCCTTGGAGGTTTTGGAAGCAGGATTTCCGGGTACGGAATTATGTTTAGTGAGTTTTTTAAGCTTCGATTGGATATATTTATGTTTAAATACAATTTAGCCGTCCTGTATCCTGCTTAAGGTTCATAAGCTTCCACAGGCTGAAATATAATGAACAGACAGGCGGCTGTCCCGGCCTCCAAAAATTTTGTGAAACGTGATGCCGATTATTTCGTTATAGTAGTATATAGCGGAAGGTGGTGGGTTCACCAATGAGTATGTGGGTATTATGGTTGATTGCCGCTGGCGTCTTGTTTGTTGTAGAGATGTTTACGTTTACATTCTATTTGTTATGGCTTAGCCTGGGAGCCTTGGCTGCCGGACTGGTTGCGCTTGTGCTGCCGGATGCATGGCTGCTGCAGGTCGTAGCGGGTTCACTGTTAGCCCTGGCCCTGACGTTCTTCACCAAACCATTGTCTGAGCGGCTGCGCAATGCGCGGGGCTTCAAGGATACGGGTACCGAGATTATCGGCAGGCAAGGTCTGGTCGTTGAACCGATTGAGCCTGGCCGTTATGGGCAGGTCAAGATTGGCGGCGATACATGGAGTGCAACCTCTACAGTGGCATTGGGCAAAGGCCAGCAGGTAATTGTAGTAAGAAGAAGCACGACCATTATTGAAGTAGAACGATGGGGGGATATGTACTAATGGAATTGATAATTATCGGAATTATTATTGTTGTTGTCGTAGTATTTATCGCAATGACGATCAAGATTGTCCCGCAGCAAAGAGTTGGAGTGGTAGAGCGTCTGGGTAAATTCCACCGCCTGCTCACACCAGGTCTGAATATTCTGATTCCGGTCATTGATCAAGTGCGGGTCTATCATGATCTGCGGATTCAACAGGCGAATGTACCGCCGCAGACGGTAATCACGAAGGATAACGTACAGGTGCAGATCGATACGATTATCTTCTATCAGGTAGTGGGTCCGGAAGAAGCAACGTACGGTATCTCCGATTATGTGTATGGGGTACGGAATATCTCCACAGCCACCATGCGTCAGATTATCGGTAAGCTGGAGCTGGATGAAACCTTGTCCGGCCGTGAAAAAATCTCCTCCGACATCCGTCTCGCGCTGGATGAAGCGACAGAGAAGTGGGGCGTGCGCATTGAGCGTGTCGAAGTTATTGACATCAAGCCGCCGCTTGATATCCAGGAAGCCATGGACAAACAGATGAAGGCCGAACGTAGCAAGCGTGCGATTGTCCTGGAGGCGGAAGCCGCCAAGCAGGATATGATCCTTCGTGCCGAAGGGGATAAGCAGAGTAAGATCCTGAAGGCGGAAGGGGATAAGGAAGCCCGCATCCGTCAGGCGGAAGGTCTCGGTCAGGCACAGGAGCTGGAAGCCCTCGGCCAGGCCAAGGCGATCGAAGCTGTGGCGATGGCCGAGAAGGCCCGGATTGCCATGATTGCCAGCGCTGGACTGGATGAAAGAGTGCTGGCTTATCAGTCTTTTGAAGCTTTGACTGACATCTCCAAGGGACCTGCGAACAAAATATTCCTGCCGACTAGTGCGGTGGAGACGCTGGGCAGCCTGGGAGCGATTGCAGAAGTATTCAAGGCTAGCAAAGAAGGCAAATAAGCGTAAGACAATTTACAATTGCTGCCGTATCCGTTACAGTTAATAACACAATCAGGCCGAGGCTTAGCAGGTACTCTTGTACCTCTTAAGCCTTTGCTTATGAAGACTGTTTTGCCGCTGTGCAAGACTTGAAGGAGAAGAACCCATGACGCAAAAAGAAATTTCCCCGCTCGTAGAAACCTTGGGGCTACAGCCCCACGTGGAAGGCGGATGGTACAAGAGACTGTGGAATTCTCCCTTTGAGATTCCTCAGGACACGCTGGGCGAGGCTTATTCGGGCCCGCGCGCGTCAGCTTCATCGATTTATTTCCTGCTTCATGCTGACGAGACTTCGGACTTTCATACTGTGCTGTCCTCCGAAATCTGGCTGTATCATTCCGGCAGCCCGATCGTGCTTAGTCTGGGAGGCAACGGCGCAGAGCCGGAGAACGTAACGGAGGTTATTCTGGGTCTGGATATCGCTGCGGGCCAGCAGCCGCAGGTAGTGATTCCTCCCGGTGTATGGCAGGCCGCACGTCCGCTAGGCGAAGAACCGTCACTCGTCTCCTGCATCGTGTCTCCAGAGTTCCATTTTGACGATTTCAAGCTGATTGACAAGAAATAAGTGGGTTATGTAATGGAGTGCGGCCGGGAAGGGGCTGTACTCCATTTTCGTACATAAGAGGCATACAATCTTCACGATTTGGCAACCTATTCGCTGTAACGGTGAACGGATTTCACAATCGGATGATTATGAGAGCGGTAATACGGTTAAGGAAGCTTGTTGAATTCAAATTAGGCTTGGAGGGTATCGATATGAGTGAAAAGAACGCACCATTTACAGGCGGGCCTACCCTGAACGATGGAGTGACCATGCCGTGGCTGGGTCTTGGCGTATGGCAGACCAAGGATGGCGAAGAGGTTATCCGCGCGGTGAAGTCTGCGGTGGAGACGGGGTATCGCAGTATTGATACGGCTGCCGGCTATAACAATGAAGAGGGTGTGGGGCAGGCGATCCGTGAATGCGGAGTCCCCCGGGAAGAGCTGTTTATTACCACCAAGGTCCACAACCCGGATCAGGGGTATGAATCGACACTGAAGGCTTTTGAAGTCAGCCGCAAGAAGCTGGGCCTGGAGCAGGTAGATTTGTATTTGATCCACTGGCCGGTAGCCGGCAAATATAAAGAAACCTGGAAAGCGCTGATTCATCTGCAAAAGGAAGGGCTGGTTAAGTCCATCGGGGTGAGCAACTTCCAGACGCATCATCTGGAGGACATCATCGAGGACAGCGGAGTGGTCCCGGTGGTGGACCAGGTGGAATTCCATCCGCTACTGACCCAGCGTGAATTGCTGAAGTATGCACGGAAGCATGATATCCAGCTGGAAGCCTGGAGTCCGCTCATGCAGGGGAATCTGGACCTGCCGCTGCTGAAGGAACTGGCAGAGCGTTACGGCAAGACGGCAGCACAGATTGTTCTGCGCTGGGATCTGCAGCAGGGTGTCATCACCATTCCGAAGTCGGTCCATCAGGAGCGGATTATCGAGAACGCCGGATTCTTCGACTTCACACTCAGCGATGAGGATGTTAAGGCCATAGAGGAGCTGAATCAGAACCACCGCTTCGGCCCGGACCCGGATAATTTTAATTTCTAGGGTTCAGATAGATTGATGAAGATATTGCTATACAAGAGGTGCCCTCCAGAATGTGTGCTGTACATTCTGGGCGGGCACCTTTTTCAAAATATAAGGCGTGCCCAGAAAGCGCGTATCTTCTAACCGGTGAAAGTCCGGTCACGGGAGGGGCCAAGCCCCCGTGTAGCTAGGATGCCTGCGTACGGCGAAATCCGTGCGTAGAAGCGCATCGACAAAAGTCCGGTCAGAGACAGGGCGAGCAACCCGCCAGGCCGTAACATGAAGTGAATCCTGCCGCGTCGTCATAAAGGCCCCGCAAGGGGGAAGAGAGGAAGTCGAACCTCGCTTATATGGGTGAAGACCATGGAAGCTGCAGAGAACTTGGAACGGCAGTGAAGAATCCTCCGGCGTATGGGGATCGGCATGGAAGGAAAGAAGACATAGTGAACTGGGGAGACCCTCCCCCACACGGGAGGATTTTTTTTTTAGAAACCCGTAAAAAGACGCTCTATAAGTCCAAAAGATGAAATGAACCGTCTGTGGGAAGGGAGTCCGAGGGGCTCATAGTACCGAGGAACCTAAGGACAACATAACCTTAGGGAGAGAAGGAGCCCTGCTTTGTTTATGCTTTTGGAGGAGGTACGAGTGAGTGAATGCCAGTAGGCTAACGACACCTAAGGAAAAAGTTCAAGAACTCCAAGAAAAGCTAGGTCATGCGGCCAAGGAGAACAACAAGCGTAAATTCCATGCACTGTACGACAAAGTCTACCGCTGGGATGTGCTGAGTGAAGCCTGGAAACGGGTGAAAGCGAACAAGGGGGCTGCCGGAGTAGATACGGTGACGCTCGCGGATATTGAGAAACAAGGAGAAGTGCAATTTCTCAAAGACTGCGAGCGAGCATTAAAGGATGGTAACTACCACCCACAGCCCGTACGGCGGCACTATATCCCAAAGAAAGACGGGAAACCAAGACCGCTGGGCATACCCAGCGTGCGCGACCGAGTGGTGCAGATGGCAACCAAACTCGTCATTGAACCGATCTTCGAAGCGGATTTCGAAGAAGTATCCTTCGGATTTCGCCCGAAGCGAAGTGCGAAAGGAGCACTGGATCGAATCCGGAAAGCCTGCAACCGCAAAGGAAATTGGGTAGTCGACGTCGACATCCAAGGTTACTTCGACAATATTAACCAGGAGAAACTGATGAAATTGGTACAAATGCGTATCAATGACAGACGAATCCTGAAGTTAATCCGGAAGTGGCTTCAGGCGGGAGTCATGGAAGAAGGAAACGTAAGACGTTCCGATTTAGGCACACCACAAGGTGGAGTGATCTCACCACTTTTGGCGAACATCTATCTGAACTATTTTGACCGACTGTGGGAAAAACACGGGAAAGGAGTAGGTGAACTCACGAGGTATGCAGACGATCTTGTGGTGGTCTGTAAAACTAAAAAGGACGCCGGACATGCGTATGAACTCATACGCAGAATCATGGAACGTCTGGAGCTGACGCTACACCCAACCAAAACCCGTATTGTCGGCTTATGGACAGGAGACGAAGGATTCGACTTCTTAGGAATGCACCACCGGAAAAAGAAGGCAGAAACATCCCAAGGCAAGGTGTATTACACCACGCAGCAGTGGCTAACGAAGAAGGCGGAGGAACGAATTCGAGGCGTGGTTAAAGAAAGATTAGCACCGCCCAGCATGCGTTCGAAATCGTTTGCGGAACACGTGGAATGGCTCAATCCCAAGATTCAAGGATGGAGAAACTACTATTACACAAAGTACAGCCAAAAGAGGTTAGCAAAACTGGATTGGTATATTCTGCAACGATTTACCCGGTGGTATGCGAAGAAGAGACAACGAGGAAGATGGATGAGATCCCGGTCAGAAGTTAGATATTTGACCATCCAATATGGACTAAAAACGCTATTGTAATCTGCATGCCGATGAATGACAAACATCGGAAAGCCGTATGAGGGAAAACCTCACGTACGGTTTGATGAGGAGGGGCTGGGTTGCACCAGCCCTTTACTCTAGAATTTATAAGTTTCACTCTATAAATTATCCTTCTATTTCTCGCTGAAACGGTACCGTCCTTTAAAAGGACGGCAAAGCCGTTTCCACTTGATTTGAACTCAGCCGATCGACACATTGTATGTCTTCAGCCACAGGTTGACCTGGGCCAGATAAGCGAATAATTGCGGGCCGGACATCAGCTGGCCGAACCACGGCAGATTGGTCGAGGACTCTGGCGATGCGGCGATTTCTCTGATTTTGGCCGGATCAACGAGCGGGAGGATGGGGGAGGAGGGATCGTCCAGAATTCTCAGCACCTGTGAGCGCACCTTGTTCAGATAAGCAGGGTTATGCGTTTTGGGGTAAGGGCTTTTTTTGCGGTAGAGCACATCGTCCGGCAGTACACCCTCCAGCGCCTTGCGCAGGATGCCTTTCTCCCGGTTGCCTACCATCTTAATCTCCCATGGAATGTTAAAAACATATTGCACCAGCCGGTGGTCACAATAAGGAACGCGTACCTCGAGTCCCACGCCCATGCTCATCCGGTCCTTGCGGTCCAGCAGGGTAGGCATGAAGCGGGTAATGTTGAGATAGGACATGACACGCATCTGTGCCTGTTTGCCGGTCTCACCTTCAAGCTTCGGTACCTCAGCCACCGCATCGCTGTAACGGTCACCTAAATATTCCAGCGGACGTATCCACTCATGGATTTCCGGCGATAATAATCCAGCACGCATATGGGGGGCCACTGACCAGGGGAAGGTACCTGAAGATAACATCTCCTCGCGGTGGAACCAGGGATAGCCGCCGAAGATTTCGTCTGCTGCTTCGCCTGAGATGGCTACGGTGGCCTTCTTTTTGATCTCCTGGCAGAACAAATAGAGTGAGGAATCCACGTCGGTCATCCCCGGCAAATCGCGGGAGTATAAGGCATTATCAAGTGCGGCCACCAGCTCCGGTGTGTCAAAAGCGATAAAGTGATGGTTCGTATCCAGCTCGTCGACCATCCGCTGAATCCAGGGACCATCGGCTCCGGGCTGGAAGGTATGGCTTTTGAAATGCTTATCGTTGTCTACATAATCGACCGAGAAGGTATCGACCCGGCCCTGGCCGGTCCGCTTGTAATAATCTACGGCAAGCGCGGTCAGGGCGCTGGAATCGAGTCCGCCGGAGAGCAGCGAGCATACCGGGACATCGGAGACCAGCTGGCGCTCCAGCGTATCCTGAAGCAATTCACGCACCCGTGCTGCCGTCTCATCCACGTTATCGGTATGCTGGACACTCTCCAGCTTCCAGTAGGCATAGCTGCGGATTCCGCTGCGGCTGTAAATCATGGCATGACCGGGGCGCAGCTCGAATATATCTTTATATACCCCTTGTCCCGGAGTCCGTGCCGGACCGATAATGAAAATCTCGGCCAGACCCTCCGGCCCGACCTTCGGCTGGACGAGGGGGTGCTGCAGCAGCGCCTTGGGCTCGGACCCGAAGACGAAGACGTCATCGACTTGGCTGTAGAACAGCGGCTTCACGCCCAGACGGTCGCGGGCCAGGAATACCTGATCGCGCAAGCTGTCCCAGACGGCAAAGGCGAAGATACCATTGAGCTTCTCCGTGCAATCCGGCCCCCATTCGATGTAGGCATGCAGCAGAACCTCGGTATCGCATTCCGTGAGAAAATGATGCCCGCGCTGCTTCAGCTCTTTTTTGAGCTCAGGGGCATTATATAGCTCGCCGTTATATACTATTGCGTACAACTTATCCTCATGGCGGGCAATCATCGGCTGTGCACCGTTCTCGGGATCGATGACGCTGAGTCGGCGGTGTCCGAAGGCAATGGGCCCTGAAATCCAGGTTCCGGCTGCATCCGGTCCGCGGTTGGCTAACGTTTCGGTCATTCTGACGAGCAGTTGCGAGTGCCCTGTAAGATCACCGCGCCACTGGACAAATCCGGTTATTCCGCACATGTCTGATTCATCCTCTCTTTTGTGCGATTGT
This sequence comes from Paenibacillus sp. FSL P4-0338, assembly GCF_038002365.1. Lineage (NCBI taxonomy): Bacteria > Bacillati > Bacillota > Bacilli > Caryophanales > Paenibacillaceae > Paenibacillus > Paenibacillus sp. FSL P4-0338. Next base: position 3,799,415 of record NZ_JBBOCG010000001.1, on the reverse strand, counting down.
TGTCTGTCCTTTCTTTTTTGCCAAGTAATACAGATATATGCCGATTGAAGGGATAAAATGTATGTCCTTATCCGAACACTAGGGGAGAGGGAAATTTGCCAGGAGGGATGATGACAAGTGTATTACATTAAAGACGCCAAAATTCGCAGAATGACTGATTACGACGGTGCGCCTTGCGCAGAGGTTGGCGTATTGCCCGGAGCTGTGGGCGATTCCGCGCTGCTGGTGTATATTGTTGAGGATCAGCGCGAGGAGGGCTTTGAAATTGTCCGGATTCTGACGAATGATGCGGATACGGCCACCGACTGGTTCGACAATAATCTGCATGATGCCTTCCAGGACGTTACGGTCAGCGGCTTCACCGGCAGCACGGTGATGACCCCGGAGGATGAACGTTCCAAATTCCAGCGCGAGCTATTGATCTTCGGCGATCTGAAGCGGCAGCTGGGCGAGCATTTCCGGCAGGTTCCCTGAGCCCACAGCTTCCGCAGGTCATGTCCAGGCTTGACTATAGAGCAGGAGCTTTCCGTATGAGATCACGGGAAGCTTCTTAACTGGAAGAGTTTGGTCTTGCTAATTCTGGTGAATCAGGTATAATAAATAACGTTGCGTTAATACATATCTCTTCAAAAGCTTCAAATGATACAATGTTATCCTACATGTCCCGGTAGCTCAGTTGGATAGAGCATGCGCCTTCTAAGCGCACGGTCGGGGGTTCGAATCCCTTCCGGGACGTCACAACAGCAGCCTTCCTTCGGGAAGGCTGTTTTGGCGTTCGGGGGATGAGAACCGAGTCGCGTCAGCGAGGGGACGTTGGAGCATAAGCTTCGATAGGATTACTTCGCAATCAGCCCGAAAGGGCTGTATCCCTTCCGGGACGTCACAACAGCAGCCTTCCTTCGGGAAGGCTGTTTTGGCGTTCGGTGGATGAGAACCCAGTCGCATCAGCGAGGGGACGTTGGAGCATAAGCTTCGATAGGATTACTTCGCAATCAGCCCGAATGGGCTGTATCCCTTCCGGGACGTCAAAATAGCAGCCTTCCTTCGGGGAGGCCACTGAAAAAGTCCCTATAGAGTTGGAAAGGTACGGCCACTTCAGACAAATGAGGAGAGGTTGTACCCTTTTCTTATATAATGAAAGTATCTCAAGAGAAAAGGTGAGCCCATTGATCCAACTACAGCAAACACTGGTGGTCAGTCCATATATTGAACTCTATACCTTGGTCGTTCCTAAAGACAATATGCTGCGGCAAATCAATGAGCTCGTTGACTTTTCCTTTGTGTATGAGAAGCTTAAACAGAACTACTGCCTGGATAACGGAAGAAACGCAATCGACCCGATTCGGATGTTCAAGTACTTGTTGCTCAAAGCCATTTTTGAGTTATCTGACGCTGATATTGTGGAGCGGTCCAAATACGACATGTCGTTCAAGTACTTCCTGGACATGGCGCCAGAGGATTCCGTGATTGAATCCAGTTCGTTAACGAAGTTCCGAAAACTGCGATTAAAGGATCTCAATCTACTCGACATGCTGATTAACAAGACGGTTGAAATCGCAATCGAGAAGGGTGTCATCCAATGCAAAGCAATCATCGTCGATGCGACACATACGAAAGCACGTTACAACCAGAAGTCCCCGAGGGAAATCCTGCAAGACCGTTCTCGCAAACTACGGAAGGCCAATTACAAAGTGGATGAATCTCTCAAGGCCAAATTTCCGACGAAAAATACCAGCGATGTACTGGAGGACGAAATCGCCTACTGCGAGAAACTCATCGCGGTTGTGGAAGCAAAAGGCGGTGTCTATGCGCTGCCTAAGATCAAAGAACCACTGAATCTGCTTAAAAAAACGGACTCAGATGATCTTGAACAGCTTCGGATCTCGGGAGATCAAGAGGCAGAGGTCGGGCATAAAAGTGCGGATTCCTCATTTTTTGGTTACAAAACGCATATTGCCATGATCGAAGAACGAATCATTACGGCGGCGATTGTCACAACGGGTGAAAAAAATGACGGCAAGCAACTACAGAACCTGATTGGAAAAAGCAAGGCAGCTGGCATGGATGTTAGCACCGTTATTGGAGACACGGCCTATTCGGAAAAAGATAATATCGCCTATGCAAAAACAAACGAATTTGAACTTGTGGCGAAGCTGAATCCACAAATTGCGCAAGGAAGCCGTAAGAAAGAAGACGAATTTCAGTTTAACAAAGACGCAGGCATGTATGTAAAGCCGGCCACATGGCGATTCGGAAAGCGCGGTAAGGCAAAAAAGGTCGCGGTAAAAACCAAAGCGATACGTATTACTTCAACGTCGAAGAGTGCAAGAGATGTCCATTTAAAGAGGGGGGCTATACCGAATGAGCTAAAAGCAAGACGTATTCGGTAAGTATTAAATCTAGCGAGCACACGGATCAAATGGCGTTCCAAAAGAGCGAGTATTTCAAAGAGAAGGCCAAAGAACGCTACAAAATTGAAGCGAAGAACAGCGAATTGAAACACCGGCACGGGTATGATGTAGCTTCGTCCTCGGGTCTAGTTAACATGGAATTACAAGGGGCTATGGCTATTTCTACCGTGAATGTGAAACGGATATTGAAATTAAGGAAGTAAGAAACATACCCAAAGACCGGACTAGATACCGAAAAGACGACCCTATACCCAGATATTGGGAGAGGGGTCATCTTTTTTTTCGAGCACGTTACACTTTTAAAAAAACCACAAGTTTTTCAGTGGCCTCTCAGAAAGGCGGCTTCTTTTATACCCGACACGTTATGAGGCTATCCTAAAAGCTTTCTATAAGCCGGGTAGAGTGATTTTATAGTAGCGCACCATATCAAAGAAGAACAACCGCAAGCGGTTGTTCTTCTTCGTTGATCGTCTACTACAATCGCCATCCTCCAGCATTCCCGTTGCTCTCGTTTTTATCAAAATTCCCACCGCAAACGGGAGTATCGATTACATACTGATAAAGGCGTCGATTGGAATCATTCTGGCCATTGCTCCAAGCAACAGTCTGCCAACGATAAATGCCCGGAATAGATGCTCCGACTGTTGTCGTTGTTCTATATCCCCCGTAAATTCCTAGTTGATAGCCGTAGCTGTCCGTATAGGTCTTTACAATGTTCAAGTAAGGAATAATAGAATTACTCAGATCACTTGCGCTTGCGTCGTAGTCCACAGTAAAATAAATGGCCGTGCCAGAGGGCTGACCGGCAGCCACTGCTTGGTTTACAGCAGTAGCACCGTCTGCATGAGCTTGGCTACTGGTAAAGTAAGACGCTGATCTCGAATTGTACTGAAAAATGGAAATGATATAAAGACCCGCATTGGAAATGGTACGTGCTTCAGCATTTTGCAAACGACTGCTGTAATAACTAGAAGCCGCCGGTCGATAGTAGCGACCTACAAAAGTTTGACCGTTGCTAACCAAGCAATTCGCCACTGATGAACTTACTACATTTAATGTATCCACACCTGCTGCCATAATAAATTACCTCCGTCTATTTGGTATAGCAAAAACCTGAACGGGGTATGGCCTTGTGGATGTGTACCCCACACATTCCAAAGGTCAATTGGTTTTGCTTAGTTGTTACAATATCATATAACGTAACGTTACGCAATATATTAAGATAAAAAAACTATCTCTTCATAGTGAGGAGATAGTTAGAAAACTTACTCTAATGGTTCAAGCGAAGCAGCCGCTCTTTCATAATCAGCCTGAGAAATGTCTTTAGCTGACTCCATACTGAAATGCAGTCTGTCCATTTCAAAGTATAAATACGTTGCTCCATTCTCTTGAGTAATCCATTCCCCAGATACATTTTTAGAAAGCTCAACTTTTTTAGTCGAAGCAATCTCTTTAGTTGGTTTAAGTTCTTCTTTGGATTGAGTGATTGAACCTCGAATAAATACAATACGGACTTGATTGTCTTTAGCTTCAACACGATCCAGATAATCATCGACACCTAATCCTACTGTAGGGATGTAGACTTTATCTAATCCAGCTTTCTTAGCAGCTTCACTAATTTCATTTTTTTGCTCTGCTGTATAAGATAGTGGCTCTGCTTCTGCCATTCCTTCACCTTCATTATTGGTGGAATTTACATCCTGATTTTGTTCTGTTCCAAGAGTGGTTGTATTATTTGAAGATGAATTTTCATTCTGACTGCATCCTGCTAATAAAGCCCCAAATAGCAGGCCGATAACCACGACTTTCCCTTTGTAGTCCATTTAATTATCCTCCTTGTTGATTTGTCACCTCATAATAATAGACTGAACTGCTCTTTCAAAAGTTGCATAATCTTCTCATATAAGTTTCTTTTTTGAAACTCTTCACAGATCCAGCGAACTAAATCAGCAGGTTTCCCGAATTGTTGGATAAACCTTCTTTGGTATCTGGCTAATAACGGGGTACATAACGCAGTATAAACTCCGTTCAATTGAATGGAGTTTATATGCTCATAAGATACAGATAACCTAATCTCAACCGTCTTCTTTTTTATCCTGGCGAATAGCTGATTTTGATGTACTTTGATGATACGTCTTAACCATCAGATTTATCGTCTTATCAAGCTGAGCCAAGCGTTTCTCTAATCCATCCATTTGTTTGGTGAATTTGATGAGTATCGTCTGGAGAAGAATCAGAGAAAGAGCAATGGGAAATCCTACGTTTCCGATTAGCTGAACAACAGCCTGGAGATCCATAAGTAAATACCTCCCTTCTTTGGCTTTATTATATTACATAACGAAACGTTACGCTATATTTTTTAAAATAACACTTATTATATGTTACTATGATATAAAATATATGCTAAAATAGAAATAAATAATAATAGGGTGATGCGAATGGAATCGAAAGAAAAGCCTCCTAGGCTCACTGTGTATCTTCCGGAAAGTGCCAGAAAAGAGTTGCTAGAGATATCGGAAAAAACTGGATTGTCTCAAACACAACTGGTTGTTATGGCTACACACAGTTTAATAGCTAATCATAAAGCTAAAGGCAATGCTATTTTTTCCGAATTGCTAGGCATAAGTTCAAATTTAAATGAAAATTAGTTACAAGAAGGTGGATAATAATATTGTGAGGGGTTACGAATCGCTATATAATATCCATAGCTGATAAGGAGGGGAAATATGAAGTACAGTATTAATCTATTTGGATTTGCGGTCGATTGTGATATTAAAATCAATGGTGAGCATTTTGGTATAGAAATACCGGAGGAAAATCAGAAGGCTTTAAAAAATTACTTAATACGAGTATTGCCCAAGTATGGACGAGAAGCTTCTAATGATTCGTCCCTAGATGCTTTAGTGAAACTTGCACTGGATGCTGAAAAAACATTAGATGGCCGTATGGTAGAGCCTAAGCTGAAATTACCCTATGAGTTTCAGCCTGAAATCAAGGAAAAACTAATTGAAGCAGCAGCATTACAAGAAATATCAGCGACTCAATTATTAATACGTATTATTGAAAATAAATACCAAGAAATTATAGGATAAGGGGAATAGACGATGGCATACGGAAATAAGGTTAAGTTTCATTATGACGTACCTGTCTATATAAAAAAGCAATTAGCTACAGCTGCAAAAAAGCTGAATATGACAGCAACCGAACTGTTATCTAAAACCATTGAAGAAGAATATGAACGTGTAATAAAGGAAAAAAAGGCTAAATGAATTTAGCCTTTTCAATGAATTGGTGCATTTTATGAATTTGGTCAATAGTAAAACATTGATAGGAATAATCTGGATCAATATTGTCATACGAAAAGGCATGGAAAATAGAATAGCATTCTAACGGGTTGTCTTCAATTAGATAAACATACACATTAGGGATTTCTGTTGTTACATGACAATGAAATTGAGAGGTTGGGCTTGCTTCTATGATCCCCATAATATGTTGCTTTACATCTGAGGATACATTGGGCAATTGGTTTTCAATAACTAACATGAGGGACCCCCTTTTAATTGAATGCCGTTTCTGTACTTAGTCTTCCCATTATACCAAACGTTTGTTCGCATGTTAAGGGCGTAATTTCCACAGGAGTATATTTTTTACGTAGAAAAGGAATGATATGTTTCGATTTTTCAGGTTACAATATTGACGTTTTGTGGTAGATTTTATCAAATAATGTTTTATAGGGAGTTTTCAAAAGAGGTAAACAATGGACATACCTTGAAATAACTTCCTATTTTTATTCATTATACCATAAAGCGTAACGTTACGATACATCATAATCGACCTTCTTTTTGGATGTGGGGATTTATATCCGTAAGGTATACCTTTTTTGGACAAGTAGGAGTGAATCATGAGAACAATTATTAGAGAATACGGATACGCTAGAGTTTCTACGAAAAATCAAAATGAAGATAGGCAATTAACTGTATTACGTCGAACAGGGGATTTCAGACGAATATATTTTTGTAGGCAAGGTCAGCGGTAAGAATTTTGACCGATCGGATATCAGCTTCTGAAGCGTGTACTTCGTGAAGGAGACACCTTGTTTGTTAAATCTATCAATCGTTTTGGTAGAAAGAAACAGGGAATTTTAAGGAGTGGCAATGGCTGATCGATGCGAAGGTTCATGTGGTTGTGATCGACATTCCCATACTTGATACGCGCAAGTACCAGGAGATGGATGGGATCAATCAGCTCATTATGGATGTAGTGCTTCAGCTTTTAAGCTGGCTGAAGAAGAGACAAACGATATTAAACAAGCCCAGGCTGAAGGGATTGCTGAAGCTAAGAAAAAAGGGAAGCACCTGGGGCGGCCACAAATTAATTTGAAAACTCTTACACCTGGGCAAAGAAACATCTTGGATTCCAATTATAAGAGCTGGAAGCATAATGAGCTTTCGGCTGTAGAGTTTATGAAGAAGCTGGAGCTGAAGAAGAACAGTAATTGCGACTGTTTACTATGTGTTACGACAATGGGACATGGTGCAGGCTGGGGCTGAGGTGCGAATTCTCTATAAAGGACTTTCCTTCAGGGGAAAGTTCTTTTCTTTTTACATACCGGCTCTAAGTCGGAAAAACAGCCATCTTTTCTGGAAATTACAAGTAAGCGTATACTAAAATGTTACTTTTTTTTTAAAAACAAAATACATTTTTTAAACTTATTGGATTATAAGAATGTATATACTTAAAAAAAATGTAAATGGAGGATATATTTTTGAGAAAAATTATGATTGTCACAATGGTAGGAGCTATTTTGTTATCCGGATGTGGGGCAAATAATCAGTCTTCAAGTCCGAAAAAGATTGATGGAAATGCGTCAACACCAGTTACATCAATTCCCAATACACTACTATCCGGGACGTCAGATAAGAAAATTGCTATTTATGGTGTTCAAGAAAAAGCACAAAAAGACATATTTTCGTCATTAGATGTTGTAATAAATGGAGAAACGAAAACATTCAATTGGATCAATATAACGAACCCCTCCTTCTATCCTCAAATATCGGTCATTGAGTTAGATGCAGATGGAGAAGATGAAATTGTCATTGTTCTGACAAAAGGCGCAGGGACTGGAGTACATGATTCGGAAGTGCATGTGCTTAAATCAGATTTTACAGAAATATCAGTTTCAGATCCAAGAGAATTTGTTCTAAGCCATCTTAAAGTTAATCTAAAAAAAGATAAGGAAATTCGACAGTATACAGTTTCAGTTGGTGGTCAGGAGCACTTATTTGAATTCAGTGAGAGCGATTCAAACGATTGGTTTGAGCAACCGACGGTTCAGAATATATTGAGATTTGGAATAAAGGATAATCAGCTTATTGCGGAGCTACCCATTCAGATTTCAACAGGTAATTATTTAGGGGATGCAATCATTAGATATGCATTTTTTAATGGGAAATTAGAGCCGTTTAAAATAGAGATTACAAAAGAAGGAAGCTCATTATGAGCTTCCTTCTTTTAGTCGTACGCCCAGCATGGGCGTCATCTTTAGGGTGAAAGTCCCGAGCGGGGGCTGGCAAGCGCCTACCGTTAGCCAAGGGCAAGGGTGTCTACCGTGAGGTGGAATCTGAAGGAAGCCGGAGGCAAAAGCACGGCCTGAGGTACACGAATCCAATTAGAGGCGGCTGCAGCCGGATGAGTCACCCACACATGACAAAATCCAAAGCTGCCAAGTGCTGTAGCCGTAGACTTGGGCAGGCGCGGGCGGAAAGATGACGTTCTTATCTGGGGAGGCCTGTCGGATATGCAAGGAAAAAAAACTTGTAACCGTAGCTGAGAGGCTACGCTGAACTGGCAGGAGTCAGCAGAAGCCATAGTACGTAAACTGTTGCAACAGTTTACGGAAGGGCTGAACCGAAAGGAGAGAGGAAACCGATGCGTTCGCATGAAGAGCAACGACAGCAGAATATCTCGCAAGAGAGCTTGCGGCAAAGAGAAGCGGTGAAGCCGTCAGGGTATGCCGGAGCGCCGAGTTCTTCATCGGCACAAGTCGGCCTTTCCTCTCGCAAAGCAGAGAGCCACCTGCTGGAGCGAATGCTCGAAGGAGATAACCTTCGGCTCGCATACAAACGAGTGGTCCAGAACGGAGGAGCACCCGGTGTGGACAATGTAACGGTAGCGAATCTACAGGCTTATTTGAAAACACATTGGGAACCGGTGAAAGCCGAACTTCTTGCGGGTACCTATAAACCTGCACCCGTCAAACGGGTGGAAATCCCCAAATCCGGAGGCGGCGTACGGCTGCTAGGCATCCCGACGGTAATGGACCGCTTTCTCCAGCAGGCTCTTCTACAAGTCATGAATCCGGTCTTTGACGCAGGATTCTCGTGGTACAGCTACGGATTTCGGCCGGGAAAGAGCGCCCATGACGCCGTGAAACAAGCACAAAGATATATCCAAAGTGGTTTGAGATGGATCGTAGACCTCGATCTCGAGAAATTCTTTGACCGGGTAAATCACGATAGGCTCATGGCAAGGGTTGCGCGGAAAGTAGCAGACAAGAGAGTACTAACACTGATTCGCGCGTATCTTAGCGCCGGAGTGATAGTCAATGGAAAGCTGGAGCATAGCCGGGAAGGAACGCCACAAGGCGGTCCGCTCAGTCCGCTTCTGGCAAACATTCTATTGGATGATCTGGATAAGGAATTGACCGGACGCGGACTGCGGTTTGTACGCTACGCGGACGACTGTAATATCTTTGTGGCGAGTAAACGAGCGGGCGAACGGGTCATGGAATCGGTCAGCCGATTTGTAGAAGGAAAGTTAAAACTGAAAGTGAACCGGGAGAAAAGTGCGGTAGCCAGACCCTGGCACCGGAAGTTCCTAGGATTCAGTTTCCTGAGCCAGAAACAGGCAACCATACGAATAGCGCCGAAGAGTCTTAAAGCATGCAAAGAGAGAATTCGAGAGCTAACGAACCGAACCTGGTCCATCTCAATGGAAGAACGAATAAGCCGATTAAATCAATATCTGATGGGCTGGCTAGGCTATTTCCATTTGGCATCGGCCAAGAAACACCTCCAAACGCTGGACCAGTGGATTCGAAGAAGGTTGCGAATGTGCCTGTGGAAACAGTGGAAACGAGTACGCACACGAATCCGCGAACTCCGGGCACTAGGAACGCCCGAGTGGGCCTGTTTCACAATGGCAAACTCACGGCGAGGCGCATGGGAAATGTCCCGGAATACAAATAATGCCCTTCCGACTTCCTACTGGGAAGGGAAAGGGCTGAAAAATTTGCTTTCACGTTACTTAGAGCTTTGTTAACCTTTTGGAACCGCCGTATGCGGACCCGCATGTACGGTGGTGTGAGAGGACGGGGGTTTGCCGCCCCCTCCTACTCGATTGAAATATTAATAGCCTTCAACTTTAAAAAACGTGTGGTCTTTGATTACTTTCTTTTCTACAATTTTTCTGTTCCCTGCACCAAAGTTCCAATACTCTGTAGACCCCGATGTAATTACGTGCGAAGCATAATAGGTGTTGGTCACAAACCACAAGCACGTTCCGATAGGGTTACCAAGGCGGGAAGAGGCAAGTGCCTGTTCTACCGAATCTGCCCAAGCTGTGCTCGATGTGTTAGGTTGACGAGCATTAATGCTTGTCATTCCATCAAAAGCACCTGATCTGAGGATAACACCTTTATATGTGTTTCCACCAAATTCACCCAAATTTTTGTCTACGCGATTACTGACTACCCATGCAACACCAGCTTTACCGGTTTTGGTTTGTGTAGAAGCCTCAGAATAAATAAGTCGTGCCAACAGATCAGTCGGGTCAAGGTTTTCGAATTCTGTCAGACCTGGTAAATTTGATACTGGATCTCCCATTGCCATAATAAATCTCTCCTTCATAGTTTTGATTTATCAAGATGGGGGGTTCTCTTCTTCTGAATGCCCCCTGCATTCGTGAAGAGAAGATCTTGTACACATACTGTAACATATTGCGTAACGTTACGCAATATAAAATGCAAAAGTCTTTTTCTTGTCCTAGTTATTTTTAGAATGAGTTTCTGCAGGAGGATCGAATCAGGAATACCAGAGTAAAAGATTAAGGTGTTACGGCTGATGCTACCGGCTCTAAGGCGGCAAGAGCGCCCCCCTAAGAGCCGGTACTCCCCGCTGCGGGGTTACTTGGCCCGATAACCTAGCGCTTAACACCCCGCACGGAGCCAAGGTCAAGGGCCGGCGGGGGAAGCTCGGGGAAGGCATGGCCGCTTGATGAACAGCGCAGCAGCGCGGAGCGTTCATCAAGCGTTCACGCTGAAGGGCAGCACCACGATTCCGCTGCGCTCCATCATCGTGCCAGGGATCTGTGAGCTGAAGAGGTGGTTTTGTTGTCAGCAGCAGAACGATCGACACAGGAGCTTATGGAGAAAGACAGTTACAATTTTGACTGTGCTTTTACGGTTGGTTCGGGACGAACGTAAGCAGACATACATTCTGCTGAGAGTGGTTAATAGAGGGGCTGCCTTACATCCGGAAGAGTCTGCTTTTAAGCAGGGACAAGATTAAGTTACCTAAAATATTGCGAGAACATCTCCTTCTGTCATAGGGGCTTGGGTACTTATTCAACCAAGCATAGAATGGGGCGCGGCAAATTTCATTGAGTTTAGGTGTACCTAAGTTTACGTGATACACCCTATTAATATAAAGGGCGTTTAGTATACTTATTCAGCATGATAATCAGTACCAGCGACATAATTTAAGTTACCTAAATAAAGGGGGCGTTCTTCCGAGAACATCCCCTTTTTGCATGAGGACAGATCTTAAGACCGCCAAGCGTAGACATGGATTGAGACTTCGGAAAATATCGCATTTTATAAAATTCAGTGTACTAAAGTGTACTAGGTACCAGGATAAGATCGAGAAGTTGTCAACTGAAGCTTCAGAACGTTATCGAGTTTCTAATGAACAAGCTAACAACGAATTGGAGCAATTGTATAAAACCACAATTGGTTCTTAAGATGATAGAGACTTAGTGTGTCTACATCCGATCCGGCTTAGGCAGGCCGAGTACGTCGAGGGCTTCGCCCAGCGTATCGGTGAAGCTCCGGGTCAGCCACAGGCGGAAGGTGATGCTGGCTTCCCCGCCTTTGAGAATTGGACAAGCTGAGTAGAAGTTGCTGAATAACGAGGCCAGGGAATAGGCGTAGTTACAGATCGTATTCGGCGTAAGCTCCCGGCTTGCTGTATAGAGTGTGTCTTGCCACAAGCTGAGCTGTCTCAGCAAGGCAAGCTCAGCTGCTTCGAGCTGCGCCGGGAACAGCGGCACCCTGCCCACGCCGGACCCGCTAACGCCAGCCCCGCTAACGCCAGCCGCGCCCACGCCGGCCCCGCCAACGCCGCTCTCGCCAACGCCGAACTCGCCCACGCTAGCCCCGCCAACGCCGCTCTCGCCAGCGCCGGACCCGCTAACGCCAGACTCGCCCACGCCGGACCCGCTAGCGTCAGCCGCGCCCACGCCACTCACATCACCCGCCGAAGCGGCCTTACTAAGCACGCGCTGCGCCCGGGCGTAGGCGTACATCAGGTAGACGCCGGTGTTGCCGGAGATTTCCATCGCCTGCTTGAAGTCGAACACAATCTCGGTGCCCAGATTGAAGCGCAGCAGGTAGTAACGGATGGCAGCGGTGGCGATGAGCCGGCTGGACAGGCCGTTTTTGTCCGAACGGGTGGATTCAATCATGTCTTCCATGAGCCGGACCAGCTCGGTTACCTTAATGCCGATTCCCTGGCGCCCGGACATGGCGTAGGAGCTTTTGCCGCTGGAGGTATCAATGCCCAGCCCTGCCGCAGAAGCGGGACTCAGCGAGACCACCCCATAGCTGACATGATGAAGCGCGTCTGCCTGCGTACCGAATCCCAGTGCCTTGAGTGCCTGCTTGACCATCAGCTGCGGATATTCCTGCCGGTAATCGATGACGTTCACGACCTGGTCCGCCCGTCCAAAAGGCAGAGCCTGTCCGCTCAAGCCGGTCGTCCACAGTCCGCTCTGAAATTCGTTGTAGCTGAAATCCTTCTCCAGCAGTCCGAACTTCCACAGATGATAGGCGATGTCCTTGGCAGTATAGGTCAGAATTCCGTTCGAGCGCACCAGCACCTTATCCTTCTGATGCTCCTCCTGAGTGTCCGGTACGGTGTCTTCAGCGGGTTGCTTCAGAATCCAGCAGCCTGCCAGCTTACCTTCGGTCTCCTGCACGAAGATCTCTGTCTGCGACAGCAGCTCGAACGCCGAGGCCCAGAAGCCCTCCTTCAGAATGCTGCTCTCCCACACCAGCAGATCGTAGTCAATGCCGAACCCCCGCATCTCCTCCACATGTTCTTTCACGATCTGCCCGGCGACGAGGTTGCCAATCCAGGCAGTATTACCATGGCCTTCCTCCAGCGCATGAAGAATCTCGGTCCGTTTCTGCACCATCTCTGGCTGCTGCGCGTAAGTTTTGTTAATCTCGGCATAGATGTCCCAGCAGTAATCTCCGAACCTTACATGTTCTCCCGCCAGTGGAACATTCAGCAGACCGGCTACAGTATCAGCCAGCTGATTGCCGAGATCATCCACATAGTTGTGCACCTCAACGGTATGGCCGGTCGCCCGCAGTACCCTCACCAGCGCGTCCCCGATACAGGAGTTTCTCAAATGCCCGATATGCATACTTTTATTCGGGTTGACGGAAGTATGCTCGACGATCACCTTCGACTCCCCTGCATGCTGAGGCAGCGTGAAATTCTCCTTCGCCCGTGCCCAGGCTTGCCAATCCAGATACATATTAATAAATCCCGGACCGGCAACCTCAGTTCTCAGCACCAGTCCGTGAACAGAGCCCGATGCTTCGAGCTCGGCGACGATCAGCCTGGCGATAACCAGTGGAGCTTTGCGCAAAGGGCGGGCGAGCTGCATGGCGATATTGCTGGAATAATCCCCGTGGTCGGCACTCGCCGGCTGCTCAAGGGCAACATTGACTTCAGCGATAGCAGGTACGCCCAGGGATAGTGCGATTGTGTGAACAGACTGCTTCAGGCTTTCTTGAATGAGCTCACTTAACATTGGCATGAATAACAACCTCCTGAATAAAATAACGACAAAAAAAGCCTTCATCTCCTAAGAGACGAGGCTTGTGCGCTCGCGGTACCACTCTCGTTGCTAAAGCCTTACGGTTTAGCCACCTTACAGGTTAACGGTCCTCGGCCGGGGCTTCCTACTACAAGGTTCAGAAGTCCATCTCACGGGTGCGCTTCATGGTTCTAATCTGTACCGGCTTTCACTTTTCCGGCTCGCTGGGGACTAGATATAAGACCATTACTCTCCCGGTCATCGATTGAATATGGATTTGTATCAGTATAGCGAATTTCTGGGAGAAAGCAAGAGCGGATTACCGTGCAGCAGAAGCCCAACCGTTAAGAATCACACGTCACTAGGCGCACCTGTCAGGTTCTTGATGTCCGTTGAACCATAAATCAGCAGCATAATTACAATGACCAGCAGGATCCCGCCGGCAAATCCTTCTCCGTCAAAACTGTCCATAACCCCGTCCCTCCCTTTCACTTCCGGATGTGTTCAGGTGTTTTCGGCTTTCTTTTTCAAAGCGGTCATGATCTCGTTCAGCGTCAGGCTGCTGTTGTCATCGAGGAAGCTGACCAGCTTATCGACATTGTCACTACTTAGCTCGCTTAGGGTTTTATATTTGCCTACCAGACTGACGAACATCGACGCGTCTGTGTACATCTGGATAGAGTCTACTTTCAGCTTGCCGGTCAATAGAAGTGCAGCTACGGCGAATTCAAGCCCTTTAGGGGTCTGGGTTTTGGAGCTGGACGGTGTTTTTTTGGCGGCGGGCCTCTTTCCTTTTCCTGCAGGGGGCATGGGAGTCCCTTCTTCCGTTCGGCGTTCGTATACATAAAAGTGCAGCGCATGGGCGGTCTTTCCTTATTCAAGGATATGCGTGCCTGCAGTCATTGGTGAATAGGCTCAGGCCTGTGTCCACACCGTTACAGGAAAGTCCGAATATGAATATATCGTACTTTGACACTAGAACTTCAAGGGAGGACGAGACAGGATGGCGATTTTGTCAACAGGACCGATAGAGAACAATGCCGTTTCGGGAGTCAGACCTACGCAGACAGTGACGGTAAGAGTGGTCAAGCGGAGTGCTCCAGGCAGCACCTCTATTAGTATTCAGGGATACGTGCTGGGCGCTACCAGAACGCTGTATGTCAGTGAGGTGATTGATGTTGCTCCGAATCAGGTGGTGACCCGGGATTATTTTGCTGATCTGAATGCCTATGAATTTGTGTTCATCACTGGAGAAGTGGACGAAGATGAGATTGGAATATCCGTGTGGGGCAAGACATCAACCGGCCAGCTGGTGAATGCACACCGTGTAGTGACGCATGAGAAATTAAGCTCAGACGTATAGAGGATTAGGTATTATTCCGGACTTTCCGGTTGTGAAATGAAACAGGGACCTTGCAGAGCTGCTCGCTCAGAAGGTCCCTGTTTATATTGTTCAACTCAGATGGAGAGGATCTCGCGGATGTCCTGCTCGCTGAGGCTCGACAACGCCTCCTGTCCCGGCTGGATTACCTCGTCAATCAGGTTTTTCTTCTTCTGCTGCAGCTCGTACATCTTATCCTCTACGGTACCCTGGGCTACCAGGCGGATAACCTGGACGATTTTTTTCTGCCCGATCCGGTGGGCGCGGTCGGCGGCCTGCTGCTCGACAGCAGGGTTCCACCACAGGTCGTAGAGAATGACCGTGTCGGCACCGGTCAGGTTGAGGCCGGTGCCGCCCGCCTTCAGCGAGATCAGGAACAGGTCGCGCTCGCCTTCATTGAAACGGCTGCATAGCTCAACCCGCTGGGAGGCCGGGGTCTGTCCGTCCAGATAGAAATGAGGAATCCCGAGCAGCGCCAGCTCGCGCCCGATCATACCGAGCATCTGCGTGAACTGCGAGAAGATCAGCATCCGTTTGCCGGAGCTGCGGCATTCGTCGATGATCTCCAGCAGCTGCTCGAATTTGCCGGAGCCGCCGGTATATCCGTCCACGAACAGGGCCGGATGGCAGCACAGCTGGCGCAGCCGGGTCAGTCCGGCCAGCACCTTGATCCGGCCGTTGCCGAAGCTGTCGCTGTCCAGATGCTTGAGCGCTTCTTTGCGCAGGCGGGCCAGATAGGCGACATAGAGCCGTTTCTGCTCCGGCAGCAGCTCGGAGGCCTGGAGGGACTCGATTTTATCCGGCAGCTCCTTCAGCACATCACTCTTCAGGCGGCGCAGGAGGAAGGGACGGGCTCGCCTGGCTACCGTCTCCCGGGGAAGGTCATGGAAGGCCTTCTTCCCGGGGAACAAGCCGGGGAAGACGACGCTGAAGATCGACCACAGGTCCTCCAGTGTATTCTCCACCGGTGTACCAGTGAGCGCAAAGCGGTAGCGGGTCTGAAGCAGTCTGACCGCCTGCGAAGTCTGAGTCTCATGATTCTTGATCATCTGTGCTTCATCCAGAATAAGCGTATGGAACGACAGCTTGGCATACTCATCCACATCTCTGCGCAGCAGCGGGTACGAGGTGATGATGACATCATGCCCGGCCGTGTTCCGCAGAGCCCGGCTGCGCTCACCGGCGTTGCCGTCGGCAATGACTGCCTGCAGCTCCGGGGCGAAGCGCTTCAGCTCGTTAAGCCAGTTATAGAGCAGGGAGGCAGGCGCGACAATAAGGGCAGGCACACCGCTCTGCCGGATGTCTTCCCGCATCGAGAGCAGGAAGGTGATGCTCTGCAGTGTTTTGCCAAGGCCCATATCGTCCGCCAGAATTCCGCCGAAGCGGTAATGGGCCAGCGTCCTCATCCACTGGAAGCCGTATTGCTGGTAATCCCGCAGCACAGAAGCGAGACTCCCGGGTACAGGGAAGTCCAGATTCTCAGGACTCGCCATATTGGCGAGCAGCCGCCGGAAGGAGCGGCCGGTCTCGATGGTCTGCCCCTGGAAGGTGCCTGCATGGAGATGGAGGGCGCGGACCAGCGGCAGGGAGAACTCCGAACTCCGGATATCCACGCTGCGGACGCCGAGCTCGTTCATCAGCGCGATAATCTCCTGGAACTCTGCGGTGTCCAGCGGGAGCAGGGCTCCGTCCTTGAGCCGGTGATATTTACGCTTTTCCTGAAGGGACTTAAGGACCTGGGTAATGTCCTTCTCCGTGATGCCCTCCATGGCGAACTTGAAGTCCAGCCAGTCAGTCTTCTCGTTCCAGCTCAGGCTGACCTTGGGCGCTGCATGCTCCGTTAGCACCCGATCCTTGACCGCAGTGGTCGCATAGACCTGAAGCAGCGGCTCCAGCAGCGGGATGGTATGGTGCAGGAAGTCGAATTCCCCGTCCTCGTCACGCATGATATATCCGCTCTCCGTCCGTGAGAAGGACTCATGGGCCATCAGGTCCAGAATCCGCCGCTCTGCTTCCCCGTCCCGCATCAGAATGACTTCACTGCTCCGCTCATGAGCCTTCTCCTCCAGCGGATTGATGACAATTCCGCCGTACTGGAATTCCAGCCCGGCCAGCAGCCTGTCCCTTACCCGGTCCAGGTAGAGTCTGGCGTGAAGCTGGGTCTGGACGATCCGGTCCGCAATGGTGTCGGCAATGCTCACCCTGCCCAGCTTCTTCAGCCCGGGAATGACGGTTTCCATGAAGGGCTCCATCTGCTCAGGCGCAATCGCCAGGCTATCCCGCCGGCTGCCGCTGAGCACCCGCTTCAGCTCGGAGAGCCGCCCGCATTCCTGCGCCGGGAGCTTCAGCAGTCTGCCTTCGGTCAAGACCAGCCCGTAGCTCTCCAGAATCATAAGCTGTTCAAGCCCCCGGACATCCAGCCGGTAGCCGTCCTCCTGTGCCTGGTCGAACTGGAAGCTGAGCGGCAGCGGCTCCTCCGAGAGGGACAAGCGGTCCAGCAGAAGCTGTCCATGCTGAAGGCGGACGGCAGGCGCAGCTTCTAATAGGGGGTACAGACTCTCCCAGAAAAAAGGGGCCACAGGCAGCAGCCGGTCGTTCCCTGCATTGTTAGTGCGGGAACCATACGGGCTGGTGAGACTGTGGTAGACCTTCTCATTCAGCATGATCTCAATCAGCTTCTGCAGGACCTCATTATCCTCCTTGGAGAAGCTGTGCAGGGCGGGATCATAGCTGAAATGCGCTGTGAATTCAAAAGGCTCGCCCCGGTGCACCTGCTCCAAAAAAGGTCTAATCTTCTGCACGATATAAAGACGCTTAGGACCAAGCTTCACTTCCATCCCAAGCATGGTACTGCCGTAGTTGAAGTTGAAGGGCCGGCAGATGAACTCGACCTGGAGCGGTGTCCGCAGATCGATATACGTGCCTGCACCGCTTGGCCGCTGCCGCCCTCCGGTGAATATTCCGAGCATGCTGCTCACCAGCTGCCGGTCTCCGCTGCGTTCCCTCTGCTCTGCCCCGGAAGGGGCGGAGCTGCCTTGCGCCAGCGGCAGACTGCCTGTCCTTGCGGGATAAGCCTCCTCCGCATCTGCCTGCATATCCTCAGCCTGTTCAGCTCCGGCAGCCTGGCTGCGGTAGAGGACCGTCACCAGCACTGCCGCAATATGCTTGCAGAAGGGTCCGCCGCGATAGTACGCCGGGCAGGTACATTCCCCCTGCACATCCCCGTCACTGTCGATAATCAGCGCAATCTCATGGCTCTCCAGTCCATGGACCTCAGCGCGGTATTTAGAATATTCGTCTTCCTCGTTATGCTCCGTATAGACAAGGTCTACCTTATGGGCATGATAATAAGCCGCTCCCTGGTCAAAAGCGGCATTTCCGCACAGCAGCTTGATTACCCGTTCCGGCACCTGATAACCCACGTATACTCACTTCCTTTTATTGCTTCTGTCTTATCCATTCCCGCCGATCCCGTGCAGAATGAAGCTTATAGTCTGTTCAATCTCTGCCTCATCGTTCCAATCCTGCTCCGGCATCAGCACCAGCCGTACTAGCAGATAGCCGACAATCGCCGAGATCGTGAAGCGTATAATCGCAGGAGTAGGCGCGTCAATCACTTCACCTTGCACCTTGAAATGCTCGGTAATTGCAGTTACACGGGCCAGGACCTGCTCGAAGATATTCTCGGTCAGCTGCTCCTTCAGCGCAGGCTGGAAGGGGATCTCCTGAATGAGAATTTTGACGATTTTCAGATTCCTGCGGACGAACTCCAGCCGGTTCACGATGAAGGCCTTAAGGAAATCCTCATAGCTCCCGAACGGCACATCCAGCACACCGCTGAAGTTGCGCAGCACGAATGGGGCGATCATCCGGCTCATGGTGGGGACCGTGATGGCGAGCAGCAGATCTTTTTTGGTCCGGTAATAACGGAAGATCGTGCCTTCGGCCACGCCCGCCTTCTGGGCGATCTCACTGGTGGCGGCCGCCGAGAATCCCTTCTCTGCAAAAACATCAATCGCCGCCCGCAGAATGGACAGCTGCTTAGGTGTGACCTGCTCCTTCTCGCTGAGATCCAGCAGCTCCTGAACCCACTGGTCTTGCTCCAGCTGCTCCTGATCAGCAGCAGGGTTATTCTCCATTAATAGAACCTCCAGACTCTTGCAGTTCCTCCTAGTGTACCATAGCCCGTTCACCCTTCACATTCTGCGGTGCTTGCGCAGAGCCAACACATTCAGCAGCATGAACAGCAGGGAGAAGCCGATCAGCATGAACACATCCCCGGCGATATCGCTCCAGCCTCTGCCGCGTACCATGATATCCATCAGTGCCTGTGAACCGTAGTACATCGGAGTGGCGAGTCCAATGCGCTGGAGCCAGAGGGGAAGGGTATCCAGCGGAAATAATCCGCTCAGGAAGATCTGCGGCACAATGACGAGGGGGATGAACTGGATCATCTGCAGTTCATTGGCAGCGAACGCCGAGAGCAGGGTGCCGAGGGTCAGCGCCGACATCGACAGCAGCAGTGTCATCAGCAGCACGTAGCCGAAGCTGCCTGTCATCATAATCCCCAGCACCTGGATCGAGAACCAGGAGATCAGCAGGGCCTGAAAGACGGTGAAGATGCCGAAGCCGCAGACATATCCGGTGACGATCTCCCAGCGCTTCAGCGGGGTGGAGAGCAGACGCTCCAGCGTGCCCGTGGTCCGTTCGCGCAGGAAGGAGACACCGGCAATCAGGAAGACAAAGAAGAACACAAACACCCCGATCATAATCGGGCCGAAGCGATCGATCGTCTTCATATCCTCCGCGCCGTAGAGATAGCTGATCTGCGGCTGGAGCTGCCCCCCGCCCGGCGCTTGTGGCTGTAGGCTCTGAGCAGCTTCCTGGAGCGCCATGATCACAGCGCGGTTAGCCGCCGGGTTGCTGCCTTCAAGGACAACAGCAGGAGTGTCTCCTTTCATTGTAAGGAGAGCATCAATGTCTCCCGCCTTCAGGGCGTCCTGCCCGGATGCTTCATCAGCATAGCTGGTAACCTCAGCCTGCTGGGCTTCCAGCGCTGAACTGAACACTGCCGCATCCCCCGAAAAGCCAATTCTAGGCTCATAAGCATCGCTGCCGAACACCAGGCTCATCAGGCTAAGCACCAGCAGAGGAGCGATGAACATCAGCGCCATAGTTCTCCGGTCATGGATGAACTGCTGCAGAATTCTCAGGGTAATGGCCCGGATTCTCATCGGCGTACACCTCCATAATAGAGGAAGGCTTCCTCAATGCTGGCGGCGCCGGTAGCCTGAAGCAGTCCAGCCGGAGTATCGGCCGCCAGCAGTACGCCGTCCCGGATCATCGCCAGCCGGTCACATTTCTCTGCCTCATCCATCACATGCGTGGTCAGAACAATCGTTGTTCCCTTGCGGTTCAGCGCCTTCAGCTCCTTCCAGATCGACTGGCGTAGCACCGGATCGATGCCGACGGTTGGTTCATCCAGCAGCAGCAGCGGCGGCTCGTGCAACAGGGCAATCGCCAGGGACAGCCGGCGCTTCATGCCGCCGGAGTATTGGTCCACCCGCCTCCGCAGATGCTCCTGCAGATTCACCAGTTCCATCACATCCCCAATCCGCCGCGTGCGGTTGCCGCCCTTCAGTCCATAGAGCGCAGCGAAGAACTCCAGATTCTCCTTGGCGCTAAGCTCGGTATACAGGGCATCCGACTGGGCCATATATCCAATTTGCTGGAGCATGGCAAGCTTCGGCATCCGCACCCCCAGCACGGTGACCTCACCGGAGGTTACCTCATCTATGCCCGTAAGCAGCTTGACAAGCGTGGTTTTGCCAGAGCCGGATGGCCCCAGAATCCCGAAGGTCTCTGCCTGATTCACCTGAAGCGTTATATCCTTCAACACCGTTTTATTGCCAAAAGCCCGGTTCACATGAGTAACCGCAATGACAGGTTTTCCCTCATTCACACCAATCTCCTCCATTCCTCACAATAATGAGTGAGCGCTCACTCATTATATTAATGATTTCTTATGTAAAAGTAAAACTCTTTCTGGAAGCGTACAAATTATTTTAAAAAGTAAATAAAATGGTAAGGATTATCCGTTACTCCCACCCTTGATCCGGGTAATAAAAGGGACATCCTATGTTTACCGGCATTCTGAAACCCAATTCACTAAAGGCGGTGGAATTATGGCAGGACATAAGCTGCTCCTTCCTCTAGGCGTGCTGCTGGCTGCGGCTGGACTTAGCGGCTGCGGCGATGCAGACCATTCAGTTGGTGGTGGACGGTTTCATACCTTGGCGGACGAGAAGACGGAGGCAAAACAATATCTGCCGGAGGATCTGCCGATTCCCGAAGGGGCAGGTATTACTTTTACCCAAGGTGAACAGTCAGAGGGGAAGAAATCCTCTATGCTGATCTATCAGACGAAGGAGACTATGGCCGCTCTTGGAACTACATATCAGAAGTATGTAAGAGAGAAGGAGCTGGAACGCGGGACAGAGATTGTGGACAGCCGCAACCTGCTGATTAACGGCAAAGTGAATGGCTCCTATTCGTATTCTATTATTGGCAGCCCCTCGGCTTCAGAGCGCGGCGGGAATGAGATTATCGTGACTTGGATTGTGAATTAACACAGGGTTTACAATAGGCCGGTCCGGGAGGGTTCCCGGGCGGGTCTTTTTTCTATGGGCTTGTAATTATTTTTACAGTTAATATTTCCATAACATTCCTACGCAACAGAATTGACACTCGTAGACGAAAATAACATTAGCAGTTACCTATAGGAAAAGGGTGAATCTAATTGAAGAATAGTAAATGGATCGGCGCGGCTCTGGCTTCTGCACTTCTCGTAACAGGGGGAGCTGTTAGTGTTCTGGCGACAAGCAGCCAAGTAAGTGCCGCAGCTGTCAAGACAGCAGCAGCCGTAGAGGGCAGCATGTCCTGGAATATCAACGGTACGCCGGTTACACTCAGCACAATCAACAGCGGCGGGTACAAGCTCTATTCATTGAGCCAGATAGCCGCAGAGCTGGGAGCAGGACTTGTGCATGGCAGCAGCGGAATCCAGCTCAATGACAGCAAAGGTCTACATAGTGTGCAGCTACAGGCAGGCGTGAAAAGCTATCAGGTTGATGGCGAGACCCTGGAATTTACAGTGGCCCCGGTAGTGCGTAACAGCAAAACGTATGTGGAGCTGACGAAGCTGGTTACGGCGCTTGGCGGTGAGCTGGAGGCCGATGCTCACACGATTCTGAGCTTCGCCCGGCCTGCCGGTTCATTTGACACTCTTCACTGGAGCGCTGACGGCGGCCTGATTGCGAATCAGAGCGACGCTGAATCCACCCTGCTCTATAAATTCACTCAGACTCCAGGTAACTATGATCTGTTCTCTTCCAGCGAAAGTGCGGTGGATTTCGCAGTCTCCGCCGACCAGCAGTGGGGCGCATTCAGCGATGAGACCGGCCAGCTGAAGCTGATCAACTTGTCCACCGGCTTAATCAGTCCGCTCGGCAAGGACACCAGCGTGAAGACAGATATCGTGTGGTCGAGTGACGGCAAGACGCTCTATTTCGTCCAGGGCGACAAGCAGGAGAAGCTGGCACAGATTTCAGTAGAGACCGGAGAGGTCAAGGCTCTGCTTGAAGATAAAGTAGAGAATAAATCGGAGCTTCGCATATCGGCAGACGGCAAAAGCGCAGTGTACATTGTCAACATCACTGGTACCGCCAAGAATGATGCCGACAGCACAGAAGATTCACTTACAGTAGACTTCAGCAAGGCCGGAGAACAGCTCTATAAGCTGGATCTTACTACCAAAGGTGCTAAGCCGGCAGCGTTGACTACTACACCTGACAACAAGCTGTATCCTGAGATTCTGGCAAACGGCAGCGTATCATACCTGAGTGCGGATGCGGACGGCAATGCCGCTAACACGCTAAAGCTGATTACAGCAGATGGTAAAAGCACAGATATCGCCCTCGGTGCAGAGGTGAACTGGTCCACAGAGGTTAGTACGGGCCTCGTAGTCTCCGGGACTACAACGGACGGGAGCACGGTAATCTACTCTATTGCAGGCAGCGCAGCTCCGGTTGAACTGTACCGGACAGCCGAAGATGTATCAGAAGTAGCGGTATCGGCAGACGGCAGCAAGCTGGGGATCATCAGCGACGGCAAGGTACTGGTCATTCAGAACGGCAAAGCGTTGCAACTGTCAGGCTCACCGGAAGTTGCTAATTAATTACAACATTTATCGGCGCACACCGCCGGGAGGAGAATTCAGACATGAAGATATTCAAAAAATTCACAGTTACAGCACTCACCGCGGTGATCGCGGTTACCGCATCCTTTGCAGGGGTGGCCGCAGCAGCGGACAGCCTCAAGGGTAAAATCACCGTTAACGGTTCTACAGCACTGCTTCCGCTGACGCTGCAGGCCGCTAAGGAATTCCAGAAGCTTCACCCTAAAGTGAAGATCGCCGCTTCCGGCAAGGGCTCCGTGACTGGACCGCAGGCCGTGAAGAAAGGTATTGCCGATATCGGAGCCTGCGACTGGGATGCCAGTATTGATGTTCCGGGCTTCAAGGCCTTTGACGGACAAGTGGCCAATAAGGTCGCTGTGATTCCTTTTGCAACCATCGTTAATAAGAATGTCGGAGTCGACAACCTGACTACAGAGCAGCTCAAAGGCATCTACGCCGGTAAAATCACCAACTGGAAAGAGGTCGGCGGATCGGATGCAAACATCGTAGTGATCACCCGTGCCTTCGGCTCCGGGACCCGCGTTAACTATCAGGCCAAGGCGCTGGGCGGCGGAGATATCGTGAAGAAAGAGAAGAACTACAAGGAAACCGGCTCCAGCGGTGACATGAAAACAGCTGTAGGTACAACGCCTAATGCTATCGGATACATCGACCTTGTCTATGTAACGGGCGGCGACATCAAGGCTGTGAAGTTCAACGGTGTGGAAGCTAACACGGATAACGTGATCAACGGCTCATACAAGATCTGGGCTTACGGCTACTACATGACGAACGGCCAGCCGACCGGCGCGACCAAAGAATTCATCGAATATGTACAGAGCAAGAAGTTCCAGCAGGGCTCGCTTAAGAAGCTTAAGTTCATTCCAATCTCTGCTATGCAATCCTAAGATCCTTGAACCAAGCAAGCACAATAGATTGATAGGTAACAGCGGCCAGCTCCGGGATATACGGGGTTGGCCTCTTACAGGAGGGAAAGTATGGGGGCACCGGTTCATAGCCTGACAGCGAAGACACAGACAAGCCTAGAGGAAGTCAAACGTAACACCAAAAGGCACCGCAGACATCTGCTGGGCAACAGCATCTCCCGTTATTATTTCTTATTCAGCATCCTTGCGCTCTGTCTTGTGCTGGGACTAGTTATTGTATTCATTGGCAAAACGGCGCTGCTGCTCTTCACCCGCATCTCCCCGCAGGACTTCTTCTTCTCGTTCAACTGGACGCCGGAAGAGGATGCCTTCGGCGCAGCCGCCTTCATCGTAAATACATTGTCGCTTACCGCGCTGACCCTGGTCATTGCCGTGCCCATCTCGGTTGGGATGGCTGTGCTCTGTGCGGAGATTGCCCCGAAGTGGCTGAAGAGCTTCATCCGTCCGGTACTGGATCTGCTGGTCGGTATTCCTTCTATTGTATATGGCTATCTAGGCTTGACCGTGCTGCTGCCCTTCCTGCGCAGAGTCAGCGGAGAAGGTCTCGGGGACGGACTGCTCGCCGCCGCACTCGTGCTGGCATTGATGGTACTGCCGACCATCTGCCGGATCAGCGATGATGCTATTGTGGCTGTTCCGCGCAAATACCGCGACGCTGCCTATGCGCTCGGTTCGACCCGCCTTCAAGTCATTATGCGCGTCGTGCTGCCCGCTGCCAGCCGGGGCATTATCTCGGCAGTGATTCTGGGCATGACCCGCGCAGTCGGGGAGACCATGGCGGTGGTGATGGTCATCGGCAATACGCCGCAGCTGGCGAAGAGCCTGTTCGCACCCACCTCGGTGTTGACCAGTAATATCGTGATGCAGATTTCCAACGTGGAGTTCGACTCCACCTGGAACTACTCCCTGCATATGATGGCCTTCCTGCTGCTGCTGATCTCGTTTGTACTGATTCTGATTATCCGGCTCCTGGGCCGCAAACGGAGGGATGCCTGATGAACGGATTCACGCGCACACGCCATACGGCCAGAGCCCAGCGGCGTAATAAACTGGCTACCATCGGCTTCTATACGCTGGGCGTTCTGGTCATGCTGCTGATCTTCTGGCTGCTGTTCACCATCCTGAGCAAAGGCTTGCCTTCGCTCAGACCTGATTTCCTGCTCAAGCAGCCGGAGGAGATCGATCCCGGCGGCGGGATTGGTCCCGTCCTGTTCAACTCCTTCTATATCCTGTTCATCTCTCTCTTGATCTCGGTTCCCATCGGGATCGGGGCAGGGATCTATATGGCGGAGTACGCGCCGGATAATGCCTTCACGGGTGCGTTGCGCATCTGCGTGGAATCCCTGGCCTCGGTGCCGTCCATCGTGTTCGGTCTGCTGGGCCTTGCGATCTTCGCCGAGTACTTCGGCGTCGGCCTGACGATCCTCGGCGGGGGAGTCAGCCTGGCGCTGCTGAATCTGCCGATGCTGGCCCGCGTCACGGAGGAAGCGGTGCGAGCGGTTCCCGGCGAGATCCGTGAAGCCGGCTATGCCCTCGGCATGACGAAGTTCCATGTCATCCGCAAGGTCGTCGTGCCGGTAGCCCTTCCGGCCATCGTCACCGGCGTCTGCCTGGTGGCTGGACGCGCCTTCGGGGAGTCGGCGGTCATCCTCCTGACCGCCGGACTCAGCACCTCCGGCGAGATGTGGGACTTCAACCTGTTCTCACCGGGTGAGACTCTGGCTGTGCATCTGTGGTACGTGCAGTCTGAGGCCATTGTCGAGGATGCGCGGCAAATCGCGGATAAGTCTGCCGCCGTGTTGGTCTTTGTCGTGCTGCTGATCAACTTTATGTTCCGCTTCCCGCTGTGGCTGGGCAACCGCCGCCGGGGACGCTGAGACGGATGCAAACGGGTGAATAGAGCTATATCCTGGAAGAACAGGCTGCTCTGCTATGGAAGTTTCATGGCGGGCAGCCTGTTTGCTGTGTAATCGAGGAAGCTTCGGATGGCTCAGAGAAGCGCTGAAACTCACCACTAAATCTCCTGTTTCACGGTCTGGATATGCTATTATTGGACTATAAAATACGCGCAGTCTGGACTAGCCTGTGCCCATTATAAGGACAAGGAGGAAGAACGCTGTGAGCACGAAGAAGACCAACCGCCTAAGCCGAACCGGAAGCAGATGACCGCGTATCCATTGAATCCGGGAAGCTTCCCATGATCGAGTTCCCCGTCTACGGCTGGACCGTCCGGCGGGAACGGGTGGCTGAGGAGCTGCTGCGGGAGTGGGAGCAGTGGCTGGACCAAGGGATCACGCCGGTCAGTATGGAGTATCTGAAGGAACGGAACCGGGGCATGATTCTTTTATTTCTGTTCAAAATCCTATGTTCCGGTGACCGGTTGGACGAGAGCGCATGGCATGGACTGCTTCTGGACTGGGCGCAATCGCTGATCGGACGCACGCGCGATCCTGTTCTGCTGCAGTGTACCGAATGCGGCAATCCGTTTGTATTCGATCACCTTGATTTTAGCTGCTACCGGGTGGATGGGATTTACTTCCCGGAGAAGTGCGGGCGCTGCAGGAATATGGAGGAAGGCATGCATGAATAGGCAGCAATTGAACAAGAAAGTCGGCCAAATTGTTAAGAAGCTCATTGCAGGAAAGGGCGTTGTCACTCCCTTGAAAGTCTTTCTCAGACTTGGAGCAGTCAGTCCTGAACAGGTAGAAGAGTGGCGTCTGGGCAAAGTTCCTTATCTGGAACGGGCCCTTCGCGGCAACCTGTCGCAGTTCAACTTCATCCTGTCACTGATCCGTCAGAAGGCACGGGAGCATGAACTGAAGCCATCCCATACCGCTTATGTCAAAAGGGGAAAGGGCCCCAAGCGTCCGCTTCGCTTCTCCAAGACTGGAGATGTAGCGATGGAACAGCGTTATTCTACACATTATGTAACCACGAACCCTGCCCCAGCGGAAACGGAAAAAAGTTCAGGAAATGCTGCGGCAAATATTGAGGCAAATATTGAGGCGCAAATGCTTAATAGTGGGACTTGAACTGCTTCAGGGTGAACGAATAGAATGTAGCCACCAGCTGAGTTATCCGGACTGAGGGGACGCTATTCGTCGAAAAAACCAACTTTTCTGTCCTAAACGGACTCAGAGGACGTTAAAGTGTTCATTCGAGCTGAAAAAGCGGAGAAACGGGTTACTTAACGGCCCCTGAGTCCGCATGACCCTGCGGACAGGCGTGATCCGCCGGAATAAGGGATCTCCAGTCCGCATAGTTTGTGTTTGGTTCCCATCCTCCACTACGACAAGAGTAGTGGTTTCTTTGGAAGTTCATTTCCCGCTCAAACAGCGGAGAGGACGGAACGATTGTGTGAAAGCGGCAGCGTTCGCCTTGGTTTCTGGATTTTTACCGCTAAGGGGAATGAGGAAAATCTGGAAAACACAGCGATTGGAACAACGGTCCGTTCGCGCAGCGTCCACCCAAGCGCCCACATTGATCCTACTCAAAATAAAAGGGGGTTCTCATCCCCAGAACGACAAAACAGCCTTCCCAAAGGAAGGCTGCTGTTTTGACGTCCCGGAAGGGATACAGCCCATTCGGGCTGATTGCGAAGTAGTGCTATCGAAGCTTATGCTCCAACGTCCCCGCTGGCGCTGGGTTCTCATCCCCAGAACGACAAAACAGCCCTCCCGAAGGAAGGCTGCTGTTTTGACGTCCCGGAAGGGATACAGCCCATTCGGGCTGATTGCGAAGTAGTGCTATCGAAGCTTATGCTCCAACGTCCCCGCTGGCGCTGGGTTCTCATCCCCAGAACGACAAAACAGCCCTCCCAAAGGAAGGCTGCTGTTTTGACGTCCCGGAAGGGATTCGAACCCCCGACCGTGCGCTTAGAAGGCGCATGCTCTATCCAACTGAGCTACCGGGACATGATGACTGACTGAAAAGCAAGCAAAAATTATGTTATCATACATAGTTAACTTTTTCAACTTGTTTTTTTGAAACCGTGCAGGGATATGCTATAATCTACAATTGATTAAGGTTCAGAAGCGATTACAGTTCGGAGAAAAGGAGGTGCCCTCATGAATCAATTCAATTCCCCCGCCAAAGAGAACATCGTGCTGTTTCCCAAGACCCTGGATTACTATCAGATTCAGCTCACAGTTATGCTGGAGAGTGAACGTTACGGGGAGGCGATGGAGCTGCTGCGTTTTTTGCTGCAGTGCCAGGGACAGGAAGAGCGGCACTACGAGGAATGGCGGTCGCTGCTGGAATGGCTGGTGGCGGCCTTCCCCTACGCGGCGCAGGGCGGTGACGGGAACGGAGCCCCGGATGCGGAGGAGATGGATCTGGGGGAAGAGGATATGGCCCGGATTCTGGCCAGATCCAAGTTGGAGGAGGATGCGGAGTACCCGGATAAACTGCTGAAGCGGGTCATGAATGAACCGCTGTCCGAAGCGACAGTACTGGCGCTGGAGCAGCTCTCCTACCTGGAGGGGAGCAGGGTAGATGAAGCGCTGACCGGCTGGCTGCAGCAGGCCGAGGTGCATCCGCTGCTGCAATTCCGCACACTGCAGACGTTGCGGCGCAGAGGGGCGCAGGGGGCAATCAGGCTGAGCCGGGGCCATGAGGCCGCCGAGGTGGAGATCGAGACCGTGCCGCTGCAGAACGACGAGTTCCCGCCGCAGATCAGCCAGGTGCTGGAACGGGTGGCTGAGCAGGCGGAGGTGCATGAGCCGACGCTGTATTATTTTGCCCAGGAGCTGTGGGGGCAGTTCGTCATGTCCATCTACGGGACGGCGGATTACCGCAAGCTGCTGGACGGGGAGTATTCGCAGCTGGATATTTGGGCGGGAGCCCTGCACCAGATGGTGTCGGAGAGCCTGAACGGGAACCGCAAAGAAGAGGAAACACGGGGCATGTATGGCATAACGGACAGCATGCGCTTCCAATTTGAGGGGGCCTACCGTTCACTCAGGGGATTCGTGAAGAGTTCTCTACTTGATAAATAAAGTAATGTTGTATATAATATAGTGGTTATTCTGTGCGTGAAATGTTGGACTATTTAAGTAAAAATGTAACCTATTTTTGGAGGGAAAAGTATATTATGAAAGCAACTTGGGAAAAAATAGAGAAGAACCTCGGAGTTCTTGAAGTCGAAGTTGAAGCGGAACGCGTAGCTGCAGCACTCGACAAAGCCTTTAATAAAGTGGTAAAGAAAGCAAACGTACCTGGATTCCGTAAAGGTAAAGTGCCACGGCCGATTTTTGAATCCCGTTTCGGTGTTGAAAGCCTGTATCAGGATGCTATCGACATTCTTCTTCCTGAAGCTTACGGCGAAGCCGTTGAACAGACTGACATCTTCCCTGTAGACCGTCCTGAAGTGGACATCGAGCAATTCGCTAAGGGCCAGCCGTTCATCTTCAAAGCGAAGATCACAGTTAAGCCTGAAGTGAAGCTGGGCGAGTACAAAGGTCTGGAAGTACCAGTACAGAAGGCAGAAGTAACTGACGAAGAGCTGAATGCTGAACTGAAGCGTCTGCAAGAGCGTCACGCTGAGCTTGTTGTTATCGAAGAAGGAGCAGCAGCGAACGGCGACATCACTGTAATTGATTTTGACGGTTCGGTTGACGGCGTTCCTTTCGAAGGCGGACAGGCTGAGCGTCATTCCCTGGAGCTGGGCAGCAATTCCTTCATTCCAGGATTCGAAGAGCAGGTAGTGGGCATGTCCACTGGAGACTTCAAGGATGTTGAAGTAACCTTCCCTGAGACTTATCACGCTGCTGAACTGGCAGGCAAAGCTGCTGTATTCAAAGTGAAGCTGCACGAAATCAAGCGCAAACAGCTTCCTGAGCTGGATGATGAATTCGCCAAGGATGTTAGTGAATTCGACACACTGGAAGAATACAAGGCAGACCTGAAGGCACAGCTCGAATCCCGCAAGCAGGAAGAGCTGAAGAGCGTTCGTGAATCCGCAGTAGTTGACGCAGCAGCAGCAAATGCTGAAGTTGAAATTCCTGAGGCTATGATCGCCAGCGAAGTGGAGAACATGGTTCGTGACTTCGATACCCGTCTTCGCCAGCAGGGCATGAACATGGACATGTTCCTTAGCTTCTCCGGCCAGACCCGTGAAGACCTGCAAGGACAAATGAAGGGCGATGCTGAGAAGCGCGTTCGTAACAACCTTGTTCTGGAAGTTATTGCTAAGGAAGAGAAGATCGCAGTGTCGGAAGAAGAAGTTACGCAAGAGCTGGCTACTATGGCTGAAGCTTACAAGCGTTCTCCTGAAGAAATCCGCAGCATTCTGGCAGCCAATGGTTCCCTGAGCAGCCTGAACGATGAGATCTCCCTGCGCAAGACAATCGAGTTCCTCGTTAGCAACAGCGTGGAAGTTGAAGCTCCGGCAGCACCTGCAGAAGAAGCGGCAGCAGAAGAAGCAAAGGCTGAGTAAGCTTCAATCCCTTACCTAGAACGGCTATCCATTAGCCTCCATAGAGATTTGATAAGGCACGTAAGTTTTTGTTACGTGCCTTATTTTTATCGGGGGCCGGGCGTTTGGTAGTACATATCATGAACCCTTCAATTGGCATTGTCTGTGGAATTGCGTTATAATGGCATGCACATGAACAATGCGGTTTAGGGACCCCGTGAATAAATGACATCCCGCTTTGAACGTGTTAAAATATTTCTGAAACGGAAAGACTAATCTGTATAGAGAAAAGAGGTTGGTGGCATGAGTCTGGTACCAATGGTTGTGGAAACGACAAGCCGGGGAGAACGCTCATACGATATCTATTCCAGATTGCTCAAGGATCGCATCATCTTCCTGAGCAGTGCGATTGACGATGATGTCGCCAATCTGGTTATTGCGCAGTTGCTGTTCCTGGCAGCAGATGACCCCGAAAAAGACATTCACTTGTACCTCAACTCGCCCGGTGGTTCTGTTACAGCCGGCATGGGTATATATGATACGATGCAATATATCAAACCGGATGTTTCAACGATTTGCGTAGGGATGGCAGCCAGTATGGGATCATTGCTCCTGACAGCCGGAGCGCCCGGCAAGAGATATGCGCTGACCAACAGCGAGGTCATGATTCATCAGCCGCTCGGCGGCGTTCAGGGGCAGGCGTCCGACATCTGGATTCACACCGACTGGATTCTCAAGACGAAGCAGAAGCTGAATCAGATTTATGTAGAGCGCACAGGTCAGCCCCTTGACAAAATCGAACGGGATACAGACCGCGATAACTTCATGAGCGCGGAAGAAGCGAAGGAATACGGGCTCATTGACCAGGTACTCTCTTCACCGATCATATCTTAAAGGGGTGGTTAGATGTTTAAATTTAATGATGAAAAAGGGCAGTTGAAATGTTCCTTTTGCGGCAAATCACAAGAGCAGGTTCGTAAGCTCGTAGCGGGACCTGGCGTTTATATATGTGACGAATGCATCGAGCTATGCACAGAGATTGTGGAAGAGGAGCTTGGCCACGAGGAAGAGCTGGATATGAAGGATATTCCGAAACCGAAGGAAATCCGCGATATCTTGGACCAATATGTTATCGGCCAGGAGCAAGCGAAGAAATCGCTCTCCGTTGCTGTATACAATCACTACAAGCGCGTGAACAGCCAGAGCAAGATTGAAGATGTGGAGCTGACGAAGAGCAACATTCTGCTGCTCGGACCTACAGGCTCCGGTAAGACCCTGCTGGCGCAGACGATGGCGAAGATCATCAACGTGCCTTTTGCCATTGCAGATGCCACTTCCCTTACGGAAGCCGGTTATGTGGGTGAAGACGTCGAGAACATTCTCCTGAAGCTGATTCAAGCGGCTGATTATGATGTAGAGAAAGCCGAACGCGGCATTATCTATATAGACGAAATTGATAAGGTAGCGCGTAAATCCGAGAATCCGTCCATTACCCGCGACGTATCCGGTGAAGGCGTTCAGCAGGCGCTGCTGAAGATTCTTGAAGGTACGGTTGCTTCGGTTCCACCGCAAGGCGGACGCAAGCATCCTCATCAGGAATTCATCCAGATCGATACTACGAACATTCTGTTCATCGTGGGCGGTGCCTTCGACGGCCTGGAGCAAATGATCAAGCGCCGTATCGGCAAAAAAGTCATCGGCTTCAACGCTGCGGTTGAAGGACAGAAGGACCTCAAGGCCGGTGAATACCTGTCTATGGTATTGCCTGAGGACCTGCTGAAGTTCGGCCTCATCCCCGAGTTCGTCGGCCGTCTGCCGGTCATCTCGACCTTGGAACCGCTTGATGAGAGCACCCTGGTACGTATTCTCTCCGAGCCTAAAAATGCGCTCGTGAAGCAGTATGTGAAGCTGCTGGAGATGGATAATGTAGCTCTGAAGTTCGAACCGCTTGCTCTTGAAGCGATTGCGAAGGAAGCGATCAAGCGCAACACCGGTGCCCGTGGACTGCGTGCCATCATTGAGAGCATTATGCTTGATGTGATGTACGAGGTGCCTTCACGTGATGACATTAAGGATTGTGTCATTACCGAGCAGGTTGTTAAGGAGAAGTCTCTGCCGGAGCTTAGTCTCAAGAAGGATAAGAAAAAAGAAGAAAGCGCGTAAGTCAGGCTTCATTACCCGGCCTGACCCGGCTTAACAATACAGCTCAGGGTCTCCACTTTCTCCCGCACCCCCGCATGACCTGCGGGAGCGGAGAGGGTGGAGCTTTGATCGTTATGGGGGAGAAAATCATGTTCCTGAGACACCAGACCCGTCCCGTCAATGTTGGCGGAGTGATTATCGGGGGTAACAACGAGGTTGCAATCCAAAGCATGTGTACGACCAAGACCGCCGATGTAGAGGCAACCGTGGCCGAGATTCTGCGGCTGGAGGAAGCTGGCTGTCAGCTCGTGCGTGTAACGGTCAACAATGAGGAAGCGGCAGCAGCGATTAAGGAAATCAAGAAGCAGATTCATATCCCGCTCGTAGCGGATATTCATTTCAATTACAAGCTGGCCTTGCTGGCGATTGAGAACGGCATCGACAAGGTGCGGATCAATCCCGGCAATATCGGACGCCGTGATAAGGTGGAAGCTGTCGTTAAGGCCTGTAAGGACAAGGGGATACCGATCCGGATCGGTGTGAATGCCGGTTCACTGGAGAATCACCTGCTGGAGAAATACGGTTATCCTACACCGGAGGCTATGGTTGAGAGTGCCCTATACCATATCGGCATTCTCGAAGAGCTGGACTTCCACGATATCATCGTGTCCCTGAAGGCATCCGATGTGCCGATGGCCATCGAGGCTTACCGTCAAGCTGCAGAAGTGATTCCTTATCCGCTGCATCTGGGTATCACTGAATCCGGCACTCTGTTCGCCGGAACAGTGAAGAGCTCGGCCGGGATCGGTGCGCTGCTCTCCATGGGTATCGGTAGTACGGTGCGGATCTCCCTGAGTGCTGATCCGGTGGAGGAAGTGAAGGTGGCCCGTGAGCTGCTGAAGACCTTCGGTCTGATCTCGAATGCCGCTACCCTGATCTCCTGTCCGACTTGCGGACGCCTGGATATTGACCTCTTCTCGATTGCGAACGAAGTGGAGGAGTACATCTCCAAGCTGAAGGTGCCGATTAAGGTATCTGTCCTCGGGTGTGCGGTGAATGGTCCAGGGGAAGCCAGAGAAGCAGACATCGGCATCGCCGGTGCGCGCGGAGAAGGGCTGTTGTTCCGTTACGGCAAGATGATCCGCAAGGTGCCTGAGGCAGAGCTCGTCTCCGAGCTGAAGAAGGAGATTGATATTATTGTCGAGCATTTCGAGGCGACCGGCGAGATTCCCGGCCGTAGCCACGCGGGACTTGCTCCGGCGGTTCAAATCGGCAGTACAGAGAACTAATTCTATATATAACAGCGCCCTGCCCGTTTGCGGATGATCTGCAAACGGGCAGGGCTTTTTTGCTAAATAGAAGAATGTATAGGCATAACCAGGTCTTAAGACTTGGCTGCCGAGGCAGCCAGCTTGCTCCTTATCAGCGCAATCCCATATATCAGCAGAGGGATGAATACGAGGTGGATGGCAGCGAATTTCCACCAGGCATTCTGCACCCTATCTATGAGATAGGCCATGTTGATATAAATATTGGAGGCGAAGACGAACAACAGAACCGCCAAAGGAAAGATCAGGTGAGTGGTGCGCTTCAGACTGAATACGGTCTGGAAATTTTGTAGGAGCAGCAGAAAGAGCAAGGAGATTTTGATAAAGAAGGTCATAATCCAGATCGTAATTAACATTCCTTCAACTCGTTGCAGTACGTTGCCAATATTAATGGTCTTCGCCAGCACGAATACCGGATAGACGCTGTTCGAGGTCTGTTCAATCCCAAGGACCAGTACACTGAGCAGTGTCAGTACGGAGAGGACTATCCCGCCGGTAATTATTCCGCTGAGCAAGACCCGTGCCCGCTTGGCGGGCAGCTTCACCAGGGGGAGGAAGCCCATCAATACAATGGGCTCTTGAAACATGGCGGACTGAATACCGGCGGCCAGAACAGGGCCCGGGCCATCCTCCATAATGGGGCGGATATGTGTCCAATTCGCTTGAGGGATCAGGGCCAGAACGAGCAGCGTGAGCAGAAGCAGCAGCCAGGGGAAGAGCAACTCACTCAACCGGCCCAGAATAATGATGCCTTTGAGCGCGCTGATGACGAGAACGAGCAGAAATATGAGTTTGGTTGCCTCAGACGGGGTCTCAGGCATAACCTCTGTGGTGATGAAGGTGCTCAGATCGCCCAGCAGCGCACTGGTAAGGATGAGAAAATAGAATAAATAGATGAGTGATAACGCCTTGCCCGGCCATCGGCCCAGCACAGACTCCAGAATCTCGAACAGAGTCTGGCCCGGATACAGACGGCAGAGGCCGAGACATAAGAGTGCCATCATAAGATTGATCAGCAGGGCGAAGAGGGCAGCGATCCAGGCATCCTCTCTGGCGATTTGCGTTATTGTTCCAGGCAAGTCCAGAATGGAGGTTCCTGTCATCAGCCCGAAGGTCAGTATGAATAATTGTAAGGAGGAGAGGTTCTTGGACTTGCTCACTGGCCCATCATCCTTTCAGTTTAGTTAATGGTTACAAAGAGAGTAGCTTGATGATGCCATTGACCCAGTCCAAAGGCCGAATCAGAGTGGAACCTGCCATGTCGGCAATCGTGATTGAAGCTGCAAGCAGCCAGAGTGTGCAGAAGATCGTCGTATCCTGTGGAGAACGCAGCCGGATCAACCGGGGAAGCTGCATCAGAGCAGTGATCAGCAGGAACAGGAGCAGCAGCCAGTTCCAATTCATTTAAGCTCCATCTCCCTTCTCTGCGGCTGAACAATGGAACCAATCCGCCGGATCTGTAACTTGCATGCGATTCGTACCTTCACATGCTTGAAATGGTCATCCCATCCATCACGGTACTTCTTCCATACCCGGGGATATTTGCGGTGTAGTGCTTCGCCGAAGCCGAAGATATCCGAACCATAATCCTGCTGTACGCTCTGGATATTCCCCTCCATATTGTTAATGAACTTATTCTCAATCCGGGTCTCGATCAGCGCTATATTGGCCGGCTTAGTGAGGTCAAGGGTACCATTAACGGTCGTAAGATCGGACTCTGCATGGATGGAGAGTGTGAATTCAGGCTCTCCGGCAGAATTAAGCCGGGGCAGGATGCGGCTCTCCGAGCGGGTGATGATAAATCCGACCTTGCCCCCATCCGGGCAGGAGACAATTCCGTTCGAGGAATCGACCTCATTCAGCGTGTAATTAAGCGTTTTACTGGAGCTCTCATTCAGCCAGCCGACCAGACGGTCTTTTTTGAAAACAGCAATTCCCGCCTGGACAATCTGAGTCTTGGGGACAATGGATTCAATATTCTTGATTGTTCCTCCCTCTGACACATCGCCGTTCAGCCTTACGCCGGACATAATCGGATTGGAGCCGCCGCGCTCCAGTTCAAGAATGAACTGCTGCAGGGTGACTTTGCCGGTGGCTGCCCAATTTTTATGCGAGACCAGAATGGAGGAATAGAGCGAGCTGGCCGGAATCTGCTCGAACGGAGTATTAATCTCCAGAATGTCAGAGGCCTGAGAATTCTTCGCGACCACCAGGAAGAAATCACTGCGGAGCTGATGATCCCGGGTGATGAAATCAAGGATGTCACTGACTCCTTGCCGTGCCAGTTTTTCTCCGAGGACGAGCACCCGGATGTGGGATAAGTAGAGGGTACGCGGAGCCGTACTGAGCATGTGCTGGAGGGCATCGGGAACCGTCTGGCCTACGGCCTTGTAGGTAAGAACAGGCAGGCTTTTGCCTGCTGCTCCTTTTGTGCTGCGTGCTTCTCCCGAATTCAGCACCTGTGCAGAAACGGCATAACCCTCAGGTGCGGCATCAATTCCCATCGCCATGACCACGGCCAGCTCGTTCAGCTCCTTGCGGCTCCAGCATCCGGGCAATACCGCCAGACTGAAGAACAGGAGCAGACAGACTGCTTGTTGAATACGCATAGTAGGTTGCTCCTCTCTGTCAGTTATGCCCGGTATACTTCTTCATATTGCGTCTTGATAGCCTTATGAGGCTATCCTTCTGGCTAAGCCACTGCCAGGGGGCGAATGAAGTCATGTAAGGAACACCTACGGATTCCAGGCTGCATAAGTGGAGACCCAGAATAATCAAAGCGACAACAATCCCGTATAGGCCGAAGGAAGCGCCAATCCCCATCATCACGAAGCGCAGAATCCGTACCGAGATCCCGATGTTGAAGGCGGGAAGGGCGAAGTTGGATATGGCTGTAATGGAGACGACGATGACCATAGCAGCCGAGACTAGCCCTGCATCCACCGCAGCCTGGCCAATAACCAGAGTACCTACGATAGATACGGACTGGCCCATTGATTTGGGCAGGCGGATACCGGCCTCACGCAGAATCTCGAAGGTGATCTCCATCAGGAAGGCTTCGAGAAATGCCGGGAACGGAATGCCTTCACGCTGCCCGATCAGACTGACCAGCAGGGTCGTCGGAATCATCTCCTGATGGAAGGTGGTGATCGCAATATAAAAGGCCGGGGTCAGCAGTGCTACAGTGAAGCAGAAATAACGGAGGATGCGGACCAGACTGGCAAAATCGCTCCGCTGATAGTAATCCTCACTGGATTGGAAGAACTGTACGAACAAGGCAGGAACGATGAGCACAAACGGCGTACCCTCAACCAGGATAGTGATCCGTCCTTCCAGCAGTGCTGATGCGGCGGAATCCGGGCGTTCCGTGTTATAGACCGTCGGAAAAGGGCTGTATTGCGGGTCCTGAATCATCTCCTCGATATAATTGCTCTCCAGTACACTGTCCAGCTTGGCCTCATCCAGCCGTCTGCGCAGCTGGGTCAGCACCCCGGGATCTACATTGCCTTCTATATACATTACAGCTACATTCGTCTGCGTCTGTTCCCCGAGGGTTCTCTCTTCAATGCGCAGCTTCGGGTTCTGGATTCTCCGCCGGATCAGGGCGGTATTCTCACGCAGGGATTCCGTGAAGCCTTCACGCGGCCCCCTTACAACGGATTGTGAGCCGGCATCCTCCACTGCCCGCTGCTTCAGCGCTTCCGTTCCGGCAGACAGCGCCTTCGGAGCTCCGTCAATGATGAGGATCGAGTTACCGGCGAGCAGCTCGCGTTCTACCTCCGTGTAATTACTGACCTCCCCGACCTTACCGAGGGAGAGCGTCCGTTCCTGCAGCAGCTTCAGACAGCTCTCTGGCTGAGGCTGGCTGAACTGTTGATACAGACTGGAATCCTCGTGAATGGCCTGGATCATCTCCTGCGGATCTGCGAGTCCTTCAATGAATACAATTACAGCGGACGAAGGGCCGAGGGTGATGAACCGGTAGATGATATCTGTGCTTTTGCCCAGGCGGCTTTGTAGTCCTTCTAATATGGCGGACAGGGATTGCGGCAGCTTCTCCTGTGTATTTACAGTATTATACATCTGTGTCATGGTCATTCGCCTCCAGTCATCCGGTATAGTCTTTCCGTTTGTGGAAATCCTATGCAATCTATGAGTGCGGAAGGAGAATGGGATCCGGTTTTTTTGTTGCGGGAGTTTACGAATGTCTGAAACGGCTATACTACCTAGTAGTAGCTGAATACAGAATAGGCAGACGGAAGGATACAGGAGGGTGACCTATGGAACTAAGTATATTGCTGATGGTCGTGCAGCTCTTTTTCGCGCTGGTCATCGGCGTTTATTTTTGGAATCTGCTGCGGGGACAGAAGACGAACAAGACGGCGGTGGACCGGGAATCGCGCAAGGAGCTGGATAAGTTGCGGAAGATGCGGATGATCTCACTGACCAAGCCGCTCTCAGAAAAGACACGCCCCGCCTCTATCGACGATATCGTCGGACAGAAGGACGGGCTGCGCGCCTTGAAGGCCGCGCTGTGCAGTGCCAATCCGCAGCATGTGATTATCTACGGGCCTCCGGGTGTGGGCAAGACGGCAGCGGCGAGGGTGGTTATGGAGGAAGCGAAGAAGAATGCGTTGTCGCCGTTCAAGCGTGACGCCAAATTCACCGAGATCGATGCCACTACGGCGCGCTTCGACGAGCGCGGAATTGCCGATCCGCTAATCGGGTCCGTGCATGATCCGATCTATCAGGGAGCGGGGGCCATGGGTGTGGCGGGAGTCCCGCAGCCGAAGCCGGGCGCAGTAACCAAGGCACATGGGGGAATTCTCTTCCTCGATGAGATTGGCGAGCTGCATCCCATTCAGATGAACAAGCTGCTGAAGGTGCTGGAAGACCGTAAGGTGCTGCTGGAGAGCGCCTATTACAACTCGGAGGACAGTAATACACCAGCGTATATTCATGATATCTTCCAAAATGGCTTGCCTGCCGATTTCCGGCTGGTCGGAGCCACGACACGGTCGCCGGATGAGATCTCGCCTGCGCTGCGTTCGCGCTGCATGGAGATTTATTTCCGTCCGCTGCTGCCGGAGGAGATTGCCGTGATCGGACGGGATGCCGTTCAGAAGATCGGGCTGAAGCCAAGCCCCGAAGCGGTGGAGGTCGTGCAGCAGTATGCTACGAACGGCCGTGAGGCTGTAAATATGATTCAGCTGGCTGCGGGTCTTGCGCTGACCGAAGGCCGGGACACACTTAGCGCTGCGGAAGTGGAATGGGTCGCCAGCAGCAGCCAGCTGCCGCTGCGGACGGAGCGCAAAATCCCTTCCGCTCCGCAGGTCGGACTGGTCAATGGCCTTGCCGTCTACGGGCCCGGCATGGGCACGCTGCTGGAGATTGAGGTCTCAGCCGCGCCCGCCCTTAACGGGCCGGGCAGGCTGAATATCACCGGGGTAGTCGATGAAGAGGAGACACGCGGCGGCTCGCGGACTGTGCGTCGCAAGAGCATGGCCCGGGGCTCCATCGAGAATGTGCTGACCGTCCTGCGCTCCATGAAGCTGGAGCCGGACAAGTATGACCTGCACATTAACTTCCCCGGAGGGACGCCGATTGACGGCCCGTCCGCCGGGGTGGCCATGGCGGTGGCCATCGTCTCTGCCATCCGGCACCTGCCGGTGGACAACACGGTGGCAATCACCGGGGAGGTCGGCATCCATGGCCGGGTGAAGCCGGTCGGCGGCGTGGTCGCCAAGGTGGAGGCTGCCTTCCAGGCGGGAGCAACGACCGTGCTGATCCCGAAGGAGAACTGGCAGTCGCTGTTCGCCGATCTCGGCGCGCTGCGGGTGATTCCGGTGGACACGGTGGAGGAAGTGTTCCGCCACCTGTTCGGCACGGATACGGCAGACATCAGAATGCCCGCCGTATCTGGCGAGACCTTCTCTTCAGCGCCTTCACTTCTGAAGGCGGATGCTTCGGGCGAGAGTATGCCTGGGTAAGACAGGCACAGTGTGAAGGAATCCCCTGGCGGGCAAGCGCCGGGGGATTTTTTTGACTGGATGAAGAAGGGAGAGCAGCGGCATAGGACACGAATGTTCAGCGAATACTACATACCGATGGGTGAGCATGCCAATAACGCCAATTGCGGACACGGGTTGTTGGTGTTTTCATGCGGCTTTTGTTAGAATGAATGCATATGACACTACTTATGAACCATGGGAGGTGCGAAAGCGATGATACAAAATAAATCCAAAGGTCGTCGTTTTCCTTTATTACCGCTTAGAGGTCTTCTTGTATATCCCAGTATGGTTCTGCATCTGGATGTAGGCCGTGAGAAGTCCGTCCGGGCACTAGAGAAAGCTATGGTTGAAGATAATCTGATTCTCCTCTGCTCCCAGTCGGAAGTTAATATTGAAGAGCCGGGGCAAGAGGATATATTCCGCGTAGGTACGGTGGCGAATGTGCGGCAGATGCTGAAGCTCCCCAACGGCACGATCCGTGTGCTGGTGGAAGGCGTAGAGCGGGCCGAGATTATTCATTATACGGACAACGAAGAGTACTATGAGGTGATGGCGCGTGAGCTGCCGGAGCAGGAGGATGTGGACCAGGAGAGCGATGCCCTGATGCGCAGCGTGCTGAGCCAGTTCGAACACTACATCACTTTGTCCAAAAAAGTAACGCCAGAGACACTCGCTGCGGTCTCCGATATCGAGGAGCCCGGGCGGCTGGCGGATGTTATCACCAGTCATCTGGCGCTGAAGATCAAGGACAAACAGGAGATCCTGGAGACCATTGACGTCAGCAAGCGTCTGGAGAAGCTGCTCGATATCCTCAATAATGAGCGCGAAGTGCTGGAACTCGAACGCAAGATCAGCCAGCGCGTGAAGAAGCAGATGGAGAAGACCCAGAAGGAGTATTACCTGCGCGAGCAGATGAAAGCGATCCAGAAGGAGCTTGGCGAGAAGGAAGGCCGGGCCGGCGAAGCTGATGAGCTGCGCGCTCAGATGGAAGAGAAGAACCTGCCGGAGCGGGTGCAGGAGAAGATCCTGAAGGAAATCGACCGGCTGGAGAAAATGCCGGCAAGCTCGGCCGAAGGCAGCGTCATCCGCAACTATGTGGATTGGCTGCTCGGTCTGCCCTGGAGCGAAGCTACGGAAGATGATCTGGATATCCGTAAGGCAGAAGAAGTGCTGGACGCAGACCATTATGGTCTGGAGAAGCCGAAGGAACGGGTGCTGGAATACCTGGCCGTGCAGAAGCTGGTCAAGGGTCTGAAAGGACCGATTCTGTGTCTGGTAGGTCCTCCGGGCGTCGGCAAAACCTCGCTCGCCCGCTCCATCGCCCGCTCCCTGAACCGCAAGTTCGTCCGCATTTCGCTGGGCGGCGTGCGGGATGAAGCCGAGATCCGGGGTCACCGCCGTACGTATGTCGGCGCAATGCCGGGCCGGATCATCCAGGGAATGAAGACGGCAGGCAGCATTAATCCGGTCTTCCTGCTGGATGAGATCGATAAGATGGCAGCGGA
Organism: Paenibacillus sp. FSL P4-0338; assembly: GCF_038002365.1. Classification (NCBI taxonomy): domain Bacteria; kingdom Bacillati; phylum Bacillota; class Bacilli; order Caryophanales; family Paenibacillaceae; genus Paenibacillus; species Paenibacillus sp. FSL P4-0338. The sequence continues at coordinate 3,757,933 of NZ_JBBOCG010000001.1, read as the reverse complement.
CTTCCGCGGCGATCCGTCGGCGGCCCTGCTGGAGGTGCTGGACCCGGAACAGAACAATACGTTCAGCGATCACTTCGTAGAGCTGCCGTTCGACTTGTCGAATGTCATGTTCGTCACTACGGCGAATGCCGTGCATAACATCCCGCGTCCGCTGCTGGACCGGATGGAGATGCTGTTCATTCCCGGCTATACGGAGCTGGAGAAGCTGGAGATTGCCAGCCGTTATCTGCTGCCGAAGCAGCGCAAGAGCCACGGCCTTGCGGAAGAGCAGCTGTCCATCGGAGATGATACGCTGCTGAAGATGGTGCGCGAGTACACCCGCGAATCCGGGGTGCGGAATCTGGAGCAGCAGATTGCGGCCCTTTGCCGTAAGGCGGCGAAGCAGATCGTCTCCGAAGAGAAGGAGCGCGTCAGCATTCTTCCAGAAGAGATCAAGGATTACCTGGGAGCCTCCAAGTACCGCTATGGAATGGCAGAGCTGGAGGATCAGATCGGTACCGTTACCGGGCTGGCCTGGACAGAGGTTGGCGGCGATACGCTGCTGATTGAAGTCACGGTGGTCCAGGGCACCGGGAAGCTGACGCTGACCGGACAGCTCGGCGATGTAATGAAGGAGTCGGCGCAGGCCGCCTTCAGCTATACCCGCTCGAAGGCGGAGGAGCTGGGGCTTGCTCCTGATTTTCACGAGAAGAACGATATTCACATCCATATTCCCGAAGGTGCCATTCCCAAGGACGGCCCGTCCGCAGGGATTACAATCGCCACGGCGCTGATCTCTGCGCTCACCAAGCGTTATGTCTCCAAGCATGTTGCTATGACCGGTGAGATCACGCTGCGCGGACGCGTATTGCCTATCGGAGGTCTTAAGGAGAAATCGCTGGCAGCCCACCGTGCAGGCTACAAGAAGATTCTTATCCCGAAGGACAATGAACGCGACCTCAAGGATATTCCTGAGAGTGTCCTTAGTGATGTCGAGTTCGTGCCGGTATCCCATATGGATCAGGTACTGAAGCACGCGCTCGTAGATCATGAAGAAGGCATCAACACCGATTCAGACTCAGACACAGAAATAAGCATTGAAGCGCCGAGTAGTGTGCATTAGAAAGGAAGTCCTATGAAAGTTATTAGCTCCGAATTTATTATCAGTGCCGTAGGCCCTGACCAATACCCTGTGGATGCCTTGCCGGAGATTGCTCTGGCAGGGCGCTCCAATGTAGGGAAGTCTTCTCTGATCAACCGGATGATTAACCGCAAGAATCTGGCCCGTACCAGTTCTACACCGGGCAAGACGCAGCATATGAACTATTATCGTGTGAATGAGAGCATGTATTTCGTTGACTTCCCGGGCTATGGCTATGCCAAGGTCTCGAAGACACAACGCGCCTCCTGGGGCAAAATGGTCGAAAAGTACATGGCAGAGCGCGAGACGCTGAAGATGGTCCTGCTTATCGTAGATCTGCGCCACCCGCCGACGGCCAATGACAAAATGATGTTCGACTGGCTGAAGCACTACGATCTGCCGCTCTGCGTAGTGGCCACCAAAGCGGACAAAATTCCGAAGACCCGCTGGCCGAAGCATATTAAGATCATGAAGCAAGAACTCGGTGTGCTGCCGGGAGACAGCTTCATTGCGTATTCATCAGAGATTGGACTTGGCAAAGACGAATTATGGGAACTTATAGATAGACATACTCTACCCACCGAAGAAGAGCTTCCGGCAGAACCGGATGATCCGAATTCCGGGGATGAACCGCAGCACGAAGCGCCTTCCGAGACTTAAGGGTTTGTCATTAAGAATTGAGGGATGTTTATGGCTCAGCGTCTGGCGATGGAATATGTGAATGCAACGATGCAAATGACCGAATTTCAGCTGAACCAGTTCCTGCAGACAGCAGATACCAGCTATATCAGTCACCGTGTGAAGGTATTGGGCGCGGGCGAACAGGAGATTGTGCTGGAGGAGGCCGGAGGTGAGGAGGTTCATCTGTCATTTGAACGCAAAGGTGGCATCTATATGGGTTCCTTGACCTGCAGGGTGGTGAATCCTCATCTGATTAATGCAGTCCGCAAATTATTCTTCATGTATAAGGGCACGGGGACCGTAAACCGGATTTATAAGGACCTAACGATGATGTATTACTATGAAGGCGGTTCGGTGCGCCGGATCTCGGAAGTGAGGCCGGAAGGCACCAAGCTGATCTATCAGCATAAATATTCAGTGGCAGAGATGCTGGCTGTCTACAAGCGTCAGAGCGTAGAAGGTGAGATTGAGAAGCTCCGTCAAGAGATTGATAGACTGCTCGATATGCGCAACCGTAGTCAGCAAGAGGCAGTGATTAACGAAGTAGATGAGAGACTTGCAGAGGCGGCTGGCCGGCTGTTCCGACTGGAAGCGTAGGTGATATTGTTTTAAAATATGGCAATCATTTCCTAGTGAAATGGTTGTATTTTTTTGCGAAAACTATACATATCCTCTACGAAAGGACCGATAAACAACATATGATAGATATCCATAGCCACATTCTACCCTTCATGGATGACGGAGCCGCTGATTACGACGCCGCTCTTGCCATGGCGCTTGACGCCCATAACGATGGTATTACAACTGTAATAGCTACCCCCCACCATGCGAACGGAGTCTACATGAATCCGGCCCCGGAGATTGAAGCGGCGGTGCGGTTGCTGAATGCGAAGCTGCAGGAGGCAGGCAATCCGCTGGTCGTGCTGCCGGGGCAGGAGATCCGGATCTACGGAGAACTGCTCGATGATCTGGAGCGCGGACAACTGTTGACGCTTGCGGGTTCCCGGTATATCTTGCTGGAGATGCCCTCTTCACGGGTACCCCGCACGATGGAAGAGACCTGCCATGAGCTGGTCATCCAGGGAATGGTGCCGGTTATTGCCCACCCGGAGCGCAATGCGGAGGTTGCTGCCGATCCGTCCAAGCTGCTGCGGTTAATTGAGCTTGGGGCTCTTGGACAGGTAACCGCACAGAGTATCGCGGGCGTCTTCGGGAGTAAGCTGCAGAAGCTGTCGCTCGAATTATGCCGGCAGCATGCCGTGCATATTATTGCATCAGATGCGCATGATTCTCTTCACCGTCCCTTTGGATTAAGCGAGGCTTACGGGGTGGTTCAGCGGGAATTAGGAGCAGAGTCAGTCGACTTTTTTCTACAAAATGCGCGCGATATCCTTGCAAATAAGGAGATTAATCGAGTTAATTCTATTCAATCTAACAGCAAACTTCATAGATTGTTCGGATTTTTTTCTCGTAAGGGGTGACCTTATGTGTCATTAATGGTAGAATGGGTATTACTGGATTCTTGCACTATTATTAATTCAAATACATACAAAGAGGTGGATGACAAGTGACTTTGAAGAAAAAACTAGCAGTATCTACACTAGCAGTAAGCATGGCAGCGGCATCCGTTGCCGGATTCCCGTTCAGCAGCAAGGGGCTGGCTGAACATTTTGGAGTGAGTACAGCTTCCGCAGCAGCAGTATCGCAGGCAGATGTGAAGGCGAAGGTTGAGAAGATTTATGCTCAGCTGACAGAGAAAGAGAGACAAGCATTGCTTGCTTATGAGCAGGAAGCGGGCAATCTTAGCGCTGAGAAGTTCGAACAGATCTTCCAACCAGTACTTTCTAAGCTTAAATTGAATAATGAAGATCTTGCAACTGCCCATAAAGCTTTCACGAGTGTATCCAGTGTAGTCTACGATGTGTATGACAAGAATTACACTGCAATTAAGGAAATCCGCTACAATCTGGACAACGTTGCCTTGCTGAAGAAGATTGCAGCTAAGGCTGACGTATCTAATCTTACAGCTGACGACTTCACTGAATTCCTGTTCGGTGACAAAGGCGTTGAAGCTGAACTTCGCGCAATGATCAGCAATAAGTCCGCAACTGATTTGTTGAACCTGATCGCTAATGCTTCCAGCACTGATGATGCTCTGAATAAATTGCTGGATGAAGCTATTACCAAGGTGCTGAACCACAACACAGTTGAAGGTGGTCTGACCGTAAGCCAGGTATTGTACAACCTTAACATTACTCCTGGAGATATTAAGCGCAGTCTGAAGAACCTGAAGGATACAATCCCAACAGCGAAGCCAGCAATGATGGCTCTTGCTTCAGCTTATGTTAGAGCTTACATTAACGAGCCTGTAACACCTAATCCTGGAACCCCTGGTGGCAGCACTGGCGGTGGCGGTGGCGGCACAGTAACAACTCCAGTTACGAACCCTACAGCTACACCAGGAATCTACGATGTATCCAAGCTGGTAACGATTGCAGGCAACAAAGCAACCTTGAAGCTGGTAGATGCTGACGTACTGAAAGCCTTTGATGCACTGGTTGCAGCTAATGCCGGTAAGACTGGTCTTACGCTTACCCTGAACCTGGGTACAGTGAACGCGGCAACAGTAGAAGTACCATTGTCCAAAGCAATCATCGAAGCAGCCAAGGCGAAAGGTATTGCCAACATTGCAATTACCTTCAACGGCTTAACCGTAACGATTCCAGTAGGACAGTTCAGTGAAGCTATTACACTGACTACTTCCACTGTAGCAGATACAACCGTAACTTCCCTGTCCAGCAATAAGCTGACTTCGAGCGTATACGACTTCGAATTGACTGTGGGCGGTGTGGTTACATCCACCTTCAAGCAGCCAATCATCATCAAGCTGCCGCTTAAGAATACAGAAGGCATTGACCGCGAACTGCTGTCCGTTGCGAAGGTAGTTTACGGCGCACTGCAATACCAGGGTGGTGTTGTAGACGGTGATCACATCACTGAACCGCGTGACAGCTTCTCTTCCTACGCTGTACTGGAGAACAAAGTCAGCTTCAAGGATGTTGCCAGTGTTCAAGCTTGGGCTGGAAGACAGATCTCAGTCGTAGCAGCCAAGGGCGCTATTGAAGGCGTAGGCAACGGCAACTTTGCTCCGAAGAGCAATGTGACCCGTGCAGAATTCTCCAAGATGCTGATCCGCGCACTGAACCTGGAGAACAACTCCGCGAAGCAGAGCTTCGGCGATGTAAGCTCCACTGCCTGGTATGCTCCTTATGTAGCTGTTGCTGCTGAGAAGGGAATCATTACTGGACGCAGTGCAGCCCAGTTCGATCCTAATGCAACGATTACGCGCGCCGAAATGGCAACGATGATTGCCCGTGCCGTGAAGTCGCAGAAGCCGGAAGCTGCAACGAATGTCAGCTCCCTGAGCAAGTTCTCTGATGCAGGCAAGATCGCTGCTTCTCTGAAAGACGGAGTAGCCTTCGCTGCCAGCAATAACCTGGTTATCGGCAACGCCGGCAAGTTTAACCCTAACAACACAGCTACACGCGCTGAAGCTGCAGTGATTATCTACCGTACGATCAACTTCAAGTAAGTAAATAGTATTGTGGAGAGCCTCCTCTCGTCGTTTAGAGAGGAGGCACTTTTTTAGGATATAGGGTATAAGAATTTACAGCTTGGAGGGAAATGCACTTGTCAGCACAAGAATTGGATTTGCGCGATTATTTCCAGATTGTCAGGAAGAGACTGTGGATGATTATCAGCATTGTTATCGTGGCTTGTGTTCTTGCCGGGATCTACAGCTTATATATCAAGAATCCGGTCTATGAAGCTTCAACGAAGATCATTGTTAATCAGACGCCTACCCAAGCTACGGCAGCGCAGCTGGACCTGAATCAGATTAATACCAACATTCAGCTGATCAATACGTACAAGGAAATTATTAAGACTCCGGCGATCCTTGATGTTGTGGCCAAGAATTATCCGCAATTCGGGATTACGGCAGAGGAAATGCTGAAGAAGGTTAACGTGAGTTCCGTAAATAATACGCAGGTGATGACACTTGTCGTTCGAGATAATTCATACCAGAGAGCCGCAGAGATCGTGAATGCCATATCACTTGTATTTAAGCAGGAGATTCCGTCCTTGTTCAACGTACAGAATGTGTCCATCCTCAACGAAGCCAAGCTTAATCCGCCAGTTGCACCCGGACCGGTAGAGCCGAATGTGGTCATGAACCTCGCCATTGCTTTTATCGTATCCCTGATGATCGGCCTGGGGATTGCCTTCCTGCTGGAGTATCTCGATGATACGCTGAAGACAGAAGACGACATTAAGAAATACCTCGGACTTCCGACTATAGCCATGATTACCCGGCTGGGCCAGGAAGAAACCAAGACCACCGGGCAGCAGACTCAGACACAGAGCAGAAAGGCGGGGGAACTCGAGCATGTCACAGCAGCCAAATAAACAACGCCATCTGATCACCGTGACCAACCCGCGTTCGCCGGTATCCGAAGCCTTTCGGGCACTGCGCACGAACATTGATTTCTCCTCTGTAGATGAACAGATCCAGATTATTATGGTCACTTCTTCCGGACCGGAGGAAGGAAAGTCAACCGTTACTGCCAACCTGGCCGCTGCTTACGCGCAAGCGGATAAGAAGGTGCTGCTAATCGATGGTGACTTGCGCAAGCCTACAGCACATAAGACTTTTTCCCTGAGTAACCGGTATGGGTTGTCCTCCTTGCTCTCGCAGCAGGCGAATCTGTCTGAGGTGATTCAGGAATCCGGTGTGAACAACCTGTATCTGATGACATCTGGCCCGATTCCTCCGAATCCTGCGGAGATGATGGCCTCCAACCGGATGAGTGCGGTGCTGCAGGAGCTGCGCCAGTTATATGATGTGATTCTGATTGATACTCCGCCGCTACTGGCCGTTACAGATGCGCAGATTGTGGCCTCCAAGAGTGACGGCGTAATCATGGTGGTCAGCTACGGTAAGGTGAAGCGTGATATTGCCGCTAAGGCGAAGGCAAATCTGGACCGGGTCGGGGCCAAGATGCTGGGCGTGGTTCTTAACAACGTGAAGCGCAAGGCCAGTGAAGGCTACTACTATTACTACTATGGCAATTGAATTGTTTAATAGATAAATTGTTATTTTTGGAGGCACTGAAAATGACAGCGAAAACAAGAGTGTTGGTATTATTCATGATCGATATTGCGATCATATGGTTCAGCATCGTGACGTCCTACCTGTTCCGGTTCTACAATGAGATTCCGCCGGAATATGTGGTACAGATGATCGTGTTCGGCGTAATCTCCACGGTGGCCGTCGGGGGAAGCCTGGTCTACTTCGGACTCTACCGCAGAATGTGGCAATATGCCAGTATTAACGAGATTATATCAGTTCTCAAAGCTATTGTAGTAGGAGCAGTATTATCTTATGCTGCCGCTTATATTATCTTGCCCGAACGCGTGCCATTCAGCATAGAAGTCCGGTCGATGGAGACGGTTCTGCTGCTGGTTGGGGGAGTCCGCTTCTTCTGGAGAGTCTTCCGCAGTGACCGGAGCAACAACAAGAATACCGAGCTTCATACGCTTATTGTCGGGGCTGGAGATTGCGGAATCCTGATTGCCAAAGAACTGACAGGACCTTCCTTCGCGAGCACCCGGCTGGTTGGATTCATCGATGACAGCGCAGATAAATATCACCTGTCCATTCTGGGTGTGCCTGTATTGGGTAACCGTTATGACATTCCACGGATTGTGAAGGAGAAGCAGATTCACGAGATTATTATCGCGATGCCCTCGGTCTCCAGAACAGAAATATCCGAGATTATTAATCTGGCCAAGGCTACAGGCGCGAAGCTGAAGATTATACCGGCTCTGAATGACCTGATCGCAGGCAAGATTTCCGTCAAGAAGCTCCGCGATGTTAGCGTAGAGGACCTTCTGGGCCGTGAGCCGATTGTTGCAGACATGAACAGTATTCTGGGCTATGTTCATAACAAGACCGTACTGGTTACGGGCGCAGGCGGTTCTATCGGATCAGAGCTGTGCCGCCAGATAGCTCCCTTTGCACCGGACAAGCTGATGATTCTGGGACATGGCGAGAACAGTATCTATACGATTGAGATGGAACTGCGCAAGAGCTTCCCTTATCTGGAGATCGTGACCTTAATTGCTGACGTTCAGGACCGCACCCGGTTAATAGATGTATTCCAGAGCTATAAGCCGCAGGTGGTCTTTCATGCGGCAGCACATAAGCACGTTCCTCTGATGGAGCGCAACCCTTCCGAAGCGATCAAGAATAATGTCTTCGGGACCCGCAATGTAGCCGACTGTGCAGACATGTATGGCGCAGAGCGCTTCGTGATGATCTCCTCCGACAAGGCCGTGAACCCGACTAGCGTCATGGGGGCCACGAAGCGGATTGCCGAGATGTATGTGCAGAGTCTCAATGTAGCAAGTCCTACCAAGTTCTCTGCGGTACGCTTCGGTAACGTATTAGGCAGCCGGGGCAGTGTCATTCCCGCCTTCAAGTCGCAGATTGCCGCCGGTGGGCCGGTCACCGTAACGCATCCCGAGATGGTCCGTTACTTCATGACGATTCCCGAGGCGGTTCAACTGGTGATCCAGTCCGGCTCCTTCGCGAATGGCGGAGAAGTATTCGTCCTGGATATGGGAGCGCCGGTTAAGATCCTGGCTCTGGCCGAGGACTTAATCACACTGTCCGGTTACGAGCCTTACAAGGACATCGACATCACCTTCTCAGGCATCCGTGAAGGCGAGAAGCTGTATGAAGAACTATTGACCGATGAGGAGAACCTGGGTTCCACTCAGCATGACCGGATCTTCATCGGCAGACCTAACGTCTTCACCCGGAGCCAGATGGAGCTTGAATTCAAACGGTTGGAACGGGTTGTCACTGAAGATGCGGAAGCCATCCGCGAAGTGATTAACCAGATCGTACCGATGCAGCCAGTCATCCAGGCAGCCATTAGCTAATTAGAGATGTGGAGGTACCTGAAGTGAAAAGATGGAAAAAAGGTTTGATCTGGACGCTGTCGGTCGTCGTGGTGTTAGGTGCCAGCGGGTTATTCGCGGCCAATTATGCTGTCGATAAACTGATGAACTCAATGGCAGGCGGCTTCGATGTGGAAGCTGGCAATACGCCCAGTGTCCCTCAGGGACAAGTGATTGAGCCTGTGGTAGCAGATAGCGACCCGTCTGCGGAGCCGGCAGCTTCCGCTGATCCGGCTTCAAGCGCTGCACCAGATAGTACACCTGCATCCGGTAATGCCGTTGATCCCGGCACGGAGAAGCCGGTAAGTACTGACAAGCCTGCCAGCACTCCTGCTCCAACACCTGCGGGTGTGGATGGATTAGCCCATATTTCAACGGACAAGGCCAAGGAAGTTCAAGAGAACGTAACGATCACAGATAAAGCGAATGTGGCAGGCATCTTAGCCAAGCAGCTCAGTGTATCAGATATTAAGAGATTGCAAGAGTTAGCCCAAGGCGGACTAACAACTGAGGAGAAGCGGGAAGCCCGTAGCATTATCCTCGGCAAGGTCTCAGAGGAGCAATACAATGAATTAGCTCAGATTGCTAAGAAGTACGGCGTCAGCCAAGGGAAGACACAGGATCAGATTCTGGCTGAAGAAGAAAAGCTCAAAGCCCAAGAAAAAGGAAGTGAATAGGCATGTTCAAGATCAAGATTCCAGCTGCAGCACTTCTGAGCGTAGCCTTAATGGGCTGTGAGCCCCTGATAGCATCGGCTCCGGTTACTGTAGCAGCAGCTACTCCTGTAGCCACTGCAACAGCCGCTCCTATCAAAGCATCCAATTCTATCAAAGTACAGAATGTAGATGTAACCCTGCTATTCGATGGTGTAGCACTACAGCCGCCAGCCGGACAACATGTGTTCATGTACAATAACACCACCTATGTCCCTTTGCGCTTCATGTCGTATGCTCTGCAGAAGAGCGTAAGCTGGGATGCCAAGAACCTGAAGGTAACCGTAGCTGAGCCAAGCAGTGCAGAGATGGTAGTCATTAAGGAATACCTGATGAATGCGACTTCCAGTCCATCTTTTGCAGCCAAGAATATTACCCTGAACAACGTTAATGCAAGTTATGTATTTAGCGGGAGCACGAAGGCATTGCCCGCAGGTCAGTCCAGTTATCTACTGAACGGCTCGATCTATGTCCCTCTAAGATTCTTATCGGAATCTGCAGGAAATTCCATTAGCTGGAATTCGAAAACAAAGACCATAACAGCAAATTCCAAGAACTACGAAGAAGATACGGCTTCTGCGAAACCAACTGACAAGGGACCTAGCCCATCTGCAAGTGCAACCCCGGCACCAGCAGCAACCCCAGCGGCTGAACCAGGTGGAGCAGCAGGCGGTTCAGGAGCGGGAGGAACAGGGTCTGGTAAGGTTTCTTATGAGAGTATCACTAGTGAGACTGAGGCGAAGCTGAGCGCGTTACAGGCGCAGAGTACATCTACATTGTTAGGGATCGCCTTTGAATATATGAGTGCTACAGATGCTGCAACACAGCAAAGTATTAAGGCAAAAGGGATAGAGCAACTAGCTTCTTTTAAAGCCTCATTTAACAGTATAATCGCTGACGCTGAACAAAAACTAAACACTAATGGATATAGCACAGCTATTATTGCTCAGTATAGAGCGGCATTTGAGGCTGAACTGGATAAAGGAAGAGCTGCGGCTGAGGGTATGGGAAAATAATAGCGTTGAATAGCTTTAACAAAGAAGAGACATTGTCGAGAAGATGGCGGGTTAACATCCGCTATTTTCAATATCTGAAAACAGAGGTTGATAGTGAATGAGGCCATACTTAGTAGTAAAAAGGGTTGTTGATTGGCTCATTGCATGTGTGCTTATTGTACTAAGCTCGCCCTTTATGATAGCAGCTATTATAGCTGTGAAAATTAGCTCTAAGGGGCCTGCTTTATTTAAGCAAAAACGCCCGGGAAAAAACTGCAAAATCTTTACGGTTTACAAGTTTAGGACAATGTCTCTAGAGACGGATGAGCACGGAGAGCTTTTGCCCGATATTCAAAGAATGACTAAGGTAGGTTCTTTTTTGCGTAAGACGAGTATTGACGAACTGCCCCAACTGTTTAACATTCTTAAGGGGGATATGAGCTTCATTGGACCAAGGCCACTCCTTGTAGAATACCTGGACTACTATTCGGCTGAGGAACTTCGTAGGCATGATGTTACCCCTGGGATATCCGGATGGGCTCAAGTTAATGGTCGAAATGCAATTACGTGGGATGAAAAGTTTAAATTAGATATCTGGTATGTTGATCATATCAGTGCTCAATTAGATTTAAAAACTGTCATTAAAACAATACTTAATGTTATTAGAAGAACGGGAATTAACAATACAGATGCTACTACAATGTCCTCATTATCTTCTATAAGGGAACGAAGCTTGTAGTGCTGCAAATAGGCCTTTTATGGAGGATATTATGATAACTATTAACACGGTTACTGTTATAGGAGCAAATGGTTCTATGGGAGCAGCGGTGGCTGGAATATTTGCTTCATTCGGTAATGTTAAAGTATACATGGTCAGCAGAACTATCAATAAGTCTTTAGAAGGAATAGAAAAGGCTATTAAGTCAGTACGAGCAGATTCGATTAGGGGACATTTAATACCGAAGACTTTTGATGATTTGGCGCAATGTATTGTTGAATCTGATTGGATATTTGAATCTGTAGCTGAGGATTATACAGTGAAAGAGTCTGTTAACTCTACTATTTCCCGACATAGAAAGCCTGGGACAATTGTGAGTACAGGTACATCAGGTCTTTCTATTGAAAGGCTAAAGGAAAGCTTTGATATGGAGGGACAATCTTTATATTTTGTTACTCATTTCTTCAATCCTCCGTATAGTTTGCCGCTGTGTGAACTAATTCCAAGTAATCAGTCCGATAAGGAAATCACATATTTATTGAAGGATTATCTTGAAAAAGTATTGTTTAGAAAAGTAGTTGTATTAAAAGATGCGCCGGCCTTTCTAGCGAACCGGGTGGGGTTTCAGTTCATGAATGAAGCACTTCAATTTGCGGAGTTGTATCAAGACAGGGGTGGAATTGATTATATTGACGCTATACTCGGACCTTTCACAGGAAGAGGCATGCCGCCACTTGTGACAGTCGATTTTATTGGACTGGACGTGTATAAAGCAATTACTGACAATCTCTACAATAATACTTCTGATTGCTACAATGAATCTTTTCAATTACCTGATTACATGAACACACTCATATGTGAAAAAAAGTTAGGGAGGAAATGCGGTCAGGGGTTATATAAGCTTGAGAGAGATAGTACGGGTAAAAAACATATCTATGTGTATGACATTCAATCTGACAGTTATCGTTCTCAAATTCAATATTCCTTTTATTTTGTTGAAAAAATGGTTGCTGCAATAAAAGAGTCTAAATATGATGAGGCAATTAAAATTCTTATTAATAATGACTCGGAAGAAGCTCGCATATGCAGATATTTTCTACAGAAATATATTACTTACTCAGTTCTTGTAGCTGATGAAATTGCTGGAAGTATACATGATGCAGATACTGTAATGGCATATGGCTTCAATTGGGTGCCACCATTAGCACTTTTACAATTATTTGGTGGGAAAGAAGTTGTAATTGACCATATGAGTAAAGATAGTAGACTTACATCATTTATCGAACCATTTAGCAATATTAATATTCAGAAATCTAATATGGATTTTAGAAGGTACTTAAGAGCTAAATTTTGAGTATTGATTTGGGGGCAGTGATGAAAAAAGTATATATACTGGGTGGAGAGCAGAGCGATTTTGAACGTAATTGGAGTAAAGAGGGCAAATCTCTTGTAGGTATGTTTCGTGAGGTTATAGAAGATGCTTTCCGTTTATCTAATATTTCATATGAAGAGATTAGTAGACTTAATAAAGAAAATAAAGTAGGTGCCTTTGTAGGTAATTTTGCAGCAGAAAACTATTTATCTCAAGGACATCTAGGGGCTTTTCTTACAGAAGTTAATGAGGCGTTTAATGGAATTCCTTCTGCGCGTTATGAAGCAGCATGTGCGTCAGGCTCAACTGCTATTGATGCAGGCATGGCTAAAATTCTAAGCCAACAGTTTGATTTGGCTATTGTTGTGGGAATTGAAATGATGAAGACAGTTGATAGTAAGTTAAGTGGCACTTTTCTTGGAAGTGCGGCTTATTATGAGAAGGAAGCAGCAGGAGTAGACTTCCCATTTCCGAATCTTTTTAGTAAATTAGCGGATGCTACTATTGAAAAATACAATCTTAATGCGAATCGTTATATGAGTAATCTGGCTGAGATATCTTATATTAATTATTCTAATGCAAAAAGAAATACTAAAGCTCAAACAAGAAATTGGTTTATGAGCAGAGCACAAGCAAATGAGAGAAAGACTGGTACAAATCCTCTCGTAGGAGGACGGCTAGCTGTTAGTGATTGTTCTCAAACAACAGATGGTGCCGCAATGGTATTTCTTGCTTCGGAGGAGTATGCTCGGAGTTATTGCAAAAGAAATAATTATCTAATAGAGGAACTTCCATATATTAAAGGGTGGGGACATAGAAATGCTCCTCTAACCTTTGATGCTAAAATTATTGATAGTATAAATGATCCGTATATCTTGAAGTGGACAAGAACAGCTGTAGAAGAAGCATATAAGAAATCGGGTTTGCATGTTAATGATATGGACTTGTTCGAGGTCCATGACTGCTTTACATCCAGTGAATATGCTACCTTATCATGTTTAGGGCTAACGGAACCTGGAAGAGAATACGAAGCAATAGAGTCAGGTTTGATATCATTTAATGGGAATAAGCCCGTAAACCCAAGCGGTGGACTTATTGGTGGTGGACATCCCGTAGGGGCGTCGGGTATTAGGATGTTGTTAGATTTATATAAACAAACTTCAAACAAAGCAGATGAATGTCAAGTTGAAAATGCTAAAAATGCCATGATGTTAAACATTGGAGGATCAGCAACAACTAACTACACATTCATAGTAGGTAGAGATTAAGAGGTGAGAATATTATGAAGGATCTTGTACTTATTGGAGCGGGTGGGTTTGGAAGGGAAGTTGCTTGGCTCGTTGACAATATTAATAAAGTTGAGAAAGTATGGAATCTTGTTGGATTTATAGATCCAGCTCATAAAGGTGAAAGTTTGAACGGTGTTCCTGTACTTGGCGGAATGGAATGGTTAAGTTCAAGACAATCTCCAGTTTCTGTTGTGTGCACTATAGGCAATCCTGAAATTAGAAGTAAAGTGATTGCTGAAGTTTCGATATACTCAACAGTTAGTTTCGCAACATTGATTGATCCTTCTGTCATAATGTCAAAGTGGGTCGAAGTTGGAGAGGGAAGTATTATTTGCGCCGGGTCTATTTTGACAGTAAATATTTCGATTGGGAAACATGTTATTGTGAATTTGGATTGCACAGTTGGACATGACGCTACTATTAATGATTTTTGCACACTTTATCCTAGTGTTAATCTTTCTGGTAATACACATCTTAAGAGTTATGTGGAACTGGGAACGGGAAGTCAGGTCATACAGGGTATAAATGTTGAAGACAGAACGATTGTAGGAGCAGGTGCAGTAGTAGTGAGAAATTTACCAGCAAACTGTACTGCGGTAGGTTCACCAGCTAAACCAATAAAGTTTAACTAAAGTAAAGGTGACGATGAAATGTCTAATAATAGAATTTTCCTATCCCCACCGCATATGAGTGGAAATGAAATGAAATACATACAGGAGGCATTCGATAGTAACTGGATTGCTCCTTTAGGTACTAACGTTGATAAGTTCGAAGAAGAGATTTGCGACTATGTTGGCATGGAGCATGGGCTTGCCTTGTCATCGGGGACAGCAGGAATTCACCTGGCACTGAAATACTTTGGTGTAGGTCCTGGTGATTATGTGTTCTGTTCAGATTTAACTTTTGCAGGAAGCTGTAATCCGATTCTTTACCAGTATGCGAATCCAGTATTCATTGATTCCGAACCGGAAACTTGGAACATGTCACCCATAGCTTTAGAGAAAGCATTCGAGTGGGCCAAAAATGAAAATAAAATGCCAAAGGCAGTTATTATAGTAGATTTATATGGTCAAAGCGCAGATTATGATGCATTACTTCCGATCTGTGAGCATTATGGTGTACCTGTCATTGAAGATGCTGCAGAAGCCCTTGGAGCTTCGTATAAAGGGAAGAAATGCGGCTCATTTGGTCACATTGGTATCTTTTCATTTAACGGGAACAAGATTATCACTACCTCTGGCGGTGGAATGATCGTTTCTAATGACGAAGAGGCTATTCAGAAGATGCGATTCTGGGCGACACAGTCTAGAGAGCCGGCGAAGCATTATGAGCATAAAGAGGTAGGATATAATTACCGGATGTCTAATATTTGTGCTGGGATTGGGCGGGGGCAGCTATTAGAGTTGGACAACATAGTGGAAAAAAGAAAGCTGGTTAATACAAGATACAAGGAATTGTTAACTAATTATCCAGTGGAATTTATGCCTAATTTAACAGGATATGAGCCGAACAATTGGTTGACAGTATTGACTTTAACAACAAATGAAAGCAACTTAAGAGATGATATTCTTAATGAAATTGAAAAGGAAAATATTGAAGCTCGGCCTGTATGGAAGCCTATGCATTTGCAGCCACTTTTTAAAGATTATGAGTTCTTTAGCCATAAGGATTCTATATCTGATGAATTATTTGAGACGGGGATTTGTCTTCCTTCAGGTACAGGAATGACCGTTGATGATATTAAAAGGGTTGTCTCAGTAATTAAAGAGACCTTTAAATTGGTATTGCGATGAAAATTATAATAATTTCTGGTTACACTCCATCGCTTTTGAATTTCCGTGGAGATTTAATCAAGGCAATGGTTGCCAAGGGATATGAAGTTATAGCAGTAGGACCTGAAAGCGGATATGAAGAGCCATTAGCAGAATTAGGAGCTAGATTTGCTCAACTTCCACTTGTAAGAACAGGGACCAATCCCTTGAATGACCTCGCATTAATATTTAAAATTTACAAATTTATTAAATCCGAAAGACCAGACTTGGTTTTTAGTTATACTATTAAACCTGTTATTTTTGGATCAATTGCTGCCCGATTGGCAGGTGTCAAAAATATTCATGCTATGCTCACTGGGCTAGGGTATGTTTTTATAGCTCGTGGGAAAAAAGCAGCAATCATTAGAAGCATTAGTAAGACTCTCTACCAAATTGCTTTGAAGAGTTGTAAAAGAGTACTGTTTCAAAATCCTGATGACTTAAATGAATTCGTATCACAACAATTAGTTGATAAAAGCAAGACTGCTCTTATTAATGGCTCTGGCGTGAATATGGACTATTTTAGTGCTGTACCTTTGCCTCAGGAGACGAATTTTTTAATGATATGCAGAATTATTAAAGATAAGGGTGTAATGGAATATTTAAGAGCTGCTGAAATCGTAAAGCAATCTTATCCTCAAATTAATTTTTCACTAGTGGGACCTTTTGATACTAACCCTAATTCATTAAGCCACGAAGCCATACAACCCTTTATTGATTCAAAAACTGTTAATTATTTGGGTGAGGCTAAGGATGTTAGGCCGTTCATAGAAGCGGCTTCAGTATTTGTATTACCCTCTTATAGAGAAGGTACGCCAAGAACTGTTCTAGAAGCTATGGCTATGGGAAGGGCCATTATTACCACAGATGCTCCAGGGTGTAGGGAAACAGTGATTCATGGTGTGAATGGATTTTTGGTTCCGGTTAAAGATGTTAATAGCCTAGTGAAAGCAATGGTATTTCTTATAGAACATAATGATGATCTTATAAAAAAAGCAGGAAAAAGTCTTGAAATATGTAAAGAGAAGTATGAAGTTAATAAGGTTAATAAGAGTGTTATGAATATTTTGGAGATTTAAAAATAAATAAAGTTTTGGAGGATGACCATGACGACTCTTTATGAACAGATATCCAGAAAGGAACAAAAAATATCTATTATCGGGCTAGGGTATGTAGGAATGCCTTTAGCAATTGCCTTTGCCAAAGCGGCTGACGTTATTGGTTTTGATATTTCTAAGAGTAAAGTAGAAGAGTACAACAAGGGCATTGACGTTACCAAAGAAGTAGGTAATGAAGAAATACAAAATACCACAGCCTACTTTACATCTGAGGAAATTCACTTACAGAATGCTAAGTTTCATATAGTTGCTGTTCCTACACCTATAAATAAAGATAAGACACCTGATCTCACGCCAATTATATCTGCGAGTAAGACTTTAGGAAGAAA
The DNA here is from genome assembly GCF_038002365.1 of Paenibacillus sp. FSL P4-0338. Classification (NCBI taxonomy): domain Bacteria; kingdom Bacillati; phylum Bacillota; class Bacilli; order Caryophanales; family Paenibacillaceae; genus Paenibacillus; species Paenibacillus sp. FSL P4-0338. Next base: position 3,740,761 of record NZ_JBBOCG010000001.1, on the reverse strand, counting down.
TCTGACTGCTAATTCGATCATTGTTTTTGAATCAACAGTTTTTCCTGGGGTTACTGAGGATATTTGTGTTCCGATTCTAGAAGAATACTCGGGGTTGAAATGTGGAGTAGACTTTAAAGTAGGCTATTCTCCCGAAAGAATTAACCCTGGAGACAAATTACATAGGCTTGAAACAATTATTAAAGTTGTAGCAGGAATGGACGAAGAATCATTAGAACAGATTTCAAAGATATATAGCATGGTCATAACTGCAGGAGTATATCAAGCAGAGAGCATCAAGGTTGCTGAGGCTGCAAAAGTAATAGAAAACTCTCAAAGAGATATAAATATAGCATTTATGAATGAACTATCGATTATTTTCAATAAGTTGGGGATTGATACTCAATCAGTGCTGAGAGCGGCAAAGACTAAATGGAACTTCCTAGACTTCAAGCCTGGGCTAGTAGGTGGACACTGTATAGGTGTAGATCCATATTATTTAACATATAAGGCAGAAGAAGTTGGCTATCACTCACAGATCATTCTTTCAGGAAGAAGAATAAATGATGGGATGGGGAAATATGTTGCTGAGAATGTTGTTAAAAATCTTATTCAGGCAGACCTTTCCATTCACGATGCAAAAGTTGCAGTATTAGGATTTACATTTAAAGAAGATTGTCCAGATACTAGAAACAGTAAGGTGATTGATATTATTAATGAGTTAAGAGAATACAAGATAGAACCACTTATTTATGATCCTGTAGCTGATACTGTAGAAGCAGAACATGAATATGGAGTGACCTTCTCAGATATTAAGAAAATTAATAATCTTGATGTGATTATTTTAGCAGTATCTCATAAAGAGTTTTTGAATATGAACTTAAATGATTTGGATATCCTATTTAAGAAAGTAGATAATAGCAAAAAAATAATTATTGATGTTAAAGCTATATTAGATCGAGGAGAAACAGAAAAATCAAATTATAGATATTGGAGATTATAAGAATGAGCTATAAAGGATTAGAGTTTCCTATAGATAGTAAATTTTTGATTACTGGCGGAGCAGGATTTATTGGTTCTAATTTGTGCGAAGCTATTTTAAAATTGGGGTACTCTGTAAGGTGCTTAGATAATTTTTCTACAGGAAAAAGAGAAAATATAGCTCCTTTCTTAGAAAACCCTTTGTTTGAACTACTTGAAGGAGATATTAGAGATCTAGATACTTGCATGCAAGCTTGCAAAGGGGTCGATTTTGTTTCACACCAAGCATCTTGGGGAAGTGTCCCGAGAAGTATTGAAATGCCACTTCTTTATGAGGAAATTAACATAAAAGGTACATTAAATATGATGGAAGCTGCGAGGCAAAATAAGGTGAGTAAATTCGTCTATGCTTCAAGTTCCTCAGTGTATGGTGACGAACCGAACCTTCCTAAGGTTGAAGATAGAGTTGGTAAAGTACTATCTCCCTATGCACTTACCAAAAAAGTTGGGGAAGAATACGGGAGATTGTACACTCAGATTTATGGGCTGGAAACAGTAGGGTTTAGATACTTTAATGTCTTCGGTAGAAGACAAGACCCTCACGGTTATTATGCAGCGGTTATTCCTAAATTCGTTAAGGCACTGTTAAATGATGAAATCTCTACTATAAACGGAGATGGCGGACAATCAAGAGATTTCACTTATATTGAGAACGTGATAGAAGCAAACTTAAAGGGAATGCTTGCTCCTAAGGAGGCTGCCGGTCAGGTATATAATATTGCATTTGGCGGTAGAGTGTTCTTGATAGATTTGTATAATAAGTTATCTGAATTATTAGGGAAGAGTATTCAACCTAATTTTGGGCCTGACCGAGCTGGTGATGTTAAACATTCAAATGCCGATATATCTAAAGCAAAGACACTTTTAGGATATGATCCGGAATTTGATTTTAACTCCGGTATTGAATTGGCGGTAAATTGGTATAAGGAGAATATATAAAATGAGCGTCCATGAATCCCCTTTACGAATTCTACATGTGTTTGGGATAATGAACTGCGGTGGTGCTGAGACATTTATTATGAATGTCTATCGTAATATTGATAGGGAAAAGATTCAATTTGATTTTATAGTTCATAGTGAAGACAAAGGCTATTATGATGATGAAATTAAAGCATTGGGTGGAAGAATATATCAGGTCCCGAAATTTTCAGGACGTAATTTCCTTAATTATGTAAAATCATGGAAATTATTTTTGGAAGAACACAGCGAGTACAGAATTATTCATTCTCATATAAGGAGTACAGCAAGTATTTTTTTGAGATTAGCTAAAAAGCAAGGTTTAAAGACAATAATTCATAGCCATAGCACTTCATCTGGTACTGGATTCTCTGCTTTCGTAAAAGATACATTGCAACTTCCACTTAGATATATTACTGATTATAGATTTGCTTGCAGTCGAGCGGCTGGGGAATGGCTTTTTGGAAATGAAAAATTTGATATAATAAACAACGCAATTAATTCTGAAAAGTACATTTTTAACAAGGACTCTAGAAAGCTTATTCGTAATACATTAGGCTTGAATGGGAAGTTTGTTATTGGTCATATTGGAAGATTTAATGCACCTAAAAATCATATTTTTATACTTAATGTATTTAAGAAAATTCATGAATTGAATCCTAATTCCGCATTATTGCTCGTTGGAGATGGAGATTTAAGAGAAGAATTGGAAAAGAAAATTAAAGAATTAAATCTAATGAATAGTGTTATCTTAACAGGAATAAGGAATGATATTCCAGAATTGCTGCATGCGATGGATGTTTTTTTGTTCCCCTCTTTATATGAAGGATTAGGTATTGCTGTGATTGAAGCCCAGGCTACTGGATTGCCATGTATAGTTTCGGATACTCTTCCTAATGAAGTATTAATTACAGATTTAGTGAAATTCATATCACTAAAAGAAAGTCTGGATTACTGGATCAATGAAATTATTGCCACAAAAGATGCTATTAGGAATAATAAGTTTGAAGAAATTATTAAATCAAATTATGACATTAAGGATCAAGTTAAGTTAATAAAACAATTTTATCTGAAAAATCTTTGATCTATAGATGGTAGAATATTTTAGAGTGGAATTATTTATGAAATAGAAACTTGATGAGTAAAAATTTAGTTGTTATATGCAAAGATTAAATAAGAGATAGTAAATATTAGTGATTTAACACTAAAAAATTATTACATTCCTCATAGCGGTGAAATATTGAGGGTCAGCAGGAGAAGTTAGAAAGATAGAAAGGATAAGATTAATGGTATATGCAAGCATAATCGGTTGTATATTATTAGCTGTACTTACTTGGCAGAAGTCTAAGGACATTATTGCTCCTTCCTTTATTCTTAGCTCTATTTGGACTGTCTTGTATTTTGTGTTGCTGTTAAGAAGAAATACTGTCAATTTAAGCAGTATCTATTATTCATCTTTTTTTGTTGCGCTTCTTTGCTTTACTATGGGTTTCTTTTTTATAGTCGGGAATAAAAGGAAAGAACATTCTGTTGAAATACAGTTAAAGGAGAAGATGAGTTTTAATATATCTTTTATAAGAGTAGCTCTCCTGATCGAAATTATTCTGTTTTTTTATTTCCTCCTAAAAGTTGGAATATATGTATCGGGGAATTATTCATTTAATATATTTCAAACGCTTAGTATTGGAAAAACAACAGGAATGTTTGATGAAGGAATTATAATATCTTATTCACGAAATGCTATAATATCTTTTTCTGTTGTTTGTGGAATAGTTTTTTTTAATAATCCTATTAAAAGAAATCGTAACTATTTTCTAATCTCATTTATTATTGCTTTGTTTTTTTCTTTAACTGCTGGCAATAGAGGGATAATTTTCATGTTAGTTTTAGCGTTATTTTTTTCTAATATAATTATTAAAAAATATTCTAATAAGAAAATTGCAATTATGTTGTTGTTGATTGTATTAATAATTCTTGTTACCTTTATTTCATTCGCATATATGAAGTATGTCTATGAAGATAGAAGCGACACCACGCAATTTATAATGAAACAATTAAGAGTCTACTTCTCAACTTCAATGATAGCGTTTGTTCAATGGATAGAAACTACTTGGGAATATAAATATGGTGCTAATACTTTTAGATTTTTTGCCGAACTGTTAAATGGACTAGGCTATGATCTATCAGCAGTAAAAGCTGTTCAAGAGTACGTTTATGTCTACGGTGATATAACAAATGTTTATTCAGTCCTTCATTATTATACTTCAGATTATGGTTTGATTTATGCTTTTGTAATACAAGTTATATTAGGAATGACTTATGGGTTTATCTATAAAAAAGCTATAATAAATAAGAAAACAACCCCCTTTTTTATTGCAGTTCTTTCTATTTTATATTTTCCCTTAATAAATCAATTTTTTGACGACAAATATTTTTCAATCTTATCAACATGGATTCAATTAATATTCTGGATTGCTTTTTTCACAAGAAGAAAATTTCTATACCTTCATGCAAATGAAGATAAATAAACTTAGATATATCAATATCTTTTGTAGATTTGAGGGAGATAATGGAGAAAGTTTTAGTTCTGCTATCCTCATATAATGGGCAGAAATATATTAAAGAACAACTTGATAGTATATTTAGTCAAAAAGAAGTAGAAGTTAATTGCTTAGTTAGAGATGATGGTTCAACTGATAATACTATTGATATTCTTGAAAATTATTCATTGAATCAACCAAATCTTAAGATTGTAACTGGTAATAACATCGGGTACAAATTAAGCTTTTTGAAACTAATAGAAATGTCCGGCGATTTTGATTATTATGCTTTTGCGGATCAAGACGATGTTTGGGAGGCCAATAAATTAATTGTAGCTACTAATAAAATTAAAACCAGAAAGTCAGATGTAAGTAAAGCGATTATGTACTGTTCTAATTGTAAGTTGGTAGATAATGAGTTGAATTTTATTGGAATGCTCCATAGTAAAGAATCTTTATTACCTAAAAGCAAAATCGAAGCTTTGGCGCAAGGTTTTGCGCATGGATGTACAATTGTATTTAATTCAGAAGCAAAAAAAATAATTACTAGATACAAACCAAAAAAAGAATATGCACATGATTTTTGGTTGCCTCTAATTATTTTATTTACTGGCGTAGTTATATATGACCCTAATTCATATATTCTTTATAGACAACATAATGAGAATGTTTTTGGAACTCGGAAGTCCTTATTAAAGATTTTTAATATAAAGTTAAAACAATTTAATGTTAATGCGAATTTTCATTCAAATATGATTTTGGAGATTTTAGAGGGTTATGGAGATCTAATAACTTCACAAGATTGTGAGATACTAAAAGAAATTACTTACTATAAGAATTCTATATACTACAAGTTAAAAGCTTTGTTAAATCAACAATTAAAAAGAGAAACATTTAAAGGAACTGTATTTTTGAAGATTTTAATTTTGTTGTCTAAATTTTAGTATTTGGGTCAATGGATGTACAGAATGCGGGGATGAAAAGTTGAATAGCAGACTGAAAAATTTTCTTAAAGATTTCTCTTATGCATTGTTATCTAACCTAGTATCGTTGATAGTTTCAGTCCTAATGATTCTGGTAATACCAAAGTTGATAGGAGTAAGAGAGTATGGTTACTGGCAATTATATTTGTTTTATTCTTCGTATGTAGGTTTTTTGCACTTTGGATGGATTGATGGTATTTATCTGAGATTTGGAGGTAAGGAATACAAAGATCTTGACAAATCTCTTTTTTTTTCACAGTTTAATATGTTGTTTATATTACAACTAATAATAGCAGCCAGTATATTTACTGGTTCTTATTTATTAGTTTCAGATGCAAATAAAATTTTCATTTTTCATATGATAGCTATTTGTCTTTTAGCGGTGAACCTGAGATTTATGTTGCTATATATTTTGCAAGGAACTAACAGAATTAAAGAGTACGCTCAAATCACAATGATGGACAGAATACTTTATTGTGTTATAATTGTGGTTTTTTTACTATTTGGATTTAGAGATTATAAATTAATGATCGTTGCTGATTTGATTGGAAAATTGGCTTCCCTCACTTATGCAATGTATTGCTGCAGGGATATTGTATTTCGTAAAATTCATACTTTCTATATTACTTGGCGCGAGACTGCAGAGAATATAAATGTTGGTATGAAGCTAATGTTTGCAACTATAGCCAGTATGCTGATAATAGGCGTTGTCCGTTTTGGCATTGAAAGAACTTGGGATGTGTCTACATTTGGAAAAGTTTCTTTAACATTAAGCGTATCCAATCTTTTAATGCTATTTATAAATACTATAGGAATAATTATGTTTCCCATACTTCGGAGAACTGATGAGAATAAGTTGCCAAATATTTATACAAATTTGAGGTCATTATTAATGATTTGTTTATTAGGGATTTTGATGATTTATTTTCCGTTTAAAGGGGTTTTATCAAACTGGTTACCCCATTATGCAGATAGTTTAAGGTACATGGCAATTGTATTTCCTATGTGTATTTATGAAGGGAAAATGTCTTTGTTAATAAATACGTATCTTAAAACATTAAGAAAAGAAAAAGCAATGTTGAAGGTAAATGTGATTACTTTACTATTGAGTGTTGTGATCACTCTAATAACCACGGTTATTTTAAAGAATTTAGATGTAGCAATAGTGACAATAGTAGTTTTGATAGCATTTAAGTGCATACTATCAGAGGTGATTTTGTCAAGAATGCTAGGCATTTCAGTTTTAAAAGATATATCTATGGAAGTTGTTATGACATTTGTTTTTATCCTTTGTGGATGGTTTTTGAATTCATGGATCGCAGCATTCATATATGCTCTTACTTATGGAGTATATCTAGTAGCAAAGCGAAAGGATATTGTAAGTACAGTTAATAATGTGAAGATATTATTAAAGAATAATTCATAGAATAAGGAGGTCTTTATGAAAGGCATAATCCTAGCCGGTGGCTCCGGCACCCGGCTCTATCCGTTAACCATGGTCACCAGTAAGCAACTACTGCCTGTTTACGACAAGCCTATGATCTATTACCCGTTATCCACTCTAATGCTGGCCGGAATTCGAGATATCCTTATCATCTCCACACCTGAGGATACTCCGAGGTTTGAGAGTCTTTTGGGGGATGGTTCTCAGTTCGGGATCTCTCTACAATATATAGTACAACCCAGTCCTGACGGTTTGGCTCAGGCTTTTATTTTGGGCGAATCGTTCATTGGGGAAGATGCTGTGGCTATGATTCTTGGCGATAATATTTATTATGGGAATGGCATTCGTAAGATGCTTCAGCGTGCTTCCGGGAAGGCGCAGGGGGCGACGGTGTTCGGGTATCATGTCCATGATCCGGAACGGTTCGGTGTGGTGGAGTTCAATGATGAAGGCAAGGTACTGAGTGTGGAAGAGAAGCCGGTACAGCCTAAGTCTAATTATGCGATTACGGGTCTCTACTTCTATGATAACCGTGTGGTGGAGATTGCCAAGAACGTGCAGCCTTCTTCCCGGGGGGAACTTGAGATTACTTCCATTAATGAAGCATATCTTAGAATGGGAGAGCTGGATGTCGAACTCCTGGGCCGTGGATTCACTTGGCTGGATACGGGAACTCATCAGAGTCTGGTGGATGCCACCAATTTTGTCCGGACGATTGAGGATCATCAAGGGATCAAGATTGCCGCGCTCGAAGAGATTGCATATATTAACGGATGGATTACGAAGGAGCACCTGCTCAGTTGCGGGCAGAAGCTAAGCAAGACGGGCTACGGCCAGTACCTGATCAAGGTGGCTACCGGGAAAATTCAATATTAAGTAGTAGAGGTGTAGAGGATATGAAGTTAACAGAAACGGCGCTTCCAGGCGTGTATATAGTTGAACCTGCGGTATTCGGGGACCACCGGGGATGGTTCATGGAGACGTTCAGTGATGCGAAGTTCAGAGAGCAGGGTATCGATATTGCTTTTGTCCAGGACAATCAGTCCTATTCTGCGGTTAAGGGTACCTTGCGTGGTCTGCATTATCAGCTCAATCCTAAAGCTCAGACCAAGCTGGTGCGTTGTACCCGTGGGGTCATCTTCGATGTGGCTGTGGATGTCAGAGCAGGCAGTCCCGCTTACGGCAAGTGGTTCGGTGTTGAACTAAGCGCAGAGAATAAGAAGCAGTTGTTGATTCCCAAAGGGTTCGCCCACGGCTTCATGACGCTGACTGAGGACGTTGAAGTTCAGTATAAGTGTGATGAGCTGTATGCTCCAGACTGTGATGGCGGCATTCTCTGGAATGATCCGGCTATCGGGATTGAGTGGCCCCTCCACGTTCCCCCCGTTCTCTCCGGCAAAGACGAGCAGGCTCCGCTGCTGCAAGATGCTGTTCTGAATTTTACCTATACTCCCTGAAGCAGGTCGAAATCCAATTGAATGATTCTGAGGTGTAATTGATGAATAGAAAGAAATTGCTGGTTACCGGAGGTGCCGGTTTCATTGGTGGGAACTTCGTGCAGTACATGATCGATAAGTACTCCGATTACGATGTCTATAACCTGGATCTGTTGACCTATGCCGGTGACCTCTCTAAGCACAAGAAGATTGAGGATCGGGATAACTATCACTTCGTTCAGGCGGATATTGCGGACCGTGAGGCTATTCAGTCACTTTTTGCAGAGGAGCGATTTGATTATGTGGTTCATTTCGCAGCCGAGAGTCATGTGGACCGCTCTATTACAGATCCGGCGGTATTCGTCCGTACGAATGTGATGGGAACCCAGGTGCTGCTGGATGCTTCCCGTGCGATTGGAGTGACCAAGTTCGTTCATGTGTCTACGGATGAGGTGTATGGCGAACTGGACTGGGACCCTGCTGTATTCTTCACGGAGGAGACCCCGCTACAGCCTAACAGCCCTTATAGTGCAAGCAAAGCGTCGTCCGATCTGTTAGTTCGTGCGTATCATGAGACCTTCGGCTTGCCGATGAACATCACCCGTTGCTCTAATAATTATGGCCCGTACCACTTCCCGGAGAAGCTTATTCCTCTTACGATCTCTAAGGTCCTGAATGAACAGAAGGTTCCTGTCTATGGAGATGGCGCGAATATCCGGGATTGGCTGCATGTGTGGGATCATTGTGCTGCGATTGACCTAGTGCTGCATGAGGGCGTAAGCGGTGAGGTATACAATGTAGGCGGGCATAATGAACGCACCAATCTTGAGGTTGTGAAGACGATTTTTTATACCTTGGGCAAATCTGAGGATTTGATAGAATTCGTTACCGACCGGCTGGGTCATGATAAACGTTATGCGATTGATCCGGCTAAGCTGGAGAGATTGGGCTGGAAGCCTACGTATACGTTCGAGACTGGGATCGCCCAGACCATTCGGTGGTATACGGAGAATGCACAGTGGTGGGAACAGATTCTTAGCGGCGAGTACCGGAATTAGCTTATGAGCCGTAACCTAACTAGGACCAAGATGGGCAAGCGCAGAAAAAGAATTCTCTTTCTGTACTTGCCCCTTCTGTTAATGCTTTTGCTGTTCCTGTGCGCGGGGCGCTTCCTTCCCGTATCTGAGACGCCGAAGCAAGCAGACGTCATCATCATCCTCAGTGGCGGGGGAGGGCGGGTGGAGCAAGGGGTTAAGTTGTATCAAGAAGGCTACGCGCCGCAGCTCCTGCTCTCTAACTCCAAAGAAATCACCGGCCCTGCCGGTGACATGCGCGAAACGGCCCTCTCCTTGGGCATCCCGGAATCCGCTATTCTGACGGAGGATGCTGCCGAGAGTACCTACCAGAACGCGCAGCTCACGCTCCCGATCATGCAGCAGAAGGGCTTCAAGTCGGCGATTGTGGTGTCGTCGGATTTTCATATGCGGCGGGTGAAGTTTATCTTCGATCATGTGTATAAGAAGTCGGGGATTGAGCTGACTTATATCGGTGCGGACTCGGGCTATAATGCGAACGCGTGGTGGAGTGACCGGTATAGCCGGGAGACGACTTTTAACGAATATATTAAGATGATTGGCAATGCCTTCGGCTACAATGGCCCGGAAGCGAAGGGGTCGCTGGAGCAGATTAAGCGCTGGTTCCGCAGGTAACGGGAGGACCAGGACAGGCAGTTGGAGAAGCGTGGGAAACAGCGGAGGCGGAGGCAGCGGCTTCGCAAATGTGATATCGGGACGACAGAGACCTTATGAGACTACTGTGTGTACGTAAATTCATTTGGAATGTCAAGTTACTATGCAAACAAGAGCAGGTTATCTTTTCGATAACTTGCTCTTGTTCTTGATTTACCCTACGATATTCAAGGCTTTGATTTTCCCGTTATTAAGCTTGAAGCGGAAATCCAGCGGAATTGGACTGCCCTTGAAATTACCTGAAATAGTGGCGGTGACCACCGTTTCGTCATTTTTCTCCGCACAATTGTTGATTTCAGTCCTACCCGCAGCGTCCCTGTTAGCTTTCACAATAAAGTTGCTGATAACTTCGGGACCATGATATTCTTCTCCATTGTCAACTAATATGGCATCCTCTGCAAAGCAGTTAGCGAGAAGGTCGCCGTCACAGATATCTGAGGCATGATAATAGGCTGCAATAGGCTGCGGCAAAGGAATTGCCCTACTGTTAGTGGAAAGAACATTGTGCAGGCGTGTAATCTTATCTCCATCCACAGTAAAATGAAAATCAAAATAGAGGGGGTCCGGTAGTCCAGTCTTGTCGTAATTTCCGTCTGATTGTGCGGTAACAACGATCTCCTTGGCATTCTCAACAACATTTTTGATGTCCAGTCTTAAGCCTACTCCGAAATAGTCGTGGTCGCTCCACTCTTTGATAGCGGTTTTTCCGTGATATTCTTTGCCGGCGTCAAAAACAACGGCATCCTCGGCAAAGATCGAAAGGAAGGTCGCGGGATCATCTGTATTTGTCGCATGAAAATGTTCTTCAACCGGTCGGGGTAATTGAATTTTGTTTATCATAGTCATCATTCTCCTTTATAATGTGCGGACAACGCCGCAGCTCAATTACACTTCTTAATATAAAGGACAAAACCTGACAACAGCCCGTCTGGTTTTGGAGTAATAAATATTGATCATAACTTTAATCCAATTCTTCATTACCAGTTGTATGTAAATATGACACAATGGTGTCGTGTTTAGAACGATATACTGTACTTGAATTGAGGTGATTGAATGCAGATCAGCAGACTTTTCGGCATTGTTTATTACTTACTTGAGAAAAAAGAAACTACGGGGAAAGAGCTTGCCGACCGTTTTGAAGTATCGGTTAGAACCATATATCGCGATATTGAGACATTAAGCAGCGCTGGCATTCCTGTCTATACGAATCAAGGCAGAGGCGGCGGAATCGTCATTCTTGATAAATTTATACTAAATAAGTCATTACTTTCTGAAAAAGAACAGGATGAAATACTGCTCGCCTTGCAGAATCTATCAGCAGCGCGGTATCCGGAAATTGAGACTATTCTTTCACGATTAAGCAGCCTTTTCAAAAAGAGTGATGTGAATTGGATTGAATTGGACTTCTCACCCTGGGGAAGTGATGAAAGAAACAAAGAAAATTTCAATGCACTTAAAATGGCAATTATAAGCAAACATATTATTATATTCGAATATTTTAATACCTCAGGTGTGAAAAGCTTGCGCAGGGTTGCGCCGCTTAAGTTGATTTTTAAGGATAAGGCATGGTATTTGAAAGCGTATTGCTATGATAAAAGAACATACAGAACATTCAAAATATCCCGTATGGCTAATATCGAAATCACTGAAGATGTTTTTGAGCAAGGGACATTAGTGGAATCTGCGGCTGAAGCGACAGATAATCAATTTCAGAAATTTATTGATATTCAGTTAAAAATCTCTCCGGCGGGAGCGTATAGAATATACGATGACTTTAGTGAAAAAGAAATAACAAAACATGAAGATGGATCTTTTACTGTTATTGCATCCATGCCCGAAGGAGATTGGCTTTCAAATTACTTTCTCTCTTATGGCCCGATTATTGAAGCGATGGAGCCTGAAAGTCTACGAGATGCTGTTATGAGCAAGATAGAGGTGATGATGGGAAATTTGAATCGAAAGGGTGGCCCTGCCTTATGAGACTACTAGAGTCTCTATTTTTTTGCCCTCATGGCAAACGGGTTGCCTGTAGTTCACGGATTAGACTAATCTGCAGCAGTCTACGTTATTGACCATTGGAATAATGTGACATATTATTACAACTATAAAAGAAATTATATTGGATTCCAGTTAGGTGGTGTTTGCGTGGTCCCTACTACTAGAACGATGATTCGCGATCTACTAGCGTTGCATTTGTCGCAGAAGGGAATGTCTATTCATCAATTCTCCGGACAATCCGGAATTAATTCAGGAACGCTCAGCCGGATACTTAGTGGTCAGCAGCCCATTGCTATGAACCATCTGGAGCGAATCACCCGGGCGATGGATCTGCCGGAGGATCATTTCTACAGCTTATACGTGGATGAATGTTTCTATTTCTCGTCACCCACCTGGAGGCGTCTGCGGCCTTTTCTTGTGCGCTCCGCTGAGCTGGGCCGTCTGGATTGCGTTGAACAGGTGGTTCAGAATCTGCTGGAGAATCTGGTCTATGCACCCATGCTGTTCGAAGTGGCTGAAGGACTGTTTCAAGAGGGGCTGTGGCAAGCTGCCGAATTGCTGTATAAGAATGTGAGTGTCAGTGAGAAGTATCAGAATTCCGAGAGACTTGCGATATGCCAATACCGTCTATTCCGTATTGCCATTGGTGATGACCAGGCGCGTAATTTACAGGCGGCGCATCTCTTCGAATGTTACCTGGACCGGCTGGATGAAGCGGATCAATTGGACGGGTTGAATCATTTGGGTCATGTCTATGGTTCAATGCATCGGTGGCATAAGGTGGATGAACTGGCGAAGAAGATGCTGCAATTAGCAACTCTTCGTTATAATCTCCAGCTCCAGTCGGACCGTAGAGAGAGTAACGAGAAAAAAACCGAAGAACCTCTGTACTTCTATATTCTGTACGCGCAGCTTATCCGTTCAACTGTGTGCGAGGAACTAGGAGACTACAATTCGGCATTAGATTGGGTGTCCCTCTATATGGATGGGAATTGGATACAGGAAGACAATGAAGAAGTGAGACGGACCGTAGCTCAGTTTCAGGAATGGGGTACCGCAAACAGACTGCTCTATCGGGTGATGGGAGGAAAATATGAGGCGCTCTCTGACTATGTTGAATATATATCCGATCGACCAGATGAGATATTTATAGCGTTATACAATATTATCTTGTCGGCTAACCGCTATGACTGGAATGTTGATTATATTCTGGATTGTTTTGCTTCCTATATTCCTTACCGGACAAATCTTGCAGAGTATGGCAGTCTTCACAACAAACAAATCATAGCCAACCAATACGCCAGATTTCTTGCTGAAATGGCATTCTATTATTTACATAATAAGCGAAAAGAAGGAATCATCTTCATCCTGCAAAGTTTGGAATCATCCGCTAGAATCAATAACGAGAGCAATATCCTCAAATGTGTTGATCTATTCGAACAGCATCGGCATCTGGCAGATGAAGAGGAGAAAGAGCAATACAAACTTCTAATTAGGGAGGTGCAGGATTCACATGAAAAGAAAATTGTTCAAACTTCTAGCATCCTGTAGTCTGGCTATCGCAATTATTATAACTGTTGGCACTATTGAGCCCGTGGTAAACAACATCAGCACTCAAACTCTGATTCAAACTACGGGTCACGGTTATGGTGGTTGATGCTTACTGGGCAGCAATGATATGCTTTCAAAGCTTGGGAAACAGCAGAGACAGCGGCTAAGCAAATATGATTTCGAAACGATAGAGACCCTATGAGACCAATAGGGTCTCTGTTTTTTTACCATAATGGCAACCCGCTTGCCTGTAGTTCACGGATTAGACTAATCTGCAGCATTCTACGTTATTGACCATTGGAATAATGTGACATATTATTACAACTATAAAAGAAATTATATTGGATTCCAGTTAGGTGGTGTTTGCGTGGTCCCTACTACTAGAACTATGATACGTGATCTATTAGCGTTGCATTTGTCGCAGAAGAGAATGTCTATTCATCAATTCTCCATACAATCCGGAATTAATTCAGGAACGCTCAGCAGGATACTTAGTGGTCACCAGCCCATTGCTATGAACCATCTGGAGCGAATCACCAAGGCGATGGATCTGCCGGAGGATCATTTCTATAGCTTATACGTGGATGAATGTTTCTTTTTCTCGTCGCCCACCTGGCGGCGTCTAAGGCCTTTTCTTGTACGTTCAGCTGAGCTGGGCCGTCTGGATTGCGTTGAACAGGTGGTTCAGAATCTGCTGGAGAATCTGGTCTACGCCCCCATGCTGTTCGAAGTGGCTGAAGGACTGTTTCAAGAGGGGCTGTGGCAAGCTGCTGAACTGCTGTATAAGAATGTGAGTGTCAGTGAGAAGTATCAGAATTCCGAGAGACTAGCGTTGTGCCAATACCGTCTGTTCCGTATCGCCATTGGTGATGACCAGACGAAGAATTTACAGGCGGCGCATCTCTTCGAATGTTACCTGGACCGGCTGGATGAAGCAGATCAATTGGATGGGTTGAAGCATTTGGGTCATGTCTACGGTTCAATGAATCGGTGGCATAAGGTGGATGAACTCGCAGAGAAGATGCTTCAATTAGCAACTCTTCGTTATAATCTCCAGCGTCAGTCGGACCGTAGAGAGAGTAACGAGAAAAAAACCGAGAAACCCCTTTACTTCTACATCCTGTACGCACAGCTTATCCGTTCAACTGTGTGTGAGGAATTAGGAGACTACAATTCAGCATTAGATTGGGTGTCCCTCTATATGGATGGAAGCTGGATACAGGAAGACAATGAAGAAGTGAAGCGGACTGTAGCTCAGTTTCAGGAATGGGGTACCGCAAACAGACTGCTCTATCGAGTGATGGCAGGACAATATGAAGTTCTCTCAGAATATGTTGAATATATCTCCCATCGACGAGATGAGATATTTATAGCGTTATACAATATTATCTTGTCGGCTAACCGCTATGACTGGAATGTTGATTCTATTCTGGAGCGATTTGCTTCCTATATTCCTTACCGGACGTATTCTACAGAATTTGGCGATTATAATCGGCAGGTTATGTTGGACCAACACACTCAATTCCTTGCTGAAATGGCAGCCTATTGTTTACATAATGAGCGTAAAGAAGGTATTAGATTCATCCTGCAAAGTTTGGAATCGTCTGCTAGAATCAATAACGAGAGCAATGTAATCAAATGTGTCGATCTGTTTGGGCAGCATCGGAATCAAGCAAATGAAGAAGAGAACGAACAATACAAAGTTCAAATTGGAGCATACCTATAAAGTGTCTTTTTACAAAAAAAGTAATGCTATTCCCCATTGCCCTCCACAATGCGACAAACAAACCAGGTATCCCGGTCTATAATTAGGAGCAAATCTATTTATAGTCTGGGAGAAATGGACCATGCCTAATTATTATTTTAGGGAAGTGTGGACACCGCTGCGCTTGTTCGGGATCAGATTCTACCGGGATGACCAGGACCGGCTGTGGATCAAGAAGGGGAAGAAGCGGCGGCAGCTGGTACGGAAAGGCGATAGTGACACGATGGAGACCTGAGGGTCTTCATCTTTTTTTTGCGGCGTCTTTCCTTTTTTTCCTTGAGATGCAGGTGTATGATAATTCAGTAGACTAGATAGAGAGAAGGAGATGCTGGTATGTTGCCGAAGGAGAAAGTACATAAGCTAAGAGAATGGATGACGGAGCGCGGGATAGCGGCCTGTGTGGTGTTGAGCGGGGATGCTCACTTAAGTGAATATGAGGGGGAGCACTGGAAAAGCCGCCGCTGGATTACCGGCTTCACCGGTTCTGCCGGAACGGCTGTGATCACGTTAGCGGATGCTGGCTTGTGGACGGATGGCAGGTACTACATTCAAGCAGAGCGGGAGCTGGAGGGCTCCGGTATCCGTATGTTCCGCATGGCTGAGCCTGGCGTTCCGCAATGGGATGAATGGCTGGCCGAGGAATTGCCGCAAGGCGCACGTATGGCGGTAGACGGCAGAACGTTGTCCGTAACCGCGATGAAGGGCTTGCAGGCCAAGTTCGCGGCGAAAGGGATTCAGACGATTACAGACCTCGACCCGGTAGGGGAGATCTGGACGGACAGACCGGCCATTCCGGCCGAGCCATTAATGCTGCATGACGAAGAGTATGCAGGCCTCAGCCGGGTGGACAAGCTGGAGCAGGTCCGGCAGGGGATGAAGCGTAAGGGCGCTGATTATTATGTGCTGTCCGCGCTGGATGATCTGTGCTGGCTGTTCAACATCCGGGGACGGGATATTCCGTTCAATCCGTACGTGACGGCTTTTGCCATAGTAGGGGTACATCATGCAATCTTGTTCGCCGGAGGGCATAAGGCCACCCCGCAAGATAAGGAGACGCTGGCCCGGGATAGCGTGGAGATCAGGGAGTATGAGGACATTCTTCCGTTCCTGCAGACGCTACCGGAAGCGGCTTCCGTGCTGTATGATCCGAACAAAACCGGATATAGTCTGGCGGCGGCCATCCCGGAATCCGCTCATAGTATTGAAGTATCGGGTCTTGTAGTAGCCCTTAAGTCGATCAAGAACGAGGTGGAGATCCGTAATATCCGTGATGTCTATTTGAAGGATGCGGCCGCCCTGGTCGGACTGTTCAAATGGCTGCAGGAGACGGTTCCGCTCCGTCCGGTGACCGAGCTTGAAGCCGATGAGAAGGGGCTGGAGCTGCGGCGGCAGCAGCCTTTATTCGCTGAGCTAAGCTTCTCCAGTATCTCTGCCTACGGCGCGAATGCTGCGATGATGCACTATTCGCCGTCTGCCGATCATCCGGTAGAGCTGGAAGCCAGAGGCCTGTATCTGCTGGATTCGGGCTCGCACTTCCAGAACGGGACAACGGATATCACCCGCACGCTGGCGCTTGGCCCGCTGACGGATGAGGAGAAGAGAGATTTCACGCTGGTGCTGAAGTCTGTGATTGCGCTGTCTACGGCCAAGTTCCTCTATGGCTCCACCGGATCTACCCTCGACATTCTCGCCCGGGGGCCGATGTGGGATAACGGCCTCGATTACAAGTGCGGAACCGGGCATGGTGTAGGCTATTACTCCAATGTGCATGAGGAGCCGCAGCGGTTCAGCTTCAAGCCGAATCCTGTTGTCCTGGAGCCTGGGATGATTATCACGGTAGAGCCGGGAGTCTACAAGGAAGGCCGTCATGGTATCCGTACGGAGAACACGCTGCTGATTACGGAGGATGTGACTACGGAGTTCGGTAGATTCCTGAAGTTTGAAGACCTCTGTTATTTGCCGATAGATACCCGGGCGATTGAGCCGTCTATGCTAAGCATAGAGGAGCTGGACTGGGTGAACCATTATCATGCTGAGGTGTACGATAAGCTGGCTCCGCTGCTGGATGAGGAGCACCGGGCGTGGCTGAAGCGGGAGACGGCGGCTTTGGTGTTGTAAGGAATAGAAGAACAAGAACGACGGGGACCTTAGGGGCTTCGTCTTTTTTTGCTATGGGTGGGTGAGAAGCCGTTATACGTATTATAGAATTAATGTTAAAATAAAAAATTAGGACGAAGAACTTTCTGTAGAGCAGGAGGAATTGAAATGTCAGGTTATGATCCGGAGCGATTAAATAAGTTTCCTCAATTAACAGGAGTGCAAAGTAAACAACTTCAGGAGGCTTCTGGGAGGTATCCGTTGGAGTCTTTTTTGATGAACTATCGGAATGTGGAGGAGATTGGAATTGATTTTGTATATTCTTCTGCTAAATTAGAAGGAAATACATACTCCAAGGTGGATACGATTAATCTTTTGAAAATGGGCATCACCGCGGGAGGTAAGTTATATTCTGATGCGCAAATGATTCTAAATTTAAGAGATGCCTATAATTTTGTGCTTGCTTCAAAAGATAAAGCAATAGATCGTTACTTTGTAACGGATGTACATTCCATCCTGGCCAAAGATTTATTGCCGGCGGCAAATTGCGGAGCTCCACGTGAGGATTCAGTCAGAATATCTGGAACGGATTATTCCCCCCCTGTGGGCAGGGATTATTTAAATGAGGAATTAAAGTATCTGCTTGAGGTGGCTGGGACCCTCAAGAATCCGTTTGAACGCGCCATTTACCTGAAGCTTAACCTCTGTTATCTGCAGTACTTTCAAGACATTAACAAACGAACTGCACGCATGGTGCAGACGTTCTCGCTACTGGGCAATGGGGAAATGCCGCTACTCTCAGGATATGTGAAGAGCAGTGGTTATATCGAAGCGATCTTGGAGTACTACAATACAGGAAGTTATGTGCCGTATCTATCATGGTTTGTATCTTCATACAGACAAATGGTCAAGTCTCTAACTGACCTGCCGACTATCACGAAATCCAGGTCAGTGGATCTGCGGAATAATAATAACTGAATTCAAACAGGGAGTTAGACAGGAGGGCATTATGTGGTTCGGTAAACGGCTGGGGCTGAGAGCTGTGATATACGGTGTTGTGATAATAGAAGAACAAGAACGACGGGGACCTTAGAGTCTTCGTCTTTTTTTGTATGTTTTTTGGAATTATATTAGACAAATTGTGACAAAACACTGGGGGGAGCTAACTTTCTGGGCCCCTGGTAAGGAAGTAATAGACATTTTCGCGAAATAAATGTAACATCCTTGTTGTGAGCCTTCTGAATAGGATTAACTGGGGAGGGAGTAATAATCTAACTATAAGTTAAAATGTGTTGATTGAACTGGGGAGAAGGAGATGGAATATGTATTCGAAGAAATTAAGAACGGCGGTTTCCATGGTTCTGGTCTTATTATTATCGTTATTAAGTGTGCTTGAGGTATCTGCCGCCTCGTTCAGAGCAGGGGTAGTCTCGAATGACCGGCTCCCGGATGGCACACAAAAGATCATGGTCAATAGTGTAGTAGATGTGACTTATAGCGATCTTAAGGTTCTGAATGAGGTTAAGTTCGTACTTATGAAAGAAGATGTGGAGATAGCCAGTAAGGTGAAGGCGAGAAGTGAAGCCAAGCTGACTGTGCTGGATGCAGTGTATACTTCTATGGAGTACAATTATCTTTCTTTTGAAGGGCTGGCTGCCGGTGAAGAATATTCTCTTCATGCCGAATATATGGGCGGGCAGGGGCTGGTGATGACACCTCCGCAGAGCATCCGTGTGCCTTCAACTACGGGCATTGATATCTCTGTAGAACGGATGACTAAGGATTCCAATACATATGAAAGTGCTACACAATCGGAGGTCCGCAGCGATGATAAGAATGTAAGGCTTACCATCCTGAATAATGGTGTTCCGCTTGTGAAGGGATCCGTGGCGATCTGGGCGAATTATCAGTCCTATTCCTATACCACGGATGAGAACGGGCAGATTCAGCTTAGGGATAATCATCAATTATACTTGAATACTCCGGTGATGTTCGTATTGCTTAAGCAGGGGAGCGAGCAGTATGAAGCTAAGCCAATCTATGTAACTGACCGGGAGCAAGCGGGTACATATATGGTGGCTGTCCGTTATCTGAATGCCAAGGGGAAGCTGTTCACCGATCCGTTCCTGACCAACTCCGGACTTAGGGGATTGGCGAATCAGTTTGCTGTGCCGGGATATACGGTGCTGGTATTCAGAACAGGAGAGGTGCCTGGGGACTATAAAGCTTATATAGCCACTGATAACCGTGAAGCTTATATGTTCCAGATTCCTGCCTCTTCATTGTACGCGGCGGAAGACGGGACACACAAAGAAATCATCAAGGATGCCAGTGACTACAGCCGGATTAGCTTCCGTGCTTCCTTGGATGGTGAGCCTGTATATGTAGAGAACTATTCTCTCATTGATAATACCAGGTACAAACAGATAGACAATGCGAGAGGTTCTCAGCTCTTTTTCGGGCAAAGTATCTATCTGGAGAAGAATAAGGAATATGAATTCACGTCGCTTGCAAGAAATCGTGATACCGGCGTTAATATCTTATTCCGTAATAAAATCACGCCAACCGAAGCAAAACATGAAATATTCTATGATGGACATTCCCAGGATTTCAGCAAGCTGCAACTTCAGATACCGGCTACGGGGATGGGGCGTGGTAAAATAAACATCTCTTATCTGAACGAAAGATATAACTATAACCAGATCAGTATGAATCTTGCTGTAGGCGATCATCTGTATGTACCTAAGGGTGAACAAATTCACCGCTTGACGGCAAACACTACTTTTGGCGGTGCAGATTCTAACAGCAACCCGAATGAGCTTCTATTGAGTTCATACTTCACTCCGTCAGATGATGAGTATAACATCCGTGGCGGGAGTACTTTTAAGGCCGGGATCAGTCTCCAGGTGCAAGCCTCCAGTTACTATGACCAGGCTGAATTCCGCAATCAGGTTGTTCTGGGCGAGAGTGTGAATGTTCTGGTGAAAGTGACAGATGAGTATGAGAATCGTCTTGATCTCAGCAGTAATTATAAGCTGATCATCACAGATGAGAGCGGCGCTGTGATCTCGGATGACTCTCTGTATTGGTCCACTGAGCAAAAGGAAGGGAAGCTGCAGCGGATCAATCAGCGGGATTGGAAGCCTGCCAAATCAGGGACATATAAGGTTCAATTATTCCCAAGCACCTGGATAAATAGTGGTTATGTTCTGGGAGAATTGCTGAGTGAGGCTGAGCTGACGGTTCTGCCGAAGAACGAATTGGATATTGAGATCAGAGACAATGATGGCAAGCTGGTGGACCTGGTAGACAAGCCATACCTGACTGTTGACCAGGCACAGAAGGTAACGGTTACTGTACGCCAGCATGATACGGGTGCCCAGGGGCAACCGGTGGCTGGAGTGCAGATCAGCGGTTATGGGGAGGCGCTTGGCACCACCGATGAGCAGGGAACATTCACCATACCGGCAGACAAAGCTTTTTATGCAGGTGAGTTGTATTTTAAGAAGACTGATTATTTATCTAAAAGTGTACACCTAGCGATCATTAATCCGCAATCGCAGGCTGTCATCCGTGTGCGGGGCCTTGATAAGGCTGAAGGCGGGAACTATGCGGGCGGGGTTCCGCTGGACGATGCGAATATCCAGGCTAAAGTCACAAGAAGTGACGGTTCTTCTTCTATCGTCTCTTCTTATGTTCGCAGTCCTGAATCCCAGGGGTTCCTGGTGGTAGATTCTCCTTCAACTGTAGACGTTGACTTCATGCGCTACAACAGAAGCCATAACGGAGTGCAAGCCAAATATGGTTACTACATGTATGGCTCCATTAATACAGAACCCGGCAAGGATTACTCGCTGGTGCTGGACGCAAGACAAGAGCTTCAGGAAGTCAGCAAGGTTATATTAGACCAGCCGGCTGACGAGCTGTATGTGGTGCGGCGGGATTTGGCAGAGACGGATTACATTCCTTATGTGATCGACAGTAATCCTGCAGGTGAGAATTATTTCTACGCCACTCAAGGAACCTACAGTATGCTGGCACATACCCGGTTAGACACTTTTGTATACCGTGATCAGGTTGTAATCGGTGCAGGAGACAATAGCTTGTCGATGGATGATAGTGCGTCTGCGCTGGCTACGCTGGTGGCTCCTGAATCGGGAACCATCTATGCGGTTAAATATACGACACCGGGCCAATCGACACTCCAAGGCTATGCGTTCAATGCCAATCAGGTGCAAATTACCCCTGGCGATGTAGTAGTATCTGTAGACCAAATCAAGGGTGCCATCGAATACCAGTACGATATTCATTTCGCACCTGGAACGCTGCAGGCAGGTACACTCACCCAGATTACGCCACTTGCCTTGAAAGGGCTGGATATTGTGGGGTTGCAGAATGGCAAATTAATCCGGCCCGCTGGTTCGACCTTGATTGAGATTGGACTGGTCGATACAGCAGGCAACTCCATCGGACAAATCAAGAAGCCGCAAATTCTGGTTGCCAATGGCGGAACAAGCATTGGCAGCATGAGTCTGTACCCGGACAAGGCTACTTATGAGCTTCAGAACGAAGCGGGAAAGGTGCTAACCAAAGAGGCTTTTCTGGTATACCCGCTAAGAGCAATGACTTATGATAATACAGAAAACAAGATGTTGACTGACGGAACTTATGTGATCAAGGCTTCAATGACCATCGATGGACAGACCTATACCCTGGACAAAAAAGTAATCCTGGAGTCGTCGGGAGATACTGTGGTTAATCCAGGCCCTAATCTGCCAGGAAGCGATAATGGAGGTAACGGCGGCAATACCGGAACGAATCCTAATCCCGCACCGGCACCAGGGGGAAGCGGACCAGGAGGAAGCGGACCAGGAGCACCTGGACCAGCAGCAACACCGGCTGCTCCCGCTCCGGCTGCGGTAACAGGGACTGACGCGAATGTTCAGCAGCAGAATGATAAGCTGAAGGACTTGCTCAAGAATACTTCCGGCTCCGCAGCAGAGAAAGCCACGGCAGCACAGAATGCGCTGTCCAGCATGGCCGAGTCACTCAAATCGGCTAACACTCCTGCACAAGCTGAACAGAACAGCAAGAGCTTGTCTCAGGCCATGGATTCAGCAGCGCAGCTGCTGGGAACTATTCAGGATTCCGCAGAGAAACAGAAGATTGTGAGTTCTATTACGCAATTGGTGGATAGTGCGCCTTATTTACTGAACAAGCTGGATAGCTCCAGCAAGGCAGTAGAAATTGCCCAGGCCCTCATTAATAATGCGGCTGCGGTGCTGAATAACGCGCAGGGCATCAAGGCTGAAGAGGTTCAGAAGCTGAAGGATGCTGTTATACTTTCCAGCCAGGCCGCGCTGAACAAAGCTGGCGAAGCTACAATTGCCAAAGACAATGTAACTGTAGAAGGAAACGCCGTCTCTTCGCAGCTGGATTCGGGATTCATCAGCGCACAGATTGAAACGGCCAAGCAGGCATTAGCATCCGTCGCTGGAGAGCTGACTAGCAAGCTTGGAGCTGGAACGGCTGCTGACCTGAAGCTGAGCCTGACGGTGAAAGTACCTCCAGTGGATAAAGGGATTCATAAGCTGAATACCACGCTCCCATCAGAGATTCTTACCTTGGTGCGGGAGAATGACATTGCCGGATTGAAGATTCAAATGGACCAGACGGCATTCACCATTGAGCCGGATACCTTCGGTAAGGTGGAGGCAGGCCAGAAGATTAATCTGGCAGCAGAAGTGGTAGAGAATGCTGTAATTAACAAACCCCGTCAGGCAGAACCGCTGGCCAATATTCCAGTGATGGAATTCAGTGCTTCTGTTGACGGCCAGCCGGTGAAGAGCTTCGCGAAGCCGATCGATGTGACCTTTGATGTGTCAGCCATTGATATTTCGAAATATTCAGAGGCGAATCTGGAGAATCTGACTGTGTACGTCCT
The DNA here is from genome assembly GCF_038002365.1 of Paenibacillus sp. FSL P4-0338. Lineage (NCBI taxonomy): Bacteria > Bacillati > Bacillota > Bacilli > Caryophanales > Paenibacillaceae > Paenibacillus > Paenibacillus sp. FSL P4-0338. Next base: position 3,717,278 of record NZ_JBBOCG010000001.1, on the reverse strand, counting down.
GAATGAGAAGAGTCTTACCTGGGAAGCGGTTGGCGGTAAATATGATCCTGTTACTCAAACTGTAACGGCACCGAGAGGACACTTCAGCAAGTACACTGTGATGCTTGGAGCGGCTGCATTCACAGATGTGCCTGCCAGTCACTGGGCAGTTAAAGAGATCAATTACCTGTTGACTAAGGGAATCCTGGACGAAGGCGGAGCATTTGCTCCATCTGACAAGATTACCCGCGAACAGTTCGCGGCAATGATCGCCAGAGCTTACGGGTTGAACGGGGAAGGGCTGGCCTTGCCGTTCAAGGATATTAAGCCAACCAATCCTTACAGTGATGAGATTGCTGCGGCTTATGCAGCCGGAATCATTAACGGCAAATCGCCGGCTGCTTTTGACCCTGAGGCAACCATCACACGTGAAGAGATTGCAACAATGCTTGCACGTGCACTTACAGCGTATAACGGTAAATCAGCTGTTGCCCAGCCGGCAGCAGTGATTGCAGCCTTCACAGATGGAGCCAAAGTATCGAAATGGGCGGCATCCAGTGTGGCGTTGACCAAGAGTATGCATCTGTTCGAAGGCTTCGGGGATCAGAGCTTCCGCCCTGCCCAGACCGCCAGTAAAGCAGAGGCTGCAGCCTTGATCTACCGGTTATATCAGTTGAAATACTAAATTAGATCTAAACTCAAAAAAAGCAGCGGTTCTCGGTATTGGAGAATCGCTGCTTTGCTTTATGTTGTGGTCAAAAGTCTGAGCTATACAGCTAAAGGATCAGCCCTGCCTCCGCTCAGGAATCACAAAGGATACCGTAGTGCCAGCCCCGGGCTGGCTGCGGATGACGAGGCCTTCGCCGTAGAGCTGGGTCAGGCGCCGGTTGGTGTTCAGCAGGCCGATGCCGCGGTGGGCCAGGAAGGTGTCATCGAGCAGACGGGCCACCTGTTCCTCGCTCATGCCCTTGCCGTTATCCTCCACTTCGAAGGAGGTGTAGCCCTTCTGGCGGTGAATGCGGATCGATAGCTTACCTCCGGCTTTGCGGCTTAGCAGGCCGTGTCTGACGGCGTTCTCCACAAGCGGCTGAAGGGTGAGCGGAGGAAGCAGCAGCTCGATGCCGGGATCAACCTCCCATTCGATCTGCAGGCGTTCCTCGAAGCGCGCTTTCTCAATGAAGAGATAGGACTCTACCAGCTCCAGCTCATGGGATAATCCGACGAGTTGCTGCGAATTCATATAATCGAAGCTGATGCGCAGGTAGGAGGAGAAGGCCTCCCCGAGATCACGCATCTTCGGCAGGTCGAATTCACTCAGCGCCAGCAGTGCGTTCAGCGTGTTGAACAGGAAATGAGGCTGAATCTGTGCCTGGAGGTAAGCGGCCTCCATCCGCAGGCTCTGGGTAACGGACTGCTTCAGTCCGGTCAGTGAGCGGACCCGGTATTTCAGCTCCAGCGCATCTACCGGCTTGGTGACATAGTCGTTGGCTCCGGCCATGAAGCCGGTATAGATGTCCGCAGGCTGGTTGCGGGCCGTGAGCAGCAGGATCGGCAGCTCCGAGATGGAGAAGCGCTGCCGGACGATCCGCGTCAATTCATAGCCGGACATGTACGGCATCATCACATCGGCGATCAGCAGATCCCACGGCTCGGTGCCAAGCAGCTCCAAGGCTTCCTCGGCGCTGGTGGCGGTGACCAGCTGATAATGCTCTGCCGAGAGCATGCTGGCGAGCACCTTGAGATTGACCGGATCATCATCGACGGCCAGAATTAGAGACTTGGCCGTCTGGGAGGCATCCTGTATCTGCGGCGGATTCGTTAATTCCATAGGGACTATGAGATTGCGGATATCGGGCTGCTGTAGCAGCAGCCGGCCTTCCTCCAGCAGCATCTCCTGCAGTTCCGGGTTGTCCGGCTGCCCCTGCGAGGCTGGTTCCTGGTCCGCCATCTCCCGGGCCCCGGCAGAGGAGGCCAGCAGCAGGGTGAAGGTGAACACTGACCCTTTGCCCGGCTCTGAGTCAACAGTGAGATCTCCGCCATGCAGCTCGGTCAGCTGCTTGCTGATGCTTAAGCCCAGACCAATGCCGCCGCCGTCAATGATGCCTTTGCTGCCTTGCTCATACGGCGAGAAGATCCGCGCCTGCGTCTCCTTGTCGATCCCCGCTCCGGTATCGGCTACACTGATCCACGCAAGCTTGCCGTCGGCTGCAGCGGAGACGGTGACCGTTCCGGCCTGCGTGTACTTGATGGCATTGTGCAGCAGGTTATAGAGGATCTGCACAATCCGCTTCTCATCCCCCCAGACCGGCGGCAATGAAGCGGGAAGCTCATTACGCAGCTGCAGCCGTTTGCCCTCGATCATGAATTCGAACATCCCCAGCACGCCCGAGACCAGTGAACCCATGGCCAGCGGCTCGCGCTGGAGCACAATCCGCTTCTCCTGCAGACGGGTCACATCGAGCAGATCGCCCAGCATCAGGGACATTCTGCGGCTGATCGTAATGAGCAGCTCCAGATCCTTAGAGCTCTGTTCGTCCAGCACCTGTTGTTCCTTGGAGGCTACAGTCTGGGCAATGCTGATGATACCGTGCAGCGGTGTCCGCAGCTCATGGGAGGTATTCGCCAGGAATTCGTCCTTCTTCCGGTCGCTCTCCTTCAGCTGCAGGTTGAGCAGCCGGTTCTCCTCCGCGTTGCGGAAGTACCGCTTGAACCAGTAGGAGGAGAAGCCGATAATGGCTGCTATCATATCAACGGGATAATACTGGATACTTATCCGGCTGTTCGATTCCAGGGCGCCGCCAATGACACTGGAGCCGATGGCGGCAGCAGCGAACAGCAGGAAGAAGGAGTCCTGTTCCTTCCGCCAAACCATCCGGCCGATATGGTAGATAACTGCAGCTACAGGAAGCAGATAGAGCAGAGAGAAAAATATTTTTCCATACATCACCAACTGAACAGGTAGAACGAGTACATAGACGGTGTAGATAAGCAGTCCAGCCACATATCCCTTCAATAGACGGCCGGAGCGCCCATGAGTATAGAAGCTGCGCGTCAGCAGCAGCATGAACAGGGAGATCGCCGGATAGGACAGCAGCTTGATCTTCAGCGCCCAGGTATAGTTAATGGGGAACCAGATCAGCAGAATCGCATCGTTGTCGGCGATGATGGAGACCGCTACAGCGAGCAGCAGCAGGAAGAAGAGCACGAACACATGCTCCCGCCGGTTGAAAAAGTATAGAATGCTTGCATACAGCGCATGAAGCATCATGATCACAAAGCTGACCAGCTGGAAGCCGATCGAATACATCCGTTCAGTATCCACCGCTGCTTGGGAGCCGAAGCGAATCGACCTCACAATCCCGCCCTCCAGCGGATGGTCGTAGTTGGCTGCCCGGACGAGGAGAACAATCTCCTGCCTGCCCGGCTCATCGTAGGCTGCGGTGTAAGAGACCGCCTTGGGGATATAGTCTCCGCTATTCGCGGCCAGCTTCCCGAAGCTGGTCTCTCTCTGCTCGTTAATATCGATGCTGGAGGCGGCCTGAATCCGCTGAATCCAGAAGCCGTAAGACTCGGTCTGTGACGGATCTAAAAGTATACGCAGCTTGTATGTACCATAGCCCAGAGAGGATTGCTCCCCTTCGGGGAAGCCGCTGCTCCAGTCACCGGGAACCTGGACAACATGCGGTGTGGACGCAGCCAGTGCAGCGGAATCCTCATAGCCCAGGAGCTGGCCGGGATAGAACTCCCATTCTCCATCCAGCTGGATGGACGGGGAATTCACGAAGTCCCAGCCCCGCATATCCAGTACACCTTGCTGTGCTTCAGGATGCTCAGACGCAGTATTGGCATTGAACCACATATAGCGCAGACTGGTTAGAATAATTAAATAGAGAAGCAGCAATAGAGCCTGCTTGGGATTGAATCTGGTTCGTGCCTTCATTAGGTGTGTGCTCATCGAGGTTATCTTCATCATACGGTTTCAATTCGACATCTGCGATAGTTATCCTGCTTACCCCCAGATGCCAATTAGCAGAATTCCGCAGAAAATGACGACTGAGCATACCATCCGCCGCAGGCCCTGCCGCTCCTTCAAGAGCAACACACCGAGGAGCGTAGCGAATATGGTTCCGATCTCCCGCAGCGGGCTGATGTGGGCGAGCGGTGCCTGCTGAAGTGCGAACAGGAACAGCAGATAGGAGCCCGGATTCAGCACGCTGCCCAGCAGGATGGTGAATGTGTTGCGGCGCCACTCTTCAAGCAGCTTCCGCGATCTCAGAACCGCGGGGGTCAGTCCGGCAACGAAGCCGATATTGGTCACCTCAAGCAGGGCCAGCGGCGACATATGCTGAAGGTTTAGCTTATCGACGAACACGTAGCAGGTAGTGCATAATCCCACGCAGAGGGCCATGAGTACCGGTGTGTAGTAGCCTAAGGTGGTGCCGGGGCCGGATGCAGAAGGAGTGCCGGACACAGACCCGGATGAAGCCGGGTGGCTTCTTCGGGAGCCTATTCCGCTGAGGACAGCGAAGCCGCCGAGCATGCAGCAAATACCGATCCAGCCATAGGCAGACAAGGATTCTTTCAGGAAAATAACGCCGATCAGCGGGATCAGCAGCGTGCTTGTCCCCCGCATCACCGGGTAGATCTGGGACAGGTCGCCCATCTCATAGGTTATGGATAAAAGCCAGGAATATAAGGCCTGCAGCGCTACAGACAGCAGCAGCAGGGCGTAAGCACCGGCGGCCAGCGGCTGTGTCCACAGCTCGATCAGCAGTACCGGCAGCAGCAGCACCGTGGAGACCATCATGATCGACCACAGGAAGATGCTTTTATTCAGGCTTCTTTTGGTGAACATGCTCCACACCGCGTGGCACATTCCGGAAGCCAGCACCAAAAGAATTGGCAGCAGCATGGATTGTCAGCCCCTCAAGAAGTAGTTAGTGTTGTGAACCCTGCAGCAGGGAGAGGTGTATGGGCGGGCTGTTCTGTGCAACGGGAGCCGTCTGCCAGCCGGAGCCAGGTGTCGAAGGACGGTTGGTCCTGCTCTAGACGGATGACGCGCGCTCCCCGCTTGAGGTTGTCGTGCCCGTAGGTATTATAGCCGGTTGCCCGGCCATAGCTGAGGCGGATGCCATGCAGCGTGCCGGTGAAATCATTGATATGGTCATGTCCGCAAAAGGTGCCTGCCACATCGCCCATCTCTACGAGCGCAGCGAATAACCCCGAATTCAGAACCGGAGCGCAGACCCGTTCATACTTGTGTCCGTAACAAACTTGGGTGTTCCACATCTCGTCATATTCGGGCAGCGGGATATGGAAGAATGCCAGTGCAGGCCGCTTCGTTTGACCTTCTCCGGGATTCAGCCGCGCAGACTGCTCTGCCAGCCAATCCATCTGGTTGCGCCGGACCCAGCTATACCCGGGAATCTGCTCCAGCGGAGAGTAGGCACCCGTATCGAGCATATAGAGGATGGCTCCCGCATGATTGCCCGCGCCTTCAATCTCCAGGACGTAATTGCTTGAACCTGCCAGCTCCGCCGGACCAGCCTCAGCCAGACACTGCGGGGACTCCTGCGCAATCTCCATCAGCTCGCTGTAGGTCACTCCGTTCTCCGTGTCGTGGTTGCCGTATACGAACGCCCAAGGCACACCGGAATTCACTACAGCAGCCACGGCATCGCGGAAGGCCTGCTTGGGGTCCTGGCAAGGAAGCTCGCCTTCACGGACCGGACCCGTATAGATCGTATCCCCTGTGAAAATAACCAGGTCCGGCTGCTCCGCCTTCAGCACCAGCTCCATCAGCTCCCGGGTCTGCTGATCCTCTGCTCTTCCATCCATCCAGTGGAGGTCAGTGAACTGTACGATGGTGAAGGTGCCGTCTGGCCGAAATGATAATTTACTGTTCATGCGGGAAATCCCCTCTCTTGTCAATCCGATTATGGGTATGGCAGTAAGGCGTGTGGTGATGTAATAGTGCGGCGTTTGTTGATTCAATGTGTTGTTGATTTATGTTTCTTTGTGTTGTTTCATGTTGATTTTAGGCTCGTTTGGTTATTCTGTCAAGCCTCCTATGGGATGATTGTATTCTCTGCAATAGAATTAGCACGATATTAGGCAAAAGCTCATTCTACTGTAGTTCATACAATGTGTGCCATACCCATATATCTACCAAGGATGCTTCTGTGGCAAAGGGGCCGCATTGACAAGTGGAATTCAGATTCATATACTGGTGAAAACAACATCAATACACTAGAAACAACATTTCGACTAGAGATACCCAAAAAAATTTGAATTTACTAACTAGTACCTTATCGGATTTAAAATAGTGGAGCAGACGCAATTCCCCTTCAAATTACATCTTTTTTTCCAAGCGGGCCTTGTTCTTCAGGGGCGCTTGGCTTATCGTAAGGGACTGAGGTGCGCTTATTTGGGAAGAAAATCGCCAATTGGGCGAGTAACGGACTCCATGGAGCTAGAATAGGCCTTATCCTTTGCACTTCAGCTCCGAAACGTCTCATTGAGAGACTATAAGTTCGCCTGAGTCCGTTACGCTGCAAAAAGTGGCGTTTTCGCGGAGATAAGATCTCACCGGTCCGTTAGATTTTGGGTTGATAGGGTTTAACAAACTTATCCATCCTTTTAAATCTGATGGTCTACTAGTTCGTGCAGCAGAATGTATGCTGTTTTTCGCATACATTGGTCCTGAAACTTTCGTGCAGCAGCCGTCACCGGATTTCTCCCGCGAAAAGTGGCTGAATCAAGGAAATCTGGGACAACAGCGGCTGGAGGGCCAACTATTCTCTGGTGTCACGGCCAATCCCAACATAGAAAAAATAAAAGTACATTCTATATAAAATCAACACCGATTGGAGGACGCATGGATGTCGCTGACCTATGAAGAACGCAAGCACACGATTCTCGCCCAGCTGGAGCTTGCGGGGAAGGTACAGGTGCATTTTCTCGCGGAGCGGTTCGGGGTGACGACGGAGACGATCCGGCGCGATCTTGACCGGCTGGAGAAGGAAGGGCGGCTGCGCAAGGTGTACGGGGGAGCGGTGCGAATCCGCTCGGAGAATCATGAGCCTACATTCATGAAGCGCGCCCAGATGCATCTGCAAGACAAGCAGGCCATCGGCAGGCTGGCAGCCTCACTTATTCAAGACGGTGAGACGGTCATCCTCGACAACGGAACAACGACCCTTGAGATCATGCGCGCGCTTAAGGACCGTACACAAGTGACGGTGATTACGAACTCTGTTCCCGTGCTGAATTGTGCGCTGGAGCAGTTTGCGGGGAAGGTTATTTTTGCCGGGGGTGAGGTGAATGCAGGGTACCAGGCAGCAGTAGGGGGCACCGCCCATGATCTGCTGGGTCAGTTCAAGGTGAATAAGGCGTTCATCTCTGCCGGCGGGATCTCACTCGCGGAGGGCATTACCGACTACCACCTGGAGGAAGCCCTCATCTCCCGCAAAATGATGGAACGGGCCGAGGAATCCATTCTGGTCGCGGATCATTCCAAATTCGGCATCACTACCTTTGCCCAGATCGCCCCGCTAGAGCATATCTCCATGGTGCTGACCGACAGCGGCTGCTCTGAGGAATGGAAGGATACCTTTGCACGGCTGGATATTGAGCTGCTGACCGGTGCGTAACGCAGAGCTGTGCAATATAAATAGCGCCAATCCATACACTTGTGAAGTGGAGGATTGGCGCTATTTGTTATGTCTATTGGTTAGTAGGGTCAGCCGATCCAGATCCGCTGCGTGCTATGATCACTGGAGTTTGCGCCGAGCATGATATCGAAGTCTCCAGGCTCGAACACCAGCTGATCATCCTGGGCGTAGAACATGAGCATGTCTCTGGTGATCTCGAAGGATACCGTCTGCTTCTCATGCGGGGCAAGGGTAATCTGCTTGAAGCCCTTCAGCTCCTTGCCGGGACGGACCACACTTGCGGTAACATCGCGGATATAGAGCTGTACGGTCTCCTTGCCGGTAACCTCCGAGGTGTTCTCCACCTGGATGGAGGCAAGCACCTTGCCGTCTGCCCCAGCTTCTACTGTGAAGCCGCTGTAGGCAAAGGCGGAATAGCTAAGGCCATAGCCGAAGCAGAACAACGGATCATTCGGAATATCCAGATAGCGGGTTACATAACGCACATTCGGATACTGGGGATCATAAGGACGTCCCGTCTGATAAGCATTATAGTACACCGGGATCTGTCCCACGGAGTAAGGGAAGCTCATGGAGAGGCGTCCGGACGGGTTATAATCGCCGAACAGCACATCTGCAATGGAATTTCCCGACTCTGTGCCGAGGAACCAGGCCTGTACGAGCGCGTCACTTGACTCAAGCACTGGTGCAAGCTCCAGCGGGCGGCCGCTGAATACAATGGTGACCACCGGCTTGCCGGTTGCCTTGAGGCGGTGGATCAGCTTCTCCTGATTGGCGGACAGCCGCAGGCTGGCCTTACTGCCGCCTTCCCCGGTATCCTGCTGATTCTCGCCGACTGCGGCAAGTATCACATCACAGTCCTTCAGCTGCTCATAAGCCGCTTCGGAAGCATCCTCCACATCGAATACACCCTCCAGCATGCTTCCCAGCTCGCCGGTCATTGCTGTGAGCAGGTCTGTTGCCGGGATTTTGCCGGTGATGCCGGTGTAGAGGGAGACCGCCGGGTCTTTCTCGGTACCAGCCCAGCCGCCAAGAACATTGATCGAGGTAGCGAAGGGACCGGCGAGGCCGATCTTCATCCCGCGCTTCAGCGGCAGGACTCCGCCTTCGTTCTTCAGCAGAACGATTGAGCGGGCACCCATCTCGCGTGCCGCCTGAAGATGCTCGGGACTTGGCTTGTCGGCTTCATCTGCTACAGGGTCGGCATCCTTGAACGGATTGTCGAACAGGCCGAGGGCGTCCTTAAGCTCCAGTAGCCGCGTAACCGCTTCGTCGATGAGGCGGAGGTCGAGGAGACCTTCCTCAACAAGCGAGGCAGCGTGGTTCAGATAGTGGGTGGACATCATCTCGATATCCAGTCCGGCTAACAGACTCTTCAGGGCAGCTTCACGTCCGTCTTGCGCTGCGCCGTGGGGCACCAGCTCGTTCACGGAGTTGAAGTCGGCGATGGTTACGCCGTCGAAGCCCCATTCCTCGCGGAGAATACCGCGCAGGAGCTTGCTGTTGCCGCTGGACGGGATGCGGTCAATGGTATTGAACGCAGCCATTACCATAGCGACACCGGCATCTACTGCTGCCTTGTAGGCTGGCAGATAGAACTCGCGGAGCACACCGGTGGACATATCCACCGTGTTATATTCACGTCCGCCTTCAGGCGCGCCGTAGCCGGCGAAGTGCTTCACGCAGGCAGCGATCCGCCCCGGCTCCTTCAGGTCCTTGCCCTGGTAGCCCCGGACCATGCTCTCGGTCACCCGGGCGTTCAGGTAAGGGTCCTCACCGGAGGTCTCCATGACCCGGCCCCAGCGCGGATCACGCACGAGGTCGGTCATCGGAGAGAAGGTGAGGTGAATACCGGCGGCAGCGCTCTCCTGCGCGGCTACCTCAGCGAACTGCTCGCAGGCCTCAAGATCGAAAGAACAGCCCATAGCGAGCGGAATCGGCAGAATGGTCCGGTAGCCGTGAATGACATCGGCCATGAAGATCAGCGGGATCTTCAGGCGGCTGGATTCCAGATGCCGGGTCTGCAGCTCAATGACATTCCGTGCGCCGATGCCGTTCAGAACGCTTCCGATGCTTCGGATCACCTGCGGCTCGATATTAAGTTCTTTGAATGGACCCGTCAAATCCACGGTATCATCCAGACCCCAATAGTACGGACCAAGCTGGGTAAGCTGGGCTAACTTCTCGTCTAGTGTCATATCGTTCACGAGATCCTGGATAAACGGTTTAGTCATGGTTAACTCCTTCGTAAGCGTACTGAAAGTTATTGTGTTACATAGATATGCAGCTCATCGCCGGGCAGGCTCAGCAGATGATTCTTGGCAATGCTTACCGCACCCGGGCGGTATGGATTCGGTAGTACCTGGCCAGTAACAGCAACGCCTGCTGCCTGCACTTCCGGGGTGCGGGCCTTACCTGGGCTGATGTGATAGACGAAGGTCATCTTCTTGCCGAAGCACTCATAAGTGAAGCGCAGACCGTCAAGGCTGGCCGGAAGGACCGGATCAATAATCAGCTCTTCTTCACTGAAGCGGATACCCAAAACGGCTGAGATCAGCTGATTCAGATAGATTCCGGGACCGCTGGAATACAGCCGCCAGCCGCCCTTCACCTCAACGCTGCCGTCACGCAGCTGGTCGAAGTTCTCCTGATAGCTGTAGCGGTCAGGGAAATCGCCGTCCGAGCTGCTGAAGTACATGTTGCTCTGACGCAGCTGCGCATTAGGCACGCTCTGCCGGATGTTGATCGGGTTGATCTGGAACAGGCCATCCCAGGCACGCTTCGCTTCGCCCAGCTTGGCGGAAGCTTCAATATAGCGGATATGGGCATGTACATATTGCAGGCTGATCTCACGGCCGACGCTGGCTGCTTGCTCCGCACGGCGGAAGATGGTGCTTACGCCGCCTTCATAGCGGGCAGGACGGTCCATCAGGCGCACGCCGTCCGGGCAGTTCAGGTGCTCATCGATCAGGCGCAGATTGGTTAGCGCCTGCTCCGGCGTAACCAGCTCCGCAATAATACTGCGGGTCATCGGCAATAACCGGTAATGAATGCCGGTCTGCTGATCCAGCGGATGAAGCATATAATCAATGCTGCCGTTCTCCTGGAAGTAAGCGAAGCCGGCGATCACGCCGTCTTTGATCAGGAGGGTACGGAACGATTCCTTCATCTCTTCGGCCATAGTTGCCAGGCTGGCGGAGAATTCAGGATCGGCGGAAGTCACCTGGGACAGATTGCGGATCACCTGGAAGGCGAGCGCGACCGTCCATGCGCTGACCAGCTTGGTCTTGAGCGCTTCATTGGCTGGCTGCAGGGTGTCATCCCAGTCGCCGCCGGCATAGTTGATCAGAGACGTACCCGGTACGAAGCGTTCACGGATGGTCTCAACGGCAGCCTTCACATGTTCAAGGACAGTCGCGGTCTGCTGGCTTGGCTGAGCGTCCGCCAGATGGTGATAGCCGATTTCTTCGTTAAGAATCGCATAATCTCCGGTAGCCATGATGTAATCGCTAATGCATTTCAGCGGCCAGAGCACAACGTCGCCATGCCATTCATGGGCCTGAACCGGATGCTGGTCGAACATGAACCATTGCGGCCATTCCTTGCTCTCCCACAGTTGATGCGAATAGATCTTCAGCAGGGTATTGCGTGCCAGCTCATAATGCTGAGTCATTAGGAAGTATTCCATTGGCCCCTGGCAGACATCGCGTGTACCCCAGGCTGCTCCGCCCGGCTGTTCAAGGCCATGCGGCATGATGAAGTGGGTCATCGCATTATGGGTGTACCACCATGCGGTCTCATTCAGAATGTCGATCCGTGACTGCTCGGCTCCATCCAGCTCCAGCTGGAAGCCGGAAGTGAACGAAGCGTAGAATTCGTTATACTGTGCCTGCTCCTTCTCCAGTGTGTAAGGGACCGTCAGCGGAAGAGCCTCAGCCGCTGTAAGTCTGCCCTGAAGCACGAGCTGGAAGCCGGAGGACTGCGTTACCGACAAGGTAAGCAGAGTGCCGTTGCGCGGCTGTCTGTCGGCATAGAACATCCGGTCGTCACTATACGTATAAGAAGTCCCAGGCAACTGGATATCGAAATGCAGGCCAGGATAAGGAAGCTTCTGAAGCAATGCTTCATCAGGAAGAAGCTGCAGGATGCCGTCTTTCTCTTCTACCCGTACCGGATGCTGGAATTCATGCTCGCCCATGACCAGCTGGTTCGTGATCAGATAATCGTAGGATCTGCCCAGCTTCGACTGGACCTGAAGGGCTACATCCGGCTGGTCCGCTGCGGCGATCGCAGTAACGGTCAGCACATCGTCTTCAACCTGATAATGCCATTTCGCAAAATTCACGCCCATCTCGTAAGCCGCCGGCAGCGTAAGAATCCGGTAGACTCCGTCCATGCGGACATAGATCCGCTGACCGCTGTTGCGCTGAATGTTGAGCAGGCCGCGCGGCGTGGAGAGCCCTTTATGGAAAGAGGTATTCCCCACTACAGTCTGTCCGTTGAAAATACCGTACATATAGTTAGTGGAGGAGATCAGGTTGTTGTCTACCTGCTTGTCGCCCAGCAGCGAGGTGATGATATGGCCATGCGGACGTTCTACCAGCAGCTCCTTAGGCTGTAGAACCACATGGACATGCCCGTCTGTGAAGAAGGAGAGCAGCTGTCCGTTCTCCATCTCCTCAAGCTTCCGGTTCGGGAAGGCAGCATCGATCTCGGCCTGTGACCACTGTGCGGAGACATATGGCTTGCCGATATCGTCACTCAGCACAGGGACATCCCGGCTTGGCACGGCTTCCTTGCCGCTCCAGTCGATCTCTGCATAAGCTGCCTGCAGCTCAGCCTGGAATTCAAGCTCAGTTACAGCAGCGGGATGATTCGGACGGAATAGGCCATAGAAGGCGAATTCTACTGGAGCCGACAGGACCATAGTCTCGGTCTGGAGTGCGGTATAAGCCAGCTCGTATTGATAATTACGGTTCTGCAGATTGCCGTTAAGCGCTTCAGGCACATAGCTTCCTTTATAGGAAATGCCGAAGAACTGCATACCATCCGTGGAGTAGCCTACAGCCCGTGAGCCGACTACACCCTGCTGGAGATAAGGGAAGTCCGTTCCCTGCGGCTGGTTCTGACGCGAGCAGACGGCGTAGCCCTGCGGGCCTTCCCAGATGCTGTGATCCAGATATTGGCTCATATACAGCTCATTAGCGAGAATGCCGCCTTTATCTGCAATGCCGACGTCCTGGCCATACACTACATCTACAGTCTCACCGTTGCCGGAGAGCTGAAGCTGCCAGAACCAGATGCCGTCCTTTGCCGGTGCGAAGGTTACGCGGTAGCTGATTGCTTCTATAGAACCTTCAAAAATCAGTTTGTCATCGGTACGGGACAGCTTGGAGCCCGACTTAATACCCAGCAGCGGATAGCTCTGGATTCCTTGCTCCGTATATACGCGCAGATAGATACTATTAGAAGAGCCGTCTGCCGGATTACCCTGGAACAGATTAATAAGAGTGGAGCCCTGTGAGAATTCAAAAATATCTCCTGAAGGCAGGAATGTATACGACAGGTCATCCCGGGTTAAGGTAATCATGTTCATTTGTTGTTTGAATATCATATCGAGCCTCGCTTTCCAATGCTTAAGTTAGGACATGAAATGGATCAGAACGGGGGAATTCATCATCAGATGTCACAAAAAAGGGCTGACATGTCCATGTAAAGAATAAATAGAAACGTTTCCATAGGCGATACATTTCGAGTTTAGACTTTTGACTGAAAAAAGTCAATTATCTATAAAAAAAACGCCTTTTCATCTATTATGAACAGCGAAATGTAATTTTATTACTTGTTATTTAAAAATAAAAAATGTTTGACAGCGTATACAAGGAAGGAGTATGCTCTGAGCAGGGGAAACACAAAGAAATAATGGAAACGTTTCTATATGGTCGAAAAGGGTTAATTAGTTGCAGTGGAATGCAATGTTTAATTTGGAGGTGGGTTCATTGGCAAGATTTGTACAATCGGGCGGAAATGTTGTCCGGGAATTATTGAAGAACAAAGTGTTGTATCTCATGCTGCTGCCTGTCATTGTGTATTTTGCTGTGTTTCATTATGCGGTAATGCCTGGCGCTTACGTTGCATTCGTAGATTACAAGCTCAACAAAGGGATCTTCGGCAGTGACTTTATCGGACTCAAGAACTTTGAGTTCCTGATTCAGAACGGAGACCTCTGGAATATCACCAAGAATACTTTGCTCTACAATCTGGTGTTCCTTGCACTAGGTAACATCATCCAGATTGTATTTGCCATCATGCTGTCGGAGATTACAGGCAAGTGGTTCAAGAAGATCTCCCAGTCGGTTATTCTGCTTCCGAACTTCATCTCGATGGTTATCGTCGGCGTGTTCGCGTATAACCTGTTCAATTTCAACTCCGGGTTTATCAATACGATGCTTACCAGTACGGGCTTAGACAAGATTGAGTTCTACTCCGACGCTGGAATCTGGAAATACATCATTGTAGCGTTCAAGATCTGGGCAAGTACCGGTTACGGTATGATTGTCTATCTGGCAGCTATAACGGGAATCAACCATGATCTTTATGAAGCAGCCTATATGGACGGCGCCACTACCTGGCAGCGTATCCGTTATATGACTCTGCCGATTCTGAAGCCAACCTTCATTCTGCTCCTCCTGTTCGGTATGGGCGGAATTCTCAAAGGCTCCTTCGACCTCTTCTACAATTTGATTGGAACAAACTCCGTGCTGTATCCGCAGACGGATATTATAGATACGTATGTCTTCCGGTCGCTCGTGGGACAATTTAACTTCTCCATGGGTGCTGCTGTAGGCTTCTACCAATCCTTATTCGGTCTGGTTCTGGTGCTTGTCGTTAACTTTATTGTGCGCAAGGTTGAACCGGATAGCGCGTTGTTCTAAGACAAGATAAGAAACAGGGGTGTTAATATGGCAAGTAATACTATTAAACAGGATTCAGGCAGCATTTTCATTAAGGTGATCAGCTACATTTGCATCTCCATCTTTGCCCTGTTCTGTGTGTTTCCTTTTGCGCTGATGATCTCTTCCTCCTTCATGAATGAGCAGGAGATTATCCGCGAGGGGTACAAGCTGATTCCGAATGAGATCTCTTTCAAGGCCTATGAATTGTTGCTCAGTAACTCCTCCAAGCTGGTGGATGCTTATCAGGTAACGATCTTTATCACAGTCGTCGGTACGGTGCTCGGGCTGTTCATGATGTCCATGGCCGGATTTGTCCTGAACCGCAAGGATTTCAAATACCGTAACTTCTTCTCCTTCCTGATCTATTTCACCACCTTGTTCAGTGGAGGATTGATTCCGACTTACATCCTGATGGTTAAGCATCTGCACCTCAAGGACAACCTGTTCGCCATGATTCTGCCGGCTGTGGTAGGGGCGTGGTCGATCTTCCTGATGCGTAACTTCATGAAGGCGATCCCGGATTCCCTGTATGAATCAGCAACGATTGACGGTGCAGGCGATTTCCGCATCTACTGGCGGATCTTCATGCCGCTGGCGGTTCCGTCACTGGCAACAATCGGACTGTTCTCGGCACTGGGCTTCTGGAATGAGTGGTACAACGGAATGCTGTACATGGACACTCAGACCAAATTCCCGCTCCAGTACTTCCTGCAGCGCATGATCAATCAGGCGAATATGGGCAGTCTCATCAACTCGGGAGCGGTCATTAATACAGCCGATCTGCCGACCCAATCGATCAAAATGGCTACAGCCGTGCTGGCTACAGGCCCGATCATTCTCCTGTATCCATTCATTCAGCGTTACTTCGTAACCGGTCTTACCATCGGTGCTGTTAAGGGTTAATGGACGCCTGCTTCAATTTGAAGGGTGTTTGTTATAGATGCAAGATTCATAATATAGAAAAGAAAAGGGAGGCTTACCGAATGAAAGGTAAAAAGATTGCTTCTTCTCTAGCTGCTGTCCTCATGCTTACTGGAGTGCTATCCGCTTGTTCGTCAAGCAATAATGCAAATGGAAATACAGGCTCGTCGAACACTCCATCCACTTCCACTAATTCCGGAGGCGTAGACACTTCTAAGGAAGCGAAGCTGACGTACTACCTGTGGGGCAGTGAGGGAGTTACCAATAAAGACATTCTGGCTGAGATTAACAAGAAGCTTAAGGCTGATCTCAATACTACGCTTGAAATCAAATATATTGACTGGGGAGACGTAGCAACCAAGTATCCGCTGCTATTCGCTTCCGGCGAATCGTTCGATCTGTCGCATGCTTCTCCGGGTGCTCCTGTGTCCTACTACACCCTGGCTACTGAAGGTGCGCTGACCGACATTACCGACATGCTGGACAAGGTAGCGCCTAAGCTGAAGGCTGAGATTCCAGAATCCTCCTGGCAGAATACCAAGGTGAATGGCAAAATCTACGGCGTACCGAGTCTGTTCAGTGAATATACGCCTGCCGGTTATGCCTACCGTACCGATCTGCTGAAGAAATACGGCATGACTGACATTAAGTCCATTGATGATATGGTTAAATACATGGATAACGTGGTGAAGAACGAGTCCTTCCCTCCAATCAACGGTAAAGCTGAAGATGCACAGAACATGTACAGAATGCTCGTTGATACTACAGGCATGTGGCTGAACGCACCTGGTATCTCGCTTAATGAATTGAACCTGGTCACTAAGAGCCCTGAGGATTACAAGACTGTATTCCATCCGGCCTTCACCCAGGAATTCGAGGATTGGGCTGTGAAAATGCGTGAGTGGGGCGACAAAGGCTACTGGGGCAAAGACGTTCTGTCCGCTTCCCTTGGCAGCAAAGACAACTTCAGAGCCGCGAACTCTGCGGGTTATCTGACTCATGCCCAGGACTGGATCGGCCAGTATGGCGGAGATATCAAGGCGCTGCCTAATGCTCCTACAGCGTTCTATACCTTTGCTGAAGCCAACAAGAAAATCAAACGTAAAATGGGTGTAGATAACTCAACCGTTATCAGCGCCAATTCGAATAATCCAGAGCGCTCTCTTATGGTTATTGAGAAGTTCATGACTGATAAGAGCTACTACGATCTGATGCAGTACGGTATCGAAGGCAAGCACTACGTTATTGAAGATGGCGTGAAGAAACAGCCGCAGGGCTTCAATGAAAAAACAGACGGCGGAGGCTTCTCGGCTTGGTCCCTCAGAAACGACAAGTTCGTGATTCCTAGTGATACTGAGAACCCGGTTCGTAAGGAACTGTTCGCTGCATGGGATAAAGAAGCGATTGATGATCCGTACAACGGCTTCAGCTTCGACCCGGCTAATGTAACTACTGAGATTGCTTCGATCTCGAACGTGAATGCACAGCTTGGTATTCAGCTCATGCTGGGTAAAACAAACAAAGATGCAAAAACGGCTGTAGCAGAATACCGCGATCAGCTGAAAAAAGCAGGAGTTGACAAGGTCATTGCCGAAGTAGAGAAACAATTGGCAGAATTTACACCTGTTAACTAAAAGAATGTATAGGTTACAGGGGAGCTATATCTTATAGCTCCCTTACCTATAAATGGGGGAGTAGAGTGGACGTAAACATTAAGGATATCGCCAGGATATCCGGTGTCGGCATCTCAACAGTGTCCAGAGTCATCAATAATAAGGGTCTGGTGAGCAATGCCACCCGGGAGAAGGTTCTGAGTGTCGTCAAGGAATATAATTATATTCCCAATTCCAACGCCAGAAATCTGAAAACAACGCAATCCAAAAATATCGCACTCATGGTAAAAGGGATTACTAACCCGTTCTTCTCGATTATGATCAAGGAGATTGAACGTCAGGTCAATCTGCGCGGATATCCGTTTCTTATCCATCAGGTAGAGGACGGCACCGATGAGATTAACGCAGCCATTCAGCTGGTGAAGGAGAAGAATCTTAGCGGGATTATTTTCATGGGCGGTACCTATAATCACTCCGAAGAGAAATTCAAGCAGTTAACCGTTCCATTCGTACTCACGACCATCACTACCTCACAGGAAGTGGACCCGTCCATCTTCTCAAGCGTAACGATCGATGAATCCAAGGAAGCCTATAAGGCAACCTCTTATTTACTTTCGCTGGGACATCGAAACATCGGCTTTCTTGCCAAATCCCCTTTACTGGAAGACACCACAGGCAGCCGCCGCCTTCTTGGCTACAAGATGGCGCTGGAAGAACATAACATACCTTATAATTCGGGATTCGTAGAGGATTGTGAATACAGTCCAAGCTCAGGCTTCAATGCTGCACGCAGACTGCTTAACCGCGACAGAACCGTAACCGCTATCTTTGCAGCCTCCGATACGATTGCGATCGGTGCGGCCAAAGCTGTGCTTACCGCAGGCTTATCTATCCCCGATGATATTTCGATCATCGGCTTCGACGGTATTGAGATGGCTGAGTACTATCATCCTGCGCTGGATACGATCAGCCAGCCGGGCACTGAAATGGCACTATCCAGTGTGGGCGTGCTGTTCGACCTGATTACCAAACATTCCTCCCATCAGCACATTGTCTATGACGCGGTATTGCTCAAACGGGGCTCTTGTAAGATGATTAAGGGCCGGTAACAGCAGGGCGCTGACTATAAAATCAACTGGAGTTGACAACAACATGCAAGATTCACTGAGAATAGGCACGCTTGTACGCGGCGGCGAAGCCGTCCAGGTCATTCCGCAGATTGTGGAGCATGGTTTCGAATCCTTTCAACTGAATTTCTGGCAGACGACAGGCGGAATCGATCTGGTGGAGACCGCAGCCCGGGTCCGGGAGCTGGCGGCTGAGCATCACTTTGTCATCTCTGCTGTCGGCATCTACGGCAATCCGCTTGGCGGCGGGCCGGAGTCTGAGACGGAGGCCACTTTGGCGGGCTGGGAACAGCTGATTGAGCATGCCCACTTGTTCGGGACGGACATGATCGGCGGCTTCACCGGACGGCTGCCCGGCTCGTCGATTGACGAATCGCTTCCGAGATTCGCTGAGGTATTCGGAGAATTGTCGAAGCGGGCGGCAGACAAGGGTCTGCGGATTGCTTTTGAGAATTGTGCGATGGGCGGGAGCTGGCAGAAGGGGGACTGGAATATCGCTCATAACCCTACAGCTTGGGAGAAAATGTTCAACGCCGTTACGGCAGACAATCTCGGGCTGGAATGGGAGCCTGCCCATCAGCTCACCGCGCTAATTGATCCGGTTCCGCAGCTGCGCAAATGGGTGGATAAGATTTTCCATGTTCATGGCAAGGACGCGACGATTGCCTGGGACATAGTCAAGGAGTACGGAATTCATGGTCCGAAGCCTTATGTGTGGGACCGGACGCCGGGCTTCGGGGATACGAACTGGACGGATATTATCACCATTCTCCGGCAGGGCGGCTATCAGGGTACGATTGATATTGAAGGCTGGCATGATCCGGTCTACCGGGATGAGCTGGAGATGACAGGCCAGGTCCATGCGCTGAATTACCTGAAGCATTGCCGGGGCGGCAGTATGATACCGAATCCGGTTGTATAAGTACACAAGAAAGACCTCATGTTTCACATCTCCTGATGTGGCCGTGAGGTCTTTTGGGTTGGAATGATGTGATTAGATGAACCGCTTGATCGTCCAATAGGGGACGGTGAAGGTCCCTTTATTCGTTTCAATATGCAGTGCATCTGCGGAGTGGTCGATTTGGCATACTCCAGTGTACGTTTCTCCGCTGATTAAATGCACGCGCTGGCATAGATTGGAGAGAAGTGCATGCTGAATATCCTGTTTAATCATACCGTCCACTTCCTCCTTGAATGCATTGCTTGTAAATCTCTGTACTTATTATTAAACACGGATAGGATATTTTAACAGCAAAAATGGTTACAGTTTTGTACCATTTCACACCTGAATAGTCGGCCTCAGATGGAGTAACATATTCATGTGCCTTCGGAGTGACGTTCTGTGGAGAGGGTAATATATATTCAGGAGGTGTTACCGATGAATAGAACGACCAGATTACAGCAGATAACCGTAACTCTTCTTACCGCAGGTCTACTTGCCCTGTCAGGCTGGGGAGCGGCGGCTTCCCCGGTTCAGGCGGCGGCAGCTTCGGCCGCGGCACCGGCTTGCGGGACTGGAGATCACGAGCTGCTTCAGGATTTGCAAAAGGCACATGGCGGAGCTGACAGCATTCCGCTTACCTTCTCGGATGTGGAGTTTCTGAACGCGAATATCGGGCGCGCAGCCGGAAACGGTTTTCTGATTGGAACCTCGGACGGCGGCTGCCATTTCCAAAAGATCTATGAAGGACAGTGGAGTTTCCAGCAGATTGATTTCCCAGATAATGTTCACGGCTGGGCGCTTGCTGCCGTCAAGGACGGGCAGGCTAAATATCTGCTAAGAACGGCAGACGGCGGCTCTACCTGGACAAGGCTGTCGAACCAGGCAGTAACCTTTGAACGGATAGAGTTCCTGGACAAGAGTCAGGGCTTCGGATACAACCGCGCATCTACATATTATACGAAGGATGGCGGGGAGAGCTGGAGTCTGATCAAGACGCCTGCCAACACACGCGGAGCGGAATTCACCAGCCGGAATAACGGCTGGGCTGTGGTGGTCGTTCCCGGCAGCGGCTATCGGGTGATGAAGACAACTAACGGTGGAGCAGCCTGGAAGCAGGTACTTAGCGCTTCCACCCCTGAGGCGAATTACGGACAGATCTACGCTAAGGACAGTCAGGTGTATGCGCTGCTGTACGGCGGCGTCGGCATGTCGCAGACCTCTTATTCCCTCTACGGCAGCTCTAACTCCGGCGGCAGCTGGACCCGGGTGATTGCCCAGGAGACCGCAGGCGGCGGTCCGGCTCCGGGCAGCGGCGCAGCCATAGCGAAGAAGGGGCCAGCTTCGGGTACCCCCGGTAATATGGTGCTGATCGGCACACAGACTGCCTTTCTGGCAGGATACCAGCCGGCAGCGGAGCAAGTGGGAATCGGGCTCACCAAGAACAACGGACAGAGCTGGAAGAATCAGCAGACCATTCCCGGATTCGAAGGAACGATCTCGTTCACCGACGTCAATCAGGGCTGGATGGCTGTTAAGGATATGAACAGCTCCACCCTCTATGTGACGAAGGATGCAGGCGCTACCTGGACAGCACGGTTTTCTTTTGAGACGGCAGGGCAGTAGGTTGTCCGTTAGATCTTGACGAATGGCAAAGATGACTAACAAAGATGAGTGATAAAGACGGGTCTTGTCCCCATGGGGACGGACCCGTCTTTAATTGAAGGTATTGTGGAGAATAACGTTAGCTTTGGTGTAATACTTGTGAGTAGCGGGTAATGGGATAGCATAGGGGGTGAAGCATGGTTAGACCCGTTAGAATACTCTGGATTATTGCTGTCGTGGTGAATATTGTAGGCTTAGCGCTCGTTGTCCTGCTGACTAACCCATGGTTCAGCCAAGGATTTATCCTGGATGTCATAAATATATTGCTGCTCCAGATAATAGGCATCCCTTCTGCGGTTTTGGTTGTTGCATCGCTTCTTCTGTTGAAGTACACAAGGAAACCGCCAGGCTGGGCGGGGTACATAGGAATCATCATCATGATAGGGGCACTGCTGTGGATTGGGGGATATTTTCTGTTTTTTGCATGGCTGATGCTATTTGAGAACGTTCGGTAAAAATAATACTTTACCGAACGTTCTTGAATATGTTAAGATGCAGCTACGAAAGAAATTATTTTTTTGACAATAATAGAACGATCGGTCTCAAATAAAAACGATAAGGAGTGGTAACGATGGGGAAGCTTGACGGGAAGGTTGCATTGATTACTGGAGGGAATAGCGGGATTGGGTTGGCTAGCGCAAGGTTATTTGTGGCGGAGGGCGCCAGAGTGGTCATTACCGGCCGTAATCCGGTATCCCTGCATGCGGCGGTAGAAGAGCTGGGCGCGGAGTATGCGGTTGCTGTGCAGGGGGATGCGACTGATCCGCAGAGTGCGGTGAAGGCTGTGAATGCAGCGATAGAGGCTTTCGGCAGACTGGATGTAGTCTACGCGAATGCAGGAATCGCGGGCTACACACCGCTGGGTAGCACAGAGCTTGCCGCCTTCGAGGAAGTGCTCCGGGTCAATGTGACCGGTACCTTCTTCACCGTCCAGGCTGCGCTGCCTCATCTGAAGGCCGGAGCCTCCGTCATTCTGACGGGCTCTGTGTTAGCCAAGGCCGGAAGACCTGGCAATTCCGCCTATGCCGCCAGCAAAGGAGCGGTTAGCAGCATGACCAAAGTGCTGGCCTCCGAGCTGTCCCCGCTGGGCATCCGCGTCAACAACATTGCGCCCGGCGTAACGCGCACTCCGATCTGGGGCGAGTCGGCGATGGATAACTGGAAGCAGGTTGAGGCAGGCATGGCCCTTTCGATTCCGCTGGGCCGCGCGGCTGTGCCGGAAGAGGTCGCCAAGGTAGCGCTGTTCCTGGCCTCCGAGGATTCGTCGTATATCCAGGGCGCAGATATCGCCGTCGACGGCGGAGCGGGCAGCTCTCCGCTGGGCGCACCAATATACCGCCAAAACGCATAAGGATGGAAAGTGGCAGAAAAAGTGGCTAGTGGCAGGAAGCACCTTGAGGGGTGCTTTTTTGCGTTCAGGCGGAAGAGTTGATGAGTGACCGAATATATGTGAGAAACCGAATACAATATGCTGGCATTCACCAAGTATGGTAAAATGAACTGACACTTGTAAATATATGTTATTCTCACTCAGGGTTGGAACCCTATTTTGAACGGAGGTTATCCGCATGAGGCTTACTAACCGGGGTACGATAATTGCTGTTGTGGTACTCGTTGTTGTAGCAGGAGGGATCTACCTGTCGCTAACCGGATTACCCTATAAAAGAAGTCAAATCGCTAATGAGGTCAAAGCCTACCTGATTCATACCAGAGCATATCCCGAAGCAGATATTCAAGAGATCCGGGGAGTCTATAGCCTGAAATCGGGCGATTATGAAGCGGAGGTACGATATAAGGATGAACCCGATCAGAATTATACGTATGCCAAAGTGAATGGTGTGTTCAGACTCGTCGGAGTCAGCAGCATGTACGGGGGACATATTGATGAAACTTTTTATTGATGATTGATTTCCAGGTTAGAGGTAAACGTTCTGCGCTGTCGAATAAGAGAATATACATAATGATGGAAAAGCTTGCATGTAAGGCGGATGTGTTGTAAACGCTCACAATTGATGCAGGAGGCGAACGGGAATGGATGGTAGCAAGTCGTTGATCTATCAAATTCTTAAGACTATTGAAGAGGGCAAAGTGCCGGTTCTGGAGAACCTGGAGGGAGTGACGGTTGGGGGCTTTCACAGTGCGCTTGAACAGATTGTAGAGAACAAGCTGGCGAATAATATTAGCTTCTCCCTCAGTGGCAAAGGCAAGAAAGCGGTCCGCGTCGTGGACACGAGCGGCTCCAAATTGACGGCGCAGGGCGTAAATTATATCCATGTCCAGGATAGCCGCACCTACTAGCTATATAAGAAACAAGACAACACCCGCAGAAGTGGAGAGACAATCTCCTGCTGCGGGTGTTTCATTGTGGGGCAAGTACCTATTCGCCAGTCTTGATGATCCAGACCTCCGGCAGATTACGGTACTGCTCGGCATAGTCGAGGCCGTAGCCGACGACGAATTCGTCCGGGATGTCAATCCCGCTGTAGTCAATGGGAACATTGACCAGGCGGCGGGAAGGCTTGCTGAGGATGGTGCAGATGCGTACGCTGGCGGCTTCGCGCAGGGCGAACAGCTGCTGCAGATGCTGAAGTGTCAGCCCGGTGTCGATCAGATCCTCGACGAGCAGGACATGCTTGCCCCGGATATCGATGTCGATATCCTTCTTGATCGTGATGACACCGGAAGAGGTAGCGCTGGCGCCGTAGCTGGAGACCGACATATAATCGATGCCAACCGGAAAAGTAATCTCCCGCATCAGGTCGGACATGAATACAGCGCCGCCCTTAAGAATACCGATAAGCACAAGCTCCTTGCCTTCGTAGTCGCGCGATATTTCAGCGCCCAGTTCCTGTACTCGCTGCTGTAGCTGGTCCTTGCTGACCAGAACTTTGGTAATTTGGCTCATGATTGACGCTCCTTATGGATCAGGATGGGATCAGGAAGATGATCTGTCCTTTTCCTTAAGCATAACATCATGTGCGCCTCCTTCAAAGATCGTTGTCGAGGAGACCAGGGTAATCTTGGCCTTCTGCTGCAATTCCGGGATGGTTAGCGCGCCGCAATTGCACATGGTGGACTTGATTTTGCTGATGCTGAGATCAAGATTATCCTTCAGCCGTCCGGCATAGGGGATAAAGGAATCCACCCCCTCCTCGAATTCCAGCTTGCTCTCTTTATCGGCATTGCCGAAGTCATAACGCTGCCAGTTGCGGGCCCGGCTGGAGCCTTCGCCCCAATATTCCTTCACGAAGTTCCCGCCGACCAGCAGCTTGCGTCCGGGACTCTCATCGAATCTGGCGAAATAGCGCCCAAGCATCACGAAGTCAGCGCCCATCGCCAGCGCCAGCACAATATGATAGTCATAAACAATTCCGCCGTCCGAGCAGATGGGGACATAGATGCCGGTCTGCTCATAATATTCCTGGCGCGCCGCCGCCACTTCGATGACGGAGGAGGCCTGGCCCCGGCCGATGCCCTTTTGCTCGCGGGTGATGCAGATGGAGCCGCCGCCGATACCGACTTTGATGAAATCAGCTCCCGCCTCCACGAGATACAGGAAGCCCTCCTTATCGACAACATTGCCCGCGCCGACCTTCACGCTCTCCCCGAAAGTCTCCTTAATATAATGGATGGTCTCCGCCTGCCACTCCGAATACCCGTCAGAGGAATCGATACACAGGATATCTGCTCCAGCCTCCACCAGCGCCGGTACACGCTCCTTGTAATCCCGCGAATTGATTCCGGCACCCACGATGAGCTGTTTGTTGTCGTCATGCAGCTCCAGCGGATACTCCTGATGGCTGTCATAATCCTTTCGGAAGACCAGGTGGACGAGATGGCCGCTGTCATTCACAATCGGCAGGCAGTTCAGCTTATGATCCCAGATCATGTCGTTCGCTTCTGTCAGTGTGATGCCTTCTTCGGCGTAGATCAACGAAGCCAGCGGGGTCATGAACTCTGTAATCGGGCAATCCGGCGGGAGGCGGTTCTCGCGGTAATCCCGGCTGGTGACGATGCCCATCAGTCTGCCCGTTGGTTCTCCGTTGTCTGTAATCGCAATGGTAGAGTGGCCGCTGCGCGCCTT
Source organism: Paenibacillus sp. FSL P4-0338 (assembly GCF_038002365.1). Classification (NCBI taxonomy): domain Bacteria; kingdom Bacillati; phylum Bacillota; class Bacilli; order Caryophanales; family Paenibacillaceae; genus Paenibacillus; species Paenibacillus sp. FSL P4-0338. Next base: position 3,692,320 of record NZ_JBBOCG010000001.1, on the reverse strand, counting down.
CAGCACCAGCACATCCTGAAGCGTATCTTCCGGGCGCAGGTTCGAGTCGCTGAGGACGAATCCGGCTTTGAACTTTTTGACCCGGCGGACCATTTCGACCTGTTGCGTGATAGACTGGGAGCCATAGATGAAGGAGATGCCCCCGCTTTTGGCCAGTGCGATTGCCATGTTGTGGTCGGATACCGCCTGCATGACCGCCGAAGTCACGGGGAGGTTCATGGTCAGTGCCGGGGTCTCTCCCCGGCGGAATTTGGTTACCGGTGTGCTAAGATCCACATTTCCGGGAATGCAATCTTTGGTGGTCAGGCTGGGCACCAGCAGGAACTCACTGAAGGTTCTTGAAGGCTGCTCGTAATAATAAGCCATGGCTTGTCACTCCCCTGCTATTTTTGGACAACTTATACCTGGGACAGGAACCTGACGGGTACTCCGATGTCCGCTTCCAGCTGCTTGTAATGCTCACCTTTGGCTAAGATTGCCTGCACGCCGACAAGCGTCACGCCCATCACAGACAATTGAGCAGCAATGCAGCGGATCGTAGCGCCTGAACTAATCACATCATCCAGCAGCAGCACGCGGTCACCGGAAGAGAAGCCGTCAAAATAGATATAATTCTCATTATACGCCGTCTCGCGCCTGACACTAACCTCATAATTCTCATACAGCTCCGTACTGAGGCGCAGAATATTCATCGGCTTCATCAGCTTGTAGGCAGCCAGCATCCCCCAGGTATGACCGCCGGGTTCAGGGGAGACAATGTAATCAAAATCGGGAAATTGCTCCGCTACAGCATCCGCCAGTTTGTGAGTGATTTCACGGATCAGCTCGGGGGCGATATACGTTCCGCGTTCTCCGAAGGGGTAGAGCTTGAAGTCATAGGCGGTGTCCTTGTTCTTGTAGATCCTCACATTTCTGGCCTTACGGATCGATTCACTTAAGCTTGCGTAGGATGCACTCATTTGCCCTCACTCCTTCTATTATAATGGATGCTAAAAACCCCAGGCTAAAGGAGGCGCAGTCCAGAGCAGGATACATCAGCAGAGAAAAGCCCGGTTTCACCCGTAAGCTCACACTGATTTATCCAGCAGGGGTCTGGCCTCTTGTAGCCTGGGGCAATTTACGGTTGCCTGTAGATACGCCCATTCCGGATTAACGGGCTTATACAAGAGAGGTTTGAAAGGACATAACTGACACAATGTTAACTTAGGAAAGGAGAATTAGGTCGTTTTTGCTACATATGTTATAAAAGTTAACTCAGATCATTTGTTATATGCTATCATCCGTAATAAAGTGTGTCAATATTCCATCGATGTGTTATATTTAATTACTTATGGACTTATTTATAATAATTATTATCTGCAATTCATAAATAGTTCAAAGGTTTTGTTAAAAGCCGTATTTTGATGTGATATACTTAACACAGCGTTTTGAGATCTTGTGAAATTGATTCTATTATTTGCTGATAAGCAGTAACAGCGCCTACACCAATGAATATAGATTAGGATGGTGAACAAGCGATGCATATTGTCGTCGTTGGCCTGAATTACCGTACGGCTCCCGTAGAGGTGAGGGAACAGTTCGCTTTTGCCGAGAAAGATCTGCCGCTTGCGCTTCATCAGCTGCTGCAGACGAAGAGCGTTCTGGAAGGGGTCGTTGTCGCCACCTGTAACCGGACGGAAATTTATGTGGTCGTGGACCGCCTTCATATGTGCGGATATTTCATCCGCAGCTTCATGGAGCAGTGGTTCGGAGTAAGAAGCGATGTATTTACGCAACATATGTATATATATGAAGACGAGCAGGCGATTGCCCATCTGATGCGTGTCACCTGCGGTCTGGATTCCATGGTGATTGGCGAGACACAGATTCTGGGTCAGGTGCGCAGCGCCTTCCTGACGGCTCAGGCGGAAGGGGTTACCGGAACCTGGTTCAACCGGCTGTTCAAGCAGGCGGTGACGCTCGGCAAGCGTGCGCATAGTGAGACCTCGATCGGCGAGAGTGCGGTGTCGGTCAGCTATGCGGCAGTGGAGCTGGGGAAGCGGATCTTCGGCATGTTCACCGGCAAAAGAGTGCTCATTCTCGGCGCCGGCAAAATGAGCGAGCTGACGGTCAAGCATCTGTACAGCAGCGGCGCGGCGGAAGTAATTGTTGCCAACCGCACATTGTCCCGTGCCATCGAGCTGGCCGAGAAATTCTCGGGTAAGCCCAGCACGATTGAAGAGGCGCTGAAATCTCTGGATGAAGTGGATATTGTGATCAGCTCCACGGGTGCAGACGGCTATGTGCTGACGGCTGCCCAGGTAGCCGAGGGCATGAAGCGCCGTCCTTCACGGCCGCTGTTCATGATCGACATTGCGGTGCCGCGCGATATTGACCCTGCTGCTGCCAGTGTGCCGGATGTATTCCTCTATGATATCGACGATCTGGAAGGCATTGTGGAGAGCAATCTGGAGATGCGCCGCAGTGAAGCCGCCAAGATCGAGGTTATGATTGAAGGCGAGATGGCGGATTTCCAGCAATGGTTGAAGACGCTCGGCGTCAGACCGGTAATCCGTGCGCTGCAGGACAAGTCAAACGGAATATATGAAGAAACGATGGGTAGTCTGTTCAACAAGCTGCCTGAGCTGGATGAGCATCAGCGCAAGGTGATCCGCCGGCTGACCAAGAGCATCGTCAACCAGATGATGCATGATCCGATCAATGTGATCAAGGAGATGTCCGGCGGCAAGCAGGGGAATGAAGCACTGGAGTATTTCACTCAGATCTTCGCCCTGCAGGAGCAGCTGGATGCAGGTCCGGCCGGTGAAAGTGTTGAACCGCTTCAACGCAGCACTGCTGAACGTCCCTCCGGCGGAGAGATCCGTGTGCCGGGAGCGGTGCTTACCCCAGCCGGTTTGCTGGGCGGGTGAGCCACATGCTACTGCTGAACGGAATGTATGATGCCGCTCTGCTGCTATATGCCCTGAGCCTGCTGTTTGTTTTCTCGGATTGCCTTCGGCGTAATCCGGGCGGAAAGCGGCTGGGCACAGGGCTTCTTGCTGTCGTGGGCCTGCTGCAGCTGACCGGACTTGCGATCCGCTTCGCCCAGGAGGGCGGATTGCCGATTTTCACGCCTTATGATTTCCTGTTCTGGTTCTCCTTCAGCATGGTGGTTACCTCGTTTGCTGTGACGTATACGCGCGGCGGTGAGTTCACGGTGCTGCTGCTCAGCATGGCGGGCTTCAGCGTATTCCTGCTGAACCGGGTATGGCTGACGGCAGAGGATCATACCTTGCAGAGCTGGAGTGCGGTGCACGGGTGGCTGGCGATGCATGTGATTTTGGCGAATCTGAGCTTTGCCGCACTGACACTGGGGACGGTATTTGCGATAATGTATCTATTCCTGCATACGAAGCTGAAGAATAAGAAGTGGGATGACCGCGTACGCAGGCTGCCCAGCCTGGAGACGATGGACAAATATTCCTACACAGCGATCCTGGCCGGAGTTCCGCTGCTGCTGGCCTCGCTGGTTCTGGCGGGTCTGTCAATTGTCGCGGAAGGGCGGACGCCGCTGTTTCAGGATACGAAGGTCCTGACTACGCTTACGGGCCTTGGCGTCTACATTGCCTACCTGGTGCTGAAGTTCTCCGGCCTCCGGAGCGGTACCGTCATGGCCCGCTGGGCGATTGCCGGGTACGGCTTCATTATTCTTAACTTCCTGTTGAATTCCTGGTCGAAGTTCCATGGCTGGGGCGGGGAGTGAGCGGGATGGAGAGTAGCCTGCCAGTAGGCTGGAAGATGGATGAGAGTGAGTTGGGAGTGCCGGGGGAGCTGGAGTGAGCGGGATGGAGAGTAGCCTGCCAGTGGGCTGGAAGATGGATGAGAGTGAGTTGGGAGTGCCGGGGGAGCTGGAGTGAGCGGGATGAAAAAGTATCTGCCGATTATGCTGGATGTGGAAGGCCGGCGTGTGGTGATCGTTGGCGGCGGGGCAGTGGCTGCTCGCAAGGCGGCTCCGCTGCTGGAAGCGGGCGCGGAGCTGGTCATTGTCAGCCCCTCGCTCAGCGGGACGCTGGCTGACGAGGGGCGGCTGGAATGGATCAGCCGCCCCTATGCTCCCGGGGATCTCCAGGGAGCTGTTCTGGTCTATGCCGCCAGCGATAATAGGGCGGTGAACGAGGCCGTTGCTGCGGAAGCCCGGCAGCTGGGGCTGCCCGTTAATGTGGCCAGCCATGCGGAGGCGGGCACGTTCATTACGCCCGGCGTGCTCCGCCGCGGGCGCTTGACGGTTACGGTCTCGACCTCCGGGGCGGGACCGTCTGCGGCTGCGGAGATTACGCAGCAGATTGCGGGGCTGCTCGGCGAGGAATACGAGCCGTATCTGGATTTCCTGCATGAGCTGCGGACAGCGATTAAGCAGCTGGAGCCAGCGGCAGAGACACGGTCGCGGCTCTTGCGGCGGCTGGGGAAGCTGGATGTGTTGAATGAGCTGCGGCAGGGCACCTTTATACCATGGACACCCGGGGAGATTGAGGCTTGGGTGGCGCGCAACCGGGAGGAATAGGCGGCGGAAGTGACTGGGAGTGTGCCGAATGAGGGGCAAAAGTGCCCCTGATTTCTACGAAAGCCGCCAAGGTGAACGAATCAAGGGCAAAAGTACACTTGAATTCGGCCGAAGTGGCTCAGGCGAGCCAATGAAAAGTATAAGTACACTTGAATTTAACCGAAGCAGCTCATTCGAGCAAATGAAGAGTATAAGTACACTTGAATACGGGCGAAAGTGGCCCAGTCAAGCCAATGAAGTGTATAAATACACTTGAATTTGGCCAGAACGGCTCATTCGAGCAAATGAAGAGTATAAGTACACTTGAATTTGGCCAGAACGGCCCAGTCAAGCCAATGAAGAGTATAAATACACTTGAATACGGCGAAAGCGGCTCTCAGTCGAGCAAATGAAGAGTATAAGTACACTTGAATACGGGCGAAAGTGGCCCTGTCGGGCAAATGAAGAGTAAAAATACCCTTGATTTCGGCGAAAGCGGCTCAGTCGAGTAAACGAAGTGTATGAATACACTTCATTTTGGCCGCAGCAGCTCAAGCGAGCGTGCTGATTCACGGGAGAGTTATAAGGCGGCGGCTGGAATAAGGGACTGACTTGAACAGGGGGAATTGGGCATGCGGAAGATTATCGTGGGCAGCAGACAAAGTGCGCTGGCTTTAACGCAGACGGGGCATGTGATTGCCGATCTGGAGCGGCTTAGCGGAGCGCATGGATTTGATTTTACTTTTGAGGTGCATAAGATTGTGACCAAGGGTGACCGGATTCTAGATGTGACCCTGTCCAAAGTGGGCGGCAAAGGTCTGTTCGTCAAAGAAATTGAACAGGCGATGCTGGCGAAGGATATTGATATGGCAGTACATAGTATGAAGGATATGCCTTCCGAATTGCCGGAAGGCTTGATGAATGGAGCGGTGCCGAAGCGCGAAGATCCGCGCGACGTTCTGATCTCGGGCAGCGGAGCAGGACTTGAGGGTCTGCCGCAAGGCGCGCGCGTAGGCACAAGCAGCCTGCGGCGCTCCAGCCAGCTGGCTGCGCTAAGGCCGGATCTGCTCATTGAGCCGGTACGCGGCAATATCGACTCCCGGCTGAAGAAGCTGGAGAGCGGTGAATATGACGCGATTCTGCTGGCAGCGGCGGGGCTGTCGCGGATGGGGTGGCAGGACCGGATTACGGCATATTTGCCGCCTGAGGTCTGCCTGCCCGCTGTAGGCCAAGGAGCACTTGGTATTGAGTGCCGTGAGGACGATGAGGAGCTGCTGAGGCTGCTGGCGCTGTATAATGATGAGCGTACGGCACTCACGGTGACGGCGGAGCGGACCTTCCTCGGCGCTCTGAACGGCGGCTGTCAGGTGCCGATCGGCGCTTACGCGATCCTTGAGCCGGAAGGTGAAGCTGCGAGTCCGCGAATCACTCTGACTGGGATGGTCGGAACACCAGACGGCACAGTCATTCTGAAGGAGACCTGCACCGGTGAAGATCCGGTGGAGCTCGGTGCGGAGGTCGCGCGTAGGCTGGTGGCTAGAGGTGCGGAGAAGATTTTGGCAGATGTAAGGGAATAAGGGATAAGGGTTAAGAGTTAGACAGGAAATAGTGTGGGTTGGGGAGAAGCTTATGCAGGCCAGGATCGTATGTGTATAGGGATAAGGGGATGACGGAGATGGCGGGGAAGGTATATCTGGTAGGTGCAGGTCCGGGGGATGCGAAGCTGATTACAGTCAAGGGGCTGGAGTGTATCCAGAAGGCTGATGTACTGGTCTATGACAGGCTGGCCAGTCCAAGATTGCTGAAATGGATGAAGCCCGGCGGGGAGAAAATATACGTAGGCAAGCTCTCGGACCGCCATACGATGAAGCAGGAGGATATTAATCAGCTGCTGGTCGATCTCGCGCTGGAGGGCAAAACGGTGGTGCGTCTGAAGGGCGGGGACCCCGTGATTTTTGGCCGGGTAGGTGAAGAAGCGGAGCTGCTTCGCAGGAACGGCATCTACTACGAGATTGTGCCGGGCATTACCTCGGCCATTAGTGTCCCGGCGTATGCAGGTATTCCGGTGACTCACCGTGAGGCATCATCTTCCCTGTCGATTATTACCGGCCATGAGAGCCCGGATAAGCTGGATCATTCCATTCAATGGGATAAAGTAACGAATGCTACAGGCACGCTGGTGTTCTTGATGGGTGTCGCCAAAATTGGTTACATCAGCGCCCAGCTCATGAAGCACGGCCGTCCGCCGGAGACTCCGGTAGCGCTGGTGCGCTGGGGGACGCGTGCGGATCAGGAGACGCTGACCGGTACGCTGGCCGATATTGAGGCGAAGGTTACGGCGGCCGATTTTCAGCCGCCGGCGGTTATTGTAGTCGGTGACGTTGTGCTCCAGCGGGAGCACCTGATGTGGGTGGAGGCGCTGCCGCTGTTCGGCAAGCGGATTGTAGTGACGCGGGCGCGCGCGCAGGCAAGTGAGCTGGTGGACCGGATCGAGGAGCTGGGCGGCGAGCCGTATGAGTTCCCGGTCATTGAGACGGTGATGCAGCGGGATGCGGACAAGCAGGCGGAGATCGCTGCAGTACTTGGCGGGCTTCCGGCGTACGACTGGGTGTTCTTCACCAGTCCGAACGGCGTAGACTTCTTCATGCGTCATCTGACGCAGCAGAAGCTGGATATCCGCAGCCTGCACGGGGCACGCCTGTGCGCTGTGGGACCGGGTACGGCCGCGGCGCTCGCAGAGCGAGGGTTGATCTCCGAGGAGCTGCCCGGCCGCTTCCAGGCCGAAGGGCTGATCGAAACCTTCGGCCCCGAGCTTAAGCCCGGGCAGAAGGTGCTGCTGCCGCGCGGTGATCTGGCCCGCGACTGGCTGCCTGCGAAGCTCGGGGAGCTGGGGCTGGAAGTGACGGAAGTGGATACTTATGAGACGATTGTCACCGGCGAGGATGATATTGAGCTGGTGAAGCTGCTGGAGGAGAAGCGCATCCATGCGGTGACCTTCACCAGCTCGTCTACAGTGCGCAATTTCCTCGGCATCCTGAAGCGGATGGGCCTGGAAGATCCGCTGGCGCTGCTGGCAGGCGTTAAGATTGCCTGCATCGGTCCGGTTACCGAGCAGACCGCAGTCGAAGCAGGACTCACTCCGGGACTGCTCCCGGAAGAAGCCACCATCGAAGGGCTGGTGCAGGAGCTGTGCCGCTGGAATGAATCGACAAGGCTTCACGATATAAATTGAACCTGGAAAAATACAGCGGTACAATTGAGGGAATCTGGGACAAGTCATGCCCGTTTAGAGATAATAATTGCTTAACATAGACAGATGTGTGTAAATACTTACTCAACAGGAGGTTTACAGCAATGAGCTTTCCAATAACCAGACACCGCCGTTTGCGCGGGTCGGCCGGTATTCGCGGCATGGTGCGCGAGACGGTGTTGAATGTGCTGGATTTCATCCAGCCGATTTTTGTAACCTATGGAACCGGTGTGAAGAATGAGATCAGCTCCATGCCCGGCGTCTATCATTTCTCGCTGGATACGCTGAAGGCAGAGGTAGATGAGATTGCTTCCCTGGGCATTCCAGCGGTGCTGCTGTTCGGTATTCCCGAGACGAAAGATGCAGTCGGCTCGTCCGGCTTCGCAGACGATGGCATTGTGCAGGAAGCCACGCGTCTGATCAAAAAATGGTATCCCGACCTGCTGGTCGTAGCCGACACCTGCCTGTGTGAATTCACCGACCACGGCCACTGCGGCATGGTGCATACCCATACGGTGGACGGCGTGGTTCACGGGGATGTAATCAACGATGCTTCGCTTGAGCTGCTGACCCGCACGGCGGTCTCGCAGGCCCGGGCAGGGGCGGATATTATCGCACCGTCCAACATGATGGACGGATTCGTGCAGGCGATCCGTGCCGGACTCGATGCGAATGGCTTTGAGCAGGTACCTATCATGTCCTATTCGGTAAAATACGCCTCCGCCTTCTATGGCCCGTTCCGTGAAGCGGCGGATTCGGCTCCCCAGTTCGGCAACCGCAAGACGTATCAGATGGACCCGGCCAACCTGCGGGAAGCTATCCGCGAAGCGGATTCCGATGTGCTGGAAGGCGCGGACATGCTGATGGTGAAGCCCGCACTGGCTTATCTGGATGTAATCCGTACGATCCGTGACCAATTCGATCTGCCGCTTGTAGCCTACAACGTCAGTGGTGAGTACTCGATGGTCAAGGCGGCTGCGCAGCAGGGCTGGATCGATGAGCAGGCCGTTGTGCTGGAAATGCTGACCGGCATGAAGCGCGCCGGAGCAGATGTAATCATTACCTATTTCGCCAAGGACGCAGCCCGCTGGCTGCGCGGCTAGGATCAGGAGGGAACAAGCATGGGCAATATGCCGCTGAACCGCCGGGAAGAGGCTTCCCGCACCGCTTTTGAAGAGGCAAAACAATATATTCCCGGCGGGGTGAACAGCCCGGTCCGGGCATTCAAATCCGTAGGATTGACCCCGGTGTATGTCGAGAGGGGCGAAGGCTCGCGGATCTACGATATTGACGGCAACAGCTTCATTGACTACGTCTGCTCGTGGGGACCGCTAATTATGGGACATGCCCATCCTGAAGTGGTGAAGGCGCTGCAGGAGACTGCGGCTAGAGGGACAAGCTTCGGCGCGCCGACCCTGATGGAGACCGTTATGGCCAAAACCGTGGTAGAACGTGTAGCATCGGTGGACATTGTGCGCATGGTGAACTCAGGAACGGAAGCGACGATGAGCGCGATCAGACTGGCCCGCGGCTACACCGGACGCAGCAAAATCCTCAAATTCGAGGGCTCCTATCACGGCCATGCCGACAGTCTGCTGATCAAGGCTGGTTCAGGGGTGGCTACCTTGGGGCTGCCGGATAGTCCGGGCGTGCCGGAAGGTGTGGCGGTGAATACGATCACGGTACCATATAATGACTTGGACGGGGTCAAAACCGCTTTTGAACGTTACGGCAACGAGATTGCCGCTATCATCGTTGAGCCGATCGCCGGAAATATGGGCGTTGTGCCTCCGCTTCCGGGCTTTCTGGAGGGGCTTCGTAAGGTGACTACGGGGTACGGGGCTTTGCTGATTTTTGACGAGGTGATGACCGGCTTCCGTGTGGACCGGGGATGTGCGCAGGGGCTGTTCGGAATGGACCCGGATCTGACCTGCTTTGGCAAGGTTATCGGCGGCGGGCTTCCAGTAGGGGCTTATGGCGGCAAAAGAGAGATCATGGAGCAGATCGCTCCTTCCGGTCCGATCTATCAGGCAGGCACACTCAGCGGGAATCCGCTGGCGATGGCGGCGGGCTACAGCACGCTTGCGCTGCTGACCCCGGAGGTCTACACCCGTCTGGAGTCGCTTGGCGCGAGACTGGAAGCCGGACTTAAGCGCAATGCGCAGGAGACGGGCATTCCGCTGACGATTAACCGCGTGGGATCGATGGTATGTCCGTTCTTCACGGAGGAGCCAGTCATTAACTTCGAGACGGCCAAGACCAGTAACCTGGAGCTGTTCAAGCGTTATTTCGGCAAAATGCTGGATCAGGGTATCAGCGTTCCGCCGTCCCAGTTCGAAGGAATGTTCGTATCCGCTGCGCATAGCGAGCAGGATATTGACGATACGATTGCGGGCCATTACCAGGCCCTGAAATCGCTATGACGGCGGGACCGGAGGACCGCTCCGGCCAGCATGGCAGCAGCATGGGCCAAGACGGAAGTGATACCGCCAGTGCCCCCTTCGCGGGGGGCGGCAAGTGGACCCGGCGCGGGGAATGGCTGGAAGCCATGCCTGGCCGGGTCATTACGTCGGCTGCCGACAGAACGGCAGCCATCGATGCCTGGCTGCTGGGCGTAGCTGGCATGCCGGAGAAGCTGCACGCCCGGCTGCGCCGCGAGGACGGCATCCAGTGGAGGGGCGACCGGCTGCGGCTGGCCTTGTTCCCCCACAGGGAAGCGGGAATAGAGCCGGTATGGCAGGAAGCTGCGGCTAAGGTGCTGTTCGAGGACGACTTTTGCCTCGTGGTCCATAAGCCTGCGGGTATGGCAGTTCATCCGGACGGCAGCAGCACCGAGGTGACGCTGGATCATATCGTTGCTGCGCATTATGCGGCTTCCGGCGGAGGGATTGCCATCCGCCATATCCACCGGCTGGACAAGGATACTACCGGACCCGTGCTGTATGCGAAGAACGAATATGCCCAGCTTGTGCTGGATGAAGATATGCGTGAGAAGAAGGTATCCCGCCTGTATGCCGCGATTGTTGAAGGCGCAGTGCCGCCTGAGCTTACAGTGATCGATGCCCCCATCGGCCGTGACCGCCATCATGCGGCGCGCAGACGGGTATCCCCTGGAGGGCAAGCGGCGGTAACACGGATTGTGGGGCGTGAAGCCCTGCCCGGCGGAACCGTAGTGAAGCTGCAGCTGGAGACGGGCCGGACGCACCAGATTCGTGTCCACCTCAGCCATGCGGGTCATCCGCTGTTCGGGGATGATCTCTACGGCGGATCGGGCTGGCATACCGCGGGTATTCCCTCTTTATATGATGAGAAGCCCCCGCGTACGAAGCCTGGTCAGGTGAAGTCTGCCATTACAGCCTGGTTTGAAGAGCAGGAGAAGGCAGGCCTTACCCCTGGTCTGCAAGTCTCCGGCAAGCAGCCAGCTCCACCTTCCAAGCTGGGAGTCACGGCGAAGAAGGAGAGTTCCGACCGCCAGGCGTTGCATGGCGAGAAGCTGATTTTCGCCCATCCCTGGACCCGCATCAAGATCGAAGTATCTGATCCCTGGCCGGAGGATATGCGCCGTCTGCGCCAGCAAATCGGCGGCGTAGATCAGGAGTAGGCCATTAACCAAGTGGGCCTGTGAACTTAAGGTAATTCTTCTGTGAAGCTAAGGTAAGTCAATATAATCTATGCCCAGCCGGGCCGCGTTTCTCTAATATCTGGAGGATTGCGGCTCGGCTTTTAGTTGTTGTTCAGCATGACCTCCCCTCCAGCCGGAACATCGAACAATAAGTGGATTTATGCTATTTAATTTACGCCCCATTGCTCTCCGAGAAGTGTTAAGTGGATTTAGGGCATCTAATTTTCTCAATATGTCGTATGTGTTCATTTGCAGCTTATATAAGTGATGTTTTTCCAACTGTTGCCGGATATTCGTAGATTTACTGGTGAACAGTTGCCCTTTTTCCACTTAATTAATTGAAGCTACCTGTTCGCTCGCCTCCCCTCTGATACAATTCTGCTCTCAAGCCCGTCTTACTAGTATGAGGAGATGATTTGGCAGTGAGCATGAGATGGAATCGCAGAGTGTTAGGAATTTTAGCCGCCTCGACCCTGGTGATTACCGCCGGAATAATGCTGGTTGTGCAGCTGGACAATAAATATGGCGTACTGGGTCTGGTTGCCCAGCTTCAGAGCTTCCAGGTGAGGGTAGACAATCAGTCAGACTTTGAGCTGAGTATTCTGGAGACAGGAGTGGTAACCAGCGCAGCAGCGGAGGCGTCAGTAGACGAAGTTGGCAAGATTCTCAAAAGCGGAAAAACAATAAAAATCAAACCCCGGCTGACCTTAAGCGGTGAGGGCGGCATTTACCTGAAGTATTCAGACCCGAGAGAACCGGATGTTTCCAGAACCGTCGGAGTATGCTCCTACACCGAGACTTTATCCGGCTATTCCAAGGTTATTATTACGAATGACAAGGTGACAATCGAACAAAACTGCAGCTAATCTATACACAATCCATATATTTGCAGATTTCTAGTAACATTTGTAACTGACGGGCTTCCAATATATTGATAAATATATTATGTAAGCGCAGTCTATTTGATGAACTGGGGGAATATTTGTGAAAAAAGTTACTAAGTTAATGCTCGTGGCCGGCATCTCATTGGCACTTGTCGGGGTAGGGAACAGCGGCGCCCTGAACAATGTCACTTCGGCAGCGAGCGCACCGCTTAAGGTAGGCCGGGTGGAAGCGGCTGCCCATGGCACCAAATGCTTCACCGTAGCGGTTGCTGTAGTCCAGAATGGCGTGATCGTTGCGGCTTCACTGGATGATTATCAGTTCCTGGGCACCGATGTAGCCACTGGCGTACCGAACTCGGACAAGGATTTCGGCCAGAACTACAAAGATCCGAACATGGTACTGGCCTCCAAGAAGACCAACGCCAAATATTACAGTGAGCACATGACGGAAGAAGCCAAATCAACAGTATCCTATGACAAGAACCTGGCTGCCATCGAGAAATTCGCAACAGGCAAAACTATAAAATCCCTTGAAGCTACACTGACTAACAAAAGCAAAGAGCAAGTCGTTGATGCTGTAAGCGGTGCAACTCTGGTGGATACCCAAGGTTACCTGAAGGCCATTCTAAGCGCAGCCAAAGCTGCAAAATAATTAACAGTTCCATCTATTTAACCGATGTTAACCCCTTCATGGCTGCGGCTGTGGAGGGGTTTTGCTATGCTGTTTCCATTTGTCTCCAGACCGGCTCCGCTGTTCAAGAGAGTGGCACCCCTGCAATTATGGGTATAACAGTAATAAGTACAAAGACATCAGTATTCGTGAGTATTCATAACTGGGGGGAAGGCCATGAAATGGCAGGGCAGAAGAGGCAGTTCTAATGTGGAAGACCGCAGAGGCCGCGGCGGCGGAAGCGGGGGCAAGCTGATCGGCGGCGGAATTAGCGGGATCGTGATTATAGTGATTGTTACGCTGCTGAGCGGAGGGAATATCGGTGATATTATGGGGAATCTGACCTCAACCGGTTCGGGCACGAACTCAAATGTCCCCTATGAACAGAGCGCACAGGAGAAGGAGCTATCCGAGTTCGTATCTGTGGTGCTGGCCGATACCGAGGATGTCTGGTCCGATATTTTCAAGGAGCAGGGGATGACTTACCAGGACCCGACGCTTGTGCTCTACAGCGGCAGCGTGAACTCTGCCTGCGGAACCGCCAGCTCCGCCGTCGGCCCGTTCTATTGTCCGGGGGATGCCAAGCTGTATATCGATCTCAGCTTCTATGATGAGCTGCAGCAGCAGTTCAAGGCGCCTGGCGACTTCGCCATGGCGTATGTAATTGCCCATGAGGTAGGTCATCATGTACAGACGCTGCTGGGCGCTTCCAAGCAGCTGAATGCAGAACGCCAGCGCCTCAGCGAGACTGAATTCAACAAGGTTCAGGTCCGCTTCGAGCTGCAGGCCGATTATTATGCCGGGGTATGGGCCCATCATGCCCAGGGGATGAATCTGCTTGAGGAAGGGGACCTCGAAGAGGCGCTGACTGCCGCGAGCGCGGTGGGGGATGATACGATCCAAAAGCGGGCGCAGGGATATGTGGTGCCCGACAGCTTCACGCACGGCACCTCCGAAGAGCGTAAGCGCTGGTTCTATAAAGGTTTTAACTCTGGCACGATTGCCGGTGGAGATACCTTCAAGGCTGCTGAACTGTAGCCACCTGCATCAGGAACAACAAGAGCCGCTCTTCCGGTTGCCGGAGGGCGGTTCTTGTTCTTATTGGGGATATTACTATGAGGAGCAGTTTCTGCTCCGCCGCGAAGCTGTGATGTATGCGAAAAACAGCATGCAATGTGCTGCCGTGCAGGCGCCCGGGCCGGATGTATGCCAAAAACAGCATACATTCGGCGGGTTCTGCCCGGCCCCCACAGGCCGTCCCCCTGCGCGGGAACGTGTGCTTACAGCTGCACATCGTTCCGGTAAGAAAGGCGGTTGCGGCCAAGCTTCTTGGACTCCAGCAGGAGCTGGTCGGCGTAGACGTACCCTTTTTCCATAGAAGTCTTCTGGTCCGGATCAGCCTTATAGTAAAAGAGTCCGAAGGATGCCGAATATGGCACGCGGATCATCTGCTCCTCGAATTCTGCACTTACGCTGTGATCATGAAGGCTGTCCAGAATCTCCTGAATCTGTGTCCTGCACTCCTCGAAGGTCTTGTCCCTCAGCAGCAGTGTGAACTCTTCCCCGCCGCTGCGGAACAGGATGTCTCCCTCCTGCAAATGCTTCTGCAGCGTCTGCGCAAAATGAACAATGACCCGGTCGCCGACGGCGTGGTTATAGGTGTCGTTGATTTTTTTGAACCGGTCGATGTCCGCCACTACAATTCCGATGTACTCCCCGCTCTGGTTCAGCTCCTTCATCATCTTGTCCATATGCGCCCGGTTATAGGTTCCGGTCAGGAAGTCGCGGTAAGCCATCTGCTCGAATTTGTCGCGTTCATACTTGTGCTGGGCACTCTGTGATTTGGAATAGAACGAGATACTGACAACATAGTTGAGCACGAACAGGGCGATCAGCATCTCCCATTTCTCCATTTGCAGCAGCCGCAGCAGCAGAGCATTGCTCAAGGCGACCTTGCTGAAGTCCAGCAGACTCCGGCTCCGCAGGAGCAGGTTCCGCGCTTCACCGCGTGTCTTGATATCTCCCGACAGGGCAAAGGTCAGCACCAGGAAGGTGGAGGACAGCAGGGTTGTGACGCAGACCACAAGCAGGAACAGCAGCCAGTATCCGAGCGGAAGCTTGTCCGCCAGGGGAGAGAGCGCCGTATACAGATAGTACGCAGCAGATCCGCCCAGTGTGAACGCGCCGATATTATAGAAGGTATCCAGCAACTCTCCGGGATCGTCGGTTTTTGTTTTCTTTTTATAGAAATATACGATGAACCGGTATACCGTCTCGAACAGGAACGTGCCGAGCGGACCGGCAAAAATCCCGAATGAGGAGGTATAGCTGATTGCATAATCGATTGTAGAGTTCCCGCTCCGGGTCACAATCCGCAATTGGAAGTAGATGCTCGAGAAGATAGTGTATAGCAGTAATGCTTTTATATAGGTGGCGTCCAGGACTACAGCATGCGCGTGAATGAAAGCTATAGCCAGGGAGGCGACAAATAGGAAAAGGTCAAATACCCTCGCTTTTGACATGTCGGAAATTTCCTTTCAGGATTTATACCGATTATACCCGAAAAGACGATTCTTGATTAAAAGTTATTTTCAAAATTTGTATTGAATGACCATATATCCATTTCCGCCTGTCTGCAACCTTCATATACTATCCTGGCTAAGGTGGAGCAGACTGCTCCTGTGCCTCTAAATAAATCTATAAACCGGGGAGAGGAATGCATGAAGATATTGCTGGTCACCTACTGGGGCCTTACCAATATGGGCGGGATTTGGACGTATATGAAGCAGCTGGCAGACAAGCTGGGCGAGCAGGGCCATTCCGTTACAGTGATGGGCAGCCATGTGGAGAACAATACATTGTATCTGCTGAACCGGACAGAGTCTTTTGATAAAAAAGCGTTCTATTCGCTTCTGCTGCCCCGGCTTGATATCGGCCGGTTTCCCTCGCTGCATCTGGAGCATGGCATCTTAAGCTTTGAGCTGGGGCGTTACGTATTCGAGGGCGGCGCCGCTGTGCTTGGGCTGGAGGAATATGATGTCATTCATGCCCAGGACCCTATCGCCTCCTATGCGCTGCGGCGGATCATGCGCCGTCCTGTTCCGCTGGTCGCAAGTGTTCATGGGGCATTGACCAAGGAGACCTACTATGAGTACAAGGGACTTGAGCCCGGACTGACCCGGGAGGCCTATGAGCAGCGGCCGATCTGGAGATATTTCCGCAAGCTTGAGACACTGGGGGCCCAGGCGGCTGACCAGATTCTGGTCTCATCGGAGTGGATAGGACAGCTTACGCAGAGTCTGGGCGTCAGCCAAGGACGTATCCATACCTTGCCGTACGGGCTGGACCTGCATCAATATGCTGCCCGGGCCGCAGAGACGCCGCCGCTTCAATTTGCAGAAGGAATCCCTGTGATCATGTATGCCGGGCGTCTTGAATATATCAAAGGCGTCCATGTGCTGATAGAGGCGCTAGGGATTCTGCAGCAGCGCTGTCAGCAGTGGATCTGTGCGGTGGCTGGAATCGGCAGCCTCCTGGAGGAGCTCATGGAGCAGACCCGCCGGCTGGGTATCGCGGATAAGGTCCATTTCACCGGGAAGCTGAACAACATTCCGGCTGCACTCCGGGCAGCCGACATCTATGTGCAGCCCTCCCTTCAGGACACGCAGCCCTTCTCGGTTACGGAAGCGCAGCTTGCCGGGATCGCGCCGATTGTCGCCGGAACCGCAGGCATGCCGGAGATGGTCCGGCAGGGAGAGACGGGCTGGATTGTTCCTCCCGGAGATGCCGCGCAGCTCGCCCTGCAGATCGAGCAGCTGCTGGGGGATGAGGAACTGAGAAGACGCACCGGCCTCCAGGCTAAGCAGTGGGCAGAGCAGACCCGTTCGCTGGATGTCATGGCTGCGGGTACGCTGAATGTATACCAGAGAGCGGTCAGTCTGCGGGCGGGCCGGCCGGCAATTCCGGATTACCTTCGGTTTGAGGAAGAACCGGGAGCGGGTGCGCTGCCGGCAGCTTTTCATCCGGCGGATGTGCTTAACGAGTGTAGTCCGGGGAATCCGCTTGCCGTAACGCTGCGTGTCAAGCTTCCACAGCACTACTCTATTCCTGATGCACGTACAGCCCTTTCTCCCCTGGGATAGACGCTGTCCGCAATTGAAGCGGCAAAGTTGTCATGCCTGCCTGATTGAAGCATATACATGAGGGGAGTAACATTTTGGGCTTATACTCTGGGCTTGTCTCAGGGATAGATTATGCCAAGAAGGAGGACATTTCCCGTGTTTGACCAGTCCCATGGCTTGCGGTTTGATATTTATGAACGCATTCACCTTTCGGAAGAGCTTCCGGGAATAGCAGAGCTGGAGGAAGTCGAGCTGGTTCCCGACATCCAGGTCATCCAGCGTGAGGACCGGGCTGAACTGCACGGACAACTGCTGCTCACCGGACTCTACCGGGGGGAGGATGACCTTACACAACGTCTGGAGCATGCAATTCCCGTTGAAATCACTGTTCCGCTGACCCGGGTCAGCTCACTTGATGACATAGGGGTGGAGATCGAGAATTTCGATATTGATCTGCTGACAATGCGAACCGTCAACATTACCGGAGTGCTCTCGCTGCGCGGAATCGGAAGTGCAGATGCACAGCCGGCCTGGCAGCAGGAGGAATACACGGTAGCGTATTCGCCGGAGGCAGGAGACGGCAATACGTCTGAGGAGAAATTACGCAGTCCGGAGAATGATACCCTGTATGAGAATTCGCTTTGGACCTATGGCGAGGGGGCGTCCGAGGGCTCTGAAGAAGATCAGAGCTCTGCTGATCCGGCTGAGGCTGCAGCTGAGCCGCTGTATGCGGAAGACGCTGCGTACACCCAGCCCGCTGCCTATCTCTCCACACCCCTGAAGGACAAGGAACCCAGAGCAAGGACCCATAGCCTGGATACGGCTTCTTCGGCAGGCAGCGCCGTCTTGAACACAGTGGATCATTGGGGCAATGCGAAGCTTCATGCCGCAACGCAGCCTGAGCCGGTGCTAACCTCCGCTGCCAATGATGCTGCTGCGCTGTTTGCCGGGAACGAAGAAGGGGAGGCGGCAGAGGAGATCCAGGCCACAGACAATGAGGTCTTCCTGTCTGCGGAATCTCTGGCTCCCCCGGAAGAGAAGCAGGATCTCAAGGTTGCCCTTGGCAGCAAAAAAGAACCGGGAGCCGCCGAGCAGGAGCCGCTCACCTTCTCTTCGCTGCTCAGCGCAAGCCGCGCCAACAGAGAGCAGGAGGAACTGCTCGCGGGCGATATTGACTCTGTAGCGGAGGCTGTCCCTGAGCCCGGCAATGATACAGCGTGGAAGAGCCGGTTCATCGGCGGCATGGGCGGAACGGAGCTGTTCCGCAAGGTAAGGCTCTGCATCGTGCAGCGGGAAGAGACGCTGGATACCATAGCCGAGAAATACCAGCTAAGCACCCGGGAGCTGACCATGTATAACCGGCTGTCCGGCCAGGTTGTAGAAGAGGGACAGGTATTATACATCCCTTGAGATTGATGATGCGCGGAGAATTCAGGCTTAACAGGAACAGCCCTTTCCTTACGGATGGGGCTGTTCCTGTTTCTTTGTGAAGCGATGAAGTGATTTTTATTATGCGGTCTGTATATAAGATCTCCGCTTCTGGTTTACAAACCGTTCAGCCGGGGGTAATAGTCACTACCGGCCTACATACATTACACATTCAGGCAGCTATGCGCTGGTACACCACTTCTGGAAGGATGATCACTCACATGAAGAGAAAAGTGGCAGCCACTGCGGCCGCACTAAGCTTGACGCTCACAGTCTCGGCCGGTGTCTACGCCGCCAGCAATCTGCAGGAGATCAAGGCGCTCCTGAACAACAAAATCGGGATCGTCGTGAATGGTCAGGCATACACGCCAAAAGACGGCAACGGCAAAACCCTCGCCCCGATTACCTACAACGGCATCACTTATCTGCCTGTACGCTCTATCGGCGAAGCACTGAACACCGCTGTCACTTATGATGCTGCAACCAGCCGGGTCATCATCGGTGATGCGGCTGCTCCGGCTGTCTCCTCCGGAGGCTCGTCCGCAGGAACACCAGCGGATTCTGTGAAGCGCCCGAAGAGCCTGCCGGCGGACTTCCCGCTTCCGGCGGACGCGAAGATATATGATCTGATCGAAGGCTCGGCGACCGGCAAGCCGTCTGCGACCTTCAGCTACCGTACGAAGCAGAGTCTGGAGACGCTCGGCAATACGTATAAGGACTATTTTGTACAAAAAGGAGCTACCTCCAAGTCCGAGGAAGTCTCAGCCTCAGCCTTCTCGATTATTGATGCCGGAAGCACATTCTCCGTTACGCTGGATGGCGCTCCCGGAACAGGCAGCAATCAGGGCTTCAATGTGGTTCAAGTGATCTGGAGCGGGGAGTAAGCGCCAAGGTTCGTCTGCTGCGCGCCCTTTGTGTATATGCTGGTTGACTAGGGATAACACTGAATGTATTATTGAACTAAGTAATAACTAGCTTAAAGACTGGGAACGGGAAGAGTAGGCGGTCAGCCCTTCAGAGAGCGGGATTATCATTGGTGTGAATTCCCGCAGGATGCAGCCCCCGAAGTCGCCCCGGAGTTGCCCTTCTGAGCTTGTCTTCATCATGAAGACCGGTTAGGATGCGGCCGGTTGCAGCCGTTACCCTGCATGAGTGTCGCGCTAAGCTTTAGGAACCTGCAAGGGAACTTAAGGCAGTGGTTTATTTTTTGTTGGCGCGAAACAAAGGTGGTACCGCGAAAGAATGGCCTTTCGTCCTTTGAGACGAAGGGCCTTTTTGTATTCTCAGAAACCGCTAGCTACTCAATACATTTAACAGTGGAGGGTTCACAATGGCTGATAACAACAATGCAGCAGCAGAGCTGCCGAACGGGCAGGAAGCGGTAGAAGCTACCGCTTCAGCTAATCACAAGCAGAGCGACATGCCGACTACATATGATCCGGGAGCGGCAGAGAAGAAATGGTATGCGTACTGGATGGAGAAGGGCTTCTTCGAAGCCGGCAAGCGGCCGGATGCGGAGCCTTACAGCATCGTGATTCCGCCGCCGAATGTAACAGGAATGCTGCATATCGGACACGCGCTGGATTTCACGCTTCAGGATGTGCTGATCCGTACCAAGCGGATGCAGGGATATGATACCCTGTGGCTGCCGGGTACGGACCATGCAGGGATTGCTACGCAGACCAAGGTAGAGCAGAAGCTGCGCCAGCAGGGAATTTCCCGCCATGATCTGGGACGCGAGAAGTTCCTGGAGCAGGTATGGGACTGGAAAGACCAGTATGCCCAGACCATTCATGACCAGTGGGCCAAGATGGGCCTGTCCCTCGATTACTCCCGCGAACGCTTCACCTTTGATGATGGAATGAAGAAGGCGGTAAGTAAGGTATTTGTGGAGCTGTACCAGAAGGGCCTGATCTATCGCGGCAAGCGGATTATTAACTGGGACCCGGCTGCCCGTACAGCGCTCTCGGATATCGAGGTTGAATACAAGGAAGTGAACGGGCATCTGTACCATCTGCGTTATCCGCTTAAGGATGGCAGCGGCCATATCACGGTGGCTACCACACGGCCTGAGACGATGCTGGGCGATACAGCCGTAGCAGTACACCCGGAAGATGACCGTTACAAGCATTTGATTGGCCAGGCGCTGGTCCTGCCGATAATAGGCAGAGAGATTCCGGTTATTGCTGATGATTACGTAGATAAGGAGTTCGGCAGCGGTGCGGTTAAGATTACACCGGCGCATGATCCGAACGACTTCGAGATGGGAGTCCGCCATAACCTTCCGCAGATCAACGTAATGGATGAAGGCGGAGTGATGAACGAGGAAGCGGGCGCTTACCAGGGAATGGACCGCAGCGACTGCCGTAAGGCCATCGTAGCTGACCTGAAGGAGCAAGGCGTGCTGATCTCCATTGAGGATCACGTACATCAGGTTGGGCACAGTGAGCGTTCGGGGGCTGTTGTAGAGCCTTATCTGTCCACCCAGTGGTTCGTCAAAATGCAGCCGCTGGCTGAAGCAGCCATCGCTGCACAGAAGGACGGCGACGGGGTTCACTTCGTGCCGGACCGCTTCGAGAAGACGTACCTGAACTGGATTGAGAATGTCCGCGACTGGTGTATCTCCCGCCAATTGTGGTGGGGTCACCGGATTCCGGCCTGGTACTCCGAATCTACCGGGGAGCTTGTAGTAGCACATGATGAAGAAGAAGCGCGCCGCATCAGCGGGCTGTCCGACCTGAAGCAGGATGAAGATGTTCTGGATACCTGGTTCAGCTCCAACCTCTGGCCGTTTGCTACCTTAGGCTGGCCTGACGGGGAGAGCAGTGACTATCAGCGTTACTATCCGAACAACGTACTGGTTACCGGATACGATATCATCTACTTCTGGGTAGCGCGGATGATTTTCTCAGCCATGGAATTCACAGGCCAGAAGCCGTTCTCCGATGTGCTGATGCACGGACTCGTACGCGATGCCGAAGGACGCAAGATGTCCAAGTCTCTGGGCAACGGTATCGATCCGCTGGATGTTATCGAGCAGTACGGCGCTGACGCCATGCGCTATATGATTACTACCGGCAGTACAGCGGGCCAGGATCTGCGGTTCCGTATGGAAAAGGTAGAGCAGGCGCGCAATTTTGCCAACAAGATCTGGAATGCCTCCCGGTTCGCGCTGATGAATCTGGAAGGCGTATCCTTTGAAGATATTGACATTACAGGAGAGCTTGGCACAGCAGACCGCTGGATTCTGCACCGCCTGAACGAAACTTCCCGCGATATTACGCGTCTAATTGACTCGTACGAGTTCGGCGAGACCGGACGCCTGCTCTACAACTTCATCTGGGATGATCTGTGCGACTGGTATATCGAATTTGCCAAGCTCTCGCTGTACGGAGCGGACGCAGCTGCCAAGGCCAAGACACAGTCTGTTCTGGCTTATGTACTGGACCGCACATTGCGCCTGATTCACCCGTTCATGCCTTTCATTACGGAGGAAATCTGGCAGCATCTGCCGCATCAGGGCGAATCCATCACCTTGGCAGAATGGCCGAAGTACGATGCGGCGCTTGAGAATCCGCAGGCGGTATCAGAGATGAACCTGCTGATGGATATCATCCGGGCTGTTCGCGGTATCCGTGCGGAAGTGAATGCGCCAATGAGCAAGAAGGTTGAGCTGATCATCAAGGCCGGCAGCCAGGACACCCTGGACATTATTTCCCGCAATGACAATTACATCGGGCGCTTCTGCAACACCTCTTCGTTCGAAGCAGGTCTTGCGCCGCAGACGCCGGATAAAATGATGTCCGCCGTGGTTACCGGAGCGGAGCTGCTTCTGCCGCTGTCCGGTCTGATCGATATCGATCAGGAGATTATCCGTCTCGAAAAAGAAGTTCAGACCTTGAACAGCGAAGTGGAGCGTGTGGAGAAGAAGCTCAGTAATCAGGGTTTTGTGGCCAAAGCTCCGGCGAAAGTTATCGAAGAGGAACGGGCGAAGCAGGCGGATTATTCCGACAGACGCGAGAAAGTGCTGGCCCGTATTGCAGAGCTGAGAGGATAACAGACATGGAAGAGATCACCTGGAGCGGCGCTGCCGCTCCCTTAAATTCTTATACAGAAGCGGTAGACTGGATCAACAGCCTGATTCCTTTTGGAATCCGGCCGGGTCTGGAGCGGATAGAGCTTCTAATGGAGAAGCTGGGACATCCGCACCGGAAGCTTAAGTTCATTCATGTGGCCGGGACGAACGGCAAGGGCTCAACCTGCGCCTTTTTGACCTCGGCCCTTATTCAGAGCGGATATTCGGTGGGGACCTTTACCTCTCCTTATATCACGAAGTTCACGAACCGGTTCCAGTACAACGGGACGGATATTCCTGAGGAGACGCTGCTTGCGCTTGCCAATCAGCTGCGTCCGCTGGCCCGGGAGATTGCGGGCACTGAGCTGGGCTCACCGACCATGTTCGAGGTGGCGACGGCGCTCGCGATTCTCTATTACGGCGAAGTCTGTTATCCCGATGTAGTCGTATGGGAGACGGGGCTTGGGGGAAGGCTGGATGTAACGAATATCGTCACTCCGGTTGTGTCGGTCATTACTAATGTTGGACATGACCATACCGATGTGCTGGGAGATACGCTTACGCTAATTGCCGGCGAGAAGGCCGGGATTATTAAGCCGGGCGTTCCTGTAGTCAGCTGTGTGAGCCAGCCCGAAGCTGTAGCTGTATTGAAGGCCAAGGCGGCGGCTACCCGTTCGACACTCTATTTAGCGGGAGAAGATTTCAGCTATAGCGGAGTTGAACTGAGAGACGGCTGCCAGCACTTCACCTTCAACGGGCCGTTCCGGGGGCTTGAGCTGGACATTGCCATGAAAGGCGAACACCAGCTGCAGAATGCAGCCGGAGCAATGATGGTCCTTGAGGTGCTGAGGCAGTATATGGCCTTCATGCTGGAGGACGAGGATGTGCTGGAGGGCTTCCGCGGCACATTCTGGGCCGGAAGACTGGAGGAAGTGAGCACCTCGCCCAGAATTATTCTGGACGGCGCGCACAATCCGGAAGGGGCTGAGAGCCTCGCGAAGAGCCTTCCGCAGTTCCAGCCTTACGGTAAATTAAATTTGCTCATGGGGATGCTGGCAAATAAGCATCACGAGTCGTATCTCAAGCATATACTGCCTATAGTGGATACGCTCATCCTGACCGAACCGGATTTCCGTAAGAAAATGGACGCGGAAGATCTGCAGGCGATCGCAGAAAATCTGCGGAGTAAATATGCCAAGGAAAACTTGGAAATCATAGTAGAACGTAATTGGGGCCAAGCGCTGCAGAAGCTGCAGACGATCACAGCGGACGATGACCTCGCAGTTGTGTCCGGAACGCTGTATTTGATTTCTGATGTGCGCAGTACGCTTTTACGGCAACCCGATTCTGAAAAAGGCTGGTGACGAACTGTTGGATACTACTGAACGTGTGCATTTTATAGGGATCGGCGGCTATGGTATGAGCGCGATTGCCCGGGTGATGCTGGAGATGGGATATACAGTTACAGGCTCTGACGTAGCTGCCCAGGAGTTAACGGAGAAATTGATAGCAAAAGGTGCCAAGGTCTTCATCGGGCATACGGCGGAGCAGGTAAAAGGTGCGGATCTGGTCGTCTATTCCACGGCACTTGCCGCGGATAATGTGGAATGGGTGGAAGCAGAGCGTCTGAAAATACCGGTTCTGCACCGCTCGCAGATGCTGGCCCGGCTGCTGAATGAACGCAAGGGCGTTGCGGTGGCCGGAGCGCACGGCAAGACTACCACCTCATCCATGATTGCTCTGGTTATGGAAGACTGCGGCGTGGACCCTACCTACATTATCGGCGGGGAGATTATGAATGTCGGCACGAATGCCAAAGCGGGACAAGGGGAATTCGTCGTGGCAGAGGCCGATGAGAGTGACGGCTCGTTCCTGCAATACCATCCTTGGCTGGGAATCGTTACGAACATTGAAGCCGACCATCTGGAGAACTACGGCGGCGACTTCGGCAAGCTGAAGGATGCTTATGTTCAGTTCATGAATCAGCTGCGCGAGGACGGGACAGCTATCGTATGTGCGGATGATGAGAATCTGAAATCCCTGCTGCCTAAGGTAAAAGGTAAAGTGATCAGCTACGGGATCGAATCAGAGACGGCTGATTATACAGCGACTGATATTGTCCTCGGTGACCGTCAGGTATCGTATACCATGAATCATGGAACTGAGGTATTAGGCCGTATTGAGCTCTCTATTCCGGGACAATACAATCTGTATAACTCTATGGCGGCAGTGATTTCTTGTCTGAAATCAGGCATTGCCTTTGAAGCCATTGCGGCTGCGATTGTGAAGTTCCACGGCGCCAAAAGACGCTTCCAGGTGCTGGGCGAGGTTGACGAGATTCTCATCATTGATGATTACGCACATCATCCAACAGAGATTCAGGCTACGATCAGCGCCGCCAAGGCAACCGGCAAACGCATTATCGCCGTGTTCCAGCCGCAGCGCTACACACGTACCTTCTTCCTGCTGGATGCGTTCAGCCGCGCGTTCAGCGAAGCGGATGAAGTGATTATTACCGATATCTACTCCCCTGCGGGAGAGAAGCAGATAGAGGGAGTCACCTCCGCTAAGCTGGTAGAGCTGATTGTGCAGAACAGCAACGCCGGTGCACGGCATCTGCCGACTAAGGAAGATGTGCTGGCAGACCTGCAGAACCGTATTGCTCCCGGTGATCTGGTCATCACCATGGGTGCAGGCGATATCTGGAAGGTCGCTTATGCGCTGGCAGATAGCCTGAAGAACCGGTAATATTTCGCGAAACATCAAACGTTAAAGTAGCAGCGATTTTCCCGTTATGGGAGAATTGCTGCTTTTTGTTTAAATAGATAAGAACTTATGTGACATTATCCATATGGTTGGTTGTTTCGTATCCCGCTTAAACAGCAGAGCGTCCACCCGAGTGCCCACGTTGATCCTGCTCAAAGTTAACAATGATATTGCCGATATAAGCTGTGAATGTTATCGTTCGGATAGAGCAGGTATATCCGCATAGTTCGGTGGTGTGTTGATGGGCTTTCAGCTTGATATTAAGTCGCTGTTATACTTGTTCATTCTGGGAAATTTATTTTCCGGCCTGATGATTACGTTTTACCGCTACCACTTCCCCAAAGACATTGCCTCCAGTCTATTCATTGCCTCCAAGTGGATTCAGGTGATCTTCTGGAGCTCCATTCTGCTGTGGGACTATATTCCCCATAGAATCGCTGTACCTCTGAGCAATGCGCTCATTCTGGCCGGCGGAGGGCTGGAGATTGCTGCGCTGATGATGATGATGGGCATGCTGGACGGCCGGGCGAAGCTCTATTATCTGGTAATCACGGCAGGGAGCATACTCAGCTTCGTTGTCGTTGCCCTGTTCTTCAACCATCCCAATATACGGGTCGCAACAACCTCGCTATGGGTCATGCTGTTTGTGCTCTACCCAGGCTGCCGCTTGACAGCGAGCCCGGAGCGTTCTCCGCTCCAGAAGATACTCGCCGCCGTATTTTATGCGATTGCAGCGGTGATGCTCCTCAGGTCATTTGTTGCGCTGGCGGTGGAACCGGATATGGGCCCGCTGACGGCTAATCCGGCGCAGTATTTATATTATCTCGGGATGTTCCTGATGCTGATTGGAGGGCTTGCCGCCTTTATCCTCCTCTCCAATGAGCATTCCTACCAGAAACTGAAGCGTATCGCTACCTACGACAGCCTGACGGGGATTCTGGGCCGCAGGGCTTTCCTGTTGGAAGCCGAACTGAAGCTGGCGCTTGCCGCCAAGAAGAGTGAATATTGTACCTTACTGCTGCTGGATCTGGATCATTTCAAAAAAGTGAATGATACCTACGGGCATGACACAGGCGATACTGTACTGCAGGATTTCGCGCTCACTGCCGAGAGTACGCTTGCGGGCGGCGACTTGTTCGGACGGGTAGGCGGAGAGGAATTCGCCATTCTGCTGTACGGGCAGGACGCGCAGAGCAGCAGCCATCAGGCGGAAGCGCTGCGGGAGACACTTAAGGAGGCTTCTGTACACAGTCTGCCCAGCGGATATACGGTCAGTATCGGTATAATATCAGTGCTGCCCGAACAGCATACCAGCTTGAACACACTCTACAAGCTTTGTGATCTGGCACTCTATCAGGCGAAGCAAGAAGGCCGGGACCGTGTGGTCAGGGTCCGGGTAGACGAACCTTCGAATACATATCATACATATACATATCGCTAAACAAAGGGGTGGGCATAATGGCAGCCGGCTTGGATTTGAAGACATTGCTGGCTTGTCTTTTTTTCGGCAATCTATTTACGGTTCTGCTTATTCTGGCATACCGGCCCAGTTATCCGAAAGAGAAGACAACCCCGCTGTTCCTGACAGCCAAAATTCTGCAGCTCGCTATTCTGCAGCTGCTGTTATTAGAGGAAATTCAAGATTTCCCATTCGTGCTTCCAAGTATTATTCTCTTGAGCGTGGCTGCAGGAACTGCGGAGATTCTGGCCCTGCTGAAGAAGCTGGAAGCCGATTCCGAACAAATGAAGCAAAGGTATTACGCGCTGGCCGGAATATCGGCGATAGGTTTGCTGCTGCTTTACCTGCTGCATCCGGATGTTCCCCGGCTGATCGCAGCATCTGCGCTAACGGGTGCCATTCTGCTGCTCTATCCGGCTTATCTGTTATCCTGGAAGGTGAGAAAGACCCCGCTGCAGGAAATTACGGGTATGCTGTACGGCGTGGCTATCCTTTCTCTACTCAGTAAGGCCAGCGGCCTGTTCTATCTTTCGCCGGCCGGCTCGATTGCAGCGGCATGGCTGCAGAGCTTTTTCTATGCCGGGATCTATCTGTTGATGTTCCTTGGAACTGCGGGCTTCATGCTGCTCTCCCGGGAACAGTCCTATGCGGAGCTGGAGCGTGTGGCGACGTATGATGAACTGACGGGCGTCTTGAACCGCAGGGCGTTCGTGCTGCGTGCCCAGCCTCTGATTGCTGCCGCCGCGAAGGAGGTGGTGCCCTTCTCGTTCATGCTGCTGGATGTGGACCACTTCAAGCAGGTTAATGACACCTATGGCCATGATACGGGGGACCGGGTGCTGCAGGATTTCGCCCGCAGAATTGAGCGCGAGCTCGGCAGCGGGGACCTCTTCGGAAGATTCGGGGACGAGGAATTCGCGGTGCTGCTGCACAGGTCGGATGAGGAAGACGGTGAGAGAATAGCAGAGCGGCTGCGCTGCTCGGTGCTTGGTGCGACTGTCGAAGGCATGCCGCTCTCCTATACAGTCAGCATTGGTCTGATTACGATTCTCTCCGGGGAACGCGTGCCGCTTAGCACCCTATACAAACTGAGCGATACCGCCCTATATGAGGCGAAGCAGCGGGGAAGGAACTGTGTAGTCAGGAATTACAGCTATCCGGGCAAGGTGCCGGAAGCCGGTATTTTGACAAAGTAGAAATGGCAGTTAGCTAGCAAGCCGAATGTCAGCGATTCTCCGTTTACCGGGGGACCGCTTTTTTTAGCTATATATGATCCTTCTATTTTTGCTGAAACGGTACAACCTGAATTTGGGTAATAGATCCTAGATGTCCCGGGCCGTCCAGGGCAATTGATCAATGGAAAGTAGGAGAACAAGCCATGAAGGAGCCGTTGCTATTCATTTCCGCAGAGAATCCATATCCGCAGGATAGCGGGGGCAAGCTGAGAACAGGCAATATTCTGAAGCTTCTGCTCGCCAAATATGAGGTGGAGCTTATCACCTATGCCAACCCCAGGAAGACAGGGACGCCGGAGGAACTTCCGTCACTTACGGTACATGAAGTAGAGCGTACGGTCAGCTACCGCAGTGCGCTTCTCCGTTCCCTGTATACCTGGCGGAATTGTTCTTATATGAGCCATGTCGATGTGGACATGAAGGCTAAGATTATAGAGCTCTGCAGCCGGAAGTCCTATGGTCATGTATTTATTTCGCACAGCCTGCTGGGCTGCTGCATCGATATTGTACAGCGCTGCCTGCCTGACACTGTGATCATTACCGATGCGCATAATTTCGAGAGCGGATTGTCTGCACAGCTGGCAGGCGGGAAAAAGGGGATCGCCAAAGTCTATTATTCCCTTAATGCTGTATGGACGCGCCAGGATGAGCTTAAGCTGATGGATAAGACTAATCTGCTGCTGACCACTTCGGAAGAGGATGCTCTGGCCTTCAAGGCACTGGCCCCCAGCCAGTCGCAGAAAGTCCATGTCATTCCCAATTTCATACGCATGGAGGATTACCGGGCCAAGACGCAGTTGTCCAAGGAAAAGTGGATTATTCTTCCGGGTAATATGAACTACTTCCCCAATATTAACGCAGCCCTCTACTTCTACCGTGAGGTATATCCTCTGGTTAAGGCAAGGGTACCGGACATCAAGTGGTATATTGTCGGACGGGATGTGCATCCTGAGGTAGCGGCGCTGGCCTTGAAGGATTCCTCTATCGTCATCACCGGGTATGTGTACAGTGTGGCAGATTATATACGCAAGGCGCAGGTGGTCATAGCTCCGCTCCTGGAAGGCAGTGGGACACGGCTGAAAATTCTGGAGGCCTGGGCGCTGAGGACCCCTGTCGTATCCAGTTCCAAAGGGGCAGAAGGGCTGCTCTATGAGCATTCACAGAATATTATGATTGCCGATGACCCGGTTTCCTTTGCCGATAGTGTGACACTGCTGCTTCAGGATCATGAAAGAGGAGTAGTGCTCGCGGACCGTGCATACGAGACTCTGCTGGCAAATTATGAGGCGGAAAGTGTCAAGGATAAGCTGCTTCGTCTGGTCTGAAGGGATAGGGAAGGTAAAAAAAATTTTTTCCCCATAAATCGACAACCTTCTCAGGAGGACTGCGTTACTATAGATCTACATCGAAAGTTTCACATTTCTGGGCTGGATGTCATCCGGCCTTTTTTGTTTCGTACACATTCATACACATTTACATAGAACCAAGGAGCTATAGCCATGAGAGAGAGAATGTTGTTCCTTTCCGCCCGGAGTCACACGCCGGAAGACCGGGAGGGAGACATCAGAACAAAAAATTTCCTTGATATGCTGCTGGAGCGGTTTGACATTGATCTGCTGGAGTATTGCCACCACCGCCGCGAGACGCAGATTTTGCGCAGTCCTGCCCTGACCGTGCATCAGGTGAAGCGGCCTGCGTCCACCCGCAGAAGCCTGCTGTTTCCGCTGAACAGGCTCCGCAAGGATGCCTCGGTGATCGGCAATGACAAGTCGCTGCGGGCAGTAATTACCGAGATGTGCAGCCAGCACGACTACAGCCATGTGTTTGTCTCGTATGCGATGCTCGGCAATGGGCTGGATCTGGTCGCCTCACTGCTTCCCGGAGCCGTTATCGTCACAGACGCTCGCCGTGCCGGTGGCATACGGGTGCAGAGCCGGGCGGCTGGCAAGCGGGGAATCAGCACAGGCTACCGCAAACTGAATGATGCGCTGATCCGCCGGGAAGAGCGCCGGTTAATGAACAAGACCAGCCTGCTGCTGGCTGCTTCAGAAGAAGAGGCACTGTCCTTTAAGGCGGTATCCTTTGCTGATGCAGGCAAGGTGCATGTAGTTCCGCCGTACATTGATCTGAGCGAGCCTCCTTATGCGGCTGCTGGAGATACTGTCAAGGATAACTCCATTGTTCTGCACTGGGACATGCATTCCACTGACGGTAAGAATGCAGCACTGCTGTTCTTCAAGAAGGTATATCCGCTGATTCAGGCGGCAGTGCCGGATATCCGCTGCTGCATTATCAGTAGTGAGGTGCATGCAGAGGTCGCAGCTGTCGTCCAGAAGGACTCTTCTATTCTAATCATCAGCGAAGCTATACAGACAGCTGATTATATCCGCATGGCCAGAGCTGTGGTTACCTCATGCTGCGAGGACTGCGGGAGTCAGAGCAGCATTCTGGAGGCCTGGGCCCTCCGTACTCCGGTGGTCAGCAGCCTGAAGGGCTCGGAGGAGCTGATCTGCGAGCCGGGGCGAAATATTCTGCTGGCAGGAACAACGGCTGGCACTGCCGATCATCTGATCAGGCTGCTAACGACGCCGGAGCTTGGCTCCATTATTGCGAATCAGGCCTACCGGACGCTCAGCAAACATTATGCCGCAGACGGTGTGAAGGCGAAGCTGCTTAGTCTGGTGTAAATATATTAAAATAGCATATCTCTCTCGCATCTTTCATATCTATCAGTATAGAACTGAAGATCGCGAGGTGAGGGTATTGAATAACGGAAGAATGACATTCCGCTTCGACGGGGACCAGGGTAGACAGCGAACAGAGACGGTAGAGCGCCGGGCGGTGAACGAAACCGGTATAGTTCTGGAGGACAAGGAGACTGACAAGGTCCAGCGCGGGGGAGTTAAGACATCCTCCTATTCCAAGGCCGATGAATATATTGTGGATCTGGCCAAGGTGGAGTTGCCCCGGTCAGTAGAGGCAGCTTACATGAAGCCCCCAGGCTCTGGCCGCCGGAAAATGAAAGCTCCTGAGGATAACTATGATTTGGGGCTGTATTCTGTTGTCCGTCCTGCTTCTGCAAGGAATCTATGGGAACAGAGTGAAGATTCGGAGGAGCATTCCTTCTATGGAGGGTCAGATGAAGAAGGACTGCATTCAGCAGATGACTACTACCCGCTGCATGACGATAACCGTGAATCTGCTACAGACAGTTATGATCAATCCGGCGCTCAAGGGGATAGCTACGGCGGCTCTTATCATACCCGCCGCCCCTCGTATTGGTGGAAGTTCGCACTGTCCATCGCTGGAGCACTGGGAACGGGAATTCTGCTCGGATACGCAGCCCTGTCGTTCATCATAGGAGGGTCGGGAGAGAATGGTAAAGCTGCCGGCAATGCGGCGGTTAAGACGGGAATCACTCAGGGGCAAACGGCGGCAAACGGCGGTACACCGGCAGACATAACGGGTGTGCCTGCTGAGCAGATGGGAGAAGCGGTGATCGCACAAATTCCGGTTCAGGTTGCCCCGCAGAGCTATTATCTACTGCAATATGGTGTCTTCAGTACACCGGCAGGAGCGGAGCAGGCCCGGCAGGAGCTGCTGGCCGCAGGCCTTGCCGCAGGTCTTGACCCGGCAGACGGCAACCGTGTGTACGCCGGAATGTCTCCTGATCGTGAGCAGGCCAAGCTGCTCAGCAATGGCCTAAAGGGGCAGGGCATCGAGCTGTACGTGAGAGAAGTGGCCCTGCCAGCTGTGAATCAGGTCCGTTATACCGGAACGGCGGTGGCGGTGGACAGTTACTTCACACTCAGCAGCAAGCTGTTAAGCGAGCTGAGCAGCTTGTCTGCTTCCCTGCTTGGCGGGGGGAGCAGCGGAAACGCTGGCGGAGAGGTAAGTGATCTCCATATGCAGTGGACCCAGGCGGTCAAGGCGCTGGAGCCGGGCCTGACCCCGGAAGGGCAGAGAATCGCTGACGGGCTGGAGAAATCCATGAGCCAGGGAATAGCCGCCTTGAACGAATACAGCAAGAATAAAGCGGAGGGGCTGCTCTGGGAGGTGCAGGAGGCCATGATGAGCTTCCTGACCGGCCAGAAAAGCCTGTTGTCCGCCATGAGCTGACAACTGAGGCGTAAAGCGCCGCTGACTATAGGCTTAATAAATGATCCCCCGTACCAGGCGTATGCCCGGCGGGGGATTGCTATATTTCCAGAGGTAATCCTGTGGTGTGATAAAATCCGCAGGCTGCTTACGTGGTAAACATTCCCTGGATGGATTTTGAGTTTGTATTGCACTCCGTTTCACCGTATAATAATTAGGGTGTCAAAAAATGGCGAGGGAAGACTTGAATGAAGAAGAAAAATGTAGGAACACTGCTGTTATTTCTTATTCTAGGCTGGCTGGCCGGAGCCTGGATTGCCAAGCTGCTGGAACCTGTACAAGCTCTGTCTTTTCTTACAGCTTCGACTGTTCTCAAGTGGTCGCCGCAAGCCGATTTAGACATCATAACCTATGACATCACAATCCATTTGAAACTGTGCCTGCTCAGTCTTGCCGGAATTATTACAGCCGTATGGCTGTACCGCAGGCTGTAGCCTTAGCTGGCAGCATCAGGAAGGGACGTAATTACAGTGGAGCATGACAATTCGCGGCATATTATTCTGGCCTCAGGTTCGCCGCGGCGGCGTGAGCTGTTAGCCTCGCTTGGACTGCCTTTCGAGGTGCTGTCCAGCGATGCTGATGAGAGTACACCGCCCGAATGGAGCCCTGAAGCTATTGTACGGAATCTGGCTCTGCGTAAGGCAGAAGCTGTGATTCCTGTTGCCGGAGACCGTGATGCCGTTATCATCGGCAGCGACACGATTGTTGTGCTTGACGGAATGGTGCTCGGCAAGCCAGCGGATGAGCAGGACAGCGCCAGAATGCTGGGCATGCTGCAAGGCCGGACGCATCAGGTATACACCGGGGTGGCCTGCATCGGTTCCGCAGAGGGACGTACCCTGGTAGATCATAGGGTAACCTCTGTAACTATGAGAGCAATGAGCGAAGAGGAAATCTCCGCTTACATAGCGACCGGGGAGCCTGCCGACAAAGCCGGCTCTTACGCGATACAAGGACTGGGAGCCACCCTGGTGGAAGAAATTGAAGGCTGCTATTTTAACGTGGTCGGGCTGCCGCTGTCACTGCTGAGCGGTATGTTGTCCGGGTTTGGCATTTCGGTGCTGAACCGGTAAGGGTAGCCGAAGAAAGAAGGTTAGGGATGGAGTCGCAAACATTTATGCTGCGTGACCTCCCCCATGAAGAACGACCACGAGAGCGCTTGATGCATTATGGGGCGGAATCATTAAGTCAAGCGGAGCTTCTGGCTATTCTGCTGCGCACAGGTGCGCACCGTGAATCTGCCCTTCTTATCGCCCAGCGGCTCTTGAGCCATGCAGGCGGTCTCCGCGGACTGGCGGATCTGAGCATTGAAGAATTGACAACAATCAACGGCATCGGCCCTGCCAAGGCCGTGCAACTCAAAGCAGGCATAGAGCTGGGAAGACGCATGGCGAATTCCCGGCTTACCGAACCGGTCATTATCCGCAGTCCCCAGGACGCGGCGGAGATTCTGACCGAACAGCTGCGTTATTTGCAGAAGGAGCATTTTATCTGCCTGTTCCTGAATACGAAGAATCATGTTATTGCGCAGGAAACATTGTCCATGGGTAGCCTTAATGCCTCCATTGTGCATCCCCGCGAGGTGTTCCGGGCAGCCATGAAATGCAGCAGCGCAGCAATTATATGCGCACATAATCATCCGAGTGGTGATCCTACGCCGAGCCCTGAAGACATCTCCCTGACCTCTAGGTTGATGCAGGCAGGCGAAATTGTCGGCATTGATGTACTGGATCATCTGGTGATCGGAGACAGCAGCTACGTAAGTTTGAAAGAGAAAGGCTACATGTAATACAATTGTCTAGATTCACATGGAAAAGGAGCATACAAGATGTTAGGTGGTTTTACGAAAGACTTAGGAATTGACTTGGGGACAGCGAATACGCTTGTCTACGTGCGCGGTAAAGGGATCGTTGTCAGAGAGCCGTCCGTGGTAGCCATTAATACAGATAGCAAGACGATTGAAGCCGTAGGGGAATCTGCCAAAAAAATGATCGGACGCACGCCGGGCAACATCCGTGCCATCCGACCAATGAAGGACGGGGTCATCGCTGATTTCGATACTACAGCAACTATGATCAAATATTTCATCCGCCAGGCCCAGAAGCAGCGCTCGATGTTCCAGCGCCATCCGAATGTCATGGTGTGTGTGCCCTCCGGAATTACAGCCGTTGAACAACGTGCGGTAGAGGATGCTACGAAGCAGGCCGGAGCACGGGAAGCTTACATTATCGAGGAGCCATTTGCTGCTGCCATCGGTGCAGATCTTCCGGTATGGGAACCAACCGGCAGTATGGTTGTAGATATCGGCGGCGGAACTACCGAGGTTGCTGTAATCTCACTCGGCGGTATTGTTACCAGCCGTTCTGTACGCGTGGCTGGGGATGATGCGGATGAGTCTATCATCCAATACATCAAGCGTCAGTATAACCTTATGATCGGTGAACGCACCTCCGAGCAGCTCAAGATGGATGTGGGCTCTGCCCTGCCGCTTGAGAAGGCTGAGACGATGGAGATCCGCGGACGCGATCTGGTAACCGGTCTGCCGAAGACGCTGACCATTACCTCCGATGAAATCTGCGAAGCTCTGTCCGATACTGTGAATGCGATTGTTGAAGCCGTGAAGGTTACGCTGGAGAAATGTCCGCCGGAGCTGGCCGCTGATATTATGGACCGCGGCATTGTGCTTACGGGCGGCGGTGCGCTTCTGCGCAACCTGGACAAGCTGCTGGCGCGCGAGACCGGAATGCCGGTGATTGTGGCCGAGAATCCGCTGGACTGTGTTGCGATCGGCACAGGCAAGGCGCTGGAGAATATCCACTTGTTCAAGAGCCGCAGCAGTTCGGGTCTCCGCTCCAAACGC
The DNA here is from genome assembly GCF_038002365.1 of Paenibacillus sp. FSL P4-0338. Classification (NCBI taxonomy): domain Bacteria; kingdom Bacillati; phylum Bacillota; class Bacilli; order Caryophanales; family Paenibacillaceae; genus Paenibacillus; species Paenibacillus sp. FSL P4-0338. The sequence continues at coordinate 3,657,273 of NZ_JBBOCG010000001.1, read as the reverse complement.
TAGGAACATGCGGACTGTGAACGTCAATCCCTGAGGTTGGAGAAATACGGTTATTAGAGGGTGCTCGAGATTGTTCAAGCTGTTTAACAATAAACGACTGTTTATATTGCTGATTACGCTGGTTACGTTTATCGTTCTGATGGGCTTCAGCCTGGGGCAGAGAAAGACCCTGTCCTGGCCGGAGAACTTCCTCAGAGATACGACCGGATTCGTGCAGAAATTGTTCTACAAGCCCGCTGGATACGTAGCGGGCTTCTTCCAAGATATCGGCACTCTGAATGAGCTGGCCGAAGAGAACAAGCAGCTTAAGATTCTCGCTGCACAGTACGCCCGGGATAAGGCGCAGTTAAATTTTATTAAAGCTGAGAATGAGGGCTACAAAAAGGATCTTAAATTTACGGAAGCCCAAAAAAACATGTATAAATATGAATATCTAATCGCCAATGTTGTCAGTGTAACGACAGAATCAGGCAATAATACCCTTGTCATTGATCTTGGGGAGAAGGATGGCATCCGGCTGAATATGTCTGTAACTTCTGTCGAGGGCCTTGTAGGAGTCATAAGTAATGTAAGTAAATTTACCTCTACTGTGAAACTGATGACAATGATGGATAGCAAAGACCCCAACTCACAGCCTCCTATATCGGCAACCGCTGTTAACAAGGAAGGCAAGACCTTTGGGATGATTGAGAGCTACGACCAGCAGACCGGAATGCTGCTGATGAACAAAATCCCCGTAGGCGATCCGATTGCCGAGGGTGATATGATTATTTCGTCTGGCGGCGGGGGGATGTATCCCCGTGGAATGACAATCGGCAAGGTGGAAGAAGTCAAGGTAGGACAATACGGGTTCACCTCTACAGCGATTATCAAGCCGGCGGCAGGATTCCAGGACTGGAAGGAACTCTTCGTTGTCTATACGGAGGAGCGTGTAGAATAGTGAGGATGCGCAGATCTGTCCTGGTACTTTTGTTATTCATTTTATTTATTCTGGAAGGCACAGTGCTTCCCTGGCTGATTCCTGACGGCTGGCAGATGCGGATTATTCCTAATCTCGTCTTCATCGTCATTCTGTTTGTAACGGTATACCATCACCGGCATACTGCACTTATTCTGGGCTTGTCGTTCGGTATGCTGCATGATGTGGTCTTCTATGGCCGCATACTGGGTGCTCATTCCTTCGCTATGGGTTTATCTGCGTACCTGATCGGGCTGATATTCCAGATTCCCCGCGCTCCGCTGCCGCTCATGATGACAGTGGTGCTGCTGGGCAGTCTGCTGGAGGACAGTATTCTTTTTGCCATTTATAATGTGTTTAATCTAAGCCAGGAGCCATATAATTGGGCGCTCTTGCATTATATGCTGCCTACCATGCTCATTCATTTTGCTGCAGGCCTGCTTGTCTACATTCCGCTCCGGCGACAGCTGGAGCTGCTGAAGAAAGAGACGCTTGATGAGGAAGCTGCCTAAGTGGCAGCGGTATTTTCTTATCGCCCAAAGAAGGAGTTTGCCCGGCCCGGCACGAATGAATGAGGATAGGGGGACAGGCATATGACAGTTAAATCCAAGCACGTAAGGATTAAGGGCATCAAGGATGGCCTGGTATTCCTGCTAGACGACAAGTGTCCCTTTGAAGATCTCTTAAGCGAGCTTCGCTACAAGCTGGAGCACAGCCATCAAAATATTCTGACCGGACCGATTGTGCATGTGGATATTAAGCTGGGCAACCGTGCTGTTACTGAAGAAGATAAAGAAGCGGTACTGGAGATCCTCAAGAGTCAGGGAAATCTGTTAATCCGTTCGGTTGAAGCTATTGAAGATCCTGAAGAGAAGGATACGGAAGCCTTGTTCATGATGAGCGGAATGCTCCGCTCGGGCCAGGTGCTGCATCATGAGGGCAATCTGCTGTTCCTTGGCGATGTGAATCCGGGAGGCACGATTACCTGTTCAGGAGATATCTATATTCTTGGAGCACTCAAAGGAATGGCACACGCCGGAATCAACGGTAACCAGGAGGCCATTATTGCCGCTTCTCTCCTAGCGCCTACCCAGCTCCGGATTGCTGAGATTATTAGCAGACCGCCGGATGAATGGGGAACCCGGGAGAGCAGTATGGAATTTGCCTATTTATCAGGCGGTGCTATGCAAATCGACAAAATTCATAATATAGTGAAGTTACGTCAGGATTTAAATGTGTTTAAAGGGGTGTAGCCTCCATGGGAGAAGCGATTGTCGTAACCTCGGGTAAAGGCGGAGTTGGCAAGACAACTACAACAGCCAACATTGGGACCGCACTTGCCCTGCAGGGCAAAAAAGTATGTCTGGTGGACACGGACATTGGACTGCGGAATCTGGATGTTGTCATGGGGCTGGAGAACCGGATTATCTATGATCTGGTCGATGTGGCAGAGGGCCGCTGCCGGCTGAATCAGGCGCTGGTCAAGGACAAGCGCTTCAATGAGCTGTACATGCTGCCCGCTGCCCAGACCAAGGACAAGACTGCAGTTACACCGGAGCAGGTGAAGGATATCATTCTGGAGCTCAAGAAAGAGTACGAATATATTCTGATCGATTGTCCGGCCGGCATTGAGCACGGCTTCCGCAATGCGATTGCCGGTGCCGACAAAGCAATTGTCGTCACCACTCCGGAGCATGCTGCGGTGCGGGATGCGGACCGGATTATCGGTCTTTTGGAGCAGTCATCGGTGGAATCTCCGAAGCTGGTGGTCAACCGGATTCGTCAGACCTTGATCAAGTCAGGGGACATGCTTGATATTGAAGACATTCTGCAGGTGCTTAATATCGATCTGATCGGGATTGTACCCGATGATGAACAGGTCATCCGGGCGGCGAACAACGGCGAGCCCACCGTGATGAACCCGGACTCCTTAGCTGCGATAGCCTACCGTAATATTGCCCGGCGTATTCTTGGCGATGCGGTGCCGCTGATGCAGCTTGATCAGAAGACGGGCGCCTTCAAAAAGTTTAAGAAATTTTTTGGAATGGGCTGAATCCCGGCCACGCACTTATACATGACAATCTTCTGTTAAGAGCCCGCTGCTGAGAAATCACCGGCGGGCTTATTTTTGTTGTGCAGTAACTTGGACAGGGCTTGTTCTAAAGCGGCTTCCGCCACTCATAAAATGGAAGTAAAACAAGCCCGCCGGAGGGATCAATATGAAATACCCGAGAGAGTCCAAGAACCGCCGCAAGAAACGTATACAAAATCTGCTGGAGGAGAAGCCGGCAGCCGGGGCAGCACCAGCATCAGAGCGGTTCCGTCTGCCAGGCAGTCCTCCCTCATTCAGAGAATGGGGGGCTGGGGACAGGAATGAATTTGACTCTTCTCCTGAGCCTGACCCTGAGACGATGTGGAAACAGCAGCGTAATCACTGGGAAGATGGAGATGGCAGGGGACCGGGGCAGGGATTCCGTGCTGGTCTGCTGCGGCGGACGGTGGCCAGTCTGTTGGTCTTCGGCGCTGTATGGGGCATTTTTGCCGTGCAGAAGCCGTGGGCAGTGAAGGCGCAGTACTTTATTACAGACATCCTCAGCAATGATATGGATTTTGCAGCGGCACAGGTGTGGTACGAGGAACATTTCAATGGAGCCCCGTCCTTCATTCCCATTTTCGGAGATGAACAGGTACCAGCGGAGAAGGTGACAGCCGCTCATGAGCTTAGCGCTCCGCTTACAGGAAGCATTGTACGTCCCTTTGCTACTACGCTTAATGGCATTGAAATTATACCGGCAGACGATTCAAGTGCCAGCATCACGGTGAAAAGTGTAGATACGGGCCGTATCCTGGCCGTTTCGAAGGAAGCCCGGGGAGGCATCCGTATTACGGTCCGCCACACCGGGGAGATCACGGCAGAATACGGTCATTTGAGCGGGACACGGCTCGCGGTGGATGACTGGGTACAGAGCGGAGACGAAATAGGCTGGATTCAGGGGATGGAGGATGCCCGGGTCCCGTTGCTATTTTTTGCAGTTATGAAAGACAAGACTTATATTGATCCGGCCGAAGTGGTATCGTTTGATTAGGGTCTGCGGCATTGAATTGTCACTGCATCCGCTCTTCGTGCTGATTCTCATGGTATCCGTGCTTACCGGACAGTTTCTGGAGCTGCTCACCTTGTTCCTGATCGTATTCATTCATGAGCTTGGACATGTATGTGCGGCGCTATTGGCCGGCATTACCGTCAGATCGGTGGAGCTGCTGCCCTTCGGCGGCGTTGCGGTTATAGAGGATCATGGGCGGCTTACGGCTGTCCGTGAGATCGGGATTGCCCTGGCCGGTCCGCTGCAGAACGGAATTATGATTCTGATGGCGCTGGCGCTTAAGCAGGTGGAGTATGGAAATATCGCCTATCTGGATTATTTTATCGGAGCCAATGCAATGATCGCTCTGTTCAATCTGCTCCCGGTGCTTCCGCTGGACGGCGGCAAAATCCTTCAGGCAGCCCTGAGTCTGCTGCTTCCGTATTATTACACGCTGCTGTGGACCGGCAGAGTCAGCATTGCGGCCAGCCTGCTTGTGATAGGTTTCGCTCTGCTTCCGCTTGGGAACGGGGATGGTCTCCGGCTTAACCTCCTCATGATCGGAGCGTTTCTGCTCTATTCTAATTGGACGGACCAGCGCAATTTGCCGTATCGGTTTGTCGGGTTTTTGATGAACCGTGAGCGGATTTATGAGCGGTATCTAGTGGCGGAGAACATTGCCCGCCCAATAGTTGCCTCGCTCGCGAAACCTTTGGATGAGATATTGCGTCTATTTAAACGTAACCATTATCATTATATCTATGTGATGAACAACGATAGGGATATCGTAGCCGTTGTGCCGGAGCAGCGACTGATTGCTTCGTATTTCGGAAAGTAACAAGCGAGATTGATTCAAACCAGAGGTGAAGCCATGAAACAAATGATCGTTCACTGTACACAGCATATTACCCGAATGGCACTTCTGGAGAACGGGAGGCTGGTGGAATATGCGGCTGAACGCGATCAGCAGCAGGGTCTGGTCGGGAGTTATTATAAAGGCCGGGTAATGAATGTGCTGCCTGGTATGCAGGCGGCCTTTGTAGATATCGGACAGAAAAAGAATGCGTTCCTATATGTAGACGATGTATTGCATCCCCATCTGGACAAGCAGCCGGCCGTCAAGCCTTCGATTGAGACGCTGCTGCAGCCCGGTCAGGAGATTGTTGTTCAGGTGAGAAAAGAACCGCGGGGCGGCAAGGGCGCGCGGGTAACCACGCATTATACGCTGCCCGGACGCTGGATGGTGTACATGCCCTTTGCCGAATATGTCGGGGTCTCTAAGAAAATATGCCGGGAATCCGAGCGCAGCCGGCTTAAAGGCATAGGCGAGCGGCTGCGCCAGGGTGAGGAAGGACTCATTATGCGCACCGTCTCCGAGGATGAGCCGGTGGAGGCCGTGGAGGGAGATCTGGCTTTTCTGCGGGCGCAGTGGGAAGTGATTACCCGGCGTTCCAAGGAAGTGGAGGCACCGGCTCTGCTGCACTGTGATCTGAGCATCGTCCAGCGGTTCATCCGGGATGCCTTCAATCCGCAGCGTGATGAGCTGTTGATTGATTCGGCTAAGGCGGTTAAGGAAGCGGAAGCTTTCCTGACGGATATGGCTCCTGAAGGGTACAAGCCTGTGGGATTCTACAGGGGACAGGAGCCCATTTTCTCTGCTTACGGGGTGACGGATCAGTTGCACAAGAGCTTCAGCCGTAAAATCATCCTCGAAGGCGGCGCTACGCTGATCTGGGACGAGACAGAAGCCTTGACTGTGATTGACGTTAACACAGCACAGTACACTGGCGGGACCAACCTTGAAGATACTGTAACACGGACTAACTTGCTGGCTGCGGAGGAGATCGGGCGGCTTGTCCGGCTCCGGGATACGGGCGGTATTATCATTGTTGATTTCATTGATATGGAGCGGGAAGAGCACCGCAGGCAGGTGACGGACAAGCTGGAGAGCATTATCAGCCGGGACCGGACCAAGACGCATATTCTCGGCTGGACCCATCTCGGTCTGCTGGAGATGACCCGTAAGAAGGCCAGACATGATTCCGCCGGATTTGCCCCGGTAATCTGCCAGTGCTGCGGCGGTACAGGCAAGGTTGGGACTTGGCTGGAGTAGGGAAGTGAAGATCGGAGCCAAAGCTCTATTTTTGTGAGGGGATATTGACTTGGGCTGATATGTATGATAATATCTTCAAGTATGTGTTTGGTTGTTCCATTCCTGCACATGCTGTAACCGCTCCGATCGGGTAGATGAAGCGTAATTCCTCCGGGGATTGCCACCTTGACTAGGCGAGTCTGAGACATGAGGAGGTGCAAGTACAATGTATGCAATTATCGAAACTGGCGGTAAACAATACAAAGTCCAAGAGGGCGATGTTTTGTTCATTGAGAAGCTGGAAGCTGAAGACGGCGCAAGCGTAACGTTTGACCGTGTCTTGGCTGTTTCTAACGAAGGTGGTTTGACTGCAGGAACTCCGCTGGTAAGCGGCGCGTCTGTAACAGCCAAAGTCGAGAAGCATGGTAAGGGACATAAGGTTGTAGTTTACAAATACAAACCTAAGAAGAACTACCACAAGAAACAAGGCCATCGTCAACCGTACACCAAAGTAACTATCGAGAAGATTCAAGCGTAAGAAGGTGCGTTAATGATTAACGTGCGGATTACACGGGCTTCTGCTCAGGGTGTCATTGTCGGTTTTGCCGTCAAGGGGCATGCGGAATACGCAAGGAATGGCAGGGATATCGTCTGCGCGGGTGTTTCGACGGTTACCGTTGGAACTGTGAATGCGATTGAGAGCCTGACCGGAGTGGTTCTGGATACTTCGATGAAGGATGGATTCTTAAGCGGAACTCTAGTTCCCGTGAATGATCCCGAAGTTTCCGCCAAGGTACAGCTCTTGCTGGAATCCATGGTGCTGATGCTCAAGGATATTGCTAAATCCTACAGGAAATATATTCAGATACAGGAAGTCATCATTTGAAGAAGGAGGTTGACAACATGTTGAAATTGGATCTTCAATTATTCGCATCGAAAAAAGGTGTTGGTTCCACAAAGAACGGACGTGATTCCCACTCTAAGCGTCTTGGCGTGAAACGGGCTGACGGTCAAGCAGTAACCGGCGGCAACATCTTGGTTCGTCAGCGCGGAACCAAAATCCACCCGGGCACGAACGTGGGCATCGGTAAAGATGACACACTGTTCGCACTTGTGGACGGCGTAGTGAAGTTCGAACGTTGGGGACGCGACCGCAAAAAAGTGAGCGTGTATCCGGTGGATGTCGCTCCGGTAGCAGCGGCACTGGAAGCGTAAGCTTACGGAACCTATGAAGATGAGAAGCCTCCGGCATCAGTGCCGGGGGCTTTTTTTGAAATTGTTTCAGGGTCCACGCAAAGTACCTGAGTAAGCATCGAAGCTTAAGCCTCACTTTGTGGGGGATTCTGGTGATTGCGGAGAAAGCCTGTGTTATACTGGGAAATGGTGAATATGAAGCAAGATAAGCAGTGCTTACATTGGAATCAATTTTGCGAACCAAGGGACGGGGAGAAAGAATGAAATCCTGGAAAAGTAAGGTCTGGGCAGTCATGTTATCCGCAGTGTTTCCTTTAGGTCTCGTGTATTGGCAAACCTCCCTTTTCACATGCCTGCTGCTCGGAGTCTGGGTAGCCGGAGTGCTTGCATTCAGCTTTGTTTACAACCGGCGTCAATATGAAGAGGAACTGCGTATACAGGAGAACACTCTGCAGCAGGCGGCAAACCGGACACTGAATCATCATCGTCATGACTGGATGAATGATCTGCAGGTGCTTTACGGATATATCCAGCTGGGCAAGCCTGATAAATCCGTACAATGTGTGGAAAGAATAAAGGAGCGTATTGCGCTCGACAGCCGTATAGCCAAGTTAGGAGTGCCTTCCTTGGTATTCTATCTGCAATCCTTCCGTACGTTCAGAAGCAGTCTGGAGCTGGACATACAGGTGGAGGAAGGGCTCCAGCTGGAGGACAAGCTGAGTCCTGAGGTAGGGGTTGAGCTGACTTCAGTAATTATGCAGACGGTCAGGGCGTACCAGTACAGCGGAATAACACAGCATGGAGACACGCGGAAGCTTGAGCTCAGCTTTTCACAGGAGGGAAGGGACATTCTGATCTCTTTCAAAGGTGAGGGAGAGCAAGATAATCCCGAACTGCTTCAGGGGCAAATTTATAATATAGTACAAGGAAAAATCATGAAGGCGGAGCAGGTTCAGCCTGCTAAGGGTTATATGGAACTGCGGTTACCGCTGGAGATGTAAGGAAGGTGAACATTTATGTTCGTAGATAAGGCTAAGATTTATGTAAAAGGCGGCGACGGCGGGGATGGTCTCGTAGCGTTTCGCCGTGAGAAGTATGTACCGGATGGCGGTCCAGCCGGTGGTGATGGAGGCCGTGGGGGAGATGTAATCTTCCGTGTAGACGAAGGCCTGCGTACCCTGATGGATTTCCGTTATCAGCGGCACTTCAAGGCCGATAAGGGAATCAAGGGCCGCAACAGGAGTCAGCATGGGGCGAACGCCGAGCATATGATCGTGCGGATTCCACCTGGAACGGTGTTGATTGATGATGATACCCAGGAGATCCTTGCCGACTTAACCCGTCATGGACAACAGGTTGTAGTGGCCCGCGGCGGCCGAGGCGGCCGGGGGAATACCCGGTTTGCGACGGCGAACAATACCGCGCCGGAGCTGGCTGAGAATGGGGAAGAAGGTCAGGAGCGTTACATCGTCATGGAGCTGAAGGTCATGGCCGACGTAGGCCTTGTAGGCTTCCCAAGCGTGGGTAAATCTACACTGCTGTCGGTCGTATCTGCTGCCCAGCCGAAGATCGGAGCGTATCACTTTACCACCATTACCCCGAATCTGGGTGTAGTGGATGTTGGAGACGGCCGCAGCTTTGTAATGGCGGATCTGCCTGGACTGATTGAAGGCGCGAGTGAAGGGGTGGGCCTGGGACATGAATTCCTGCGCCACGTTGAACGCACGCGTATCATCATTCATGTCGTGGATATGTCCGGCTCGGAAGGCCGTGATCCTTTTGAAGACTGGGTACTGATCAACGATGAGCTGAAGCAGTACAATGCGGCGCTGATTGACCGTCCGCAGATCGTGGCGGCGAACAAGATGGATATGCCTGAATCCGAGGAGAACCTGGCTTCCTTCCGTGAGCGTGTCGCGGAGCTTCGTCCGGACCTTGAGATTATGCCGATCTCTTCCCTGACACGTCAGGGCGTTCAGGAGCTGCTCTACCGTGCTACAGATATTCTTGACAGTATTCCTGTGGCTCCGGTGGTTGAAGAAGTCGCTGGCAAAGAGCGCAAGGTGTATAAGCTGGAAGCAGAAGAGGATAACTCATTCACGATTACCCGTGACAACGAGGCGTTTGTAGTCAACAGTCCGCGGATTGAGCGGATGATTAAGAGAATGCAGCTAAGCACACATGATGCCATTCTTAGGCTGGCCCGTACTTTGCGTCACATGGGTGTGGACGCCGAGCTGCGCAGACGCGGCGCTGTCGAAGGCACAATCGTGCGCATTGCTGATTTTGAATTCGAATTTGTCGAGAACAGCAGCTACTATTAATAGAGAAGCAAGTATACCGGCTGTATCTTCCGAGAGGGGGATGCGGCCTTTTTTAATGGGAGTCAGGTGGGCTTCACAGAGGGTTTAGCCATTTATACTAATAAAGTTTTCTTTATATATCTGGATTAATTTACTACAATCATTATATAAGAGATGTTAAGTTGAATCCAAAGGATGTAATCTGCGTATATCATACATACCTGTCAGGAAAGAGGGAATGGACAGATGGCAATTATTGAAGTAGTCAAATATGACGGACCTCCGGGTGTCTTCGCCTGGAAGTATCCGAATCAGGAGCTGGGGACCTGGACACAGCTGATTGTGAATGAATCCCAGGAAGCTATTCTGTTCAAGGGTGGAGAGGCGCTGGATTCCTTCACAGCCGGACGCCATACTTTAAGCACAGCGAATATTCCGATTCTGTCGAATGTGGTGAACCTGCCGTTCGGCGGCAGGTCTCCGTTCACCGCAGAGATATGGTTTGTGAACAAGCTGAACTCCATGAATGTTAAGTGGGGGACCAGTGCACCGCTTCAGCTGCAGGACCCCAAGTACAAGATCATGGTAGCGGTCCGTGCCTTTGGGCAGTTTGGCGTGCGGATCGAAGATCCCCGCAAATTCCTGCTGAAGCTGGTAGGGACGCTGCCAGTCTTTGATCAGGATACAATGATCAATTATTTCCGCGGCCTGTTGATGTCCAATATTAATGAACTTATTTCTTCTTATCTGGTGCACAAAAAAATCAGCATCCTGGAGATCAACGCCTACGTGGTTGAAATCTCCAAGCATATTCAGGGGCGTTTGTCCTCCTCGTTCCTGGATAACGGTATTGAGCTTAATAATTTTTATATTGACTCGATCAATATTCCCGATGATGATCCGGCAACCCGGCGTCTCAAGGAAGCCTTGGCCAAAAAAGCGGAGATGGACATTATCGGCTTCACCTACCAGCAGGAACGGAGCTTCGATGCTATGGAGGAGGCGGCAGGCAATCCGGGCAATGCAGGCGTGGGCATGATGAATGCGGGACTGGGGCTCGGTATGGGCTTTGGGCTGGCCGGACCTGCGGCTGAGATAGCCACCCGGATGACCAGGAGCATGTCCCTGGACGGCAGTACGGGCAGCCAGCCGGCACCTGCTGCTTCTAAATCCTGCTCGGGCTGCGGAACCCTTAATCCGGCAGACGCACGCTTCTGTACCGGCTGCGGCCGCAGTCTGCAGCCCCCGCCGGAGGCGGAGAATAAGGTATGCCATAGCTGCGGCAAGGCAGTCATCCCTGGTGCCAAATTCTGTCCGCATTGCGGAGAAGGCCTGATCCTGAAGTGCGCAGGCTGTGGGCATGAGCTGAAGTCTGGACAGAAATTCTGTCCAGAGTGCGGTACCAGAGCGGCTAACGGGTGAACAGAATGCAGAGGTCATATACAGGTCTTATCACTGGCATTTATGTTGCTATTCTGGCAGTTACTGCGGGTACCTTCTTCACATTTGGATTCATGGAATCGCTGCTGCGCTTCGTAGTGACACTGCTCGCTATATGTATGGCAGAGACTGTGGTTTACGTATATTGCATGCTATGGCTGCGCCGTGCTCCTGAAGCGGGCCGGACTTCACCGGTATTCATCAGCGGAGCTGTAATTATAGCCTTCTATCTGGCTGCGGTACTTGCTTCGGCTATTCTGCTGGACTGGATTCTGGAGCTGAGTCCGCTCTGGTATGCGGGAGAGCAGTTGCTTATCCTCATTATAGCTGCCCTCGTACTTGCAGCTACAGCCGGGTATGGCTGGAATGCGGCCTTCGGGGAGCGTAATGCTGCGGACGCTTCGCGCAGCCTGCGTAGTCACATGCAGGAGCTGCATGAGATCAGAGGGATTGCCGGCAGCTGGAAGCATCCTGAGGCAGGCAGGCTGGTGGAGCTGATTGAGGCTCTGGAGGAGAAATTCCGCTATAGTGACCCGGTATCAAGACCGGGATTGTATGCAACGGAAGACATCATTAGGCAGCAGATCTCTCTGCTGCATGACCATGTAGCTTTGCTGCTTGTCCTGAAGGAGCTGCCAGCCAGCTGGGACACGGAGACAGAGGAATTAACCGAGAGTATTGCCGGCACGCTCCAGCGGCGTAACCTGGAGCTGGCGGGGCTTAAATAGGAGGAGTAGACAGCAATGGGGATAGGGAATCAGCCGGGCGGACTACTGCCGGGCCGGGAAGGGCAGCCCTCTGATAGTCTGCCTAAGTATGAGCGGACCACTTTTGATGTTGTAACTATCGGCGCCGGGTATTTGTTTATGCCGCTCGGACTTGTGCTTGCGCTGATACGCATAATCACGACCCATTACAAAAATTACCGCAAGTCTGTCAATTATAGTCTTTTATTCCATTCATTTGTAGGAGGGTTCCTGCAAATGATGGGAATTGTCGTAATTTCCATCTTCAGTGATGACGCGATGGACACCACCACATTGATATCAGGTTTGATCTTCGTAGGTTTGGTGCTGCTCCTTCCCGCCTCTGCATTCGCTAGAAGCGCAGCCAAAGCCAGATTCCGCTTCTCGCAGCTCGCTAATCAGTATGTACATCTGATCAGGGTGGAGAGAGTCCGCTATACCGGGAATCTGGCGGACCGCACCGGGCAAAGTGAAGGGGATGTGAACAGAGACCTTCTCTATCTACAGAAGTACGGGGTCCTGGACTCCGGGCTTCTCTTCCATGAGGGAGCGGATGCAGCGCCCCAGGCCCAGGCGGGACAGGCAGCCGTATCGCCTTTCACGCCGCCTGCAGGGCAGCCGTCCTATCAGCAGCCTAGAGCGCAGCAGCTTCCGAAATCGGTACGCTGTCCCGGCTGCGGGGCACAGAATACAGTAGCTCCCGACCAGTCCACTAGCTGTGATTACTGCGGGACGACCATTGCTTACGGCTGAACGAGCGCGGCAAATATAACATTTTTTTGATTTCTGCAAGTGAAGGCTGTTCCTCCTAGATTGTAGGGGGGACAGCCTTTTCCGAAATATAAGCATTTATATGTTTCACGCTATAAATGATCTTTCTATTTCTCGCTGAACCGGTACCGTCCTTTTAAAAGGACGGTACCGGTTCCACTTGCTTGTTTGCAGAAAGTTATTGCAATAAAAGCCTTCAATCCCGTATAATGTCCACTATGTACATACAAAAGTCTTTGGGGTGAGGACGTTCGTGAAAGAACGCTATTATTTGGTCCGGGAGGACATATTGCCCGATGCGGTGCTGAAGACCATGCAGGTCAAACAGCTGCTGGAAGCAGGAGATGCCAAAACCGTACACGAGGGCGTGGAACAGGTTGGGCTTAGCCGCAGTGCTTTTTATAAATACAAAGATGGGATACACTTAATTCATCAGCTGGAGCGCGAGCGCATTGTGACGATCTCGATTGATCTGGAGCACGAGTCGGGCATGCTGTCCAAGGTGCTCGGTTCTGTGGCTGTTCACGGGGCGAATGTGCTGACAATCCATCAGAGTATCCCGCTGCAAGGGCGGGCTAACGTGGTGATCTCTGTCGAGATCTCCCATCTGAATGAAGAGCTGGGCGACTTGCTGGACAGTCTCAAGGCAATTCCCGGTGTGAAGCGTGCGTTAATTATTGGTCAGGGGTGAGAATACGAATGAAGCCGGTTAGAGTAGGTCTGCTGGGTCTGGGTACTGTGGGTACGGGCGTTGTCCGTATTGTGGAAGGAAATCAGGAGGATTTGAGCAGCCAGGTGGGCTCGCCGATCCTTATTGAACGTATTGCCGTGAAGAATACAGAGAAGCCGCGTGATATCGAAGTGGATCCGTCCAAGATTACCGATGATCCATGGGCCGTTATCCGTGACCCGGAGATTGATGTGATTGTTGAGGTCATGGGCGGGATCGCAGGCACGAAGGAGTACATTCTGGAGGCACTGGAGCGCGGCAAGCATATCGTAACAGCCAATAAGGACCTGATGGCCCTGCACGGCTCGGAGATTCTGGCGAAGGCGCAGGAGAAGCAATGCGATGTGTTCTATGAGGCAAGTGTGGCGGGAGGTATTCCGATTATCCGCACCCTGATTGAAGGTTTTTCCTCGGATAAGATCATGAAGATTATGGGGATCGTGAACGGGACAACCAACTACATTCTCAGCAAAATGAGCCAGGAAGGTGCGTCTTACCTCGACGTACTGCAGGAAGCGCAGGAGCTGGGGTATGCCGAGTCTGATCCGACCTCCGATGTGGAGGGGCTGGATGCGGCCCGCAAGATGGCCATTCTGGGCACGCTGGGCTTCCGGACCAATGTGGAGCTGAGCGATGTCAGTGTAAGCGGAATTTCCGGCGTCAGCAAGGAGGATATAGCTTTTGCCAAACGGCTGGGGTACGAGATGAAGCTGCTCGGAATCGCTGAACGCCAAGATGAAGCATTCAGCATTAGCGTTCAGCCGACGATGATCCGTACGAACCACCCGATTGCCTCCGTGAACGGCGTGTTTAATGCGGTATATGTATATGGTGAGGCTGTAGGGGAGACGATGTTCTACGGTGCGGGGGCAGGGGCGATGCCTACGGCAACCTCGATTGTGGCGGATCTGGTGGCGGTTATCAAGAATCTGAAGCTGGGTGTCAACGGGCTTAAGCAGATTGTGCCATATAAGCAGAAGAAGCTGAAGAGTGATGAGGATATTTTCTACAAGAACTTCCTCCTCCTGCACGTAGATGACAAGGCCGGTGTGCTGGCGAAGATTACTCAAGTGTTTGCCGAATATGATGTCAGTCTAGATTCCGTAGTGCAGCAGGCCAATACTAATAATCCGGATGCAGAAATCATTATTGTAACGCACAATGCCAGCAAGGCGAGTATGAATAAAGTAATGCGGCATTTAGAGCAATTGAACGTCATTCACCGCATCAAAAGCCATTACCGTGTAGAAGGTTAAATATCGCAGGCGTCCATAGAACATTGGGCTTGCGCGCAAATATAATGAAGGAGATTTACCCGCCATGAGTATTTACGGAAGGTCTAGAGTGAAGGTCCCTGCCAGTACCGCCAATCTCGGTCCGGGCTTCGATACGCTGGGCATGGCTCTGTCGCTGTATGCCTGGATTGAAATGGAGGAAGCGGCTGAAACGGTGTTTCATCTGTATGGAGATGAGATGGCTGGTCTTCCCCGGGACAAAAGCAATCTGCTCTACAAGGTTGCGCAAATGGTCTTTGCAGAGGCCGGGGTTCAGGTTCCGGAGTTGTCCATCTCCATGTATTCGGCAATTCCGCTGACCCGCGGGCTTGGCAGCAGTGCTTCGGCCATTGTTGGCGCGCTGGCTGCGGCGAATGCTATGATAGGTTCACCGCTGAGTCAGGCGAAGCTGTTCGATATGGCTACAGCGATCGAGAAGCATCCCGATAATGTTGGAGCCTCGCTCTTCGGGGGAATTATTACGGCCGTGTGGGACGGCGAGCATGCCGATTATATCCGGATCGAGCCTCCTCGGGAGCTTGAAGTGCTTGTGGTCATCCCTGAATTCGAGCTGGAGACTGTCAAGGCAAGAGGCGTGCTGCCGGCGGAGGTTACAATGAGCGATGCTGTCCACAACATCAGCCGTACCTCACTGCTCACCGCAGCGTTAGCCGCAGGACGGCTGGACCTGATGGGTACAGCGATGCAAGACCGGCTCCATCAGCCCTACCGTGCACCGCTGGTACCGGGGATGGAGAAGCTGCTGGCTGAAGCTCCGGGCCACGGCGCGCTGGGGATTGCGCTTAGCGGTGCAGGCCCGACTCTGTTATGTATGGTGGACCGCAGCGAGCAGCGGAAGCAGGAGCTGGAGCTGTTTTTGACTGAGACCATGCAGGAGAACGGAATCTCTGCCCGTACCGTATGGCTGTCCCCATGCACCACAGGTGTCACGGCAGAGCTGCTTGAAAGAAACGGGATGCAAAACGAATCATTTTTGGATATGATAAAAGGAGAATTACAGTCATGAAATCGATAGCGTTATTGCCTCAGGGCTCCGTCTCGCATGAAGCGCTGCTGCATTTATTTGGCGGTAACCCTGTTCATCTGGAGCATCATAAGCTCATCTCCGATGTCTTTCTGTCCACGGCCGGCGGAGTCACTGATTACAGTGTCATTCCGATTGAGAACACGATAGAAGGCTCGGTCAGCCTGCATATCGACTGGCTCATTAATGAAGTGAACCTGCCAATGCAGGCGGAGTGGATTTTTCCGTCGATACAGAATCTGATCAGCTGTCCGCAGGAATTCACGAAGGAGAACGGGGACAAGGATTATACGAAGATTGTCAAAATCTTGTCCCATCCGGTGGCTATGGCGCAATGCACGCAGTTCATCCGTAAGGCTATGCCCTGGGCTGAGCTGGAGTCTGTGGGAAGCACCTCTGAAGCGGTGGAGATTGTAAAAGGCAATCCCGGCAAAGGCTGGGCTGCTATCGGTACGGCGCTCGGAGCTGCTACACACGGGCTGGAGGTTGTGGAACGCCAGATTACAGATCATAATAACAATTACACGCGGTTTGTCCTGGTGGGCCCGCAGCAACTGGAGCTTCCACAGAAGAGCAGTGGAGACAAGACGAGTATTCTTGTTACGCTGCCCGAGGATTTCCCTGGTGCACTGCATCAGGTGTTGGCTGCTTTTGCCTGGCGTAAGCTGAACTTGTCCCGTATTGAATCACGGCCGACGAAGAAGAAGCTGGGTACTTATTATTTCTATATTGATGTGCTGGAACCGATAGAATCGGTACTCCTCCCGGGTGCGATTGAAGAGATCAAAGCCTTGGGCTGTCAGGTACGGATTCTGGGGTCCTATCCCACATACACCTATGAGGAAGAGAAAGCGGAGGTGCAGTAAGTTCATGGCTGAGCAATGGATCTATCTGGATGGACAACATGTAACGAAGGACAAGGCAATGGTGTCCGTATTCGATCACGGTTTTTTATATGGAGACGGAATCTTTGAAGGTATCCGTATTTATAACGGTAACATCTTCAAGTGCAAGGAGCATCTGGACAGGCTGTATGATTCGGCGAAGTCGATTATGCTGGACATTCCGCTGGCCTATGATGAGATGCTGGAGGCTATGGCCGAGACGATCCGCCTGAACGAAATGCGGGACGGGTACATCCGGCTGATCGTATCACGCGGTCCCGGCAACCTGGGTCTTGATCCGCGCCGTTGTCCCAAAGCAAGTGTAATCATCATTGTTGAGCAGTTAGCCATCTACCCGGAGGAGGCTTATATGAACGGACTTCGTGCCGTTTCGGTCTCCCAGCGCCGCAATCTCCCGGATGCCCTGAATCCGAAGATCAAATCGTTGAACTATTTGAACAATATTCTGGTGAAGATTCAGTCGAATCTGGCGGAAGCCGATGAAGCGATCATGATGAACGCCCAGGGTTATGTAACCGAAGGCTCCGGCGATAATATCTTCATTATCAAAAGAGGGGTAGTCTATACACCGCCTTGTTACCTGGGTGCCCTGGAGGGAATCACCCGTCTGGCGATCATTGAGCTGTGTGAGAAGCTGGGATTGCCGCTTAAGGAAGAGCCGTTCACCATGCATGATGTCTATATTGCCGATGAAGTTTTCTTCACCGGAACAGCGGCTGAAGTTATTGCTGC